>CAVQCT010000007.1:0-83446 GCA_963711085.1 uncultured candidate division Zixibacteria bacterium | reverse complement strand
TCTTGTAGGGAAGCCTCGTCTTCGAGCCTGCCGTATCACGCATGCCCTAAGGCATGTCACCCTCGCGAACGCGGGGGTCCCGGTTCGTTTTTCTTTTGTAGGCCCGACCATTCTTATGGCAGGGTGTTTCCCGCGTACCGGGACGCATGCGAAAACCGATAACCGAAACATGCTTCGGACATGGGCACCCCCGAAGACGGATGGTGCCCTACAAAGAAACGCTTGTTCAGGAGTAAGTTTCCCCAAAAGAAAATGCGCCACCAGTAGGTCGGTGTTCCTACGGAGCACACCCCATTCGTGGGGTGCGCGACGGAGAAACCCGACATTTGAATTGAAGAAGAAACCCGCCGCAAGCGGGCTCGTCTTCGAGCCCGCCATTTCACACATCCCCACGGGCATGCCATTCCCTTTTCTATCGAATAATTTCTTCTCTGCGCGGGTATTTTCTTCGTATACTTGAACATCTCTCAAACAACGATGGAAAAGGAGCCCTAATGTCAGGCGTCAAGTTTTCGGCACCAGCCGATGTAAGCGATTTTGATATTCAGGTTGAAGTGGCGGCGATTCAGGGCGCGGCGGCGGTGGCAGTCGCCATTATCGAATCCAAGAATCTTGATAGCGACGATCCAAAGTTCGCGGAAGTAGTTGCGAAGATAAAGAGGACGCTGAAGGGATAGTCTTCTCAGGCCCGACCATTCTTATTGCCGGGTGTGTCATGTTGACGTAGGTCGGTGTTCCGACGGAGCACACCCCATTCGTGGGGTGCGCGATGGAGAAACCCGGCAATTGGCCTGTAGGGCGGCTTCGTCTTCGAACCCGCTGCATCAGACATGCCCGGCGGCACGTCGCCATAATGTCCGTCGGTGTTCCGACCGAGCAAACCGTGTTCGTGGGATGTGCGACCGAGAATCCCGACATTCTAATCTGAGAATCAGTCCACGGGAATCACAATGACCCGCCGTCAGCGTCAACCTGACGGCGGGTTATTTTTCTTCCTATTAGATCAACTGTTCAACTGGATATTATGGTGAATACTCATTTCTCTGAGTTTTAACCTTACATTCTCATCGGCACGAAGCATGGAAGCTACCAATACTGTCGAATTTACAAGAATACTTTGCACCCTCATATAAACCTTCTCTCCGTTGGAACAGTCACGAATCCGCTGTATGTACCGGAATCCATCTTGTGCGAGTATCATGTTGTTTGCATCTACTGCATGTAACATAGTGGAATCTCGTCTAAACAGAACTTCATATTCGATACGCCTTCCTAAATCTGCTGCCAATCGAGGGAGGTCAGTCTTGCCATTGATGGAGAACCACTTCTTGTACTTTCCTTGAGTTCGGGCAAGGACCGAGGCATACTTCGACTGACCTAATTTGTCAGACAATGCTTTGATCGCTTTCCGGACGTAGTCGGAATTACGAACGAACTTTTCCAAGATATGTCGATGTGGTTCGTCTTTCGTCAATCTGTAAAATTCCTTCCCCTTTTCTGTAGACAAATCAAACCGTTCCAATTGTGATTTCAAATCTCTATAGCAACAAGCCATCCACGCCGTAGAACTACTTTCAAAATCTGTTTTTACCATATAATCAATTGATATATTTGCTTCCCACATACTTCGAAGAAGCGGAATTGTTGCAGTGAAACAACACTTCGAACACAAAACTTGAGCCGCATCTGCCATTTGTAGAATGTGATAATAAAGATGGAGTAACGATTCTGGTGTACCATCAATAGCGTCACGAGATTTATCACATCGACAAAGGAGATTGGTGCCGAAGTTACATAGGTCAATCAGATACGGTGACCATTTATCAATGATTGGTTTAGCTTCTGCTATTGCCAAGTCACGATCCAAGATATCGCTTTGTGGGTGGTTAAGTAGTTGTTTCATCGTCAATTCCTTTTGTGTTCTGCGCGAACTCACGCTGTTATAGTTCCCCCTCACTTTCAACATAATTCGTAAATCTTTAAATGGTGCATCACATTTTACCCCTCCCGGGCGCCCCACAGCTCTGCTGTGGATTCGTCACAAGATGAGAGACTCTTTGTAGGCCCGACCATTCTTATGGCCGGGTGTTTCCCTCGTGCCGGGACGCATGCGAAAACCGATAACCGAATTATGCTACGGACATGGGCACCCCCGAAGACGGATGGTGCCCTACATCGTTACAAATCTTGGTCGTTGCGTGGCGTTGATTTCCTGCGCTGTTAAGAAAAATGTCAACCGCACCGGGCTGCGGACAAGGGCGGGCTCGAAGACGATTCCGCCTTACAAAGAATTACAGAAGAAATCGTTTGATGGCCTGCCCACTAAATCACCCCCACAAAAAAATGCGCCATCAGGGATTCGAACCCCGGACCCACTGATTAAGAGTCAGTTGCTCTACCAGCTGAGCTAATGGCGCATCGCGTTCGAAAATGTTCTCTCTCACCCAGGCCGAAATCCGGCCTGGCGGGTTACCATTATATAGGTGATCGCCAAAAATGGCAAGTGATTTTCCGCCCCGCTTCCCCCTCGCGCTACCTCTCTGCGGGACAACGAACTCTCAAAACCGCACCAGCGAGGACTCCGAGCAAAACCCCGGCCCGAGCGCCGAAATCAGCCCGAACTTCCCCTTGATACTCTCCCGCTCCGCTTCGGCCAGGCATCGCTCCAGCACGAACAGCACCGTCACCGAAGACATATTGCCGTACTCGCGCAGGATCTCCCGGCTCTGCCTCAGTTGGTTGTCGGTCAGGTCGAGCGCCTTTTCGTAGGCTTCGACTACTTTGATCCCGCCCGGATGGAAGATGAACCGGTCTATATCCGCAAGCGTCATCCGGTGCCGGCCGAGGAACTCGTCCAGATCGGCCCGGCTGTTGGCCTCGACAATATCCGGGATACGTTGCGCGAAAACGACCTGGAGCCCGTGACTGACCACGTTCCAGCCCATGACATCGAGGGAGTCCGGATAGAACCGACTGGCCGTATCGAGAATCTCGACCCCTTGCAGTTCGACATCATCCCCCGCCAGCAGCACCGCCGCCGCCCCTTCGCCGAACAACGCGCACGCGACCAGATTACTCTTCGACATGTCGTCGGGGATAAACGTAAGACCGCACATCTCTGCCGAGGTCAGCAGGACCCGATCTTTCGGATGTCCCAGCAGATAATGATAGGCGTGCGAGATCCCGGCCGCTCCTCCGGCACACCCGAGCCCCCAGACAGGGGTTCTTCGCACATCCCGGCGCAACCCCAGCCGGTTAATCAGGCGGGCATCGATCGAGGGTGTCGCCAGTCCGGTTGTGTTGACATACATGATGTAGTCGATCTGATCAGCCGAGGTCTCCGCTTTCTCCATTACCTGGCGAGCAGCTTGTTCGGTCAGGTTGGTGGCGCTTTCGATATAGATCCGGTTCTTTTCGTCGAGGGTATGACTCTGGCCGAACCAGTCGATCGGGCAGGAGAAATAGCGAGTGTCGATTCCGGCGTTATCGAAAACGGACAGCAGTCGGTCGGTGTCGAGGCGGCTGTTGCCGAAAATCTTTCGGGCGAATTCTTTGGTCTGATCCTGAGCGACGCGGTAAGGCGGGACCGCGGTAGAAGCGGCACATATCTTTGGCATCAATCCTCCCGGAGGCAGTGCGGACTGCGGTACTTTTTCTCTAGAACCGATCAGCCGGGCGGCGGTTCCTTGACCGGACCATGCAAAAAGAAACCGCCTCGCCGGGGAAGCGAAGCGGTTTCAGGGTATTAGACAGAGAGAGGTTGTTCAATTAGTTCGTCAAATCGTCAGGCGACTCCGAAGGCCTTCTTCATCTGCTCGACACTGACCGAGGGACCCTCGGCCGTGCAGTACTGGTCGAAAGCGGTGATCAGCCTGGCCGCCACCTGCTCTTCCGATTTGCCTTCGATCTCCTGGCGCGGCATGAAATAGACCAGCTTGCCGTTCTTGAAGAGGCCGACCGACGGCGAAGACGGCGGTAGCCCGACGAGGAATTCGCGGGCGCGGGCGGTGGCTTCCTGATCCACTCCGGCAAAGACCGTTCCCATCCGGTCGGGAATGAGTTTGTTTTGCAGGGCGATCGCCACTCCGGGACGAGCCGTTCCGGCGGCACAGCCGCAGACGGAGTTCACGACTATCAATGAAGTTCCTTCCTTCTCGGAAAGAAACGATTCGACTTCTTCTTTACTCGTAAGGGGCCGCACCCCGATACCGTCCAGCTCACGCCACATCGGTTCGACCTGCCGCCGATCATACATAGAACGCATTAACATATCTCCATACATCCGAGGGTACTTTCTTGCGGTTACTCGGTACATACGCCCCGACCGGCCAGAGGCGCAAAAAAATCTCCTTTTTTTTGCGGAATTTTCAAACCGGTCGGGTTCGATGAAAACCGGTGCCGGGCATCCCATTATACACAAAAATCGACTTTGCGGGTCGATTAACGGGAACCACGAGCCGTCCCTCGTGTTCAGAATTGAACCAATCGAAAAAGTAAGAACAGAACGCTGGAAGGAGAGACACAATGGCCCATACAGTACCGGATCTTCCCTACGGATACGATGCCCTCGAACCATATATCGATACGCAGACGATGCAGATTCACCATGACAAGCATCATCAGGCCTACGTCAACAAGCTCAACGACGCCCTGAAGGGACACGCCGATCTGGAAAAGAAGTCTCTGACCGAACTTATGGCCGGACTGAACAGCGTCCCGGAAGCGATTCGCACGGCCGTCCGCAACCACGGCGGCGGGCATATCAACCATTCGTTCTTCTGGCCGATCCTGAAGAAAGATGTGAAATGCGAAGGGGAAGTGGCCGAAGCGATTAAGAGCGAATTCGGCGGATTCGATCAGTTCAAGGCGAAATTCGCGGCGGCGGCCGGCGGACAGTTCGGCAGCGGCTGGGCCTGGCTGGTCGTGAACGGCGGCAAGCTCGAAGTTATGTCGTCGCCGAACCAGGATACCCCGGTATCAGTCGGTAAGACACCGATCGTGGGTATCGATGTCTGGGAGCACGCGTATTATCTCAAGTACCAGAATCGTCGCCCCGAATATGTTGAGGCGTTTTTCAACGTGATCAACTGGACGAAAGTGAACGAGCTGTATCTCGCAGCCAAAAAATAATTCAGCTTCACGCTACTTATTCATGTTCAAAACCGCTTCTCTCCGGAGAGGCGGTTCTTATTTGCAGGCTAGTATTCGCCGCGGTTGGGCACAATGCAGATGAATTCGAAGTCTTCGTCCCCGGCGTTGCGAAACTGATGTTCGGTATTGGCAGGGACGAATGCAAAATCATGCTCGTGGACTTTCTGCACCTTCTCACCCAGCCTCAGCTCCCCCGTTCCCTTGATGATGTAGTTGACATGTTCCCAGTCGTGACTGTGTCTGGGCGTGAAGCCGCCGGGCGCCAGCCTGAAGACGCGCACGGTGTGGTCCGGCCAGCCTTCTTCGCGCCCGATCACCACCGCTTTGGAAACATGCTCTCCCCCTTTGACCTCGATCGGCTTCATGTTCATCTTGTCGTATGGAAGTACCGGCATAATTCCTCCTTTGTATTTCCATCTAATATACGCATACGGGTGGGATGAAGCCAAAAAAAGACCCGTCAGGAATTAACCGAAACGGGTCAAAAATAAAAACTCGTCAAACGAGGTTTGACGATGAAATGTGCTAGCGGGTATGACGGGCGTGACGACGCGTGCTGGCCTTGCGAGCGTGCTTGCGGGTGGACTGAGCCTTCCACGAACGCTGCTTGGAGCTGTGACGTCTGGTCGTCGCCTTGCGGCTGGTGTGCTGAGTGTGATAACCGAAGCTCTTACCCGGCTTGAACGCGTTGGCAGCGCCTTTACGGCCTTTCCACACGGACGGGTTGGATTTCTTCAGGCTCAGATCAACCGCTTTGTAGCGAACTGAGTAAACCGTACGACCAAGCTGACGAGCAACCCAGGCCGTCTCGTAGCCGCGATAGTACTTGCGCATGAACGCGATTTCTTCTCTCGACCACTGACGGTTGGCCTTGCTGCGGCTGGTGTGTCTGTGAGCGTGCGCGCTGCGTCTGGTTTTGGTTTTACGGGTAGCCATACTACTCTCCTTGTTTAACAAGTTAACGTATGCGATCACAAACATGGCTTGAGTCTGCGCCGCCATTCATTTTCATAGCTTTATCATCGACCCCCGTATAAAATACTTTACTCCAAGCGGTTAAGATTTTTCGCGCCGGAGCCCTCCAACCCCCTCCCGAAATCGGATCGGGCAACCCGCCTAAGTCCCCCTCCGCCATGGCAAAAGTATGGTCTCACTCCCTCTCCCGAATGAGTCAAACATAGACCGACAACCGACACGACCACCTGCTTGTGTCACGTAACATATTACACAATAATAAGTTATCCTGTTGCGGCGGACGCCGGTTCGGGAGTAGGTTGAGACCCGTGGCCGGGCGACCCGGCAGCAAACAGCGACCGGGTGATCGACCGATTTTCCGCGTCGGACCGTTCCAAGATGCGACCGGACCCCAAAAAAAATCTCACGGTCATGCGCATTTTTTGGACAGGAATACCCCTGAGATGCCTCGGTCGGGCGGGATCACATCGCAGCCGGACGGCTGCTTAAGAGTTGCCTCACCTTTGTGATTTGCTTAGATTGGGCTGCACTGACGCACGGGAGTTCTATGAAGCGCGAATACATACTCATATCTCTGTTCTTTCTCACTTCGGCGATCATCTTCTATTTGTTCTATCTGCTCATCATTCCGTTTGTCGCGCCGATCGCATGGGCGGCCGTTTTTACGATTATCTTTTTCCCCCTCTATGAGAAGATCCGCAAGAAGGTAAAGTCAAAGGGACTCTCCTCACTCATCGTCAGTCTGCTCATAATTATTCTGATCATCGGACCGATCGCATATCTGTTTGTGGCGCTGGTGGGCGAAGCTGCGGGTGCGGTGGCGAAAGTAAACGAGATGATCAAGGGGGGCGAGATGGAGAAGCTGCTTTCGTTTAATCTCCCCTGGATGCAGACAATCACCCACAAGCTCTCGGCCTATTACGATCTTTCCAAAATCAATGTCGATCAGATGGTCAAGCAGGCGGTGGAAGGTATCAGCGGGGTGATCCTCAATCAAACCAGCTGGCTGATCACGAATATCACCCGACTGATCTTCTCGTTCGCCCTGATGGTTTTCAGCATGTATTATTTCTTCAAGGACGGGAACGCCGTGATTGGAAAAATCAAACGCCTGATGCCGCTGACCCCGGCTCAGGTTGACACCACCTTTCGGCATCTGCATGATGTAATTCAGGCGACCATGTACGGCGGCGTGGTAGTCGCGCTGATCCAGGGAGCTGTCGGAGGGATTCTCTTCTGGCTGGTCGGCATACCTTCGGCCGTTTTCTGGGGTGCGATCATGGCCTTTCTCTCGATCATCCCGATCCTTGGCGCCTTTCTCGTGTACATCCCGGCCGGTATCATTCTTCTGATCGGCGGTTCGTACGTGAAGGGGATCATTGTAATCGCGGTCGGAACGCTGGTGATCAGCCAGCTCGACAATCTTATCCGCCCCTATTTGATCTCAGGAAGAACCTCGATGCACCCGCTGGTCCTGTTCTTCACCATTCTCGGCGGGGTTTATATGCTCGGCCTGTTGGGGGTGGTGGTGGGACCATTGATCGCGGCGCTGTTCATCACGCTGCTTAAGATTTTCGATTTGAAACTTCACCCGGAATCGGATCCTGATTTTGTCGCCGAGGCCGGTTCGGAATAAACAGACCCCCGTCATCGAACATCATTCTTATCAGGAGCACTATATGAAATCACGAGTCAGTCTGATCATTTTGCTGACTGCACTTCTGTCCGCCTCGGCCTGTTTTGCCGCAGGCAGCGAGAGCCCCATATACTCCCCGAATGTAGCGCTGGACACAGTTCCGTTCTATCCGGGAGGAACCTATGATCCGGCGATCCCCAAACCGGAGGACTTCGCCTCCTCCCCGGTCGGTCAATGGCCGATACGTTACGCCGAGTTGTCGGCATTCGTGCATGCGGTCGCGAAATCCTCGAACCGGGTGCACCTGGAGACGTGTGGCCAGACTTTCGAAGGCAGGGATCTGTTCAGCGTCTTTATCAGCTCGCCGGAAAATATCAAGAACCTTGAGGATATCCGTTCGCGCATGGACAGAGTAGCCACGGCGGGAAGTTTCAAGACCGACGCCGAGCTGGATGCTGCGATCAAGAATCTTCCGGCGGTTGCCTGGCTCGGATTCAGTATTCATGGCGATGAGCTCTCCGGCACCGATGCCGCGACGCAGCTTATTTATCAGCTTGCCGCCGGGACCGACACCGGAACGACCAATCTACTCAACAATCTCGTGATCATCCTGGATCCAACCGAAAATCCTGACGGCAGAGAGCGGTTTCTATCGATGCTCCAGTCATACCGAAGCCATGTTCCGAACTACGATGCCTCGTCGCTTCAGCACGGAGGAGTCTGGCCGTGGGGACGCGGGAATCATTACCTGTTCGATCTCAATCGCGACCTGATTGTGGTCACGCAGCCGGAGACTGGCGGGAAACTCGCGACAATTCTGAAATGGCATCCTCAGCTCGTAGTAGATGCTCACGAGATGGAGCCGGACGGGACCTTTCTCTTCTCTCCCCCGCGCGAACCGATTAACTATAATACTCCCGCGAATGTTCTCAAGTGGTGGCCGAAGTTCGCCCAGAATCAAGGTGAGGCGCTGGACCAACACGGCTGGCCCTACTACACCGGAGAGTGGAACGATCAGTGGTTCCCCGGTTACACCTCGGCATGGCCATCCTTCTTCGGAGCAATCGGCATTCTCTATGAGCAGGCGAGAGTCTCCGGCAATATGGTCAGGCAGGATGATGATTACATCCTCTCGTATCACGAAGCGGTCAATCATCACTTCACTTCCGTCCTGACCAACCTGCGCACCCTCTCGGACAATCGGTTGGAGGTCATGCACGACTACGCAAAAGCGCGTCAGGAGATCGTCAACGACGGCAAAAAAAGCGGTGTGACTTTTGTAATTGTGCCGGGCCAGGACAAAATCAAGCTGAACCGCTGTCTCGACGGCATCCTTAAGCAAGGGATTCAGGTTGAACGCGCGACCAAACCATTCACGGTAACGTCGGCGATGAACACGATGCACGAGCAGGTCAAATCAGTCAGTTGCCCCGTCGGTTCCTACATCATCAGATTGTCACAGGAGCAGGGTGCCCTGGCGAAAGCGGTGCTTGAGTTTGATCCTCATCTCAAGCCGGATTTTCTGGCGGATGAACGTCGGGAGCTGGAAAAATATAGCGACACGAAGATGTATGAGGTTTCAGCCTGGTCGATCCTGATCGGTTTCGATGTCGATGCGTATCAGACAACCTCGCCGGTCACGGTAGCGACCGAATCGGTTTCGGCGACGACGCCGGTCACCGGGAGTCTGATCTCTCCCGATGCCGAGTACGGATTCGTGATCAACATGGAAGGCGAAGCTACTTACCGGCTGCTCAACAGACTGTTCGAACATAACTTGATTGTCTATGCTTCGGAGAAGCCGTTCCGACTCGATAACAGGGAATACAACGCCGGCTCATTGGTTCTTCGCAAGCGCGGCAACCCCGACAGCCTCGCGACCGTCCTCGGTCGCCTTGCCGAAGAAAGCGGAATTGATATCTATGGCACCGATACCGGGATGCCAACCGAAGGGTCTTATTTCGGTGCCCCCACCTTCAACTTGCTGAAACGTCCGACTGTCGCTATCCTGGCTGGGAAATCCGATCGACTACACCGATTTCGGATCTATCTGGTTTGCGCTCGATCGGCAACTTGAGATCCCGCAGTCACTGATCGAGGCCAGCTCTCTGCCGTGGGTCCGGCTCTCGGAGTATAACGTGATCATCATTCCGGATGCCTGGGGCGGGGCAATAAGTCGGGTCATTGGAAAAGGTGGAGCCGAGCGTCTGAAGAAATGGGTGGGTGACGGAGGCACTTTGATATGCGTGGGCAGCGCCGCCGCATGGGCCACTGATTCATCGACCGGCTTGAGCCAGGTCAAATTGAAACGAGATGTGCTCGATCAACTGGCTGACTATCAGACCGACCTGGAACGCCAGGAAAAGGCGGAGTCTCCGGCGATCGACACAATGGCCCTCTGGCATCCGGACAAGGTCGCGGCTTCGACCGCCAAGACCGAAGCCAAACCGCCGGCGAACAAAGATGAGGTGCAAAAGCAGGACGAGTGGCAGCGACGATTCTTCCCCCGCGGCGTGATCCTCCGAGCCGACATTGAACCCGAAGATTGGATGGGGTTCGGCCTGGATTCCTCGGTCCCCGTTATGGAATATACCGATAACGCCTTTATGGCCGGGTCGAGCGTCTCTACAACTGCCCGGTTCTCGGTCGATCCCGATAAGCTTCGTCTGTCCGGACTGCTCTGGCCGGAGGCGAGAGATCGGTGGGCCGGGACTGCCTATGCTACACACGAATCAAACGGCAGCGGCCAGGTTGTTCTGTTTGCCGGGAATCCCAATATGCGGGCCTACTTTTACGGGACTCGACAGATGTTGCTGAATGCTGTCCTGTACGGCCCCGGCATGGGAAGCCGATTCAACAGTCCCTATCGCAAATAAGACTGTCAAATCAGGTGTTTTCAGAGAGGCGGGTCCGGCCCGCCTTTTTTTTGACTGCCCGGACTGCCGTCAGGTTGTCGAAACAGTTGAAAATGTGTATACTATACGCGGATGGCCGCTCAGTCCGGGCTGTCCGTAAAGACAACCGCCGCCCGTGTGATGTGCGCTGAGAGTGTATTCCGCCCCGCGGCCCAAACAGAAGGTTCTCACGAATGCAAGGTAAACGTGTGCTGGTTACCGGAGGAGCCGGGTTTCTCGGTTACCACCTGGCTCTCAATCTGCCCAAACGAGGAGTTGCTTTCCTCGCCCTGAACGATATCGCCCCATTTCTCGAAAAAGAGTATTCCGATAACATGCTGCATGTGCATCAGGATGTACGTGATCCCGACGGAATGTACCGCCTGATTCACGACAACAAAATCGATATCATCGTGCATTGTGCCGCCGCCCTCCCCCTCTGGCACAAAGATGAGATCTTTTCAACCAACATACAGGGTGTGCGCAATACGCTTGAGCAGGCGCAGAAGTGCGGCGTCGAGCGCTTCATTTTTGTCAGTTCGACGGCCGTATATGGCGTGCCGGAGAAGCACCCGTTGGTCGAAGATGATCCGGTCGTAGGCGTGGGCGCCTACGGCGAGAGTAAGATCCAGGGAGAAGCGATCTGCCGTGAGTTCCGTGACAAAGGAATGTGCGTGACCATTATCCGGCCCAAGACGTTTGTCGGGACGGCCCGCCTCGGTGTGTTCCAGATTCTGTACGATTGGGTCGATGCCGGCAAGCGGATCCCCATAATCGGCAAGGGCAACAACCTGTACCAGTTGCTCGAAGTCACGGATCTTATCGATGCAATTTATCTGGCAGGTACGGCCCCGGTTGACCGGGTCAATGACACGTTCAATGTCGGCGCCCAGATGTATGACAAGGTCAAGCTCGATGTGGGTGCGTTGTGTGATTTTGCCGGCAATGGCGCCCGCGTCATGCCGACACCGGCAGCGCTGGTGAAGCCGGCCCTGGCGATCTTTGAATTCATGAAGATTTCACCGCTCTACAAGTGGGTCTACGGGACGGCAGACAAAGACTCTTATGTCTCAACCGAGAAGATCGAAAAGAAGCTCGGCTGGAAAGCCAACTATTCCAACCAGGATGCGCTGATTACCTCGCACAAGTGGTACCTTGAACACAAAAACGAATTGATCGGCAAAAAGTCCGGTGTGACACACCGTGTCGGCTGGGATCAGGGGATCCTCAAGCTGTTCAAGAGATGGTTATAGCATAGCTAGAATGAACAGGGATCCCGAAGGATCCCTGTCCCCTCCCGCCATACCACGGCCGGGCGAACCAGCGGCCGTTACTTTTCCGCCAGATTTGCTTCCAGCGTTTTAGCCTTGCTGATCAAATCTACCAGTTCGATCACATCTTTGTCTTCTGTTTCCGTCAGGAGCTGTTTTGCCACCGGGAGCAGATCGTCCAGCGTTTCCCCTTTCGCCCAATAAGACTTCCGAAGGATCTCGCTGAACTGTGCCGCACATGCAGCCAGACGAAAATCGAACGAGCTTTGTGCAAAGGAAGTTTTGAATACCTCGGCATCGATCGCCCGATTGATCTCGGTCACTTCCTCTCCGTTATCATCCTTGTATCGAATATAGACCGTCCCGACATCTCCGGTCGGCCGATCTTCAGCGAACTTGACTTCGTACAGTGCGGTCACTTCGTGTCCGGCGCCGATCTCGCCGCCGTCTTCTTTGTCATCGCGGAATTTGTTGTCCGCAACATCGCGGTTCTCGTAACCGAGCAAACGATATGATTTGACGACTTCCGGATTGAAATCGACCTGGATCTTTACATCGCGTGCGATCACCTGAAGATTGCCGGTCAGATTTTCAACGAAGATCCGGTGGGCTTCCTGGATGTTGTCGACGTAAGCGTAATGGCCGTTCCCTTTGTCCCCCAGCTTCTCCATCAGGATGTCGTTGTAGTTAGTCATCCCGAAGCCGACGGTGGAGAGAGTAATCCCCTTATCAGCGTACGCCTTGATTTCCTTGAGGATGTCTTCCGCTCCGGTTGTGCCGACATTGGCGACACCATCAGAGCAGAGGATGATACGGTTGATCTTCCCGCGCTCGAAATACTTGTTTGCCATCTCATAACCGAGACGGATCCCTTCTTCGGCGTTGGTCGCGCCATCGGTATGAAGCGACTCGATCACGGAAAGGATTGCGTGCTTATGGGCGATAGAGGTCGGCTCCAGCAACACACGGCCAACACTTCCATAAACAACGATCCCCACCCGGTCTTCGGGCGTTAGTTCCCTGACCAGCATTTTCAGCGCCTTCTTCACCAGCTCCAGGCGGGTTTCAATACCCATCGATCCGGAGACATCGATCACGAACACAAGGTTGGCCGCTTTGCGCTGTTCCGGATCGACCTTCAATCCCTTTATTCCTATCTTGAGCATCTGGGCGTTCTTGCTGAATTCCGAGGGCGCTCCTTCGAGATAGACCTTGAAAACTGAATGGTGCGGGGCCTGATAGTCATACTTGAAATGATTGACGAATTCTTCCGTTCTGACCGCCTCGTCAGGCGGAAGACATCCGCGCGAGAGATATGATCTGGTCATTACGAACGAAGCATCATCGACATCGATCGCAAAGGTCGACAGGTGGTCGTCCTCGGTATCAACGAACGGATTGACCCCATAGTGTTTGAAGAACATGGCGTCGAACGGCTCGCCATTGACGATCTGAGTTCCGCCATGCGAGGGAGGCATTGTTATCCCTGCGAGCGGATCACCGATGGGCTGGCCGTTCGGAGCGTAACGGACTTCACCGGCCCGACCTCCGCGAACGTATACTTCTCCTGAAGTATTAACCGTCACACCGCTGACCGACTTGAGAAGTTCGTCCACCGTGGTGACGGGCTTCCCTTGAATCCTCCCTTTGTCCCCGGCAGGCTGGTTCTCGGTAATTCGCTTGTCGACGATTTCCTTATCAGCTTTCACGGTGATCTGCAGATCAAGCTTGGTTGATTTTCGAGTAAGCTCTGCGGTGACAGATACTGAACCATCTGCAACGACCGTCACGCTGTCGATGTTCTTCGTATCATACTCCAGAGATGAGATCTTGAGTTGATAGGTCCCCGGCTCGACCTGATTGATGACGAACTTCCCATCCGGATCGGTCTGAGCCCCCCTGCTGGTTCCTACCACGAGTACTGAGGCTCCGGCAATCGGCTCGCCGGTCTGTTTGTCTTTTACCGTTCCGGTGATTTTTCCACTCGGCCCCGCATAGATGATGGCAGTTACGGTAAGCATAAGGGCGGCAAGGAAGAGATACGGTATGATGGATCTGGCACGCATAATCCACCTCCAGGTTAAATAGTTTGTAGTGATGTCTGTCTGAGGGGATTACAGCTTAAAGACGGTTTTCTTCCCGGAAATGTGAAATCGGTCCGGAAAGAAAACGGCAAATTCTCGACGTGAGTGCAAAAGACAAAGGCGGGGCCAGAGGTCCCGCCTTCATATAAGAGGTGCGGAATGACTATTTCTTGGCCAGCAGTTGGGCCCTCTCTTTGTGGATCTTGTTGTAACTGTCCGCCGAGATGACGTAATACCAGTCGGCAAATCGGTCACTCAGATCCTTCGCTTTCGTCTTACCATCATCGATTTTCTGCTGCCACTGTTGATGAGCTTCATACACTCTTTTGTTCTGTTTGTCCTGATCGGTCAGGCTGCTGTCCGGCTTGTTCTTGAAATCGGTGTTGGCCGGTTTTGGTGGTTCTTTTCCGATATAGGAGGGATCGAAGTCGGTGGTAATGAACAGATACCGGTTCTCTCCCTGCTTTGCCTGGTTCGGATCGGTCGTGTCCGGGGTCCCGGCGGTAACGGCCAGTCCGGTGCCGTAGACCACTTCACCGAATCGAAGCGTGTACACAACGCCATTCGAACCACCTACTTGCAGCTCACCATCGTTGGACAGTAACTGTCCGTTCCGGGAGAAGTAGAACCCCTTGGATTGAAGCGAAAGAACGTCGTTTTGGGTGACCTGCTTCTTGTCGCCCGTTTCCTTGAGGGTCGCGGAGAGTCCTTCCGGTTTCGGCCGGACGCCCACTATCTGTACCGCAACAATTGCATTGAGAAGCGAGTCGACCTTCAATGAATCCAGCTTCTGACTCGCGGACATCTTGTTCGCATTCCACTTGCCGTCCGACTTCGTCATCACCATATCGTCCCGGTTGCGAATCGTATAGGTCTGCTCGTCGATCGAGTAGTCCTTCAACTCGACCCGATCGATCTGGCTCTTGGCAAGGTGCAGCAGATCGCGGTCAATCCAGTCATCGAACTTGGTCGAGATATCCAATTCGATCTTGGATGCGTACACCCGGTTCTGGTCGGGGAGACGGACATACCTAAAGCCGTCCCGCCCTTCGACCGGCTTGCCGATGATCAGATCGGCCAGCACCTGGTCGTTTTCACCTTTGATCGTGATGCGTTGACCGCGGCCTTTGAGCGAAGCGGTTTGATCCATCGGATCGATCACGCCAAGAGCCTCATGATCGGAGACGTTGTCCGAGCGGAACTCGTCCTTCTTGATGCCGATCACTCCCGCTGCCGTTTTGGCAAGGCGATCCTTTCCGTCGGCCGGGTAATCGTAGTGCGAAGGAATAGTCCATTTGCCGTCTTTAAACGTGACCTTGAACGGATGCGCCTCGCCGGTGGATTCGTCGAAATCGACCACCTCGAGTGTTGTCGCTTTGTTCGGATCGGTGAAATCGGGGAAAAACGGCTGGCCCTGGTCGGCAAACGCTTCCGGGGTGATCTTGCGCGGTGAGAAGACGAAGGCCAGGGCGACCATGACGATCGCCACGATTCCGAATATGACTGTTTTCTTTACTTCGTTCATCGTTTAGCTCCTTAGTCTCCGGACGGCCAGCGCCCCTTCTTTTTCACGCTTGCGTCTTCGGACAAAAATGAACACGCCGAGCACGAACACCGGAATCGGCGGCAGGAGCACGGCCAGTGTCTTGATCCGCGTCTGAATCGACTGAATCGACTGCTGCATACTCTCCTCGCTGGCGGAAATTTCGGCCTGCTTCTTCGATTCGATATTCGCCTTGATCACTTCGAGCCGGCGGTTCTCGACCTCCTGAAGGTTCTGTGCCATGATCTGCTTCGTCTGCTGGTCGAGATCGGTCCGCTCGCTCACCGCCTTGACTTTGTCGTTCAAATTATTCTGAGCCTCCTGCAGAGCGGTCTGCGCCTGCGTCTCGGCATCCTTCTCGTCATCGATTCGTTTCTGCACGAACCGCTTGGTCTGCGCTTCGACCGTTTCGAGCGTGCGATGACGGATCCGTTTCTTGCGAAGAGCTATGAACGACGTATCACCGGCCAGTTCATCGATCGCGTTGAGGAAGAAGGTCACATTATCAAAGTTCAGATTCTCGATTCCCTGTTTGCGGATCTGGAAAAACTGCTCGGAAATGAAATCGGCATCGGCGACTACAATCGCGTTCACCGCTTTTACCGAATCGTCCACCTTGAGCGAATCAGACCCGGGATCGGCGCCGGTGATTCGGGCCGCCAGGATGTAGGACTCATCGGACGGGTATCGACGGGGGTTGGGATTCAGGGAGAAGCCCATACCGAGGAATCCTCGTCGGACAAGATCGCTCCAATTGAGAACACCGGACAGTTTACCGGTTCTCATCAGCGGTTCGAACCTGTACTTGCTATTCAGTCCCTTATAGATATAGCCGGAGTACATCGTGACCAATTCCTGCAGGCCCGAAGTCGCCGGATCGTTCGGATTGAACGCATCGGATGATCCGTTCCCCGGACCGACGAAGATCACTTCGGGCTGAAGCTGCATCAGGTCCGGATGAGGATTGTAAGTATCCCAGACAAGTTGTGACGGATTCCAGTTAACACCGATCGCCGTCATCAGCGCATTGATATTTCCCTTCTGAGGCGGCTGCTGCTGACGATTCCGCATGAACGGGTTGTCGGCCGCTCCGGCCGGAAGCACCGGCGAAAGACCTACGTTGAAGACCGGTATCGGATCGACCAGCAACAAAGTCGGGTTGCCTGCCATGATATAATTTTGCAGGTTGTCCATTTGTGGCTGAGTGAGGGTCGATGGAAGCACCACCAGCATGGCATCCAGCTTCTCTTTGATCGGCTCATCGGCACTGACCTGCTCGACGTCGTACTGCTTTTTCAGCTCCTGGACCACTGACCAGGCTGGACGGCTTGACATGGTCTGATAATCAAAGTCGCCGAACAGTTTGGCATCGGTGGAAAGCACACCGATCTTCTTCCGGGCTGTTTTGGCGGCCACCCGGATACTTCGGGTCAGCTCGTATTCGACCGGGAGGCCCGGATCGAAAAACGGAATAACCTCTTCGTTAACTCCGCTGGTGAACGCCACACCCATAAAGACATCGTAGCTTTTTGACTGAGCGCTCTCGGTGCTTACTAATGTTTTAGGAACAATGCCGAATTTCTCCCGGGCATCGCGGGCCTCGGTACTGTACGGCTTGGTGTTATGGATAAGCACCTGAACTTTGTCCCCGGCCCGGTTTGAAATCTCGTTGAGCATGCTCAGCAGATTCGCCCGCGTCTCCACATAGTCGCGCGGAACTTCGGGGCTGATAAATGCTTCTACCAGCACAGGTCGATTTTTCGGGAGATCCGCGAGCATTTGCTTCGTCTCCGGCGAGAGGGAGTGGAGCCGCTCTGCGGTGGCATCGATATGGAAGGAGTGGAATCCCAGGATAGCGTTCAGGCTGATGACGGCGACAATCAAGGCGATTGCCCGGACCAATTGATGCGCCCAGTACTTGTACCCGCCGGCTTCGATCGGCCAGTGCCGCTTGCCAATTACCACCACATTGAGATAGAGCATGGTGGCGGCTATCGACACGAAGAAAACGATCGAAGATATGCTGATCACTCCCCGGGCGAATTCCATGAAGTTCTCGGTGATCCCGAGTGGTGCAAGAATTGTCTGCAGCCATTCGGAGAGAACCAGTCTCGCCGAATCTACAAAGACAAAGAAAGAGCAGAAGACTGCTCCGAGGACGAACGCGACCGTGACGTTGGAGGTTAGCAATGATGCAAACATGCCGACCGCCAGCAAGGCCCCGCCGAGGAACCAGTAGCCCAGATAGTTCGAGATCATCAAGCCGATATCCGGGCTGCCCAGCCAGAACAGCACGATGATATGACTCATGGACAGTATGAGCGAGGCCGAATAGATCCCCAGCACCGACAGATACTTGCCTGATACGACCTCCAGATCAGTCGCCGGCAAGGTGAGCAGAAGCTCGTCCGTCCCCTGCTTCTTCTCTTCCGCCCAGATGCTCATGGTGAGCGCCGGAACAAAGAAAAGCAGCAGATATGGAAAGTAGCTGTTCAGTTGGTCGAGATTGGCCAGATTGTCGGCAAAGAACCGTTCCTGCCAGAAAGCGGCAGCGGCGCTGAGAAAGATGAACAGGGTGATGAAAACATAGCCGGTCGGCGAGCTGAAATACGAGCGGAGGTTGCGTTTGGCGATAACGAAAATAACCTGCCAGTTTATTTTCATCGCTCACCTCCCGCCGCGGCTCCGGCATCCGGCACGGCCGGCTGTTTCCGGCTGGTCAGCTCGTAGAAAGCAGCTTCCAGCGATCCTTTCCGCTTCAGGTCGTTCGGTGTCCCGTCGTAGACGAGCCGTCCGTCGTTAACCAGCAGCACCCGATGGGCCACCGCTTCGACCTCCTGAAGAATATGGGTGGAGATCAGGATGGTCTTAGACTCCCCCAGCCTGCTGATATTCGTGCGGAAGTCCCGAATCTGATTCGGGTCAAGTCCGGCTGTAGGTTCGTCCATGATCAGCACTTCCGGATCATGCAGCAGGGCGTGCGCGAGGCCGACCCGCTGGCGGTATCCCCGGGAAAGTTTGCCGATCGGTTTCTCCAGGACTTCACTCAGATCGCATAGCTGGGTGACGTACTTGACGCGATCCTTCAAATCGTGATCGGTGAGTCCGTGGGCCGCTCCGAAAAACCGGAGTAATTCGAGCGGGGTCATGTCGTCGTAGAGCGGTCCATTTTCCGGAAGATAGCCGAGCTTTCGCACAGCCTGAAGCCGGTCGCGGCGAATGTCGAGTCCGCCGATCGACGCGCTTCCCTCGCTGGCGGCAAGGTATCCGCTCAGGATCTTCATAGTGGTGGATTTGCCCGCTCCGTTCGGTCCAAGGAAGGCCACGATCTGTCCCCTCGGAATCGAGAAAGTAATGTCTGCTATGGCGACAAACGCACCATAGAACTTACTCAATCCCCTCGCTTCGATCATGGTCTTTGATGAACTGTCATTCATAAAAGACTTCCTCGTTGTTTATTGAAAATTCTAATAACGAAGCTTTTACACATTTTGGAATAATGGGTTTACTTTTTTTTGCCCCGCGTTTTATCCCCTCAGTGACTTTAGAAGAGTCTTCTCCTTGAGGCGTAACTAATTGAAATACAAACACTTTCTAAGCATCTTCCGACCTGACTCCACCTGGGCCGATCGGCAGCGCCGAGTAGCTGAGGTATTGGGGACGATCGCGCCGACCGGCCCACGAATCGACGGTTGCTTCCGATGCAGACATTCGTCGTTTATGCTGACCGCTTTGCACCGGGCGCTCATGCGGGTGTGTCGTGGATCAATGGATAGATTATTCCTTTATTATGTTGACTTTCAGGGGATTGTGTACTATTTTTGCTTATAGATGACCACCGGCGCGTGGGAATTCCCCTGGGTTACACGCACTCACGCACCGACTTCAGAACGCAAAAGAGCATTGGTCGCATCCGTGGACAGCATTTTTCGGCACACGTCCTTATCCTATCCGAGTATCCAGAGTACATTCATCAGGAGATAAAGTCTTTGTAAATAAACATTTCCGAGATTCTGTTTAAATGTAGACGGAGGTAATCGTGGGTAAGTTTGCTAAAGGGTTATGCCTGGGGCTTCTAGTCTGCCTCATGGCAGCCGGCTCTCTCTTCGCCGGTCAATCCATCACCGTGGGTACATCGCCAACCGGCGTTACCCTTCTCGAACAAAACAGTAATTCTGTCACACTCCAACTGAACATCGGCACGGTTGACTTCACCACCGTGAATACGCGTGACGGTCAGTTTACGCTGATGACGGTCGACGGCTTCACCACGTCGCATCGCATCGGTGAACCGGCTCTTCCGATGGTCAACAAGCTGATCTCGATCCCGTTTGGCTGCGAATTGCAGACCAAAGTGGTAAGTTCGAGATCGACTGAGATTTCACTGACCAACCTCGGATTCAACGATCCGTTGATGCCGGAGCAGCCTTCGCTTTCCAAGTCGGTCGATCCGTCGACCGTTCCTTTTGAATACGACCGCTCCGTCTACGAACAGGCCGGGTATTATACCCTCCCGCAGGCAGAGTCAAATATCGAAGGGATCATGCGCGGCGTCCGCCTCGGCCTGGTTTCGATCGCCCCGATCGAATACGATCCGATCAAGAACGCGGTCAGGATCTGTGATCAGATAATCGTGACGGTCACGTTCGAACATCCGGACTGGGCCGAGACCGAAATGAACTGGCGCAAGGGATATTCTCCCTATTTCGAGCCGATCGAAGGCCGGGTCATTAACTATCGCGGCCAGTTCTCGACAATGAAAGCCGACCTGGTTAAGTATCCGGTAAAGTATCTCATCATTTCGGCCAGAATGTTCGAAGCCCAGCTTCAGCCGTTCATCCAATGGAAGATCAAAAAGGGATTCAATGTTCAGGTCGCGTATACCGATGTAATCGGCACCACCAATACGGCGATCAAGAGTTACATTCAGTCGGTGTACAATGCCGGAACGCCGGAAGATCCGCCGCCGTCATTTGTGCTGTTTGTCGGCGATGCTCAACAGATTCCGCCGTTCAACGGAAGCGCCGGATCACATGTCACCGATCTTCGCTTCTGCGAATTCACCAACGACAATTTCCCGGAAATCTATTACGGTCGGTTTTCCGCTCAGAATGCTACTCAGCTTCAGCCCCAAATCGACAAGACGCTGGAGTACGAACAGTATCTGATGCCGGATCCTTCGTATTTGAGTAATGTGACGCTGGTTGCCGGTGTGGACGGCTCCTATGCCCCCACCTATGGCAACGGCCAGATCAACTACGGCACGAATCTGTATTTCAACGCCGCCCATAACATCACGCCGAATGTATGGCTTTACCCGGCCTCCGACGGCGCGGGTGCGCCTGCGGCGGTAAGACAAACGCTGAACACCGGTATCGGCCTGTACAACTACACCGCTCATGGAAGTCACGACGGCCTGTATGATCCGTCGTTCTCCACCAGCGATATTGCCAGCCTCACAGCTAATCACAAGTATCTCCTGCTGATAGGTAACTGCTGTCTTACGAATACTTTCGGTACTGACTACTCGACCCCGTGCTTTGGCGAAGCCTTCCTGCAGGCTGCAGACAAAGCGGGTATCGGCTATATCGGCGGTACGAACTCCACGTATTGGGACGAAGACTACTGGTGGGGCGTCGGCGACGGACCAATCGTCGCCGCCGGACCGACTTACGCACAGACCGGTCAAGGCGCCTATGATGGCGTTTTCCACGATCATGGCGAACCGGTCACGCAACAATACGTCACGAATGACGGACTAATCTTCGCCGGAAATATGGCCGTTACCGAAGCCGGTTCCAGCCGCACCCAGTACTACTGGGAAATCTACACCCTCATGGGCGACCCTTCGGTCATGACCTATCTGGGCATACCGCAGCAGAACAATGTGGTGCACGACGCGGCGATTCTGATGACTTCGCCCTCGATCACCGTAGCTGCCGATCCCGGCTCCTATGTAGGTATCAGCTTCGAAGGTCAGCTTGTCGGCGCCGGATATGTCGATGAGTCCGGTCAGGTAACGCTCCCGCTCGCCGCGTTTGCTAACCCCGGCACCGCCGACATCGTCGTGAGTTGCCAGAATCATATTCCATATATGTCAACTATCCAGATCGTCACACCGTCGGGTCCGTACGTCATTTACAACGCGAACACGCTGGTTGACGGTAACGGCAATGGCATCGTCGAAAACGGCGAGTCCGTCCAGATGGGCGTAACCCTGGTCAACGTTGGCCCGGATGACGCTTACGATGTCGTAGCGACCATCAGCACAAGCGATCCGTATGTGACCATGACCGACGACAACGAGGCTTATGGTACAATCACGCACGACTGGGGCACCGGTTATGTCGAGAACGGCTTCAGCTTCGATGTAGCGTCCGACGTCCCGGACAAACACAAGATCGTCTTCGATCTGACCGTGACCGGAACCGCGCGCGACGCCTGGACCGGATCATTCCAGATCGGGGTCAAGGCCCCGGTGCTTGAGTTCGTTTCCGCCAGCGTCAATGACGCAGTGGGCGGCGACAACAACGGTATCCTGGATCCGGGTGAAACCGGAGTTGTGACGGTGACCTTGAGAAACACCGGTACCGGCCAAGCCTTCAATACTGTGGCCAATCTCAGCCTGAGCGATCAGTATGTAAATATAAACGACGGTTTCGGGACCTTCGGAACTGTTGCTTCAGACGGCGGCACCGCCAACAACGCCGGTGACACTTACGAACTCTCCGCCAGCTCCGATTGTCCGATCGGTTACGGCGTGCCGGTAATGTTGCAGGTCGATGCCGGCGGCGGCTATACAATAGAGCTTCCGTTTAACATCACCGTCGGTGACCGGGTGGCTTTCTTCGTCGATGATTTCTCCTACGACCAGGGATGGACCGGTCTCGGCGGAACGGCCGAATGGCAGATCGGCTCCGTGTCAGGAGCCGGCGGAGATCCTTCGCAGGATCACACGCCGACCGGCGACAACAAAGTACTCGGCAACGATCTGACCTCGGTCGGAACGTACGCCAACAGCATCTCGAACACGCAGTGGGTGACCTCGCCCGCAATGGACTGCGGTTCCATGAGCGGAGTCATTATGTCGTTCTGGAGACAGCTCGGTGTCGAGTCGTCACAGTACGATCACGCCTATCTCGAAGCATTCGATGGTACCAACTGGGTCCGTCTGTACGAGAACCCGAGCACCACTATTCAGGAAAACTCCTGGAGTGAACAGGATTATGATCTGTCGGCTATCGCCGATGGCAATCCGAACTTCCAGATCCGCTTTGGTCTTGGTTCGACCGATGGTTCACAGGTATATGCCGGGTGGAACATCGATGATATCGAAATCAAAGGGTACGGACGGATCGGATATCCGGCGCTCACTATCGACGAGACCGAGTTGACGGACTCTCTGCTGGCCGGTGAAGCGATAGTCAAGCAGATCGCGATCAAGAACGACGGCGAAGGAACGCTTCGCATCTGGTTTGCCTGTCCCGATTCCTGGATCAGCTTCGACGAGAGTCAGCAGATCCTCTCCCCCGGTGACAGCATCGGATTCGAAGTCACCCTGTCGACCTCCGCGCTCGGCTGCGGTGATCATAACTGCTCGCTGAACTGGACGTCAAACGACGCCAATCAGCAGAACGGAACGATCAACGTCTTCTTGCATATCTACGAACCGGATATCGCCATCACGGAATCATCGATAGACCAATCCCTCGCCGGTGATGCTCAGGCGACTTATCCGTTGACGATTTCCAACAACGGACCGGGGCGGCTGACTTATCAGGTCGGATGCCAGATGAACCAGAAGGGTGCCGCTCACAGTCTGCCGGCTTCGGCCGCAGCCGCAGCTCCAATCGGTTATCAGGCGGCCGATGGCGACAAGTCCGATGCCACCGAACCGTACTTCGACAAACAGGTCGCCAACTTCGGCGGACCCGACATCTACGGACATTCGTGGGTTGATTCCGATGATCCTAATGGCCCCGCCTTCGGATGGGTCGACATTTCGACAATCGGCACACCGGTAACGCTGCTTGACGACGCCTTCGCAGGACCCATTCCGATCGGATTCGGCTTCCCATTCTACGACAGCACCTTCATGGAACTGTACATCGGATCGAACGGTATTCTTTCGTTCGATGTCGGCATTTCGAGCCGATCCAATGTCGCCCTTCCGGTTGCCGGATTCAATAGCCTTCTCGCAATGTGGTGGGATGATCTTGATCCGCGCCGAGGCGGCAATATCTATTATTATAATGATGTCGCGGCCGGACGGTTCATCGTCAGCTTCGTCAATATCAAGTTCTACTACTCGACCACCGGCACAGGAACCACCAACTTCCAGGCGATTCTGAATGCCGATGGCACCATCCTCATGCAGTACGGTACGATGGATCCCGGTTCACAGACGCTTCAGAGCGCTACGATCGGTATTCAAAACTCGGTACAGAATGACGCTCTGCAGATCGCGTACAACGCTCCGTACATACATAACGATATGGCGATTGCCATTACTGCCCAACACTGGTTGTCGGCGCTGCCGGCAGGAGGGGTGATAGAACCGTACAGCAACGCAACTGTCACGGTTAAGTTCGACGCCACCGATATGGAAGACGGCACCTACAGCGGAGCCATTTCCATATCATCGAATGATCCGGATTCACCGAGCTGGTCGATCCCCGCGACAATGAACGTGGTATCGTTCATTTGCGGTGATATCGACGGTAATCAGGTCGGTCCGGACATTTCCGACCTTATCTACCTGGTCGACTATTCGTTCAATCAGGGTGCGGAACCTCCGACACCGCAGGCTGCCGACGTTGATGGCAGCGGCGGTCTCGATGTGGCCGACCTGATTTACATGGCCGACTTCCAATTCGGAGGCGGTCAGGCACCTCGGTGTCAGTAATAACCGGACCCGTCCCGGTTTAAGACATTTTCCGGGCTGCTGTTATGCGCGAGCGTGACAGCAGCCCTTTTTCATGCATTATGAGACAAAAGACGGGTTCTTTGAGAAATTGAACTAATCTCTGCCGCTCAGTTGGAACCCGGATCAGATTGTGGATTACCATCAAAGATTTGAAAATGTACTGGTAGGATCATATTAGGTTTCTCGCAGTTTGAAAAAGGTCTTGACATACTCGACCTATTGTGTATTTTGACATAGCAAGCATCGATTTGTACTGCACCGCAGGATTCCTAATTTATATCAGCAATGGACGACATCCCCGAAATGACTGACAGCAATCTGGTTTATCAGAGGGTTGTACGGTCGAAGTTAAGTGCCTTCTGATACCGAAGGTTTCGAGTTTTGTTAGGAGGAGTTACTGCACGGATTGATTAGGTAATTCCGCGTCGGGAGGGATGAGTGCACTGCTCTCAAAGCGTTCAAGCAATAGAGCTCACTCCAGGCCAGCTAAGTAACACCGCATCTTCACTCATCTCAGTAGCCATATATACGACAAGATCTTTTTCTCTGATCTGTCGAAGGGCTGCCACAGCCACTCAAGTAACTTGCTCGGCACCGAGCACTGGTCTTATATCACCAAGACGTCAGCCACCCGGATGGTAAATGCGGGGGAAGTTGACGGCTTGGACGACAAACCATGCCCAAAGCATGTGATTGAGTTGTGGACTCCTTGAGCTTCACGGCAATCCGGCTAATTCGGGATTCACGCTTTTCCATCAAACACCTACGGCAAAAACCACGACGGAAGTCGGAGCAATCCGGTATAGAATATTGTCGAACTGAAACCGGACAATCCGGTCATGATACAATCGACAGGTATCAGTCTTCAAAAAAACGATAGGAGTATTCAGTATGAAAAAGAAAACTGTCATCCCAAACCTCATCGGCACAATACTGCTGAGTGTTGGTCTCCTTGTGATTCTGTTCGCCGCAGCAGTTGATACAACGGCGGCTGTGACCAGGATCATGCCGCTGGGCGATTCGATCACGAGAGGTGGCGGCAGCTCTGGACAAACCGGCTATCGACGTCCGCTTTACTTCATGCTGGAGAATGCCCATTACGATGTCAAATTTACCGGCAGCCTCGTCAACGGTGACCCGCCAGATTTCGATCGCGATCACGAGGGGCACGGGAGCTACCGCGCCGACCAGGTCCGGGACTATGTTTACAGCTGGCTTACCGCACATCCGGCCGATATTGTGCTTCTTCATATCGGCATCAACGACATCGCTGGTGGCAACGAAGATGTCAATGAGGTTGCGGATATTCTGAAAAATATCGACAGGTGGGAGAATGATAACGCAACACCGGTCACAGTAATAGTCGCTCGTATCGTGCTTCGCTGGGACGGCAATGACCCCGAGACCATCGCCTTCAACGACGCAGTCGAAGCGATGGTGCAGCAACGTATTGCCGACGGAGACAACCTTATCATGGTTGACATGGAGCATGCACTGAACTACCCGGACGATCTGTACGATGGTGTTCATCCTAATGATGTCGGTTATGCGAAGATGGCCCAGGTATGGGACGACGCGCTGACGGCCATTCTCCCTCCGCCGGTAGTACCGACAAGTAATGTTGAGGTGTCTGATGTGGCCCTGACCGCCACGACCCTTCAGAACTCTACGGACGACGATTTATTTTGCACGTATACGCTTGGAGGTGAGGCGACCACGGCGGCGATAACGTGGTTCAAGGATGGGTCGCCGCTGCTATCGTTGTATTTGCCGTTTGAGGGTGGATCGAGCAACGGTCTTTTGGATCTGTCGGGTCATGATCATAGCGTCACGGCTCAAGGCAGTGCCATTGCTGCCTGGCGTGGGACGATGGGACACGACGGTCACGGTGCGTTCATGTTTGATCCAAGCTTCTGGCTGAACGCCGGGGAGGTCTTTCCCGTGTCGTCATCGTATACCAAGACCGCCTGGGTGTATATGACCGGGACCGGGGCGAGCAACAATATCCTGTCGAGTCAGGATGTTACCGGTGGGCATGTGCTGTACGCTTCCCAAAGTCAGGGGAATCGGTTGAGTGCCGGTCAGCTGGGAGACTGGAACCTGGTGCAGGATCCGACCCCGCTGGTGACCGATCAGTGGTATTTTGTGGGGGTGAGCTTTGACTATGCCACCGGGATGATGATATTGTACAAGGATGGTGTGGTGGTGGACACGGCGACCGTTCCGCCGGGCGAGCGGGATATTACCGATCAGACCTTGCTGGTCGGGACGTTTTCGACCGGAGGAGGGAACGGGTGGCTCGGTCTGATTGATGAGGCCAGGTTGTACGATTATGTGCTGACTCCGGAGCAGATCCTGGCCCTTTCCCATAGCGCGGATACGATCACGTCGACCGAGACCGAGGTGGATGAGGTCTGGCAGGCTGAAGTGACGCCGTTCTCGGCCAGCGATCTCGGCTCTGCCATCGCCTCCAATACTCTTGTCATCGGGCAGCCGACCCCCTGGTTGAGCAATGTGGAGCTGCACGCCTCCTCGCCTGACAACACCAGTGCCGATGACTTGATCAGTGAGTACAGCCTGGGAGGAGACTGCGACCACGGCCGCGGTTGCCTGGTATAAGGATGCGACTCCTCTGGCAACTCTGTATCTGCCGTTTGAGGGCAGTTCGGCCTCGTCTCAGCTGGACTATTCCGGCCATGGACAGACGGTGACGGCATTCGGCAGTCCGGTCTGGGAGCCAACCGGTGTTCCCAACGGCACCGGTGATTACCTGTTTAATGGCACCAATCGTCTTGAGACCGAAGCCTTTCCTACCCTGTCATCCTACACCAAGGTTGCCTGGGTGCAGATGACCGATCCGATCTCGAGCAACAACATTCTGTCCAGTCAGGAACTGACCGGTGGACACGCTTTGTGGGCGTCGCAGTCACAGGGGAACCGGTTGACCGCCGGTCAGAACGGGACCTGGGTCATCGCCCAGGATCCGACCCCGCTGGTGACCGACCAGTGGTACTTTGTAGGGGTGACCTTCGACTATGCCACCGGCATGATGGTGCTGTACAAAGACGATCAGATCGTGGATACCGCCACGGTTCCGGTCCCTCTGCGGGATGTGACTGATGCCACCCTGCAGGTTGGCACGCTGGCCAACGGCAGCGGCTGGAAAGGTCGGATCGCCGAAGCTCGCGTCTATGACTTCGTGCTCTCACCCGAACAGATGCTCGCCCTGTACCATGGACCCGACACCGTCAAATCAACCGAGACCGCTATCGGTGAGCAGTGGTATGCCGAGATCACTCCCTTCTCAAGCACCGATGTCGGAACAACTATCTCAACAAATACCATTCAGATAGCATCCGACACCCTGATACCATCGTCACTGTCGAGCCCGGTCAACAGTGCCACAATCTATGATTTGTCACCGACCTTCGAGTGGACGATCGCCCACAGTCCGTGGTCCAGCCAAACCACCTACTACGATCTGTTCGTAAGTATCGATTCACTCTTCACCGTTTGGGTTACTACGGTTGACTCGCTGATAAGCCCCGGGTATACCTGGGAATTGCCTCCACTTTCCCACACCACTCATTACTACTGGAAAGTAGTGTCGTGGGTTGATCTGGACACGGCAACCGTATCTTCGTGTTCAGAAGTGAACTCGTTCTGGACATGGACACTTGGAGACGTCAATAACAGCCACACCGTGGACATTTCGGATGTGATAGAATTGGTAGACTATATGTTTGGCACCGGATCAGCACCCAGCCCGTTGTTTGTGGCGGACTTCGACCACAGCTGTACCGTGGATATTTCCGACATGATATATCTGGTCGAATACACATTCAATAGCGGACCAGCGCCATTGGTCGGTTGCCAGTAAACTTGAATTGAAAAAGGAAATTAACAAAACAATAATGTAGAAAGGACGGGAGGGTAACATGCCCAGAAGAATCACTTTAACAATACTTCTGGTATTGATTGTAGTGGTTAGCTCGGCAGCAGAGACTTATGCAACTCCCGAAGCATCCAATGTCGCTCTAAATGGATCTTCGGGATTGAACCTGACAACCGATGACTTAATCTGCACTTATGATCTAACCGACGCAACCGCGGTTGCCATAGCTTGGTACAAGAACGGCAGTCCTCAGATGGCTCTTTATCTGCCATTTGAGGGCAGCTCGACCTCGTCACAATTGGATTTCTCCGGCAACGGACACACCGTCACGTCATCTGGCGGACCGGTATGGGCTCCGACCGGCGGGCCCAATGGAACCGGCGCCTACACCTTTAACGTCACCACGCGTTTCCAAACCGAGGCATTTCCCACATCATCATCCTATACGAAGGCCGCATGGGTATATATGACCAGCGCTGCGTCCAGCAACAATATTCTGTCGAGTCAGGATATTACGGGAGGACATGTCTTGTATGCCTCTCAGAGTCAGTCGAATCGCCTGAGCGCCGGACAGCTGGGATCGTATAATCTTGTTCAGGATCCGGCATCACTGGTTGTCAACCAGTGGTACTTTGTGGCGGTGACGTTTGACTATGCCACCGGTATGATGTCTCTGTATAAGGACGACCAGTTGGTCGATACGGCGACGGTACCGGCGAACCTGCGGGATGTCACCGATACCACGGTTCAGATTGGTTCTTTTGCCAATGGCAGTGGCTGGATAGGTCGTATAGCCGAAGCCCGGGTGTATAACACGGCACTATCATCCGACCAGATCCTGGCCCTGTATCACGGATCCGACACGATCAAGGCCGCTGAGACCACTCCGGGCGATACCTGGCAGGCTGAAGTTACGCCCTTCAATTCGGCTGAAGCCGGGACATCGGTTCAGTCCAACTCGCTGGACATCGTTGCCCCGCCGGTGGTGACAGACATCCCGGATCAGACGATTAGCGAGGGGGGCACTTTTGCCACCATAAACCTGGATGACTATGTAAGCGATCCGGACAACACTGATGCTCAATTGACCTGGACGTATAGTGGTAATACTGAACTGACTGTTGACATCACCTCTCGAGTGGCGACGATCAGCACACCCGACCAGAATTGGAATGGTGCTGAGACCATCACCTTTCGGGCGACCGATCCGGGAGGGTTGTTTGCCGAGGATGCGGCCACGTTCACGGTAACGGCCGTCAACGATCCGCCGGTTCTTGCCGCGATCGGCCCGCAGAGTGTCGATGAAAATGTGCTCTTGACCATTCCGGTCTCGGCGACTGATGTTGACGGAACAACTCCGACATTGACCACATCGACGCCTCCGACCGGTGCTGCTTTCACCGATAATGGCAACGGTACCGGTTCATTTACATGGACTCCGACTTTTGCCCAGTCCGGCGTGTACTCTGTAACCTTCTACGCCTCAGATGGTCTTGCAACTGACAGTGAGGTTGTCTCGATCACAGTGGACGATGTCAATCGACCGCCAGTCCTGGCAGAGATTGGTTCGCAATCAGTAAACGAGAATACACCCCTGACAATACCAGTCTCAGCTGCAGATCCCGACGGCACTTTTCCAGCGCTGACTACTTCGACACTACCCCCGGGAGCTGTATTCTCGGATAACGGTGATGGCACTGGTTTTCTTAATTGGACACCAAGCTTTGACCAATCCGGTGCATATCCAGTGACGGTTTATGCATCGGACGGCATCGCTATTGACAGTGAAATCGTCACTATAACAGTTGATGATGTTAATCGGCCACCTGTCCTTGCTGACATTGGTCCGCAGTCAGTAGACGAGAATTCGTTGCTTACGGTTCCGGTTTCGGCAACAGACCCGGATGGCATCTTTCCGACACTGACCACTTCGACTCCACCTTCGGGAGCCACTTTTTCAGATAATGGCGATGGTACCGGGTCGCTTAGCTGGACCCCGACGTTTGCTCAGTCGGGTGACTATCCGGTGACATTCTATGCGTCCGATGGAGTAGCTATTGACAGTGAAGCTGTCTTGATCACCGTAAACGATGTTAATCAGCCACCCATCCTGACCGCCATCGGCCATCAGTCAGTTGACGAGAATACCTTGCTTACGGTTCCGGTTTCGGCAACAGACCCGGATGGCACCTTTCCGACACTGACCACTTCGACTCCACCTACCGGAGCTTCCTTCATAGACAATGGTGATGGTACCGGGTCATTTAGCTGGACCCCGACGTTCGCTCAGTCCGGCGACTATCCGGTGACGTTCTATGCATCGGACGGCATCGCTACTGACAGTGAAATTGTCACTATAACAGTGGATGATGTCAATCGGCCACCCGTCCTTACCGCCATTGGTCCGCAGTCAGTAGACGAGAATTCGTTGCTCACAATTCCGGTTTCGGCAACTGACCCGGATGGCACCTTTCCGGCACTGACCACTTCGACTCCACCTTCCGGAGCTTCCTTCATAGATAATGGTGATGGTGCCGGGTCGTTTAGCTGGACCCCGACGTTTGCTCAATCGGGTGTCTATCCAGTGACATTCTATGCGTCCGACGGAACAGCAATCGACAGTGAAGCTGTATTAATCACTGTTGACGATGTCAACCAGCCGCCAGTTCTCTCGGCAATTGGTCCGCAGTCCGCAGTTGAAAGTATGCTGCTCTCGTTTGGAGTTTCAGCCAGCGATCCCGATGGCACGACGCCAGCCCTGACGACCTCGACACTACCTACCGGAGCAGGGTTCTTAGACAATGGCGATGGCACCGGCAGTTTCAACTGGATCCCCACGCTTTCACAATCCGGTGTTTATCCAGTAACGTTTTATGCTGCCGACGGAGAATATGTGGACAGCGAGGTTGTTTCGATCACCGTCAGTGATTTCAACCAGGCACCTGTTCTTGCCTCCATCGGCCCGCAATCGACTAATGAGGACGAGCTCCTTAGTTTCAGCGTTTCTGCTACCGATCCCGACGGCACAACACCGTCCCTCAGTACTTCGACTCTACCAAACGGTGCTATCTTCACCGACAACACTGATGGTACCGGGACGTTCAATTGGACGCCTTCGTTCACGCAGGCCGGAAGCTATGAACTGACCTTCCGAGCCTCCGATGGTACTACTGTCGACAGCGAGGTCGTTACGATAACAGTGATTGACGTAAGCGGTCCACCTCCGAGTGTGCAAGATGTGACCTTGTCTACAGTGTCCGGTCATAGTACTACGGACGACGATTTATTTTGCACGTATACGCTTGGAGGTGAGGCGACCACGGCGGCGATAACGTGGTTCAAGGATGGGTCGCCGCTGCTATCGTTGTATTTGCCGTTTGAGGGTGGATCGAGCAACGGTCTTTTGGATCTGTCGGGTCATGATCATAGCGTCACGGCTCAAGGCAGTGCCATTGCTGCCTGGCGTGGGACGATGGGACACGACGGTCACGGTGCGTTCATGTTTGATCCAAGCTTCTGGCTGAACGCCGGGGAGGTCTTTCCCGTGTCGTCATCGTATACCAAGACCGCCTGGGTGTATATGACCGGGACCGGGGCGAGCAACAATATCCTGTCGAGTCAGGATGTTACCGGTGGGCATGTGCTGTACGCTTCCCAAAGTCAGGGGAATCGGTTGAGTGCCGGTCAGCTGGGAGACTGGAACCTGGTGCAGGATCCGACCCCGCTGGTGACCGATCAGTGGTATTTTGTGGGGGTGAGCTTTGACTATGTTACCGGGATGATGATATTGTACAAGGATGGTGTGGTGGTGGACACGGCGACCGTTCCGCCGGGCGAGCGGGATATTACCGATCAGACCTTGCTGGTCGGGACGTTTTCGACCGGAGGAGGGAACGGGTGGCTCGGTCTGATTGATGAGGCCAGGTTGTACGATTATGTGCTGACTCCGGAGCAGATCCTGGCCCTTTCCCATAGCGCGGATACGATCACGTCGACCGAGACCGAGGTGGATGAGGTCTGGCAGGCTGAAGTGACGCCGTTCTCGGCCAGCGATCTCGGCCCTGCCGTCGCCTCCAACACTCTTGTCATCGGGCAGCCGACCCCCTGGTTGAGCAATGTGGAGCTGCACGCCTCCTCGCCTGACAACACCAGTGCCGATGACTTGATCAGTGAGTACAGCCTGGGAGGGACTGCGACCACGGCCGCGGTTGCCTGGTATAAGGATGCAACTCCTCTGGCAACTCTGTATCTGCCGTTTGAGGGCAGTTCGGCCTCGTCTCAGCTGGACTATTCCGGCCATGGACAGACGGTGACGGCATTCGGCAGTCCGGTCTGGGAGCCAACCGGTGTTCCCAACGGCACCGGTGATTACCTGTTTAATGGCACCAATCGTCTTGAGACCGAAGCCTTTCCTACCCTGTCATCCTACACCAAGGTTGCCTGGGTGCAGATGACCGATCCGATCTCGAGCAACAACATTCTGTCCAGTCAGGAACTGACCGGTGGACACGCTTTGTGGGCGTCGCAGTCACAGGGGAACCGGTTGACCGCCGGTCAGAACGGGACCTGGGTCATCGCCCAGGATCCGACCCCGCTGGTGACCGACCAGTGGTACTTTGTAGGGGTGACCTTCGACTATGCCACCGGCATGATGGTGCTGTACAAAGACGATCAGATCGTGGATACCGCCACGGTTCCGATCCCTCTGCGGGATGTGACTGATGCCACCCTGCAGGTTGGCACGCTGGCCAACGGCAGCGGCTGGAAAGGTCGGATCGCCGAAGCTCGCGTCTATGACTTCGTGCTCTCACCCGAACAGATGCTCGCCCTGTACCATGGACCCGACACCGTCAAATCAACCGAGACCGCTATCGGTGAGCAGTGGTATGCCGAGATCACTCCCTTCTCAAGCACCGATGTCGGAACAACTATCTCAACAAATACCATTCAGATCTTTCCGGAGTCCCTCCTCGCACCCGCCGCCTTCAATCTGGAGGCACCGGCCAGTAATGCGAGGCTGAACATCAACACACGGTGGACGATAACATTCGACTGGACCGATGCGGTCAGCCTCAACCCATTTGACACAACCGTATACATTTACTATCTGGGCACGTCTGAGTCGTTGACTGGATCCGTGATTTTCACGGATAGCGCTGTGAACATCTCTGAGGTTCAGGTACCTGTTCAGGGGATGCCTCTGGCCGAGCCGTTGTATTGGCGGGTCTACGCGATTAATCGGTACCACCTGGCTACCTGGTCAGATGAAACATGGCACATTCTTTTCTTCTATCGAGGCGATCTCGACAACAATGGCAGCATTGATATCTCCGACCTCGTTCAGCTGACAGAATATATGTTTGCAGGAAGCAATCCACCTTTGATTATCGAGACGGTCGACATTGACTGTTCCGGTGGTCTCGATATCAGTGACGTCGTAAGGTTGGTTGACTATATGTTCGGTTCCGGGCCATTCCCGGACTGTTTCTAATCAATCTGAATTGCGGGAATTGCACACTGCGCTCCGCATTGCCCCCCAGGAGCATCGCTGGCAGTTCGGTATTCACCGGCTGCCGGCGATGTGAATTCCCGATTTATACTACAGGTGCAGCACTCCCTTGACTGCTCGGCTATCACTCGCAGTGCGGTGGCAGCCCGAGTTTATCAGTATTTCACGGAACAGCCGTACGGCTGCGAAGTCTTCACCGGCACCGGATCACCCTTCATCGAGGCTTCCAATGCGAGCTTGACGTAGTTCGCTGATTTGGGAACCGCCGAGGCATCGGTAGTCGGCGTATCATCAATCGCACCGGCATAAATCAATGTCCCCTTGGGATCGATCACATACATATTCGGTGTTGCCTTGGCTTCGTAAGTTCGCCCCACCGTGCCATCGGCGTCGATCAGGTAAGCGGTAGCATTCGAATGATGCTCCTTGATCTGATCCTTGAGTTCTTCGCCGGTGAAGTATCCCTGCTTCCCTTCAGCGGAGGAACAAATCGAGAGCCATACCACACCCTTGTCCGTAAAGGTCTTCTGAAGACTCTGCATGTTTCCTGATGCATACTGGGCTTTGACGAACGGACAGCCGAAGTTTACCCACTCCAGAACGACATACTTGCCCTTGTAGTCCGACAGGGAGTGCTTCTGTCCGTTGGCATCGGTCAGGGTGAAATCAGGGGCCGGCTGATCGACATCGGTATGCATCTCCGGAACCTCTGCCTTCACCTGCACGGTCTGAGACTGCTGGGAACTGTTTTGGTCGGATGCCGCTTCTTTGTTCGCCGAACAGCCGACCGCAAGCAAGAGCGCAGCCAGCGCCGCTATGGTGCCGAAAACTGTTTTCATCGTTTCGTCCTTCCTCCTGTTTCGCGGAGCGCGAGATGTTTGGGCGTGTAGCGAAACGCCTGGTTACTGACTGATGCGCGTGAGTGCATCAATAACAATGCCCGGAGTGATTATTTCAGGTAGTATGACCGGGTCCTTCGTCTTATCGGGCCCGTATAGTACATATAGTGGCACGCTGTTTCGTCCGTAATGTGCGAGTGCCTCGGTGATTTCCTTGTTCCGCGAGGTCCAGTCCGCCTTGAGCGGGACAATTTTAAGACCGGCGAACTGCTTCTGGACTTCCGGGGAGCTGAACGCTACCCGCTCGTTGACCTGGCAACTTAAGCACCAGGCGGCGGTGAAATCTATGAACACAGCGCTGTCCGAGTTCTTCAATTCATTCCAGCGGTCTTCCGTATACGGCTGCCAGCTGATGCCGTCACCGGACTCCCCCTGAACCGCGGATCGGGTGGTCACTGCCGGTGCGCTGTTGACCCCAGCGATGCCGATGCCGACTCCTCCAAGAATGAAGACCGCGGCGAACGTGTAGGCTGTGTAGCGTCTTCCAGCCGAGGCTGAGAAAGTCCCCCAGCGTCCGAGAACCCAGCCTCCAATTCCGAGCAGCAGGAGAACGGCCAGCAGGAGGACGACCGCGAGCGAACCGGCTTGTACCGAGAGCACCCAGCTCAGCCAGATAACGGTGGCGAGCAGCAGAAATCCCATAACCTGCTTCAGCGTTTCCATCCATCGACCCGGTTTCGGGAGAAACTTCAGCAGCCTCGGGAATGCCGACAGAACGACGTACGGCGCCGCCATGCCGAGACCGAGGAATGTGAAGATCAGCCAGACCACCCATATCGGCTGCGTGAGTGAGAATCCGAGCGCCGAGCCCATGAAGGGGGCGGTACACGGGGTTGCAACCACAGTTGCGGTTATACCGTTAAGAAACGAACCTCCCCATCCGCTGGCCGAAGCGGTCTTGCCACCCACAGCAGTGAGCGAGGTACCGATCTCGAAAACACCGAGTAAGTTTAATCCGAAAAGAAACATGAATCCCGAGAGCACAATCAGAAATGCCGGGGACTGCAACTGAAATCCCCATCCGAGCTCTTCACCACCGGCCCTCAGCGCGAGGAGTACACCGACCAGGACCCAGAATGAAATCAGCACGCCGGCCGTGAATACCAGACCATGTCCAAGAGCTTTCTTTCTGCTCTCATCAGCATGGCGTACAAATCCGAGAACTTTGAGTGACAGAACCGGGAGAACACACGGCATCAGATTCAGGATCATCCCGCCGAGAAGTGCGAACAATAAGGCCTGCCAGATACTGAGCGCACCGGTTGAGGCCACGGCGCCGCCGCTTCCGGACGTAACCGGTACATCGAATTCCATTGCCTTTTCTGAGTTCGGTCCGCGCCAGCCTGAGTTGGTGACAAGAATTCCGGCGAGATGGGTGGGAGCAGTTTCGCTCAGATGCGAACGTTCGACTTTGAGTTGATAACCATCCCCCGACTCCGTCAGCTTTTGATCGCGCGCGTACTCAATGACCTTCTTACCGTACGGATAGAAGGAGATGCTGTCGAGCGTGCCGGAGAACCACGATGGCTTCGTAAGATGTATAAACAGATATTTGCTATTGGCCGTTACAGTGATCGTCCAGTCTGAATTCTCAATGGGAAGGTGCGCGCGGGCATCGTTAAAGCGATCCTCCCAGGCAGCGTTGAACGCCGGGGGATTGTTGTCCACTTTCAGCGTCAGGCTGACATCCTCCCCACCGGGAACGCACTCTTCTTTGCACACCAGCCAGGAGGCTTCGCCGTTCAGTGTCACCTTCGATCCCGGCTTGAGATCCGCCGGCGGAGTAATCTTGATGGGGAACAGGACTTCGTCCGAATATCCGTAGTTGGTCAAAGGGGGGGTGTCGAACCGATGCGGATACGGCCATTGCATCTCGCCAGCCGCGAACCCATCGGGAAGATGCCACTCGATCTTGGTGGGCAGTCCCGCATCTCCCGGATTTTGCCAGTAGACGTGCCAGTCTTTATCGAGCTTGACGTACAGCCCGACCCAGAACGGCTGCCCCGGCTGAATCGATGTCACTTCGGAGACCAGTTGCGCCTGTGCATGGCTCTCGGCGGCGACTCCTCCCAGCCCGGAACCGCCAAACAACTGGGCGTTCGAATGGGCTAATAGGACCAGTAGCAAGATAAGAGCGGAAAGAAAGATTGTAAGTCTATGATGCAGGTTCCTGGTACTTCCGTTGCCTGATATCATCTCTGTTCTCCAATTGACCGGATATTACAACTGGTCCGCTTATGCCGGACAAGCCATGTAGCATTCACAGATTAAACATGACCGTTGAGTGGGAGTTCCACCGGCCGTTTGCTTATCACACTCCCGGGTTAATACTGTTCTTTAGTCTCAATCTGCCGAATTCTCGGCGTCTCTCGAAATAACAGACTAAGTGTATATTTGTCAACGAATTAAAGCAGAGAACAGAGGGCCGATATGCCATCTTATGGGCCACTACTGGTAGCGGATTGACAGCGAATTTCCCGATGGCCGATGCCGATATCGAATTACCGACCCTTAATCGCCTTCTCGTACGAAGTGAATCCGGGGACGCCTCTTTTGAGAGCATCATCCGGCTTATGGAATGCCGGGTTCTCGTGAATGATACGAAGCAGATTCTCTCGTTCGTTCGGCTGGGCCAGATGCGCGATTCCAACTGCCCGTTCACCCAGACTCAGATTGCGCGGATCGAGCGCGCCGTTCTCGGTGACAAGAATAACCTGATCCGATGGTGTGGCGGTGGTGGTGATCCCGGCCGGGCACCGGTCGACAATCTTGGAGATGCCGTCACGGGTGGAAGACTTCATCGCGATTATAGCGATTCCCCCCTCGGAGAACTGGGCCGCGCGAATAAAATCGGATTGTCCGCCTACACCGCTGTAGATTTTTCTGGCGTCGAGCGAGTCCGCCCAGATATTGCCGTGAAGATCGACACCGATCGCCGAGTTGATCGTGACGACTTTGGGATGTTCCGCAATCTTGAACACCGAATTGGTGTAGTTGCTCGGACGGCTCTGCACGGAGCTGTTATAATGCAGCCAGTCATAGTCGGATTGGTTGGTGGCGAGAAAGATCGATGACACCGAGAAGTTGATGCTCTTCTTCCATTTATTCGACACCACCCCCTGCTTGACCAGTTTGATCATCGCACTCGCGAATAGCTCCGTGTGTATGCCGAGATCGCGATACCCCTGCCTGATGATCTCGTCCGATACTGCCTCGGGAACCTCACCTATTCCGTACTGCAATGTGGAACCGGCAGTTTTGCCGGAGCCGTCGCTGATATAGAGTGCAGCTATTATTTCCCCGATCTTTCGCGCGGTTTCATCCGGAGTTGATACCGGGCTGACCGGCAACGGGTAGTCGACATCGATGAGATAGTCAATGCAGCTTTCCGGAATAGTCGTTCCGAGGACGAAGGGCATCTTGACGTTACGTTCGGCTATGACGATTCCGCCCCGCTCTTTCGCCACCTGGACCGAGGCCAGCACCGCCTCGACGGTCGTGCCGAGACTGTAGTTCCCCCCCATGTCCGGCCCGGCCACCGACACCAGGACGACATCCGGCATGATCCAGTGCTTGATGTATTTGGGGACTTCGGAAAGGTGCATCGGATGGTATTTCGCCCAGCCATTGTTGACAGCCTCCAGGGTGAGATGGCTGTTGAAAATTATTCTATGGGTGATAGCCTGGCAGCGCTCCTGCGAATAGACCCCTTCGAGTCCCTCTCCCAGTGGAAGCAGACTGTACATATCAATGCTCTTAATCGAGTGATCGTCGGCCAGCTGCCTCAGAAGCACTCTCGGGGTTGCCGCATTTCCTGAAATGTATATTTCCGAACCGGGCTTGATGGTCCTCGAATTGACTATCTCTGAAACGTCTCTTACTATCTGCATAACTTGCTTCCGCTTATAAGTATAGGTCCACTGCTGTATTCATCGACAGCTTCACCTATTTTAATAACAATTGGTGGGTTAACCAAGGAAAAAGGAAATGCGGAGATAATAGGGTGCATAACTCTTCCAGGGCGTTGGCACGTTTTGACAGATCTTTCGTAGGCCATTTCAACCTCCTGTCTTGCAGCCCACGTCAGCGAGTCAATCCCCAGCGGCTGTTCGGTCCACAAGTGCGGACCTTATTTCAGGTGGGCTGCCGTAGAAGGCATGGCTGGCGTCTGCCCCTGATCGATTTGCCTTTCGTGTGTCATTCCTGATGATAATTGAGACCTGGAAATCAAAGGAGAATCGGACGGGCTGCCTACTTGATCCGGCAGCTCGCCAGTCCGTTTTTCTCGAGGTATCGCTGATGGTATTCCTCGGCCCGCCAGAACGGTCCGGCTGGGACTATCTCAGTAACGACCGGCCGATGAAATTTGCCGGAAGCATCGAGTGAGTCTTTCGATGCTATCGCCGCCTGTTTTTGAGCATCGTTATGGTAGAATATGACCGATCGGTACTGGCTGCCATAATCCGGTCCCTGCCGGTTCAGCGTTGTCGGATCGTGATTTTCCCAAAAGACGTTCAACAGATCATTGTAACTTACTACTTCCGGATCAAAAGTTACTTCGACCGCTTCGGCATGTCCGGTACTGTCCGAACAGACATCCCGATAAGACGGATTTTCGGTGTGTCCTCCTGAGTAACCAACCTCGGTTGCAACCACCCCTTTGACCTGTCGGAACGTTTCTTCCACGCCCCAGAAACAGCCTGCCGCAAATGTCGCCTTTTCCATATTCCCTGCTTTCATTTTGTTTACCTCTTCTTCATCAACACCTGAAATCGCCGTCGGCGATGCTCCTTTATATGCTGCCAGAACATCTGCTGGATAATTAGGTTCCGTCTCGGCGGTACCGGCCGTTCGCAGAAGGTATAGCCCGGCTAGGGCGGCCAGGGACAAGATCAAAACGGGCAACAGTTTCACGGATATAATCGCTCCATAATAGTGATTTCTGAAGATTATATGCGGATATCGCCTGCCGGGTGCATAAGGAAAGGCCATGAAGCAACTTGTGCCTCATGGCCTATAATTCATTTAAATGGCCCAACAGTCGGGCTGATTTGGAGATCAGAATGACCAGTTGACGATCGGGAAGACCGGGAACTGACCACCTTGCTTGATGATATTGACCAAACCGACCTGCAGTCCCTTCATGGTACCGGCGTAATTTACCAGCCCAAGCTGGAAACCATTGCATTTCTTAGCGTAGTTCACTACACCCCACTGGAAACCTTCAAAATCGGTTTTGCAGACGTTCACCCAGCTATACTGGAAACCGACAAATCGGGCATCAGCGATGCTCACGAATCCGGTTTGGACACCTTTGGAAAGTTCGGTGCTGCGAGTGACGAATCCCCAGTCCAGACCGTTGACCGAGGCGTTCTTCGCGTAGATCAGGCTCAGGCGAAGACCGGTGATGTTGTCTTTGGCCGGAAAAATCTGAACCGGCGTGAAAATTCCCAGCTGGATCGGGTGCGTCTTCGTGGCTTCCTGCGCTCCGGCTGAGACGGCGATGAGCCCCAGCAGCATTACGACGAGCGCCGACCGAAGGGTCTTTGACATGTTTTCCTCCTGTCAAATGTTGATCTTTGGTTCGAATCAATATGAATACTACGATTATTCAAACCGGCGCGGCAACAATAAAACGGCTGCGGGAGTGATAGCCATCAGGTGACGCGGCGACAGTCCCTCCCCCTTCTCTGACCGACTAAAATAGATAAGTCCTGTCGTGTTTGTCAACAGGATATGCCACCAGATAACACAGATCGGCAATTTTTCTGCCATCGCATTCGTTCTCTTCACGTATACTCTCTTTAACCGATTAATTCACCCGCAAAAGAGGACGTGCACAGATGACAGATAGCCCTTACTCCGGTCGCGACGCCGCCGTATATATGGCCGCAGTCGACGCTCTGGTCGGAAAACAGGAGCCGCTGGATATTCTCAGTCAGGCCTCGGCTAAACTCGCCGACTTTTTCATCGACAAGCCTGAAGACAAACTGGCCGTCCCGGAGGCCAATGGGAAATGGTCGATGCGCCAGGTGGTCGATCACTTATTCGATGTCGAGTTGGTCTACGCCTATCGTATCCGCATGATCCTGGCATCGGACAAGCCGCGCTTTCTCACCATGGATCAGGATGACTGGGTCAATCAACAATGGTATCGGAGCCTGGGTCTGCAATCTATGCTGGAATCGCTGGGTGCGTTCCGGGATGTCAATGTTGCCATGCTCTCCGGATTGCCCGCCGAACAGAGAAAGCGATACGGTGTCCACAGTCAGCGAGGAAACGAAACGGTGGACGATCTCATGCGTCGATGGGCCGGGCACGATCTTCTACATCTGTTACAGCTGGATCGAATCTGGAAGGCGGTCAGCCGGACGCGGGGATAGAGCCAATGTCGGGGACTTGACATCGCTCGAACACTTCCCATACCTTGCGGATAGGAAAGATGCTGTCGAAACATTTTCGCTCGCGCCTCTGTAAGAAGAATCTTCTAAGTTGAGTGTTCGACTGGAGGTTACAAATGCCAACCTTATCGTCACACAAAGCCCGACAAACAGTCAGAAGCCTCATCGCCATTCCAATTCTTGTGCTCGCCGCAACATGTGGATTCGCCGATGATACCGGCGGAGAAATATCGAGTTCGCCCGAGATCGACGTTGACACGCTTTCGTACGAGGACTCTCTTTCTATCGGACTAGCCTCGCCAAAACGCGCTTTCACGCGCTCGATGCTCGGGACTTTCGTTCCCCTTCCGACATTGGTACTTGCCGTGCCGGGAATTATCGTGGGACCGTCGCTTGGATATTTCCACGCCGGGATGCCGAACCGTGCCATGATCGGCGTGGGCATTCGGATCATTGGAGTCGGCGGCATGCTCAGTTCGTTCGCCATCTGCGGATGGGATTGTGGACCGGGGGATGACAACTATGATATCGCCTGGGCTGTATTCATAGGTTCCGGCGGAATCGTGGTGGGTTCGGCAGCCTATGACCTGTTGACCATCAAGCGGCAGGTTCGCAACCATGATGCGAAATTGCTTGACCAGAAATCTCTCGCGTTCCGGCCCGTCTACTATCCGAACATGCGAGCACTGGGTGCCGGTCTCACTCTGAGGTTCTGATCCAGCTCAATCCGCCTCTTCGCGCATTCGCAATAGATAACGTCTGATCTGCAACGTGTGCACTCGCTCGTGCCAGACTGTGCGTCGAAGAAGCTTGCGTGCCGACCAACGCTCACCCTGTTTGACTGCCGTTCTTGTGTCAAACAACATCGTCCTTAGCATATCAAGAGTGAACCGTCGGACTTTCCGAAGAAGGTCCTCAAGCTCGATTGGTCGTTCTGCTCTGTGAAACGCCATATCGAGCCGATCCCAGTACCACCATTCGGCGGTACCTATATGCCGAATGATCCCATAGATGTTCCCCTGTACTTCCCCTTCAATCGGCCTCTCCATCTCCTCTTGCGACATGCCTTGCATGATCTCAAGCAACTCTCCTCTGTTTAGACCAAGTAACAGATCGGCGTATTCAATATCATCATTGATGAGGGGGATGCGATCATTCTCGAAGAACGCGTTCACGAGGTAATCCTCGCCGAAGGGATAGGCGCGAAACTCTTCGGCGACCGAGCTTTCTGAAATGTTGTCGTACCCCTGACCGGTCCAGCCGGCCTTGCGCAGTCTCTGAATAAGCTCGCGAACGGCAAAAGGAGCCTGTGCGACTGCTTCATCGCGCGTAGGACCCCTCGCATAGCAGCCGGGAAGTTCAAACGCCCACGCTACCCAGTTGTTGGGCTCCATGTCTTCGACACCCAGACGAACGTGCATACTTTTGTTCTCGATTCCCGTTCAACGTCTCGTTCAACATATCTGCAAGCCCCGCACGCATCAAGCGAAATACCTCCATCCGAGGTTCAATCCGGGAACTTTCTCCCTTCCGCGCACTGTTTGAATTGTTAGAAGTTTGTTAGCAAAAATCGGCTGAGTTGCGGTCCCGGACCGGAAAGACCTTGAAAGAGACATTCGTTGACGATGTAGTTTTCTCCGCACAATTTGAGAGCATAAGCCGGACAAGGAGTTAAAGTGAACGTGCTCGCACGTTCATTCAGTGATATGGATATCATTACTCTACTTTAAGGGACTCTGAAGGACTCTCCAGCGCTCTCAATCTCACCTCGTCTTCACGCCAAACGACGTGAAAATTCCGCCCGTTTGCTTGACAGAATTTGCATCTCGGTATAGACTGAGTCACACAAGTATCAACAGAAGATCTAATGGACAACAAAATGAATCACCAGGAAAAGCTCCGCGACTTGTCCCAACGCCTCGACATCCATTTCGGCGTTGACATGCGCAAGTCCATCATGCTGGGGCATGAAACTCTCACCCCGGCCACTTCAGAAAGCCGCTGGACTCAGTGGATCAACGAAGTTGCGGCAAGACTCGACTCCATTTCCGATGCCGATCCGGCACGGAAACTCACTGACCTGCCTTATATTCGTCACCTGATCGACCGATCCCCGCATCCCGACACCGTAGAGTAATCGATCTCACCGAAGTCAAACAGGCGTGCACTCCGCGAGACAGTTCCGGGCTCGGAACCGCCCCGTGGGGCATGCACTCTGCTTCGCATATCCCTGGGCTGCACTACTTAGCTACCGGTTTAAACAGCCCTACGATCAGGCCGTCCGGATCCTTGAAGAACGCCGTTTGGCCGACTCCCGGAACATCCTGAGGCGGCATAGCCGTCTGACCGCCCGCTTTTTCGACCTTCTGAAGAAACGCGGGGATATCGTCAACCTGGATGTAAAACGTCAGGAACGGCACTCCCTTTGGTGCTTTGAAGATCCCGCCGTTGATGCCTTCGCCGCCGGTGTCGACTACACCGTAGTTGAACGGGTTATTGGCATCGATCTTCCAGCCGAACACGTCGCCATAGAACTTGTGAGCTTTCGCGTCATCGATCCCGGCAATCTCCCAGTGCACGATTGGATTAGGCATGAGTACTCCTTTTCGAATTGTAAATAAGAGTGTTCGTGAATCATTCCGGCCAGGAAATCATCATACTCGTTCGCGAACGATAACGGGCAAAAGGTCCCCGGGCAATCACATTATCGGATAAATGGACAGAGGCAGTCCGATATGAGATCTCTATCCCGAGCATTACTTTCTGCGCCAGACGGTGACTGTCCGCCCATCGCCGGGCCGCGCTGAAAAATCCTCCGGCCGGGCCATCCCGGAAGAGGCAAACGAAAGCCTCAACAGATCGCCATCCAATTGGTATATTCCGCATTGTCGTTGCCCCGTAAACATGCCGGACGTATGTAAATAGTCGATATGATGCGGAACTGCTGATTTGTTCACCGCGTAATTCGCTCTAAGAACCATCTGACCACCAAACGACACCGTCGTCTCGTTCCCCTTCGCGGTGCGCTTGCCTGACTTTACCATCCGCTCATCGATCGGATGACCGTCCCGGACCCCTGACACCATCGTCCACTCCCCCTCGATTTCAGGGGCAGGATCAGACACCATGCCTTCCGCGGCCGCTTCTTCGACTTCACTCGTAGCGACCTTGCCTTCGTCTCTCACCAGAATCTCCAGCGCGTGACCGCTGTCGGGGCTGGTGGCGAACTTCGCCGGACGCTCGGTGTTTGAAATGGTCAGGCAAAGCTTCCAGGTATCGCCCTCGAGTTCGTAAATCCCGCGCGACGTGTTACCCTTCTCCGGACCGCTGCTGAAATTAAGGTCAACCGTCCGAGGGGTTTTGGAGCTGTCGACAGAAAATGTTCCTTCGTAAGTAGCTCCCATGGCGATTGTGGTAAAACGGTTACCGTCGATCATGATTCTGGCCCCCCCGAAAATTCCTTCCGGCAGCTTGTTCCCGTCGATTTCAAGCGCCACCACATTCCACCTCCCCTGCAGCCTCTCGACATCAGTACCCATGCGCATCTCTCCGAATTTGTAAGTTGAAGCTCTTCCGAGATGCTATAATATACGTATCCGATACACGTTACGCCAGAGATTGTGTTGCGAGTATCGTACAATCTAGGGCGCATGGAAGAAGCGGCTACCTGTACCGTTCTATCGGGATTTCACGTTCGCTTGCGTTCGTCTGTCTTCGGTAAATAGCAGATTGTACGGCGGTTTCTGAGAAAGAACCGCCGCACAATCTACCCCGGTTTTCGGTGTACCGAAAGTTCGCCCGCCTCGAGCAACACAACAGACCGTCCCGGAATGGTCAATCAGATTCCTGATAAAAAGCGGCAGCCGGACCGACCCCCAAAAATAGGTTGCGTTGATCCACTAATACCCTATATTGGCAGAGGGAAGACCTTCCGTCGATCAACCGATAGGGTACCTGTTGGGAAGCATCAGCCGAACTCTTCCGTCGGCTCACTTGAAGATTCCGGTGCTTAGCCCGATCGTGACTGAATATGCCGCAAATTGAAAGCTAATTCCTGACTTATCCCAGGCTATCCTGATCATCATAACGTTTAAGAGGATTGTATGTACACACCAACAGCCAAATCGCTGGTCCTCGCGACTGCTCTATTACTAATCGCGGGACTTTCAGTCGCACAGACACCAAAGACCATAACTTATCAGGGGCGACTCACCGACCCCGGAGGCAATCCGGTTGCCGATAGCACCTATAGTGTGACTTTTCGAATCTACGACGCTCCTGTCGGCGGCACCCTCCTATGGACCGAACCAGGTTTGCCAGTAATCACCCAAAACGGTCTGTTTACTGCAACGCTAGGATCTCCCACGCCGTTTCCCTCTGTTTCCGCATCTCCGTTTGAGTACGGTCCGGACTATATTTTCGGGCATAACGCCGAGCTGTGGCTGGAGATCGAAGTGGGCGGCAGCCCGTTGACTCCTCGCTCCCTGCTGCAAAGCGTGCCGTACGCTATGGCATCGAACAGCCTCTACGGCCACGGTCTTGCATATCCCGATGTGTCGGTCGAAGCTAATCCTGAATTAGGAGTCTTTCGGATTACCGGATATTCTGGTGAAGAGGAAGCCCGCATCTGGGGACCAAGTTGGGGAGAGCTGATCCTTTCCGATGGCGGCACGTCTGAGGGACACACTTCAGAAATCACCGTCGACCTGAGCGCGACCCTAAATTATGGAGGATCTTTGTTTCTCGGCGATAGCGCCGGTACGACTAAGATGGCGTTGCGCGCTGGTGTATCGGGGGATTATGGGGTCATTTTCCCCGACAGCTCCATAGATGCCGCAGAGATACTTAACGAAACTGGAATCGCGGTAGCTCGATTGGACGGAACCATCTTTCTGACCAGATCGGAGACCTCACAGAACTTCGTGAGCGTCACAATTACAATACCTTATGACGGATATATCGTGGTCGACGGCTGCACTCAACTTGTTCATTATGGATCCGGGGCTAATTTTGGATGGGTGCAAATTACCGATGCATCCAACGCCGACCGTAACTATAGTGTCGCCGTTTGGACCAATTCCGATGACTATGCGAATGGTTCCAGTTCGCAAAATTACCAAACGACGCCGGTAAAGTCGGTCTTCTTCAGAACAACCGGAACGTACACTTTCTATTTGCAGGGTAACGAATGGAGCGGAAATCTGGCGGACAATTCGGTGGAAGTATACAACCCTACATGGCTGCAGGCGACGTACTATCCCACGTCATACGGTTCTGTGGTGGCAGCCGTTCCGTCACCACCGGCAGATAACCCGAATTACCGGCAGTCTACTGGGACGGACCCAGTAACTGGAAAGTCCGGAGCCTCGTACAATGTCGATCTCCGCTACTACGAACTACGCGCTGAAAAAGCAAAGGCTGAAGCGCTCAGGGCGGAGCTGGCACTGGAAGATGCAAGATTGAGGGCCGAAAAATCGGAATCGACTCAGCAGCCGCCAGCAAGTAGCCGAAAGTAGACATGGTCCTTCTCGGAACCTGCCAGAAATGAAGATTGCGATTGAGATCGCCAAATGGCAGTTTCAGACTTGATACCGTCCTGCAGTTTTCACTTTTTCTGCACAAGTCGGACTCTCTTTACAGAGTGGACCCGAGACATGGCCAACACTGTCGATTAATTCCACCAGCGACAACGGGTCGCCGGGCGAATGATTCTAACTTGTTACTCTATCAGCCGTCCTTTGCGAAGCTGCTTCACCACTCCGGAGGCAACTTCGTTGCGGAAGGTCTGAGGCGAAGACGGATCGACCGCGCTGCTTGTCCCCGACCAGACCAGCTTCCCGCCCTCCAGGGCAAGTAACAGATCGGTCCTGACCCGGACGATTCTCGACGTATCGGTGTACCCTTCATGGTAGACACTGTCATACCGGGTGACGTATGTGTTCCATCGCGGCCGGTACACCTGCTTGGCCTCGGTCGTCACGTAACCGGGAACATCGGTCGTCACGAGATGGCGCTGAATTCGAGAAACGATCAGGACACCATCGAATCCCTGCTCCTTGATATTTTCCTCAAGCTGCACGGTGTCGGGCAGGTCGTTGGGATACAACTGATAGGAGGGTGCGGCAAAAGTCCCGGTTTCGTTTTTGTTCAGCGTCGCCACCAGCGCATCTTCCCACATCCTTCGTCTCACCTGATCCTTGCGCATCGCTATTACCATAATCTTCTGGAGCGGAGCTTGCGAAAAAGCCGGATCCTGCCAGAGATTGGCAAGCTGGGTCGACCCGCATCCGAAAGCTACTACCGCGGCCGCGACCGCTATTGAAACCAGTACAAATACTGATATTTTTCGAATCTCGCCCTGACCGAACATCGGTATTCTCCCTTCATATTCATGCTTAAGTATATGACTATTGCAGAGACCTTCTAGACTAAAGACATTCTAAGCTAATCTGCCATTATGCCGCTCGCAACAACGATTATCGCCAGGACATTCTTCGGGGATCGACCGCCGGCCGAAGGCCAGCCTGCTTGTAAGTGCCGAACCCAGGAGGAATTTTTCTTAGCCGACGGGAAACAGCCTGGAGTAAACTGCGTTAAAGGACTGTGTGTGAAAATGGTCATCTGCCATCATCAACCCCCCCGAGGACGTTTTGAAGATTTCGCGATCAGCGGTCAATTTTAACCGACAGATGATCTTTGCCGAGTCGGGTTCATTCGTCTGTACCCCGCTGGCCGCCCACATTTTTTCCAGATTCACCTCCGCACCGAATTATATATCGTTCGGAGCGATCCTCGGCGGAATTGTCGGTTCCTCGTTTATGTTTGTCGCGACGAGAATTCGGGATAAGCGAAAATTCGATGACAAAAACTACGCTTCACGGGAATTGATCGGGGATCTGGCGTATATCACACCGGCGGCGTTCATCCTGGCGGTCATAGTGTATTATCCGTTTGTCTTCTATGCTTCCCGATATCTCCTGCTGCAAGACTTCCGGGCGACCGTTTCTGCGCTGGCCGGTCAGCTCGGCGCCTTCATCCTGATCGCCATCTGCTTGAATATCTACCGCCTGATTCTGAAGAAGAAATTCGGGAAAGAGCTTTAGAGTCGAAGTCTCGCATCCGATACTCCACAGCTCTGCTCTGGGATCCTCACGAATCAATCGCCCATCTCCGGGTACCCCACCGCTTGCGGTGGGAAGATCCGGTATCTCACTGATTCTAGAGCTGATCTTCAATCGATTTCGTAATGCGCGACTGAACATCGCCGGTATGCAAAGTCGCCTTTGGCTCCACCAGCACCAACCAGCATTCTTCGGAGCATTCGACTCGATGTCTGACTCCCCGCGGCACGATATAGAGATCCCCCGCCTTGAGCTGCTCCGTTTCTCCGCCGTCAATTTGCATCGAGAGTTCTCCTTTGAGAATGAGGAACATCTCATCTTCATTGTCGTGGGTGTGCCAGGGGATATCGGTCCCCTTCGCCTTTACGATCTTGACGAAGGCATCGTTAACTTCGCCGACGACCTTCGGCGAATAATACTGCTCGAGCTTTGGGATAAGCTCGTACAGATGTTTTGTGCCTGATTTCACATCCTTGTCCGAAGACCGTTTATCATTCACAATTCGTTCTCCTTATTTTGTCTCGTCTGGTGCCTCACCGCTCTGCTGTGGGTTTGCACCGAATCAATCACCCATCTCCCGGGCGCCCACCGTCCGCGGTGGGATTTATTGGCAGGTTCGAAGACGACTCTGCCCTACGCCTCACGCCACAATCTGTTGAGCTCTCTACCCGTGGTGCTCCACAGCTCTGCGGTGGGAAAAAACATTCGAGTAAACTAGCCGCTTCTCGGCCACAGAACCTTGCCAAACACAGATCGAGGATGCAGACCGACCACTGCCTTGCGGGCAAGATGCTTTGATGTCGCACTCTTACCACTCGACAAATACTCGATAATCGAGGTCACCGGCTTTTTACAATTGAAAGCAGAATCAGATCGCATGAGGACATCGATTCGTCTGCCGGTGAATTTCGTGTAAGTCGGATCGCTTCCGAATTTGGAGGTGCCGAAGTCGACCGTCCCTCTTCGTCTATACGGAAGTTGTTTCGAAAATCGTGGATAGAAGAACCACACATCGAAGTCTTTAATTCCATTCCTGCCGTCGACATAATGCAGCGCCGCCCCCTGACACAACGCGATCAAGACCTGTTTGCCCTTGTAGAGCTTCCGGTAGCCGGGATTACGCTCGAAGAAATTCGCGATATCTCCCTGAGCAAGTTTGAGCAGCTTCTGTAAATCTGTCTTGGTGATTTTTTTTCGGGATCTTTTCATTGAGTTCCTCCGCGCAAATTGAAACCCATCCCGGCCGGGATGGGTTTGTCAATTCAGAAGTAAGATGCCCTGGTCTACCTGGTCTGCGTGACGTTGACAGATACCGGCTGGGTCGATTCGATACGCACATTGTCGACCGAATCGTTCCCTCCGCCCGAGGTCAAAGTAATAATGATCTCATCCGGACCATCGACCTGGCTGTTCGCGAGCTTCTCAAGGCTCACGGAGACCTGGTCGGGCGATAAATTATTCCACGATCCGGTCACCGCATCGATGACTACTCCGATTATTCCGGTCAGGAGAACGTCCAGAACGATTATCCCCGCCTGGGCCTTATTCTGGATCATCGCGTTGGCCGACTTGTAGCCTTCCTTCGAGAACGTGATTACATAGGAATGTTTGCGTGACAACTCCAGCGTGGTTGGAGCCACATGGTCTCCCGTCGGCGGTTGCGTCGTCACAGCGGTACCAGATGGGCTGGCTTCGACCTGAATGTTCTTTGAGGAGCCATTGAAAATCGCTCCGCATCCGGTCAGATTCATGATCAGAAATGCAGCCGCTCCGAATAGAAGAAAAATCGGTGCACGCTTCATTGGTGGACCTCCCTGCGTTGAGATGTTTTAGTTAAGACATTTTAGTACCCACAAAAATATAGGAATTGAGACATTTGCTGTCAAGCCAGGAATGTGGATAAGTTTGTCGGATCGCCCTCAGCTCGTAGTTAACTCCAATGTCAGGAGCACAGGGCCGGGCGGCCCGTCCGCTTGCGGTGGGATTTATCGGCAGGTCCGAAGCGGATCTGGCCTACATGTTTCTTCACTATCGCACATGTTGATTCCCTTGAACCAAGTCCGGCCCTTGCTCATTCGTTCCAATCCGGATAGGTGGCTTTGACCCGTTTGGATACGCAAAAGTACCGGTACCAGATAAACGTGGGAATCAAAACGACGATGATCGCAATCACGGTTGCATAGAACGGCGCTCCACCGAGGTCAGGGTCAATCTGGTAAGTTAGTGAAGTCGAGAACGCCAGAAAGACACCACTCGCTATCAGAAGCGTCTTGTATTTCTGGACTGAGCGAGGTTTGATATCACGCAATTGTCGTGCGACCAGAATTCCCCAGATTGTAAAGAACAGCCCCCCCAATCCCCTAATGAGAACTAGCGAGAGACTGCCGCGCTCTGCGTAAGAAGGGGCGAAATAGTCGGCCAGTGCACCAATATACGAAAGTACGAACAAAACGGGTACGACGTAGAGGTTCATTACGACCAGGAATTTCAACCATCCATGGACTCCGTAGTATGCCCCCTGCACCACCGGCTCTGCTTTCACCGGGTCATTCAGAGCGCCACCGTAGGTCGATTCATCTCTCATGCTTCAACTGCCTCCTCCTGTCTTCTCAGTCTCATCTCCACGGTCCCGACCACTCAGGTGCCCCACAGCTCTGCTGTGGGTACCTCACGAATCAATTGCCAATTCCCGGGTACCCCACCGTTCGCGAGGCGATCTGTTGGCAGGTCCGAAGCGGATCTGCCCTACAACTAACTGTCACCGAAGCAGCAAGAACCTTTGTTGAAAGCTCGCGTTCCACCCGCGTCCGTGTCCGGCCTCCAGTCGAAAGACATAGAACCCCGAGGAGACTTTGCTGCCGTCGGCCTTCTCCGCCGCCCAGTCTACTTGATATGTTCCGGCAGCATATTCCCTGGTCGGAAACTGGTAGACTACATTGTTGAGCGTGTCAAGAATGGTGATGGAGACTGAATCGGCTTGAGGAATGGAGAAATGCGTCCAGAAATAGCCACCGTCGGCCCCGGGACTGGGATAGTAATATTGGCACGAGAATTTCTGAGGATTCAGCGTATCCTTCACCGTGATCGCCGACTGACCACTAGCCGTCGCTCCGCACACTGCCAACGCCGCGACAACCAGCATAGTCCTTACAACATTCATACCTTACCTCTCTCTATGCTGACTCGTACCCGGGTACCCCACCGCTTGCGGTGGGAAAAAGTATCAGTTATCCCAAGAAAGCACATTCTCAGTCATTTGTCCACCCCGGCCAGGTCAGCGTACTGCCCGTAAGCGACCCGTCGAATCCTCGTCCAGTCGTTGTACTCGTCCAAGAGCCGGCTTGTGTCGGCCGATTTGTGTTCGATCGCCCAGATGTAGTGCGCGAGGCTGAACATCTCCTGTTTGGAATCATCGACAACTTCGTTCGCATACCTGATCACGGCGCCGTGGTCGAAGAATTTCGACCAGCTCGTGAATTGCTGCTTGAAACGAAGTATGCAGTACGCGTCATACGCCTCATGTTTGGATAGCTCGTTTTTCTTCAGGTAATAGACGGCGATTTTGTTATCGAAGTTCTTGTATGCTATCGTGAACTCTTGCCTTGCCCTGCGGTCCTTGACATACAGATTAAGCGGCGGCATACCCAGCATCAAAGTGATCGCGAGCGCCGCGACGAGGTACTGGGGGAGGTTGGATTTTGGTTTGTCTATTGGCGGCGAGAATTGTTCTTCCATTTCGATCCTCGATCATGCGAATGGCGAGCTCGAACAGTCCGGCTGGTTGGAAATAACGGTCCGGTCGGCGAGTTTGAACTCCTTCGGCAAATCTTTGAAATTCACTCTTATTCGACGAGCACCACCCGAGCTTGGAAACCCCAGGGCCACTACGTATCGGTCTTCTACCTGGCCGTAGGCAAGCGCATACCTCAAATTCTGCCATCTCTCCTGCTCAAGGGTGGTGACGTTTAGAACTCCAAAGGACATATCTATCGGCACCTTCACTGCAAGGACAATCGCCGGACGTTTCCGTCTGAAGTTCACCTCGAGGAAATTGTTCGTAAAATCGAGCTTCCAGTCAAGATCAGATTCATCAACCCGACTCATACTTCCATACTGTGTGTGTCGCCAGAAGCGAACTCGATCAAAAAATCCCAGGCCAGTCACGAGGTGGAAATCGAAGCGCCGGGCCGGATCAGTTCCGTTCGCGAACACACCGGTCCTTGCGAGCGAATTCTTCTCGGATATCTCGGAATTCAGCCCACGCGAGAGCAATTTTACAGGAATATGTATAAGATGCCACCACATGAGAACCGTCCGCTTATCTTGGATTGGCCAGTATTAGAGCCATTACCGTGCACTCCAGATACATCTATCAGAAAATTCTGATCCCGCTCATTGCCGAAGAGCTGTTTCCTTGCTGGACGAACGAGAGCACAAGTTTCATAACTCCCTTTGGCGTCACGATATTGTAATACAGCTTGAATTGGTAGGCTCCGGATCCCAGATCCTCTACCCCGTAATACAGGAAACCTCCATCGCTGATGCTCGGCGCAAGCTTGCGAAGTTCCCCATATAGCCTGTCAAATCCCTGCGCCCTGAGATCGAATTGAAACCCACTACCGTACAATGAAAGGACCTTTGAGGCATCGCCGGTGTTATAGGCCGTTTTGAGATTTTCTAAAAGGTCAGCCCGCGATTTCTCTGTTGCCAAGTCCGGTGGCAACGGCACTAAAGCAGTCGATATGCTCTTGAAAACCGAATTATCCTTCAACGCCGCGACTCCCGTCAACGATACCACCGTCGCGAGGAGCAAGGTGTTTACCGCCAACAGTACCAGGATCCAGATGAGAATCGTATTTCTGAAATGCTTAGACAATTCGCCGAACATAAGCTCTCCGAGAGATTTGTAGGCAATTGAGCCATGATCTATTGATGAAGACAATCCACGCCATCCTGCGTACCCCATTTAATGGCGGAGAGGTAGGGATTCGAACCCTAGATACCCGAAGGTATAACGGTTTTCGAGACCGCCGCTTTCGACCACTCAGCCACCTCTCCGTACCGAAACTATGTCCCGGAAGAAATCCGGAATACCCAATCTAATAATTGCCCGCCGAATGTAAAGAAAATTCCCCGCGAGGGGCGGATTATGGCCGGATCAGCACCAGATAGCCACGACTGTCCCCGCCTGCCGGCGTGACGAATGTCTCACGATGAGGGAAAATTGGGCTGGTATCCGGCTCGGAGGATTGGAGACCCGGGAGGATTATCCGGTTCGTAGCAATCCCACCGCAAGCGGCGGGGCACCAAGGATTATCTGGTTTGTGACGATCCCACCGCAAAGGGTGGGGCACCAAGGCAGATGGACCCCGGCTGTACCGCCGGGGAGACACGTCAGGGCGTGCGAATATTGTGTGCTTCTTATTCAGTGCAGGCTCACCCCCGAGGGGCGCCGGGATTCTCCAGCAGCTCCGCCTGCTTCGCGATCAGCTTCTCCAGAAAGCCGAACCTTGGCCGGACCACCTGAAAGGCGGCGAACGAGAAGAAGACGATCACGACCGTCTCCAGAAACCTTCCGGTCAGGAAGTAGTACGCGATACCGTAGAGAGCGACGATCGCGATAATCGTGAAAATCGGGCGCGATTTGGCCAGCAGCCCGTGAGCCATATCTTCCTGGAAGCTCTCGGCCGATTTGACCATCGGCTCGCCGTACAATTTCTGCCGCATCCAGAAGGCGAGCAATGACTGCGCGATCCCGATTGCGATCAGGATATAAAACAGGCTGTTGGCGAAATCGCCGATTCGGTTGAGCCGTCCGCCGCTTTTCGTCTCGATAAAATAGCAGACCAGAATCAGCGCCATCGGAATCAGGATGTTGACGATCAGGCCGAAATAGAGCGGCTTGATCATGATATAGTGCTGGTCGATTTCGTCTTTATTGATTTTTCCGCTCATGGCGATTTCCACCTTCTTCAGGTATGTTTCGAATTTTGATTCGGTTGGCCAGGCCAGCACCACCCAGAAGACGCCGATCGGGAAGAAGTACCAGAAATAGTCCTGCCGCCCGGTGAGAAAGAAGACGGCCAGCGCGAAAATAAACACCGCCTCGGTCAGGGAGAATCGAATAAGCTGCTGGACGAAATACATCTGCAGCGGCGTCATCCTGGACTTGTCCCCCAGCTTACGGTATGTGCTGATTTGCACCCGTTCGATAATCGGGTACAGCATCGGCGTAAACACGGCCACGATCAGCAGAATGTATACAAGCATCTTCGGCCCGCCCGACTCGAAAGGCTGCATCGGCGCGATAAAAATCGGAACGGCCGCGAAGACTAAAGGCGCAACAACCATCATGACCACCGCCTGCAACCGGACCCTCCCGAAGACCTTTCGCGTCTTCTCATCCCGTTCGATCAATTGATCCGCTCCTTGTTCGTACGAACTTCACGGAAGAAATCCCGCATCAGATCGGCGATCGTTTCGGCCATCACGCCGGAGACGATCTCGATATTGTGATTGAGCTTCTTTTCGGTCGGCAGGTTGAAGATCGAGCCGCAGGCGCCGAATTTCGGATCATGCGCTCCGAATACGATCGTCTTGATCCGTGAGAGAATGGCGGCGCCGGCGCACATCGCGCACGGTTCCAGGGTCGAGAAGAGATAACAGTTGTCCAGGCGCCAGTCGCCGATTCGGTTGTAAGCGGCAGAGAGGGCGATTATTTCGGCGTGCGCGGTGGCATCGTGCAATGACTCGGTCTGGTTGAAGCCGCGTCCGATTACTTTTTCATCGAATACCACAACCGCACCTACCGGCACTTCTCCTTTTTCATACGCCTGCTCAGCTTCGCGATAGGCGATCTCCATGAAATGGATATATTTCTCCGGCGTCATGGTCCGAATATAGGCCGACAGCTTGATTGGAAACAAGCGTTTTTCAGGGATGGTATGTCCTCTTGCGCCATGCCTTCAGGCATGTCACCCTCGCGTACGCGGGGGTCCAGAGGAAAGATGGGCCCCGGCAGTTCCGCCGGGGAGGCATGCCGCGAGGTCATCTATAGAACCGAAACCAAGTCATTGCCAAGAGCGTTGTCCGAGCGCCAGCGAGGATACAAGCGACGTGGCAATCTCGGCTTCGTCTTTGTAAACGCGAATATGAGATTGCCACGGCTACGCGCCTGTCGGCGCTCAAACGCCTCGCAATTGCAGGGGGAGCAATAATAATAGAAGGAGTGGCAGGCTCGAAGACGAGACTGCCCTACAGAAGACGGTTACGAAGAAATATAACTTAGCCTGTTCACTTAATCAGCCGCCGCGTGATTTCATCGGCGAGATAGAATCCGCTCTCGGAAAGACGGATCCCCGTGTGGTCCTCGACAAGGTGTCCCGACTCGCGGAAATAACTGTACTGCTCCGGGTCGAGACGATCCTGAAGATCCTTCCCGAATCTTCGCGTAAACGACGCATGGCTGACCCCCTGGCTGGTACGAAGCCCCAGCATGATCGCCTCCACCATCCGTTCTTCGATCCCGGACTCATCGAACACTCGCGGAAGCTTCCCTGCTTTGAGGGTGCCGAGATACTCATCGACATCTTCGACATTAAGGAACCGCTGTCCGTTCAAAAACGAATGCGCAGACGGTCCCAGGCCGAGATACTCCGTCCCATCCCAGTAGGCCTGGTTGTGTTTGCACTCGAATCCCGGTTTGGCGAACGAAGACACCTCGTAACGGACGTAGCCGGCTTCGGCCAACTGATCGTATCCCCCACGATACATCGCCAGCAGCATCTCCGTATCAAGAATCCTCAGTTCCCCCGACTCTACCTTATGCGCCAGCGGCGTCCCTTCCTCGACCGTCAACTGATAGAACGAGACATGAGGAGGATCCAGCGCAATGATCTGGTCGAGATCGACCGCCAGCATCCGGGTCGTCTGACCGGGAAGTCCGAATATGATATCGACTCCGAAATTGGTGAAGCCGAGGACATTGGCGAAATAGACCGCCCGCTGACTGTGGTGCGGGACATGGCGGCGGTTCAGGAGTCTCAGCAGTTTTGTCTGGAAAGATTGTATGCCGAAGACCGGGCGGTTGACGCCGAGATCCTGGAGGCGTTTCAGATTTTCCAGCCGGACAGATTCCGGATTCGTCTCGACTGAGAACTCGATTCCGTTTGGAAGAATGAAGAGCCGTCTGACTTGTTCGAGCCAGGCCCCGAATGAATCGAGATTCATCAGCGAAGGTGTCCCGCCGCCGACAAAAATGGTACCGATCTCCCGATCATGAGCTTCGAACTGCTCGGCTGCCAGCTCGGTCTCTATCCTGAGAGCTTCAAAGAACTTCTTCTCGATCGAGCGGTCGTACAGCTCTTTGTAAAAGTCGCAATACGAACACTTGTTCGAGCAGAAGGGAAAATGTACGTAGAGGGAAAACGGCATTGTTAGAGGGAGGTGCCGAGGCGTTCCCAGCGGACATGGGACGGGAAATTAAACACCGCATACCCAATCCACTCGAACACATCGACTATGTACGGAAATCCCCAGCCGGGGGCCTTCTCATCGGGAGTCCATGACCAATAGACGAATACGGCCTTGCCGATAACGTTCTCGCGCGGCACCGTGCCCCAGAACCGGCTGTCACGGCTGTCATCGCGATTATCACCGAGCACGAAGTATTCTTCCGGCGGCACTTTGAACGGTCCGAAATTATCCCGGAACGACAGGTCCCCCGGAATAATCCGCTTGTCTATATACTTGACGTAGACCGGTATTTGTGCCACTTCTTCGTTCACGTACACGACCTTGTCCGCAATCTGAACCGTCTGATTGGGCAGCGCCACGATCCGCTTGATGAATTCCTTTTCCGGATTGTTGGGATATTTGAAAACTATGATATCCCCGACTTTCGGTTCGCTGCCATAATCATAGGCCAGTTTGTTGACAAAGATGTAATCTCCTTCAAGGAGCGCGTCTTCCATCGACGATGAACTGACGCGGTAGGCGGAGACGACAAAGACGCGTAGAAGGACCGCTGCGACCAGGGCGATCACCGCTGTTTCGACGTATTCACGCCAGAGCGGCTTATGATCGCGCTGCTCGAGGACTTTCCGGGCTTCCTTGTTTCGCTCGGACCTGGTTATCTCCTGGATGAGAAAGTCTTGCTCCATACCTTAAGAATTATCGGTTTATCCCCACCGGACTTTAGGGCCGGGGGGTGTGAAATCTTCATAATTTGCCGCGCCCAAGCAACTTAGGGCAATACTCCCGCCGCCCGCACCAGCCTGCGCCAGGTCAGCATTGCTTATACCCGACTCTGGCAATATACGCCAAATACGGGGGCTGGCGGTATTACATTGACGCAATTCAGGAGCAAGTTCATATCTTTTTTCGAGTTCTGGGATTTTTCACAATTGGCGACGACCCAATAATCGAGCATGCCAGTCCTCTTTAGTCGATGCAGGACAGTGCCTTCCTCGAAATAGGAGTGCGCACGCTCCGGCACAGAGAATGCGATCAGCCTCCTTTTTCTTGACAGAAAAGAAGCTCCCTGGTATACTTTGTATGAAGGCTCGTACAGAGCTTTCGAGAAACTAACTAACTTCACATCCCTTCCCCGCTGAACTGAACACACAATTCGCCGGACAGCTACGTACTTTTGTAGAATAGATTAGAACCCCGATCCGCCTGAAGGTGAACCAATAACTATGGAGGGTCGCGTATGTATCAATAGGTCCGTTGCGATATCCTGAGCAAGGATATTCGGAGCGGATATCAGAGAGAATATTCTCTTTGACTGCGACGGTGTTCGTCCGGTCTTTAAGACAGCCGGTACATCATCAGCGGGTCACGGAATGACCCCACCAGTCACACCTTCAAAGCAACCGCGGATCTTCGGGTCCCTCAACTATCAGCCCGAAGGAATCGGTGGACGGCGGTCTTTGTTCCCAGGACTGAACCAGCACCGTAGATCGAATTCCGTAATACGAAAGCCCGACAGTCTAACCGACCGTCGGGTTTTATTTTAGTCCTTACGCTATAGGTTCCCGCCCATACTAATTTCATTGAACCAGTGAATTCCCTTTCGGTAAAGGCTGCCTTGAGGGCAATTCTAATCAGCTAATCATTTGTCTGACAATTACTTAATTCCAGCCGCCACTTTCCGTGCCGGTTGCGGCATTCCGCTTGCAAATAGTCCCGTGGAACGAATGAAAATCAGCAAACCACAGGACGGTACGTTATGAAAGTGAAGTTTGTGCTGACGATGGATGACCTGGTTGTAGACGACCGACAGATCGACCAGGTGGTTCTGGACTGGGAGACCGAGATGGACCAGGGAGAAATCCTGGAGCTGTCTCATCAGTGGATAACTTCGAAGAATTTCCTGACCCGCCGGATGGAAGGCCTCACCCGTGTCGGCGAGTCCTCACTGACGATAGAACCGATGGAGGAGAATGAAGATGCTGAGTGGTAGCCTGATCGCGCAAGTGCAGACTGCGGCAGAAAATGCAGCCGCTCAGGCCGCCTCTTTGTCGACCGTCTTTGATTCCGTCCGGCAGCTCATTCTGGATAATTTCGGGCAGAATGGCCTTTACGCCGCCTATATTGCGGCCGCCGCCCTGATTGTGTTTGTTGTCTCTCGCCTGGCTAAACTTGCTGTCTCGACGCTTAAATTTCTCGTGATTCCGTCGGTAGCCCTGGCCTTTGGCGTCTCTCTTTTCGCTCCGTACTCATTTGCCGCCCTTCTACCGGTATCTGTAACGCTCTGTTCGATGGTCTTGCTTTTCAAGGGCTGAGACGACAGATAATTGCGTTCGCCCCATAAATTCAGCCGGTTTGGCAAAATGCCAAACCGGCTTTCCATTTGCAACCAATTGCTATGACGATAGATACGGGACTTTTTGAATCGTGGCAAAGGGGTTGCACTCTCCCGGCTGAAACTATTGATGACCCATCCTTCCGGTAAACAAAATATCGAAGGATACAGCTAAGAGGACATTCAGCATGGAAGAGACTCGCTCCTGTATTAACTGCGGTCAAGACCTGATCAACAAAGATGGCCTTTGGGTATGCGTTCATTGTAACACGAAGGATATCGAGGATTCGCAGATATTTATCGAAGAGCAGGCGGACGACGGGTATGTCTTTATCGAGTGTCCCGGCGCCACCCTCTACGAAGACGGGACCGACAAGATCATCGCGGGCGTGAAATTCCACGATGACGACGATCCCACCAAGGGGTTCCGGATAATCGATCGCCCCGTCTATGCTCCTACTCACACCCGCAAGCGGCGTATCAAGACCGAGGCGCTGGGAAAGATTCGTCGATGCCAGGGCTGCCAGGATTACACCGTGAGAATGCGTCGCCGCGAAGGACCGGATTTCTATATCCCCTCGCACAAACATCCTAACCGGAAGAAATTAAAATCGGTCAGTCATCTCACTTACGAGCCTCGTTAACAAGTTTCCGCTCTTATGTATGCAAGGGGCCGGAGGAGATACCTTCGGCCCTTTCGCATAAGTACCTCGCGCCGTCCGGCCAATTAATCAAGCAACCTTTCGACGCCGTTCACGTAATCTAATCAAAAGGAAAGAAACTTTTACGGAGGAGCAGATGAGAAAAGGTGCGCTCGCGGTTCTGGTAGGTGCAATGCTGTTGGTAGCTTCGACCGCTACTTATGCCGACGGCTTCTTCAGCCGATTCGGACGGGGCGAAAAAGGCTCCGGTGTAATGAAGACGGTTGAGCTGAATCTGCCGGCATTTACGGAGATTCGTTCATCGGGATCGTTCGATATTCATGTAAAGGTCGGTGGGGAGCAGAAAGTAATGATGACCATCGATGATAATCTCGTAGACAATATCGAGACCGAAGTTCACGGTCATGTCCTGAATATCGACAGCAAGGATTCTTATTCCTCCGAGAAAGGGTGCAAATTCGAGATCACCGTTCCATCGCTCGATCGGATCAAGTTGTCCGGCTCTGGTGATATCGAAGTCGAGGATCTGGATGCCGACGAGTTCGAGTATTCAGTATCCGGGTCCGGAAGTCTGCGTGCCACCGGGAAGGTGAATGATCTTGAGGTGCATGTCGCCGGCTCGGGAGATGTCGATACGCAGGATCTGGTGGCCGAGAATGCCAGCGTGCGGGTCAGTGGATCGGGCAACGTGAAAGTACGCGTGACCGACAGTTTCGACGGATCGATAAGCGGGAGCGGCAATATCTACTATTACGGCAACCCGGCCCATGCTTCGACCTCCATTTCCGGCTCCGGGAATATCAAAAAGCGAGACTAATAGAAAAATTCCGCAACAACGTTCCCGGCTGACACAGCCACAACAGCGCTCTCATAAACGACAGGCCAATCACGCCTGTCGTTTCCTTTTTCAGTCCATTTTCTCCGGCCTCATCGGGCCTTCCGAAAAGGGTCAAAATCAGCCGAAAAACTCACCGTAAATCTTTTATTTTCAATAAGATAGATTAGGGTTTTTACTTGCTACAAATATAAAAAAAGTGTATAATTAATGGTTAGGAATTTAACCAAATGTACGACAATTCTGATTCCTCATGGTCGGCTCAACGCCGCGGAAATCGCCGTCCGGAAGCCATATCTTCGGTCCTGACAGGCGTGCTCAGATCGCTCGGTCTGACGGAGCAGTACAACGGATGGCTCGTTGTAGAGCGATGGCCCGAAATTGTGGGCGACGCGATTGCGCGGGTGTCCCAGGCGTTGAGATTCGAAGACGGTGTTCTGTATGTCGCGGTGAATGATGCCGCCTGGAGACAGGAACTGGCCATGAAGCAGGAAGCACTGCTGGAAAAAATCAAGAGCCTGCCGTACGGCCGTGCGATCGATCAGATCCGGCTGGTACGGGGCGAGAAAGGGAAATAGACTCACATGACGATGAATGCAAAACAGTTGTCCGATAAGAAAGAGACAGCACCCGGGCACAAATACGATGCCACCACGATCAAAGTGCTCCAGGGGCTTGAGGCGGTCAGGCGTCGACCGGCGATGTATATCGGTGATGTTGGGCAGCGCGGATTGCACCACATGGTCTACGAAGTGGTTGATAATTCCGTCGACGAAGCGATGGCGGGATACTGTACCCAGATTACCGTTGAAATGAACAAGGACGGATCCATCACGGTCACCGACAACGGCCGAGGTATCCCGGTGGAAGAACACCCGGAACAGAAAGTCTCCGCCCTGCAAGTGGTAATGACCACGCTGCACGCCGGAGGTAAGTTCGATCACGACAGCTACAAAGTTTCGGGCGGCCTCCACGGCGTGGGCGTGTCGGTTGTCAATGCCCTCTCGGAGTGGTGCTGGGTCGAGGTCTCCCGTGACGGTGAGATATATTTCCAGGAATACCGGCGGGGAGCCGCACAAGACAAAGTCAAGATTACCGGCAAGAGCAAGAAGAACGGTACGAAAACCTGCTTCTTCCCCGACAGCGAGATTTTCGCCAAGATTGAATTCAAGTTCGATATTATCGCATCGCGCCTTCGCGAGTTGGCCTTCCTGAACCAGGGACTGACGATTGACCTGATCGACCATCGAGTCGACGACAAGGTAGTATCATTTCAGTACAAAGGCGGCCTGTCGTCATTCGTCGAGTATCTCAACGAGAACAAGACGCCCCTCTTCAAGAAACCGATTCACTTCCAGAAAGAGCGCGATGATGTTGAGGTTGAAGTAGCGATACAGTATAACGACGGCTACTCCGAATCGGTGTACAGCTATGTAAACAACATCAACACCATCGAAGGCGGGACGCATCTTACCGGTTTCAGGACCGCTCTCACCCGCAGCATCAACGCCTATGCGACGAAATATAATCTCGTCAAGAAGAACGGAATCACACTGGTAGGCGATGACTCCAAAGAAGGATTGACCGCAGTTATCGCCGCACGAGTGCGCGATCCCCAGTTCGAGGGTCAGACGAAAACGAAGCTGGGCAATTCCGATGTCAAAGGTATTGTCGAAGCGATCACGAACGAATTTCTCGGCGCTTATTTCGAAGAGACTCCGGCCGTTGCCAAGAAGATTGTCGAGAAGTTGACTCAGGCAGCGGCGGCCCGTGAAGCGGCCCGCAAAGCCAAGGAACTGACCCGTCGCAAAACCGCACTCGACAGCGCCGCACTCCCCGGTAAGCTGGCCGACTGTTCACAGAATGATCCGGAATCCTGCGAGATCTATATCGTAGAGGGTGATTCGGCAGGAGGTTCGGCAAAACAGGGGCGCGACCGCCGGTACCAGGCGATCCTGCCGCTGCGAGGTAAGATCCTCAATGTCGAGAAAGCCCGTATCGACAAGATCCTGAGCAATAACGAGGTCCGCGCGCTCATCACCGCCCTCGGGTGCGGCGTGGGGGACGATTTCGATGCGTCGAAGATCCGCTATCACAAAGTCATTATTATGACCGATGCCGATATCGATGGTGCGCATATTCGCACACTTATCCTGACATTCTTTTTCAGATATATGCGTGAGCTTATCGATGCCGGATATATCTACATCGCACAGCCCCCGCTTTACCGACTTCGCCACGGCAAGAACGAGCAGTATGCCTACTCCGATGACGAGCGCGACCGCCTGCTGAAAACGATGCCCTCTTCCGGTGTCGGTATTCAGCGATACAAGGGTCTTGGTGAAATGAATCCGGAACAGCTCTGGAAGACTACCATGGATCCGGACACGCGTACGCTTCTGAAGGTGTCAATTGAAGAAGGAGCCGAAGCGGATCATCTTTTCAGCGTCCTGATGGGCACCGAAATCGAACCCCGTTCACGGTTCATTCAGGAGAACGCCCGGTACGTACGGAATCTCGACATCTAGCCGGTCCGTGACAAGTCTCGACTTTATCAGGCAGGGTCGTCTCGACCCTGCCTTTATTTATTGCGATGAATACCGGTTTGTTGTGATTTCGGAAACTTTGGACAATTCGAATCTGTTTACCAGACTATCAACCTGACATTGGAGTGGAGTTTCATGAGAAGATTCTATCGGGTACTAATTCTGACCATAATGGCGCTTTCCGTGCTGGCAGTTTCGCAACAAGGCGAAGTTGCCTCGTTTGAATCAAAGAAAAAGACGGCACAGGACTCGGTGGATGAAGCGACCCAGCACTACAACGCCGGTGTCGATCACATGGATCAAGCGGGCGCAATCCTCAAACGGGGTGATTCGGCCTTTGCCTACAACTACCGGGCTACTTCCGATGCGAAGGCTAAGAAAGAATACGACAAAGCGGTCAAAGAGTTCACGAAGGCGCTTGAGACAGCTCCCGACATGAAAGATGCGTACAATAATCTCGGATTCTGCTACCGAAAATTGGGCAATCTCGACAAGTCGCTGACCGCGTACACCAGTGCCTTGAATCTCGATCCTAATTTCGCCCGGGCCCGGGAGTATCTTGGCGAGACTTATCTGGCCATGGATCAAATGGACAAAGCGACCGAGCAGTTGAGTTTGCTGCAACAGCTCAAGTCTCCGCTGGCCGACACCCTGCAGCTATCAATTGCGAGTTATAGACTCAACGCAATCAATGACAAGATGCGCCCTCCCAAATAACTCAGTCTCTTCCCCCTACACTACGCATAGTAAAAGGGCGATGCCAATTGGCACCGCCCTGAATTTTTGGGAACTCCGATGCGACAAACTACTCCGGCTTTTTGCCGGAAGGTGTCCCGCCGTCCGTTTCCTGTTCCGGCGGCGGATTGAGTACTTCGTCGGGAATCTTCACACGCGGAGGAAAGATCCCGAAATACCGTTGATACCATTTCCAGGTCTTCTTCTGTTCTTTGTAGTACTTCTTGATCCGTTTTTCTCGAGCGACGGAGATTGCATCGTATTTCTCGATTTTGAGCAGCAAGATTTCAATCGTTGCCCGTTTCTCGAGGGCTGACCTGAAATTGTCATAGTCTTTGAAATTGAAGAGGCTCTGGACAATCGGTTCAAAGAACACCATTAACTGCGACCCGATATAATTCAGCGGTTTGACCGATTCCAGAGCCAGGATGGCCGGAATCGTCATCCCCCGATCGACCACTTTGTGCGCTACCTTATCCAGCACCGCCTCTTCTTCCGGAGGAAGCGGATTCTCATTCCGGGAGAGGAGATTCTCGTCGCGGCCGAACATGTTCATGATACACTCCCCGGGGAAGCCTGGGGCCCGTCGGCAAACGCCTTGATCTGTTGATCGACAATGCGAATTACTTCGTCACGATTGTTGTCGAATATCAGGTAGATACCGCGGAAGTTCTCAAGACGCGAAGGTTCCGCGAACGGTGAAAGCTGCACCCCGTTCTTGTCCGGATAGAAGCTTCGAAACTGTTCCCATCCCTTGCGAATCGTCTGGGTTGCACTCTTGATCGAAACGGATCGATCGGTCAGGGTGAACACGGTCGGCAAATAGAATTTGGACAACGAAAGAACCAGCACCAGCGCAGCCAACCCGCCGAACATTCGCGACATCGTGGCATAGTACACCAACATCGCGCAGACCAGAATGAATATCGAAACCAGCACGGCCGCGACCGGCCGATTCTTCATCGGCTGGGTCGTCCATTTCAGAAGTACCGTTTCATCCTGAGTTTTTTCATCGGACATAGCCCGATCCGTGTCATCGACTGCGGCCATCATGCCTCTATTTCTTGTCTATGTGGCGATACCGTTCGCTCTTGACCGTTTCCATCATTTCAAGCAGTTCTTTCGGTTCGAACAGCTTCTTCTGGATAAGCAGCCGTACCAGCGCTTCCTGGGCCAGGTTGTTGGAGAGGGCCAATTCTTCATAGCTTATATCACGTTCCTCTCCCCCGACGATCATTTTCAGTGCAACTTTCTTTTCATCCATAGATTGACCTCGATATCTGATAGTCCGACAAGTCGGACGCGTGTGTAAGTGCCCTAATTACCTTCCGGCGAGAGTATGCCGGTGCCGGTCAGCGGTACAGCTTTAGCCATCTCAATGCGGTAAAGCGGCATCTCAATATTCTCACGACTCTCTCCGAAAGTAATGACGCCCGATGCCCCGGTGTAGTTGGAGACTTTTCTGAGCTGTGCGACGATACTTTCCCGCCCGTTTCCGCCCGCTGCAGCCTGAACAAGCAAGCTGATCGCATCGTAACCCAGGGCCGCCAGCCGCTGCGGCTGGGAGCCATACCGGCTGTCGAATGCCGCTGAAAATTTGAGATACTGCTCGGAGTTTTCTCCTTCGATAAACGGCGACGCAAACACCGCCAGCTTGGTCACATCGTCACCGAGCCGGTAAATCATATCGTCTCCCCAGCCGTCGGAACCGAGATACTGACTGCTGAGGTTGTAAAAATTCACCTGTGGGATGAGCTGACGGAGCTGTCGCGAGTCCCCCGGCATAAAGAGACAGTCGATCTTCGCAGGGATAACATCAACATCGAGCGTGTCTCCGTCGACGTTGACGTAGAATGTCGAATCTTTAGTGGCGCCGAGGATCGTCCCTTTGATGTCTCGAATATAAGTACCGAAATCTTTGTCCCGAACGCTGTAGTATTCTACCGCAATAACTTTTCCTCCCAGCGCTTCGAACCGCTCGGTAAAGGCCCGCGTCATCCTGAGGTCATCGGTGGCGGTCGATGAGATCACCGCCGCCGTGTCAGCGTGGAGTCGATTGAACGCATACTCCGCCAGGGTGACCGCCTCCAGATCGATATTAGGCGACATCTGAAACGATGTCGACGACAGGCTGGTTAACCCGGCCTGAGTCGCCGCCGGAGCGATCATCGGCAGATTGTTGCAAGAAAGCGTCGCCGAGGCAACCGCAGCTTCTTCACTGGTCAATGGCCCGATAGCGGCATTGGTCGTGACGGAATTGGCCAACTCGCTGATGATCCGGGCAGCTTCGATCGGATCTCCCTGGGTGTCATAGGTATCAAGCTTCACTTCTTTGCCCGATTCTTCCCGATACATCTGGGCGCCGACTACCGCGCCGTTGTAGATCTCCTGTCCGAAAGCGCGAAGGTCTCCCGACAGCGGGAGCACCATGGCGATATCGAGGGGAGCGTTGGGATTTCTTTTTTCGATGTCGGTGACCGTGCCGGGGCTCAACTTCTCGCCGCAGAGTGCAAACAGATCCGAAGCTCGTTTTGTCTCGCCCAGCTGGGCGTAGATGCCGGCCAGCGGTTTGGCGAGCGCGCACTTCTTGTCATCGGGGAGTTGCTCAAGATCCGCTTCCCCAAGACTAAGGGTGGAAGCATTCTTGAATGCGGAAGTAAGCGTGGCGACCAGGAGCTTATCGAGGTCCGGATAGGTCGAGAGTCGATACGCCCGGAGATACTCCCTCACTCCTTTACTCACTTCGTTATTCAGGTAGAAGCTGTTGCCCAGGAAGAAATGAGCGTAGGGAAGAAGCGGTGAAGCAACGAACCGGGAAATGAAATATGAAAAGGCCGCTGAAGCTTCGCTGTAATTTCCGAGATAGTAGCGCGCCTTGGCCCGATTGAATACGAACAGGTCGAGATTCTTTGAGTCGGCGAACCGCGCTTCAAGTTCGGCAAACGTCTTGACAGCGTCGAAGTAGTTCCCTTCGCGAAGTTGCCGCTGACCTTTCGCGTACAGGGAGACTGCCTCCGGGGCATCGTCGAGAGTATCGGCCGACGCCTGAATCGTCAGGCAGAGCAAGATGAATGCGCAGACCGTCAGTATGACGTTACGTGCTCGGAGCATCTAGAGCGAGTATTTCCCAAAATCTTCAGGGTTAATTCTCTTGAGTCGTTCTCTCAAGGATTCCGGATCGTTCGGAATCGAAGGAGGGGCGTCGGAATCTCCGGCCGTCTCCTTAAGGTGAAAAAGTTCCTCATTCACGAATATCCGTGCTTTGGCCTTCAGGGCCAGGGCGATGGAATCCGAAGGACGGGCGTCGATCTCAAACCGCTGATCGTTAAGAATCAGATGGATCCGGGCATAAAACGTCTGTTCGCGAAGCTCCGTGATCTCGACCCGCTCGACGTTGGCATTGAGTGTCTGAATGACGTCTCTGAGCAGGTCGTAGGTCATCGGCCGCTTCGCCTTCACCCCGGAAAGCTCCATCGCGATTCCCCAGGCTTCGGAATGACCGATCCAGATCGGCAGCACTTTATTCAAACCGGTCGGTGTCAGAATGACGACCGGTGAATTGGTCGTCATGTCGAGCGCCAGACCGTCGATATGCACTTCGAGCATATTCATCGAATTACGACTTCTTGATCACCCAGAGTTTGAGATTGGCCGCAACGTCTCGGGCGATCTTTACCGGCACGGTATACACGCCCAGTACCTTGATCGGGCTCTCCAGTTCGATCGCCCGTTTGTCGACCGTGACGCCTTCCTTCTCGAGCATCTCGGCGATATCAGCCGATGTGACCGAACCGAACAGCTTCTCGTCTTCGCCGACCAGGACTTCCATCGACAGCGACAACTTCTCGATACGATCCTTGACCACTTCCGCTTCGCGACGAAGCTTCCGGTCGCGGATATCTTTCTGTTTGGCAACCTCGCCGATCGATTTCAGATTGGCCTTGGTCGCCGGGATGGCAAGATTGCGCGGAAACAGGTAGTTCCGGCCGAAACCGTCTTTGACTTCGACAGTCTGTCCGGCCTTGCCGACATCCGTCACGTCTTCACGCATTATTACCTTCATGATCTTCCCTTTCTACTTATATCAATCTAACCTATTCTTTGACAATACTCAACTGGTGAATTTTCCTCCAGTCCGCGAAGCTGTCGATGAAACCGAGCAGCGCGGCGGCGAAGAATCCAATCAGTTGCGTGAATACCAGCATGATGTAAAACAGAACTTTCATCAGCCGGGAAAAGTGATATCTCGTTAAGTAAAATTCAATCAGTGACAGTCCGCTGATACAGTAATACACGCAGAGAAACGCAATGCAGTTGTCGGCGGCCAGTTGCACCGACGCCGGTCCGAACAGTCTGCCCAGGATGACGACCATCAGCACCGGCATCACCCAGAACGGTACTTTCCATCGCCGGAACGACGACAGCGTGCCCGCCGGATGTTGGGCCGGATTGAGCCGATAGGCGAACAGGAGATACCCGAGACTGAATTGCATTACCGCCGCGAGAACGACCATCGACGGCACCAGTCTGATGAGCAGGTTCACCATTCTCTGGGCATCATCCAGCAGTTCCTTAACCGTATTGGCTCCGCTGCCCGAAGCGAGCAGGCTCTTCTGCCACTCGTTGATCATGGAGGCCGTGACCTCCTTGGCCCGGTCCATCAGAAACGACCAGAACGGGGCCAGCTGCATGATAGCAAACAGGGTGACAACGATCATGGCGATCAGATACACATTACCGGCCCTTCTCCCCGAGGCAGTGAGCCTTCCGCTCAACGCGCCGCCGAACAGGATCATCCCCCATCCGGTGAGGAGCAGCCAGAGTTCGGAAGAGCCGCCGAGCAAATACCCGGTCACGACCGCGAGCACCCCGCTTATCCAGAGGAGTGAATTGCGATTGGCCAGGGCCAGCCGGGCGACGCCGTAATACAGATAGATCGCCAGGAAGTACGACAGGGTACTGGTAAGCAGAAGCGTCGCCGTCCCCTGTTCCGGAGCAAAGCGACCGAACGAGACGAACGAGAACAGAAACATCGCCGCAACAATCAAATATTGCTCGATATTTCCGGCCCCCGCCCGGTTCGGATGCGTGACCGTCACATCAACCATAGTCTTAACGGTAAGATTCACTTTCGAACGCCACGATCGCGAGGATCCGGCCGCGTTTGATCGCCGTGGTCAGCATCCGCTGGTGACGGGCACAGTTTCCGGTAATGCGACGGGGGATGATCTTCCCGCGCTCGTTGGTGAATCGCCGGAGAATTCTTTCGTCTTTGTAATTGACGTTGTTAACCTTGTTCTCACAGAAGCGACAGATCTTTTTGCCTTTGACTACCGCCATTATTTCATTCCTTCTTTCGTACAATTTCAAACTCAATTCTGCCGTGAAGCCGGGGGCTGTCGGGCACTACTCTTCGTTATCCGAATCGTTGTCGTCGGAACCGGAATCTTTCGACTCGGCATCATCGGATGATTCCTGATTGTCATTCGGCTTTCTCGAATCATTGTCCGAATCACCGCGCGAATCGTACCGGCTCCGGTGACCGTGCGGGCGATCGTAGCGACGATCCGACGGGGAATCGTCACGGCCGCCTCTGGTGTCGCGAGGAATAAGAACGGTCGACAACTCTTCGAGATACTTCTGCGGATCGCCATCGAAACGGATGGTCAGATTCCGGATGTATTGCTCGTTGAGCATGAAATGACGATCCAGCTGGGGGAGGACCGAAGTGGGTCCCTCGAAAATGAAGCTGGCGTAGTACCCCTGGGTAAGACCATTGATAGGATAGGCCAGACGGCGCGTCCCCATGTGGTCTTCGTGAATGATTTTGCCGCTGTTGTTGGTGATCACGGCCGCTACGTCTTTGACGTGGCCGTCAATCGTAGCATCGTCAGTCTGTGGATTAACGATGAAGGTGGTTTCGTAAAACCGCATTCAGTATCTCCCTATGGACGTTGGTTAAAAGGTTCAAACGGCTTAGACGAGATTACTGGTAACGCCTAAGCAGGGTTTCCGTTGTATTTCGACATCGCTTCCTCCAACGGATGTTCCAGGCAGAACAAGGCCGCTTCGGAAGCTTTCTTTATCATCTCTTTAGTCCGCTCGGACTCCTCCTTGCTGAATTGACCCAGCACGAATTCTATCACATCGGCGTCCTCCGGCAACGGACCGATTCCCAGTCGAAGTCTCGGGAAATCTTCCGTCTGAAGACGCTCTATAATCGATTCAAGCCCGTTGTGGCCGCCGTCGGATCCATCTTTGCGAATCCTCAGGCTGCCTAGAGGAAGATTGAAGTCGTCGACTACGATCAGCATCTCTGCCGGGCTGAACATATTCTCATGTAAAAGAGCTTCGGCCGCGATTCCGGAGAGATTCATGTAGGTCTTCGGCATCGCATAAACGATCCGTCTCCTACCGAAATCATCGACTGCCCAATCGTACAGATCCGTGGTCGGTTCAAGACTCAGGCGGCGGCGTTCGAGAATCGAAGCGATCACACCAAACCCGACATTATGCCGGGTCGAGCGGTATCGCTCGCCAATATTACCAAGCCCGAGTATCAGGGATATCATTAGTCCGAAATCGGCTTTTGGGCACCCGCTAGTATAACAAAACCAGCCCGGAAGTCAAGGGTTATTATTGCCGGTACCACCGGATAAGCCATTATTGTTTATCAAGTTACGGTGCATCAGAACGATTATTGCCGGTCGTGCGGGGTGGTGAAGCGATAACCGACACCGCGAATTGTCTCGATATAGCGCGGATTCTTGGGATCATCCTCGAAGATCTTCCGAAGTTTGAGGATGAAATTGTCGATCGTCCGGTTGGTCGGATAGATGTGGTAACCCCAAACGGCATCGAGAAGCTGATCTCTGCTGACCACTTCGCCAACTCGCTCGACCAGATACTTGATAACCATGCACTCCTTGCGAGTCAGTTCGAACTCACCGCCCGGACCTTTCGCCTCAAACGACTTGAAATTGACGAACCGGCCATCGAACTCGAACTTATCCTCAAGTTCCTCGCCTGATGCGAGCCAGGCCTGGCGGCGGAAGATCCCCTGGATCCGGGCCATCAATTCGCCGACATCGAACGGCTTCGTGATATAATCATCGCCGCCCGCCAGCAATCCTTCGACCTTCTGCTCGGTCTCGTCCCTTGCCGTGATGAACAGAATCGGGATAGTCGAACCTTTGGCCCGGATTTTCTTTGTCAGGCTCAGGCCATCGGTCCCGGGAAGCATGATGTCCATGAGGATGAGATCGAAATTCCCTCGATCGAAAGCATCGAGGACCAGATTGCCATTGTCGACATGGACAACCTGAAACCCCTCGGCATCGAGATTCAGAATCAGGCCGTCGGCGACATGGGCATCGTCTTCAACCAGCAGTATCGTTTTCATTATCGGCGTTCGCCTCCAGCGTAATGTTAAAAGTCACTCCTCGCCCCGCTCCTTCGGATCGCGCCGAGATATTCCCGCCGTGGGCCTTAATGATCTCGCGGCAGAGATACAGACCGAGACCGGTCCCCGGCTTACTCCGATTCAACTCCTGCCCCACTCGGTAAAATCTATTGAATATCAGGGTGGTATCTTCACGCCCGAGTCCGATTCCGTTGTCTGCGATATTGAGATAGATCCGTTTGCCGGTCCGAAACAACTCGATACCGATCATGATGCGATCTTTGTCGTTGTACTTGACGGAATTTTCGAGAATCGCCTCAAGCGCCCGGCCCAGAGCTGCTTCATCGCCGAAAATCTGCAGGTCCGACTCGAATCGTCTCCGCTTGATCTCAATAGGCGTTTTCGAAGGATACGCCTGAAGTTTCGTCAGCAGCCTGTCGACCAGCCGGCTGAAATCGAAGCTCTCCCGATTGAGCTGATAGCCGCTCCGTTCGAATCTTCCCGCCTCCAGCACGTTCTCGACTAACCGCTCCAGACGATTGGCGTCTTCTTTGAGTCGGGGGAGTATTGCGATTTTCTTTTCTTCCGGAATTTTAGTCGATTGGAGCGTGTCGATATAAATCTTCATCGAGGCCAGCGGCGTTTTGAGTTCATGGGTGACCGCCATCAGGAAATTCTGCTGATGAAATTTGAGTTGCTCGGTTTTTACGAGAGTCCGATAAATCAGCAGCGCTCCCACACCGACAAGCACCAGAAAGAAGACGCCTTCGCTCCCCAGCATGATTTGACGGGAGATCTCCTGACGGTGCACTTCGGCGACATACTCCTTGGTTGCCCCCAGCTCGGCCGCCATTTCCACCTTCTCATTGACCAGGTGCGCCATGAAAGCGATCCACCAGACCGCCTGAGCCAGCAGGACGATTGTAATCGTTAGAAAGAGATAAAAGGCGGCGCGGGGGGAAAGAGTCATTTTGAACATTTTGATCGCTTAACTTTACTTCCGGTCGTACATCAACTCCAGATCATTCAGAAGATTTGCTGCACTCCGGTGTTGCGGCCGGTTGAAATAGAATTTGCTCGCGCAAGCTTCTGTTAAATGCCATCTGGCACGTTCTAAGAAGGACGTGCCCTACAGACGCACGCATCAATCGGCCCGTTGGTTGACAACTCTTTAACAGTCTGAAAACTAAGGATTTCCCCCGTGATTGTCACGAAAAAAGATAGCGTGCGAAGACCCGGCCTATTCCAGAGGGGTGATTCCCTCGCGGATTGCATATTTGGTAAGCTCAGCTATACTGTGGATATTCAGCTTATCCATGAGTTGCTTGCGATGGGTTTCGATCGTCTTCACACTGACATTGAGCTGGTTGGCGATCTCTTTGGTCGCCTTCCCCTCAGCGATAAGCTGAAGCACTTCCCGTTCCCGATTGGTGAGAATGGCGAAGGCCGAAGACTCAGCGCTCTTGACGAGATTGATATAGTCTTCCACCACGATACTTGTAATCTCGCGGCTGAGATAGAACTGATTCTCCCGCGCCGTCTTGATGGCCACGAGCAGCTCCTCGAAGGCCGAATCCTTGAGCAGGTATCCGCAAGCTCCGGCTTTCAGGGCTTCGATCACGAATCGACGGTCCGAGTGCATCGACAGCATGAGCACTTTGGTCCGGGGGCGTTCGGCGAGGATCCGCCGGGTCGCCTCGATCCCGTTAAGGTCCGACATCGAAATGTCCATCAGGATGAAGTCCGGATCGAGTTCACGGGCAAGCTGGACACTGCTCGTGCCATCTTTGGCTTCCCCTACCACTCTCATGTCAGGTTGCTTGTTCAGTAGAGTACTTAACCCGTCACGAAACAGTTTATGATCATCCGCGAGCAACACTTTGATCTTCATTTCGTACCCTCCGCAGTATGAGGAACCCTCATGGTGAACCGGGCGCCACGCCCGGTCGAAGACTCGATCTCGAGCTGTCCGCCCAGGTAGTTCAGCCGCTCTCGAATGCTGAACAGCCCGAATCCTTCTTTGTTTCCGTTACTGGATTCGAGTCTGGACAGATCGAATCCGCTGCCGTTGTCACTCACTGTCACGATCGTCGAACCGCGACTGACCTTCATTTCAACTTCCACCCGCGAGGCATGAGCATGCTTGGCGGCATTGTTCAATAACTCCTGCAACGACTTGAACAGGGCCACCTGGATCTCTTCCTTCAGAACCAGCTTGTCAGCACTTACCGAGACTTTGGTCTCGATGTCATATTTCTTCTGGAACTGTTCTCCGAGCCACTCGATTGCCGACGGTAATCCCAGCTCATACAATACCGGCGGGCTGATCTCGAACGTCAGGGTGCGGGTATATTGAATCGTCTGGTTCAGCAGACCGAGAATTTCGTCGATACTTCGTTCGAATCCGCAGAATATCGTATCGCTGCGGAAGCGCGTCAGTTTCATTTTCATAAAGGCCAGCGCCTGCCCGATATGATCGTGGAGATCGGATGCAATCGCCCGACGCTCGCGCGCTTCGGTCAATGACAACTCCGAGGCTAACCGGCGAAGCTGTTTCTGGTAAGAGTCGATCCTTTGCTGTGCAATCTTATAATCACCTATTTGATCCTGCAGCGCTTCGTTCATCGCCTCCAGCTCAGCCGTCCTTGCGATCACTTCCTGTTCAAGATGGTCGTGCGCTTGCTGAAGGGATTCATCGTCACTTTTGCGCTGAAAATACGCCCTGAGCATCTCCGCAAGCGAATCGATCAGGTCCCGTTCCTCCGCCAGAAACGGTCCTTCGAATGATGCCGGCCGCTCTTCGAGATAATAAATCTCGATACTCCCGCTCTCGCCCGATCGGGTAACGAACATAGCGACTTGCTTGAATTGAGTCGGTCGGAATCGTTCGGAATTGACTTCAAGTCGGTCGAACCGGATACGCGAGACGGTGACTTCGGGATACTGCCAGGCGTTGGGAAGGAGATCGACCACCATCCGGACCGTTTCTGCTACCGGTCGGTTGTGATCCTGAAGGATGCGCGCCGTTCTGTGAAGCGCGGTCAGTTCTTTCACGCGCTCCCGAAGATTCTGGAGGATTGATTCTTGAGACTCGGCCAAATTTTTCACAACTCTCTCCACTACCCGGCGCTGATCTCAGATGACATACATCGACGTCAATATACCGAAATTGGACCGAAGCAGGTAGGTTATTTTTGGAGAGAAGAAAAAGGGCAGTGTAGTAGCGGACTACCCTGCCCATTATAGGCTCTGTAAGTGCGCGGAAATTGTCGAATTTCTACTCCAGCGGAACGGCCTCGAGCATTTCACGTTGTGGAATGGCGGCGTCCGGTTCGATCGGGGTGATCTTCTCCCCGCGCATCAGCTTGTCGGCGGTCTCTATCAGCAGGTCGAGATTAAGCTTCGTAATATGAGCGTCAGCTTTCAGGAAGGCCGCGCGCGATTTCATTCCAATATCCCCTATCGATGAATAAACGATAACGGGTGTCTCCGGGCGATCAGACTGCCGAATTCGCAAAGTCAGTGCCAGACCGTCCATCTGCGGCATTTCTACATCGCAAATGACCAGATCGAACTTTGAGGCCTCGAATTGCTTCCAGCCCTGGAGCCCGTCGCTCGATTCTACCACCTCGCAGCCAAGTTCAGTCAACTCGCTGACGAGCATTGCCCGTACTGCCGGGGAATCCTCGGAAATCAGAATCCGCTTCCTGGTGAAGTCGGCGTTTCCCTGGTAATTGGCTGTTGTCTGCTTACCGAGGTGAGGACAAAGATCAAGCAGAATAGTCTCGTAGTCCAGCATCTGAACCATCCGGTCTTCCGTCGGCTTGACGATGCCGATAACATACCGTTGATCGATCTGGGCAAAGACATTCTGAGCGTCGATGACGTCTTCCCACTTGAAGTGGTGTATCCAGTCGATGCTGTCCACCCAGAATCCGGTCAGGACGCCGAAAAACTCCGTCACGACCACTTTCCGACGCAGGTTCGATTCGACCCTGACACCGAGATACTCACCAAGATCGATAAGCGGCACCAGGCGATCCATATCCTTGAACACTCCTTTGACCGCCGGATTAGTTTCGGGAACCCGAAGGAAATCCTTCAGCTCGGAGACTATCTTATTCACTTTGAGGATATTTATGCCGAACGACATACCGCAAGTGCGGTATTCCAGTACCCGTAGTTCGTTGGATCCTGTTTTCAAATATGATTCGGCGTCGAGTTTCATCGAGCTCATATCTTATTCTCCCCCGGCCTTTCGGAGCCTGAGTGTAAAGACCGCTCCGCCTTCGGGATGATCATCGGCGATGACCGTTCCCCCCATACCGGTAGCGGCAAGTTTGCAGAAATACAGTCCGAGCCCCACACCGCGGTGTTTCCTCTCCGACCGTAGTTCAAGTTGTCCGTACTTTTCGAATAATTTCTCGCTGTCCACGTCGCCAAGTCCGGGACCGGTATCTTTGACATTGATGAAAAAAGACTCAGACTCCTCGAACACGTAGACGTCGATCGCCCCTCCTTCCGGCGTGTGCCGGTAGGCGTTGTAGAGCAGATTATCGAGGGTCCGTCTCAGCAGGCTGGCATCGGCAAGCACCTTAAGTTTCGTCTTGCCGGGACCTAGGTTGACTTTGATATTTCTTTCAGTAGCGGCGCTATGAATGAGAAGCACCGCTTCTTCGATCACCGGATATGGATCGAAGGTCGAAATCGATACCGGAAGTCCTCGACCACCGGCCTTGGCCACGGCCATGATATCGTAAATAATCGACTCCGCCCGGGTAATCGCCACTTGCGAGGAAGAGACGAGCCGCTGGTGGATCTGTCGTTTTGGGTCATACTTGCCGTCTTCGAGCAGCTTAAGCAGGTATTTCACTGAAGCAAGGGGAGATTCCATGTCGTGCACAAAGAGCGCGAACATCTCCAGCCATCTATCCCCCTCAAGCTGGACCTGTAATTCCTGCTCGGTATCAGCAGGCATAGTGCTATCGTCTTTAGTAGTCATAGATTCCTGTTGAGTTCGATTCGCAGCCCAAATTGAAAAGATACCTTTTTGCCTATATATCGGCGGATGGAATGAAAAGATAACCTCCGCTTCCATCTACATTTGCATTAAATGATAGGGTCAGAACAATATGCGGGATATTGAATTCGGGCCGAATAAAATCAGGACTGGACCAGCTTGAGATCAAGCCGATTGAGCCGCAGCGAGTTCGTCACCACGAACACCGAGGAGAAGGCCATGGCCCCTGCTGCAACCATCGGGGACAACGTAAGCCCGAATGTCGGATAAAACAATCCGGCCGCCAACGGGATAGCGAGGATATTGTAGACAAAAGCCCAGAAGAGGTTCTGGCGGATCACCCGCATGGTCAGTCGGGAGACCAGCAGCATTTTGGGAATTGCCCGCATATCGGAGCGAACCAGGACGACATCGGCCGCTTCCATGGCGATGTCGGTTCCACTGCCGAGGGCCACACCGACATCGGCCGCTGCCAGCGCCGGAGCATCGTTGATACCATCGCCAATCATCGCCACTTTCCCCCCGGCCTTTCGCAGCGATTCGACAATCATCTGTTTCTGTGACGGCTGCACTTCAGCTTCGAACGCCTCGATCCCAATCGCTTTCGCCACTCCGCCGGCCGTTCGATAGTTGTCTCCCGAAAGCATGGTAATATGCCGGGCGCGAACCTTCAGTGCTGTGATCACTTCTTTTGCCTCGCTGCGGATGACGTCGGCCAGCGCGACAATACCGACCACCCGGCCGTCCAGAGCGACGAACACCACGCTTCTCCCTTTTTCCATTTCCTGTTCGGCGGCTTCGGTACTCTCGCCGAATTCCACTTTCTCTTTCTTCATCAGACTGGCGTTACCAATCAATAGTGCCCGATTCTCATGGCGACCGCGTAAACCGACTCCGGGAAGCGCCTCAACATCGACAACATCAGTCCTTTCCACCTGGCGCTGGTTCATATAACGGACGATCGCCTTCGCCAGAGGATGTTCTGACTTGATTTCCGCACTGCCTACCAATCGAATGAAACTGTCTTCGTTCATCCCGGTGAATGCCCGTACCGCAACAACCTCCATTTTGCCGTACGTGACAGTTCCGGTCTTGTCGAACACCAGCGTATCCACCTCACTTAATCGCTGAAGAACATCCCCTCCTCGAATGATGATCCCTTCTCTTGCGGCCCTTCCGGTCCCGGCCAGAATCGCGGTAGGGGTGGCCAGACCGAGCGCACAAGGACAGGCGATGATCAAAACTGAGATGACGCTTTTGACCATCAGCGGATTGTCGGGAGCCACCAAATACCAGACAACGAGAGTTACTAGAGCAAGGCCGATTACCACGGGGACGAAGACCGATGCGACCACATCGGCAAGTTTCTGCACCGGGGCCTTCTTCCCCTGGGCATCAGATACGAGACGAATTATCGAAGCAAGGAAAGTAGCATCGCCGGTCGCAGTGATCTTCGCACGGAAGGGCGTATTTCCGTTGAGTGAGCCACCCAGGACGGTCTCTCCAATCTTCTTCTCTACCGGCACCGACTCCCCGGTCAACATTGATTCATCGATCACCGGCATCCCTTCCAGTATTGTCCCATCGGCGGCCAGCCGCTCGCCGGGCCTGACGATCAGATCCATCCCCGGGCTTACCGTCTGGCTGTCGATCTCGAGTTCCACCCCGTTGATAACCACAAGGGCCTTAGCCGGAGTCAGGTTGAGGAGTGCCTTGATCGCCTCTCCCGCCCGTCCCTTGGATCTGGCTTCGAGAAATCTTCCGAGGAGGATAAGGGTGATGATCATCGCTGCAGAATCAAAGTACAGCGGCTCGGGCCTCCCGGCGAACGACTGAATAATTGCGTACACACTCCAACCGAAAGCTGTCAAACTGCCCATCGCAATCAGGGTGTTCATGTTGGCCCGGCGGTGGCGCGTCTGCAAGGCGGCATCCTTAAGAATCCCCCGCCCCGCCCAGAAGAGAACCGCAGCCGCGATTATTCCCTGGATCAAGCCATCAATTAGTCTTCCAAAGAGATATCGATGAGCTATTGCCGGAAAGAGCGCCAGGGCTAATAATGGGAGGGTGACATAGAGGGCGAGCAGGAACATCGTCCGAGCGTCGCGGAGTTCGCGGGCGTTCGACGATAAGACATCGGGAGTGCCAATCGAAGCACTGAAGCCAAGCTGAGAGACCCGCTCTATTATCCCCTCCTTAGTGGCCCTCGCCTTATCGAATGACACCACCGCCGAGTGCATAGCGAGATTCACCCTGCAGTTCTTCACCCCGGGCATGGCACTCAGCGATTTCTCGATCGTGTTCACGCAACTGGCACAATGCATGCCGTTTATTTTCAGAGACAATTCAGTATTCGTTGCCATGGTAATTAATATACAAACGAGGAATTAGTAAGGAAGCCGAAAAAGGCTACTTAATGCCGAACATCAGCAGAAGATGGGGACACTTGCGGACAAGTTCACGGCGGATTTTGTTGCGGGCACGGTGCAAATACCATCTGACGGTCGCCTCAGGCATATCCATGATATTGGCAACATCGTCTATCTTGCACCCTTCGACATCCCGAAGGATAAACGCTGATCTTTGCTTGTCATTCAGCGATTTCGCCGCCTGCGAGATATAACCGTCGATCTGACGACAGCGGAAAGAGAATTCCGGCCCCGACTCGAGATTCTCGATCGTCTCGTGGAAATTCTCGAGCGATTCATGGCGATGTCGCTTGTGCTTACGGATATAGTCGATCGCGGCGTTGATCGTGATCCGGTAGAGCCAGGTATAGAACTTCTTGCTCTCGTCGTAACGCCAGATATTCTTGGACATCTTCAGGAATACAATCTGCGTGATATCAGCAGCTTCATCGTAGTCACTGACCATTTTGTAGGCGAGCGATGCCACCTGGTTCTGATACCGGTCTACCAGTTCAGTGAATGCATGGCGATTGCCGTGCTTGATCTGACGAATCAGCTCTTTGACCTGAATCTCATCGATCTCTTCGAGCGTTAACTCACCGGTCGGGTTGAGATCACGCGGTGCCGGGGTATGTCGGTACGTCTTTGATTTCATCTCGTATTCTTTGATAACAAATCACTTAGAGAATGAGTTCCTCCGCACTCCAGGATGTCGGAGTACCCCTATAATAACCAGATAAAATAGATTCGCCAAATCTTTTATTTGCTGTCCTGAGGGGGGTCCCGGCCCGGCCAGAAGACGACATATCAGGCAAAAAAAAACCGCCACGCGGCGGACGATCACGACCTGGTGCAGAAAATCCTATAAGTCGTTTTGTCCGTTCAGGATATAATTGGTTGGGTTGAGAAATTGACCGTTGCGGATTACTTCGTAATGAAGGTGCGGCCCGGTCGAATAACCGGTCGAACCCATCAAACCGATCACATCGCCACGCTTCACCTTTTGCCCCCGCTTGACTTCAATCTTGGAGAGATGGCCGTACCGGGTCTGGAAACCGTAGCCATGATTGATAATTATGCAGTTGCCCATGCCGGAGTTCGAACTCTGGGTCTCCTGGACCACACCATCCGCCGGCGCGATAATCGGCGTACCGGTCCGGTTAGCGACATCGATTCCACGGTGCATCTGCTTATATCCGGTGAACGGGTCGAATTTCATGCCGAAGCCGCGGGAGGTCCAGCCCTGGGTCGGCCAGATCGAAGGGGTGTGCTCGAGACGGTCTTTCACATTCTTGACCGCTTCTTCGACTTCGCCATACTTCTGGAGTTCATAGCGTGAAAGCCTGAGCAGCCGGTCGACTTCGAGCTCGGTCGAAGTAGCCACTTTCTCAGTCTCGGTCTGGTGAAGCATCGCTTTGGGAATCGGACCACCGATACCGAGCTGGCGCTCCTCCGTATTGATTTCCGGCAGATCGAACATATTGCGGATCATGACCTCTTTTTGGACCAGATCCTGATACCTGTCCTGAACTTCGGCAAGATTCCACCGCATTTGCTCGAATTTGTCCTTGAGCTGGGCATTCTCGCTGCGGAGGCGCTGAAGCTCCGAGGAATTGACTCGGTCGGTGAAAAACTGAGCTGACAGGAAGAAATTTGCAATGACCAAAACAGCGGCGATAGTTACGGTGGCATATATCAGCGCCACCGGTATGCTTAGCTGCTTAGAACTCCCAGCGGAGCCGGGAATAAACAGAAATGTCAGTTTCTTCTTTAACAAAACTCCTGTGATAGTCTATAATACGTGGAAGTATGCGAAGTTCCCTTAAAAGAGCACTCGCTATAGGTCTCCTCGCAATAAGCCCTGAAGTTATCTCCCTTGCTAAAACCTGTCAAGCTTAAATTTGACGGTTATTTTATCAAAACATACTCGTGCTTCAATATCTTGTTCACGATCCTGGCCAGCTTCTCTGACTCCATATTCTGGAGGCTGTACAGGTGCCAGTATGTTTTGTGCGGCAAACCGGGGGGAAGGTTACGTTTCTTCTTAGCTGTTGCCATCCTGATATCCTCCGCAAGCGCTGCTCCGCACCCGAAAGATATGGCCCGTTCGCCATATATTTTATCGGGCATCGGCGGTGATAGTTTTAGGTCATTTCACTATTTTCTCACCCTGAGTACTGCAGATTGTGTGCCTGACCGCTCCAACCCTTCGGTAATCCCGTATGGCCATTTAAACGACTCATTAGCAATCACTTATGTGGCCCGAAGAAATGTCCGCCGCCTACGGGATGATTTGTCCCCTGTTTAATCTGTGGGAGATGTTCAACAGGTGGGCAGACTTTCCTTGATCATAAGGCTGCCCGTTGATGGATGCCCCGGAGCATATTGGACCCTATTCCTCATCATCCTCGGATTTGGCAGGCATATATTTGACAAATAATTACACAGTTTTCTGTATTGTGACGGACGTTTCCGGTGTAATTGACTCGGCTGGCTAAAACCTGCATTGACGGCGGACCATGACTGAATTAAATTGACCAAAATCCTGTATCTGAAGGAAAAGCCTATGTCATCCATGAAGAATAAGATAGTGTTCGTCACCGGAGCTTCATCCGGAATCGGGGCCGCCTGTGCCAGAAAATTTGCCGATCTCGGCGCCGACTTGATTCTGGCCGCCCGCCGAATCGAGAAACTCGAAGACCTGGTTTCAGACTTCAAGGTCAAATATCACCTGCTTGAACTTGACGTTCGCGATCGCAATCAGGTCGAGAATGCGATCAGCAGTTTACCCGAAGGGTGGAAAAAGATCGATATTCTGGTCAATAACGCCGGTCTGAGCCGCGGCCTCGACAAGATTCAAGAGGGGAATCCGGATGGCTGGGAGGAAATGATCGATACCAATATAAAGGGTCTCCTCTTCGTCAGCCGCCAGGTGATCCCGCTGATGGTGAAGCGCGGGCACGGGCATGTCATTAATATAGGATCGATCGCCGGTCACGAAGTTTACCCACGCGGCAACGTCTATTGTGCCACGAAGCACGCGGTCGACGCAATCACCAAAGGGATGCGGCTGGATTTGAACGATATCCCTATTCGGGTCTCAACCGTGGACCCCGGCCTGGTAGAGACCGAGTTTTCGCAGGTTCGCTTTTACGGTGATAACCCACGGGCCGAAGTCAGTCTACAAAGGATATCAGCCGCTTCGGGGTGAAGATATCGCCGAGACAGTGGCCTGGATCGCCCAACGGCCGGAGCATGTTCAGATTGCCGAGGTTATCATCCTGCCGACGGCACAGGCTTCGGCTTCGGTATTGAACAAGAAGGTCGAGTAGTAGGAACAGCGTAAGCTCAGGCGTGTTACACGATGGATATGAAGACAACTAACTATGTAGAAATCGCCCTGGCCGAATTCCATCGGCTCAAGGAACTTGCCGATAATGCCATTCGTCAGGTAGATAACGGACAGTTTTTCACGGCGCTGGATGCTGAATCGAACAGCATTGCCGTTATTGTCAAGCATGTCGCCGGGAATCTTCGCTCCCGATGGACCAATTTCCTCGAATCGGACGGTGAAAAGCCGGATCGCATTCGTGACTCGGAGTTCGAACTGACCGAGCAGGAGAATCGTGACAGCATTCTCAATCGATGGGACGCCAACTGGCAAGTAGTGTTTGATACGATGGCGAGCTTAAAGCCGGAGGACCTCACCCGGACAATCACTATAAGGACGGAGCCTTATTCCGTCATTGCCGCCATCAACCGGCAGCTTTCTCACAATGCCTACCATGTCGGGCAGATCGTATTCCTGGCCAAACACCTGGTCGGCGAGGAATGGAAAACGCTTTCGATTCCGAGAAACAAATCGACCGATTTCAATACCGAAATGAAGAAGAAACATCAAAAATAAAGCCGGAGAGCATCATACTCGTCCGGCTTCGAGAACTGCTGTTTAAAAAGGATCAGCCTAATTGGCGACGGTCGAATAGTTGGTCCGCTGAAATCCCTTATCATAGAACTCATTTCGATACCCATCGACCGGCTTGAGCTGGTCCAACCACCCGGCTGAATCATCCCGATGACAGACGATCATCCGTTGTTCGTCTTTCTGATGTTTGGCGCGATGATACTTCAGGTAGATATGCCGGTGATCGACACCGGTGATCTCGATCTTCCCCGATTCGTGTGACATGGCGAATTTGAGCCGTTTCCCAAGACCGGAGCATTTCTTCTTTGCTTCCTCGATCTTGTGATATGCTTCGACAATCGGCAGCGCATACGGCTCGTTACCGGCGGTCGGACGGCACTGGAAGATATAGTATTGCTGCACACCCATATAAGATAACTCGTTCCAGAGGGTCGACATCACTTCCGGATCATCCGAGATCCCCCGGATAATCGGATTCTGATTGACGCAGACCACCCCGGCTTCCATCAGTAGACGAATCGCCTCGCGGGACTCTTCGGTCAGCTCGCGCGGATGGTCATAATGGCACATCAGGTAAATGCGTTTGTCCGGAAGCGAGTACTTCCGGAACACAGCCATCAGCTCAGGATCGTTACTGAACCGGAACGGATTGAACGCCGGCATCTTCGACCCGATGCGGATGATCCGCACATGATCGATCTCTCTCAGGTCGGCAAGGATCTTTTCCAGTTTCGGGGTTTTGAGAATCATCGGATCGCCACCGGTCAGCAGCACGTTGTTTACTTCGGGATGATTCCTGAT
>CAVQCT010000006.1:0-794371 GCA_963711085.1 uncultured candidate division Zixibacteria bacterium | reverse complement strand
AAGGTAGGGTGAACCCGCTTCGGGCCCGCCATCTCTCTCCAAAACGGTCCTCCTATTACTCTGAGAGTCTATAAATATATTCTTCGATCTCTGCCTGTCGGGCATTGGCAAATCCTTTGTCCTTGCCGATTTTCTCAAAACCGCATTTCTCCAATACCCTTTGAGAACCATAATTGTCAAATGCAACACGTCCGTAAATTGGCCTGACCGGCACTATTTTCAAGAATTCTCTGAGTGCGGACGTGGCGATTCCCTGTCCCCAAAATTTCCTGTCAATCCAATACGTGATCTCCGCATTGTTTTCCATAACAAATTTCGCAATGCTGCCTGCGATCACACCATCCACTCGTATCGTCTGGTTATTTATTGTAGGGTCAGCCAGGTGCTTTGAATACTTTTCAATGTAAGCAATTTTATCGGTTGGATCTTTCGGTGTGAACGCCGCCAATTGAATTGCTTCCTTGTCGAGCTGAAATTCAAATAATACGTTCAAGTCGTCTACTTCTGTCTTAGTCAGGGTGATACTGTCATTTTTCATAAAATCCTGTATGGCCTCTCGTTGTCTTGATGCTCGCCTTCACAATGTCCGCTGACGTTAGGGTTTTGGTTTCGGCGTCGAATCGTCGGCAAGCCCCAGCGGCGGGTGCCTCTCAAATCGCGTTCCACTTAGTTCCATCCGGCTCGTCCAATCCGAGGCAATTGCTTGCCCATTCAAGCTCGATAGCAATGAGCTTCTTGAACACCGCGAACAGCCACTCAGGTATTGAATGATTCCGCGTTATGCGCATAATATGTCCGGCGCAGGCCAGCGCTGCTTCACTCCCTCCGTCGGGCATAATCTCGCACGGCGCCGGCCCACCTTCAAGATGAAGAGCCGGGAGCAAGGCCGCCAGGTCGTGGGCACGACTCCCACGGGCAGCGTGGCTCCAATCCACGAACATCACCTGCTCGCCATCGAAACAAATATTGTCGCTTCTCAGATCACCGTGAACGAAACAGCTACCGGTTAGATCGGCCAACCGCTCAGCTTCGACCAAAGCATCGATTGCTTTTCGCAGCCAAGCTTCTGAACACAACTTGAGGCGGATAAAGCTTTCCGGATCTTCGGCAATCTTCGGCCAAAGGGCAGTCCGTCGGTTTTGCAGGGCAGGCAGATCCATAGGGGGATTGGTTGTTGAAAGCTCCTTGATACCGTCGAAGAGAAGATCAAAGTCTCCTTCTCGCCAGACCACACCGGCGTGACTGGCCGGCCAGTACGCCCGGCTCAAATCCTCACTTATCAGCACCGGACGCAAGCCCGGTTTGTCGATCCACTCTATCACCTTCGGCATGAAATTATATCGGGCGGATGACAGGACGAGATGTTCGCCACGGAGCCATTGCTCGGTTTGTTCATCGGTGGCGGCCTTGACAAATACGGAACTGTTATCTTCGAACTCGACGGAATATCGATGCGCCGCCGACAGGCCGCAGTCAGGAACAGCCCAGCGAGTCGATTTTTTGCGGAAGGTACTTTCCAGAAGATCCAGCAAGTAGCCTGGCGGTGATTTCGCGTGCTGAGTCAAAATGCCCTGCCTGTCATCATATCCTGTGATACGAGTCGAATTCGCGCGTTGATGTAGGTGATTTATGAAGAGTCTGCCGGTTGCCGCGGGTTCCTTCGGGGCCGGTCGCCCGGCAAGGATGCGGGGCACCCGAAATCAAATTCATCGTCAGTCCCCCGCCAACCAGACTACAAAATTACCAAGCAGAATCAGTAACCAAAGCGAAGATCCTGCGAAAAACACACCCGCAATAATCCCGTCAATGGTCGGCGTGCCAACAGGTGCAGAGAAGTGTCGTCGTTTTCCGAATCGATATCCGAGGACAAAACCACCAATACTCACAGGAAGAGCAAGTACAATTCGCAATAGATGCCACGTGTTCATGCGATATCAATCTCCGTCACTTGGCTTGTTAGCCCGGTGCCTCACAGTTCTGCTGTGGAACATCTACGACCCATTATCACATTCAAATTCATTTTCTCTCAATATTGAAACCCGCCGCAAGCGGACGGGCCACCCGTGCTTACAGCAATTCACAACGGCAGGCTCGGAGACGAGGCTGCCCTGCATCCAACATATATGCGTCTGATTAATTTATTCGCCAACCCAGTCTCCCCAAATCAGAGCAAATCAAAAAGCGGAGAGGCAGGGATTCTCCGCCGTCGTTTTCGCATTACTCCCTATATACCAACAAATTAGGCTTAAGTCAAGGGCTGCACTTAGGTTAAGTAACGTGAAGTTAAGTGAAGTAACTTGAAGTTCCGTGCAGTTCGGTGAAGTTCGCTGTTAGAAGGGCGTTAGAAAGAGCGTACCCTCCTGTCGTCGAAATATACCAGCGAAGTGTCATCCAAATAGTTCTCCTTCGATTCCAAGGCATTGACCGTCAGGAGGACCTTTGTCAGAGCGTACCGAATGCGTCTTTCATCTCCTTTAGCTTGTTCTTCAGAATCATGATGACCTTCTGGCCGTACACCGTAACAGGTCGGAGAAACAGAGCCTTGAACGACAGAGTCCGAGAAGGTACAACTACTTGAGTTCCATCACATCGTCGAGCACCTAGCTCAAGCGACTCAGACACGTATTACTTGCCGTGAAGAAGACGCATATTAAATCCTTCCAACTCCGTTACAAACTCTTTCCGAATGTCCTCATCATCGGTACGAATCTCGAGCCATTCATCGTGACTTATCCGAACGAGCGCCTTTCCTTCTGTATCGAAAACCCAGGCGTCCCATACGAAGTAGAACGCCATACAGAGGATACTGACGAAAGTATCCACTTCGCTTGACTCAAAGAAGTGAACCGGCGCTTCCATCAGAATCCGATTCTCGCCGAAAGAGCGCCGGTATCCGTAGAACAAGTCAAGGTTCTCTGAGTACCCCCATACGCTCCAGCCGGAAATGTAAATGCAGACGCTTGGGCTCTTGAGAAGCACATCTGCAAACAGCCTGGACATCTTTGTCTTCGCACCCGAGTCGATCGGAATCGAGTAGGTATCGCCCACTAAGGGCAGCCTAATCGAAAGCTCTCTGACAAAAGTGTCCAGCGGACTTCCACCCAGCAACCTACTCGCGTCTTCTCTCGTTACTATTTTCACAATTGACCTCCTTGCCACTAGGGCACTGGAATAAGGTTCCGAGGCGGGAAAGCCCTTGACCCCTCGTCTATGATAATGTAGATGATGGCCGGGTGGCCCATCCGCTTGCGGTGGGTCTCCTCTTCATATTATCGAAAATCATCATCTGCATTCTTCCTACGAACCGATCCCACAGGTACTCACTAGTTGGAGTTCCGGATGAGGACGCGTTCGCGTTCGAAGACGTCACGCGATGCCAGTAAAACATCTTCTGTCTCGCTGGAAAGAAGTCGGGTTTTTCCGTCATTTCGGCCCGCCTACGACGGGCCGAATCCGTCAGAACCCGACCTACTTCAACTACTTTCAAGTTCATCTTCGTTCAAAATTGAAACCCGCCCCAACCCTCCACGCATACGTCCGGTCTCTGCAACAGGTCGACTACCTGTCCACGACTCTCTGGATATCGGGCAGATTCACTTTGTCGGGTGCGAGTTCCTTCAATCTTATCAGGCCCTCGATCATCGGCGGCAAAGTCTCGGTCGCCCAATTGCCGTCGCGCAGCAAGCTGCTTAGTGCTTTCGCATTCCGACTTGAGTGACCGCGAGGAGCCTTGTCAGACTCCCAGTTCAGATGGATCTTCTCGGTATGATTGTTCCAGAAGTATGGATCATGAATGGCAAAGAGAATGCCGTATTCGTAATTTCCGGACAGGCCATTGAAACCGTATGATATCAGCTCGATAGTTATCTTGTCGATATTCTCTCTGAGCCATTTGACTGCGGGAGTGTACTGCAAGAAATGGTCGGCACGAAGGTTCTTGGTGCTTCCTTCAACTTCCTTTCCATTATACAGCTCCTCGTAGATCTCGCGGAATACCGTCCTGAGGATGTTTATCTCCTCGTCCTCGTTGCACATGTGCTGATGGAAGGCCCTCGGAATCACGCTGATTGAGCCCTGATTGTCTGCCACTTTCGCAGATCTGATCTGAGTCAGTATTTGATAGTCATTGTCCGGAGCCGGACGGGCCATCGCGAACACCACGAATACGCCACCTGCGCACATTCTCTTTTTGGGAGACAGGACCGCCTGCCTGCTCGGCAGGAGCATCTCTCGAACAGCGAGCCACTTTGTTCTATTCGAGAGGATAGCATCGAAATCATGCCCCGTATCGATCAGGGCCTCATACAATTCATCGATAATCAAGCCCATCGTGAACTTGTACGAAAAGAACGGCGTGAGCGCAAAAGCTGAGTGATACCGGGACTTGTCGAGCTCAAAATCGGTCATCCGATAGATGGGCCTATCTCGAAGGTCGAGATCCTTCGAATCCAGGACGGCAAGCAGTCTTGATACTCGGTCCAGACTCGGGAGTTTCAGATCGATTTTCTGGTCAACAAGCGAGCACGAGCTGTCGTCGAGGGAAAGAGGGATCGTTCGCGAATTCCAGTCCGGTTTGGTAAGCGAGTTTGTCAGAATTTTGTGATCGTCAACGGTATAGGAATAGAAATAAGAGTCATCTCCCGCAATTCGCCTTTCATAGTATTGGCGAAGTAGTTTCGTGTCGAGATTGTTTCTCGAAATGGCGCCTATCTGCGCGAATCTCTCATTTCTTTGCTGTTCGCTTTTGGTCGATTCCCTGCGCTTCAGATACTCGTTGACTTTATCCTGAAGTTCTTTGACGCTTACTCCTATTATTGTCGCAACTGCAGATAAGATCTCAACCGCTGGCATGTGTACCCTCCGAATCCGGTCAAGTTACAGACCAATCAATCAATCGCCTGAGACCTCGCCCCCCAACTCTCTCTCGAGCCGTGAAAGGTGCAGAGAATCTCGGAGGCCATTACGCACCGGGCGTCTCAGCTGAAAAGACGACATGTCTCTCATCATACTCACACTTGTAGAATTTATTCGCCAACCCAGTCTCCCCAAATCAGAGCAAATCAAAAAGCGGGCTCGCTGGGACACATATAGAACTTTGTTGATCAGATGAACATAAGTCGCAATGTCAATACCTGACCCTGCCGGTTTCAAGATTGAACTAATCTAGCAGACATCGTGATTGATCTTCTCAGCCCTTCGAGTCTCTCTATCACAACGAACCAGTGCATTCAGGATATTTTTTCTGTAATCAATTGAGCTATTGCTCTTATACGCCACGACCAACCGCTTAATCACCTCGCTCCCTAACATATTGCCTAGTGCGTTAACAGCTCGATCTCTCACACCTTCGCTTTTGTCTTCAATAGCGTCAATCAGCAGTGTAGATACGGATGTGCAACCGATCTTACCTAACGCATTTATTCCCAATTGCTTATCGTATTCGCTTGCTCCTTTGCTCAGTACGATTTTCGAAAGCGGCTTGACGGCCTCCAGCGGCTTCAGGTAGAACATTGAAATCACCGCTTCCAATCTTATGAATTCGTTCCTGTCAGCTAACGCTTTTACCAATAATTGCACCGCTTCCGGAGTTTCAATTTCTCTCAATGCCCGAACGGTTCTATATCTTACCTTGGTACTCTTGCTTCGCAATTCTCTCGACAATGGTTCTACAGCTCGAGCTGACCTAATGCGTCCTAAGGCAGCAATCGCGGCCACCCTTACCTCTTCACTCTCATTCCGAAGTAATGTGATCAAGTCATGTACGGCCAATGGCGAACCAAGTTCACCCAGAGAAAACGCTACCATCTGTTTGACCGTCTCGCTTTGATCGGATAGCGCATTGATAAGTGGTTTAACCGCCTCCCGCGACTTAATCTGACCTAGAGCGTATGCAGCCCAAATCCTACTGTTCTCGCTTCCAGTCGCTAGCGCTTCAATAAGTGGGACAATTGCTGTAGTCGACCTCATTTTGCCAAGAACAAACGATACATTTTTCACTACAATCTCATTATTATCGCCAAGGGCCTCTATAAGCAATTGCGTTGTCTCAGCGCATCTTGCCTCTGCTAAGGTCAGAGCTGAATTTCTTTGGACCAGCTCGTCTCGATTCCCAAGCTCGCGTATCAGGAGCTTTATCGAATCAGTTGATTTTATTCTACTAAGTGAGGCGGCGGCGGACTTGCTGACTTCCTGGCTGTTGTCCCCAAGCACTTTGCCTAGGGGCTGTATTGCTTCAGGAGATCCTATTTCACCGAGCGCCTCCGCCGCTAACAGGCGGACCCATTCACTCTGGTCCTCTAGCAACAAGATCAACGGATGTACGGCTTGGAGTGACTGGATTTGGCCCAGCGCTCTAGAGGCACATGCCCTTACATTCTCGTTATCATCCATCAGCGCATCCATCAAAGGCGATTGAGCCTCAGTACATCTCAATTCGCCCAACGCATAGGCCGCTGATGCCCTCACCTCTGCAGCCCTGTCCAGTAACGACTGAATTAGCGGATCAATTGATTCCGGAGACCCGATCTCGGCTAGCGCTTTCACGGATGATTCTCTGAGCTCACTGTTCTCATGTCTGAGTGCTTGAATCAAGGGCGCCACGGCTTCAGTCGATTTCATCTTGCCTAGCAACTCAGCTGCCCATTTGGCTGCGCCTCCATGCCCGTCCTGGAGTACTCTGATTAATTGGGCAGATTCTTCTGGAGAGCAAATGTCCTGCAGAACCAGATATGCTGATACCCTCAAGTTCTCATCATCGTTGTAAAGCAGTCTTATCAATGAAGCGGCCGCTTCAGGAGCCTTTATTTCACGAAACGCTCTGATCGCCAGTTCCTTCACTTCATTGCTTGGATCTTCAAGAGAACTCATCAGCGGCTTTATCGCCTCCTGAGCCTTTATGTTACCCAATACTTCGATGGCCAATTGTCTCACCTGTTCCTCGTCACTCTGCAGCTCATCGACTAACTGGTCTACTACCTCGGGAGATCGCATCTCCTCCAGTGCCTTCCGGACTAGCCTGCTATACTTACTTGTCCCTAGAGAAATAAGTTTGGATACAATTTGAGGATCATAGATCAATAAGGCGTAACCTATGGTTCGTTCGACCAGAAGAGGGTTTTCTAAATCCTCTAAGATTCGATCTACAATCGAATTACGTAGTTGCGCCGAAGTGAATTCCATTTCAGTCAAACAGAGACATGCCAATCGAATCTCATCATGGTAGATCGTTAGGGGTCTATCACTTGCATTTTGAAGAATGAACCTCACCAGTCTTTCGGTATTTTCTTTGTCTAGTAATCCTGCAAGAAAGCGGATCGGTTCCTCCCAATTGGGATGAAACAAATAAGATTCGAACTGACTAAAGTCGCAGTTATGGGTGTTCGCACATTCAAGCAGGTACTCCGCAGCAAGGAATTCCTGAAAAGACCTATGACGAAAACAAAAGTAGTCTCCCATTTCCAGCAATTCTAAGATTCCACCATTTGACTGTACCTGACAAAGAAGATCCTGGCCAAGAATCTTGCGAGCAACTGATCGCCGGAATTGACCCAAATAGCCAACCATCAATGTGTGATACGAGAGTCGACGGAGATTATGGTGCATGTCCTGAACAGAAGGGTACGTTCCTGTATCTCTCCTCGTTGCATCTCTTACTTCCTGTCGGTCAAGTACGTCCGTAAGCAAGCTTCTGTACAACCCAGTTCTGCTTTTAATCGAATCGACCGATTTCTTGCTCTCTGACCAGTATTGAACGACCAGTTTTAGCAGGAGCGGTACTTCGAAAATCCTGTCATTTACTACACCACGAAGCACTGCAGCGCGTGATTCTCCGAGATACTCTGACCAGCGGTCACGATCAAATGCGCGGAGATGGATCTGCTCGTATCTTTTCAAATGGAGTCTCTCCTGATCATAAGCCATTGGCCTCGAAGATAGAACCACATAATTGGGACTGAAATCTGAGCCTTCAAAGCAGCCAATAATCTTGCTCTGCAAGTGTATTTGATCAAGAGCATCAATGAGAAAGACAAAGTTGCCATCGCGAAAGTCAAGATTGACGAAGGACCGAATTTGATCTTCTCGAAATACACCGCCTTTCATGAACTCCGAGACCAGGAGACTGCGAATGTTATCCTTATTACAGCTTTCTGCTTCACGTGGAAGCCATAAGACTGGTAACAACCGCTTTTCGTCATATAAATTAGCAAGCCTCAAGAATGTTTGGCGAAGAAGTGTCGTCTTGCCGTATCCAGATTCTGCCGTAACAATGAATTCTCGCGTCCCTTTCGACAAGAGAGAGTCTATTAGATCAATAGGCTTATACCTATTAACTTCTGCTGCCGACGATTCTTCTTCCGAAGAAAGCTGCCGGTACTCAACCGTATGGTCGTCTTCCAGTAATGGGTCGACAAATGTGTTTTCACTTCTGAGTGACTCGGACCTAATGTTGCCTTCTAGCAACGGCTCGACATAGGTGTTTTCATCACCAAGTGACTCGGACAGGTCCTTACACACTTCGTCCCGTTTGCGCATCAGATAATGGCTAATCAAGATTTTCTTCTTGCGTGAAGTAAGTAGATGATCGTGCTGACGGATAACCCTGGCTGTTAGCAAGTCACTAAGCGCGGGCCGCACCCACATTTGATCGATGAGCAAGTCGACGAATAACTCGATTGCCTCTTTAGTTTCGGGGGTTGCTTTGAAGTCCTCATATACTGCCTCGCTCTCTCTAACCAGTAATTCATAATCAATGTCTCTGTTGGAAGTAGGATCAAGCAGAACAGACCAAAGCTGTTCCGCAACTGCGTCTCTTTCCAGGAATGAGGTATCTAAGACACCGTATCCTGCGCGCTCATAACCGGATCCATGAACACACTCCAGAGCTTCTACCATCGCCGAGCGAAGGGCCGACTGCTGCTCTTTCTTGGACAACCACTTACCAATGCACTTGTTGGCAAAGTACCTACTCAGAAAGAGCAAAACACTATTGACAATTGTCAGAGGTTCCACTTCCTCAACTCCGATCATGGTTTTTCGCGATAATACCCGAAGATCGCGTCAAGGTGATGAATATAGCCCGCCTCAACATCCCGCAAAAAAATTGCTCGGATTCTCTGCTCTACTAGCGCGTATGCATTGATGCAATCGCTAATGGGCAGACCAATCATTTCGTTTCGGTTCAGACCCGTAACATCCTCTCTGATCCATTTAACACTTTCAATCCACGAACGGGAGGCTCCTTGCGCGAAGTGGTGCCAGACTTGTCTCGTGCAGTCGTGCCAATAATCCTCAGTAATCCTGGCGATATCGTTCTCTAAACCTCGATACTGATTGGGTCCAAAATGTTCCTCCGCCCAGACGAGGCCATGGAGGAATCCAATGTTTCTCAAACTCTCCAAAAACACCGCCTCTTTACTCCTAAGAAACATACAAATGCTTGCCGCAGTCTCCCTATCACAATATATATAGAAGCCGAAGCGATGTCCTTTGGCGCCCATCTTCGATGCGCTCTCCAAGAAACGATATCAATTGCTCCGTTCTCTATAATTGGGGCGATTATTAAGTCGGCAATTGCGGAGTCCAAGTGGAAGTTTTCTCGAGGTTTTTGGCCCGACTCTATTTCAAAGCTAAGCTTGTTCCATTGTGGCATTCTATATCCTCTTTCTAGCAATTGACTACTTCCCGGATGGACCGGGTGGCCCAGCCGCTTGCGGTGGGTTTCCTCTCCCCCATTCAGCATGTACCACAACTCCAACGGCAGGCTCCAAGACGAGGCTGCCCTGCATCCAACATATATGCGTCTGATTAATTTATTCGCCAACCCGGACTCCCCAAAATCAAAAAGCGGAGAGGCAGGGATTCGAACCCTGGATAGAGCTTGACACCCTATAACGGATTAGCAATCCGCCGCCTTCAGCCTCTCGGCCACCTCTCCGGCTATCGATAAAATCTGTAGAGGGGAATATAGACGATCCGGCCTGAAGATCAAGCCTTTTTAGAATGACGAGGAGAGAATTAATCTTTGAAGTCGGAAATAACTACTTTATTAGCTTCGAGTTGCGCGACACACCGGGTCGCCTCTTCGTTGACTTCCCGGTAAATCAGCCCGAAAGTCGCGCGGACCCCCGGATACATGATTTCCTCGGCCACGATCCGTGCCCCCTCCAGCTTGTGCAGCTGCTCCTCGATCTCGCCTTTGGTTTTCTCGACCTGGGCGATACCGTCGGGAAGCTCCTTCTGGAATTTCTCCAGCTTCTGAAGCGCTTCGGTCTGTTCGGCCGACAGCTTCCCGTCGATCTGAAGGCGATACAACTGATACATCACCTGCTTGACCCGCTCGCCGTCTTCTTTCAGTCGGTTGATTTCCTTGATACTCTCGTAATACTTCTTCATCAGTTCGTGGTTGTAAGCCACGGCCAGCAAGGTTTTCGTATACGCCTCGGACCCGAGCACGCCGGCGCGAATCTCTTTGTTGGCCCTGATTTCACCGCCGACGATTTTCCCCTTCTTGCCTTTGACCCAGACGTTGCCCTTGGTCATGACGTTGCACCCGATCACCTCGCCGCCGACATAGACATTGCCGCCCGCCACGATCTTCTGACCTTCGCAGAACTTCAGGAACACATCGCCGCCCGCTTTGAGCAGGCCGTTCCCTTTGCCGAAGAATCCACCCTTGATCATGACATTCCCTTTAACATCCATGGTGGAATCTTCGACATTTCCTGACACTTCCAGATCGCCGTCGACTTTCAGCTCGAACCCGGCTTTGACATCGCCCGTCACGCGGACCGACCCGAGGCAGTCGATATTGCCGACATTGAAATCGACATCCCCCTTGATGAGCATGACGTCGTTGACCGAGACCTTTTCATAGAGGAAAACGATTGCCCCGCTCGCGGCCGCCACCAGCGTCATGCCGTCTGCGGAAACCTCGGTGTTGGCGCCTCCCTTGAACGGCAGATCGCGGCCGTCCGGGCCTTTGATCACTTTGCCGAAAATGTCGGTCCCCGGCTCACCCGGTCTGGCCGGGATCTTGGTCACGAGGACTTTCCCTTTTTCGACGTTCTGAACGAAATTGATGTTCTTGTAGTCGATCCGCCCGTCTTCATCGACTTGTGGACGGTGGTTATCGGTGGTGTCGAAATGATACTGAAACTGGGAGTTGGGACCGCGGGACGGGGGGGTGCCGGAAGCTATCTTGACCGGAGCGTTGAAGATCTCATCGGCGACCAGTTTCTGAATCGCTTCCTGATCGAGACCGAACACGATTCCCTGGTCGGCGACCGCCCCGGTGATCTCCTCGACGGTGATCGGCGGATCTCCCTCGGCCGGTTTGCGGAGCATCACGGTAGCGTTCATCGAGTCCTTGGATACGGTGACGTATACTCGAGGTTTTTTTGCGGTATTGACGTCGGCTCCGGCCATGTTTACTCCCCGACAGGGTTCGCTATTTCTTGTCCATGTAGGACAACAATCGCCAGTACGCCCGCTCGACCACGAGCGAGATTTCGTACGACTTGAACGGCTTGGTGATATATTCGTCGGCCCCCAGCAGGAGGGCATCTTTTACCGTGTAGGTGTCGCCGTAGGCGGTCATGATGATGATTCCGATATTCGGGTATTCCTGCTTGACGTGTTTGAGCAGTTCGAAACCGTCCATGCGGGGCATCTTCATATCCGAAATGACGAGGTTCACCTGTTCCTTCCGGAGTATCTCCACCGCCTGCTGACCGTCTTCGGCCGCGATGACATTGTATCCCTCTCGCTTGAGAATCTTCTCCAGCAGGCTGCGCATCACTTCTTCATCGTCCACGATGAGGATCTTAATCGAGTTCTTCATACTTTGTTCGGTTAACTCCATGTTCTCTTGCTGCGGATTCAAAGTTGCCGGGTAAAATCGTCCGACTACCGGGCCAGCGTGCTCGTCAGTTCGGCGATAAAATCTTCGAGCATGATCGGCTTGTACATAACACGACAGGCGCCGAGTACACCCGCTTCATTAATAATCTTGTCAGTGGCATTGCCGGTGATAATCATGACCGGGACGTGCGGAGAGACCTTCTTGATCGCCGTCAGCACTTCCAGCCCGGACATTTCCGGCATGATCAGGTCGAGCGTCACCAGGTCGTACTCCCCCTGCTTCATTTTCTGGACCGCTTCGTGACCATCGTTAGCCAGTTCCACTTCGAACGCATTGGTCAGTTCGCAGAAATCTTTGAACACGTCCTGAACCCATTTTTCGTCATCGACGATAAGTACTCGAAACGGCACGCCGCGCTGCTGGGCCATCTCGTTCAATTTGTCAAAGTTGGGCATTGTCATACCGACTATCCTCGATTGCTAATTGTTTGCTTCGACATAAAAGGTCCGCTGCCACCCTCTACGCGTTCGTTCCGGATCGCAGCCGCTATACCTGATTCCAAAGCGGGACGTAAAGCAGGTGGAAATGAGAAGTCCCGCATCCTATCGCCTATATCGTTTATCGTCAAAAATTGCACATCCTCAACCGGTGAGGGGCCGATTATTGGCCCCAAATAGGCCTTTTCGGAGTTACTCACCCGCTTTGCCCCCCGAGTCGTTTTGCAAAGCAATGATGATTTTGTTACATTGCTGGAGAATGGCGTTAAGCCGGGATTCCAGCTGATCCCCTGTTATAGCTCCGCTCGGGACTTCGTAAGCCATTGTCTCCATATTTCTTGCGGCGTTTATTACCGAAGTCAGCTCCTGCACCACTTTCACTGTCCCGTTCACCAGCTTGATGAATTCCGGTTCCATCCGGGCCAGGCTGTCTGATTTCCCTTTGGCCTTGGCCAGATATATGGCGAGATTGATCGCCAGATTCTTGACCTCATCGCTCAGGTATTCCACCTGATCGATGACGTCGACCTTGACTGCTCTTCTATCTCTCACTACCATAATTACTTAACATTTCCTTGATGGTCTGTTTCAGAGGCTCGATATCAGATGACTTGACGACATAAGCATCGGCCAGCCAAGATTTGAAGTCGGACTTATAGGTCGAATAGGCGGAATTCAAAATAACCGGCATGTTTGGTCGAAGCTCCCGGAGTTTGCCGAGTAGTTCAAGCCCGGACATATCAGGCATCTCGATATCGAGAACTGCGAGGCTGAAAGGTTCGGCGGTGGTTTTCTTGATTGCCTCCGCCGCGCTCGACGCCGTCTCAACCTGGTATCCTTCGCAACTCAGTTCATGCTGATAGAGCAGCCGGATATTCCGGTCATCATCAATTATTATTATGTGCGCCGACATGATCGGCCTCCTTGGCTAGCGGAAGTTCTACAAACAGCGACGGGAGCCGGTCGTTGCCGATACTCAGTCCGAAATTCCCTCCATGGAATCGAACCGCTTCGCCGGCCACGAGCACGGTCAACCTCTGTGAAGTCTTATTGTCGGTGAAGATCTGTCGCAACGCCTTTATAGTACCATCTCTGTATTCAGGCTCGACAATCAAACGAACGGTCATGACAGCTTTGTTTTCCACTACTTCGGAGATGATCTCGGCTTTGCCCGGAGGGATGATCTCTTCGGCTACCAGCCGGAGGAACTGATAAACCGCGTGTGAAAGTTGATCGTAGTTGCCGAATACTGCTATGTCCGGATGAGAGACCGTCAGTCGCATCAACTCGGCCGGACAACGGAGCCGTCCGATAAGCAGGGCCAGATTCTTCTCAACAAGACGCGAGAAGTCGACGCGGGTGCTGTCGTTCTTGGAGGCTTTGGAGAAATCCAGAACATGGTTCAGCACCGACTCAGCTCGTCTTGTCTCCCCTACGATGATATTCAGATATTCCCGCTGTTCATCGATAGTGGAATTCTTGAGCAACAGGTTCGCGAATCCACCTATAATTGTCAGCGGGTTGCGGAGTTCGTGGGCGATCGATGCGGTCAATTCGCCGATGACCGACATCTTTTCGATCTTTATAACATGTTCCTGTGACTCGGCGAGCAGGGCGTTGATTTTTTCGAGTTCATCGGACCGCTCTTTCTGCTCTTCGTAGAGCCCGGCCCGTTCCATGGCGACCGCGGCCTGGTCGGCGAACACCTGTAACAGCTGCACGGCGTCATCGCAGATCGGACGTCCGGTGATGAAATTGTCGGCCGCCAGCATTCCAAGAAGCTTTCCTTTGCTTACCAGGGGTACGAGCGCAACTTTTCTGGTGCCGATCCGGTCGACGAATCCTTTCGTTATTGGATCCAGGTCGTTGACCGTCTCCAAATTCGCCCATATTCTTTGCTGACAGGCCTTTGAAATCAGAGATTCCTGATTCAAGTCTACATTAATAGAGGTCACCATTCCCTGGGTCGATCCCGTCTGATTCGGGACATCTTCGGGTCGATCGCTGAGGAGTTCGCTTAAGGAGACTCGATTGGCGGCCAGGTTTCCCCAGATTCGTCCCGCTTCTTCGGGCGATGTCGGCCCGATCGCAAGGTAGCCGGTCAATTGATTCGATGGTTGGTCGTACAGAAACAGGAAGGCGCGGTTAAAACCCAGGCCCTGCGAGGCCGTAGAACCGGTCAGAATGGTCTTCAGTATATGATCGAGATCGTTCGATGACGAGAGTGACGATGCTACGGTCGACAGGATCCTTAACTCTTCCGGTCCGGTCAGCGCCGATGTCGTCAGCGAATCGTCGGTCGGTTCGGGGATCATCATCATAACAAGACCGGTCGCACCGGTCGAGCTATGCCTCGTTTTTCTGGCCATCACGCACAGAGGTGCGCCATCGACAGCACGGATATGAAACCGGCAGGGGCGCGAATTCTCATTTGATTCGATCGAGAGCATCGTCCGAAATCGATCGGACAGCTCGCCTTGTTTCAGAGGGCCGATCGAGGAAATCGGAATTGACAATCCGAGGGAGTCATTCCCGAGGCCGAGCCAGTTCGATGCCGTGGCATTGCTCACGACCAGATTGGCGGAGCTGTCAATAAGAGCAAGGCCGACGCCTGCGGAATTCACGCTCTCCCAGAGCGACAGCTCGTTCGTAGCCATCAAGTCGGACAGTTCAGAGTTTAGCATGTTGCATTACCGGACTTTTTTCACTGGTTGTATTGGTTGGCGTTTCCGCCGTGTTGCCTACACTTCCGTATATGGACAAAATTTTGCCGTTGGCCGAGCTGATCTTTTCCGCGGCCCCTTCTATTCGCTTAAGGCGCGAAAGCATCTTCTGATTAGTCGCGGCTCCCAGCGCCAACATGCACTGAATGTTTCCCACAATCACCGAAAGCGAGTTGTTGATCTCGTGAATAACCCCGGAAACATTGCGGCGGAGTTCCTGTGCGAAACCGGGCTGAACGACCGCTGACCTGGCGGCCTTGAGCTGGTCTTCGGTCTTGCGAAGACGATTCTCGAGCAGCCGTGCCCGTTCCTGGAAGTGCAACCTTTCGAGCGCAATGACAAGTTGCTCACCCGCATACATCACCCGCTTGAGCATCGACTCATCGAACACATCCGGCGCCTTGGCACCGAAACTGATGGCGCCGATTACATCACCGTCGGAAACCAGGGGAATGGTCATGAACGAAGCATAGTCGATTTCCGGATCGAACTGCTTGGTTTTCGACCGGTCGGAAAGAAGAAACGGCTTCTTATTCAGGGCAGTCCAACCGGAAATGCCGGCCCCACCCTCCAGTTTCACGAAATTCAATATTTTCACTTCACCCCCGACCGTGGCTGCGGTTTCCAGCGACTGACGCACCTGGTCGAAAAAGAACAGCGTGGCGGCATCGTACGGCACCAGCTTTTTCAGGCACTTGAGCATCTCCGCTCCCGACTGCTTATCGGGACGCTTATGCCTCGCCACTACCGCTACTTCGCGAGCGGTCTCCAACACCAGTTCGGCATCGACTGAGGCTGTATTCTTCCTGGTCATCATTCCTCCTGCATGTCTTACCAACCGCTCATAAGCGAGAGGGCCCGTCGAGTGAGTCGCTCGCTCAGTTTGGTTTCGAGTTGTTTCATGAATTCCAGTTTCCGCACCGCGGTAAGGTGCAGGTCAGGATCGTTTATATCGTTATCCATCGAAGCCTGCAGAATTTGAGCTCCCCGCTCTTCGATTTTGAACGGCTCCGCCGCCAGCAGCTTTCCGTGCCTCAGGTCGACAAACCGGAACTCCCCTTCGATAATTCCCACCGTCTCGTATTTGTGAAAGATCAGCGGCAGGCTGAACGACTTGCGGCGCTCGATTCGCTCGCCGGTGACGTTGACCAGCATCAGATAATTCCCGCCGATTTCCTGTCCCCAGTTCACGAGGCTGTCGAGATTCAAGGAGTTGCGAGGAAACAAGGGCTCTCGGTCCCCCCGGCTGGCGGCGTCAAGCACCCGGACATCCTCTTTTCGAGTGAGATCCGTAATCAAAATCTCATTGAGTTTCGAATCAACGGCAGTCGGAGGAGCCGGGTTTACCTGCAGCAAGATGCTCTTCGTGCCGTTAGGCATTCCCCAGGCGCTCGCGAACAGCAGCACCAGTACCGCCAGGGTCAACCGTGTCTGTTTCATATTTTCAACGCTCCTTCCGACTTTCCACTCTCTAGTACAGGTACCTTATCAGCGTTTCCCGCACCTTGTTTTCGAAACTGCATACCGAGTCTTTGATCGTCTCGAACTGGTCCATCGTGAACCGGTCCCGCAAATCGTCGCAGGCGATGAACTCGATACCCACGAGATACCGGTCTCCTTCGACATCCATCCGTTTCACTACTCCGACCACGTTATCGAGTGACTCGACTTCCTGAAGGGTGAATCGCACCAGAACGATATCCTCCTCGGACATCGGCGCTTCGAGATCCACCAGCATGCCGGTGGCGGAAATATTGAGAATGCTTCCGCTGACGGTATAGACGTCGTCCTCCGGAATGAAATTCCCCGACTGGTCTTTGATCTGCTTGACCTCGACGGGAAGTCCTATGTCGACGCGAACGAACTTTCTGTGATTCTCGGACTCGACCATAAACGGGCTCCTTGCCTGAAGCGAATCGGCGCGGCCGATCCGTGCGTCCTGCTTGCGGGTGGCGCTGTTAACCATTGAACTCTCCTGTAGGTTGTTGCATCCTTGCACTTATTTTCTTGTCGAGCTGCGTGCGTTTACTCTGCGTAAACTGAAAGACTACTCGTGGCAGTCGCTCCAGGACGGCCGGCGAAAAATGTTTGTCCCGCTGCTCGCTTGTGATAAATTCTATTCCAATACTATAGCTGTAATTTTCCATCGGGTGACTGTACCGTACCTGGCCGATAAGCAGCGACGGAAAATCGAAATCGTCGGAGGGCAGATTGACGAATATATAGGTATCCGCACTGATCATAGTTGGGAGCAGGATCTGGATCCCGCCGCTTGAGATATTGAGCGAATCGGTAAGCATCCAGCGAAGTTGCTGGAGTCTTGAAGCGGCCAGGGCCGGAGCGGGAACCACCGCGCAACGTACCGGCATGGTGCAGGCAAAACGACGAAACCGACGTCGCATGAGCGGTACCGCCCGTTTTTCCAGGCTGATCGTGCATCGTCCCCCTTCCGATCTCCGGAAATTGGCGTCTACCGACATCCGTTGACCTTTGTAGTCGAATTGAACCGAAACTTTTTGGTCGTTGGTCAGCCGATTGATCAGACCGGCGCTGGTTCCCCGGTCCAGCGAAAGCGTCCGATCGGATGCCATGATGATCTTGTTCCTGATCGACTGGTTCTCCAGTTCATCGCTGAAGATGACGATCTCATGCCCCACCAGCAGGGACAGATCCATCTGGAGGGTATCGAGAAGAGATTTCTCTCCGGTCCGCTTTTCGGTGGGAGTATCTGTCACAACAGACCTTTCCTGCGCATTTGAATTTGTTGTTGGAAAATGTGATTTACGAGGCGGTTCTGGGCCGCCCGGTCGAACCCGGAGATGGTCGCCGGAAGCAGGGCCAGCCGCCGCTGATTGAGGAAAACGTCGACATTATCCTGCCGAATGAACTCCAGGCCGACCAGAAGTTCCTTATCTTCGCTTTGGACCCGGCGACAAATGGCGCCGATCGGCAGCGCGATATCCAGTTGCTTGAATATTCCCGCCTTCAGCAAAAGAATGTCCCCGGCGTGGACTTCGTAGGATCCGCGCAAGAGCATTCCACCACCGCTGATATTCCGCGAGGAGAATTGCTGCCATTCGATCTCTCCGCCATCCAGTTCCGGTGCAGTCACTGCCACCTCGACCTTCTCGGAAATGTCGATTCGCACAAATTGTCTTCGCTGTACTCGTCGCAACTGTTTCGGCGGGGTGAGCAGGTACAGATTGTGCGCTTCGGAATTATAGCGTCGGATACGACTGGTGAATTCATACACTGCGTCAGCTTTGGTCACATGAACCACCACATCGCAGTTTTCCCTCAACAACGTAGTCCCCTGCTGGAATTCGGGAGCGGTGATCAGAATGCCGCCGCCGATGAAATCTTCGATGCGCGCGACATAAATCCCGCGTTTGTCGTCTTCACCGACGATAATCTCGAGCTTTTCCCATACTTTCAGGGGCTGTGAGAGATTCGAAAGGGTTACTGGCACTTCGCTGCTTTCCTGGTTATGCCGATTTGAGCGCTTCCATGTTCATCTTGCCCTGTTCGATCGCCAGCTCAAGAATCTTTCTCGCCAGCGCCGTCCGACTGGTGTCGTTCCGGTGCTGGTAAATGAATTCCTGACCATGCTTAATCGTGGCGTTGAAATACTGACGAGCATCATCGTAAGCACCGATCCGTCGGGACAGCTCAGCAATGAGATACGAAGCCTGGATCTGCTGATTTCCCGGAGAGATTTCCCGTCCTTCGGCGAACGCTTCCTTGTAGTAAGCAACCGCCTTCTCCAGCGCCTCCCGTTCGTTAGTGACTGCACCGTCCCAATGGCGGCGAAGGTCAAGCAGGAAGTCGGTGAAGGAACGGAACTGCCCGAAGGAACTCTCGCCCGAAGACGAATCCCCGCCCAGGGCCGCCGATTTGTATTCGGTGAGAAGAGCGGAGAGTTGGTCAAACTGCTGCGAGAGGGTATCGAAGGTCCCGGCGACCGGCGCCAGGTAATTGTTGAATTTGTCCCGGTACGGATAGAGCTGGGCTTTCATCTCGGCGTTCATCTTGTCCGTCTCGAAATGGGCGGCCAGATGACGAAAGAACGAATCGAGTTCCTGGCGGCTGCTTTCGGTCGCTCCTCTGAGAGAATTGAACTTGCCGTCGATCTCGATCAGGATGCCTTTGAGGAACTGAAGGTGCGGGTTCTCTCCCTTCTCAAGATCACGGAATATCCAGGCGATCCGGAGGTAGAAGCGTCCCAGATCGAGACTGTTGTACCGATCCGCCAGCAGTTCGTCAAAAATGGCGAGGTGCAGCTTGATAATGCCGGATTTGTTCGGATGGTGTGCCAGATCGACCGCGCTTCCCATCCGTCTAATAACGGATTCCGCCGACGCCAGCTGGTCGAGATGCTTCTCCTTAACCGCTTTCAGGCGATAGGTACGGAAATGATTGTCGTTCTTCCAGTCCTTGAAGGTGTTGCTGAACTCCCGGGTGTAGAAGCAGTTGCTGCAGGTCGCCGTGAAGTAGACGAGCGGGTTGTAGCTTTGATAACGGGGATAGCGCCACTGGATGTCGAGCGGGCAGAAATCGGTGTCCCGACCGTTTTCGTAGTAGGACCCGACCTTGACCGTCTCATACTCGTTGATCGTCTTGCAGATCGGGCACTCTACCTTGGACAAGAAAAATGGGCTTTCGTTTGACATGTTTATCTCCAGTGTTTCATCAACTATTATTCGAACTCAAGAGCGACAGCTCCGCCTCAGAGATGGGCAGCACTTTGCGGATGCTCTCGTAAGTAGCGCCGGCCTTGATCATGCTCCGGGCGACTCTGATAATTTCGCTGCGGTTTCTCCGACTCACGCCTCCTTCGGTGACCGTCATGACCGGTTCCGCTTCCCGGGAAGCTTCCTTCCGCTCGCCAAAACGGACAAACTGCACTCGGCTCGGAGTAACCTGATGGGCCCTCGGTTGAGCGGCCGCCAGGGTCGGTTCAAGCGCAACCGAGGCGGTGTTCTGCCCGGCAGTTCCCTTGTCGCGGCGGAACAGCCGATAGATCATGACGCCGATCGTTCCGGCAATCAGGTAACCGACAACATTGACTGCCATATCGATGGCAAAATCGCTTGTCATCAAATCTCTGAGTGTATGCAGTGAAAGTTCCATTTTCACGAATCCTCTGTTTATGCCGTTATGTCTATGTGGTCGGACAACTCTTCGCCGTCTTCGTCTTTCTTCTGTTCGGGCTCGGTTTCTTCGGCTTCATCCTTATCTTCTTTATCCGGCTGTCCGTCCGCCGCGAGTATCACTTCGTCCTTCGTTTCTTCCGGCTCTTTGCCTTCATCCTTCATCTTCTTCTTCAGCGTATCCGAGAAGCTTTGCTCGCTCTTGTCTTTGTTCGAGCGGGACGTCGCATTCACCCGGTCGGATACCGGTAGATCACCTACCGAGTCTACTCGATCAAGCAGTTCTGCCATTGAAGGATGCTCCTTCGAATTGCCTTTTGCCTCAGCCGGTCAACGCAAATTTCTCTCTGACCATGCCGCGAAGTTTCGTGACCGCACGGGTATGGATCTGGGAGACGCGCGACTCGGAAATCGACATCACTTCGCCGATCTCCTTCAGCGTCAGCTCTTCGTAGTAATACAGTCCGATTACCAGCTTTTCCTGGCGGGTCAGGCGATCGATCGCCACGCCGATAAACGACTGCAGTTCATTCTTCTCGATTGCGCCGAGGACGCTGATTGTCTCGCGATCGATTACGGTCTCGATCCGCGGGACCTGACGGTTATCGTCCTCGCGGTAGATGACTTCGTCAAGCGACAGGATGTTGGTCCCGGAGACGTCGTCCAGCGCGTTGTGCAGTTCATCGACCGAAAGCTTCATATGCTGGGCCAGTTCTTCCTTTTCCGGAGGACGGCCTAATTTGTTTTCGAGTACTACGTGAGCCTTTTCGATCTCACGTGATTTTGCTCTCGTGGAGCGCGGCACCCAGTCCAGGGCTCTCAGTTCGTCGAGGATGGCGCCACGAATTCTGGGCACTGCATACGTCTCGAACTTGACTCCCCGTTCCGGGTCGAAGTTGCTAAAGGCCTCGATCAGTCCGATCACGCCGGTGCTGACCAGATCGGAGAGTTCGACCGAGCGCGGAAAGCCCATTGCCATGCGCGTTGCGACATTGCGCACCAGCGGGACATACTTACTCAGAAGCTCTCGACGGATCTCAGGACTCTTCGCCTTCTGATAGCGGGTCCATTCGCGTTCTGACACATCCCACTTCTTCACACGGCGGGCTTTGTCAATCGCCGTCTGGTGCTCAATCACTTCAGTGGTCTTCTTCGACCGGCGTTTTCGAGGTTCGGCTTTAATCGTGCTAACCATAAGAACGTTATCCTCTTATATCGGCCGGAGCCGTGGTTTTATTAATTGTGTTCGGGGTGAAAAGCTGCATCCGACGCGAATTGGCGCCAAGCGACGCAGCCAGGGTAGTAAGTGCCTGTACAACAGGCGATTGAGAATTCACGTTTGCCACCGGCTGCTGGGTCGCCAGCGACCGACGGACATCGCTGTGCTCCGGAATGAATCCGGCATAGCCGGGATAGGAACGAATGAATCGCTCAGATACGGCGCACAACTTGGCATAGACATGGTCCGCTTCTTCCTGAGACTGCACTCTGTTGAGAAGTATCCGGCAGTCGATCGACTTGTCCGCCGCCTTCAGATGCTTGAAAAGTCCGTAGCAATCGGAGATCGACGTGAGTTCCGGAACCAGAAGAAGCAGGTTGATGTCGGAGGCATGAGCGATCACGGTCGAAGTCTTGGAGACACCCGAGGCATGATCGATCACGATGAAGTTATATTGCTGAGCCTGCAGACGAAGCTGCTTCATCATCCGGGCGATCGGCGTGATATCGCCGTCCTGGATGACCGCTCGGTCGCCACAGGCCGCCAGCATGTCGAGATTCTTTTCCAGCGTGGTCACGGCTTCCTTGAGGCCAAGTTCGTCGGCGATAAATTGGTTGATACCGTACGCGCACCGGCTGTTGGCGAGTATATGGATGTTTCCAAAGTTCAGATCGGCATCGACCACAAGCACCCGCTGACCGAATGATGCCAGGGTACGGGACAGGTTGTAAGCCATGACCGACTTACCCACACCGCCTTTACCGGAGAGCACCGATACGATTACCGGGTGACCCGGCTCGGTTGTCTGGTTTCCCTGGTGGAGAGTCAGTTTGTTAGTCACGCCCGACCTCCAGACTCAGCAACTTGCGCGCTACCCGATCCGGATCCGGGGTGTGCAGGGTCCCTTTTCCCCCCGGCGAATCGGTCAGCATCGCTATGGAAGTCCCGAGCGAGGTCGCCGCAGCAACCATGCTTCCGTAAGCATCGGTCATGTCCGTCATCGTCATAATCAGTTGAGTGGGCGACAACTTCTTCTGCCCCTCGGCCAGCCTTGCGATATCCGAAGATCTCATCAGACAGGAGAAAACGGCAATATGCGTAGTCGGGTTAATTCCTTCGATCTTCTTCCGCAGATCCTCCAGGGCGGTCGGATCGGTCGGAGTCGACGGGGTATCTATCAGCATGATTGTATCGCTGTCGGTAGTGAGAGCGGCCTCTTCGGCGAACGGATCGACCATCTCAGCGCCAAGAATTTCGGCATATCCGACCAGCTCTTCGTACGCCGTCATTTTGAATGAATCGAGCGTCACGAGTTTCACTTTCTGGTGGTCACGGGCGACCAGCAACGATGCTAGTTTTCCCATCACCGAGGATTTCCCGGCACCGGCCGGCCCGCTGATGACGATTCGGTCTCCACCTGCGAAGCTCATGCTCGGGAGCATCAGGCTGCTGAGCAGCCCGACGAGATGCCTGTGCGCTGCCTGGAGTACATCGGCTCCTGCCGATGGATCGTTGTCAAGCTGCTTGACAAGCGAAGTAATCTGCTCGTCCGGAAGGTCCGTCGTTCTGAGCCGTTGACACAGTTCCGCATACTTCTCGGCTTCACCGGTCGTATGCGGCATCAAACTCCGCGCTACCAGCTTGTCGAGCTTCAGTTCCAGGTCGGAAATCTTGCTGTGAAGCGCACTGTTATGTTCAGCTTCTGCCTGAGCCTGGTTCGGGTCGTTGACCCGATCAGTTGTGGACGCAAGTCTGTTCGTGCCGACGGCGCTCCGGGTATCTTTGAAGATGCGCGATGACCGTCCGACGGTCGCTTTTTCCAGGCAAGCGGTCACTTCGAACGACGGCTTCCCGTCCGCTCCAAGCACCTTGCCGCTCTTGAGCACGATTGCATCTCCGCCCATCTCTTCACGCACACGCTTGAGCGCGGCGGACGATGTTTCGGCCGTGAAAGTCTTAATTATCATCGCCTAACCTCACCATTCCGGTAGACACGAGTTCAACGTCTTGCAGGACCTCATTAAAGGAGATCACCGCCAACTGCGGCTTGGCCGCTTCGACCAGCCGGCGTAGGGCCAGCCGGATATTCGGCGAGCAGATGCACACCGGCGAGTGGCCGCCCGCGGACATCAGATCCGCCTGGACACCCATCTTGCCGATAAGCGACTCCGTCATCGCCGGGTCCAGCACCAGCATCAAACCCTGTTTGGTGCTCTGGACCGAATCGGACAGTTGCTGCTCGACCCCCGGATCGATTGTAAATACATGTATTTTGTTGTCGCGGCCGCGGTACAGATCGGTGATCTGTCGCTTCAGGGCCATGCGAACATATTCCGTGAGAACGTCGGTATCTTTAGTCACCCCGATATAGTCTGATGCCGTCTCGACGATCGACGCCAGATCGCGCACCGGTACCCGCTCTTTAAGCAGACCGATAAGAATCTTCTGGAGAGTGCCAAGCGGCACGATTTCCGGAATGACCGAATCGACCAGCGCCGGATAATCTTCTTTGAGCGTGTTCACGAGATGGTGCACATCCTGTCGGGTGAGAATCTCGCTGGCGGCGTTGCGTATCACTTCGGTAAGGTGGGTGGCTACGACCGACGATGAATCCACCACCGTGTATCCCTGAGCTTCGGCCATTTCCTTGAGATTCGGGATGATCCAGGTGGCGTTGAGATCAAAGGCCGGATCGAGGGTATCGAACCCGTCGAGCTTCTCTTCAACAAATCCGGGATTGATCGCCATCAGGTGGTCAACCATAAGTTCGTATTCGGCTACCTTGATCCCTTTGATTTTGATCTGATACTGATTAGGGCGAAGCTGCACATTGTCGCGGATGCGGATCGGCGGCACAATGATCCCCATCTCGCCGGCCAATTGCTTGCGAATCGACGAAATGCGATTCAGCAGATCTCCCCCCTGCTTGGTGTCGACCAGCGGGATCAGTCCGTATCCAATTTCCAGTCCGAGCGTATCGACCTTCAGCATATCTTCGGCCCGCTCCTGCGGCTTGCGCATCTCCGTCGCTTTGGTCTGCTCCTGCTGGCGGGCAACCAGCGCTTTTCGCTTGGTCGCCTCACGGGTCATATACCCGATTCCGCCAACCGCTGCGCCCAGCACGAGGAAGGTTACTGTCGGCATGCCCGGAAGGAATCCGAACATGAGCAGCATGAGCGAAGCAACCAGGATCGCGCGAGGCTGTCTGGTCAACTGAGTCGCAAGGTCGGAGCCCATGTTGGAAGTCGAGGCTGCGCGGGTGACGATAATACCCGACGCGGTCGAAACGAGCAGAGCCGGGATCTGCGTGACAAGACCGTCACCGATCGAAAGCAGCGAGTAAGTCCGGAGCGCTTCGGTCAGCGGCATGCCGTTCATGGCGATACCGATCACGAAGCCACCGATGATATTTATCAAAGTAATGAGAATGCCGGCGATAGCGTCACCGCGGACGAATTTCGACGCACCGTCCATGGCGCCGTAGAAGTCGGCTTCCTTGGCGATCTCGGCGCGGCGGTTCTTGGCTTCCTGTTCCGTAATGATGCCGGCGTTCAGATCGGCGTCGATCGCCATCTGCTTGCCCGGCATCGCATCCAATGTAAACCTGGCGGCGACTTCGGAAATACGCCCCGCACCCTTGGTGATCACCACGAACTGGATAATCACCAGGATGACGAAGACGATAAACCCGACAACGTAATTTCCCTGAACGACGAAGTTTCCGAACGAGTTGATCACCTCACCGGCATACGCCTGGCCCAGAATCAACCGGGTGGAAGCTACGTTCAGCGACAATCTGAGCAGGGTCACCAGGAGAAGCATTCCCGGAAAGACCGACAGATCGAGCGGACGGGTTATGTACAGCGTCGTCAACAGCACCACCAGCGAGAAGGTGATATTGAAGGCGAGGGCGAAATCGAGCAGCATCGGTGGGAATAGGAATGACCAGCACGCCGATAATAGCGATGACACCGAGTGCCAGCAGGATATCGGAGCGCGAGGTAATCCGCTCGATCAAACCTTGTTGTATTCCACCCTGTGCCATACTAGTTCAGAATCTTTCCTTTGGTCTTGTAGACGTAGGCGAGCAACTCGGCCACCGCTCGGTACAGATTGCCCGGGATCACCTGGCCGATGTCACACATCTTGAAAAGCGCTCGCGCCAGCGGCTTGTCTTCGATCACCGGAATTCCATGTTCACGGGCGATCTCTTTGATTTTCTGCGCGATAAGCCGCTCACCTTTGGCGAGCACGAACGGGGCGCTCATTTCGTCCGGATTGTACTTGAGCGCAACGGCGATATGGGTCGGGTTCGTCACGACGACATCAGCCTGCGGAACAGCCGCCATCATGCGGCGGCGAGCCGTCTCACGCTGGAGCTGACGCACCCGCGATTTGATCTGCGGCGAACCTTCGGTCTCTTTATATTCATCCTTGATATCCTGCTTGGACATCCGGATGGACTTTTCGAATTCGTATCGCTGATAGACATAGTCGAGAATGGCGATCACGAGGATCACCGCACCCGTCTTGAGTGCGAGCATCAGCGTGAGCTTGCCGAGCACGCCGGCGAATTCAGGCACCGACATGTCCGGAAGCAGGAAGAACGAGCTGAACTCGCTCGCGACAACTTTGTAGGCAACCAGTCCAACCACGAGCAGCTTGAGCGTATCGCGAACAAGCTGGACGGCCGATCGCGCCGAGAACAGCCGCTTGGCACCCTGAACGAGATTCAGCCGATCGAATTTCAGTTCGGCCGCTTTCGACGATACATGGAAGCCGACCTGCGCAACATTCACTCCGACCGCGACTACCATCAGCACGCCGAATATCGGGGCGAGCAGCAGAAGGAACTTCACCATGTTTTCGTTGAACACGGATGCGAACGTGGAATCCTGGGCGGCGATAAACGGCGCGTTCGCCATGGTGTACCGCATCAGCTGCATCGTCTGATCGGCCAGATAAGGACCGGCCATATACAGCGTGACAAATCCCAGACAGAGAATCGCCGCCGAGTTCAGCTCCTGCGACTTCGCAACCTGACCTTCATCGCGCGCTTTCTTTCGCCTATGATCGGTTGCTTTCTCTGTTCTTTCCTGGAATCCCTGTTCAGCCATGATCTATCAGGCCTTTCCCAATGCCATGAGGAGGGTGTGTAGTTCACCGTCGAAATACTCCAGCGAGCGCTGAATGACATAGGTGAACAGTGGCAGCGACAGAGCCATCACCAGCAGCCCGGCGCCGATCTTGATCGGAAAGCCGACGAAGAACACGTTCATGGTCGGCATCGTCTTGGCGATCGTCCCCAGCGCAATATCCGTGAGGAACAACGTGATGATGACCGGCGAAGCGATCTTGATCGCGATGACAAAAATGTATGCCGTGTATTTTATGAAAAGCTCACCGGCCGCTCCGGACAGTTGAACATTCCCGGCCGGGATAACTTCGTAACTATCAGCGAGACTGCGGATGATGATGTGATGACCGTTGATCGTCAGGAAAAACAGGACCGCGAGAACATACCAGAACCGACCGATAATCGAAATCTGATCGCTCTGGTTCGGATCGAATACGTTGGCGAACGAAAAGCCAACCTGGTATCCGATCACGGCTCCACCCGAAAGGACGCCGATAAAGATCAGCCGGAAGACCATGCCGATCAATACTCCGACCAGCAGTTCATTGAACACCAGTCCGGTCAGCTGCCACAGATTGGTTACTTTCGGCAGAGTGTCGAGTCCGCCGATAACCGGAAGCAGAATCAGTGACAGGAGAATGACCAGGCCGATCTTGACCAGGCCGGGGAGGCTGCGATCGCCGTAAACTGGAGCGGTCACGAAAATTCCGGATGCCCGGACCATGACCAGAAGCATCAGAATCAGTTTATCAGCGCCGTAATTAATAAAGTCGAACAACCTCTTGTCCTTACAATTCGGGTTAATCGACTTTTCTTATCACAAATCATGTGCCAACCTGAAACAGTCCGGGCAACTCATGTAAGTGATTGAATTATATAATGTTAAATTGTCCCGTTTGACACAGCCCGGGGACGCGGACCGATTCTGTGGAAAACTTTACCAGCAGTGTTGGAAAAAAGTTCAAAAGCCCCTTCCGACGGGTTGACTCTCCTACCCTACCAGAGTCGGGATTAGGGCGAACATGTGCCGGGTGAAGTCGGTCGCCATATTGATCATCCAGGGAAGGAAAATCAACAGCGCGAGCGCGACTGCGATGATCTTCGGAACGAACGTCAGGGTCATTTCCTGGATCTGGGTAATAGCCTGAAAAATCGAAATCGCCAGCCCGATCACCAATGCGAACAAAAGCAACGGACCGGAAATCATGAGCGTCAGCATCAATGCCTCGCGCCCGATTGAAACGACCATCTGTGAATCCATCGAAGTTGCTCCGATCCTTTCTTACATGTGGAACGATTCCACGAGTGATTTGATCAACAGGTACCAGCCGTCCACCAACACGAACAACAGGATCTTGAATGGCAGCGACACGAATACCGGCGGCAGCATCATCATACCCATCGACATGAGCACCGACGCAACCACCATATCAATTACCAGGAACGGTATGAACAAGCACGAAGGCGATCTGGAACGCCGTTCTGAGTTCCGAAATGACAAATCCCGGTACGAGGACCTGCAAGGGGATGTCCTTCTGATCCTGCGGTTTGTCGAGCTTGGCGATATTCACGAACAGCGCCAGATCCTTCTCGCGGGTCTGCGCCAGCATGAACGTCCGAAACGGCCCGATCCCCTTATCAAACGCCTCCTCCTTGCTGATCTTCTTATCGAGATATGGCTTAATCCCTTCGGTGTACGACTTGTTGATCACCGGCGACATCACGAAGAACGTCAGGACCAGGGCGAGCGCCACCAGCAACTGGTTCGGCGGCATCTGGTTTACACCCAGCGCCTGGCGAAGGAACGATAGTACCACAGCGAACCGGATGAACGAAGTCACCATGATGAGGATCGAAGGCGCGAGGGCCAGTACCGTCATCAATACGACTATCTGAAGGGTTGTGGAGAGATCCGAGGGATCGGTAGAGTCACCCAGTTGGACGGAGACCTTGGGAACGGTCTGGGCTGATACGTTGGTCGCCACGAGGACGATTCCGAGGCATAGCAAGAGAAGCAGAGATTTCTTGTTCATATCCTATATCTTTCGTGTTCTCGCAACATCCATGTCGCGATCAGCGGAGGCGCGCATCCTGTCACCTCCGACTTAGCGCCTTTGGCTTCTCAGCCTTCGAGCGCCGCTTTCTCCGGCTTACCGATCCGCATTTCACGGATCCGGTCGGCCGCAGACTTGAAAATGCCGGTAAACGATTCACCGGCCGGCTCAGATTCGATCTGCGCCAGAATCTCTTTGGTCTTGGCGCTGTCCAGTTCAGTCAATACCGAGATATTCGTCTCGGTGGTCCCGATCAACACCGCCTTGTCGGCCACCCGAAGCAGCGTCACGCTCTTCTTCGGCGCCACAAAGGTCGTTTCGATAATCTCCAGCAGTTCATGCTGTCGATTCCCCGAATACTTCTTCCCCATCATTTTTTTTAGCAGGAAAATCCCGCCGTAAATACTGATGAGGACAATCACCAGCGCACTGCCGAGTTTGAACATCGATGGTAACTGGGTGCTGAAGTATGACGGCTCCTCGGTCTGCTGGGCCACTACCGGCGTCTGCTGCGTCATGGTGTCGAGGGCCGACGTCTTGTCAGCCGAGACCCGGTCGGTACGAACGACCAGAACACCGATCAGCGCCATCACCACAATTAATGCGACCGCCAGTTGTGAACGGCGCCTCTGTTTAAGACTCTTCTCCAAGAGACTTCAGCCTTTCTTCCGGGGTCATGAGTTGTGTGATGCGTACACCGAAGTTTTCGTCGATAACGACCACTTCGCCGCGCGCTACGATCTTCTGATTTACCAGCAGATCGACCGGCTCACCGGCCAGCTTGTTCAGCTCTACTACCGATCCGGGGCCGAGGGCCAGGATATCGGCGATCGACATCTTGGTTCTGCCCAGTTCGATTGCGATCGGCAGGTTGACGTCCATCAGCAGATCGATATTCCGCTTGCCCGGCTTCGATGAGGGTTCCGAGAGATGCTGGAACTCCGCTTTGGAGACCGAGGCCTGGCCGAACTCGATATCGTTGACGTCGGCATGAGACTCTTCCTGAGGAAGATCCTCGAGCATCGCCATCATCGCCGCTTCGGCATCCTCTTCCGAGGCATCATCTTCGTTGACCACCTTATCGCCCGCGTCGGCCTGCATGTCACCGATATCCTCCAGCGGGTCGGCGGACTGCTCGGCAGACGGCTCCGAGGCCATCGGCTCCTGTGATTCCTCGGGAACCTCGGCGTCGGCCTGATGCTTCAGGTCCTGTTCATCAGCCATGATCTATTCCACCTCCATGCGTTCAACTTCTTTGACTTCGGTTATCTGAATCGCCCGCTTCTTCCCCTTTAAGCCGGGATGGGCGACATATTTTCTTCTTCGGTTGACGTAGATTTCTATCGGCATCGTAATTTTCATTTCGGACGGAATGATGTCGTTGACCTTCAGTTCGAGAAATTCCTTCATCCGGATGTTCGTCGTCATCAACTGAGCGGTCAGCTCCGCTTCCACCTTGGAAATATTGAACAGGTTCAACCGGCGATCACTGTCCAGATTCTTCTTTTTGGTGGCGTCGATCCAGTTCTGCGCCGAAAGCTTCGTGATGATCGGTTCGAGTGACACGTACGGATAACAGATGGTCAGCAATCCGGTCGACTGGAAGAGCTTCACCTGGAATGAGACCACCACGACCGTTTCACCCGGAGGGACGATCTGTATGAATTGCGGATTGGTTTCGAAACTCTTCTGCTGTATGTCGATCTCAACGATATTCTCCCAGGCCCGCTCGATATCCTTGTATAACTTATGAGCAAGCCGCGTCATAACCGATCGTTCGATACCGGTGAGTTCCCGTTCCGTTTCGAGGATCTTGCCGTTGCCGCCGAACATCCGATCGATGAACGAAAAGGTCAGGGTCGGGTTGAAATCGACCAGGCAGACGGCGTCCATCGGCTCGGACGAGAAGGTGTAAGTGCACGACGGCGTCACCAGCGACATGATGAATTCCGAATAGGTAATCTGGTCGACCGAGACCAAATCCACGTCGACAATCGTCCGCATGATGGCCGACAGGGTCGAAGCATAATGCCCGGCGAAATTGTCGTGCATGTTTTCAAGCGTGCGAATCTGGTCCTTGGAGACCCGGTTCGGATGCTTGAAATCATAGGCGACCACCGAGCGCAGCTTGTTTTCATCGAAATGCTCCTCTTCGGAGCGTCCTTCGCCCGATGACACGGTCGTCAATAACGCATCGATCTCGTCCTGTGATAGAATCTTCGCCACAGCACTTATCCTCTACTGAAGTACAAAGTCGGTGTAGTACACGCCGGTTACGCCGTCGGTGTGCATCAATTCCGACACCCGTTTCTTAATCTGGTATCTCGCGATCTCTTTCTGCTTCGTATCGGTCAATTCGGCCACGGTTTTGGAGGCCAGGATCGTTATGAGCGCATCGCGAATAATCGGATCGTTCTTGGTAAACTCTTCTTCGAGTTGCGGCGAGTCGAGCGCAAAACCGAAAGAGACGGACAGAAACCGTGAGCCGCCCGTGCCCGCCGGATTGACCACGATATTGTTGATCGCATAGATGATACTGCCGCCGTCTTTGCCTTTGTCACCCTTATGGGAAGACTCGGTCTTGTGGGTGGTCTTGGTCGATGACTCCTCGCCGGAATCCGATCCGGCCAGCATCGGCTTGATCACGAAAATGGCCAGCACCACGCCGATCACGATCGCGCCAAGGCCGATCCCTCCGAACAGGATCATCTTGTTTCCGCCCTTCTTGGGCTGTTCGGCCGCCGCCCCGGCATCCGCACCGGCTACCACGGTCTTGTCGTCTGTATTCGCCATCACTGACTCCCTTCAGGTATGGTAGAGGTATCCGGACGATGAGTCCGGATACCTGATTTGCGTTTGAATTCGGCAACCCGCTCGATGAGTTCGTCGATCGACTCCCGTACCATGATCTTCTTGCCCGTCGTGAGCGAGATGATCGTATCGGGTGTCGCTTCGATGAATTCAATCAGGTCGGCGTTCACCACCAGCTCTGATTCGTTTAGTCGGGTCACCTTAATCATCGGCTATTCTATCTCTTAATGTTCACCAGTTCGTCGAGCATATTGTCCGAGGTCGTGATAATCCGGGCATTCGCCTGGAATCCGCGCTGCGCCGTGATCATGCTCGTGAACTCCTGCGCGATATCCACCGAAGAGGACTCGAGCGCGCCGGAGGAGATGTTACCCGACACGGTCGCGCCGGCAATCCCTTCCACCGCTTCGCCGGAGTTCGCCGACGACTGGTACATCGATCCGCCCGCCTTGCGCAGACCGGCCTGGTTGTTGAAGTCCGCCAGCACGATTTGGGCAAGCGTTCTTGTCACACCGTTGGAGAAGATACCGGAGATGTTTCCGGCTTTGTCGATTGCGATCTTCTCAAGAATCCCAAGACCATATCCATCTTGACCGACTATTGAGGCGGTGTGACTGCCGGAAGCGAATCCCGTGAGTCCGTTGAAGTTGCCTGACGTCCCGGCATTTACCGCGACGGTCATGGTGGCCGCGCCGTTGCCCGGATCGATGGAAATACCGGTCGCTCCACCGTTGAAGTCGAACGTATTCAAGGATCCGTCGGTATTGAAGGTCACAAATCCGGTCGAACCGGTCGTGATGTTCTCACTTCCCAGGGTCGAGGCCTTCCATTCCCAGCGATTGTTAAGCACCGACTTGGTGAACTCCAAAGAAACGATGTGCTTGTCACCGAGTGAATCGTAGACCGCCAGCGACATCGAGTGCGAAGTCGGAGCGGTATTGACGACCAGCTCATTCCCCGGGGTCGTGGCCGCCAGGCCGCCGGTCAGGGTAGTGACTTCAACACCGCCGCCACCGAGTCCGCTGAGACCTTCGACCAAACCAGTCTGATCGTTCACGACCAGACCGAGCTGAGTGACGATCGGACCGGCCGCCGAACCGGTACCCACAGTCGGGGTGAAGGTGTCTGTCGCTACAAAAGTATTGGCCGCACCGCCGGCTGATACGAAAGTACCGCCGGGGGCAATTCCGAAGACCTGGGCGACGATATCGCCGGCCGCCGAAGCTGAGGATTCAAAGCTGTAATCGGTGGGGTCACCCGCTCTGGTGCGGACGATCTGAAGCTCACCGCCGTTGAGGCTGGCCTTGACACCGGCAATCGAGTTGACCGCATTGATCAAATCGCCGACCGTTGAGTCTGAAGTCAGTCCAAGAACCGATTCAGTATGAGAGCCGTCAACCGTCAGGTTGAAGTCGGTGAAATTGGTCACACCGAGTGATGATAGCAGCGTATTGGTACTCAGCGGATTGCCCGAGGCATTGGTGCCGGTGAACGAAGCCGCTATCGCCTGCGCACCGGTGATCGATATCGAGTGCGTCCCGCCCACACCGTTCAAAGCCGTTCCGGAAACATTAGCGACATTGGAAGTACCGGAGGAACTCATCGAAGCCAGCGAGTCAGTCGCGGCCTCATTCAGGTTATTGGCGAGAGTGATATTCTGAGTCGCCCGGGCCGGATCCTGCTGTCCGAACGGAATCGTGATTTGACCGCTGGTCGCCAGCGACGGAATGTTGCCGCTGGAATCGGCCATCTTGCCGAGAACATACAGACCGGTGGCCGGATCGACCAGATTCGAATTAGCATCGAATCCGAACGCGCCGGCGCGGGTGTAGAACTTGTTGTTGTTGGTGTCGCCGAGGACGAAGAATCCCGACCCCTGGATCGCCAGATCGGTGATCTGACCGGTTGTCTCCAGACCACCCTGCAAGAACAGGGTGTCGATCGAGGAGACCTGCATGCCCAGACCGAGCTGGACCGGGTTCGTACCACCAGACACCGAGGACGGACGTCCCGCTCCGCGATACGTCTGAACCAGCGCTTCCTGGAAGTTCACGCGGCTCGCTTTGTACCCGATCGTGTTGATGTTGGCAATGTTGTTGCCAATGACGTTCATCTTCATCTGATGGTTCTTCAGTCCGGACACACCGGAATACAATGATGCCATCATAATTCAGATACCTCCATACATGACCAGGACCTCCCCATCAAAATGGGGACCAATCCTGAAACAGGTTTATTGTGTGTGTTATGATTGTTGATTGCGTACATACCTAGATGATCACGGCGGAATCGATCGCAGTGACCACTCCTTCTTTCAGATTATCTTTGTCAAAAGCGGTAATCACGGTCCGGTTCTTCACCGAGACGACAAACGCCGCCTGGTCGGTCAGAATCAAAGTCTCTTTCGAACCTTTCAGTTCGGCCTTGTCAACCGCGTCGGCGATGCTATTGAGCTTGTCCTCGGAGAGGTTGATCCCCCGGGAGTACAGCCGCTCGTGCGCATGCTTCGAGAAGTACAGCTGCCGGCTGTTGGCCAGTTCGCGCGAGAACATGTCTTTGAATGTAACCTTCTCCGAACTGTCCGAGGCCGATTGCGTCTTCGAACGATTGGCGATCTCAATGAGATTGACCGGACGCTGATAGTTGTTGATCTTGAATCCCTGACCACTGCTCATGACACACCTTCCTGAGTTTGCAGCGCCGCCTAGTTGCCGCCGTCCGATGATCCCGGTTCACCCACCGAAGTAACATCGCCCAGCGCGATCTCGGTGCCGTTGACATTCAGATAGGCTGCACCATCGCGGTAGATCACCGACTTCACGATACCCACCACCGAGAGACTCGGAGTAACGGTCGTACCGGCTTCGGTCTTGGCCGTCGCGTCTACAGTGTAGTATCCATCGGGAACCGTATTCCCCTGATCATCCTTGCCATCCCATTTGAAGGAATTGACACCAACCGATAGATCCTTATCGGTCAGGTGCGCGACCACGTTGCCGCTGCTGTCACTGACCGTGAAGTCGACCTGCTGGGCCGGCGAGTCCAGGGTGAAATTGATCGAGGCGGAGTCGGAACCACTCACGTAGATTCCCTTGTACTCCGACTTGACTTCTTTGCCGATCAGCCCCGACGCCATCACGTTGTTGAGCGATTGCGACGAGAGATAATTGAACTGATTGGACTTGTCGATACCGTCGGCGATGTTGTTCATCTGTTCCAGCGAGGAAAACTGCGCCAGATCGGCGATGAACTGCTCATCGGTCGCCGGATTCATGGGATCCTGATTCTCAAGCTTCGTTACAAGAAGCTGCAAAAAATCATCCTTCCCAAGTGATTGCAGACTGCCCGTCTGCTTCGGTTGACCGTTTGAGTCGGTCGGGATCGGTGATATGAATGACATATCGTTCTCCTATGCTAACAGGTTTACCCTCCCCGAACCGACATAACCGCCTCGTGCGGCCGGGGAGTGAGTAACCTGCATGATATTTTCTTCGATCGTGTTTTCGTCTTTGATCCGGTTTCTGCCGAATCGATTGTTCCGAGTCCAGTCCGGACGGCGTTCGAACATCTGGTGCTGCGGCGCTTCGCCGCTCACCGTCACCTGGATCTGCTGAACTTTGATATCCGCCTTCTCAAGCTGGGTCATCAACTTGTCAAGCGAGCCTTCGAGAGTCGACTTCGCATTCGTGTTGTTCACGACCAGGCGGGCGCTGATGCCGTCGTCGTGGAGACTCAGGCTAAGCTTGGCCGGACCCAGATGCTCAGGTTCAATCTTCAAGGTGATTTCGCGGCCGCTTGGCTTGAGCGCCGACTTGAGATCTTCGGGCAACACAACCTTCACCGGCTGTTGCACCGGTTTCTTGACGTCGGTCGTGGTGGCATCGATAGAGATCTTGTGCGATGTCACAAACGGCTCGGCCTTGTCGCCTGTCACCCTGGCGGAACTCTTGTCATCTTTACCTGCCAGATTGAGCAGATCCTTCGCCTGTGCCGCCGGCTCTTCAGTTTTATCTTTGATCCCCTGGATCATGTCCTTGACCGAACTATCCGGGGTCGAGTCCTGCTGCTGAGCAATCAGGTTGTTCTTGACATTGGTGGAGGTGTTGTTGGCCTTGTCACCCGAATCGAGTCTGAACTGCTTCGAATTTCCAGCATCGGTTCCCTGATCGGACTTCGAGGACGTGATATCTTTGACGAGTTCTGTCGGGTCGCCGGTCTGAGTCTTTTTCGATGAACGATCATCTGTCGCCACCGCTCTGACTTCTGTCCTGGGAAGCTGCGCTTTCAGCATCAGTTCGCTGCCGGTTGCGCCACCGAACAATGAGATGGTCGTGGACTGATCGGGGGTGACCTGCGCCGATACCGCCGGCTGTTGGGCAACCTCGATCGACTTCAGATTGAGCTTGCCGATCAGATTGGCAAAGTTGCTCTGATTATTCTGGGCGACGCCAAGATCGAGCTTTGCCGGGGCATTACTCAGATTATTGCCTGTGAGCAGATCCTTCAACGCATCCATCGAAATGTTTACCTGAATTTGCTGCGAAGGATTGTCCTGTGAAACGACCTGGAGTTGAAGCTGGCCGTTGGAGACAGTACTCGAAACGACATCATATTTCCCGGCCGGCAGATCTATCGGAAGCTCGTTGACGACATTCTTCACATTCTGGTTCAGTACCACAGCCTGCTGAGGCAGCAATGACAAGATATTAGGTGTCACGTTGGCTGTGTTTGCATTTCCGCCAGCGGACTTAGCGTCTGACTTACCGTCCTGAGCAGCCTGAACACCGGTGACCTGACCACCATTACTACTATTAATAGTGGAGAGCAGTTGTTCGACAATACCGGAGTTCTCGGTTGAAACTGTCTGAGGATCGGTTCCACCCGAAAGCAGCGACATGAGCAATTGAGTCTGAGGATTCTTTACGTTTGTCATCTCGCCAAGCAGTTGCTTCACGGGGTCCTGCGTGTTGGTTTGAGTTGCGGTCTGGCGTGCAAAAGGCAATTGCGCCGGATTGTTGGCGCCGCCCAGCAGCAACCCACTGATAATATCACCAAAGAGCACACCGGCGCCGGCGGCATTGGCCGCGTTGCCGGACGGATTTCCGTTGCCGGTCGGGCCGTTCGCGACACCGAGTAGATTTGTTATGTTGGCCGGTGTGAAGTTCACTTCTAATTTTCCGCAATCGTTATTAATCGTTTAGAGAGACTGGCCGCCCGCTGGGCCGGGAGCAGCTGCAGAACCTCAGACGCGTTCTTGGTCTTCATTTTAGGAAGAATCGCAATCACCGTGGCGTCATCAAGGCTGGTCATCAGCCGCGCCACCGCCCGTGAATCCATCCCGTCGTACAATTTCGCCAGCTCGGTTACCCGAGAGGATTCTGCCTGTTCGAGCACGAGCATCTTTTTTTCGACTTCCTGCTGCTGGCGATCCAGCTTCTTCTGACGATCATTCAGCGAGTTCTCCCAGGTCGCCAGGGAATCCTTTTTCTGCTTGATCCAATTGACTTCCTTAAGCGAATCCTCAACCGACATTCCGGACTGCTCCGTTTTCATCTCCGATGAATCCGGGGTGTAGTCGAGAAACGCGAGGTTGTCCATGATTTTATCCATCGCTGTCTGGGAACTGTCGTCTTCAAGCATGCTCAACGTATCGAGTGTTTCGGACGCCGCGGAATCTCTTGCCGGAATTGGCGGCTTGATTCCCGGATGATCTTCTGTGGAGGCAACCTGCTGGGCCGGTGTTTCCGTCTCGGCCTGCTTCTTCGGCTTCAGCATGAATGCGATACCAAATGCGATAATCAGCATCAGAACGAATCCGCCACCGCCTAACATGATGTATTTCATCATGTTTCCTTTCGATGTCGACGGCTGGGCTGGTTCCGGGGCTTCCATCTTCGCACTACTATTGTTAGATTCTTCTGTCATATTTGCATTCCAAAATAGTTACAATACACTTTACTCCACGCGATGCTTTAGCAACGCCTGTGCCAAACCTGAGCACGCTGCTATAAGGCGCTGAATGTGATACGGTTATGCGATAAGTGGAGATATCGAAAGCGAACAGAAATCGAGTATAGTCGGAAGATTTTTCCGCCCTGCCGGGAAGGAATTGGTCAGTTTCTGGAAAGGTTTATAATGGGATGGGGGTTGGTTGGGAAATTCTGCGGACAAGGGCATCCCCGAAGACGGATGATGCCCTACGGAGGGCTAAGAGACTAGATCCCCCGTGACAAAATCGTCAGTCGCGGCTGTGATTTTAACTTTGATAATGCCCCGCCCCGGCGTGATCGAAGCAGGCAACTTCACTTTGAGATAGTTATCCGATACCCCCCAATACGACCCGTCCGAGTTCGGTTTGTGCTGACTGATTACTTCAAGCGTCCCGCCGATCTGGCGAGCATGGCAGCGCGTTTTGAGTTCGTTGGAAATGCGAGTAAGAATGGCGTTCCGTTCTTTGATAGCGGTCGGATCGACTTTGTCCGGCATCTTGCTGGCCGGAGTGTCGCGGCGATCGGAGTAGCTGAAGACGTGCAGGTAATCGATCATCCCGGATTCCGCGAGTCTTCGCGTGTGTTCAAAATCTTCGTCCGTCTCCCCCGGAAACCCGACAATCACGTCCGCCCCGACCGTCGTGTTTTCTACCGCATCGCGAACAGACTGCACTCTCCTGATGTATGTGTTTTGATCGTAAGGGCGCTGCATGAGACGAAGGATTCGCGATGATCCGGACTGAAGCGGCAGGTGCATGTGGCGGCAGATCCGCCCCTCCGACTCGGCGTAGACGTCGACCAACTCCTCGCGGACCGTCTGCGGCTCTATCGACGAAATCCTCAGGCGATACAGATCCGTCTCATTCAGGATCATTCGACAAAGCCCGGCCAGATTCTTCACGAACGGTTCTTCTTTGCGGCTCCGGTAGTGCCCGATATGCACTCCCGTCAGGACAACCTCTTTGTAGCCGTTCTCGACCAATGAATTGATTTCATCGATTATGCTCCGGGCTGTGCGATTGCGGATTCTTCCGCGAACGGTCGGGATGATGCAGAACGAGCACCATTGATTGCAGCCATCGGAGATTTTCAGCCAGGCTCGGTTGTGATCGAAAAAATCGGTGACCAGAGTCGAGCAGTTTTTGTCCGGCTCGCTGGTGAACAGATCGGGAAGTTTCTCCGGAAGAATTCGTGCGATCTCATCCTTTTCGGCGTTCTGGATGATCAGATCGACCCCTTCCATTCCGGCCACAAGCGACGGGTCATTGTCGACATAGCACCCGGTCACTACGATTCGGCTGTTCGGATTCTTGCGCGCCGCTCTTCGGATCAGATTCCGGCAATCGGCGTCCGCTTTGTGCGTTACCGTACAGGTATTGATGATATACAGGTCGGCGGTTTCATTCTGCTGGACCCGGTCAAAGCCGAACGGATACAACTGCGCCGCGATTTTCTCCGACTCATATTGATTCAGCCGGCATCCTACCGTCTGTACGGAGATCTTTTTGGTTCTCGTTTCCGCCATAGGGGGATAATATAAAGCAATTCACGGAAAAGAGGAGAAATATTCCGGTCTAGGAAGGCGTTCGCTCGGCTGTCTTCCGTAGGCCCGCCTCGTCTTCGAGCCGGGTCTGGCCCGCAGCCCTCTACAATTCGGAAGGTCTTCAGAACCGGGTACCGCCCGCTTGCGGTGGGAAATATGGTCGTTCGATTCGATATCTTCTTCACTTGCCGACTCGCGTTCAGTGCACTGGAAAGGAGTTTGGCGCGATAGAGCACGTCCCTCTTAGAACGTGCCGTGAATGAGATTTCGGCCAAAACAACATGAAGGCGGTTTCTAAGAAGGAAACGCCCTACGGGAGTCCTGAGCAAACTGTCACTCTAAAGGCAACACGAATGTCGCCACTTCCGGAAGCTCCAGCCAACCGTCTTTTTCGTAGAATCCACGTTGATAGGAAGCGTGCTGCCTGCTGTTTTCAAGCATGAGCCGCGAACATCCCCGGCGCTTGGCCGAATTTCTGATCGCCTGAAGGAGCTTTCTTCCGACTCCTTTTCCCCGCGCTGTTTCGCGGATGTAAATCTCTGAGACGTAACCTTCGGGCCCCGGCAAGGTCATATACGGCAGCCAGTGAGCGGAAACATAGCCCACTACTTCCCCCTGGCGATCCTCGGCGACGAGCAACTCATGAGTATCATCCGCTTCGCACAGCCGGAAATGCCGCTCGAGTCGCAGCTCCGTGTCTTTAGGGGATTCGTTATTGATATGGTCAAACCAGCCCAGTTCCCGAAGGATCTCTGCAATCGCGCGGGTATCCCTGAGGCGGGCCGCTCTGATTTCTATTTCCCGTAACTCTTCCATATTTCCTCTAGTGTGAACTTCTTTCCGGCTATTTCTTCGAAGACGCCTTCTTCACGAGGCCGCGAAGCACCTTGAGATTTTCTATATCCTCGGCCAGATCTTCCTCTTTCGGCGTCTCAAGAATCATCGGAATCTTTTTCAACTTCGGGTCGTTCACGATATTGCGGAAACCTTCGAGACCGATAAATCCTTTGCCGATATGTTCGTGCCGATCCCGCTTCGATCCGAACTCCTTCTTGCTGTCGTTCATATGAATGATCTTCAGCCGATCCAGCCCGACGATATCCTCGAATTTTTTCATCGTCGCCTTATAGCCTTTTGGATCGGTCAGTTCGTACCCTGCCGCGAACACATGGCAGGTATCCATGCACACGCCGAGCATCTTGTCGTTTTCTACTTTGTCGATTATATAAGCGATCTGCTCGAACGTGTAGCCAAGATTGCTTCCCTGCCCGGCCGTCGTTTCCAGTAACAAGGTCACCGTGTTGTCCGGCCCCAGCTCGTCGAGCATCTTATTGATATTCTTCGCGATCGTATCCATCCCGACTTCTTCCCCCGATCCGACATGCGATCCCGGATGAAAGACCAGATTCGGGATCTTGAGCAGGTTACACCGCTCCATTTCTTCCTTAAGGGCACCGTAAGACTTTTCATTGAGCGCTTTATCGGGGGAAGCGATATTGATGAGGTAGCTCGAATGCGATACCGAGACGGTCACCCCGGTCGATTCGATCATCTCGAAATATTTGTCCAGTTCATCGTTGGCCAGTTTCTTGGCTCGCCACTGGTTGTTGGACTTGTTGAACATCTGGATCGTATCGCAGGTCGCCTTCTGTCCCCGCTCGATCGCGTTAAAAACCCCTCCGGCAATTGACTCATGCGCTCCGAAAAGCATTTCAGTTTCTCCACAGGCTATAGGTGTCAGGAGACGATAATCTAGGGAATTGCGCGGCGTAAGACAACCGCTTACTCCAACTCACACAACAGTATCGCCCACAAACAGTTCCAGCCGGTCACGAACCGGGTGAATTTTGACTGACAGCCCCTGTCAGTGGCGATTCCTATGTTGCGAATACAAAAAGGACAGGACCGGCATCAGCTGTCAGGTCCGCAGGATTATCACACGCAAGAGAGGAGGTATCCCATGCCGGATATCATGATTCGCGACACCGACTTGAAGATCACCGATGTACTCCACTTGATTGCTGCCGGACATTCATACAAGCAGATTCTGGAATACCGACCGGAACTCACCTTGGCCGACATCATGCTCTCGGCAAAAGTCGCGGAAGACCTGATCGAGCAGGTCGTACTGCTCGACAAGCTGGCAAGTGTGGAAAGCCAGATGAAGTTTATCGTCCACAGCGGCAAGCTTAAGTCACTCGATGCTGTCAGAAGAGACAACGGCCGGGCGTTCGAAAAGTGGAGAGAAGAAGAGGAAGACGAAATGGTCCGCCTCTTCAAGGCGAACGAATCGATTGCCCAGATCGCCAAACATCTTAAGCGCTCCTACGGCTCGATTCGGGCCCGCTTGATCCGGGTCGGCCTTATAAGTGAATCGGCGTCCAAATCAATGAACCAGGATTCCTGAACCTTTTAGCATTAACTCCCCGGAGGCGGCCTGCCCGACGTCCCCCCGCGCTCACATCCTGCAACCTGTGGGCGTGACGGCTGCGCCGCCTCCCTTTTTGATTGTTCGAAGAACGGCTCGACCGGCGGTTTTTTGTTGCCTGTCTGTATCCATATTGTTATCTAAGCTGACAATAATGGAACAGCTTGATAATATTCTCTCCACGCTGGCGGACTATGTCTGGAGCGCCCCGTTCGCGCTGTTGCTTCTGGGGACCGGTATTTTCCTCTCCTTCCGACTCTTCTTCATCCAGGTCCGCGGCTTCTGGCACGGCATCCAGGTCGTCTCCGGCAAATACGATAACCCGGCCCACAAAGGCCAGCTCACCCATTTCCAGGCACTCTCAGCCGCCCTCTCCGCTACGATAGGAATAGGTAATATAGGCGGCGTCGCCACCGCGATTTATTACGGCGGTCCGGGAGCGGTCTTCTGGATGTGGGTGTCGGCGATTTTTGGTATGGCCATCAAGTATACCTCGTGCACCCTCGCCGTGAAATATCGCAAGATCGATGACGACGGCAACGTGCGCGGCGGCCCGATGTATTTCATCGAACTCGGAATGAAAAAATGGTTCCGCCCGCTCGCCTACATGTTTGCCGCCTGCACGGCGATCGCCGCTTTCGGCGCCGGAAACATGGTGCAGTCCAACACGGTCGCCCATTCCCTGGTCGACGCCTTCCATGTGTCGCCGGAGATGGAAGGAACCTGGCGATGGATTATCGGGCTGGTCGTCTGCGGCATGGTCGGCGTTGTCATCATCGGAGGGATTAAACGAATCGGTCACGTAGCCTCGTGGCTGGTCCCGTTCATGTCGGTCATGTATGTCGGCGCCGGTCTGGTGGTTCTCGCCCTGAACCTTGGCGCGGTCATTCCCGCCCTGAAAATGATTTTTTACTATGCGTTCAACCCGACCGCCGCCACCGGGGGATTCCTCGGCGTGGGGGTCATGAAGACCATAGAGTGGGGTCTTAAGCGAGGTCTGTTTTCGAACGAATCCGGTCTCGGATCGGCCCCGATGGCCCACTCGACCGCCAAAGTCGAGCAACCGGTTCGCGAAGGACTCGTGGCGATGCTCGGTCCGTTTATCGATACGATCGTGATTTGCTCCATGACCGGCCTTGTAATTATCGTCTCCGGCCAGTGGAACAGCGGGATCAACGGCGCTCCGCTTACCGCTTCGGCGTTCAACGCAGTGCTTCCTGTATTCGGCCAATGGATGGTGGTGGTAGCGATTATCCTGTTTGCCTATTCCACCGTTATAAGCTGGTCATACTACGGCGAGAAGGGAATTGAGTACCTGATGGGAAGCGGCGCCAAGCCGGCCTATCGATGGGTCTATCTCGGCTTCACTCTTATCGGCGCGCGACTCGATCTCAAAGCGGCCTGGTCGTTCGCCGATATCGCGAACGCTCTCATGGCCATTCCCAATTTGGTCGCCCTGATCGGCCTTTCCGGTACAATAGTGGCCATCACCCGCAAGTACTTCACCGAAAAAGCCCAGGGCCTGCAGAAGCCATATCGCTAACATGATCCGGATCTGACCGACTTCGACGATTGACACCTCCCCATACCGTTGGATATATTGCCTCTCGCAGGACAGATCCTGCCTCAATGCGACACTTGTCCGCCAAAAAGTTGTCAAACCGCTTATGAGCAGCCTGTACAAAAGATCGATACTGATTTTCCTCGGCGCCGTCCTTGCCCGCATGGTTTTCCACGCAATCACCGGGTTCACCTCAGACGATGCGTTCGTGACCTATCGCTACGCCATGAATATCGCTTTCGCTCATGGTTTCGTCTACAATCTGAATGAGCCGATTCTCGGCATCTCGACTCCGCTGTATGCGATGCTGCTCAGTTTGTTCGAAGTGCTCCGGCTCCCGCCTCCGAATGCATCGCAATTCCTCTCCCTCATCGCTTCCGGATTTACCGCAGTGGTAGTTTATCGATTCGCCCACTCTCTCCGATTCACGCGCGTGACATTTCTTCCCACCCTGATCTACATCCTCTGGCCGCGTTCAATTCCTTCAGACAGCTCGGGACTCGAATTGGCGTTCTTCAGTCTGCTCGTAACCAGTGCGTTCTACTACCAGCACAAACGGAAACCGTTCTACTCAATCGCTCTTGCAACGCTTGCGACTCTCACTCGTCCCGAAGGCCTGCTATTGCTTGTCGTGCTCGTCGGCTATAACATCGTTCATGAGCGACACCGACGCTCGCAACTGCTCGCCGTACCTGTCCTCCTGCTTATCCCCTGGCTGGTATTCGCGGCATTCTATTTCGGCAGTGTCATTCCCAATTCGATGCGGGCAGTAATTGCTACAAGCGACGGGTTCGGGACTTCTCTGTTCTTCAGCAGGCTTGTCGAGATTCTTCAGTTGACCAACCCGGTCGGCTGGATACTCATACTTACACTGTTGGCCGGATATCGATGGCTCCATACGAAGCAGAATACCGGAAATCTGGAGTTGATCTGGTTGGCCGCCTCGATTGTAATCTACTCGGCCGCACCGGTTACGCAGACTCTCCTGTATATCGCACCGATCTACCCGGTATATCTCCTGCTGTCGGCCGCCTCGATTCCGTCGCTATTCGACACGGTACACCCCTCGCTCGATACCATGCAGAAAACCACAGCCATCGGTGCAATTGTACTCACTCTGTTACTAATCGGAGGGTGTTTCTATCAGATTCGTGAATTCGGCGCAAAGCAGGACCGTCTGAATCGGGTCAACAGAGCGGTTGGCGATTACCTGTACCGAACGGCCGATCGTGACACCGATTGGGCCGCGATAGAAGATGTCGGATATATCGGCTATTTTTCCGACCTGAAGATCCTTGACCGTTCCGGCCGCCTCTCTCCGCAAGCGCTTCCGTATATCCGTTCCGGCGATAATCTCGCCCTCATCCGGGACTATCAACCCCGGTGGGTGGGGCTGAAAGCCGGGAGCAAGATAAGTGGATTCACCTTCGACGGATCCTTCCTGGAGAAATACGCGCTCGAAAAGACATTTGTTTTCGATGAGAAGCCGGAGTATTATCTGTACGTGCGCAGAGATGATTAACAGAAGGCAGATTTCAGCACTATGACCAGAATAGTTCGTATCGCTGTCGGCTCGCTCTTTATCTTTCTGGCCGGCATCACGCTTGCCAGATTCAGCCTGATTACCGACCGACTGATGTTTCTCAGTCCCGACAAAGTGGTCTCCCCCTTCATGATGCAGCTGCTCTGGCTTCTCCTTGTCTCGCTCGGCATTGTGGGACTGGCCCTGCTATTCTTCCGCAAGAGTGTCGCTGTCCTCTCCCGTCTGCAAGCTTCATTCGAGCATCTTCCCTACCACACCTTTCTTGTGCGAATGCTCGGACTTGCGTTTGGACTGCGCTTGGTCGAGGCTGTCCTGATGCCGTTTCACCTGTGGGCTGATTTTGGAAGCTACGATGATCTTGCCTGGCAATGGGCAACCAAAGGAGGCTACTACAACGGAACACTGCTAACTGCCTACTGGCCTCCCGCCTATCCGTATCTCATGTCGCGACTCTATCTGCTCTTCGGCCACCACCCCCAGCTCGGCATCCCGTTCAACCTTCTGTCCGCCCTGGCAATTGTTCTGCTCAGTTACCTGATCGCGCGAAAGATCTGGGGTGAAACAGTCGCTCGGTGGACCGGACTCATCATGACCTTCTTCCCGAATCAGATCCTTTATTCCAATGTCCTCGCCTCCGAGATGCTCTTCACTCCGCTCTTTCTCCTGGCAATCTACATTTTCCTGGTAATCCCCCACGTTTCTCGCCGAGGCTGGCTCATATTGTTGATCGGCGGTATCGCCCTTGGCGTCGCGACCCTTACGCGATCAATCACCAAGCTGTTTCTGGTGGTCCCGTTTGTCTACTGGCTCGTTGAGACCAAAAATTTACGCAAGGTGCTTTCATATACTCTCGTTGCCTTGATCGGAATGATGTTTGTCATCACCCCCTGGCTCATCCGCAACAAGAGTGCCGTCGGAACTTACGCCATCAACACCAACACCGGAATAAATCTGTACATCGGCAACCAGCCCGCCTCCGGAATGGGCTACAACAAATACATCGCCGATGAATTCAATGTCAACGACCCGTCTCAGGAGGGCTATATCGACAGCGTGACCTGGGCCCGGTCCTGGGAGTACATCCGAGAGCATCCACTAACTTTCCTCGAAAGAGGATTCATCAAAGTCGGTTTTCTTTACTCGACCGATGTCGACGCCCTCGAATACGGACTGCTCGAAGTCGCCAATCATCATCGACAGCTCTGGTATCTCTGGCTCGCCGTCGTGACTCAGGCCTTCTATATGCTCGTCATGTTCGCTTCGCTGGCCGGACTGATCGTGGGGTTGAAACGAAATGGGGCCTTGCGGAACACCGGCAGTGTACTGATCCTTCTGACCGTCGCGTACTGGACCGGTCTTCATTTCGTCTTCTATGGTCAAGGGAGGTACCATTTTCCGGTTATCCCGTTTATAGCCGCCCTGGCCGGTCTATTTTTTCAATATTCGGTTGCCCGAAGGCGGCTAACTGCTTAGAATACCGTTAGGAACGGAACCGCTCCGGGCATCAGGCTGTTTCAACTTTCGAATTTTCCCAATCGATTCCGCCAAACCGGTCAACTCCTTCCCGGTCGAGGCCGATAAGTCAGAAAAAGGCAACCTATTATAAGGACAAACGACTCATGAGATATCTCGTCACCGGCGGCGCCGGATTCATCGGCTCAAATCTTGCCGCTTATCTCGTAAACCAGGGGGATCAGGTACGAATTCTCGACAACTTCTCCACCGGCCGCCAGGACAACCTCGCTGACCTGAAAGGGAAAGTAGAGTTGGTCGATGGAGATATCCGCGATTTCTGGACGGTCACCGAAGCGGTTGCCGGGATTGATTACGTCCTGCACCAGGCGGCGTTGCCCTCGGTACCGAGATCGGTCAAAAACCCGCTGACATCGAATGCGGTCAATATCGATGGAACGTTGAACTTGCTCGAAGCTGCGCGGCTGGCCGGCGTGAAGAAATTCGTCATGGCCTCTTCTTCCTCCGTCTACGGCGAATCGGAAGAACTCCCTAAGCATGAAAAGATGATGCCCGGACCGCTGTCCCCTTATGCTGTCACCAAGCTGACTGACGAATATTATTTGAAAGTTTACTGGACTTTGTATCATATGCCGACTGTTGCTCTTCGCTATTTCAACGTGTTCGGGCCGAACCAGGACCCGAAAAGCGAATACTCCGCGGTAATTCCCAAGTTCATCACCGCCTTGCTGACCGGTAAACGGCCGCTTGTATTCGGCGACGGCGAGCAGTCCAGAGATTTCACCTATATAGAAAACACCGTTCAGGCCAATATCCTTGCCGCAACGAGCAAAGACATTGTTGGGGATCACTTCAATGTCGCCTGCGGTGCCCGGTACACACTTAATGAGCTGCTCGATGTGCTCCGGAAGATCATCGGCACCGATACCCCGGCTGAATACTCCGATCCTCGCCCGGGGGACATTCTCCATTCGTATGCTTCGATTGAGAAACTCAAGAAGTTCGGCTACAAACCGACCGTCGATTTTGAGGAAGGGCTCCGTAGAACGGTAGACTACTACCGGAAGCATCTTGGGATCCCGGCCAAACAACCGGTCAACAGATAATCACTGTCAAACAGGGCGCTCGGCGCCCTGTTTTTTTATATCGAAAATCTCCAACCGCAATAAAAATCCTTGCCCGCCGCTTCGTCCGGAGGACAACAGATGCACTCTGTTTTGATCCGCTTGTCAATCGTTTCGGCGAACAACCGATACTCAACGACCCCTACTTCCTTGCAAGGAAACATCGCCAGTCCTTTGCGCCTCCGGGCCGACTGGACCCTGCAATCGTTCATTACGAACTCAAAGGAATCGGCGGTCTCCTTCCGAATCTCCTGCTCATTGATAAAGGCATAAAGGCGGTATCCAAGAGCCTTCTTTAGCCCTTCGAGTCCGCTGTTTTCCCCGATTCCGTGCCGCGCCATAATCCGTCTGGCCTCGATTACTGTAAACTGCTCCCAGGCCTGCGTGTCCAATTTGATCGCCGCCTTCATCCCGAAACTCTTCTCGACCGCCTGGAACCATAGACCGTCGTGGGCCAACCAGTTCTTGGCGAAATCCACCAGCATCCCTTCCAAAATGTCGCGGGGGATATCCTCAATCTGTGCCATATTCACTTTCTCCCAGTTTAGATACAAAAATGTCTCCGTCAAAAGTCGGAAGAATCCAGGTCGAAATCAACCGGTAATGCGCCTCATTGAGAAGAAAGTCGACCGATCGGGCGATGACCGACCCTCGCAATTTTACGCTTTGAAATCAGATTCCATTCACTAAATTTGTATCTAAACCGTCAATAGATTACTCAGGAGAGTACTTATGCTTCGTACAGGCTTGACCTTACTTCTGCTGGTCCTCGGCATACAATCCGTTTCCGCCGGACAACTTGACCCGGAGCTGGCCAATCAGATCTCCGGCAAATCGGCCGATCAGACTGTCCGCGTCTGGATTCAACTGCCCCGAACCGAAGACCTGCGGGCGTTCAAAGCGAACCTTGCTTCGCAATCGGCGAGCCTGGCAGTGCAGCACCGGATCGCGATGCAGCACTTCATTACCGAGCATGCCTCCGCCCAGAGGGGCCTCCTGTCGTATTTGCGGACCCTTCCCAAAGGGAAGCAGCCGATGAATATTAAATCCCATTGGCTGGTGAATATGGTCGAAGCTGAAGTTCCGATTTCTGATCTGAACGATATTGCTTCACGCCCCGATGTCGAAATGGTCTACGCTGTCCCGAGAATCACTGCAATCACTCCTGTAGAAACAACTCCTGCTCCGGCCGAGATTACCTCGGTTCAACCAAATCTTACGGCCATCAATGCTCCCGCTGCCTGGGCGGCCGGTTATACCGGCACCGGACGACTGGTCTGTTCGTTTGACACCGGTGTAGATGGTTCGACTGCGTATCTACATGATAACTGGAAAGGGCTCGATGGAGATTCGGCCGCCGCCTGGTTCGATCCCGCGAAGCAATTCACTTATCCCCATTCGATTCCCAACTGTGGCTATTCGACTTGCAACACCAAGCATGGTACCCATGTCATGGGAATCATGGTGGGACATTCATCAACCGACACGATCGGTGTCGCCCCAGGGGCGAAATGGATCTCCGCCGCCGTGATCGATATTGCCGGCACCTCGATTATCGATGCCTTCGAATGGGCCGCCGATCCGGATGGCGATCCGAACACGATAAGCGATATGCCCGATGTCATCAACAATAGCTGGGGTATCCTCTACACCGACTGTCAGGATCTTTTCTTTAATCTGATCGACAATATCGAAGCTCTGGGGGTCGTTACTATATTTGCGGCCGGGAACGAAGGCGACCATGCCAATACAATTCGCAACCCCGCGGTTCGGGCCGACGATTCGCTTGATTGCTTTGCCGTGGGGAATGTTGACAATTCCGGTAATATCAACAGCACCTCTTCGCGCGGACCTTCGACCTGTCCCGGTGGAGGAATCAAACCGAATGTAGTTGCTCCGGGTACTGCTGTCATATCATCGGTGCCGGGTGGCACGATCGAGGGGATGACCGGGACCTCAATGGCCGCACCCCACGTGTCCGGACTGGTTGCATTACTCAGGCAAAAGAATCCGAACGCTACTGTCGACCAAATCAAGACTGCTATTCTGACGACGACAAGCAATCTCGGTCACACCCTCCCCGACAATACGTATGGTTGGGGGATGATAAACTGTTTGGCGGCGCTTAATGCACTCCCTCCGAACAGTCCCTCCGTTCCTGACCTTCGCGTTGATAGCTTCGATCACCAGCCCATCTCCCCCGGCGATACTGCGACCGGCTATGTCTGGCTGAAGAACGTCGGAAGCAGTGTTAACGGTGTGATGGCAACCCTGATCGGGAGCAGCTCCGCTTTGACGGTCGTCGACGGGTCGAGTAACGTTGGCAATGTTCTCGCAGGTGCCACCGTGCGGCTGACTTCCCTCTTTCGGGTTGCAGTGTCCGATACGGTGACCGCGGGATCGGTACTTTCTCTCGGTCTGCACCTTTCAAGCGCCGGCTACGATGACACGCTCCCGCTCTACTTCTCGATTGTCCCTTCCCCGGAAAGAACATTCATGACGTTGAATTCGGGGCTCATACAGTTCTCGGTCTCGGACTTCGGGACTTACGGCTTTGCGGCAGGATCATTCGTTCCCCTGAACGGCGTCGGGTTCGACTATACCGGGCTCGGCAATGATATGTACGAAGGCGGGTTGATGATCGGCTATGCCGGCAGCGGCAACCAGAGAGTCTCGGACGGGATCAGAAATAATGCCGGCGAGCCTGACGGCGATTTCAGAGTGGTCCCGGGTGGAACGATCGGCACCGTCGCGCCGGTGGATGGTGTCACGCAGCAGACTCGTTCGGCGTTCGATGATTCCCGTGCTCAGGAACCGATCGGCCTCGGTCTGGTGCAAAACAGCTATGCTTACAATACCGACCCGGATCGGGATTTCGTCATTCTCCAATACATACTCAAAAACGACACGAATGTTACACTGACCAATCTCTATGTCGGCCTTTATACGGACTGGGATATTTTCAACTATTCCAGCGATGCCGGTGGCTATGATGCTACCGGTCAGTTCAATTGGACGGCGTACAACAGCAGCGGGACGCTCTCTCGATACCGGGGGGTTAAGATTCTTCAGGGCGGAACCTACACCGCCTTCACGCAGAAAGGATCCCTGGTATACTATCCGGCCAACGCTATCAGCACCGATGACGGCTTTACCGAACAGGAGAAGCTGCAGTCACTGACCAGTGGATTCATTTACGCCGATTCGTTCAAGACCGGTGCTAACGACCTCCTCCAGATCACGGCGGCGCGCATAGCAACGATGGCCCCGGGTCAGGTTGATACGGTCGCCTTCGCCTTCGTTGCCGGCGATGCCTTCACCGATATTCAGAGTGCCGCCATTGAGGCTCAGGCCGCCTATGCCGGGATTCTTGTCGATGTCGGCGATATCCCCGGCGGCGACTTGCCAGCATCCTTTGCGCTCCACCAGAACTATCCCAATCCTTTCAATCCGACCACGACGATTGGCTTCAGCCTCCCCCGTGCTTCGCGCTACGATCTTTCGATCTACAATATCGTCGGGCAGCTCGTACACAAGGTCTCCGGATTTTCCAAAGCCGGTGAGGTAGAAATTGAGTGGGATGCGAGCAATTGCGCGTCGGGAATCTACTTATACAAAGTCACGGCCGGAAACCATTCGGCGGCGAAAAAGATGCTCTTGTTGAAGTAGGCCAGGTCAGAAGCCTTCCGGTAGTGACAATCCATATTTTTTCGTAGGGTGGGTCCGCCTCGGACCCGCCGTCTCATTCGTAGAGGCACTCGACGAAATCACTCTCTCGTAAACGGAACGGCCCTCATACCGGATCTTAGTGCCGCTTCATCCGCCTCGGCTTTCGTTCGGCAAATCAACATAAGCTTATCGGGTGGCACCCGGTCGAGCGAAAAATCACCCAGGTGCCGATACTCCTTCTCGATCGTCCAATCCGATCGCTTGCCCGATGTCTGCGTGAGCCATCGCACGATATTTTCTTTCTTGCGCTCCGGGTCGCCGGTCGAATCGATATATTTCACGCGTCTGATCTCGAGCCTCTCGGCCAGCTCGGCCGGAATCGCGATACCATAAGGCTCGAACGACATCTGACGGTATCGGGCCCGCCACCGCATGAGCGGAATCATCTCGACCGGTGACTGACGAGAAAACGCAACGGTCGCTGCTTTGTCGCGGATATGTTTCGAAGACGCCACAATCCTGCCAAGCGATACAATGTTCATCAAGCCATCGAACGCTGACCGCGGATATCTTTTCGACTCGATCAGATCGTGGTAGTAATCGATCAACCGCTCCGTCGGCCAGGCGCCGTTGCTCGTTCTGGTCCAGTGAATGACGAAGTCGCTCCCGATCGACTTGATATCCTCGCTGATGTCCGATGGATCCATCGTGTAGGCGAATTTGTCCGCGCTCGGCTGATATACTTCGAGGAAATCATCATCGATCTGTTTCGATGCCTTCTCCTGCGCCTGTAGTAGCTTTTCCAGAGATCCATTCGGTCGGACCGACACAGGAAGGAGCAGATCGGAAAGATTGCATACCATCTGATCGCGCGCGTGCATGTGCGCCGCCTTGTCCCCTTTTGCCGATGGGGGCGGACATTCGATGAACTCGGTCATGACGTCGTTCAGGTTAAGCTCCCTTTCCCAGTGAGCCACTTGCTCATCGAAATCCTCGTCCATCGCAACCGGAATCACCAGTTTGGTCCGACACCCCTTGATTGATCCGGCAGCCGCGATCAGCTCCCAGGCCGGTGTGCCGACTGATGCCACCAGGGTGATGTCATGTTCTTTCAGCCATTCGACCGCCTCGACGGTCTTTCGTACCCACCCCAGTCCGCCATGCGGACGAAGTCCCTGACGTGAAAGCAAAACTGCTCCACATAAGCCCATACAGGCACTCCACTGCTCGAATTAATGCTCTAAAGCTCTTTATTATTCATTGGCCGCCTTCAATCTTAGCCCGCGCCCCCACACCAGAAGTATCAATTAGCGCGTATTCGAAGGACACTGTTCAGCCACCGCTTGATGATAATAGAGGTTCGACTTCTGCCGCAACAAAAAAAACAACCCTGAGTCCGCGATGTGATTACGTTGACTTCAGACGCCAATCAAGTGAACCATACTTCCTTTGTCGCAATTTCCCTTGATTCTCCGGTTCGCGCCCACGTATCTTTAAGTATGGGATGGAAGTTAAAAGGATGCCTCGTCCTTTGTCTACTTGCTGCCGAAATCGCGTCAGGGACTACCCTGACGGTCGAGCGCGGCTCAGATTTGCAGTCGGTTATCAACTACGCCTCCTCCGGTGATACTATTTTGCTCGGAGAAAAATCTTTCGAGGCCACCCCTTCGCAGTTCACTGACCCGCTCTGCGGCAATTGCCAGGACCCCCAAACCCCGGCAAAAGCGAGCTGTGGCTTTATCGTCAGGGGTAAAGCACTGGTTATCATCGGCAAGAATCGCGAATCCAGTCTGCTGGTAACCAACGCCGGATACGGCCTGTATTTCGAAGATTCTCCCGGATCGATTTTGAAAAATCTGACCGTCACCGGCGGGAAGCGTGATGACGATGGTAACGCGACCGATGCCGGTATAGTCGTGAGGCGATCCCGCCTGCTCATTCAGAACTGCGACATTCGGGACAATGACAATCGATCCGCCGACTCATCCGTTATCGTAGGGATCGGCGGTGTGTTCGGACGCGAGGGTGCCGATATCACCGTAGATCACTCGAATATTATCAACAACAGTTGGGACGGCGTCGCCCTCTATCGCGGGGCGATTGCCCGGGTCACCGATTGCGTCATCAAAGATGGCCGCGGGGTAGGGATAGGTGTCACCTGGGATGCGACGTGCACTGCCTATCGCAATGAGATCACCGGCTACTGGAAAGGGATCGGCGCTTTCGGCGCCACCTGGGTAATCGCCCGAAACAATCTCGTGCACGACAATCTCGGCTGGGGTATGATCGCGACCGGGAAATCGTACATGGACATCACCAACAACGTCGTAATTCACAACGGCAACTGCGGAATCGCCCCCTGGTCGACCGACAGCCGGGGACGAATCATCAACAACATCGTCGCCCGGAACGGCTGGCGCAAACAATGGGTCTGCCCATGCGTGGGAATCTGGAATTACGGCGACTGGGCCAAATGGGAATTCGACCACAATATCGTCTGGAATAACGAGGCTGGCAATTATCAGGACATCTGGGATCAGTCCGGCATCAACGGCAATCTCAATGTAGACCCCAAATTTGTCGACGAAATCGACTATCATCTTCAGACCGGCTCCCCGGCAATCAATGCCGGAGATACGACCGTGTACGATATCGACGGCTCGGTGTCGGATATCGGCCTCTACGGCGGCCCGCAAGCGGCCAAATAACAGCCTGAACTGCAACGACTTGGAACCTTTACTCGATTCTCGCGAAGTCCGGGTAAATTTCAACTTGACTCAGACCGATTCATAGAGATAAATGATCTATCATGGATATTTTCTATCAATCGGAGGACACTCAAATGAAAAAAGCAGCACTTCTTTTGACCATTCTCGGTCTCGGTGCCATCGCTGCCTTATTCAATGGCTGCGGCAGCAGCAGCACCGCTACTAAAGAGAAGGCGGTCGGATCGCCTAATGATCCGCAGTTCCAGGCGGCTCAGGAAGTCGTAACAGCCGCTAATGATTACGGCAGTCTCATGTTCAACCTCGCCTTCCAGGCGGTTGACTCCGTCTTTTCCGATCCCGGTAATCCATCCCCGATTCACCGTTTCCGACAGCCCGTTGCCGCCGCGGTTGCCGCTGACACCGCGACGCTGGACTATCATATGGATTCGCAATACTGGCTGTTCTATACGGTCCATTATGACACCACTATGGTCGACACCCAGCAAGTTGTGACCCGTTTCCTTGTTAAGGACTCCATCCAGTTTGTCCAGGGAATGGATATTGTGCAGTGGCCCGACTCCGCATTATTGACCGAGTTTCGTAACGGCGTGCACATAAGCGTCACGGCCAGTAACACGACCGACTCGACTTACGTACATCAGTTGCTTGCGATCGCCGGAGATATTCCTGGGCAGGGCGACATATCCGTTGACGGAAGTCGAGGGTTTGAACTCAACTATTCGACCATGGACCAAAACGACACCTGTCAGTTCGGACTCAACATGGGTTCATCAGCGAACAATGTCGGACTGAATCTCACCGATGTAAACCAGAATGACGGTTGCCCCACCGCCGGCAACTTGGTCTATACCGGCAATATCAATGTCTCCTGCCTGGGCCAGGATACACTGATGTACAACGATGGTTGGACGATCACCCAGACGTTCAACAACGATATTTCCAACTATGTCTTTGAGAATTCAACCACTCGATGGACATTTGCTGATACCTGTCATACTCAGCCGGCCGCGGTCAGCGCGTACAAGCGCATCGCCCGCCTTCAGACCGGCGGGTATTGAAGTTCGACCACTATCTCAGACTATCTGCAGACGATTTGGGCGCCTTTCAGGGCGCCCTCTTTTTTGGTATCGATTCGGCCCCGACAAACTCCTTGACAGACAGGGGATTTCCCGGCAAATTAGGGCACAGAATCGACGGAGGAGTGGCTGAGTGGTCGAAAGCGGCGGTCTTGAAAACCGTTGTACCGTAAGGTACCGTGGGTTCGAATCCTACCTCCTCCGCTTATAACTCAACAGCGTAGCGGCAATCTCACCAATCAAAGTCGGGCACGCTCTTCCACCGACTAGGATAGAGCATTACGGGCATGAAACCGGCGCTGGTCCATCACTGAACGAGTAGTCAACGAGATAGATCAAATCTGTAATATCAATAGTCCCTGAGCCATCGACATCGGCTTCCTCCAAGCAGATGGGTTCCGGTCCTGAACTGAAAGAGTATTCAATCAGGTAGATTAGATCCCCAATATCTATTCCAGGCTCGCCACCTATACCGTCCACGTTGCCAGATATTCCGCTGCAGCATCCAGGAGCAGCAGTCACCGTGAATGTGGCAACATCCTCCGAAAATAAAGTTCCCGGATCAGTGGCCCGAAAGGTAATCGTTTCGGATCCGCTCCACCCTGCATCCGGCACAGTGATCGTCGCCACTCGCTCGGTGATATCAACCAAAAGCTCGGTATTTCCGCTGTAGGACCAGACCATATCCGCCTGAGTGTTGTCTAAGTCACTTACATACTCATCGAGATTGATGGTATCAAATGAGGTTCCCTGGACCACCTCCTGATCTGGAATGTCTGCCACTACCGGTGGATCATTAACAGCAGTCACAGTGAAAGTCGCAGCATCCTCGGCGAACTGCCCCTCAGGGTCCGTTGCCCGGAACGTAATCGTTTCAGAACCAAACCACTCAGGCCCGGGCGTGGTAACGGTTGCCAGCAGTAATACATCAAGAACATTTGTGATTTCAACCGTCAGCGCCGTGTTACCTGTGTAAGTCCACGTCATCTGACTGGGAGTGTTGTCCGGATCATCTACGTACAGATTGAGATCGAAGCTGGCAAACGAGCTTCCCTCAGCTACCTCTTGGTCCGGGATATCGTACATCAGTGGAGGGTAATTCACAGCTGTGAGGTTGAGCAGAACCGAAATGCTGGAGGCCAAGTTAGCCACTGCAAGATCAACGTCTCCATCTCCTTCAAGATCACAGGCAAACACAGAATTCGGCCCCTCCCCTGTCTGATAGTCGACCGCGCTGAGATATGTGCCGTCACCGTTATTTTCCAGAATCGACACACGGTCGAGATTATTGATTGTCACTGCCAAGTCGTTATCACCGTCACCGTCAAGATCACTGGCAACGACGGTCCAGGGCGCTCCTCCGACAGCATACTCAACGGCAGTCTGGAAAGTACCATTTCCGTTGTTCTTGAGGACCAAAACGCTGTTTGAGTAATTGTCCGATACGGCTAGGTCATTATCACCGTCGTCATCGAGATCTGCTACAAACACAGACCACGGAACAATTCCGCCGTTATAGTTAACAGGTAAATAAAACGTTCCGTTACCACGGTTCATGAGAACTGAAACATATTGCCAGTTAGCTACAGCCAGATCGATGTCACCGTCACCGTCCAGATCACCTGAAGCTATTGAAAACGGCGCGTACCCGCCCTGGAAGTTATGAGCGCCTTGAAATGTTCCATCACCATTGTTCATGAACACCGACACATTGGGCCCTGTGGCCATATTCGTTACCGCCAGATCATTGTCTCCGTCTCCATCCAAATCTGACGCAATAACGGAGTATGGCTGATTGATCACAGCGTAGATGGTCCCAACCAGAAAGGTCCCATTACCGTTGTTCCAGAGAAGCGAGATACTGTTGGAAACCCAATTCGCCACAACTAGATCGTAATCGCCGTCACCATCAAGATCGGCGGCCACGACGCACTCAGGTTGGGCCCCGACCGGATAATTGACAGCAGCCTGAAATGTACCATCGCCACTATTTATGAGGATCGACACGTCGTCTGACCAGTAGTTGGCCACGGCTAGGTCGGCGTCACCATCACCGTCAAGGTCCGCAGAAAAGACTGAATGTGGCTCATTATCCACAGTGTAATCCACTTTCGTGGCAAACCACGGATCAAGAGCAAGTGCGTTTACTACCAGTGTCAGCAGCACTGGAATGGAGAGCATTGTAACCCTGAAAAATGAGCAGATCTTCACTTTGTACCTCCAATTGTTTCGAACTGCTTGTATGAGTAATAGTCAATGACAGCAGCGTGCGAGTCAACGAAGTTGCTCAGGCAGTGATAGTTGTCACCATGATTTTCATGTTTATGTTGTTATCGTCGTCGGAAGATCCCTGCTGTGCTTGCAGAATAAGCATCAGGAGCGAGGAATGCAAGAGCAAAATGTACCTAATTGTCCGCAAACGGCATAACGATCCCGTAAGTACAGAGGGGAATCGGGACGCCCAGGATTACGAATAGAGGTCTCGCCTCAGGCTGCCGTTCGAAAATAGTCCACTATCGCCCGCATATTTAATCGCATATCCAGTCACAACTCCTGTAGACGGCTCGGACTTATCTAATCAGCCCTGGGCTCCGTCAGAGGAGACTTGTTCCTCGCGTCGCGTTACACAGCAGTACCTCATTCGTCAACTGTCCTGAGGCGATCGCAGACGATACCCCACCCCCGGTTCGGTAATAATGTACTCCGGTCTGGCAGGATCACGCTCTATCTTTTTCCGCAGTTGCGCCACATACACCCGCAAATACTGGGACTGATCGACAGCCTGCGGCCCCCAGATGTCCTTAAGCAACTGGCGCTGCGTTACCACTCGACCGGCATGCTGCGTAAGTATTCGGAGCAATTCGTATTCCGTAGCCGTCAGCCTGACTATTACCCCACCCATCTTGACAATTCGATCAGTGAAATCTATCTCCAGATCGCCGATACGGACGTTCGGTTCCGATTCACTCGTTTGCTTGTGCCGTAGTGCGACCCGCACTCGGGCGAGCAGTTCCGGCACGCTGAATGGCTTGGTAAGATAATCGTCCGCGCCGGCATCCAGCAGTGCAACCTTCTCTTCTTCGTTATCTCTGACCGTTAGCACAACAACGGGTACCGACGACCAGTCTCGCAGCCGTTTCAATACCATGGAGCCATCGACATCCGGCAATCCCAGATCAAGAATAACAAGATCCGGTCGCCGAGTTGCCGCCTCAATCAGACCGCCCTCTCCGGAATCTGCTTCGAGAAACGTGTGTCCCTCCGACTCGAGACTCACCCTGAGCAAGCGCCTTATGGCCAGTTCGTCGTCTATCACCAGAATACGCGAACCCATTACTACCTTTCTCCCTCCGCCGGCAGCTGCGGCTGTGATTCGACCGGCAGGCTAATTACGAATCTTGCGCCTCCAGTCGGCACGTTTTCCGCAACTATAGTACCACCATGCGCTTCTACTATCCCCCTGGCAATGGCCAGTCCTATCCCGGCACCTCCCGGCTTCGAGTGGGGCGCCCGATAGAATAATTCGAACAGATGCGGGATCGATTCCGCCGACAGACCAGGACCATTATCTGATACCGCCAACTCAACCTGTCGATCAGTCGAGCGCACGGCGATCTGTATGGTGGTCGATGGAGAAGTGTGGATATCGGCATTGAGTAAGAGGTTCAAAAGGGCCTGCTGAAATAGTTGGAAATCGAGACGCACCAGTGGAAGTGTCTCCGGCATGTCAATCGTCACCGGATGCTCGTGCAGGCTGGAGCGGTACGTATTCAGTGTGACTGAGACGACATCGTGCAGGTCGTGCCAGTCGCGCTTCAGCGTCAGCTTCCCCGATTTGAGGCGCGACATGTCGAGCAGATTAGTGACGACACGATTCAACCGCTCGGCGTTCGTAACAATCTCGCCTGTCAACTCCTTTCGCCTGGACGCGTCTTCGGCGATAAGTCCGCTGGATAAGGCCGATGCGTTGCCGATAATGGCGGTGAGCGGTGTACGCAACTCATGCGAGACCGAATTCAGAATTGTTTGATAGAGGCGTTCTGATTCAGCAAGCTGCTGTACATGGCGAGACCGCTCCCTGAGCAACTCTCTCTCAGCCGCCACGGCAAGGAGCCGCGAAGCTGTCATCAGCAGATTCTCTTCGTCCTGGGTAAGCTGCGCGTCCCCCTTCGGCCGGTACGCCAGTACTCCCGTTGTTTCGCTGGGACCGATCAAAGGAATATAGCGGGCCAAGGCTGACGCGAGAGTGTCGGTCGACTGACCGGCCACCCTTCCATGTTCGAACACCCAGCGGGCGACCGTCCACTCCTTGGTTGCAACCATCCAGTCGCCGCCGTTGCCCGAAGGCATAAACTCCAGCTGACCGTCGACACTCTTCAGCGCGAAACCCAAATCGCCGGGAATGAACAGCGAAAGATTCGCGCGGACAGCCTCCACTATTTCCTTCCGGTCGCTGCTGGCCGATATTGCGCTGGCTATCTGATAGAGAGCATTCGTCCTTTGTTCTCGGGAACGAAGCAGTTTTTCCCGTCGACGAATTCGGCTGGTGAGGGTGCCGGTGACGGCCGCACTTACAAAGAGCGCCGCGCACATCGCCATGTCTTCCGGTTCTGAAAAATGAAAAGTGCCTCGGGGAGGGATAAAGAAGAAATCCCATGTCACGGCGGCAAGTGCGGCAGCCAATACGGTCGGACCAATCGACACAAACGTACCTACCATCAGCACCCCGAGCAGGAAGATGAAGCCGACCGCCCGATAACCGACAGCAGGTACTACTAACGCACTTACGCCGGCGGCGACCACGACAATCCAAAGCGCCAACCAGTAACTGGTGGGATAGGCCTCGAATCGTATGAACTCCCGATGTCGGGACGGACTCTTCACCGAACGCATCGGTTTGAGTACGTGAATGTCGAACGTTGTGGCGCGCAGGGTGAGGCGGTCAAGCAAGGTGCCACCGCCAAAGAAGTCCCGTAGCAGACGTTTGGCCGGGTGTCCGACAACCAACTGTGAGACACTTCGCTGCTGCGCCGTCTGCAAGAGTGCTTCTACGATATCCACATCGGTCACGCTTACCACGTCGCCGCCAAGCTCACGAGCCAGGGCGAGGTTCTTTGCCAGCTGCCGTTGGTCGCCGGACTCGAGCGATGCGCCGGTATTCACGTGCACCGCGACCCAGGGAGCATCGAGGCTGAAGGCCAGCCGTCGGGTTGCCCGTACCAGATCTTCCGAATGGGGACTGTGGCTGACCGCCACCATGAGCCGCTCGGATGCTTTCCAGATCCCCCTTCCCTCACGGGTAGCGGTCATGGTCCGCAGTTCACTGTCAACGGCCTCGGCGGTGAGTCGAAGTGCAATTTCCCGTAGGGCGGTCAGGCGATCCTCCTGGAAAAAGTTCTGGATCGCGGCCTCAGCTCGTTCACCAAGATAAACTTTCCCCTCGTGCAGCCGCTGTAACAATTCGGCCGGGGTCAGGTCGACAAAAATAATCTGCGTGGCCCGCTGAAGAAGTGAGTCGGGCACCGTTTCCCTTACCGCGATACCGGTAATCTGTTCGACATACTCCTTACGACTCTCTATGTGTTGTACATTCAAGGTAGAGTACACGTCAATGCCGGCGTCAAGCAGCTCCAGGACGTCCTGCCACCTCTTGGCATGACGCGAGTCCGGAATATTCGTGTGAGCGAGTTCATCGACAAGGACAAGTTTCGGCTTGCGCTTGATGATCGCATCGAGGTCCATCTCAGTGAGAACGACGTCGCGATAAGTGATGCTTCGTCGTGCGATTACCTCGAGGCCGCTCAGAAGCGCTTCCGTATCCTCGCGTCCGTGCGTCTCGACAACACCCACCACGACATCCACGCCCTCGCGCAGGCGGTCCTGCGCCGCTTTCAACATGGCATAGGTCTTCCCGACACCGGCGGACATTCCGAAGAATATGCGCAGGCTGCCGGCGAGCGATGCGGATTCGCTTTTCGCGAGAGCTGCCAGGATAGCGTCCGGGTCGGGCCGATAAGATTCAACCATCATTGCTCGGAATTTAGAAGTGAATCCAGTGCGAGATTCAACCTGAGCACATTTACTCGTGGCTCGCCGAAAACCATAAAGTCTGGACCTTCACTCACTCTATCGATCAATTCAATTAGCATTGTCTTTTGGTTCGCGTCAAGATGTCTCGCACTGACCACCCGGTCAACCTGGCTCCGAGCCGCTTCTGGGGAGATATCCGGATCGAGTCCACTTGCCGAAGTACAAAGCAGATCAGGAGTTGCGGGGTTTCCATTAGCACGCTCCAGCCATTGCCGACGGGCCGCGACACTGTCTTTCAGGCTCGCGCTTGTAGGTCCCATGTTGCTCCCACCCGACGGCATCGGATTGTAATTGACGGCTGACGGTCGTGGCCAGAAGTAGTTGTTGCTCTCGAACTTTTGCCCAACCAGAATCGAGCCAACGACACGGCCGTTAGCCTGGACCAGACTTCCTCCTGCCTGAAATGGAAACACAAGCCAGGCGACTCCTGAAATCAGGAAGGGATATGCAACCCCGGTTAAAATTGTCATTGTGATGAGCATTTTGATAGATGTAATGACTGTTTTCATTGTGATCCTCAACTCACGAACCCAAGAACAACCAACAGGAGATCTATGGCCTTGATCCCGATGAACGGTGCGATCACTCCCCCCATGCCGTAGATCGTTAAATTGCGCCGAAGGAGCCTGTCCGCTCGTTCAGCCCGATACGCCACACCCCGAAGGGACAGCGGTATCAGGGCCACTATAATCAGGGCATTGAAGATAACCGCGCTCAGGATAGCGCTTTGAGGGGAGTGCAGATGCATGACATTGAGCGCCATCAGCGGCCCGTTTCCCGATCCGTTCAACGCATAGAGCGTCCCGAACATGGCGGGAAGTATTGCGAAATACTTGGCGACGTCGTTGGCTATGCTGAAGGTGGTCAGAGCGCCTCGAGTCATGAGCAGTTGCTTTCCGATCTCTACGATCTGAATCAGTTTGGTCGGGTTACTGTCGAGATCGACCATATTCCCCGCCTCACGAGCTGCCTGAGTACCTGTATTCATGGCGACGCCGACATCGGCCTGAGCCAGCGCGGGGGCGTCATTGGTTCCGTCTCCGGTCATTGCTACCAGATGTCCCGCACTCTGCTCTTCACGAATCCGCTCGAGTTTCGCTTCCGGAGTAGCCTGCGCAATGAAATCATCGACCCCGGCTTCGGCGGCAATGGCGGCCGCGGTGAGAGCATTATCTCCGGTCACCATGACCGTACGAATACCCATCCGTCGAAGCTGTAAGAAACGTTCCTTAATGCCTCCTTTTACGACATCCTTCAGATGAACGATTCCGATTGCCCGGTTCCCCCTGCTTACGACAAGCGGAGTTCCCCCGGAGCGAGCGATATCCGCCTGACTGGCGTCGAGATCGTCAGGAATGGACCCGCCCAATTGAAGCAGATAAGCTCGCATGGAATCGACCGCTCCTTTTCGGATGCTTTCGGAAACCGATCTATCAGGCCTGAGTAAGTCTACTCCGCTTATTCGCGTCTGCGCGGTAAAAGGGACGAAGCGCGCTTGACTCGGCGCCAGAGTTCGGGCCCGGAGTCCAAACTGATCTTTGGCCAGAACGACAATAGACCGGCCTTCCGGTGTCTCGTCGGCCAGTGATGCCAGTTGTGCCGCCTCGGCGAGTTGCTGATCTGTGATCTCCTTCGTCGGGACAAACGCGGTTGCCATTCTGTTCCCCAGTGTGATCGTCCCGGTTTTGTCGAGAAGAAGCACGTCGATATCCCCGGCAGCCTCGACCGCTCGACCACTCTTGGCGATAACATTGTGCTGAACGAGTCGGTCGATTCCAGCGATGCCGATAGCGCTCAAGAGTGCGCCAATGGTAGTGGGGATGAGACAGACCAGCAGCGAAATGAGCACCGTCAACGTGACAATTCCGCTGAGATTTTGACCGGCAGCCGCCGCACTATAGTCGGCAAAGAACTTCAGCGTGGCTACGGCCAGCAGAAACACGATCGTCAGCCCCGCCAGGACAATCCCGAGTGCGATTTCGTTCGGGGTCTTGTGACGTGTCGCTCCTTCGATGAGATCTATCATACGGTCAATGAATGTGCTGCCCGGTTCGGCAGTAATTCTGATGACAATGCGGTCGCTGATAACCCGCGTTCCGCCGGTCACTGCGCTCCTGTCGCCGCCGCTTTCGCGAATTACCGGGGCGGACTCTCCCGTGATCGCCGATTCATCAACACTGGCAATCCCTTCAATCACTTCGCCGTCCGCCGGTATGACGTCATTGGCTTCACAAACGACCACATCTCCCTCTTTTAAAGAAGATGCAGGGACACCTTCCTCTCCCCCTGACTTAAGCAGTCGGGCAAAAGCCTGGCTGCGGGCCCGTTTCAGGCTGTCGGCCTGCGCTTTCCCCCGCCCTTCGGCCATCGATTCCGCAAAGTTCGCGAACAAAACAGTAAACCAGAGCCAGAGACTTACCTGAAATTCGAATCCGGACCATCGACCCATTATACTATGGCCTATCAGCAGCATGGTTGTGACTATCGCCCCCAGGTACACAACGAACATGACCGGATTCTTGATCTGGTCCCCAGGGTGCAACTTTTTGAATGTGGTGCGAGTTGCGAACTCAAGGAGAGCTCTGTTGAACAGGCCACTTTTGCTACCAGATTTCTCGCGTCTCAAAATGTTCGACCTCCCAGCATAAGCAAGTGTTCAACGATCGGCCCGAGCCCAAGCACCGGAAGAAAAGTCAATGCGCCGACAATCACGATCACGCCGATCAGGAGGAAAGCGAATGTCAGGTTGTCGGTCGCAAAAGATCCGACAGACGGTGGCGAGTACTTCTTGAACGCCAGCGAACCGGCGATGACAAGACAAGGCAGTATGACGGCATAGCGACCTATGAGCATGCTCACGCCGAGCGTCAGATTGTAGAACGTGGTGTTGGCATTAAGGCCGGCGAACGCGCTGCCATTGTTGCCGGCCGCTGAAGCAAAGGCGTAAAGAATTTCGCTCAGACCATGCGGTCCCTGGTTGTTCAGGCTGCTCAGGGCTATCGGCAGCCTGCACGCGATACCGGCCCCGACGAGTATGATGATGCTTGGGACCAGGATTCCGACTATCGTCATTTGAATCTCGCGTGCCTCGATCTTTTTGCCGAGATATTCCGGGGTGCGACCTACCATCAATCCGGCAAGAAACACCGTCATCAGAATGTATAGCAGCATCCCGTACATTCCCGCCCCCACCCCGCCGAACACGATTTCGCCTAGGAGTATATTGAACAGCGCCGCGCCTCCTGCCAGTGGTGTGAGGCTGTCATGCATAGCATTGACCGAACCGTTCGAGGCGGCGGTCGTGGTAGTCGACCAGATAATGCTATTGGTCACCCCAAACCTCACTTCTTTACCTTCCAGATTGCTGGTGAGTCCGGTGGAAGGATTGGCCGAATACTCGCTGTACAATGACAGCGACAACCCTCCCACCCAAAGTGCAAACATGGTGAGGAAAATAATCCAGCCGTGCTTTCGATTGCCGATTAACCGACCGTAGGTAAACGGAAGCGATGCCGGAATAAGGAGAATCGCAATCATCTCGAGAAAGTTCGATATGGGAGTCGGATTTTCCAGCGGGTGGCTGCTGTTGGAATTGAAGTACCCCCCACCGTTGGTTCCAAGCTGCTTGATTGCCTCTTGCGACGCTACCGGACCGAGTGGAACCGTCTGCGCGGCGCCTTCGACTGTCGTCGCAGAAGCCGCCGGCGAGAACGTCTGCACCACTCCTTGCCCTGCTAACGCAATAGCAAGGAGAAATGAAAGGGGCAGGAGTACGTACACAACCGATCGGGTCAGGTCAGTCCAGAAGTTGCCAATCGTCCCGATCGATTTTCGAGTAATCCCGCGAGTCAAGGCGAGAAAGACTGCTATGCCGGTACCGGCACTCACGAAATTCTGGACGGTCAGTCCAATCATCTGTATCAAGTAGCTGAGCGTGGTTTCACCGGCATAGGCCTGCCAATTGGTATTGGTAACGAAACTTACTGCCGTATTGAAAGACAGAAGCAGGCCTACATTGGAAAGGTGTTGAGGATTCAGCGGGAGCCAGCGCTGACAAAGCTGAAGCGCCATGAGCAGTAAGAGGCCCGCTGCGTTGAACCACAGAAGAGATTTCGCATAGACTTTCCACGACATCTCCTCATCACTCCCAGTTCCGCACATCCGATAGATTAGCTGCTCCAACCAGCCAAGAACCGGCCGGAGAAAGTGCGGCTGGTCAGTGAATACGGCTGTCATGAATCTGCCTAAAGGAGGAGCCAGGGCCAGCAGGGCGGTGATATATACAAGGATCTGAAGAACATCAAGTGCTGTCAATTGCTCACCTCATTTGAATTGCTCTGGATTGAACATTGCATAAACCAAATACATGAGCAACGCTGCGGCCACGATGCCGGCAAGGATGAACTGCATTCTGATTATCTCCTTTCAGAAAGAGGGGATCTGACAACTCCGGGTCCGGTTTGCACCCGATCCGTAGTTTGCTACCGTCAAGAAACGTCTGAAGATCAATGAGGGGTAATAAGGAAGGAGGGTGACGGCGTAAAGAAAGTGTAAAGAAACCCGGGGGCGACTATTCTGATTTTACCTGACGTTTTGGGCTCAGGCCGCGGTTCCAAAATAGGCCACTACCGCCTGCTTATATCCGGTCGGATCGGCAAAAGAGAAACTGCGGTATCTCACCCCATGCTCACACCGGAGACAACATCCATCGACTCACGAGAACAATTACCATGCTAACCTGCCGCTAACCTGACCATTTCCGGTGACGGCGCCAACCTCAGCGCCGTCAAGTCTCTGCTACCGGACATGTTCTTTAAAAGCACGCTGGTTCCCGCTTTTCAGGTACCGACCACCAAAAGTACGAAAGAGTCAGGGATTATTGTCGGCCGGGGATGAGGGTGATCAGCGGTCGGCGCCGGCGCTGGTCCGAAGTCAGCCGTTATCAGATATATCCTGTGCGAACGAGGATCCAGCGCCATGGTCCGGGCACCTCGTTGAGTCGGCAGATTGTCCAGCACGGTATACTTATCCGAGGGATCGGCTTTCACGATAGTTAGAGTGCCATCGCGGCCATTCGAACTGAAGACAAGATGGCGCTCCTCATCCAGCTTCACGGCGTCCACTCCGCTGCCAATTGGCACGGTAGTAATCACCTTCCCATCATCGGTGTTCATAATCACCATCAGATTATTCGCACATCCTACGAATAGCCGGTGATTCGATGTGTCGAGGGCCATCCCGGTCGGCTCTTCGCCCGGCGAAAGTGACCAGGTTGAAAACTCATCCGGTTTACCCGGATCGAACGAAACAATTTCGCTTTTGTCTTCCAGATCGATATAGACCCGACCCTGACCATCGGTCTGAGCAAACTCCGGTCTTCCATCAAACTTGATCGTTCTTACGACCTCACCACTGACCGGGTCGATCTCACTCGCGTCATGACTCCCACCGTTCAGGGTGAAGACGTGCTTCGATGCTTCATCGTAGAAAATATCGTCCGGGTTGTTCCCCACGCGAATGTTCTTAAGAGGCACCAGGGACTTGTAATCAAAGATGGTAACAGAAGAATCACGGCCGTTGCTGGTGAACCCTCTGCCGGCCACAGGCGCGAGCGCGATGCCGTGCACACCATCGGTGTTCGGAATATCTCCCGTAACCGTGCCGGACTTAATGTCCACCACCATAACGTGCGTCGAACGAGAAATAAACAACCGATCGCTTTTTCCATCATACGTTAAAAAATCCCAGCCACCATCTCCTCCAAGTTTGATCTTCTGGATCACCCGGTAAGTCGGTTGAGCCGCATTCTGAGCTTGCGCGCCTGCTGAAGATAGCATGGCAAGACCTGCAAGAAGGGCACCTAAGTCGAGCAGTCGCATAATTCCTCCTGGAAGTGGTTTGACGACTAAACGGATCCTGACGATGTATTTGAAGCCAGTGTACTGTTCATCATGCCCGCCCGATCACCGTGAACACGACCGGAAGGACAAAGAAAAGGAGCAAGCTTGACACGCAGAAACCTCCGATCACCGCAATCGCCAGCGGTTGAAGCATCTGAGCACCGGTACCGATTCCAATTGCGAGAGGCGCCAGAGCCAGCACGGCGGCCAGAGTCGTCATAATAATGGGGCGGACTCGCCGCTTACAGGCGATGACCAGACGGGTATCTTGATCCGACTCCGTTGCCCGAAGTTCCCAGGCCTCGTGCATAATGAAGACGCTATTCTCCGCAACGATCCCTATGATCATTATCAAGCCGACAAAGCTGGATATATTGAAGGTGGTACCGGTCAGCCACAAGGCCGCCATGACTCCAAGAAGCGAGAGCAGGCTCACCGTGAGCACCGAGGTCGGAACTGAAAACTGGCCAAATTCAAAGAGCAGGACCACAAAGACCATCAGAATCGCCGACACAGCCGCCAATAACAGTCCGCGAAATGATTCCTGTTGGGTCTGATAAATGCCGCCATATTCCAGGGTGACGCCGGATGGCAATTTGAGCTTTCTGGTGAGCAGCTGTTTGATCTCCGTAATCGTACTACCCAGGTCCCGTCCTTCAATCCGGGCACTCACCGCGACGACCGGCCTCAGCCCTTCACGGTCAAGCTCCGACTTGCCTGCGGTGTATTCAAACGAAGCGACGTTGCTCAAAGGAACCGGTACTCCCTCGGAATTTGTTATCCGAAGTTGTTTGATCTTCTCAAAATCGTATCGATAGATGTCGGGATACGAGACCCGTATGTCGATCAGCTTCTCGCCGCGTTGAATCGTACTGGCCACCTCACCTTTCATCATTGTCGCCAGTTGGTCCTCAATATCCTGCGTCGTGAAGCCAAAAAGCGCGGCCCGATGAGCGTCCACATTGACGACAAATGAAGGCCCGGAGATTACCACACCGTCGAATATGTCCACAACTCCCGGGACCTTCTCGATAAGGGCTGCAGTTTGCGCGGCCTTCGCTTCCAATACAGCCACGCTGTCACCGAACAGCTTGATTTCAATCGGATGAGGGGAGTTTGTCAGATCGCCCAGCACGTCCCCCATGAGCTGTCCGAAATCCACCTGCAGAGCCGGTTCGGTTGAATCGATCACATGGCGGACATCGGCGATGACGGAATATATTGATCGCGCTCGCTTCGTCTTTAACTTCACCAGGAAATCTCCGGTATTCGGTTCGGTCAGGAAGAATCCAAGTTGCGTGCCGGTTCTTCTCGAATACGATTCGACTTCCGGAATCTTCATTAACACCTGCCCAACCCGATTGAGCATCGCATTCGTCTCGGTCAACGATGTCCCGGGGGGCGAAGTATAATCGAGCACAAACGTGCCTTCATCCATGTCCGGCATGAAACCGCTTCCGATCCCGGAATATACGAAATACGTGCCAATACCAATGACCAGAACGACCGGTACCATAGCGAGGCGGTAGCGGAGCAGAAAACGGAGTATCGAATCATACGCTGCCATCGTTCGACTCGGCCGGGATTCTCTCGCAAGTTCTTTGTCGATACTTCGTCGACTGGCAATGAGGGTGACGAGGATCGGAGTAATTGTGGTTGAGAGTACAAAGGAGACGCCCAGAGCAAATATCATGGTCTTGGCCAGGGCGGCAAAAAAAGCACCGGTCAGTCCGCCCAGGAAAATAAGGGGCACGTTGATAACGATTGTGCAGGCGGTTGAACCGACAATAGCCGGAAAGAGCCCGTGGATCGATCGGCCAGCCGCGGTAACGATCGTTTTGCGGGCGGACATATCCTCCGACGGAGCCTGCGCGATTTGCACGAAGATATTTTCAATAACGACAATCGAATCATCGATAATCAATCCGACCGCCGCGGCAATTCCCCCCAGGGTCATGATGTTAATCGTCTGGCCGATCAGATACAGCAACAGCAGTGTGATGGCGATCGTTGCCGGAACCACGATGATCATTATGAGACTGACGCGCCAGCTTCTTAAGAAGATCAGCAGCACAAACATGGATAGCACGATGCCTATGACGATGCTGTCGCGCGTGCCGGCGATAGATCTACTTATGAAATCCCCCTGATCATACCAATTGGCGAACTGGACGTCTCTGGGAAGATCAAGCCTGGCCACCGCTTTTCGAACGGCATCTCCGATCGCCACCGTGCTCCCGGTAGGTTGCTTGACGACATTAATCAGTACAGCCGGCTTGCCGTTGGCCGTAGTTCGAATGTACACCGGCGTCACCGACGGTTCTACCGTGGCAACATCTTTGACGAGGATGGGAACGCCCTTACGATTTGCAACCACCACGCCTTCTATATCTTCTTTCGAGTGAAGCAGCCCCGAGACAAGCGAGAGATAGAGATGGAAGTTGTTTTCGACGAGTCCGGGTGAAGCGATGCCATTTGCGGATGCCACGGCCGATGAAATATCGCGAACATCCATCTTGTACGAGGCCAGTTTCTCCGGAGATACGACAATGTGAAACTCTCTGGTTTCGCCGCCGGTTATTTCCACTCTGGCCACTCCCGCCACCTGGGTGATGACAGGTCTGATCTGATACAGGGCGAGATCTCGCAGGGCAACCGCGTTGACAGAATCGGACGTGAGGCTGTAGCCCAATATCGGAAAGACCGCGACGCTCATCTGTTCAACCTCGATAGATGCGTCGGCGGGCAAAGTCGTCCGAATATCGCCGATCCGGTTCTGGAGCGTCTGGAGAGCCTCCCGTACGTCGGTACTCCAGCTTAAACCGAGTGAAATCTCAGTGGAGCCGCGCCCGGTGATTGACCTGACCAGTTCGACTCCCGGCACCGAGCTGGCCACTTCTTCCAGGGGCTTGGTCACCTCGATCATCATGCGTTCGGCCGGTTGCTCTCCATTGTCCGCAAGAATCACAATACGAGGGAAGGTAATATCCGGAAACAACGAGACCGGGAGAAGACGGATAACACCAATACCTGCCACCAGAAGTCCCGCGAGCAAGAACAGGATGGCTTTGCGGTGACGCTGGGCATACACCAGAGGATTCATCGGCTACCCAAATCCTCGACCGTTACGCGAAGGGAGTCGCTCACTTCGTAGTTACCCTGAATGATGGCAGCCTGTCCCTCGGTCAGCCCCGGCCCGGCGATCTCGGCAACCGAGTCCGTAATGATTCCAACGCTTACCGGGACTTCATGTGCGATGGAGTCGGCTGATACCGTGTAGATCCAGTAGGTGTCATTGATATCATCACGAAGAAGGGCCGAATTAGGGACTGCAAGGGCGCTTCGATGTTCACCGACCCGGATATGCGCCACTCCCATCATGCCGATACGAGGCGCAGGATCAAGATCAGCGGTATTCAAAGCAAACTGAATTCGCACCGGTACGGTCTGGCTTCCGGGATCGGACTGTGCGCTGATCGACACAACACTCCCTGAGAAGGTTCTATTCGGAAGAGATATCAGATCTACTGTACAGGGCTGTCCCGTTTTGATATCCAAAAGATGACGCAGCTGAACATTCGCTACGAAATCCAGAGTCGAAAGATCAGCTTCCTCAAGCAAGTCGGTATTGGCTGTCACCGTCTGGCCCTCGCTAACCAGTTTGTCAACAATGATACCGTTGCGAGTTGCCACGACCGGAATGCGAATTTCATTTTCACGGGCGATCTCAAGCGCCTTCTCGGCTTCCGATTTCTGCTGAGGCGTTTCGGCCGATTCGATGAGACGTTTCGCTCCGACCAGTGATGCCTCTGAGTCTCTGGTCCTGATCACAACAAGGGTGTCACCGCTTTTCACCTTTGTGCCTACCTCCGCCGAGAGCCTGACAATAGTTCCATCAGTCGTCGACACGATAGTGCTTCGATCCCTTACTTCAGTCGTTCCGTTGACCTCAACGGTGACCGGCAAGTCTCTTCTAGTAATCGGGGCGGTCCTTACCGAAACGACCTGAGTCGGTGCCGCATCGGACTCATCTTGCGACGCCGAATCGCTGCAGCCCCAGACTAAAAGTCCGGCCACCAGCATGCACAGTACTATTTCTATTCTCTTCATGGCAAACTGTCCTGTACCGGCTGGGTTAGCATATCCAGCCGGGCTTTGAGTAATTGTATTTCCGCAAGCGTCTCCAGTTCCGTTTGACGGGTATCCGTGAGTGACTGCTCGGCCAGGAGGACGTCGGATGCATTCGCAAATCCGTCTGCATACTGGGCTTTGTTAAGCAGAAAGTTGTTCTCAGCAGTCGACAGCACGGTCCTGATCGAAGTCAGCCGGGTGCGAGCATTCTCGAAGCCCGACTTTGTATCCTGATATTCGTATGTCAGGTCGCGCCTGACCAGCGAGATATTGGTCGCGGCAGCCTGCAGACCGATCTCTCCTTTGGCCAACTCCGTCTTGTGCCGACCCCGATCCCACAGCGGCATTTCCAAACTGACTCCCACGGAATAACCGATCGATCGATATCTTTCGTCAGGCGAAAGCAGGAGATTCTCACGTGAGGATACATAGCCGGCATCGGCGTTGACCGAGATAGTCGGTCGCCAGGTTCTGCGAGTCAATTCCAGATCCAACTGAGTCTGAATCGAGTCGAGGCGGGCCTGCCTTAGGTCGATATTGCCGACATTCCGAGTTTCCGGACCGGCGCTCATGCTGGGATCGGACGAATCGGCCAGCAAACTGTCGAGCGATCCGGTCAACACGATTTCACTCGTCTTCTGCAGTCCGAGGAGCCTGACGAGGTCCAGCCGTGCCGATTGAAGAGCCTGTTCTGATGTGATGACATCGATCCTGGCTCGTCCGAGTTCGGCTTCCGTATTGAGGAGATCAACCGATCGGGCCGTTCCCGCTTTGTTCAGACGGTCGACCAGACTGGTATAGGTCGACAGTCGTTCAACCCGTTGATTGCGGAGATCCAGAATACCCTGAGCAAGCAGGGTGTTGATGAATGCCTGCCGTACCCGATATACCAGATCGCGATCCTGTTGCTGCCAAGTGACGGACTGACGACGGAGGTCGTTTTCCTGCTGTTGCAGTTTAAGTCCGAAAGTGCCTCCCGAATATAGAGCCTGTTCGGCAACGATCCGAGCGCCCAGTTCTCCGCCATTCGACACCGCCGGATCATAACCGAAAGTGTGTGAGATCGGAGCATAGCCGGCATCGGCCGCTAAACTGAGTTGCGGCCAACGCTCTTTCGAAATAAGGTCGCGATTCAGTCTGGCTGACTTGATGGCTCCCTCGGCAATCGCCAATTCCGGACTGTTCTTCTCGGCAAGTTGAATGCATTGAGCGAGGGAAAGTGTGTCGGCGGCTCTTACGTTAATCGTGCACAGCAAGCTCAATATGAAGACAACCGCTGAGGCCGGTTGCAACTGCTTTCTCCACCTAATCTTCGTCCGGTTCATCGCCATTGCTTTGGCTCGAATCAGCCTCATCATCCGCCGCGGACGCCTGTGATTTTACTGCTCCGTTGCTGTCGAACAACACCTCGATCTTCTTTTCGCCGTTTTCGACAAGAAGTTCGTACTCAACGGTTTTGCCACGAGTAATCCGCTCCGCTCTTTCCACCTTGCCGGCAGGAAACTTGGCCCTGAGACCTTCGCTCACTTTGGCCGGCAGATCCTTCACTGCTATTGCCTCTTCCATTTCGAAGACGGTTCCATCGGCTGAATACAGGAGGTCTCTTCGAACGGACTTGTCCTGGCTTTCGATTTCGTAATAGACCTTTCCCTCCTTGGACTCTTTGGATACATCAAGGATTCTCGCTTCCGGATAAGCCTTGTGAAACGCCGCTGTCACGGCCTCAGGTGCCGTCACCTTCTCCTTGACTTCCGATTCGGTTTCATGCGCCCGCGCTATGACTAATCCAATCAAGACGAAGACCAGAGTTGCACTCCAGAGCATCACATTCCGATTCCTTCTCATAAACTCTCCCTTTCTGTGCGACCGACATAAGTCGGGCTACACCGAGTTTAGCGTTTTCTGGAGCACATAGAATATGCAAGTCAGATGAAATGGAAATGAAAGGACGTACGAAGTGATGAGAATCGGCGTAAGCTGCTAATTCACACTTCCTTGGGACGTGCCGGAGCCGGTCGACGCGAGAGGCAGACGAATGACCACTTCGAGCCCTCCCGATGCCGGAGTCCCAAGTGTAATCGATCCTTTGTGAATTTCTATCAACTCTCGGGCGATTGCAAGACCAAGCCCGCTGCCGCTATTGGTCAACCGCGCTTTGGGTGACCGGTAGAATCGGTCGAAGACGTGGGCCAATTCCGCCGTATCGATCCCCGGACCATGGTCACAAATTCTGAGTACAGCCTCCCGTCCGTCTTGCCTGAGATCAACCTCTACATCTCCGGAGTCCGGAGAGTACTTAATCGCGTTGTCGATCACATTACTCACTCCCCTTGCCAGTGCCTCTGCATTGCCGCGGATCTCCAGCAGATCGTGCACGCTAACCTGGAATCTCACCTTTCGTTTTTCAACCGCTCCTCGGAATCTTCCGATTACATCAGTCACCAACTCATCCAGGCGAAAGACTTCGTCACTGAGGGGAAGCGCCTGGGCGTCGATTCGTGCCAGCTGAAGCAACTGCTCTACCAGGTGGGCCATGTTGTCGATTTCGCCAAGAATCGATCCGACACTTTCGTCGAGCTGCTCGTCACCCAACTGCCTTCTCAGGAATTCCAGTTCGCTGTACATGATCGTGAGCGGCGTCCGGAGTTCGTGCGAGGCATCGGATACAAACCGCCGCTGGCTCGTAAACGCCTCCTCAAGCCGTTTAACCATCTCATTCAGCGCTATCGCCAGACGCTCGACCTCGTCGTGAGTTTCCGGGACTTCAAGACGATAGTGAAGAGTCGAAGCGGAGATGCTTTCGGCCGCCTCCACCATGCGGGTCATCGGCCGAAGAGCCCGGCCGGTCAGCAGGTACACGGCGAGAGCTGAGAGCAGAAGCCCCCCGGAAAGGGTGACCGCCAGGATCCAGGAGAGTGTCTCCATTCGTTCCATAACCTCGTGCATCGGCGACGCCAGGATTAACGCATAGTCAACACTCCCTTCGATCTCAACGGGAAGCGTACACACACGAAACCCATCGTGTTGGACTCGGCGATTTTCGTAAGTCGATGTATCCCTGAAGGCGCGGGCGAGCACGCCAGGCAGAGGCGTGTCAAGATCGCCACTCTTGAACAGTACATTGCCAAGACTGTCAACCAGGAGAACGCGAATTCCCTGCGCCAGTGGGGATGAAATGTCCTCCAGCTCGTTCAACTGAGGGAATTCATGCGTTTCCAGCTGATCCTCGAATTCCGTCATGAAACCGGCCGCGTATGCCTCCAATCCCGCATCGAGTTTCGCCGTCTCCGAATCCAGTGTGCGGTTGTATATGGTGACTGCTACGGCCAATAATATCAGACCAAAGACGAGGATATTCGCCAGAATAAGTTTGGAGCGAAGACTTCGGACTAATTGCAATCGCATTACGCTGTCTCGTTCGAGAAAATGTACCCGGCTCCCCTGACAGTCTGAATCAGCGGCTGTTTGAAACCGCGATCGACTTTGAGTCGCAAAAACCTGACGAACGACTCGATAACATTGCTCTTGGGATCAAAATTCATATCCCAGAGATGTTCCGATATTTCCTGTCGGGTGAGAATCTTGCCGGGGTTGTGCATGAACAGTTCAAGCAGTGCGAACTCCTTTGCGGTCAGGAAAAACTCCTTCCCTTCACGGTACCCCCGGTGCGTATTTAGGTCCAGTCGAAGGCCATACATTTCGATTTCCGTGGTGCGAACCGCTGAATGTCGACGAACCAGCGATCGAATCCGCGCCAGAAGCTCACCAAAGTGAAACGGCTTTCCCAGATAATCGTCCGCACCCGAATCAAGCCCCTTGATCTTGTCCTCCACATCGTCGAGCGCGGTCAACATGAGAATCGGAACCATGATCTTGTCCTTGCGGAGGTTCCGGCAGGTCGTCCAACCGTCCTGGCCCGGAAGCATCAGATCCAGAATGATCACATCGTATTCGTTAACATGCGCCTCCTCCTCGCCTGATTCACCATCGCGAGCTATGTCGACGGCGAAGGATTCGGATCTGAGACTACGCGCCAGCGTGTCAGCCAGCTTCTTGTCATCTTCGATTATCAGTACTCGCATAATATTCTTATAGTGCGCAAAGAAGAATAATGATAAATAGGAAAAAGATGAAATGCAGGTGAAAAATGAAAACACGCGTCGGATTCCTGGAGCCAATGGACCAAGAGACTAATAGACAACAGATTGTGAAGCAACGGCTGCAATGCAACCCGGAACTAAGAAAGAATGGTAGCGGAGAAGAGAGAGGATGGCTACTCCGACTGAAAGCTCCCCCCTAAGTCCTGTACAGAGTTAGTGGAGTGATGTGTGACGCTCATCCATGAGTAAACTTGCCCCGAGTTAATCGATTAGAATCTATCGTCTCTGTCCAGCCAATCCAACATGCCGGAAATACTCCCTGTCGCCAGCGCTATACTGGTATCAGCCGCTCCGTAATAGAACCGTATGGTGTCACCATCGGGGAGAATTGTGTAGCCGCAAGGGAATACCACATTTCCCACATCGCCGTGCAGTTCATAAGATTCCTCCGGGCCAAAGATCCATTGATTGCTTCGTTTGAGGCACAGCTCAGGGTTCTTCAGATCAAATAAGGCGAGTCCGAGTCTATATATTGCCCCGGCCGCGGTCTGGCGCACGCCATGATACATCATCAACCACCCCTGAGGGGTTTCTATGATTGGTGGGGAAAGGCCGATTTTGTTCGCATCCCACCACCCTCCGCGCCTTGCCTCCAACATCAACTTATGACCTCCCCAATGGGTCAGGTCGGGCGAGTAAGAAATCCATATGTGCGCCCTGGCCGAACTGACTGGCCGATGAATCAGTGCCCAGCGACCATCAATGCGGCGAGGCAGCAAGGTCGCATCCTTGTCTTCCGGAGGCATTATTACACCGTAGCGTTTGAATTCGCGGAAATCTTCGGTCGTTGCCAGTGCCACCCCCGGTCCATCGCGAGTAAAAGCAGTATAGACGATGGCGTACCGACTCAGCTCCGCAACATAAGTAACGCGCGGGTCTTCAATTCCCCAGATCTCTTCGGGATAATGTTCCGGATCGGGCACCAGCGTCGGTTGTAGATCAATCCGCCAGTTATCAACACCATTGTCAGAGCGGGCAGCGCACAGATGAGAATGCCCGCGCCGATCCTCTACCCGACATAACAAGAGGGTTGTACCATCAGCCAGCATTGCGGCGCCAGGATTAAAGACGCTGTTGACACGATACGGCCAGTCAGCCGCGGTCAGGATCGGATTGAGTTTGTTACGATGAAGAAGTTCGGGGTATGCTTTATTCATCTAAGTCGAGTCTCCACAGGCTAAAAGGTATTCTCTGCCAGGCGCAGTTCCAGCAAAGATTGAAGGAAGGCGAGGGTCGACTCTGCGCCGAGATTTTCGTTGGGGCGGTCCGGGTGAAGCCCATCGCGACACCCGCCTGTAGTCGGATCATAGATCGAGAGATTCAAGTCGTTGCGGCCGAGGAACCATTCAAAAGCTCGCTGGGCTTCCTTGCGCCAGCTGATATCCTGTGTGATCCGATAGGCCTCCAGGCAAGCGGAGACCATCGCCTGACCCTCAACCGGTTGCTGATCGAACAAAGCACGAACTCCGGTCTTTCGGTAAAAGCCGTTAGATCCGATTGGGACAAAGTGTCCGCCTTTGTTGGCTCGTTGTATATCGGCCAGCCACGCGAGCGACTCCAACCCGGCTCCAATCATCGCCGCACTCTTGAGCGAATGTCCGCAGATAAGCGACGCATGCGGTAATACCGCATTGCAGTAGGTTAACCCTTCTTCGTACCATCGCCAATCGTCCGTCCGACAGCGCTCATATAAGGTTAGGAGTTTCTGTGACAACTCCTCCTGAACCTGGCTGGCGCGACGGTCTCCTTCGAAACGTCGGAGATATTCGTGGATCCCGATGAGCGCGAAGGCCCAGGCCCTGGGACTGGTCGTCTTAAGGATAGCCGGCAGGGCCTGTTCAAACAACCAGCTGGCCATGCTCTGGAGTGCCGGCGTATCAGAGCGGCCCAAGCACCGTACCCAGTGCCCATAACGCGCGACCGTGACTGTCATCGGAACCGTTCTCCTCCAGCCAGGTGCGCTGATAATTCATGAAATTGCGAAACCGACCGGACCCGGCATTATAGGCATACCAGATAAAGGCGAGATATCGAGATGCTAACTGCAGGGCCTCCGGATTACTCACGTTCTCCAGCAGAGCGCTCACAATCAGGGCTCGGGCGTTGTCATCAGTCGTGTACCCCTCGTGATAATTGGGTATCGTGAATATGGCGTGCTGCAGAATGCCCGTTTCATCCGTCATGTTAAGCAGGTGATCGAGTTTCAGGGGGGGGAGTTCGCCCGGATGTTTGTCGAGCGCTTTGACGGTAAATCCAGGGTTGCTGAAGTGGCGGCGTTCTGCCCGGGCCCGTTCGAAAGTTTCTCGGTAGCGACGCGCCACTTGTGGCCAGATCATTTCCCGCCCGAACAGATACGCCCTTTTACGCATCGCATGACGGCGGGCTTCATCATTTAATAGTTCGGTAACTTTCTGGGCGAGCGCTGCCGGATCGCGAAACGGCACCAGTATGCCTCGCTCATCGGCTAGCATCTCTTCGGCGTACCAGTACGGGGTCGAAATGACAGCCTTCCCTGCGCCCAACGTGTAGGCAAGTGTGCCTGAGGTGATCTGGGCCTTGTTGAGATAAGGGGTAATATATATATCCGCCGCACCAATAAACTCGATGAGTTCTTCCAAACTTACGAAACGGTTGTGGAAAATGACGTTGCCTTCCACCCCTAGTTCACGCGCCAGCCACTGTAGCGATAGCCGGTAGGCCTCTCCGTCGGTCTCTTTGACGTGAGGATGCGTTTCTCCCAGAATCATATATACGACATTGGGATGATCGGTCAGAATTGCCGGCAGCGCCTCAATGACGTTTTCGATACCTTTGCTGGCGGACAGCAGTCCGAAACTGAGCAGCACCATCTTACCTTCGACGCCAAACAGGTCCTTGTGGAAACTCGGATCGACAAAAGGCACGTCCGGAATTCCGTGCGGGATCAGATCAATTTTGTCGGCAGACACGTCATAGATTTCGGTCAAGAAGTCTTTCCCTCGCTGACTCATGACCACGAGCCTATCAGAGAGATTCGCAATTTCCGACATCACCCGTCGTTGATCGGCGTCCGGTTCGACCAATATGGTGTGCAGGGTTGTAACAATCGGCATCCGCAGCTCCCGAAGGAGAGTGAGAATGTGGCTCCCGGCTCGGCCGCCAAAAATGCCATATTCATGCTGCAGACAGACCAGGTTAACATCATTGATATTCAGGAAATCGGCCGCGCGGCGATACGATTCGACATCCTTCTCCGTCAACTCGAAGCGAACGCGACTTGGATAGTCATAGCCGGCGGCCGTGTCATTCACCGGTAAAACGATGCAAGTCGTCGCTTTACTTTCAGCGGCGATCGCTTCACAAAGGTCGGTGGTGAATGTCGCAATGCCGCAGCGACGCGGCAGGTAATTACCAATGAAGGCGATTCTCTTGATTACCGAACTGTTTGCTCCCCGTGGCAAGTCCGACACTTAAACCGTTACTCCGCTCTCAACCACGGTCAGCGGACTCGAGCCCAGATTCTTGCCATTCAATTCCTTGATCGCTACGGAGGCCTGATTATCAAAAGGCATTTCGACAAAGCAGAATCTATAGGTAGCTTTCTCCACAGGATTCGTGTCCATGCTGATCTTCCCTACTTTACCATACCGTTCAAACGCCTTGCGAAGCTGCCATTCCGAAGTCTTGGGTGATAGATTGCCGACATAAATATTCACATATTCCTCAATTCATTATCTCAGGATGCAGCCTTGACCCGGGTTGTGTGAGACACGTTGCAGAAACGGCGGCTCCACCTCCCGCCAGACAGTAACTGTTCGTGCCATACCTGACAATATTTGATTGCAATACGTGTTTCCGAAGATCAACTTCGCCTGAAACCAGGTCTGACAGACACCGCAGAGTGACTTGAATTTCACTAGTTTCGAAGTGTACACTGTGTGCAAGCTCACTCGACCATTCTTCGAGCAGCGTGAATTCAGTCGAGTCCCTTCTGTTCTCTATCAATTCGCAGGAAAGACAACCCCTCTCATTTTGAGTGAGACTGACCAAATCCAACAGGCATCGACGAAGTTCGTCAGTGCTGGCCGAGCACCCGCGCATTCGCACCAGCACGCCGTAGCTGTTTCGTTGGGCTTGTAACATTGTTGCCTTAGTCCCTGCCACTATCTTGTATAACCAGTTTTTACTCGCGCGGTCTGTCTGTTGTGCGCAGCCAGAGCGCCGGCGAGGAAACCGGGAATGAGACCCAATATGATCCATTGTATGACTGACATGTTTATTCCCTTCTTCGTGGTGCGCCCATAGTGGCGGCGGATTGCATCATATCTGAATGAGATGACTGGTTCATGTTTTCATTCCTCCCGGACCTTCAGCACTTTCCCGTCCAGCTTCTTATCCTTCAAAGCGGCGATTGCAGCCAGCGCGCCAACGTCTGAAGGCATCTCGATGAGGCCGATGCATCGGGCTTCCCCCGCCAGCTCATAGGTGCTGATGGTAACATCGGTCACCGGGCCAAAGGCAGCGAAACATCCGGCCAGGTCCGTCAGCGATGTGTGCGGTGATAGATTCGCAATATGGATATTCATGCCGTTCTCCGTTTCTTTCGTACCCATCGTCAAACCAGCTCGATGGGGTGTAGGTGGGACATCGCGGGCCTTTTCAAGCGCCGTCGTCGCCTGGATCGATGATTTGACAAGGATTGATTTGCCGGAGCAAGGCTTGAGAAACAATCAACTCGGAGACTCTGGGTCTACTTAAGTATACGTATAATGATACCAATCGCCTACAGATAAATTCTTATTGGACAAGATAGTCCGGACAGCGGCACCCGGGATACATTGGAAGTATCTGAACTGGAGTGACTTTCCTATAGTTCTGCCATAAATCGAGGTTGACGCCTCTTTTCGCATATTTTATTTTCAGGTGCAGGTTCTACAAAAACGATCAAGGAGGAACTGCAAGTGCCGAAGATCCGAGTGCTGTTGATCGAGGACAATCGACTTCTTCGCGAGGGTATCGCCGCCATGCTCAATGATCAACCGGACATAAGAGCCGTGTCATCAACCGGTAATGGTGATGCTATCGAGAAGGCAAGGGTACTCAAACCGCAAGTCGTTCTTCTCGATTCGGGTCTACGGAGCCAGAACAGCCTGCGCGTGGCAGGACTAATCAAGAAGACGTACCCAAAACCCGAGATTGTCGTGATGGATCTGATGCCGGTTCAGACCGAGGTGGTGGAGTTCGTCAAGGCCGGCGTCGCCGGATTTATCCTCAAGGACGCTACTATCGACGACTTCCTACACACCATTCGGTCGGTCGCCGAAGGCAAAAAAGTGCTCCCGCCGTCCCTGACCGGGTCACTGTTCTCCCAGATTGTAGAATACGCCGTACAAAGCGGGAAGGCTGAACGGCTGATAAAGGCGGTCAAGCTGACTCGTCGTGAACGCGAAGTTGTCGATCTCATAGCGAGGGGAATGAGCAACAAGGAGGTTGCGGCAGAACTCAATATCGCCGTCCATACCGTCAAGAGCCATGTCCACAACACTCTGGAGAAATTGGCGCTCCGCAGTCGATTGGAGCTGGCCAGTTTTGCTTTCACTGAAGGAATGGTGAAAACCTCAACCAAGAAGTCACCTAAAAAAAAGTCGCTAGATCTCAATCTTTGGGACTAATCCCTTTTTCAATCTTCCGGACGATTGATCACTCTTTCAAATCTCGTATGTTTATCCTACAGGCGAGGTGGGCCGGATAGAACGAGCCTGTCTTGCTGACTTCAGGCCAGGACAATTCACCTCGGACAAGCTCCAAGGTCCAGAATTGAGCGCGCTTTCTGATTGCCTCAGCGCGAGATTGGACTCCAGCCACTATGCGAGACGCTGAGTACTCAGCAACATCTTGATTTGCTGCATGGTGCGGCAAGGCCAAGTAAACCATAGGAGAACCGTTATGCACGCGATACTGAAGCGGTCAAGTCGACAGGAAGAGTTCGATACGAAAAAGATTTTGAACTCGATGAGAAGTGCGGGGATCAGCCAGGAAACCGCGCAGCGAGTAGCCAAGACTATCAGCCACCACGACGGAATAACTACATCGGAAGTCCGCAACCGAGTGATCGCCGGAATAAAAAATCAGGAACCGCAGGCGGCCAAGCAGTACGAATCATATCCAAAAAAAGTTCACAAGGCCTGAATGTGCGTTCGTCCCGAGCAAGGAGTGGCGGTAGATGGTAACGGTGAAAGCGAATCTTCGGACGAGCTTTGAGAAGGTCCTCTTCCCGAATCTTGACACCCTTTGGACAGCGGCGTGTTGGCTTACCATGCGGAATAGTCTTGCTGAGAGACTGGTATTGGCAACGGTGTCCCGGGCCTATGGCTCCTGGAATCAATTGGTTCGTGACACTGCTGATCACAAAGCCAGCTTGTTGAAGATAATGGTCAGAAATTTCTTTGAGACCGACAGTAAACGGCGTCGAACACGACGGTATCAGAAGACTTTTAGTCGCGTCGCCGAAAATGCAAATATAGCCTGCCTCCGACAGACTCCGCGGGCCCCGCTTGATGAGCGGGAATTGCGGTTGCTCTCAGAAATCTCCGAGACGTCGGTCAAGGCAGCCCTTTTTCGGCTGAGACCGCGAGGCCGCTTGATAATGATGTTGCATTATCGCGAGCGGATGCCGAGTGCTGATATCGCCTATATAACCGATCTTCACGTAGATTCCGTCAGCGCCGCTCTGATGCGGCTCAGTAGATTGATTCCCCGGTACCTGGTGAACCAGCATCGACGCCGGTTGCTGCTTTCTGACCGCACCAAATCTGCCATGGATGCCTCCAATGAGAGTTGGGAAAACGAAGGAGGCTCGACAACAGACGAATATCAGGAGCAAGCTCGATGAGACGACTCTCAATTGGCATTGTAGATCTCGTCGCCAAAGCACCGACCCGAACGATGTGGATGCGCGTCATGGGTGCAAATTTTGTAAGCATCATGCCTCAGGTTGTGGCTACCTGGTGCGAAGAGCAGGGCCACGATGTCACCCTGGTCACTTATACGGGCCGGGAAAACCTGATCGAAGAGCTGCCGGCCGGCGTTGATTTTGTCTTCGTCAGCGCGTTCACTGAGGCCGCCCTCCTCTCTTACGCACTTAGCAATTTATTTCGTTCGCGCGGTGCAATCACCGTACTTGGAGGGCCCCATGCCCGATGCTATCCGCAGGATGCTCAGAAGTACTTTGACTACGTGCTTGGGTTTACCGACCAGAACCTAATCCTTGAAGTCCTCCGGGATCGCAGCAGGCATCGTCCTGTCGGCCTGCACCTTTCGGCCGATCATCATCCCAGGCAGCTTCCGGGAGTGAACCGACGCTGGAAATTCATCGAGCAGACTCTGCGAAAAGCTCCGCTGGTAAAGATCGTTCCGCTCTTGAGCAGCCTGGGATGTCCGTACTCCTGCGAATTCTGCATCGACTCTTCCGTTCCCCACCAACCGTTGGACGTAGGTGAGATGAAACAGGATCTCAGCTTTCTCCTCAAAACGCTCAAACATCCTCGTGTAGCGTGGCACGATCCCAACTTCGGCGTCCGCTTCGATCAGTGTCTTGACGCAATCGAGGAGGTGGTACCACCGGGTCGCATTGACTTCATTGCCGAGTCGACCCTCTCTCTGCTGTCCGAGCCCCGCGTGAGGCGGCTTCAGCGTAATGGCTTCAAAGCCCTGCTGCCGGGTATCGAATCCTGGTTCGATATGGGTAAGAAATCCCGCACCGGGAATACTACCGGTATGGACAAAGTAAAGATGGTCTCAGAGCATGTGAATATGATCCTGCGACACATTCCGTATATACAGACGAATCATATATTTGGCCTCGATGGCGACGAAGGGTCGTCACCGTTTGAACTGACCAAGCGATTCCTGGATCTCTCCCCCGGAGCCTTTCCAGCCTATTCGATGCTTTCCGCTTTCGGTCAGGCGGCTCCCCTCAATCTGGAATTCCAGCGAGCCGGTCGCGTGCTGCCCTTTCCGTTTCACTTTCTCAGCAACATCCAGATGAACATCAAGCCGAAGAACTATTCGTGGGGACAATTCTACGACCGTCTCATCGACGTAACAAAGTACTCGTATTCGCCGCGCTTGCTTGTTCGACGCTTTATGGCAAACGGCGAGACTATTCCAAGATGGCTGAATGTAGTTCGGGGTCTTTCCTCGGAACGATTCGGTCGAGTCACCTATTTTACGGAAATGCGCAGACGCCTCGAACATGACATTCCGTTCCGCAGATTCTTCGAGCAGGAAACCGACGAAATTCCCGGGTACTTCGTGGAGAAGATTCGAAGCGATCTGGGAGAATTCTGGGATTGGTTACCGGAGGGAGCGATTCGCCACGACCCTAATGCCTACTTGTCGTCACTGCAGAATTCTGATTCTTCGGAAGGTTTCCCGAAATCCAGTGTCGGCTAATACCGCCGACTGTCTTCGGCCTGTCGCACACACGCCCGTAACAGTCCCACCTCACAAAAAAACAGACCGGCCGTAGGCCGATCTGTCGGTAAGTCAACTCCGTGAACAAGTAGTCACGGTTTATGATAGCGTCTTCGCTAGTACAGCTTGCGGTATCCATTTCCGCCACTGCGATTACCGGTCTCGGCGTGCGATTTCGCCTCGCTTACTTTCAGCGAACGTCCGTTCAGGTCATGGCCGTCAAGACCGCTTATGGCCGCGGTCGCTTCATTCTTAGCGGACATTTCTACAAATGCGAAACCTCTGGGATCGCCGCTGGTTTTGTCCTTAATGATGTTAACGGTCGCTACGGCGCCAAAACCTGTGAAGGCGTCGCGCAATTGATCTTCTGTCGTATCAGACGACAAATTTCCTATGTAGATATTCATTCTACACTCCTTTGTTGCCCATACCGAAGCAGACTGGTCCACAAGTGAAGCCGGCCGCACCGGGATGAGTGATATCTTGCGCATGATTGCGCTCTTAATTCGAGATTACGATTTAGCGGAGAGTTGTGGATTAGGACAAGACTGCGAAAAATAGTCGGGCTCAAATTAATACTTACGCTGTAGTATATCGAAGGCCTGCCCAGAAACCTACGACTATTTCGAGAATGAGCAAAATTGTTTTTACTTTGGATCGAGAAAAGGATCCGAAAACAAGGACTGCCGACCGCAATAGGGAGCGGAGCTTCATCTTACGGACTGAGACGTCCGGAATTGCCCGCACTGAATTAATTTCTTTCTAACAGGATTAATAGACTTACTTGGGCAATTTTCATGTTTGTTTCATCTGCGCTTACGATATTAGGGCCAATATGAAGGCTAGAATCTGCATCCGTAGGGAACGATAGCCTGACGAAACCAGTTTAACTTATATGCCCTCTTTGATTAACTCAATATCGCCCAAACAAGGACGCCCCTGGCTGATCTACTGCTAACGTGACGATCGGTGTTACAGGCACCGACCAATTTCTATTCTGACAATCGAAACGAGGTGCCGCCTCTCCGGGGTCGGCATACCATGTTAATCGCCGCGATTCTCGTTGCCCCCGCAATCATGAGAATCGCAGCCAGAGCGGATTTGTACAGCTATGTTGAAAAGTAACATCGTCAACTTCTACGATCTCGCGATCCTTCGTGAAATCATTCCGTTTCTTCGCCTTCGCTACCGAGCCACGCTCGGTCGAATGCGCAGGACCAGTCCTGTTGCTAAAGGGGATGTTCTGATTGTGGCCCCTTGTATTGTCGGGGACTGTCTTTCGTGTCTCCCAGCCATCGAAGCCTTCGCCCGGGAAAATCAGATATCCTACGACCTCATGGTCTCTCCCGACTTTCGCACCGTTGCCGAACGACTCAAAGGGGTACGACGGGTTTTCCTGGCCAGCAGTTCCTACAAACGGGCCACCGAAAACAGCGGCACCGTCGAGCAGAAAATACCGGGTGAATACGACCTTGTCGTGGTCCTGCGAATCAGCCCCGGTGCCTTCTCCCTCATCAAGCACATCAAGTATGGCCGGATAATCTGCAGCGACTTCACTCTTCTCAAATACCTGATCGGATTGACGAAAAGCAGCCTGTTGAAGAAGCCTGTCATGCAGGCGCGGTCGGTTATTTACGATGTTTTCGGGCTCAAGCGAGCCTCGACCAGCGGTCAAACGCCCGATCTATTTGCAAATTGCGCCGACCAGTTGAAACGTATCGCCGGGATCCCCTCCCTCAAAGGGGATGAAAGAAAAGTCCTGATTCACCCCGGATCAGGATGGCAGGTTAAGCTGTGGAGCGATGACCGGTGGGTCGGCCTGCTGAAGCTCATTCACTCGGTCGACAATTGTCGATTCATATTTATCGGGAGAGGCGATGTAGAACGATCCGTGTTTGAACGAATCCAGAGCCGGCTCGATTTCGAGCTTCACTCGCTGATCGATCGGCTGAATCTCTGGGAGCTGTTCCTGGTGATGAAACGCTGCGATGCCTTCATCGGCATCGACAGCGGCCCGCGCAATCTCGCCCACCTCGCCGACCTGAGAAGCATCACCCTGCTTAACCCGGCCGCCGTGAACAATTTCATGCCGTTTGACGACCGGGATATTCTCGTCGAAAGGCAGAACCGATTTCCAGCCAATATCATCAACACCAGGCGAGGAGCCAGCCTTTCGGACATCAGCGAGGAGCAGGTATTCGGGGCCTATAGGAAACTGATGATTGAAACTACCTGCCCGGTCCGGGTGCTCAATTGATGCCCCTTGCGACCGCCGCCCTCATTCTCATACCCTGTCAAAGGAGAAGTTTCCGTGCATAGGTTACTTTCATCACAACCCCCTTCGCTCCCACGTTTGCCGAGGTCCATCCGGTCATTTTCGGGAAGTCGCCGCATCGGTGCAGCGTGCCTGATTGCCGCTATCGCGAGTCTGCTGATCAATGGTGGACTGCGCGCCGAAACGTCTGTCCAAAGCGCCCATGCGCATCAAATTGCCTTTCTCATCTGGGACAGCGACTTTTCCGCAGCGTTGGACAGCTGCCACAACCTCATCAGGCACGAGGCGATGAATCCCCTGGGCTATTGTCTGCTGGGTATTACCTACCATTCCATTAACAGTCAGTTTCGTACGAACAGATACGCCGATTCTGTCATGTGGGACCTTGATACCGCGATCGCCCTGGCCGATGGGAGGAACCATTCCGACGATGGATATTCTGACTACCTGTTTGTGATGGGATCGGCATATGGGTATCGGGCTCTCGAGCAGTCAACCGGTGGACATTGGTGGGCCGCCTTCAAAGACGGCCATCGAAGTTGCTCTTTTCTTCAGAAGGCCTACCAAAAAGATACCTCCCTTGCTGCAGCTTTGCTGGGAATCGGTGACTATCATTACTGGAAGTCCGCCAAGTCAAAGGTGGTAACCTGGCTTCCTTTCGTCAAAGACCGGAGAGAATTGGGCATAAGCGAGATAAAGCAGGTTACTCAGTCCGGAAATGGGGCCGATCTCAATGCCGTCAAATCGCTCCTGCCGATCTATCTCAACGAGCAACAATATCCGCTCGTGATAAAGCTCGTGGACTCACTCGATTGGTCGGGATACACCGATCCGAGCTGTCTCCTGCACAAGATCAAAGCGGAAATCGGGCTGGCGAATTGGGATATGGCCAGTCGCACACTCTCGGATCTTCATCAAGCCTGGATTTCTTCACCCTACTTCGACAGCTGCGGAGCATGCGAAGCCGACTATCTGAAAGCGTGCATTCTGGCCGGTCGGGGAGACAATGACTCTGCTCGCAAATACATCCAGGAGATTCTCGCCCGCAAGGACTCGTGCGAGTCAAACACCTACTTCCGGGAAACGGTGGCCAGCGCCCAGGAATTGTTCCACTAGCAGAAATTACTCACCCCCGAGCATGGACTTACTGGCCCATAGCGTCCCATATAGCTTCTCAGGCACACCAATAGGCTGCCAGAGGAAGAATTCACTGCCTTAGACAATTTTCAAAGCAACCCGATTGGCGTCTTGACACATCTCCAAATGCATTTATATTAAGGTAGCCAGTTCGCTGATCTTCGGCACCAGTTCAGGCGCTGACAATTTCCGGGGCGATCCAAACAGATCCCTCCACGAATTGAGTCAGAGCAGGATTGGAGCTGTGAGAAAGCCCGGGTCGCTGCCCGTGGATCATACCGTGGCACCCCGAGTTGGAGACGCTCTTACCTCAGCATGCTGTCTTAAAGCTGGAAGCTCGAAACCGTTTGCCGCACTTGCGGACTAATCTTCAGGTGCCCGGTGAACTTGTCGCCAAGAGCCCGCAGGGTAAAGGAGTGTCCTATGAAAACCGCCAATGGCTTCGCACGCGTGAAGCTGATCAGTCTCCTGACCTTAATGCTGCTGGTAAGTTTCTGTTCAGCAGCCTCCGCAGACGACGCCCCGTACTTCATCAGCCTCGACTCCGTCCCGACACAACTGCTGGGACACGACGTATTCATCGGCGCAAGATTAACTTCGGCCGACACGATCCGAGGATTCACCGGATTCGATTTGACGATTGCTTATGATCGGAGTGGGATGAATTTCCGCGATGTCCAACCCGGTGACATTATAACGGATTGCGACTGGGAATACTTCACGTACGAATGGGGTAGCAATGGGGACTGCCATGGCGACTGTCCCGAGGGAGTAGTGAGGATCGTTGGAACTGCCAGTCTTCAGGGAGGGATATCCGGATGCCCCTCGCCGATTCCCGGAGTCGGAAATGTACCCAAGACTTTGTTTACCCTGAAATTCCTACTCACCACCGACCGCACCTACGAATGTACCGATATTCCCGTGCGGTGGTACTGGCTGGATTGTCGTGACAATGTGATCCAAACCACCGATCCGGCGGAGCAGGTCATATCGGCACGTGTGCTGGATTGGGGACCCGGCTTTCCTGTGGACATCACTGACTCCACGATGGGTTTCCCCACCTATCAGGGAGCCCAAACTGATTGTTCTACTCCCGGCCAGGGATACGCGAGTCGATTGGTAGACTTTTATGATACCTATGTCCCGATTATTTGTCCCGACACCATCGACGCGCGCGGCGATATAAATGCGAATCAAATCCCGTATGAGATTGCCGACTACATCGTGTTTACATCCTACTTCATGGATGGCCTCTCCGCCTTCACCATTGACCCGGCCTATCAGATTGCAACTTCCGATATCAACGCCGACGGTATACAACTGCACGTCTCAGATCTCGTATACTTCGGTTTGATAATCAACGGAGATGCGGCGCCGTTTCCCAAACTCAACACTGAAGCCCTGACAGACCATTCCGTATTCTCTGTAACCGGCGACACTGTTAACCTCCAGACCACTTATCCTCTCGGCGGCGTATTTCTCAAGTTCCCGGGAGATGTGCATCCGACCTTGCTTCAGTCCGATGGTGGCGTTTATTACAACTATGATGATACCAATACCAACGTCCTCATCCTGGGCGCTGACCAACTCTATCCATCGCATCTTCACACCGGACCTCTGCTCAGCGTTGTGCCCCAGTCTCCTGAGGGCCGGCCCGACCCCATCCTCGCTCAGGCTTCTGACACCCTTGGCATGTACGTGACCGCCTCTATCGATAGCCCAACCGGCGTCGACGACAATCCAAACGACTACCAGCCAGCACAATTTACTCTCGGACAGAATTATCCCAACCCTTTCAATCCGACAACAACGATCAACTTCACCCTGCCGAGAGCCGGTGATTACACTTTGACGATTTTCAATATGCTGGGACAGTCGGTGCAGACGTTATCCGGCAGCGCCTCGGCAGGCACCGTATCGGTCACCTGGGATGCCGGCAACCAGCCGTCCGGAGTCTACCTGTACCGACTTCAGGCAGGGACACTTTCAACAAGCAAGAAGATGCTGCTGATGAAGTAGAGCTGGTATGAATTTTGCCACAGATAATAAGCGTTTGACGATGATCAGTCTTCTGATCATTGTCCTCTCGGTATTCTTGTTTGCCGGTGTGTGCGCCGAAGATTCTCCTTACGTCATCCGACTGGACACATTGCCCGACCAGTTCCTCGGTCACGATGTAATAATCGGTGCAACGCTGGCAGCGTCCGACACAGTCCATGGACTCACCGGTTTCGACCTGACGATAGCCTACTATCAGGATGTAATGAGCTTTCTTGATGCTTTCCCCGGGGAAATAGTCGCCGATCGAGACTGGGAGTATTTCACCTACGAACTGCAAGAGATCGGCGGATGCGATAGTGACTGCCCGGTAGGGTTGCTTCACATAGCCGGGTCCGCAAATCCGATGGGAGGTCAAGGTAGTCGGCACCCGCACGATCCGGTTGCAGGCGGTGCACCAGAAACGCTTTTCACAATGAAGTTTCTTCTGACTACTGACCACGACTATGACCGTGCTACTCTACCGATTCGTTGGTACTGGACAGACTGCGAGGATAACCGCATTCTGACTGCGGATCCTGCCGAGCAGATTATTTCCTCACGCGTTTTAGAACCAGGGCCGGAGGGGGTGATAGATATCGCGGACTCGTCAGTCGGTTTCCCTACTTACCAGGGCGCTCAAACCAGCTGCTCCACCCCCAGTGAGGGGTACGTGACAGGAGGCATTGACTTCTACAATTCCGTATTACAGATCGTCTGGTACGACACGGTCGACGCCCGCGGCGATCTGAATGACAATCAGATTCCGAACGAGCTGGGCGATTACTTGATTTACACCTCATACTTCATGCAGGGCCTGTCCGCATTCACCATCGATCTCCGATGGCAAATCGCAGCCTCCGATATCAATGCGGACGGGATCCAGTTGCACATCGCCGATCTCCTGTATCTCAGTCGGGTTATCCAGGGGGACGCCCTGCCATTCCCCAAATATAGTTCCTTCAACTCGACCGGTCAGGCGACGTTCTCAGTCAGCAGCGACACTCTCAGTCTTCAGACGACCGAGCCACTTGGGGCTGTCTATCTCAAATTCCCGGGAGAGGTTGTTCCTTCATTGCTCCAGATCTATGCTAGCGTTCAATACAACTTTGATAACACCAACACAAATGTCCTTATCCTCGGCAGCGATCCGCTTCTTCCGTCGTATCTGCAGAACGGCCCCTTGCTTAGCATCGTACCTCAATCGCTCTCCGGCCGGTCGCTTCCGATCCTTGCGCAGGCGTCCGATACACTCGGCTTTTACATCAACGCGATTATCAATAGTCCCACCGGTGTGGGAGACGGCCCGAACGACAATCTTCCTACTCAATTTTCGCTCGACCAGAACTACCCCAACCCGTTCAATCCGACCACGACGATCAGCTTCACCCTGCCCAGAGCCGGTGATTACACCTTGACGATTTTCAATTTGCTGGGACAGTCGGTGCAGACGTTTACCGGTCATGCGCCTGCGGGCAGCGTCTCGGTCATCTGGGATGCCGGAGAGCAACCGTCGGGAGTCTACCTGTATCGACTACAGGCAGGCGATCGTTCCGATGGCAGGAAGATGCTTTTACTCAAATGATCTGCTTGCGTCCCTCCGCACGCCATCAGAATTTGCATAGCAAAACCGCCTCCCATCGGGAGGCGGTTTCATCATGTGTGAATCGTTGGTCGAGTGAGTCGAATTCAGCGGCAAAGGAACAACGGAAATCTCGACGTGGAAGCACCGCTTACCTGGCTCACGGGCAAACTGTTGGCGCCGGACCGGAACCGAAGGAGTAATCCACAAGATAGATGACGTCGGCAATATCAAGACCGCCGGATCCATCGACATCAGCTTCCTCAAGGCAAGGCGGTTCCGGACCCGAACCGAATGAGTAATCTGCGAGATAGATAATATCTGCGATATCGATCCCCGGCTCCCCCCCGACTGATCGACATCGCCTCTGATACCCATACAACAGGGTCCATGCTTCGTCCAGGTCGCCATATACGCCGATACTTTATCGCCGGCGGCAGAAAACGAACCACCTACAACCAATTCATTCTCCCGTACGGCTAGCGTGAGTACCGGACCATTCGTCCCCGAGCCGAGAGGTTGCCAGGAATCCCCGTCCCAGATCGCTATGTTCCGAACGGTCACACCACCCGCCGCAGAGATATAACCGCCAACCACCAGTCGATTATCGTAAGGGGCGAGCGCAACCGCCGTGCCGACAAATCCTGAGCCTAAAGGAGACCAGACTTCCCCATTCCAGGCCGATATTCCGTTGACGTTTATGCCCCCGGCGATAGAGAATGTGCCTGCCGCGATAAGCCGGCCCCCATAGGTCGTGAGGGCGTAGACGCTGGCATTTGTGCCGGACCCTAGAGGCAGCCAGGAGTTACCGTCCCAGGCTGCAATGTGATTGACTCCGTTCCCTCCGGCGATCGTAAAATCCCCACCGGCGATCAATTTGTCATCGAAAATCGTCAACGCTCGAACGGCGTGATCCATTCCGGAACCAACCGGCGACCAGGAGGTCCCATTCCAGAAAGCGATGTAATTAGCGCTGAATCCGTCGGCGTTGGCAAAAAGACCGCCCGCAAACAAATCGTTATCATATACTGCCAATGCTTTGACGACGTCGTCAAGGCCCAGTCCCAGGGGTAACCACAGACCGTCTTTCCAATACACCGCATGGTTAACGGCAACACCACCTGCTTCGTCAAAATAGCCTCCCGCAACTAACCTGGTGCCGAAAACCGCAAAGGCGGTGACTGCGTCGTTCGCGCCTGAACCCAGTGGTGACCAGGAGCTTCCGTTCCATGAGGCGACATGATTCGCGTCGGCCGCACCGATACTAATGAATCTTCCTCCCGCAACCAGAGAACTGTCCTGCACCAGCAAGGCCGCGACATCGCCGGTGGCACCGGAGCAGAATCCTGACCAGCTCGTGCCGTCCCATGCGGCAATGTGGGCAGCGCCTACTCCACCGATAGCTTCGAAGTAACCCCCGGCGATCAGCTTACTGTCGACGGTCGCGAGCGTGGTGACAGCGTTCGATGATCCCGAACTGCCGGTTATCGGTGACCACGAAGCGCCGTCCCAGGCGACAATCTGACTGGCCATCTCTCCGCCGGCAGTGCTGTACTGCCCCCCCGCCATCAACTTATTGTCGTATACCGCGAGACTGTAGACTTCCAGGTTCGTTCCCGAGCCAACCGGCGACCAGGACACTCCGTCCCAGGCCGCGATTCCGTGAACGACAGATTCCCCGGCACTCCAGAAATAGCCACCAACAATCAAATTCCCGTCGTAGGTGGCAAGGGCAAATACCCAGTCGTCCAGGCCGGTACCGATGCTGGACCATACGGTTCCGTCCCAGGCTGCAATGTTGCTTGTCCCGACTACTCCGCCAGCATTGTCAAAGGACCCTCCAACGATCAGTTTGTCGCCAAACACATGGAGAGTGTAAATGATCCCACTCACACCCTGAGCAGGTTCCGACCAGGAATTGCCGTCCCAGGCCGCCATGCCTGCTGTAGTGGCGCCCCCGCCTCGTCCCGACCAGCCACCCGCGATCAACTTCCCGTCATACAGGGCAAGTGCCTGGATCGGATTTGGGATACCCGGACCAAGCGCCGACCAGGCGCTACCATCCCAGGCTGCTATACAACTGGCACTGACTCCACCGATACTGGAGAATAACCCGGCGGCGACTAATTTCCCATCATACACCATGAGAGCGTTGACCGCGCTATCCGCACCCATCCCCAGCGGGGACCAGGACACTCCATCCCAGGTAGCAACGTTAGTGATAAACTCGCTTCCTGCAATCGTGAATTGACCGCCGATCACAAGCTTTCCTTGAAAGAACGTTACTGCACTCACAATTCCGTTCACGCCTGCTATCGCCGGCGATATGACATTATGCCAGTACTCATCGTCCGGACTATATTCGGGCTTGTTGACACCATAGTCGATCGGACTTTCGTGGGCCGTCTCCCAGATGGCATCGGCGTCAATTCGACCAATGCGGTCAAGACGTCGGCTAACGGAAGCACCCTTTCCGGTTCCTTCTATCCGCTGAGAAATATCAGGCGTCCGGACTTCGGTCGATGCCGCCGGCGTACTGCCTCCGTAAGTCAGCACGAACACGACAATCGAGAGAGAAACAAACTTGAGCATATCAACCCTCCGCACATATTCGAGCCGCCCGTTCAAGCAGGCGGCTCCATAAACCAGATTTGATCTATTTCACTTGAGCAAAATCATCTTCCTCGTCTGAGCGAACTGTCCCGCCTCAAGGCGATAAAAATACACACCGCTGGCAAACCGCGCGCCGTCCCAGGTGACGACATGCTCACCGGCCTCGAACATGCCATCCGCAAGCGTCGACACCCGTTGACCCTGAATATTGAAGACATTCAGCATTACCTGTGATGCCTCCGGTAACGTGAAGGAAATCATGGTCGAGGGATTGAACGGGTTCGGGTAGTTCTGCGACAGCGCATAGTCCGTAGGCAATTGACCGACTTTGTTGTCAATTGCAGGCTGAATTGAACGCGCGGCGCCATCAGCTACGACCGCCGACAACACCTCGCATCTTCCCTCAATCGACAGAAGTTGTGTCGTGCCGCTCGCTATTTCATGCGACCCTCTCAGATCGATAATACCGGCCTTTGTCCTGTTCCCCTTTGAACGGTAGAGAAGGTCCATGCTCTGTGAATACAGCTTTTGCGGCTCCGCCTTTGAGGGATTTCCCAACTCAATTTCGATCCCTCGAAGCGGAATCGGTGAGTTGACCGAAATGACTGTCCGGCCATCGACATAATCGGAGAGTATTCGAATATCGGAACTGACCGTTCCACCCAATTTCTTCAGGCTTTCAATGCACCCGCAGGGAAGATCCGGACCGCCTCCGAACACGTAGGTGACTATTCTCACCAGATCGGCAATATCCGGTCCGGTACAGTCGCCATTGACATCCATCACATTGATGTGAAGCGGCGCGGGCCCCCCACCGAACATACGATCCACCATCGCGATCAGGTCTGATATATCGACCGAGCCGTTCAAATCCATATCCCCGGTGATCAGCTCGGGCAATACAATGGAATCGCGCATACTGTTGTAGCTCGGATAAATCGGGAGATAGGAAGCATCGACAAAGGTGAGTCGTCTCGTGACATCCCCCGTGAGCGCCTTCTGCAAGTGAATGGCAAGCGCTTGGTCACAGACAGGACTCGTTCCACGGAAAGTGATGCCGAACAGCTCGGTATAACCGACAGGTATTTCCAAATTGGTCGAATTTGCGAGCGCAACAAAGATAAACCCTGAATCAGGCTTCACCTGGACCACATTGTAGTCCCACGAATCGGTCACGTATCCGGCTGTCGATACGCCAAGGATCTCAACGTCCGAGGGAATGGCGATCGGAATCGTTGCTCCTCTTATCGGCTGCGTGAGCTTGCATCCAACGCTGATCGTATTGTCGCCGTACGCTGCGATCAAGCTCGGAACGATCAATGAGTCGGCAGATATTGGTCCACCGTACGAAATGGCTCCGATATCGTTTCTCGAGCCGTCCGGATCATTAAAGAACGGATTCGGGTCACCGGCATCGATGCACGGTGAGCTGGACGCCAATTCGTAGTCCTCATTGACCTCCGGATCGGCGCTGAAGTTGCCGTCCGACGCCACCAGCCCCATACCTTCATCTCCCAATATCCCATTGGTACAGTTCCAGGCGTCATTGTAATACGCTTCAGCACCGCCGCCGAAGTCTATATAGATCCCATATTGAGGCGCATTCAAAATGAGATTGTTGTAGCACTTGACCTTCTCCGACATTTCTGCCGAAATTCCATTGCCCCTGGATACGTCGATCGTATTGTTATAAATGACGGCACTTACAGCCATGCACCGGATTTCCGAGTTTCCTCTGCAGCCATAAATAAGGTTGTACGAGATCGTATCCTCGTACCCGCTAAAGATCTGGATGGCCGCGCTATTACCATCGGTTGTGTCGTAGCGAATGACATTTCCCCTCACGACTGCTCCGGCGGCGAATTTCATATCGATTCCCCCACCGTAGTAGTCATCGATGGAATGATTTCGTTCGATGATATTATCGATGATCAACGGTGCTGAAGATTCCACCAGTATCCCCGTGATTAGGCTCCCGGATATGGTAAACCCGGAGAGTTTCGTCCCCCTCGGCTCGCTACTGGCAATGGCAACCACTGGCCTTACGCTATTGTAGGCGTTTATAAAGGTACTGTCCCGGCCGCTCGTGCCTATGACTTGCAGCTTCTTGCCCATGAAATCGACATTCTCGTGATAGGTGCCCGGTCCAACTAAAATTACCGAACCCCAACGTGCAGTGTCGATCGCTGCTTGAATGATCGGATACTCCTGCGGCACATATAACGTGTCGATCGCCACGCTCGGGGGGAGGCATCCGTCGCACGGAACAGCGCCCATGTCGTTGCGCGACCCGTTTGGATCGTTGTATGCCGGATCCGGATCGCCGGCGTCGATACACGGCGAGAAGTCGGTCAGGCTGTATGTTGAGTCCATCAACGGATTCGCGCCGACAATGCAACCGATTCCGGGAATCACGTTCTCAAAGTCATCGTCGTTTCCATAACTGAGATTGTATTCGTAGATCGGCGGTTCTGCATCCGGTTGGCGATGTATCGAGTAGTGGAAGTTGAACGCGATGATATTATTTCGGATTGTCAGAACATCGTACGACCAGGCCGCTATCGCCCCATTGGCACAATGGACGATGGTGTTGTTCTCGATTATTGCCGTCGAGCTTCCGATCGTTCCCCACGCAATCCCGCTCACGACTAATGCGGCGTAATTCGTGACATGTTGTCCGTCCAGAATATTCCGACGGATGATCGGGCTGGCATCGTGACACCAGATTCCTATCCGTCCACCGAAAATGGTGAACCCTTCGATACTCGCGCCGTGCTCCGCGATATTACTGAATTGGACGATATCAACTGAATCGCCACTGGTGATGGTGGTCACCAACGGACCTTCCGATGATTTCAAACACACATTCTTGCCGTCAAAAATAATTGCCTCGACATACGTGCCCGGCTCCACGAGCACCGTGTCACCGGATCCGGCCGCATCGATTCCACCTTGAATTGTGGCCTGATCGGTCGGGACTGAGATAACAGTTGCTTCGACAGGGAGTCCAAGTGAAACGATGAGCATCAATGTAAGAAGAGCACCGATCGGTGATAGCTTCTTCATGCAAACCTCCCGGATTGATGTGACGAATTGGACGGCGTTTTATTGATTGGACTATTCTAGCTCAATATGCCAAAAGATGTCCCAGGTGTCAACCCTAAATGGTCATTAATATCGATATAGATATCTCTGATTCGAGCTGCATTTGCATACGGAGCGGTCGGGTTGACCACCCTTCAGGTTGGCGATCCGATAAATCATCTGCCGTGGTCCCCTGCCGATAGCCGGCCGAAGTCGAGACTGGCCCGAAGTTTCCCTTGCGCGGAACACTCACATGTATGATTGTCTTACCGATGCAAAGAGTTCTCGTCATCGGCAATTCCGGAGCCGGAAAGACCACCTTCTCCACCGAACTGGGGAAATTGACTGCCCTCCCGGTTGTCCATCTTGACAAGGCATACTGGCAGCCCGGCTGGGTGCAGACCCCGAAAGAAGCCTGGCGGAAATGCGTCAGCGAATTGGTCCGGCAAGAGCAGTGGATTATCGATGGATCTTTCGCAAGCACTCTGGACATCAGACTTCCAAGAGCAGACACCGTGATATTTCTGGACTTCCCGCGTTATCGCTGTATGTATCGAATTTTTAAGCGGGCTATCACAAGGTACGGCCAGGTACGATTCGACATGGGCGAGGACTGCCCCGAAAAGTTCGACTGGGAGTTCACCAAATGGGTCTGGCACTACCGCCGCGACCAGTATCCCTTGATTCACGCTCGGCTACAGCAGCACTTTGCGGGAGGGAACCTGATCACCCCGAAGAGCCCCGGGCAGGCGCAGGCCTTCCTGCAACAAGTTAGAGGAAACAGGTAACGAGCCAACTCTCGTGTGACCTAACGGCTCCGCGCCGGAAATTACTGTCAAGAGATGCCGTGATATCCGTAATAACTGGAGTTATGAGATACCTCGCGGGTAAAAGACGGCTTCGTGTCAGGATTCGACTAATTCAAGTTATTCGCCTGACCGCCTGTGGACTTGTGGCTCTGCTCCTCAACACTTCTGCCTGGGCCGGCCCGCCCTTCGCTACCGATGACCCGGGCGTGCTCCCCGTTCATACCGGCGAGCTGTACCTCTTCGCCACTGGAACTCATGCCATTGATGGCACAGCTCTCGATGCCTCGCCCGGAATCGAAGCTAACTACAGCCTTTCGAGCAACACCTTCTTTCATCTGGTCGCTCCGCTGGTCCTTGTCAAACCATCCGGATATCCGTCACAATTCGGGCCGGGCGATCTCGAATTCGGGTTCAAGTGGCGATTTCTGGCACAAACCGACGCCCGACCTGACTTTGGCTTCTTTCCGCTGGTTGAACTTCCCACCGGTAGCGAGGGACGAGGACTTGGTGCGGGCAAAGTGCAGGCGTTCCTGCCCATCTGGATTCAAAAGGATGTCGGTAAATGGACAAGCTACGGTGGTGGCGGCTATTGGATCAATCCCGGTGACGGGAATAATGAATTACTGGTTCACCGGGATGCTCCTTCAACGTCAATTCAGCGATCGGCTATACCTTGGCGGAGAAATCTATCACCAGACGGCCGATGTCACCGGCGGCATTGCCAGCACCGGCTTCAATCTGGGCGGGGGTGTTACCATTTCTGAACCATATCAAATCCTCTTCTCGGCCGGGCGTAATCTCAAGACGATCGATGCCAATCGCTTCTCCTTCTATCTAGCCCTATACCGAACCATTTGAGCAGGTTCCACAGAACTCTTCCCGTCATTGATATCTCTCGGCGAAAAGGGCGGCAACCGGGCCTGTTAGCATCTCGCAAGCACGATTGACACCGTCTATTCAGTTTGCTTTATCGGCCGATTTCTCTCAGCATTCGTAGTCGATTCGGGTTCTCTGATATCCTCATAGGAGCTTATGCCATAAGCAATTGCAAGAAACCTGAAAATCCCCTAAAGAACTTCTCCCCTCCCTCCGAAACGTAGAGTTAAGCGGGTGATAAAGCCCCTGTTTCTCCCGGTGGCTGAGGCAGCCGCAACAATGTAGAGAGGATGGTAATGCCGAAAGGAGGCCCTTATGTATAGAGCCATTCTAATAACTGTCGGGCTGGTCGCCTTCTGTTTCGGACTCGCGATCGGCGCCGATCATTCGATTACGTCGGATCTCCCGAACAGCGTCCACGGTGGCAACCACTGGCTGGTCGGGCAAGTTCAGATGGGGTACTATGGCGGGGTCGGACTTCTTGCCAGCGCCACGGCGCAGAACTTCGCGGAGAATTTCCCGTTTGCAGTCCGTCTTGGTCTCGGCTATTCCCGGGTACAGTCCGGTGATGCCTGGGCCGCCCGTCGTGTCTTCATCAACAACAATACCAACGGAACGGCGCGCTCCAACGCCCATGTCTGGGACAGCCGACTCGATGTCATCTATCCGATCAAGCTGCTTAACTTGAACCGGACGACCTTTTTTGCCGGCCCACGTCATTCCGACTTCAATGCGTACTTTGAATACATTGGTGGCGCCGAGACCTTCAATGTCGTCTCTCACCAGTGGGGTCTGGGCTCCGGTGTTGAGTCGGCCTATTCGGTCAGCCCCCGTGTCGACCTCGTCTTCTCGGTGAGCGCTGATTACTATTTCAGAGGCACCCTCTCCGGACATGACACGTACTACCGTCCGAACGGCGACGATACCCACCCTATTGCCAACTACACTTACAAGGATGCCGATGCTGCCATTAATCAGCCGGATCTTATGACCCGCATTATGGTGGGATGGGCCTATCACTTCTAGCCAGGATGACCGGAGACGGGAGTCTGAACATGAAAAGATCCAGCCTCATGCTGATTGCACTGATCGGCCTTATTGGCGCTTGCCTCTTTCAGGGATGTGCGGCGACGGCGACTCAGGTTTGTCCGCTCGACCCGCTCGCCAATCCGGAGATCAGGTTCAACGATAACACGAATGCCAACGTGATCGATGACCACGTCTACTTCTCCAAAGAAGGCTCCAGCGGGGGCCGAGGCTTTGGCGGCGGGTGTGGATGCAATTGAAGAAGCATCATCGATCCATACGAAGCACCCTGACGGCGGCGACTGCCGCACTCGTGGGCGCCGCCCCATCCGGAGCCGCGAGTCTCAACCACTCCGAGACTTCGGTCCTCGTGTATTCCGAGCGGAATCGTGTGCATGCAACCGAAGCACTTTTCAGTCTCGATAAGTTGCTGCAGAATGGACACCGCTTCAATCTGCGTCTTACTTACGACGGTCTCACCGGAGCTTCGCCTACCGGTGGCTCACCGTCGAAACAAGCCCAAACACTGACCCGCCCATCCGGCGGGTCGGTTACCAAAGTTCCGGCGGGTGCGCTCCCGATCGATAACTCCTTTCGGGAAACGCGTTTCGCCGTCGAAGCGAGTCTCTCCCGCGCACTCGGCACCGGTCTCACCGGTGAAGGCGGGGCTCGCCTCTCGAGCGAGCATGACTATAAGTCGATTGGCCTGAATGGGCGGATTGAGAAGAGTCTCGATGCCTCCCGAACGAGTATCGGACTCGCGGCTTCAGTCTCGCACGACGTCAACAAACCGCTCGGCGGCGTACCCTCGCCCCTCACGGCGACAACTACTGCTACCGATGCGCAGAACGGCAACCGATCGAAAAACGTCGTTGATGCCATCTTCAGTTTCACGCGGGTCCTCAATTCTCAGACGGTCGCCCGATTCGACTATTCGTTCGAATATGCCGGTGGTTATCTGACCGATCCGTACAAGGTGGTCAGCGTCGTTCAACCGGCCGATTCGGCCGATCCGGGTGAACCGGTCTATGCGATGTTCGAAAACCGCCCTTCAAAACGGGTAAGCAACGCCGCCTCGGTGGCCCTGAGAAAATCCCTCGGCGGGCTGATCACGGAAACGAGCTACCGCTTCTTCATGGACGACTGGGGTGTGATTTCGCACACCGTGTCGCTGTCGATGCGGGCCGATTTGAATCAGAAGATATGGATAAAGCCGAGCGCACGCTGGTACCATCAGGGACGGGCGGATTTCTCGAGACCGTTCCTGGTGCAGGGCGCACCGGTCCCACAATATGTTTCCTCCGACGCCCGGTTAGCCAAATTCAATGCCTACACCTTCGGCATGGATTTCAGCTTCCCCACCAGCCCCAACTCGCGGCTGACGCTGTCGGCTGATTACTACGCTCAGCGCGGTGACCGAAGCCCCCCGGAATCGTTCGGCCCATTGATGGCCTTCAATCTCTTCCCCGATCTGAACGCCATCATGTTGCGCCTCAGCCTGAATCACGACTTCTAGGTCCGAATTTGAGAACCTTCCCGGAGCGAAAGAACCGTTTCTTTCGCTCTTCTTTTTCCCCATCAAGTTGCTCGGCCGGCTCACAAAACAACGCCTTACCCGCCGACTGATTGCTCCGACCGAAGCGAACTCCCCAGTATCATCTAATTCATAAGTCAGATGAAAAGTGATTTGCGCAAAACTGCCCGAATCTGTATAATAGGAGACCCGTCGAGTCAACAATCCGACAGTGGTATAAACTCCTGGTTAGCCAAGCGGTATGATCGAAAACTGGAAACAGACAATCTGGCAGCAGTTGGGCGGCAGCATCGATATGCTGCAAGACAGCATCAACATGTGCCCGGAGAGCCTTTGGCGTGACCGCACCCGACGATTTGAATTCTGGTACGGCTGTCTATCACACCCTATTTTGGCTTGATTACTATCTTGCCGATGACGACAACTATACTCCCCCTGCTCCATTTACGCTGGGCGAGCTCGATCCGAGCGGTGTTTTGCCGGATCGCGTGTATACCAAAGATGAGATGCTGGGTTATTTGGAGCATGGGCGGAGAAAATGCCAGTTGCTGATCCGGTCACTGACCGAACAGTCAGCCCATCAGCGCTGCAAGTCCAATCTCAACAATCTGTCAGTCGTGGAGCTGCTCCTGTACAACATGCGCCATGTTCAGCACCATACGGCTCAGCTGAATCTCGTGTTGAGAGAGACCATCGACAATGCCCCAAGATGGGTCCGGAGAGCCAGGATCGGACTCGAGGAAGATATCTGAATTTATCGATAAGGAACCTCGCGATGACTCAAACCTCTCCGTTTGAACTCCAGGTGGGACACAAGTTCTACTCTGCATATTGCTTCAATAAGACCTGGGACTATATCGAGAAACCTGTCCGCACCGAGGCAGAGAATCGGGAAATGATTCACACTTGCCTGGCATCGCTCTGGCACTGGTCACAGCGCGATGATGTTACTCCCAAGAATTGGTCGATCGGCTACTGGCAGGCCTCCCGCGTTTTTGCGCTGGCCGGTGTTGCCGACGCGGCTCGGACGTACGGACGGCTCAGTCTTGAAAAGAGCAAAGGTCTGGAGCCTTTCTATGTCGGTTACGCCTACGAAGCACTTGCGCGAAGTGAAAAGACAGCCGGGAATACCGCCAAGATGCGGGAGTATCTCGATGCTGCCGTCGAACAGTGCGCGAAAGTGACCGATGCCGAGGCCAGGAATCAACTCACAACCGACCTGCAGATCTATAGGATGACTCTTCAGACGGTTTGGCATTTAACGGGAGTAGACAAATATGGCTGAGAATAAGACTGTCAAGACCGGCAAGAGTGTAGAGAAGTTTCTCAATACTATCGACGACGACCAGAAACGCCAGGACTGCTTCGCATTGCTGAAGCTGATGAAGTCTGCGGCCGGCAAGGACGCCGAAATGTGGGGCGACGCCATTGTCGGATTCGGCGATTACACATACCAATACGAAAGCGGACGGAGCGGAGACTGGTTCATGATCGGTTTCTCCCCTCGGAAGCAATCGCTCGTTGTCTATACAATGAGTGGGCTTCAGAGGCACGCCGAACTGCTGAATAAACTCGGCAAACACAAAACCGGTAAAGGCTGCCTCTATATACAGAAACTGGCCGATGTTGACACGAGTATCCTGAAACAAATATTGAAAGATTCGGTCGCGTATCTGAAAAAGAGCAAGTCGGCTGCCTAGCGCGGATACGTTACCCGTGGAAAACGAAACTCAACCAAAGGAACATACGATGCACCAAGATCACACACCGGAAACACTACACGCAAAGATCGGAACATCTGCCCTTTTGATGATTCTGCTGATCTTCTCATTATCCGTCCTGTCTGCTTCCTCACCTTCCGCGCAGGAAGACCAAAAGCCGAAAAACCTGAAGATCCTCCCGGAGTCCATTCCCCACGATTCTCTGATCTCGATTATGGAGGGATTCTCGGATGGTCTGGGCGTGAACTGCGGCTTCTGTCATGAACGGAGCCAGACTGGCCGCGACCTGGATTTCCCCTCCGACGCCAAAAACACGAAGCTGACTGCCAGAGATATGATGAAGATGGTCGGCAAGCTGAACGACACCTATCTCACCAATCTGCCGACGAAATCCGACAGACCGGTGGTGCAGGTTGAATGCTACACCTGTCATCGCGGTCAGCCCGTTCCCCGCCTTCTTCAGGATGTCCTGAAGTCTGCCCTCGAAACGAACGGCATGAAAGCATTGGATTCGACCTATCGTGACCTTCGCGATAAGTACTACGGAAGCGGCACCTTTAATTTCAGCGATGAGACGCTGGCGTATTTGGCCCTCAATGTTTCCGAAAAGGACCCGAACGACGCCCTGGCCATTTTGAAGCTCAACAGTGAATTCAATCCGAAATCACTGACCAATGAATGGGCAACCGGCAAGATATATGTCGATCAAGGTGACACTACCAACGCGATTGCCGCTTTCGAGCGCGCCCTGCAAATCGATCCGAATAATCGACGAATCCAGCACGATCTGCAGGTGCTCAAGGGTGAAGCCCGTCCGTTCCCTCATTGATTGTCTGGATAAATGTGCGCGAGCGAGGCTACTGAGTGTGTACCCTTCGCACTAAGCTGACTGATCTGACGGCGGCTCCTCTTTCGAGGGGCCGTCTTTCGTTTCTGCTCCATCCGATTTGTTATCTACCACGGATTCATCGTCAGCCACATCCCCCCCCGATTCACCGGTCACCATCTCTGCATTGTCCGACGCCGGTGGCGACGGTTGCTCGCCTGCCTCTTCGTCGATTGGCGCATCGGCGTGCTCGTGCAGAAACATCTGCTTCGGCATCTTCCCGGTGTACCACGAAGGATTGTTGGGATAGACCGGCGGATTAAAGATGGTGGAGTAGAAATGCCAGATGAGGATCGCTAACCCGGCGAGAATCGCTTCATAGAAATGTATGACCAGCATCACCCCGACCGCCCCGACTTTCAACATGTTCTCGGTAACCGTCCCGAACCACAGGGCCGCGCCGGTCACCGTCATGACTACGGTACCCCAGACCAGCGCCCAGTACTCGGCCTTCTCAATATAGCTGAATCTCCCGAATCTCGGCGACTCTTTACGAATCCCCAGGTCGTATGCCATCGTCTGGAAGAACTGTAAGAAATCTTTGCCGCGCGGGAATATATCGAACACGAACTGTCGTCCCCGTCGACTGAACAGATAGGCCACGTGCCAGATCGCAGTGCCTGTAAACAGAACCGCCGTTACCAGGTGAATAATTCTTCGCGCGGCGAACCCGCCGGGCCAGCCGAAAAGAAGTCTCGCCCACCACGATCCAGAGAAATGAAACGCAAATCCGGTAATAGCGAGCACCGTGAACGTGACCATCAAAAAGGTGTGTTGCCACAGCTCGTTTCGATTCATCCGAATCACCTGCTCCCCCTGATTGAGCACTTTGATCCGCTTGCGCAAATCGATCAGCCAGTGCACCACCATGGCACCGATGATAACGAAGATCGCAACGATATAAATGCTGCGGAATGCGTGCCCCGTCTTGTTCAGAAAGATCCCGCTCGTCTTGTGAATCTCAATACTGGCCAGCTGCGGGGAGATACTCGGATGGCAACGGGCACAAGTCGCCTGGACATGGTTCGGCGCGATTGAGGAGGCGGTGTCGGTCATCGGGAGTATGAGATGCGCCCGATGGCACGACGAACAATTGGCGACATGCGGATCACCATCGGTACTCTTCAATCCATGGTAGCTGTGCCGCCAGGACTCCATGATATTGGTGGGCAGACCATACTTGATGTTCAACTGCTCGCTCTCATGGCAGGGTGCGCATACGGTCAGCGATACCCGGGTGGGACTCACCCGCGACTTTGGATCTTTAACCGAAAGGATAGCGTGATCGCCGTGACAATCGGTGCATACGGGGGTGTCGGTCTCGCCTCGGGCTGCTGCTTGACCGTGAACACCGGCCTCGTATTGCTCTTCTATCTCCCGGTGGCACCTCCCGCACGTCTTCGAAATGTTAAAATGATAGATGGTCGAACTCGGATTGCTCGGCGCCAGGATAACATGGGCCGTTCCCTGTTCTGAATGGCAGTCGATGCAAGTCGCCACCAGCCCGCTGTCGGCTCCCCTCATTCGGGAGTGAACGCTGGTTTCATAAATCTCCACCGGTGAGATCATCGGGATGTGGGCTTGACCGACTATGGCCTTGTCCTCGTGACACCGTCCGCAGGTCCTCGGCAAATTGTTCGGATTGGCTGTTGACTTGGGATCTGAGGGCGGCAGGATGCCGTGCGTACCGTGGCAATCGCTGCAATCCGGAAACAACTCCCCCGGCGTCTCTTTCTTGAATCCGTGATATTGGTATTTTGCCGCCACATCGTCGTGACAGTTGCCACAACTCACCGGAGCCATTCTATCCGGGTGCGGAAGATTTGTGGCTTCAGTGTGGCAGTCGACGCAGTCGAACGAGCCATGAATCGAGTGGGCAAAGACAGAGCTGTCGACATACAGGGAGACTTCGTGCCCCGTTGAATCAGCAGTGCTGAAATCCCTGTCTCCGTGGCAGCTCAGGCAGTCACTATTACTTGCCTGTGCGAGGCTGGGAACAGATGCGATCGCAACCGAAACAAGCAGATATCCGATCAGGAGCGCACGTTTTCGAACGCCCATGACCGCCTTCAACGAAACCACATGTACACTCCCCGCAAACGAAGGTCGTGAAAAATTTCTCTTTCTTTCTTAACGCAAGTATAGCCCGGAATGGTCCCGATGGTAAAGGATTTAGCTTGAAAATTTCAAAGGGTCAAGAAGTAGCCGCCCCGATAGTCTATTACGATAGAAATAGTCCCGATCGCATTGCGCCTGAAATTGCACACTTACAATGACTGCAGTATTGCCAGGCCGATCTTCCCGGCCCTATTCCCGAAAGCGATATCCGGCCCCGCGGACCGTTTCGATGTAGTTGCCGGCATCACCGAGTTTCCGGCGCAATCCTACCACGTGGACATCGATCGACCGATTCGTCACCCGATATTCATCACCGTGAAGGGCGTTGACGATCTGATCGCGAGTAAAGACCCAGCCCGGTTTGCCGGCGAGCAGCTGAAGCAGCTTGAACTCGGTAGTCGAGAGCAGGATCGGGTTTCCACGAAATGAAACCACGAATTTCTTGAAGTCGATCACAAGATCGTGAATCGACAGATTGGAGAGGTCATCGCTCATCTGTTCCTGCTTTCTGCGAAGTACGGCCTTGATTCGCGCCAGAAGCACGCTCGGGCGAAACGGCTTGACGATATACCCGTCCGCACCCAGTTCCAGCCCGGCCACGATATCGGCATCTTCGCTGCGAGCGGTCAGCATGATCACCGGCACCGCACTGATGCGGGGATCGTATTTCAGCCGTCGGCACACTTCGAATCCGTCCATGCCCGGAAGCATCACATCCAGCAGAATAAGGCCAAATCCGTCCGACTGGACGGTGTTGAGCGCTTCTTCGCCGCTCGTAACCGCGGTAACCGCGTACCCGGATTGAGACAGGTTGTATTCAAGTAATTCTCGAATGTCTTTTTCGTCTTCAACTACGAGGACTTTTGTTTTGGCCACTTCCCACTCCATTTTTATGCTCTGCATGGGCTCATATTACATCCCGCTTGTTAAGGAACCGTTATGAGTATGTGAAAAACGCGTTGATCGGACCCTTGATTCGCGAGAAAATCTTTCCTCCCGGACAAAATTCAAGGCCTCCAACCCCTGCGGATTGAAGGCCTCTGACGAGTACGGCTAAAGAGAGTAATACTCGGTAGGAGCAAAGGAAGCTTTGTGCCGACAGGGGCCGTACTACGCCGGCGCCCTGTCGGTATCCATTCTTCTCTCTTACGGACAGGCTACAGGAGCCGGACCGCCGCCGAATGAATAATCAACCAGGTAAATCAGGTCGGTGATATCAACCGCGGTATCGCCGTTGACATCAGCTTCTTCGGTACAGGCCGGGGCGGGACCGCCGCCGAACGAGTAGTCGACCATGAAGATCAGGTCGGTGATATCAACCGACATATCGCCGTTGACATCCCCTCTCTGACCGACGCAGCAACTCACTGCGCTGCAGTTGTTGTCTCCGAAGAAACCACCGCAGTCGAGGAAGGTCCAGCCGGCCGCCCAGCTTTCGGACATCGGCACATTCGGATCGAACGCACCGGCATAGTTCACCGCGTCGAACGAAGTCCGGCTCACGGAAATGGTATCCAGACCGCATCCATCGAATCCATTGGTATGGATATTCTCGGGATGATAACCGGTCACCGGATCGAGCGGATTCATCCAGCTGAAGCCGTTGCTTGAAAGGACCGAAGCTGTGGCTCGCGGATTGAGCGAAGCATTCTGACCCCGGTCGATACACTGGATCTGCGGATCGTAGATCTGATTGTAACCGTTGTCGAACAAGTACTTCTTCGTACTGTCTTCATTGTTACAAATCTGGAGAGCCGTATTACCGTTGCCGAAGCCCCACCAGATGTTGTTCCGCATCATGAAGGTACCTTCCTGCATCCGCTGGCGGCTCGTCGCCGGAGCTTCGGACGCATTGTACTCGACATGGATGCCGAACTGACCATGGTCGGTGAAGATACTGTTGAAGTAGGCACCGCCGGCGTTGTCGCGAATCTCGAAACACTGCTGACCGCCGTTGGCTGCGCCACGACCGATATAAGTCGCGTTCGAGATAACCGGAGTTGCCCACGGAAGACCGTCGACCGGGATGTTACCACCGTCGTGCTCACCACCACGGTCACCGGAATCTTCACGCTCGATACCGAACCAGAACTGACCCTGACCGTGCCAGCCTTCGTCATAATCGAAACAGTCGTCACCGCAGAAGGCGACGATGAAGTGATCCGGACTGACGCTGCCGCCGAAGAACTCGACGCCGTCGTCGTAGTTGTAGAGCACTTCGATATGACTGATGATCGTTCCACGACCGACTGCGCCGAGGGTCAGACCGTTGATTTCGTTGCCGGCGCCGATTTCACTGCCGCCGTGGCGCAGTGACACATAACGGAGGACACCGGATGAGTCGAAGTCGTTGCTGCCGCCGTACAGACCGCGTGGTTCTTCCGGCGGAATCCCCTCGATGGAGTATTCACAACCAGCGGCGCTGGTGTAGGCGCGACCGAGGATAATCAGACCACCCCAGAGACCGCGGCTGACGCCGAAGGTCGTATCGAACGGAATGTCATTCGGATTGTCAACGTCGTCTATGATGGAAGTGAAGATGATCGGGCAGTCAGCAGCGCCGACAGCGTAGATTTTGCCGCCGCGGGCCACGATCAGAGCGCTTGCGTCAGCGCCGAGACCCGGGTCACCTTTGATAATCGTACCGGGCTCGATCAAAAGCGTGTCACCGTCTTCGACGAACACGAAGTGACTCAGCTCATACACCGTGTCGCGGCTCCAGTAGGTGAAGCCGTTGATGCTGGCGTCGGTAATCAGCTTGACCGGTTTAAGCGTAGCTCCATCACCGTCGGTCGAGCATTCGGTGCAGATGCTGCTGCTGCAGTCGTCGGTCAGATACCCGTACTGGGACAGACCGGTCCAGCCGCAAATCCAGAGCTGCGAGGCGTTCGGATCGAACGCACCGGCATAGTTAACCTGTTTGAACGGACGGAAGTTCACCGAAATAGTGTCCTGGCCGCAACCGTCGAAACCGTTGGTATGAATGTTTTCCGGATGGAAGCCTGTGGTCGGATCCAGCGGATTCATCCAGGTCGTCCAGCCGGCACCGGCCAGGTTGGTCGGACGAGGATTCAGCAAATGATTCGGGTCGCGGCTGATCGACGCTATCATCGGATCGCCGATCATATTGTAACCGTTGTCGAACAAGTACTTCTTCGTACTGTCTTCATTGTTACAAATCTGCAGGGCGGTGTTGCCGTTGCCGAAGCCCCACCACACGTTATTGCGCATCATGAAGGTACCATCCTGCATCCGCTGACGACTCGTCGCCGGATCTTCAGAAGCGTTATACTCGACATGAATACCGAACTGGCCGTGGTCGGTGAAAATACTGTTAAAGTAGGCACCGCCGGCGTTGTCACGGATTTCGAAACACTGCTGACCGCCGTTGGCGGCGCCACGACCGATATACGTCGCGTTCGAAATGACCGGAGTCGCCCAGGGAAGACCGTCGACCGGAATGTTGCCACCGTCGTGTTCGCCACCGCGGTCACCGGAGTCTGTGCGCTCGATACCGAACCAGAACTGACCCGTTCCGTGCCAGCCTTCGTCGTAATCGAAACAGTCGTCACCACAGAAGGCGGAAACGAAGTGATCGACATTGACGCTTCCGCCGAAGAACTCGACGCCGTCGTCATAGTTATACAGACACTCAACGTAGCTGATCGTGGTACCACGACCGACCGCACCGAGGGTCAAACCGTTGATTTCGTTACCGGCGCCGATCTCACTGCCGGCGTGACGGATCGAGACATATTTCAATACACCGGAATTATCGTCGTCGTCATTGCCGCCGTACAGGCCCCGCGGTTCTTCCGGCGGAATACCTTCGATGTTGTATTCACAACCGGCCGCGCTGGTGTAAGCAGCACCCAGGATGATGACACCACCCCACAGACCGCGGCTGACGCCGAAAGTCGTATCGAGTGGAATGTCGTTTGGATTATCGACATCATCGATTATCGACGTGAAAATGATCGGGTGCTTCGGCGTACCTTCGGCATAAATTCGGCCGCCACGCGCCACGATCAGGGCACTGGCGTCAGCGCCGAGCCCCGGATCGCCTTTGATCACGGTTCCCGGTTCAATAATAAGAACCTCACCGTCTTCGACAAAGACGAAATGGTTGAGTTCATACACGGTATCAGCGAACCAGTAGTTGATACCGGCGTGAATGTCGGCATCATGTACGGTTCTCACCGGACGGCCGGCCTGGCCGAACGCGGTCGATGCTACCATGATTACGAAAAGTATAGCAAGCGTACTACGTAACACTTGTTTACCTCCTTGGATATATCCCGGCCAGGGAGTCCCCGGCCGGTGAATATTCGTTTAGTGATCTCACAGAAGATTGATCGTCCAAAAGATTGGCTTGAAATTTCATTAGCAATTCGCCAGGGGCGAGACTTCCAAAGGGCTTATAGCTCCTCCTTTCTGGGTGTTTCAAGTGCATCGGAAAGGTGCAAAAGGTGTGACCGTCCGCCGTCCCCGGTATTTGGCTCTCGCGGCAACTGCGAACATGATTCACGCGCGCTCGGTGTGAGTGAATTGTATGTTTATTTGTCTTCATCATGCTAAGCTGCAGGGGCCTTTACCATATCTGGTAGCTCACGCTCAAGGAGTAAGTGACCCCGATATCGTATTGCTGGTAAATGTGCTCGCCGTCGGCGTCATCCTGCGGAGTCCCCAGCTTTTCGTGAACGAACTTCGCGCTCTCATTAAGAATATTCTTGGCGACGAATTTGAGGGTCGGGCCGCCGAACAGGCGCTGCGACGCCATCAGGTCCACCTGGTTCCGCGGCTGTTCGTACACGTCACCGGTGGGAAATTCGGCGTTGAAAGCCATTCGCTTTCCGAAGACGTTGTAGAAGGCCGAGAGAGCCGTTCCACGCTTGAAATTCTCGTATGAGATATCGGCATTCACGATATAAGGCGACTGTCCCCACATCGGCCTCGTGTCCTTCGCATTCGGGTCGTACCAGTGCACATCGGCCAGTTCTTCATCCGGAATCTTCACTTCCGAGTGCACCAGGGTCAAATTACCGCCGACATTGAAGTTTCTCAGCTTGTACCAGGCTCTATCCAGGTGGCTGCGCAGCTCGAATTCCATCCCCCAGAGTCGCGCCCGGTTCGCATTCTGGGGCTGAATACCTCCGTTGGTCCCATGGAAGCCCATCTCAATCGGATTCTCGAAGTTTTTATAGAAGGCACTGACCGCTGCTACTTCCCCGGGACGCATGAACCACTCCCAGCGAAGGTCGTAGTTATCAATCATCGTTTGCTTCAGCATACCGTTGCCGCTCGTTTTGCGTCCGAGGCCGAACGGTTCCGAGTAGAACGGCGCCATTTCTCTCAGGCTCGGACGAGCCAGGGTACGGCCGTACGATGTCCGGACATTGGTCGCCTCGCCCAGTTTGAATATGAAATTGACGGAAGGGAGCCAGTGGTCTTCGTTGATTCGTCCTACATCGTAGGTCGTGTCAAAACTCTGCGCGATCATGTCGGTTGTCTCGAAACGCCCCCCGCCTATGAATGTGAGCCAGTGGGTTAACGAGGTCTCGAGCATGCCGTAGAAACCGAACACGTCCTGGCTTCCGTCGTACTGGTTGCGAAGCTCGACATCTTCGCGAAGGAAATTGCTGTAAGCGAACTGGTAGTGCGTGACGCCGTTGAATTGATACTCACGGCTGTAGGTCCCGTTGCGCATACCGACGTCGCTGTAGAATTTCTCGATATCCCCCTTGTAGCTTTTGTACCGGTCGGTGATCGCATAAATGAACCTGCGCTCACGGTGCGTGCGGTCCTTCGTATCGTAGGCCGCACCGGTCTTGAAGCGAAGCGCGTGCGACAGCGGAACGACCATGTCCGCCTTGTATTGATCGTTGGATTCATCGGTGTTGCGCCAGACCCGAATCGGCCTCTCATACCGGCTCGGGTTGAGCACGTAATCATAAGTGCCATCCCAGACGTAGTCACCGTTCTCATCTTCGGCGAGATGCTCGTAGACCTCGTCCGAAGAACTCCGCCAATCCGGCTCATTTTGATTGGTGCGTGAGAGGGAGACCTGCCAGGTAAGCTTGGTCGGGCCGCCCGGCGCCGGGAAGGCGAGATGCGAGCCGTTCAATTGAAAGACGTACAGCTTGCGCTCGGTATACCCTATTGTCCGGGCCCGATAGGTAACATCGAGATCACTGTACTCCGGCGCTATCCCGGAAAGCATCCTGTCTTCCTGGGTGCCGTTTCTCGTGTACATCACACTCGCACCGACCTTACTGGTGGGCGACATACTGTAGTTCAAAGTCGCCAGCCCGCCCCAAAGTACATCCTCGGTCGATTTGGAATCGACCAGCTCGTGCGAGACCGTGTATCGTGTAGGATGAGTCCCTCCCGCCTTGTAATCCCCTTCAAATCCGTTGTCGTACATGCGGAATTTGTGGCTGTAGCTCAGACCGGCAACTATGCCGAGCGGGCGGCTCGCTATCGAAACCTGGTCACCGTACGAAAGAGCATAGCTCTGATCTACCGGCGCTTTGCGCTGGCTCGGAACCATCACCGGACTGAACGCTCGCGAGGCGGTGTCCATATAGTAGGCCAGTTCCATGTTGATCGAGTCCCCTTCGGCGATATCGATAAATCCGGGATTGTTGCCCGCCTTCTGCTGAAGTTCGGGATGATTCTCGATATAAGCCGGGACATCGCGATAGCCATTGTCGTATCCGAGCCAGTCGGTCGAACTACCGTCGGTGGTAAGGAAATCCGTACTGCCGGTGGTAATCGAATTATAGCTGCTTCCGACCGTCAGGCTGAGCGTCCGCTCGCTGGGGAAATCTTTTGTCGAGAGGTCGGCCGATCCACCGGCGAAATCTCCCGCTTTGTCCGGCGTGAAGGTCTTGTCGATAACGATATTGTCGAGAAGGCCCGAAGGAATGAGATCCATCGGCACCCCCTGCTTGTCCAGATCCGGACTCGGCAGAGGACTGCCGTTGAGATTCGTGCTGGCGTACCGGTCGCCCAACCCGCGAATATAAACATACTTGCCGCCGATTATTGACGCTCCGGTGATCTTGCTCATCGCCTCGGCCGCGTTGCTGCTGCCTGACTTGGAAATGTCTTCGGCGCTGATGGCATCGCTCACCGTATTCGACTCGCTTCGCTTCTTCAGCAAAGCTGCCTCGGTGTTCTTGACCGCCTTCTCTTTGACGACTATCCCTTTCAACTCCACCGTCTCCGGTATCAAGGAGATGTCCAGGGTCGTCACTTTCCCTTCGGTCACTACGACATCGGTCAAAATCATGCCGCCATAGCCGACACTTGACACGTGCACGCTGTAAACACCCGCCGGAACATCTTTGACGGTGTAATGACCATCGAGATCGGTCTGCGCCCCCATCGATGTCCCTTGTATCAGCAGGGTCACACCGATCAGCGCCTCGCCGTTGCCGTGGTCGATCACCGTGCCGCTTATCTTGCCAACCGGCGCTTTCGGTACATCGGCCGCCAGCGCAGTCATGCCCGAAAACAGCATTATCATTAATAGTGCCAGCCGCATCGTAAACGATGCCGCCTTCATGCGAATGCGAATGTTGCCTGCCAGGTTGTCGAGACTCATAGATTTCTCCTCCTTGCCCGTACTCGTCTCCGGTCACAAACGGTTTCTCTTTAGCTCGTAGATTGGTTGCTGACGCTCGTCACGCCTGCGTATCAGTCGGCCCCAATTTCGGAGAGTGCAGTTAACTGAGTGTTAGTGAACTGAGGGAATTCAGTTTGCCCCGCAACCAAATGGGACGTGCGAATGTGATTCAAATGCGATTGGCGATCGCGATCCCGGCGTGCATTGTTAGCGCGCGTTGACGAATTGAACACCGTCAGCTAACAATGTTAGGATAGATCTGCGGCTGTGCGTTTTCGTGCGATTGTCGATGCAATGAAGAAAACGTGCGACTGTGGCGACCGAACAAATCAAATCGAATTGCTTTGTTCACGTCCAGCTAACGGAAGAGAATTAGCGTGCGGCTGTCCGCACGCCGGACCGAAATAGGTTTCCGGCTGTACGGTCAGTCACACAAGGCATAAACATGATCAGGAGGAGACATTACCATGCCGTGGAAAAAAGAGCCCGAACAGTATGCCCCCAAAGGAAAGCGACTCATTATGCATCCCTGTCATCTTCAGGGATTGACAACGAGCCGCTTTGTCGAAGTTGCGAATATGACGCTTCGCGGACAGTTTCAGCTACTCACTTATCGGACCACCCGGAAACCGATTGCGCAGCCAGTAGCAACTGCAGAATAACTGCGATCGGCTGTCATTAGCGAAGACGGCCCGAAAGGGTGCTGGCCGCCGCATCTCCGTAGGCGTCTGCCTTTTTACTGCTTTCTTCTGGCATCAAGGCTCACCGGTCCGGCGCCAAAATAAGCGATCAAGAGGGCGCCACCCAGCATCGAGAGATTCTTCAGAAACATGATTTGCTGAATTTGGGCCATCGTCGGGTCACTTACCGCCCAGAAATTATGCATCATGATAGTGACCGGAACGAGAAAGAATACAAGCAGCCAGGCACCGATCCTTGCGCGATAACCCAACAAAACGCTGATCGCACCGAGGATCGCAATTGCTCCCGAGGCCGGCACCAGAAATCCGGCCAACGGCACTCCTTGCCCTGCCCCATACCCTATCGTCCCACTCAGGAAATGGTGCGGCGCCGACATCAGGAAGATGGTGACGAACAATCCCCTCGCCACCAATACCAGATACCCCGGATACCACTTCGGCCCCGGATTTTCGGACACCTTGGCCCGAGTCTGCGGATTCGTCACTCTGTCAACTGTTTCCATATGATCGACCTTTCCTGGATTACGGAGTTTGTGCCCAGCATTTTCTGCTGTTGACCCTGCTCCGCAATGCTCGCGCATATAAGTTACTTTTGTATACTTAAGAATGAACATTTACCACCCGGGCTGGTTCCTAACATTGTGTAAGTTTGTGTAATTAACTTGATATATTTTAGTAACTATTGTACTTTGAGCTAAGATAATCCAGGTAATCAGGTATACTAGAAGGAACCTATGACAAAGACGCTAATTCCCCCCCCACACCCGGCAACCGATTGTGAATTCAGGAGTTTCATGGATCGGGTGGCCGACAAATGGTCACTCTTGCTCATTGCCATTCTGGAGCAGAGTCCCAAAGAGCGACTCCGCTTTTCCGAGCTGAAAAACACTATCCCGGGGATCTCTCAGCGCATGCTGACCATCACCCTTCGCAACCTCCAGAGGGACGGTCTGCTCTCACGCCATTTCTTTCCAGAGATTCCTCCCCGAGTGGAGTATGAACTGACCCCGCTCGGCCGGAGCCTGATGGTGCCAATTCGTGAACTGGTCGGCTGGATCAAGGACAACTGGGATGAGATCCAGAAGGCGCGCGAAACATTCGACTTGAGCAGCAAGCCAACTCGCTAAAGCCGGGTTCAGGGCGAATACGGTTGACATCACCCTGTCCGCCTGTAAATTCCGGCGAAACTGGTATGAAAAGCACGCAACCATTTCTGTGGGGGGTGGCCACCTCCGCCTTTCAGATCGAGGGAAACCTAGTTCGGCAAATACGGTGCTCTGGAATACTAAACGCTACAACAGTAGCGTAGGCTAAATTCACATGGCGTGCTGGCAAAAAGTTTTCTGCGCCAATTATCTCTCAATTCATCGGGGCTTGCTGTGTGTCATTGGAAACGGTGCAGCGTACTTTGGTTGTGCAAAAAATGGGGGGAATAAGCATGCCATACGATGATATGCAAGAGCATTCCGCCGAATCACTACCAATTAATGTAGTGGGCAGTTATCCCAACTCATTGGCGAGTAGTAAACCCAGGATAATTGTAGGCTCATTTGGATTCACTACTTCGGAACTCCTTCACAATCTCTGCGGATTGACCCTGTCAACTACTAGTTAAAAGGCTCGCCTAGAGCTCTGTCCCTATCATGTCTCCAAAGATAGATGACGATTTCTGAGATGCCAATATTCAATATCATTAAAATCTTCGAAATGATAACTAATACGATTCCATAATGCTGAGCCGCAGGTATATAGTGCCAGCCCACCGATAATAAGTGCTGTGCCGGACACCACTAGCATAGTGACGCAACGTTCAGAATGTGGATGATCAAGGTAGTAGTGCCGAATAATGTCCCATTGCTGCCAGCGCGGGTCCTGCCCAGGTATCGTGTCCTGCAAAGGCGAAATCATCTCTTTGAACTTAGTGGTCACGAACCAATTGCACCAAATATCGAACAAATTGTAGGCACCAAAAATGAACGCAAATACTACAGGCCGGTCACAGAAATACCCCATAGTTCCGAGCAAAATTGCCGTTCCCGCAATAGGATAATATCCACTCCCCGGTATTGACGGGACCGCTTCCTTAAAGTACGTGCGAAGCATCAGTATTTCTCCGGATGTCGCTCTGATCCACTGTATTACCAGCACTATGATCATCCCCAGGAGAACGACGGTAAGGTGGAGAATTGGAAATTGTTGAAATCCTGCTTCACTAAACACGAGAAGAAGACGATCTTTGTATACGACTAACAAACCGGAAATTGTTAGAAAGCCGAGACCTACTTTGTACAGCGTATCAACCTTACTCCACCGATTTTCTATCTTTGTCTGTTTCGTGTCAGTAACGCCTTCTGCCATAGCATTCCTCCCATGATTTTCACGAACCGTCTGGCGACTCGCTTCTAATTCGAATGTTCGTTTTTCGCGTAGCCCCCATTCGCGCTTCTGCTCCGTCATGACTTACACCTTCGAGGTCCGATCGCACGCGGTGCACTTGACTGACATCCAGTTTTAGTACTCGATTGCCTGTCTGATGGCTGACCTCTATGGGGCTAGGAATTCGTCGAGTGAAAACCCATCTGCTATTCATTTCAGTCTTCGTTTGAGAATGGAGAGGCAGACTCCAGAGCCCCAAGGGCGGCCTTTCATCGTTCACACGTAAACCCCTTTCTTTCATTCGATGGAGGAAACTTTCCTCCAGCCCATGTCTGCGCTGAACTTCAACGGAATAAATATCTAGATTTGGCTCTAATCGGTCAAGGCTTTATTTTTGGGTGAAAACCATCATATAACCTGCAATATCCCCTCCATCAAACTGGCTGACGGGTGTCTCTTGAGGAATCCGATTACGATAGGTAGGACGGTGTCGATTCGCAGCGCCACTATCCAAAAGATTGGCGGCTTTCAGGCGTTCAGGGATTACCTGGCCGAAGATCATCTGATGGGTGTCCATATTCAGGAGTTAGGATACAAGGTTCGGTTGTCCCATTATTGCGTGGACAACGTGAACGTGAACTGGTCGATAGGGCGCTTTTTGAATCGGCATCTCAGGTGGGCCAAGATGCGGCGACATCTTAACCTGGCGCACTATTCTATCGAACTGCTCTCCAACCCGGTCACGTTGGCGACCGTCTACTGGCTGGTCAATCCGACCATCGGCGCCGCACTTTTCCTGGGAACGATTTGTCTCGTCAAGATCCTCGGCGATCTGGCGGTTGACATCCGTCTCGGTTCCGACCTCAAGGTCGCCCATTTCCTCGCAATACCGTTCAAAGACCTGCTGATTGCTGCAATCTGGTTTATCCCCTTCTTCAGCCGCCACGTCAACTGGCGCGGCCACCGCTTCAGAATCACCGATCAGACCGCCTTACGGCCTGCCGACTGATTCATTTTTCTGTCCGTTCGACTGTCCGCACCGGTATCTGCCTTGACTAATCTCTTTGATCATCTATATTTCCATAAGAGACAGTCTTCAGATCTTATCCCGGACTGTCGTATCCATATAACGGGGAGTGCAATAATGCGCAGAGTCCTTTTTTCGTTCGCCATCGCGTCGCTGGTAATGGTTTCACCCACATATGCATCCAGAATTCTCGTCCCGCAAGATCAAGCCACTTTGCAGGCCGCAATAGATGCAGCCGCGTCCGGCGATACCATCTTGGTTGCCTCAGGCACGTACTCCGGCGACGGTAACAGAGACCTCGATCTGGAAACTAAACAGGGGCTTGTCTTCTGGGCGCCTTACGGAAATTCAACGACAACTATTGATCTTCAGGGAAGTGCCGGCCAGCCTCACCGCCTCTGTTCTTTGCAGTACAGCGAACGCAATGTGAGCTTCGATGGTTTTAGCATCAGGAACGGCTACGCAACCGACGGGGGTGTGGTCAAGTGCGAGTACCAAAACACGCCGCTGAACTTCCAGAACTGTGCCTTCAGGAATAACCACGCTACCAATGGAGGCGTACTTAGCGCCGGGATTCCAAACCTGCTCAATTGTCACTTTGAAGATAATGATGCCGACAATTACAGCGGTGTCCTTGACCAGGTGACTAGCGGAGGACATGCCAAACTCTGCCGCTTCATCCACAACTCTGCGCATTATGGCGGCGTGAGTGCCCATTGTTCACAATTCGTGTTCGACAGCTGTGACTTTACCGGCAATTCGGCAAGCGAAGGCTCTGTACTGGATATCGAATTCGACAGTGATGGCAACACGTTTAACTACTGCCTGATAGCCGGTAACCAGGGACTGGTTTTTTCGGTTGTCAACGCCGGCGTTGTCCTGGACCACTGCACAATTACAGGCAACAGTACCGATGTCTTCGCCATTACCGATGCTTCGGCGGGACTAAAATACTGCATCGGCGCGTACAATGGGGGTGCCTTGGCGGCCTGCTATACCGCTTCATGGGAAGACGATCAGTTTCTTGGAACCGTTCACCTCACTTCCTGCTGCCTCTTTGCCAATGGCGCGAACAGCGCCGATTGCGCCCAGCCCCAGGTTGACACAAACGGTAACTTCTATGCCAATCCGCTCTTCTGCCATGACGGTACCGATTTCCGCCTCCAGACTAATTCTCCCTGTGCCACCGCCGGACCAAATAGCACCCCAATCGGTGCTAGGCAAGTCGGCTGCGAGTCGACCGATGTTCAGGATGACAACCCGCCGCTGGCCTACACGTTTGAGCTGTCACAGAACTACCCTAACCCGTTTAATCCCGTTACAGTCATACGGTATTCGCTTGGCCGTAAATCGACTGTTCACCTGAAAGTCTATAACCTGCTTGGTCAGGTAGTGACAGAGCTGGTAAATGAAGAGCAACCGGCCGGAGACCATGAAATTTCCTGGGACGGTACCAGCGGCGACGGGAAATCGGTAGCCAGCGGCCTGTATTTCTATCGCCTGGAAGCCGGTAAATTTGTCGAATCAAAGAAAATGATCCTGCTCAAATAAACCCCCGGGGCGTCCTCCCGAATTTTGTCCCCGAGCCAAGATCGGCTCGGGGACCCGGTAACATCTACTCACCCTGATTACCTCGATTATCCTTACATTCGCAGAACGAACGTGGGCAAACTAGCATATATTCATTGCCCCGAGACGATTCTCGACATAATTTCTCCTGAACCACCGGTCGGAAGTCCGGCAACTTTTACCGGTGCACTGTTGTTTCATGTTACTGAAAATGGCGCTCGCATAAATGCCCGAATCGGGCCGGGAGATCATTGCAGATTTTGGTTTTGCGCCGAAGAACGAGTATGAAAGTTACTGAGCCACTTATGAAACTAAGGATACAGCACCCATGACCACCGACTCCAATGATATTGATAAGACCACTCCCGTGAAGAAAAAATCCGGCAGTCGAAGGAAACGAGTTCTCATACCGCTTTTTATCCTGATTGTCCTCGTCGTCGCTGGATACACCTATTGGTACTACTACTTGCGCGGCTATGTATCGACCGATGACGCCTATATTGACGGCGACGCTATCACGATCAGCTCGAAGATACTTGGACGGGTCAAATCGCTTGCGGTAGACGAGGGGGATTCCGTAATCGCCGGTCAGTTGCTGGTGCGACTCGACGACAGTGATCTTCAGGCCCAGAACGCCGAGGCGGCCGCGGCTCTCGAATACACCAAGGAAAGCGTGCCGGTGGCGAAGATCACGCTTGACCGCGCCCAGGACGACTTCCAGCGGGCCAACCAGCAGTACAACGACGGCGTCATTACCCGCGAAGAGTTCGATCATGCCCGGCAGGCGGTCGAGCTGGCCCGCGCTCAGTACAATGTTGCGCAGAGCCATGTCAAATCGACCGAGGCTCAATTGGCCGTAATCGGGGCGAAGCTGGCGCACACGCGAATCGAAGCGCCGATGGCCGGAATCGTGGCCCGCAAATGGGTCGTTCTTGGAGATATCGTACAGGCCGGTCAGCCGATTTATACGGTCTACGACCTTGACTCTGTCTGGGTGACGGCGAATCTCGAAGAAACCAAACTCGCTTCGATACACCTGGGCGACTCGGTGGAGATTTCGATCGATGCCTATCCGGACCATCCGATCATGGGAAAGGTAGACTTCATCGGCGCGGCCGCCGCCTCGCAGTTCTCCCTGATTCCGCCCGACAACGCATCGGGGAACTTTACCAAAGTCACCCAGCGGGTCCCGATCAGAATTTCGCTCAACGCAAACCTCGATCCCGCCGGACAGGGTCCGTTCACTTTGCGTCCGGGGATGTCGGTTGAAGTCAAGATCCGCAAGAGAGTCAAATAGGCTATGACGTCCACCCGCTGGAGATCCTTCCGCACCAGGCTCCTGCAGAATTACGCGCAGCTTCGTCCGGACCACCCGACTTACCGATGGCTCGTGCTCGGCTCGGTCATGATTGTCACTTTCATGGCCGTACTCGACGCGACGATCGTAAATGTGGCCATTTCCAAACTGATGTCGTCGTTCGGCGTCTCGGTCGACGAAGTCGAGTGGGTGCTGACCGCCTACCTGCTCATTTTCGGCGTTGTCCTCCCGACCTCCGGCTGGCTGGCCGACCACTGGGGCTCCAAACTGGTCTTCTCGCTCGGGCTGATTCTATTCACGATCGGCTCATTTTTGTGCAGCCTCGCCTGGGACCTTCACATGCTGATTGCGTTCCGCGTCGTGCAAGGCGCCGGCGCCGGATTAGTGATGCCGGTAGGGTTGGCAATCATAACGCGTGAATTCCCTCCGGAAAAGCGAGGGATCGCCCTCGCCTTCTGGACCGTCTCGGCATCGGCCTCCGTCTCCCTCGGTCCCGCTATGGGCGGATATCTGATCGACAACTACTCCTGGCATTCTATCTTCGATATCAACGTCCCGATCGGCATCTTCGGACTGGCCGTGCTGCTCATCGTGCTTCGCGAACAGAAGGCCGAGATCGCAAGACGGTTCGACTTCATTGGATTTGTTACGATGTCGGTGGGGCTGGCGACTCTATTGCTTGCCTTTGCCAGCGGCAACTCCGCCTGGAACACGGGCGGCTGGACTTCGACCTATATTCTCTCCTGCTTTGCCATCTCGGCCGTGTCGTTGACGATTTTCCTCATCACTGAATTCACGGTCGAACATCCGCTGATACAGCTTTCGCTATTTCGCCATGCAACTTTTACGGTGACCAATGCAGTCGCTTTCCTCTTTGGCCTGAGTTTGTTCGGCAGCACGTTTCTTCTGCCGATATACCTGCAGGACTGCCTTGGCTATACCCCGCTTCAGGCCGGGATGGTGTTCATTCCGGTCGGCATCATTCAGGGTATGGTCGCTCCCATAGCGGGGATATTTTCCGACCGCTATACGCCAAAGATCCCCGCCTTCGTCGGCATGGTCCTTATGGCCGTCACCTTCTACCTTCTCGGACATCTTTCCTTCCTTTCGGAAAGTCCTGAGATCATGCTCCCGCTGTATATACGGGGAGTAGCTATCGGCCTGATTTTCGCTCCCCTCACCGCTATGGCTCTGTCTGAGATCTCCCATCATGAAATAGCTCAAGCCTCCGGCCTGCTGAATGTCATCCGGCAAATCGGTGGAAGTTTCGGGGTGGCTGTTTTCGGGAGCTTGCTGACACAACGAACAATCTATCACATGGCAATCTACGGCCAGCAGGTTAATCCGCATTCTGACGCTTTTCAGGCCACCATGTCACGCCTTCAGGGTCACATCATGCACGCCGGGGGAGTCGCTTTCGGAAATGCCGGCCTGCAGGCGAAAGCGCTGATAGGATCGTTCGTCTCCAATCAAGCCTTCATCCAGGCGATCGATGATGTCTATCTGGCGGCCTCCCTGATCATTCTGGTTGGTGCATTCCCGATTCTTTTTATACGTATCCGTAAACGCAAGGCAGCCCAGTCGGGCGCGCCGCAAAAATCGACCCCTGTCGGAATCGAGTAGGAACTATGAGAACATTCGCCTTGATATTCGCGCTGACAATCACAACCACCACCGCCCTCACGGCGCAAACTCCTTCCGGCGCTGCTCTCAGTGTCGATCAGGCCGTGCGCCTCACCCTGGAACATCATCCGGCGATCAAACAGGCCAAGTCGGCCTTGACGGCGGCCGAAGCAAGGATCGGAATCAGTCAGAGCGACAAGTATCCGGATATCTCTTTTACCGGTGACTACACTCGTCTCGGCCCGGTAGCTTCGATCGATCTCAACAACGAAAAGTTCCATCTCTATCCGGCCGACAACTTTGATTTCCATGTCGGTCTTAACAAGACCATCTACGATTGGGGGCGAGCCAATTCATCGGTGACGCTGTCCGAGACCGAGCGGCAGGGATACGAGGACAATATCGGTACCGTTCAATACCGGCTCGCCTATCAGACAATCGCCGCTTACGACGCCATTGTTATTCTGCACAAGAATATCGCCGTTATCCAGGATCAGATCGATGCCCTCAATCAGCATATGGAAATTGCGCAGAAACGAATCAAGGCAGGCACGGCGACCGATTTTGATCTGCTCACCACTCAGGTTCGTGTAGCGGCGGCGAACGATCAGAAGATCGAAGCCCAGCGCGCGCTGAAAAGTCAGGAGATTATCCTGCGCGAACTGACCGGACTCCCGGCCGATCAGCCGATCGATCTCTCGGGTGATTTCGAGGTCACGCCGATCGATCTCGACGCCGACTCCCTCATTCTTGCCGGTGAGGCCCAGCGACCGGAGCTTAAGACCGCTAAAGATGCCGAAGATGTGGCGGCAGTGAAATCGCAGATCGCAGGACTCGGAAAGAAACCGGAGCTGGCAGTCAATCTCACCACCGGGCTGAAGAATGGCTATATCCCGAACCTCAACACCCTCAAAGGGAATTACACAGCCTCGTTGATCGTGAATGTCCCGTTGTTCGATGGGTACCATACCCGACATAAAGTCGAAGAAGCGGCGGCCAATGTGAATTCAGCGAAAGATCACACCAACGATCTTCAGAATCAGATTCAGTCGGAGGTACGTCAGGCAATCGCCGAAGTAAATTCAAGCCGCGACAAGATCGACAACGCCGAACTTCAGCTCAAGCAGGCTCAGCAAGCACTGGCTATTGCCCAGTCAAGATACCAGGCCGGGGTGGCGACCAATCTCGATCTTCTCGATGCCGAGACCTCTCTGACCAAAGCAAGACTTGTCCGGTGGACCGCCCTCTATGATTACACGATGAGCCTGGTTGCGCTTGATAAGGCTACGGGGAAGAAAATCTGGTAGGGTTGTCTGATTGTATTCGTCTTGAGGCTAATTGACTAGAAGTCCTCGGGCGGCGCTTGCGGTAACAAACTCCGCTTCGAATCCCCGCTTTTCACAGATCCGAAGAATCGTTGTTAGATTCTCCACCATCCCCTGAAGGCTGTACATTGAACTACCCGTCTCAAGCAACTCGTCGGCGTGAAAATACGAGACGAAGAGCTCTGGGCTGTCCGACTTTCTGAGCACGTTGTCCAGCGTTGTTGCCAGAGGGGCAAACAGTTTTGGCTTGCCGGTGATATTGATCCAATAGGTGGGACGCCTGAGAGCATCGACAAGATGCATCGGACTTTTCATCTTCTTCGATAAGTGCAGCCCTCCCAGCGTCGACCAGAAGCGCGAACTCGAAACAAAATTCGGAATCTCGAGAATCGACAATGCCTTTTCCCCTTCGCGCGGCTCGCGCCGATAGTCTGATACTGACGGGTGGTACGGCTGTGACGGACTGGCGTACCAATCGAACACGTTATAGGGCATCGGATCGGAGGCGTTTGCTCTCGTCCGCAATCCGGGCAGGGCAGAAAAATCTGTCTCCACCCCAAGCGATGCCAGCTTCTTCATCGTCTCGCAATTGTGATATATCCAGCCGGTCCGAACGCTCTTTGCGCGCCCCGGAAGCTCCCTCATATACGCTTTGTATGCACCGTCGAGCATCGCGATCTGGAAGTCAATATCGCGAAGTTCCTGATACCACTTGTTGTGGGGTTGGCTGTACTTGTAGAAATGCGGATGCCAGCCCAGTTCGTCGCCGTCGCTTTCAAGCTGCAGCAGGTGCTGCTTGAAATTACTGAGTACCCAGGCATAGTCGTCGTAGAGCAGACGTACCTGTTCATCCACTCGCAGTACCCAGGTTACTTTCACCGTCTTTCCGGTGGAGTCTGTCACCTGACTGGCTGCCTGCTTGAGAACTGAAGGCCCTTCGAGCAATCCGCGCCAGGACTTCCCTTCCTCGGTCACCCCCGGCAGAAAGCCCGGACGGTCCGGATCCGAATCACAGCCTATTAGCGATGTATAGCTTCTTCATAGTCATCATCTGTACGGGACAGTCACCACCAATATGGATGTTATTCGATAAGTCGCACTATTATAGCAGATCGAGCAGTCATGGCAAAGCAAAAAGGCAAGCGCCACGGGATTCGCAGTTCCGCTAATTCCGGACGGATCAGAGGAAATTTCCCAATGTGCGGTATCTCCACAAATTATGAGCATGATAATGCTTCCCTTCCGGCCAGAACAATCGTACATTGTCTGCATGTCAAAACAAATAATCCCCGGCGCTTTCGGCGGACTCGGAATTGCTCCCGGATTCCTGGCCGCTATCGCGCGCCTCAAGTTCATCGAGCCAACACCTATTCAACAACGCTCGATCCCGGTCGGAATTGAAGGCAAAGATCTGATTGCTATTGCCCAGACCGGCACGGGCAAAACATTAGCCTTTGGAATCCCTCTCATGCAGAGACTGGCCCAGCTCAAGGGTCGTGGACTGGTTCTCCTGCCGACACGTGAGCTGGCGCTGCAGGTCAACGAAGCCCTGCAGGCCGTTAGCGGCCAGAATAAAACACGTACGGTGGTGCTCATCGGCGGAGCCCCCGAGGGTCCACAGAAACGAAACCTGGCCAAAAACCCGCGCATTATCATAGCGACTCCCGGACGATTGCTCGATTTCATCGAACAGAGGGCGGTCAGCCTGTCCGATATTCGCATTCTTGTGCTGGACGAAGCCGACCGGATGCTCGACATGGGCTTCGCTCCGCAGCTTAACAAAATCTTCAAAGTACTCCCGCAGGATCGCCAGACCATGCTCTTTTCGGCAACCATGCCGACGGCAATCGTGAGCCTCGCGCGCTCACACATGAAGCTGCCAATTAATATCGAGATTGCTCCTTCCGGAACGGCGGCCGAGAAAGTCATTCAGGAAGTCTTCTTCATCGAGAAGGAAGCCAAGACCCGGCTCCTGGAGGTGCTGCTCGCAGAATACCACGGATCGGTGCTGGTGTTTACCCGCACCAAGCACGGGGCTCGCAAGCTGACTCGCAGTGTCCGCGCCAAAGGGCATTCTGCGGCCGAAATCCATTCCGACCGCAGCTTGAATCAAAGACGCGAGGCCCTCGAAGGATTCAAATCCGGCAAATATCGGGTTATGGTGGCCACGGATATCGCAGCCAGAGGGATCGATGTTGTTGGTATCGAACTGGTGATCAATTACGACTTGCCCACCAACACTCAGGACTATGTCCATCGCATCGGCCGCACCGCGCGCGCCGGAATGGCCGGTCGGGCCATTTCTTTCGCCACCTTCGAGCAACGTAATGATATACGCGATATTGAGCACCTGATCAGGACCGGACTTTCTGTCAAGCAGGTGCCCGCCTTGCCGTTTGACAAGGCCCCACGCCGTCTGCCTTCTTTCGTTACCGAGCGAGCGCGCGAAGATAGTAAGAAGAAAGAGCCATTCGGACGATCTTCAAAACGGGTTGTGAAGAAGCGCCGCCGGCGGTGATGTAGCTATACGACTATTAACCGGTGCACAGTTAGCGCGGTTACCATTGTCGTTCCCGACAATGGTGTTGCATTTGGATAAACTTGTTCTACCGTGAAGAAACTGTCGTCTCACGCTTCCGGTTGTATTAACCGTGTAGCCTCTGCCTGCCAAGTCTCCTCGAACATTAGTACTTGTCATTTTCGCGTGCAGTATTATATTGGCTGAGTATGGAAGTAGACTGATTTATCCATTGGGAGGCAGGTATGATCAAAGCGTTTCTCCGTCGGCAAAGTGTTCTTGCCGGTATACTGATTGTCATTGTGATCGGCCTCGGATGTTCGAAGCAGAATCCCACTGAAACGAATTCGACACCTCAACGCCCGCCACATCCCCCGGTGACCACCGGCTGGGTGGCTCAGAATCCGTGTCCTCAAGGTTCGATCATTTGGGCTGTAGCTCTGGTAAGTCCTGACACCTGTACTGCAGTTGGTTATAACGGCATCATTTTGAGAACCAACGACGGATGGAAATCCTGGACAAGGCAGGCAAGTGGTGTGTCGGAACAACTTCGAGGCGTGTCATTCGTCAACGGCGACACCGGTACCGTGGTAGGCGGCAACGGGACGATACTTCGTACCTCCGACGGAGGGCATACTTGGACAAAACAAGACAGCGGAATTGATCACGTATTGCTTTCGGTCTCCTTTGTTAACAGCAATGTTGGGACAGCTGTGGGAAGTTGGGGAGATATTCTTCGGACTGACGACGGCGGCAATACATGGATACAGCAAAGGGATTTTCGCGATCGCCCTTATGTAGGCGTCTTCATGGTTGATGAAAATCATGCTACGATTGTCGGCAATGATGTGCTATATCACACAGAGGACGCCGGCCGGACATGGGGGCAACAACTCTGGAATATATACCCGATGAACTTGACTGCCGTCACATTCTTAAGTATTGACACGGGCTTTATGATTGGTACGAACACGGGGTCGAACACCAGTTACATATTCAAAACTACCGATGGCGGAAGTACCTGGACTTCTGATCGACTTCAATATTCCAGTTGGATGACCGGTCTTAGCGTGTCACCTTCCTATTCCGCAATAATAGTTGTTGGGGGCGGAGCGCTCTTTAGGTCTACCGATAGTATGACTTCATGGGATTACCATGTTTTCGCGCCAGGAGTTTCGTTTTACGGGTCATCATTCTGTGATTCATTGCACGGGGTCCTGGCGGGCAGCTTCGGAGCAATCTACACAACCTCCGACGGAGGTGTGACTTTGACTTCTCACGTCTTTGATTCTCATCTCCCCCTTCATGACATTTCGCTCTCCGATTCTGCCATTGCCACCGCCGTCGGCGACAGCGGCAGGGTGCTGCGCACCATCGACGGGGGTACGACCTGGGTGACTCAGCAGTCAGGAACGGACACCGCCCTCTTTGGAGTGTCTTTCGTCAATCGCAATATCGGACTGGCTGTCGGCGACGGAGGCACGATCCTCAAAACGAGTGACGGTGGAACATCGTGGGAATCGGTCACCAGCGGCACGAATTATGTGCTGCGTGATGTCGCCTTCATAGGATCGAATACCGCCATAAGCGTTGGGGAGAACGGTACTATCTTGAAATCGAGCAATCAGGGAGATTCCTGGCAGCCCCTGAACGCGGGATAACGTCGAGCCTGTATAGCGTGTCATTCGCCGACGAACAGGCCGGTATGGTAGCCGGTAACGACGGTGAAATTCTCAAGACCGTAGACGGCGGTAATACCTGGACGCAACTATCAACCGGGACTAATGTGCTACTGCACGGCATCTCGCTGGTCAACACTCAGACAGCCATTGCCGTCGGGAATGAGTACACTGTCCTGAGGACGACCGACGGAGGAATGACCTGGGATCAGCAGTCAGGTGCTTTTGATACGGATCTGTACGCTGTTTGCCTTGCCGACTCCCTGAACGGAACGGTTGTTGGTGAGGTCGGCGTGATTCTACACACGACTGACGGTGGGACGACCTGGAAGAAAGAAGAAAGCGGCGTTGGCCTCTCCCTGGAAAGTGTCTCGTACTTTGGCTCTTACACACGTACTATTGCGGGCGACGGCGGGACGATCCTGAAGAATTCACCGGTCAGTGGACAGTAATAGGAATGTCAACAGAATAGCCCCCGCGCCCGTTATTTGCTGAGAAAACGATCTCTCTCTCGATAGAAATGACTGAAGGGAATATCTTTCAGTAAACGAATAATGTCTCGTGACCGGGGAGGTCTCATGCGCAGGTTTGCTCAACACTTAGTTCTCCTATGCGCGGCATTAGCCGTCAGTGTATTTCTATTGTCCTTAGGCTGTTCCTCCGACAACCCAACCGGTCCGGACCAGTCCTCTACCCCGCAAATTTCCGGCTGGGTCTGGCAGAATCCCCTCCCGCAGGGGAATGATCTGAACAGCGTTTCGTTTGCCGGTGCCTCTGACGGGGTGGCCGTTGGGAAGACTGGGACTGTCCTGCGGACGACCGATGGCGGGCTTACCTGGAAAGCACAAAACGCGATTACAAATATCGATTTGAACGGCATCTCTTTCCCCGACGCTGATCATGCCTTCGCCGTAGGCAATAACGGAGTCATTATCGTGAGCACCGACGGTGGAGTCAATTGGCAGAGTCAGTCCGGGATAACTCGGGCGAATCTCAATGACGTATCTTTCTGTGATGCTTCGCACGGCATTGTCGTGGGGAATTCGGGAGTAATTAGTTACACGACCGATGGCGGAGTGCACTGGCTTTATACGACAAGTGGGGCAGACGCTACCCTGAGCGGTGTGTCGATGATTGATGCGAACACGGTCACTGCTGTTGGAGGCGATGGCACGATTATTCGCACCACCAACGGAGGTTCGACCTGGATACAACAGCACAAGGATAGTACTCAATATCTGACTGCGGTGTCGTTTTACGATTTCAATTCCGGAACGGCGGTTGGCTACGGGGGGCTTGTTCTGAGAACTACGGACGGCGGACACACCTGGGTGAGCCAGAATTCCTGTACCCTGTACAACCTGCATTCGGTGTCAGCAAGAAGCGCTTATTCTTGGGTTGCATCGGGCGATGCCGGTACGATTATCAAAACAACCGACGGCGGCAATCACTGGACGGTCGAACCGAGCGGCACGACCCAGAATCTGACCGGTGTCTCGTTTGCCGACGCCCAGAATTTCAATGCGGTAGGCTAGGCCGGCACACTCGTTCATACGAGCGACAACGGTTCCACCTGGACGAATCGAAAGCAGGGTTACACCAATCATCTCATAGGAGTATCAGCATCATCGACGACACCCATGCGATAGCTGTGGGTGACCACGGTACCATACTCGGCACACGTGATGGCGGAACGAGCATGGGTCGATCTGGGGAGCGGTACCATTAACAGTCTGGCAGCGTCTCCTTTTGTGACACATCGCGCGGAGTTGTTGTTGGGAACAACGGAATCATTCTTCTTGACCGCTGATGCCGGGATTCACTGGGCACCGGCGACAAGTGGCACAACTTTGCCACTTGTGTCTGCGCAATTCGTGGATACAGCGTTGCATTCGTAGTAGGGTATGAGGGAACGATTCTTCGATCAGCCAATGGCGGATCTACATGGACACCGCAAACCAGCGGAACGACAGAAAAGCTCTGTGGGCTGTCGTTTGTGGGCAAAGATACTGGCTACGTCGTCGGTTATCTTGGCACCATTATCAAAACTACCAATGGAGGTGCGAATTGGGTACCGCTCACGAGTGGGACTGACCGTCCCTTTTCGGCGTCACCTTCACCAATGCGCGGTCGGGTCGATCTGCGGCGCGGGAAATACGGTTCTTAGAACTATCGATGGAGGGGAGAGTTGGACGACGCAGGCTGTCGGTCAAGCCTACGGCCTGACCTCGATCGTTTTTTCGAGATGCGGATACCGGACTGCTGTTGGCCTCAACGGGATTATCGTTCACACCACTAACGGCGGTGCCACCTGGGGTCATCAGTACAGTGGAACGACCGACTATGCTGGGGAGTGTTGACTGTGTCAACGGCAGCATCCTGACGGCAATCGGACAAAACGGCACCATTCTCCACACTACAACCGGCGGAGGGCAGTGATGAGACGTGAAAGGCTCAGTCAGAATCAGATTCGTGGAAGCATAGCGATTGTATTTTGCTTGACGGCATTCATGCTCGTTTCCTGCGGCAGCTCGACAGGACCGTCTGATACTTCGATGGCTATCGGCGGCTGGGAGTGGCAGAATCCTAAGCCTCAGGGAAATCCGCTGAGTGCGGTCTCATTTGTTAACAAGAATACAGCTTTTGCCGTCGGCGCAATCGGGACTATCCTGCGAACCGACGACGGTGGGGTAACGTGGAAAACCGTGCAAAGTGGAGTTACGTCCTTCCTCTGGGGAGTTGCATTCGCCAGCCCTGACGTCGGCATTGTCGTTGGAGATGGCGGAACTATCTTGCGAACCGAGAACGGAGGCAAAACCTGGTCAAGTCGGACCTCTACCACGTCTGAACGCCTTTACGGAGCGAAGTTCATTGATGCGAGTACGGTCACGGTCGTCGGTGGCGGCGGTACTATCCTTCGTTCGACCGACGGCGGTAAATCATGGACGGCGCAATCAAGTGGGGTGATATCGTACCTTATAGCGGTCGACTTCCTTACCACATCGACCGGAATGGTTGTTGGAGACAGAGGTGTCGTGCTTCGCACAACCGACGGAGGTCAAACCTGGAACAGCCTGGTAACAGGAACAGGCGGTAGCCTTACCTGTGTTGATATGATCGACCTCAACTCGGCCGTGATAGCCGGCGGCTCGCAGGTGTTGATTACCACCGACGGCGGAATCTCCTGGTTTGATCATTCCCCCATCCGTGGCGACGTCTACTGGGGGGCCAGGTTTGAAGACTTGAACCATGGCGTCCTGGTTACGCAAGGTGGCAGAATTCTCAGAACATCGGATGGCTGCCAGACCTGGTCCTCGGTCACAATCGATGCACCTTCACGACCGATGGGGATTTCATTTGTCGACGCTAACTCGGGGCTGATCGTCGGTGCCTTTGGCACTGTTTTCCGGACGGCCGACGGCGGCAGCAGTTGGACACGCACCTGGACCGGATTTATTACCAACCTTTACGGTGTCTCTTTTGTGAGTGAAGACACGGGCATGGCAGTAGGAATCAACGGAACAACGGCGCGCACGGTCGATGGAGGACGAAACTGGGCAGAGCAGAGAGCTGATGTAAATTCACCGATGCAGCATATCTCCCTCTCCGATGGTAATCACGCCACTATAGTCGGCTATTACGGAACTATTCTGAGAACCAACGACGGCGGATCGACATGGACAGGCCAGACAAGCGGTACAACCGCACGGCTGAACGATGTATGCCTCGCGAACAATGACACCGGGATCGTTGTAGGAGATAGCGGAATTGTTCTGCAAACAGTCGATGGCGGGGCTTCGTGGATTCGCCGTTCCAGCGGCACCCAGCAAAGACTCTTTGGTGTATCTATGCGCCGCTCAGGCAAAGGAATCGCAGTTGGTGAAAGGTCGGTTGTTCTCAGGACGAACGATGCGGGTGCTACCTGGATACTTGGAGAGTTGGGGTCGGCATCCGTCGCACTGCTAAGCGTAGCGCTGACCAATGACTACGTCGGTGTCGCAGTCGGATCCGGCGGCGCTGTCTTCACAACCCGAGACGGCGGAGCATCCTGGACAGAGCGAGAGAGCGGAATATACAGCACGTTGATGTCGGTTTCGTTCGCGAACGAATTCGACGGCGCAGCCGTAGGCTTGGACAATTCGGTCATTCGTACGACCGATGGTGGCATCACCTGGATCGAGCAACAGCTCAACGTCTATGGACAAATCATGGATATCGTCATGACCAGCGAAAGCACTGGCACGATTGTTGGCAGCAGCGGAATGATCATGCACACCAGTAAGGATATCAAATAATGAGTCGGCAGATGCCCGCAATGAGAGAAAAATCTTATTTCAGAGAATTTTTGCTCTTTGTCTTCGTACACAAGCGCCCACTGATGCCGATAGGCTGTTCAAACCATGGCGCTGCCCGACCGCCCGTCTCACCCTCGATCTTCTGGCAGTAGCAAAACACGCCGCTACGAGGAAACGGCCGGCACGACCTCACATTGGTAGCTCGACTGTCTGGAACGGCAGTCGGAAGACTCGGTACAATCGCGCCGATAGCCCACCGCGGCGACTTAGTTACATCCGCGGTCTTTCCACTCACCGGGTAGACCCGGAGGTTTCGTTGAAAGACGCTATTATCCAAGCAGTTCCCTCCTGCCTCTCGACCCGACAGGGATTTTCGCGATTCGCAGAAGGGCCGGAAAGCCGGGTGGCATCAACGGTATTCTCGTTCGACCTGAGGCAGATTTGACACGCTGAAGCGCCCCCATAACCATACTTTGTTTGCATTTTCGGGGATTCTGCATTAGATTGAGATTGGTAGCCAGCCGTTTATATATTAAGTCTCCCCTTTACCTCTTGCACCAGCTTCTCGGAACCGGCTGACCCATAAGGAATGACGGAGGAATATTATGCAGGGAGTTCGATCCACAGCAGTTGTGCTGATTGCTGTGTCCCTGATCCTATCATCATGTGACGATGGCCCCCCTAAAGGCGGCGGCAGTGTTTACACAATTGCCCGCTTCCCAAGCGCTATCGGCACGTTGTATAAGTACAAAGTGTACGACAGCCTGACGAGAGCAACCGACACCGTCTGGCTCTCGGTCACGGATACCTCGGTCAACAATTTCGGTGTGCCCTACACCGAAGTACGCGAAAAGAGAGTCAGAGCTCACAGCTATGACTGGCATTACTATCGCACCGCCGGCGACACTATCGACATTATCGACCACAACATCTCGGCCCAGAGCGGAGAACGATTCGTCTTCCCCCTCCGGGTAGGAAGTTCCTGGATAAATCCTTCGGGAATCGCTGATTCAAGTTTTGTAGATACCTCCGGAAGTGTCATCGTCCCGGCCGGAAGTCTCGGAAAAGGACTGCGCGTCGATCGCGCCTGGAACGGGGATCTGGAAGGCGGCGGCAGCTGGAGTCAGACCTGGCTGATCCCCGACATCGGCGTGGCCTCCAGATCTTTCCTCACCAAATATTCCGATGGCAATAGCCTCACCACAACCAAAAACGAAGTATGGAGACTGATCAGCTATGATCTCGGGTCGTTTGACATAACCAACTACCCCCTCGACTCCGGAAACGTGTGGCGTTACGAACAGATCGACTCGACTTTCCATGGTCCGAATTCACTTACGGTATCTCACGATACCGTCACCATCACGATAGTTCGCAAAGGAACTTTGTCTACCGGAAACGAATTCGCCATGCAGCGAATTGTAAGCGTCACCGGCGTGGACACCCAGTTCGTAATTACCGATTCTCAGATGCTCCGGCTCCAGGCCGATTCTATGTCTAGTGGGCCCAACGATCTGTCCATAGACTTCCCGCTCGCGGTCGGCCGGTATTGGGGTGTGAGCCTTCCCGCCCAGATGACCTCCGCAACCGACCGAGAGCCTATTCTCGCCCCCGCCGGCATCTACCAATCCTGTTTCCACACTATCGCTTACGGCAACGTATCAGGACACGCCTGGATGGAAGACGATTGGCTGTGTCCCGGTGTCGGAATCGTAAGGAGCTCCCGACGCGTGAACACTTACGTCGAGCAGGTCATTACGACCCGGTTACTGATCGATTTCGAACAATCGAAATGACGCGACCTCCTTCTAACGCCCTCTTGTAAACTCGACCGGAATAGACTATCTTACTCTGAAATGGATAATCAGCTTTTTGACCCGGCCACCGGCGCCCCATTGGATATGGCTCCAATTCTCGCCCCGCTGGAGCACCTGCGCGACTGCACCTGCTGTCCGCGGAACTGCCATGCCGATCGCTTCGGCGGCAAGCTCGGTTTCTGTCAGAGCGGTACCGGCTTCTCGATCGGGTCCATTTGTGCCCACCGCGGCGAGGAACCGGTGATCTCAGGGCCGAACGGCATCTGCAATATCTTCTTCACCCGATGCAACATGCAGTGTGTCTACTGCCAGAACTTCCAGATCAGCCGGCGCGAAGGGGAGATCGAAGAAAACCTTATCTCACTGCCGGATATCATTCGACAGATCGAAAGCGTACTTGATCGCGGCTCCCATGCAGTCGGATTTGTCTCGCCCTCGCACTTCATTCCCCAGGTCCGAGTAATCATGAACGCCCTGGAAGCGCGGGGACGAAAGCCGGTCTATGTCTTCAATACCAGCTCGTATGACAAGGTAGAAACGATCAAGTCATTCGATGGCAAAATCGATGTCTGGTTGCCGGACTTGAAATATCTCGATGAAAAGATGGGCCGTGCCTATTCGGACACGCCAAATTATCCTGAAGTAGCCTGCGCAGCGATCAAAGAGATGTTCTATCAGAAGGGTTCAAGTATCAGGCTCGACGACGACGGCTGCATCACCAATGGCCTGATTATTCGTCATCTGGTCCTCCCCGGACGGATCGAGAACTCCAAGAAAGTGCTGCAATGGATCTCCTCCGAACTCTCCCCATCGGTGCACATTTCCCTGATGTCACAATATCACCCCACTCCCCATGTCGCCAGTCACCCCAGGCTTGGACGAACTCTGACAACGGACGAGTACGATGAAATTCTTGAAGAATTCGAGCGCCTCGGATTTTATCGCGGCTGGATGCAGGAATTGGACAGCCCCTCGAACTATCGCCCCGATTTCACTTTCGATCACCCTTTTGAACGAAAAATCGAGCACTGATCCGACTGTCTCACTCACGAGAAATTCTGCATTTCCATGCGTTTGTCATAACTCACGAAGTGACAATGCCTTCAGCGGCGGCCACCCACGCTGCAAGCGACACTGAAGAATCCGAAAAGATTTTGTTTGGACAATTTGACATAGACTGTTATACTCCCTCTAGTTTTGATTGACCCGGTCGGTTATAAACCGCACCGGGTCTTATTTTTCAATGTCTCCCCTCCATGACCTGCCTTGACAGTTGCCTGGGCGGAGTGAAGAAAGAATTGGGTTACCGCCCGAAGAGCAAAGGTTCAGTCGCAGCATGACGCCGATAACGCACATCAGAAATCTCGCCATCGTCGCCCATATCGATCACGGAAAAACCACCCTCATCGATTCGGTCTTCCGGGCCACGCGGACCTTTCGCGAAAACCAGCAGGTTGCCGAACGCCTGATGGACAACAACGCCATCGAGCGCGAGCGCGGTATCACCATTCGATCGAAACACTGCACGGTTAGCTGGAACGACTATCTGATAAATATTATCGATACTCCCGGACATGCCGATTTTTCCGGAGAGGTAGAACGAGTCCTTTCGATGGTTGACTCGGTACTCCTGCTTGTGGACGCGAACGAGGGCCCGATGCCTCAGACGCGGTATGTGCTGATGCGGGCTCTTCGTCTCGGCCTCCGGCCAATTGTCATCCTGAACAAGGTCGACCGCCCCAACGCCCGTCCCGACTATGCACTGAATAAGACGTTTGACCTGTTTATCGAACTGGGTGCTTCGGACGAGCAGGCACACTTCCCGGTCCTGTACGGATCAGGTCTCGACGGCTGGTTCGTCAGAAACCTTGAGAAAGACACCAGACAAGGAATGGATGCGCTCTTCGAGACGATTGTGGCCGAAGTTCCTCCTCCGCAGGTTGATCAGGACGGCCCCTTCCTCATGCAAATCAGCTCGCTCGATTGGAGCGACTATATCGGTCAGATCGGCTGCGGCCGGGTGCTTCGTGGCAAGACTGAACAAAGGGGAAGAATTCACCCGCATCACCACCCGATGGAAAGACTCTTCCCGCCAGAAATCCGGCTGGGAGGTTACCGACAACTCCCGGACCAAAGGCGTGCACTTCTGGGTGACGCGGGGACTCAGTCGAGTCGAGGCCGACACCATCACCGCCGGCGATATCGTCTGGCTTGCCGGTCCGGAGGTGATAACCATCGGCGACACCTTCTCCGCGATCGATGATCCTTCCGAAGGACTCAAGCCGTTGGAGATCGAGGAACCGACCCTCTCGATGTTCTTCCTGGTGAACAGCGGCCCCTTCTCAGGTCAGGATGGTACCGCCATCATGCTCCGACAGCTCAAAGACCGGCTGGGAAAAGAAATGAAGACCAACGTCGCAATGCGGATGGAAGATATCGGCCGATCGGACGGAGTCAAAGTATCCGGATCGCGGTGGTCTGCACCTGGCGATCCTTATCGAAGAGATGCGGCGCGAAGGTTTGGAGTTCTGTATCTCCCGCCCCGAAGTCATTACCCATGAAGACGAGCAGGGGAACCTGCTGGAACCGATGGAGCAGCTTCATATCGACGTTCCCGAAGAGTATCAGGGGATCATTATCGAGAAACTTGCCCGAAGAAAAGGGAATTTACTCGGAGTGGAGAATTCCGGATCCAATACGGTCGGAATGGAATTCGAGATCCCGACCCGCGGCTTGTTCGGCTACCGGTCCGAGTTCATGACCGATACCCGCGGACTCGGCATCATGGCTTCAAGGCTCACCGGCTATGGACCCTGGTGCGGAGAAATCGCCTCCCGTAACAAAGGCTCGGTCGTTTCGATAGACACCGGACCGGCCACGGCGTATGCTATCGAAGGGCTTCAGGAGAGAGTGGTGATTTTCGTCGAGCCGACCGAACGGGTCTATTCCGGACAGATCGTCGGAGAGAATTCCCGTCCCGATGAACTGCCGTGCAATCCGACCAAAAGAAAGCACCTGACCAATCATCGTTCCTCTACGAAAGACATAAGTGTCACGATCGATGCTCCCCGCAAAATGACCCTCGAACAGGCGATGGAATGGATTCGTGATGATGAACTGGTCGAAGTGACGCCGAAGAATATCCGTATGCGTAAAGCGATTCTCGACGCCGACCAACGGCGTCGCGCTCAGAACCTGACTATAGACGAACGGTCCGGCCAAAGAGCAATCTTCACCCGACCCTCTGTCCAGTAACAAACGCAGTTCCGCTGGCGTCCCCTCTTTTTGCCGATCCGGCTAACTTTCCATCTCGTCGACAAACCGCTCCCGACTATTCTCGTCAGGTACCGGACAGGACTCCAGTCTCCCCCATATCCGATAACGATTCTTTGAGATTATGTTATACCCAGCGTCCAGCCACGTCGAAGGGAATATCCCCAATGCGATCCCCAGCTTCCACGGCCAGCCCAGCGACTTGGCCACGAATAGAGCCGCCCCGGATCGTTCCAGCAATTCCTCCGTTCGCGGTGCCCTGGGCCAGAACGACGTAGAAAGTGTCAAGTACTTCCTGGTTCTTGCCGTGCGCACGGAGGATTTGCTCGCCCAGAGACCCCTGGAGCGAAGCAAAGACAAACTTCCTCTGTCGATCATGTCTGATTATGAATCGATTGAGTCGATTGCACAGCCCACAAAGGCCGTCGAAAAGAATCAAACTATGGTCTTGAGCGTTAACTTTCATACTTCGTCTCACGACACTACAACAGGCGATACTGCCAGCTGGATCCGGCTAAACTGAATCAATTCCGGGAGGAAGTCCGGTAAACGAAGAACCCCGGATCTGGCCGGGGTTCTTGTCACAGCTATGATTAAGAAAACTCTTTACTGTGGGGTGGCTTCGAGCGTCATCGGATCGCGAAGCGGCAGTATCGTAACTTCTCCGAAATTGGAGAACTGCTCGTCGTGCTTGTCCGATCCCTTCATGACCGCTTCAGGATCACCCACGACCAAGAATACAAGCTTGTCCGGCCGTAGATACTTCTGTGCCACCGCCAGGACCGCATCAGGAGTGACGGCTTCAAAGTTCTTCTTGTAGTTCTGCCAGTAGTCGTCCGGTCTGCCTGTGAACTGATCGTCGGCGAATGTCGTGACAATTCCGATCCGGCTGGAGAACGGATTGACCACATCGCTAATGAAACTGGCTTTGGAGTTTTCGACAATCTCGGAATCGCATTTCTCCGTGCGGATCCGGTTGATTTCATCAACGATCAGTTGCGTTCCAAAGGCGCCGGTTTCATGTTTCGTCTGGAACCACGCCCTGAATGTCCCGGGGTATTGCACCGGCCGATCAAAAGCGCTTCCGGCATTGTACGCCAGACCTTCGTCGGAGCGAACGCGCCTCACAATACGCGAGGTAAATCCGCCGCCCCCCAGGATGTCATTCATGACCATCAGGGCGTAGATATCCGGAATATCCCGCTTCACGCCGATATGTCCGACGCGGATACGCGACTGATTGACATCGTCCTTCTTGACCATGTACACACCCGGTTTCGGATCTGCAACCTGAGCCGGGATTTCCTTCAGCGCCAGCTTGTGATCCGGCCAGTTCGCAAACAGGCTGTTGAGCTTGCCAATGATATCCTTGGACTTGAAATCCCCCGCCGCGGCTACTATGAAGTTGCCCGGGAAGAAGTACTCGTCGTGAAACGCGGCCAGGTCGTCACGGGTGATGGAGTTAACCGACTTCTCGGTTGTCCGGTAGGGCATTGTGCAAGGATGGTCGCCATACATCAGGAACTGCCATTCACGTGACTCAATGGCCGAAGTCGATGAATTGCGTTGCTCCATCGACGACAGCAGGTCCTTACGATATCGATCCAGGGCATCCTGATCGAAGGTCGGATCATGAAGCACTTTCCGGAAGAGTCTGAGCCCTTCGTCGATATCCTTCGACAGGCAGAAGAGCGTTGCCCTCCCCTGCGATTCGCTGATGTTGATGGAGATATCTCCGGCCAGAAAGGCCAGGCGTTCGTCGAGGTCCTTCGCGCTCATCCCTTCGACGCCCCCATTGCGCATCAGGTAACCGGTCATGCCGGCCAGTCCCGCCTTGTCAGTCGGCTCGTACATAGAGCCGGTGTGTATCAGTACGGTCAGTTCGAATGTCGGGACCTCGTGGTTCTCCGCGATATATGCGGTGGCGCCGCACTTGAGAGTCTTGCGATAATCGGCCGGCTTCGGCGGCTGATAATTGAGATCTTTGTACGTAAGCTTGTCAGGATGGTCGACAATGTCGGCGCCCTGCGTCATACCCGGCAGGATCGCCAGTGCCATCATCAGCCCGGCCACCCAACCGCTCAGTCTGTTCAATTTTGTAGTCATACTGGATTCTCCCTGGGTGAGCCTTACATTTCCTGGGCTGCTTTAAGTTCTTTGAGATGGTCGCTTGCAATTTTCAAGAGTTTGGTCATCTGCTCCTTCTGGGCCGGATCGGTTACCTGATCCATCTGCGAAGAAAACATACCGATCATCTGCTCCAGACGAGCCGGATCCTTGACCGAAAGGATCATCTGCTTGAACTGGGCGAATTGCGGATCTTCCGCTTCCTCCGCCGTATCCCCCCTGGTAGCTTTCGTGTTGATAATCATCACGTTGCGCTGATCGTTGGCAAAGTACTTATTGGCCACCCGCATGATGTCGTCCGCGGTCACGGCATCGCACTTCTGCGGATCGACATTCGCCTCACGCCAGTCGCCCATCGCGGCATTCTGGCCGAGATAGAACAGAATACCGATCCCGGCCATCCGATCCATCGACCTGATGATATCCACTTTCATCTGGTTCTTAACCTTCTGAAGCTCCATATCCGGCACCGGATTGACTTTCAGATCCTCGATAACTTCGTAAATCGCCTGTTCCAAATCTTCGGCCTTCACTCCCGAAGTTCCTTCGGCGTCGATCGAGAACATGCCGGCAAAGCGACGGGAGTCCTGTGAAGCGCTCACCGCCAGGCGTCCGCCACCCATACCGCGACCACCGCCCGACATCGAACCTTTCGCGATTCCCTTCTCATCAACCAGCTTCTTGTACAAGCGTCCGGTCTTGCCACTCATAATACCGGCCAGCACCTCCAGCGGGTAGCTGTCGGCATTTTTGAACGCGACGGTGTGATAAGCAATGCTCGTCTGCGGGCTTGCTTCAGCCTCGGCAATGAGCCGTTTCTCCCCGTATTGCTTCTCTTCCAGCGTCACGACTTCCGGCGGCGGTGTCGTCCCGCGCGGGATCCGCTCAAAGTACTTCTTGACCATCGTGATCATCTCATCCGGATTGAGATCCCCGACAAGGATCATCGACAGGTTATTCGGAGCATAGTAAGTGGCGTAGTAATTGTTGGCCTGTTCGCGGGTGATGCTCCCGAGATCTGAGGGCCAGCCGATCACGTCCCAGTGATACGATGATGACTTCCAGAACATTGCCTGGAAATCTTCTTCGATCAACCCTGTCGGCGTCGATTCCACCCCTAACCGTCGCTCTTCCCGGACGACATTCCGCTCCGAATAGAACTCGCGGAATACCGGATGGCTGAACCGATCCGATTCCAGCCACATATACAGCTCGATCTTGTTCCTCGGGAGACGAACAAAATACGCAGTCATATCCTGCGACGTAAACGCATTGAGGAACGATCCGCCGTTCTTGGTGTACAGTTCGTCGAGCTGATCTTTAATAATCAATTGTCTTTGCTCCAGGATCAGGCTGTCGAACACCTTTTCGATTTCGCGGTAGCGCGGAGTCTTCGCATCCTGGTCGAGCATATCGGTTATCTCGCCGTGCCGGTACTCGGTCCGCATGACGTTTTCCTCCGAGCGCATCAGCTCCCTGAGGGAATCGAGCTGCGCCATGATCTCGCGGTCACGCGTCATATCTTTGGTACCGATCGTCTCCGTCCCCTTGAACATCATATGTTCGAACAGATGAGAGATGCCGGTAATGCCGGTCACCTCGTTGGACGATCCAACTCTCGCAAAAATCGCCGCCATGATAGTCGGTGATTCGTGTTTCTCCACCATCAGGACCTGCATGCCGTTGTCCAGCCGGTACTCTTTGGCGTCGATGTTCTGCGCCCTCGTCGATGAAGCGATTGACAGAAGTACCGTCAGGACGATCGCACAGGCGCACGGAATACGTCTGTTCATATGGTAACCCTTTACTGCTGTATTGTGAGTGACTTCCGATTAGCTCTGCGTTTGTTTCCCTTCTGCGTCGGAACATATACTAATTTATCCGTCTTGCGAAATCAAGCAGATTGTATCCACATTTCCGGATCTGGCACGCTTCTCTCGCCCGCTTGCGTTCGTTCAAAAAAGGGACTATTATTCGGCTTGAACAATCCTGACCCCAAACCAACCGCATCTCCGGGAGTGCCCGAAGGAGCCGTCAATGCGTAAGATACTGTCCCTTTCGATTATAACATTATCGCTCGCCCTCGCGCTGGTCCGACCATTGCGGGCCGATGAGACCATTCATGTCAAAACCCATGATAAAGTGAAAGTGGTGACTGACCCTTCCAAAGGCTACAACAGCTATCCGTCGTGGGGTGTCTTTCCGTCCGATTCGACCCAATACCGCAAAGTCGTCCTGTACGTTACCTATGCCTGCCCGGACAGCCAACACTGCGGCGAGTGGGATTATATCGATGACGTCTTCCTTCGGCAAATCGGCGGTTCAAAAGGAGATGCGAAGGAAATTGAATTGGCGCGACTTATTTCCCCGTACGGCTGGCAATTCGATTCGACCTGGAGCTTTACCTGGCACGTGGACATCACCGACTTTTCGTTCCTGCTTCACGATTCGGTACAGATCGAGTTTCGTCATGGCGGCTATGAGAAGAACGATGACCGCGGCTGGCTCATTACGCTCGACTTTCAGCTCACCGAAGGCCGCCCTGCGGTGAATGTGCTCGGTATGGACTCGCTGTGGTGCGGCACGATCCCGTACGGCGATCCGTCAAAGCCGGCCGACAGTCTTCTGAAACCGGTCACGTTTACCGACACAGACGACGCCACCATGGCTCGCCTTCGGATTCTTCAGACCGGCCACGGCATGGACGATATGGAAAACTGCGCCGAGTTCTGCAGCAAATGGCGCCAGGTTTATTTCGATGATTCCCTGATCGATCAACGCCAGATCTGGCGACAGTGCGGACAGAACCCGCTCTACCCTCAGGCGGGTACCTGGATTTTCGACCGCGCCAACTGGTGCCCCGGTTCTATGGTCTTCCCCGATGTGTACGATTATCCGATCACCCCCGGATCATCCCACTCTGTAGACATCAAGCTGCAACCGTACACCGATACGCTGAAGCCTTCGGCAAATTACTTCCTCTACTCATATCTGTTCCTGTGTACTTCCCCCTGGGCGAACAGCGACGTTGCCCTGGAGGACATCGTCGCCCCGTCGACAGCCGACGAATACTCCCGCCAGAATCCTATCTGTGGCAATCCGATCATCCGCGTCAGAAACTATGGCCGCGACCCGCTCAAGTCGGTCATCGTTCATTATGGCTTGGTCGGCGATGAACCCCAGATGTACGAGTGGGTAGGACGGATCGAGTCACAGCAATCAGGCGAGATCGACCTGCCCGGTCTGGTGACGGTTCGCGAAGGGAAGCAGCAATTTCATGTTTTGCTGGAGGAGCCGAACGGAGAAGAAGACGAATACCCTGGCGACAACGAAGGAAGCTCGACCGCATCCATGCCGCCGGTATATGGTAACAATTTCATTTTGGTCTTTCGAAGCAACGCCGACTCCACTGACAATTCGTACTATGTTGCCGATGTCGACGGCAACGAGCTTATCGGCCGACCGATCGGTTCACTCGCACCGAATACCTTCTACTATGATACCTTGAATCTTCCCGACGGGTGTTATCACCTTGTGGTCGACGACACCTCCAGCACCGGGCTGAATATCTGGTTCAATCCCGAAGGCGGCTACGGTTTTGTCCGTCTGCTCGACATGAAGGGACATCTGCTGCACGCTTTCGATTCGGATTTCGGAAGAAGTATCGACTACTGGTTCAGGACGTCGAAATCCGCCGCGCCGACTCCGGAACCAGACACGATGCTGGTAAATCCGTTCCCGTTGCGAAGCGACGGCAAGCTTGATGTCGAAGTGTTCCTGAACGAAGCGGCCGATGTGAAGCTGCGGATTTCGCCGGCCGACAGCGCGCGGATCGCTTTTGAAAAGGACTACGAAAACGTCAAAGAGTCGTTCCTTCCGGTGGATATCAGCGGCGAACCGGACGGCGTTTACTTCATCACCGCTACTTCCGGCGATAAGAAAGCGGTGCGACGAATCCGGATCAAGCACGAAAGCCAGCCGTAAGCGGGCCGTCGGGTGATCTCGTCGTTGTTTTTATCTTGATCGCATCGTGCAGGGACTTTATCGTTTCCCCATGCAATCAAGGGAGCGCCTCCTCCAGATAGCTTTGCGTCTTGTCCCGCTGTTGATAGTGATAGTGATTGTAGGTGAGGTCGCCGTACGACAGGGGATCTATCAATGGGACTTCAAGACTTATTACTACGCCGCTCAAACGCAGGCCGCCGGGCTTGATCCATACGATGTCTCGCTGCTGAAAGCGGCCGGTCATAGCGACGAAATCCACCCGTACCTCTACCCACCCCTTTGCCTGTATCTGTTCAGAATTTTCGCCCTGATGCCTATCGCTATCGCCTACGAGGTCTGGTTGCTGCTCAAACTCGTCCTGCTTGGTGCTCTGTTCGCGGTGTGGCGACGCCACTTTCTCAAGGAAGAGCCCGTCTGGCTTCTGACGCTATTCTTCACACTCGCATTCGGCGCCGCACTGAGTCTGGACATTCGTGCCGGAAATGTGTCCATAATCGAGCAGGTCTTGCTCTGGAGTGGATTTGCCTGCCTGCTTTCACGAAAATTAGTCTGGTTCTGTCTTCTTGTACTCGCTTCAGCATTTTTCAAATGGACCCCGGCCGCCTTCCTTGCCCTCATTCTGTTCACTCGCGAGGGACGAAAGTGGATTTACTTCGGAATTTCATGTCTCGGATTTGCCGCGATGCTGACCCTGAATTACCTGATGAGTCCCGAGGGGCTGCGCCATTTTCTGACGGCCGCGACCGCCCATGAGGAAGACGGGACCAGGGGAAACCCGTCTACCCTGACCCTTTTTAAGTTCCTATTCGCTGGACTTAAGAGGATGGGATTTTCGGAATCGATGATCAGTCTGGCCGCTCATGCGGCGTTCGCGCTAATTGCTCTGGCTGTCACCGTCATCACGTTCCGGTATCTCCTCCGGCTGTATCGTCGGAATCGAATCAGCCTTGTCTATCTTATCTATACCGGCTGTCTTGCTTATGCCCTCGTCATGCCCCGGTTCAAACTCTATTCATTTATCCTGCTGCTTCCGGCCGCCTATTATATCGCCCGAAGCGTCTTCAAACCGAATCCCTTCTGGCTGAGTGCGATTCTCATCTCCTTGAGCATCGATCCACGCCTTCCCTACCGATCGCTTCTCGCCGGTCTCTGGTGGTACGCTCCGCTTCTGGCGGCTTTTGCCCTCTGGATTATCTGGATGGTTTATCTGAGCAATCAGGGGGAAGAGCAAACGCACGGTCGCTCATCCCCCCGGTTGTCCGAAGAATCTACCTGAACTTTACGCTATCCACAGGTCCGGTAATTATCGCTGCTGCGGCACCGGTCTTTTCGACTCGAATCTCTTCCCGATGATGTAGAAAAGCACCGTCACCACGGATACCATGATCATCATGATGCCGAAGTATGATCCGGGATTCATCCGGGTGTAAATCCGTGCAAACCAGGCGACAAGCAAGTCTCCAAGAAATACCGTGAACAGCCATATTCCCGTAATAACCGATTTCATTCTGTCCGGCGCTTCTTCAAATGCAAGCTGCAGACCTATTACCGAAATACACAGCTCCGCCATCGTTATCAGAATATAGGCGCCGACTTCCCACATGATTGAGACCTTGGAGCTAACGCCGATATACCCGGCAATTGACATGAGTCCCATAGAGAGGATCACAAGAAAGAAACCTATCAGCATCTTGCGCGGCGAAGACAGTTTATGCGTTTCATCCTTGTCGGTCCGGGACCAGATCCAGGCAAACAGCGGCGTGAGGATAACGATCAATACAGGATTGAGGCTCTGAATTGCATCGGGGGGGATATGCCAGCTTGAGCCGAATATGTTGAGATCGAGAATCATATAGTCGCGCGCGAAGAGCGTCAAAGTGGTGGGAGACTGATCGAAAATAGACCAGAAAAAGACAATGAGGATGAATAGTCCCGACAATCTGACCAGGGCGGCCCTCTCTTCCGCCTTCTCTTCAGGAGTCTTAGTAACCTTCTGCTGCTGCCTTACATCTTCCTTCGGATAATACTTCTTACCGTAGAAGAAAATGCCGAGAGAAACCACCATCAGAATGGTGGGGGCCATGAACGCAGGGCCATATCCGTAACGATCGCGAATGAACGGCAGCGCGAATGTCGTGACGAATGCGCCGATATTAATGGCCATGTAAAACCAGGAAAACGCCTGAGACATCAGGTGCGACTTCCCTTCCTTCTGGTACATCATCCCCATCAGGGTGCTGATATTCGGCTTGACCGAACCGGACCCACCCGCGAGAAGCATCAAAGCAACGTACAATCCAACTTGATTGTTGAAGGTTCCGAGAATGATATGACCGAGAATGTAAGGCAACGCGAAATAGATGATAGTCTTAAACTTCCCGAGGTAGTGGTCGGCGATGAATCCGCCGGCAATCGGGAGAATGTAACAGAGTGACGTGAACAATGAAACGACCGTCGAGCTGTTCGCATCGGTGTAATGCAGCGATTGCACCATGTACAGCAGCAGGAGCGTCTTCATGCCGTAGAAGCTTGCCCGCTCCGCCAGTTCCCCCCAGAAGATAAACCAGAATCCCTTTGGATGATGATTGTCTACCACATCCATACCCTACACCTCCAAATGCGTTGTCGTTCCGCCGCAAGCTGACTGTTGCGGTGTCAATACCTCCCGGAACATAATTCCGACGGGCTTCTTCTCCAAGTGCATAAATCAAGAGGTTTGATTCCTCGGATCGGCAGGGAGCAATGGAGGATTTGGGGAGCGACGTAGATGGTGCGAGGAAATTCTGGCGCGGCGCCGGTGCTAGACGGTAGTGACGTTCTGGCCGGGGCTTCCCTGAAGAATTCCGGCCACTGTTCTGAGGCCGTTGCGAAGCAGTTCGAGCGTATGCGGCACGATCACCGAGAGCCTGACCTCGGTAACCGGTGATTTCTGATCGACGGCGAAGGCCTCGCCGGGAGCGATGACGACCCCGCGAAGCTGCGCTTCCATCGCAAGCTGCATACTCGCCCAGCCTTCGGGAAGGTCCAGCCAGATATGATAGCTGGCCGGGTGGTTTCTGATCGAAAGCCCGCTGAGAGCCTCAGCAGCAACTTCCTGACGCCGCCTCGTATCAACCTTTCGTTCTGCAATAATCCGCTCGGCGGTGCCGTCTTCCAGCCAGAGACTGAACAACTCCCCGACCAGCGGAGTGACACCGAGACAGGAAGCATTGAGCCCTTCGATCATTTTTCGATGACTCCGGCTCGGAGCCACTACGAAACCTATGCGCAGCCCCGCCGCAATCGACTTGGAAGCGGAAACTGTGAGATAACTCTGTTCCGGAATGATCGATGATATATATCCCGGATGATCGCAGAGCAGCGGACGCATGATTTCGTCTTCGATAACAGTAATACCATGCTTCTCGGCAATGGCAGCTATTTCACGACGACGGTTCATTGGCCAGATGATATTGGTTGGATTCTGAAGCGATGGATTGCAATACAGTGTCCGGATCCGTCTATGACGACAGGCCGCTTCAAGCGCCTCGGGAATCATTCCCGACTCGTCCGACTGGATCCCGATCACCTGGAGGTTCATTTGCTCGGCCAGCGCTCTGATTCCGGTGTAGGTGTATCGCTCGACCGCAATACTGTCGCCATGTTTAGTCTCGGCCGAAAGAATCACCGACAGCGCATGCTGCGCTCCGGAGGTGAGAAAAACGGAATCCGCTTCGGTCTCAAATCCGAGCGAGGAGAGCCACCGGGCACCGCATTCGCGGTGACGTCGCAATCCGGCTGCCGGGGGATATTCCAAGAGAGTATGGGCATTGCGCGATCTCGCCAGCCGCTTGAGCGCCGTCGGGAGATCAGGATCAAGGCTGTAAACCGGGTGATTCTTACTCAGGTCGATTCCCATCGGTGGTCTCGCTGCAATAGTCGCCAGAATCGACCGACCGGTTCTTGGAGATCCGACAAACGTCCCCCGGCGGCCCTCGCTCCGAATCAATCCACGCTGCTCCGCCTCGGCATAGGCCCGGGTGACCGTACCAATAGCAATTGAAAGCCGGTCAGCCAGCTCGCGGTGAGTTGGCAGTTTTGTCTCATTCTGTAATCGACCGTTGTGCACATCGTCTTCTAATGCTTTGACAATGGCCATATACAACGGCTGGTCAGTCGACCCTATCTCAGGCTTCCAGACTTGCTCTTGAACTTCCATAATTATCTGTATTCTAACATATTACGTGAATATATCGCGGGGCGACAGTCGACTCCCAGAGCTTACTGTCGATCTTTATTGTCTCTATGACAATATAGTAATAACACTATTGTATCATATAATGTATTATAGTTTTGAAGTCAAGACAAAGTTTCTGCTTAGAGGAATGTAAGTGTAAGGAGTTTCGATATGGTCGAGTATAATTTCTCATCGACGGCAGCCCGACTTCGCCGCACGGAGATCCGCGAGCTGCTCAAACTTACCCGATTACCAGATACCATCTCATTCGGCGGCGGGCTCCCTGACCCGGCCATCTTTCCGTACGAAGCAGTTGAGGCCGCCTCGTTGAGGGCGATTCGTGAAAGCGGCCGCCTTGCCCTTCAGTACAGTCCGACCGAAGGCGAGCCTTTACTGAGAGACCAGGTGGCCGCCTTCCAGCAGAGGCAGGGAGAACAGGTCAAACCGGAAGAAATGATTATCGTCTCATCCTCACAGCAGGCGCTTGATCTTCTTGGCAAAGTCTTCCTCGACCCGGGTGACACAGTAGTTGTCGAACGCCCCTGTTACGTGGGCGCCATTCAGGCGTTCCGCGCCTATGGTGCCGAGTTCCACGGAATCGACATGGACGACGACGGCATGATTCCTGAAAAACTCGAACGAACCCTCTCGATTCTCGCGACCCGCGGAAGAAAACCGAAATTTATCTATGTCATTCCCGACTTCCAGAATCCTTCCGGCCGCAACCTGAGCCTCGAGCGCCGCCGCCAGGTTCTCGATATCGCCGAACGATTCGATCTGCCGATAATCGAAGACAGCCCCTACCGGGAACTTCGCTACTCGGGTGAACTGATCCCTTCGATCAGATCGATGGACAGAAACAACCGGGTCATTCAGATGAAAACTTTGTCCAAGATCTTCTGTCCCGGATTCCGTCTCGGCTGGCTGATTGCTCCCCCTCCCGTTCTTGAGAAACTGATCATGGCAAAACAGGGGACGGATTTGTGCACCTCGGCGTATGTCTCCATCGTCACCGCCTACCTTCTCATGGACGGACATATTGAGAAGCAGATCGAGATCAGCCGTAAACTGTACGCTAAAAAAGCGGCAACCATGCTGGCCGCCCTCGAATCAAGTATGCCGGCGGAAGAAGGGATCGAATGGTCGCATCCCGACGGCGGAATGTTCCTCTGGCTGAAGCTCCCCGGCTATATGGACACCGTTGAAATGATAGAGCAGGCGGTTCAAAAACGGGTCGCCTATGTGGTCGGCTCTGCTTTCTATACCGATGGTTCCGGTCGGAATGAAATGCGGCTCAATTTCTCCTACCCGACTGAAGAACAGATTGTAACTGGGATCGGAAGGCTGGCCGAAGTAATCGCCGGCCGGCTGACTTCAGAACTTACGACTTCCTGCCGCACTCTGTCACAGGAAGGGTAGTCCAGAGCAGCAGGGTCTGAAAGTGACTTGACGCAGGCCGGTTCGCCCGAACCGGCCTGATTTTATACCTAAGTAGTTGCATATATTCGGTTTTTCTGTACTTTGTCTTGCCAATAATTTCAGGAGGGGATGTCGAACAGGAATGACCGAGCATGAGTGAGCCGAACCAGAGCAGCCCGACTATTGACAACCGGCCGATGTTTATTTACCTGGCTGTGCTTACCATGGCCTCGACCCTCGGACTTCAGGGCTGGCGCACCCTTTTCGACAACTTCTCAGTACATGTAGTCGGACTGCAGGGGAATCAGATCGGGATGATTCAGTCGATCCGCGAGGTCCCCGGCTTTCTTTCACTCCTCGTTATCTATGTCATGCTCATTCTGAAAGAGCACCGGATCTCTTCACTCTCGATAATTACGATGGGACTGGGGATCGGGCTTGCCGGATTCTTTCCCCAGCTATTTCGGCCTTATCGCCACGACCTTCGTCATGAGCATCGGGTTTCACTATTTCGATACCAGCAATCAATCGCTGACCCTCCAGTATTTCGACAAGAAGCACTCACCGGTGGTGCTTGGAAGAATGCGAAGTATTTCTGCGGCTTCGAACATCGGCGCCGGAATTCTCATCTTCATCCTGACGCCCTTCCTCTCTTATGAACAGCTCTTCCTGGTGATGGGAGCGATCATCCTCTCAGCCGGGATCTGGAGCTACACACGCAAACCGGCCGACCCGAATGTGGTCCTGCAGCACCGTAAGATGATTCTGAGGAAGCGATACTGGCTCTACTACCTCCTTACTTTCATGGCCGGCGCGCGTAGACAGATTTTTGTCGCCTTCGCCGTCTATCTGCTGGTAAGAAAGTTCAATTACACCGTTCAGGAAATCACCATTCTCTTCATGGTCAACAACGCCATCAACTACTTCCTCAGTCCGGCGATCGGCCGAGCCATTCTCAAGCTGGGTGAACGAAAAGTGCTGTCCCTCGAGTATTCCTCACTCATCTTCATATTCATTGCCTACGCTTTCGTGGACTCGAAACTACTCGTCGCTTTCCTGTACATCCTCGACCATATCTTTTTCAACTTTGCGATCGCGATTCGGACCTTTTTTCAGAAGATCGCCGACCCAAAGGACATCGCCCCCTCCACCGCTGTCGGATTCACCATCAACCATATCGGCGCGGTAATCTTCCCGATGGTGGGCGGCCTGCTCTGGATGATCGATTACCGGATACCGTTCATCGCCGGCGCCGTGATGAGTGTCATTTCGCTTTCTGCCGCGCAGATGATCAACGGGCAGGTCCGTCGAGCGCTCGTGCGAGAGCAGGCGCTTGTTGCCGAAGCGACGTCCTGAAGGTTCGACCCGCTCACAATGTGATTGACTTGATCCCCTTCCCTCTTTAGTGTAAAAGAAAGAAATCCCGACTGAAAAGAGGTAGCTATGCCAACAAAATCTGTGCAGCCGGAAACCCGGCTTCTTCTGGATCTTATCGACCAGGCCTATGACCATCGTGCCTGGCACGGAACCAACCTTCGCGGCTCCCTCCGCGGACTCTCGCCGGAACAGTTGATCTGGCGACCTGCTCCGGGAAGACACAATATCTGGGAAATCATGCTTCACGCAGCTTACTGGAAGTATATCGTGCTGCGTCGGCTGACCGATGGCGCCAAAGGGGAGTTCGAGCGATCCCCCAGCGACTGGCCGGAGATACCGGACAGATGCGACTCCGCAGCCTGGAAACGGGACATTGCGGTACTGACCAAATATCACAAGCTGCTTCGCCAGGCAGTAGCGGACTTCCCGGTGAAGAAGCTGTTCACTATCCCGGAGAAGAGCAAAATCACGTACGTGCAGTTCATTCACGGAATCGCCTCGCACGATCTGTATCATGCCGGACAGATTCAGTTGATCAAGAGATTGCAGAAGAGTAAATGAAAGATTCAGGGACGATCATCCGAACGGATGAAACTCCGCCTTGTTGAGTTCATCGAGCAGGTGACAGCCTTCGATCAGGATGGAATCGATAGTGCGTTCATTATTCGGCTCTGGCAGGTCATCACGGCTGATCGGATCGACGCTCCAGATTCCCGCTTTCCAGGCCAGTCCCTCGTACACAGCTTCAGCCCCCGTTTTCTCGTCGCAGGCGGCGTAGGTCAGCTTTCCATGATCGAGAAAGATCGTCAACTGTTTGCCTGAGCCGGTCACGCTGATTCTGACGGTCTTGTCTCCGGGGCCCATCGCCTGTAGCAGGTCGATTACGTTCATATCCTTGAGCGTCCCGTGCGTCCCCAGATCGTGAAGCACCTGTATCCGTTCTTCCTTTTCCTGCTCCAGCCGGGAACGCAGCCGGTTCAGTTTGATCAACAGCGATTGCCACTCCGGATCTTTCGGAATGATATCTTCGATTCCCCGTGCCAGCAGCCAATTCAGATGTGTGCTTACGTCGACATCGGTAATGACGTAAGTCGGAACCTTGTCCATGACGTAACCTAGCGCCGCCAGTTCGCCGACCAGTTCCGCCGCCTGATCGGCCGATCCGTGGCAGCGAAGTAATACGATATCGGCACCCTCCTGCCTGAAATGACTTGCGCACTCTCGTACTGTCAGCGCCGTATGCACTGCAAACAGGTTGGACGCAAGTTTCTCTTTCAGCAGGGCGCTGTCTGCGCCCGAAGGATCTAGGAGGAGAAGCCTTGATTTCGAATTGGCCTCGCCGATCGGAATCGGCATCGTCTTGCCGAACCGGGTAATCTCGTCCGAAGGTTCGTCTGGCGTATTCGATTGATCCGAGAGAATAAATTCGGAGATACCACTGAAGAAGCGAACCGATGCACCCGGCGCGTAATCCCGGAATTTGAGCAGGACATCGACTGCCATATCACTGAAACTGGAATGTACGAATATATGCGTAAATCGGTTCGATGCGCATCGCTTCAAGGCCGATTCCAGATCTGAAGCGGTACGGACAGCGCAGTTATCGCACCTGAGGGCGTTCGCGAAAGTCTTGACGGTCAACTCGTCCGGCACCAGAAGCAGTATTCGGGTCTTCAGCGAGGACTCGATATTATTCCACAGGGATTCTTCGAGATCGATCGCCGGGAGATCCGAAATTGCCGCCGATCCCGACAACCAGGTCATCTTCTCGGAAATCTCATCGGACACCCTGATCGTCGATGACATCGGCTCTTCCGGGCGGTCGTCCAGAATAGCATCCCGATAATGTGCCATCAGAGCACATTTGAGATCGGTCTCCAGAGTGACGCAAAGAGTGATCTTGTATTCCGGCAACTGTTCGTTCAGTCCGGATCTCAGCAAAGGATCTTTGGGGTTGACGCAGGCAAGGGTGAGTTTGTCTGTGGATTTGTCGAAAGTAATCGGCAGCACCTGCATCTTCCAGGCGAGCCTGGCTGGGACCTTGGTCAGAACCGTTTCATCGATGGTAACCTTCCTTAGATCAACCGCCGGATATCCGGACATCCGGCCCAGCACCGCCAATAACTCTCTTCGGCCGGCAAATCCGAGGCGAAGCAGATGGTCGGCAATCGTCCCGCCGTATCGCCCGGCGGCCGAAACCGCTTCGCTTAATTCCGCCGGCGTTACCAGATCCTGATAGGTCAATGACTCACTCACAGTCATAATGGATGGGGTAGTTTCCGTCTTTTGGGCTGTTTACCTTAATAATCGGCCAATTATGGGGATAGTTGATCGGAGCCCTGAAAATTTGCGAGGAGTGGACTTGAGAGATTTTGAGAAGGACCCGCCCAATATCGACTTTTTCGACGGATACCTACCGAAAATCGCGAGATTTGAAGCTGATCTCTTTGTCGTTCAATTTCAGCGGATAAAATCTCTCCCCCATAACATTGACGACCCCGTCTTTTTTTTCCAGTGTCCCCCGGACCAGTAAGGCCGAAGACCCGATCAGTTCTACTCTGAATTGTTTTGCAAGGTTCGGCCGTACCACGATATTCGAAAACCCGGTCTCGTCTTCGAGGGTAATGAACATAAACCCCTTGGCTGTCCCCGGCCGCTGGCGAATCACCACCACTCCCGCCACCAGCACCTTCGTCTTGTCAGGGAAATTACGAAGATCAGCCGAGGATCTGATTCCTTTCTTGGCCAGATCAGCCCGCACCACCGACATCGGATGAGGCCCGGTAGACAGATCCAGCCCCCGGAAATCAGCCGCCACCGTTTCGAAAATCCCCATGTCGCTGAGTAAGCTCTTTCCGTTGTCCCTCCCGGAAAGATTCAGTTCCTGGCTCCCCCGTTTCCTGATTGCGAGAATTTCCCAGAGGGCTTCACGGCGTTTCAATCCGAAACAGTCGAACGCCCCGATCATAGCGAGCTGCTCCAGTGAGTCCTTGTCCAGATCCGTTCTAAAGACAAAATCCTCAAGCGACACGAACGGACCTTTCATCAACTCACGCTCCAGGATCTCGTTTGCCGCCGGGCCCAATTTCTTGACATACCTGAATCCCAGCCTGACTGAGTCTTTTTCGGTCGTACAGTCCCAGACACTTCTGAGGACATTCACCGGCAGGATCTTCACCCCTTTCCGCTGGGCTTCGTAAATAATTGTCGAAGGTGTATAGAAACCCATCGGTTGAGCATTAAGCAGTGAGCAATAAAATTCCAGAGGGTAATACAGCTTCAGGTATGCTGAGACATAGACAAGCAGTGCAAACGAAGCCGCGTGCGACTCGGCAAATCCAAAATCCGCAAATGACGCCAACTGCAGAAAGATCTTCTCTGCTGCCTCTTTGCTGTATCCGTTTTTCAGCATACCGTCGATAAGCGCCATACTGAGCGCATCGATCTTCTCCCTCGACCGTTTGTGTCCCATTGACCGTCGAAGTTCATCCGCCTGGCTTGGGGTGAACCCCGCCGCGGTTATTGCCACCCGCATCCCCTGTTCCTGAAACAATGGAACGCCCAGGGTCCGTTTGAGAATCGGTTCAAGCGATGGGTGCGGATAGGTGACTTCCTCTTCACCGTTTCTTCGCCGGAGATACGGGTGGACCATATCCCCCTGGATCGGACCGGGTCGAATGAGAGCGACCTCGACCACCAGGTCATAGAATTTTGTCGGTTTATGTCGCGGCAGGGTGTTCATCTGCGCCCGCGACTCCACCTGGAACACCCCGACCGTATCCGCCCGACACATCAACCGGTACACCTTTGGATCGGCGTAAGACAGTTTCGCCGGATCTATCGTTACCCCATGATTCTCCTTGACCAGCTTGATTGCGATATCTATAAGCGTAAGCATCCCGAGTCCGAGCAGATCGATTTTCGCCATTCCGATATCCCCGGCATCGTCCTTATCCCACTGAATCACACTTCGATCCGGCATAGTGGCGGATTCGATCGGGACAAGCTCCGAGAGCGGCCGCCGGGTGATGATCATCCCCCCAACATGAATCCCAAGATGTCTCGGAAATCCCTGGATCTGCTCGCATAATTCGGTAAGCAACTGCACTCTTCGGTCGGAACCGTTCAGTCGGGCATCTTTGAGCCGTTCCGGAATGTCCTCTCCCCGGGAATAATGATTCATGATTTTCGACATCGTATTCACTTCATCCTGTGAAAACCCGAGCGCCTTACCGACATCGCGCACCGAAGACCTTCCCCGATACGAAATAATCTCACAGACCATGGCGGCATGTTCCCGCCCGTACTTTGCGTACACATACTGGATTACTTCCTCCCGCCGCGTGTGCGCGATATCGATATCGATATCAGGAGGATCACTTCGTTCCTCTGAAATGAAACGCTCGAACAACAGATCCAGCTTGATCGGATCGACCGCCGTAATCGCAAGGCAGTAGCAGACCGCCGAATTCGCCGCTGACCCCCGCCCCTGACAGAGGATCCCCTGCTCCCGGCAGAACCGGACGATATCCCAGACAATCAGAAAATACCCGGAAAAATCAAGGCGGTGGATGATACGCAGTTCATGTTCAAGCTGCTTTTTGACTACCGGCGTCAATTCTCCGTATCTCCCGGCCGCCCCTTCGTACGTGAGCTTCCGAAGATAACTGTACGAGGTTTCATCCGGGGGAAGAGAAAAGTCGGGCAGCGATGTGCTCAGTTCACTCAGAGAAAAGTCACATCTTTCCGCAATATCAATCGTGTGACTGACCGCTTCCGGAAACGATGCGAACCTTCGCTTCATCTGCGCAAACGATTTGAGATACCTCTCACCGTTCGGATAGAGCAAACCCGCAGCTTCATCGAGACTGGTCCGATGTTTGATGCAAGTCATCACATCCTGAAGCCTTCGCCTGTCTTCAGTCGCGTAATAGACATTATTCGTTGCGACAACAGGTATGCCGAGTTCTTTGCTTAACGCATCGAGCTTTGTGCACAGCTGCTCGTGCATCGGAAGATTATGATGCACCAATTCGAGATAGAAATTACGAGACCCGAACAATTCCGAGAGATAAGCGGCTTGTATTCTTGCTCCCTTCAGATTACAGGCGATCAGCATTTCATTCAAGGACGATCCGGACAACGCAATCAACCCCTCGGCGAATTCTTCCAGTAGACTGCATGTCGTCTTTGCATTTCCTTTACTTCCTGCCAGTTGCGCACGCGTAAGCAATCTTCCCAGGTTGGCATACCCATGCTTATTCTTCACCAGTAATACAATCTCACTTCCGTTCTCCAGGACAACTTCGACACCGAATATCGGTCGAATGTTCAGTCCCTTACAGGCTTCGCTGAACCGCACCACCCCGTACAATCCATTTCGATCGGTTATCGCCAGTGCCGGGTATCCAAGCTCCACTCCTCTTCGCACGAGATCTTCAGGATGACTCGCCCCTTCGAGAAACGAAAAATTCGAGTGACAGTGGAGTTCCACGTACCCGTCGGGTGATTTGCTTCGACTTTTCAATCGAACACCCCCTGCAGATACCAGGTCGATTCCTCGAGATCATAGAACACCAGCAGCGATTGGTGGCGCGAGGTCTCAATATCATAGTAGAGCCGCTCGAATCCCCGGCTCCACCACCCTCCTGACAAACGCCAGGGTCCCTTCTGATTCAATACAGGAAACCGCTTCCCTTTGATATACACTGCGAGGAGCCTTCCTGATTTGGTTTCGATCGTCGATGCTTTCGGTTCGGACAACATCCGCATTCCTACGAGCGGGTGCATCGTATAGTATGTCTGCTGACCATTCTTCTCGATCTCTTGCTTTGGAGAGACAGGGGAAATATTCGGATCAGTTAAGGTAAACCGTTCCTCAGGAAGGTTCCTTTGCATTGGTGTTATCGCATATACGGATCGCTCTGTTAACTCGTGTGCACATCCGTTGCTTCCGGAATTATTCTTTCGTGAATCCAGATCGAGCTGCTCGCCCGTGAGCCGTGCGGGACCGGTCAGCACCACCAGGATTTCGGAAATACCATCGGACACATTGAGGCTTTCTAAAGAAACTGCGACCTGTCGACAGAACAGCATCGTCGATCCGGTCGGATTATCCAGCTTTACCGGCAGTGTTTGCGATGACCCATCCTGACAATAACAAATGATCGTAAGCGCTTTTGCACCCTCGGATACAGCGCGAAGCGGTCCCAGCAGTTCTTCGAACAGCTCCTTCAGAAACGCCAGGAGCACCGTTCGGGAGATAATGGGGAAATCGAGAATCCGCCGGGAGGTCCTGATCGAACTCAATCGTTCCGGCAAAAACAACGAGGGATCTTCCCCTCTGGCATACTTTGCTAATGCCACGACTTCATCGCCAAACCGCAGTGTTATTTCATGGGAGGGGAATTTACTCAGATCATTGATCGTCCTGATTCCAAGTTCATGAAGTTTCAAGGCGGTTTCATCAGGAAGCTGCAGACTGGTCACATATAATGGATCGAGGAATTCCCTTTCTTTTCCCGGGGGTACTGTTATGCATCCTCCGACTGATGAAACGCGCGCGGCGATTCCGGCTATCAGTTTATTGCACCCGATACCTATCATGAACGGGTATTCAATCGGTTTAAGAACCCTGAGTAATTGTGCGATAACCCCCTCTTCGTCACGATAAAGCCGCATAAGCCCCGAAATTTCAATGTAGAACACCCCATCATCCGAAACTTCAACACAGGGTCCCACCTGCTGAAGTAAACTCAGGATGCGCTCCACCTCCTGCTCCTCGAGATCAAGATCCCTTACGAATACCTGGAGATCCGCACAGTACACTCGTGCCTGTGCAACCGTCATGTTCACGGATACGCGCTGATCGCGGGCAGCCTGGTTAAGGGATATAATTCGGGATGCCGTTTTATCTTCGTTCGTGACCACGGCCGGTAGTTCCGGATTCCCCGTATTTGCCCGAAGGCAAACATGCAAAGGGAATTCAGGGAGATAAATACACGCGATCCGATCAGGATGCATACAGGGGGACCTCCGCATGCATCCCCTCTACCGATATTCGACTCCGGCTGACTGTGACCGTTATTGAGCCATGATCTTTTCTTTCCACGACCAGCCGGATTGAAATCATACTGGGGGGAATAAGCGATGCATTATCTTCGGTGAGGAAAAACAGGGTTGCCGCAGATCTGACGGTCAACGTTCGTAAGCGATGAAACGCAGGGACAGCGATAGCCCCCCCTTTCTCGACGAGATCGATAACGATAGTTCCTGCCATCCGATGTTTCAGCAGCAGTTCGGTCGTTCGAAGCGTTTCGGCGAGGGATTTCGGCTTGATCACCAGCAGATATTTGAAATCTATTCCCGATGCCGCCGCCGAGTCGGGAAAGAACATGTCGCTGTAATCGACATAGGCCACCTTCCCTTTCTGAATCTCTCCGGACAGCATCCGCATCAATAACGAAGTTTTCCCGCTCGACATCCCCCCCGTAATTTCGATCAACTGACCGAACGGAATAGATCCACCGTTAAACAGGCAGTCTATCTCTTTTACCCCCGATTTCCATCCGGAAACGCTATCCAGCCGGCCCTTCCCTGCGATATGGGCATCCGGAAATTTACTGATAAGTTGCGACCGGATCCCTTCGAGAGCACCGGCTGGTCTATTGTGATGGTCAATCTGCATAATTATCTTATCGTGACATACTGCACATTTGTTTACTATAAACATACCTCGTTCCCCCATGCAATCAATCACATTTGGTAAACCCTTAGCCAAACGGACAATAGCGAGCACCCCAAAATTTTTCAAAAAAGCAGGTTGTCTTTCGATTCTGGTGTAGTAATTTCAACCCATTATCACCGTTCAGGTAACGAGGAGACTATGATTACACTCAAAGACAAAGTCACATTAATAACCGGCGCCTCTCGAGGGATCGGCCGGGCTGCCGCCGTGATGTTCGCTCAGGCCGGGAGCCATGTCGTCATAAACTATCGAACGAACAGACAAGCTGCAGAAGAGGTCGCCCACGAGGCGCAGGGCCACGGTGTAAGGACATTGCTGGCTCAGGCCGATGTCGCGGACAAGCTGCAGGTTGACAAAATGATCGAGCAAACGATCAAAGAATTCGGCAGGATAGATATCCTGGTGAATAACGCCGGTATCTGGGAGCACAACCCGATCGATTCGATGCAGCCTGAGCGACTTAAGCGGACGATCGACATTAACCTGTACGGCACCTTCCACACGATCATGGCGGCCGCTCCGATAATGATCCGCCAAAAGTCCGGATGCATTATCAATATCTCATCTACCGCCGGACAGCGCGGAGAAGCCTTCTACTCCCCTTATGGAACTACTAAGGGAGCGGTAATCAGTATGACCAAATCACTGGCGCCGGAACTTGCGCCTCATAATATCAGGGTGAATTGTGTTGCCCCCGGCTGGGTCGTAACTGATATGAGTCACGATGCTCTGGCAAGTGAAGATCGTGATAAGATTCTCGGCCTCATCCCTCTCGGAAGAGCGGCCGATCCAATGGAGCTTGCCGGCCCGATCCTTTTCCTGGCTTCGGATCTTGCCACGTTCATCACGGGGGAGATCCTGAATGTCAACGGCGGCGCCGTCCTTTGCGGCTAGCGTGTCTTGTATAGATCCGTTCTACATTTGCCGTGCCGTGCTCTGAATCAACTCCCACGCTGCACTAATATCTTCGCGCTGCACGTACGTCTGGGCGATTACCATCCTGAGGGTATAGGCACCGTTCAGCTTGGTGTGCGTCATGTACAGCTTTCCCGTGGCATTAAGTTTCGCCAGCAATGATTCGTTGAGTCGGTTGAGCCGATCGAGGTCATCGGTGCCTGCCGGATGATACCGGAAACAAACTAGTGAGACGGAGACCGGCGCGAGCAGTTCGAAATCATCCGACTTCTCAATCTGCTCTTTCACATAACGTGCGAACGAGAGATGTCTGCGAACCATCTCCTGAAGTCCTTTGACGCCGAATGACCGAATCACAAACCAGAGCTTGAGCGCCCGGAATCGTCGACCGAGCGGCACTCCCCAGTCGCGATAATTATTGACCGAGGCGCCTTCGGAAGTCTTCAGATACTCCGGCAGAATCTCGAACGTCCGTATGAGTGCGCCTTTGTCTTTGACATAGTATGCACTGCAGTCAAAATTCGTCGCCATCCACTTGTGGGGGTTGAATACAAATGAATCGGCAAACTCCAGTCCATCGGCCATCCAGCGCATCTCCGGTAATAGCAGTGCCGTCCCCGCGAAGGCGGCATCGACATGCATCCAGACCTTATGTCTCAGGCAGATCTCGCCGATCTTTCTGATTGGGTCGATCGCCGTTGAGCCGGTCGTACCGATTGTGGCGATCACGCACAAGGGCGTCACACCCTTCTTCTTGTCTTCTTCGATTGCGGCGTCCAGAAGCTCAGGCCTCATAGCGAAAGACGAATCGACCCCCACAAGCCGGAGATTCTTCCTTCCCAGTCCGGCGATCTTGACCGCCTTCTCGATTGATGAGTGCGTTTCGGTCGAGCAGTAGACGGCGTATCGAGGTTGCGTTTGAAGACCGGAGTCATTGACCTCATAGTCGGATATGCGTTCACGGGCGGTGAGGATCGAACATAAGGTGGCTGTCGACGCCGTGTCTTGAATCACGCCGGTGAAGGCATCCGGAAGGGCAAGCATCTGTTTCAGCCATTCCATTACCCGCTCTTCCAACTCGGCCGCGGCAGGCGAAGTCTGCCAGATCATGCATTGAGCGGCCAGGGCCGAAGTCAATAACTCTCCCAGAACCGAGGGCAGGCTGCTGTTGGCCGGGAAATAGGCGAAAAACGAAGGGTGCTGCCAGTGGGTGATCCCCGGAAGGATCTTCTTTTGAAAGTCGCTGAATATCTCGGTGAACGGATCTCCCTCCGCAGGCGGCGTCTCCGGCAATGTCTTGAGAATGTCACCGGGAGCGACCTGGGCCTTCACCGGGTAGGTTCGAATCGATTCGAAATAGTCGGCAATCCAGTCGACCAGCTCGTGACCGTGAGTTCTGAATTCTGATATGTTCATGTCTGCTCCAATTGAATTTCTTTCTCGATGCAAGGATAATAGAGGACCGGTGTCTTCGTGACAAGTACGAAAATAGGCACAGGAGTTGCTCTGGATCTTCGTGCCAGAAGATACCGTGTTTCGGCACGATATCCGTTTTCCCACTGTAAGAGCAAGGCGTAAGTGTTTTCGATTACTTTCTTAGAGCGGTAATCGATTGGAGTTCAATTCAAAACGGGAAAGGAGTTGTCTCAAAGCTTTCGCCATTGCCTCTACCTGATAACCTGCCGTCAGGAAGTAGTTACCCCAGCCGTTAGCGTGTCCCGCCGTTTGCACAATTTCCGAAGCGAATTGCGTAATCATGGACACATCAAGTACACAAATTTTGGGAGCATTCCCAGGAGGAAAAGTAATGTCTCGAATCTCAAAAACGCTGCTCGCGATTGCGATTGTCGGTCTTCTGGCGGTCGGCTGCAGCAACAACAGCCCGGTCGCACCGATCCGGAATCTGAATCTTGGTCAGGCCGCCGGCCAGATCGCGCTTCCCTCAGGAGCAGTTCTTGAATCGGCCACCCTGCACATTTTTGTCAATGTCGCGAATGGTCAGCAGATCGATGTCCACCGGATTACCTCGGATTGGTCCGAGTCAACCGTGACCTGGAGCAATTTCGGCGGAGCCTACGCCCCAGGAGTCGAAGGTTCATTCTCGGCCGACAGCTATGGCTGGCACTCGGTTGATATCACCGGACTGGTACAGAGCTGGTTCGACGGAACCGACGCCAATTATGGCCTGTTGCTCGATCAGGCTGTAGAGAGCTATCCGCTTGCGGTCTATTACAGCCGTGAAGACGCGTTTCGGCCGCCCTATCTTGAAGTATGTTACTCCCTCAATGGGACGACCACCTGCGTCCAGGATGTGGATGTTGCCGACAGCTATATTCGTGAAATCTTCCCTACCACGAACTACGGCTCCGAACAATATCTTTATACCGGATGGATCGACGCAACCAGTCTTGAAAAGCAGGCTCTCCTGCGGTTTGACTTCGTAACCACTCCTCCTCCCCCGCCGAGTGGCTGCACTCGCACAATTGGTTATTGGAAGACCCACGCCGGGTTCGGTCCGCAGGCCGATGTCGTCACTCCTCTGCTTCCGATCTGGCTTGGAACGTCGGGCGGCGCCAAGAGCCTTCAAGTTACGGCCGCCGGCATGGCCGTTAATATACTAAGTCAGAATGTATACGGCTCGCCGTCCAACGGCATCACAAAACTCTATGCGCAGTTGCTTGGCGCGAAACTGAGTATTGCCAGCGGCGCGAGTGACGTTGATGTGAGCACGACTATCGCGGCCGCTGACGCCTTCCTGGCCACCCACGACTTTAACGACTGGTCAAGCCTGAGCAAAGCCGACAAGAATCTTGTTCTCGCCTGGAAATCGACGCTGGACGATTACAACAACGGTCTCATTGGTCCGGCGCACTGCGACTGAGTATCGAATTGGCTAGACCTGCTTTTCTGTGAAGATCGTGAGCCCGTAGCGTTCGCTGCGGGCTCTTCTATTATCGAATTGAACGGTTGCCTCAATCCACGACGCTTGGTATCTTCGGGAAAATTACGGAGGGTCTGTCATGGAAATTCAAGAACCGAACTTGACATCTCCCACATACGTGGACGAGAAGCCTGTACCACTTATCAGAGCGGGTTGGATTCGAGCGGCAATATTCTTTATCGCGTTCTTCGTCATAGTCATACTGATCCAGGTAGGAGACAGCATCGTACTGGCACTAACCAGTCAGACCAGCGAACCCAGGATGGAATCCTCCCTCATGATGATTCTGGAGGCGGCGAGTTTTCTGATCCTGTTCCTGCTGGTCATCCTCTTTAGAAAGGGCATCGATCGCCGGTCCGTACGCTCACTGGGGTTTTCATTTCCCCCTGCGATCAGGCGAGATTTCCTTGCCGGTGTATTGACAGGGATAGCCCTGCAGGCCGCGATCGTTGGTTTCCTCTGCATTACCGGAGACATAGAAGTTACGGGCGTGCGGTTCTCGCCGGTTCCCTTGATAACCATTCTGTTTACGCTGATTTTCGCCGGACTCAAGGAGGAGATTGTGATGCGAGGCTATATGTTGAGTAACTTGATGGAATCGATGAACAAGTACGTGGCACTCTTTATCGTGAGCTCCATATTCGCGATTCTTCACATCCTGAACCCGGACGCCTCGGTCGCGGGAGTGGCCAATATCGTTCTGGCTGGACTGTTACTTGGCATCTATTACGTTCACCGCAGGAACCTCTGGTTTCCGATTGGGCTGCATATCGCCTGGAACTATTGCGAAGGACCCATATTCGGCTCGCCGGTCAGTGGGGTCAAAGTACCAAGTATCCTGCAGCTTAAGTTTATCGGGAATCCTGCCATGACCGGCGGAAATTTCGGGTTCGAAGCATCGGCAGCCGCCGCCGTGCTAACTTTGGTCGCGTTGTTGCTGGTGCATTATGTCTTCAAACCCAAACCGACAACTCCGGCGTCAACCACCCTATGATATTTGTCGGTCTAAGAGAGTGCACAACGATAACCCCTGAGTGCGCTGCGCTCGTTTCTCGCTTTGCGCCACCTATGCCCCATCGATCCTGCGAAAATTCAGGACGATCTGTCAGTCCGACAACTTCACAAAAGTCCTGTTACCCTGGGTTCGATAGACCAGTTTTCCTTCGCGGGCCAGCCAGCCCAGCGCCTGATATACTACCGTATCTTTTTCTTTAAGAGTCTTGGGAAGCTGCGATATACTTACTTCTTCCTGCTTCTTCAAAGCGTCATACAATCTGCCCGCCGTGCGTCCTATCAATTCCTGCATCTGGACCTCCTTTGTCAGCTGAATTGCTCCGCCGGAATTATTCCATTACAACAAACAATTGTCAAGATTGTTCAGACCGGACGGGCGACCGACAGAGCCGTGATCATGGTAGTGCGCGTGCGCCGGGCACCCTGATGTTATCCGGTGGAAGTCTTTGGAATTTATAAAGTTGCGGGAGATGAGGGAAACGTGAAGGTAAAGGTCGTTCCCTTGCCCAGGGTGGTGTCAACATCTACCGAGGCCTGGTGATTGTCGATGATATTGCCCACCGTGACCAGACCATATCCGTGCCCCGAAGCTTTGGTCGTGAAGTTTCTCCGAAACAGCTTTTCTTTGAGTTCCGGCTTGATCCCGATCCCGTTGTCGGAAATCGAGAGCTTGATCGTGTCACCGACCCTGGATGTCAGCACTACGATTTTTCCCTGTTCGCGCCTCGCCTCGCGAATGGCATCGGCGGCGTTGTTAAGCAGGTTGAGCAGGAGCTGAGCAAGTTGTTGTCCGTCGACATCAGCCTTCCCCAGCGCTTCGTCGAGTCGGGTCGTGATCTCGATTTTTCCGAACTTCTTTTGCACCGCGACAAACGAAAGGACATCGCTGATGATCGTATTCAGGTTTTGGGGAGTCCTCGCAGTGCTCAGCGTCGAGTAGTCCATCAATCCGGTGGTAAATCGCTCCATCCGCGCAACAGTCTGCTTCAATTTTTCCAGGGTTTCGTTGAGCCGCTTCGGATCACTTTTCCGCGAGGCGACTTCGGCCAGTTCCACTCCGCCGAGAATCAGCCCCAGGAAATTATTGAGTTCATGAGCTATCGACGACGCCATCAGCCCTTTCTCGGCGAATTTTTCCAGCTCGAACAGCCGTTGCTCGCTTTGCTTTTGACCGGTTATATCGTCGAGCGTGACCACGAGATCGTGAGCGCGCGCTGATTCCCCAAGCACCCGACTTACCCGGATATTGAAGATCCGTTCGTGATCCTCGGTCTTGGCGACCATGTTTTCCAGGGGAGGTCCCTGCTCAAGATCCCGCGAGGCATCGATTCGACGAATCCACCCGGGGAAAGCCTGCTCGGAAAAGATCAAACTGATCGGAACGGCCTGGAGCGATTCCATCGACCTGACGCTCGGCTTGAAATCTTTGAGTATCTGATAGCCCGCCAGATTGACCTTCTTCAGCCGGTCGTTATTGTCGAAGACGAAGACTCCCTGCTTCACTGAATCAAGAATCGAAAGGTGCCAGAGGTTCAGTTCGGATATTTCCAGAAAGAGAAAGGAGTTCGCTATAAACGGAGTTACCGTGTTGATGATGGTCGTGAGCAGCTCGCAATCGGCCTCGGTGCACTGCTTGCCGGATACCGGGCCGCCCAACCCGAGAATACCGATCATCTTTCCGTCGTGGACGAGCGGCGCGAGAACCATCACCCCGCATTCCTGGAGAATATACCCGAAATTGGCGAGCTGTTCGGGCAGACAAAGGTTCGATACCTTTTGCGGTCTGACTTCGTCGGCCAGATGGTTTTCGAGGTCTCGTGGAAGTACGAGAGTGGAAAGGAGGTCATTCTGCTTGAATTTCCCAATTGCAAAGTAGAGCTGGGACTGTCGCTCCGTACGCGGATCCAGCAAAATAGAAAAGGCGCTGGTAACGGCGAACTGCCCCGACAGAGTCAGCAGCAGCAAATCCATCAGGCTGTCGAGATCCGGTCGGTTCGAAAATTGACGGGCCAGCTTGGAAAGGGCGTCGAGCGCGAGGACATTCCTATCGTGCATCGGCTTCCCGCTGAGCTCGGTTATCACACGTCCACTATTGTTAAGCGCTTCATTCATGTGCTATGTTGTTCCCGGCAGAAGGATAGGGCCTCCTGCTCGCTCCCCTTTATTGTCAAATAGTCCAGCAGGTCCAGGACCAGGAATACGTGCAAGATCGTCTCTGAAGGTCCGGCAAGAATGATATCCCCTCCGGCCTCACGTGAACTCTCCACCGTCCCCAGAATCGAACCAACTCCGGCCGAAGAAATGAACTGCAGGTCGGCCATGTCAATTATGATACATCTCACTCCCCGCTGCTGCAAAGAAGTAATTATCTGCACCATTTCGTGAGCGTTGTTGTTGTCCAGCATCCAGGCTGACTTTATGACAACAATGTCGGCGCTGATGTCTTGCGTGGTTATGCCGAATTCACTCATGCTTCCGCTCCAGTCTCTTGCTGAGTGTCAGGACATTGAAATTGTCCCGATCTCTCGTGTAGTGCATACTGTCGGTCATTCGGCGTATCATCGTTACCCCGAGGCCCCGTTTTTGCCTCCGGTTGATCACTTCGGAAGGGACAAAGCTGTCGGGAAGGCTGGTTGGATCGAACTCTTTACCGGCATCCCGAAACACAAAGACCACCTCGCGACTGCCAACCGACATTGCCACCTGGACCGTCTCTTTTCGGGAGACACCCGAATGCAGTCTTATGTTAGTAGCGACCTCGTAGAAAATGGTCTCCAATTCAGCGATAATCTTTTCGTCCAATCCTCGATTGGACATACGGCGACGCAGCTCTTTCGAGGCCTCTGCAACAGAGTTCGAACTTGCCGCGAATGTCAGCGTGAATTCATCCGCTTCGGACGTGGCTCCGGTATCGTGGGTTGCCGATTCGGGCGTATCTGCTCCAGGAGTGAAATCGAACAATTCCAGAAGGTCCAGCACGCCAAGAACGCTCTCGAGATTCTGATGAACGTCGTCAAGTCTGAGCCGGACATGACGCTCCTGACACATCTCCCGGACATTCCACAATACATTGATGTGGGTCGACGTGACTCGGATCAGGCCAGAGCAATCCAGAATTACTTCTGTGCAGCCCTTCTTAAGCAGGCCGCCCACCGTCTCATAAAGCCGGTCGACCGCGTTGGCTGTGAGATCCTCCGGCACTTTCGGTATTCCGGCGCTTTTCGTATCAGCGAGCATAAGCGGAGACTTCCTCAGTATTAGTCTTTATATCGACACTGATCCCCAACCATTTGATCGCTATCAGGGTGATATCGTCAAATTGCTCGGAATCGTCGACGAACTCGGTGTGGCTGCGGAGTACCGAATCTATTAGCTCCTGGCTGGAGCCGTTTCTGGCCGCAGAAAGGAGGTCAATGAACCGCTCCATACCGAATTCCTCGCCGTTTTTGCCGGGAGCTTCGTTTATTCCGTCGGTGTACTGAACAAGCCAGTCGCCGGAGGCTAAGTTAATATGTCCCAATTCGATCCGCTCATCGAATTGCTTAGCCGGCATCAGGCCAAGCGGAAATCCCTTGGTCTTTAGCAGGTTAGTTTCACCCTTTTCGGCAGAAATATGGATCAGCGGATTATGTCCGGCCGAGGCAAAGTCAAAGCTGCCGGTCTGACGGTCCAGCACGCCGAGAAACATCGTCACAAACATCCCTTTTCGGATATTCGCAGAGATTTCCTTGTTTACCTCAGCCAGCAGGCGGTCCGGCCGGACGATATTTCTGGCCACTCGTTTCACAATATCGCGGGTAAGTAACATGACCAGCATGCCGGGCAGCGACTTGCCCGAAACATCGGCGACCAGAAATCCAACCTTATTATCATCGTAGTCAATGAAATCATAATAGTCCCCGCCAACCTCACGGGCACTGCGGTACGCTCCGGCGCAACTGAATTCCGGGCCGGAAGGAAAATAGCCCGGGAGGATCTTGGTCTGAATCTCCCGCGCGATTTCCAGTTCCCGAGCGATTCTCTCCCGTTCGATAATCTGCTGCTGGGCGGAATTGAGTTTGGTCCCCATCACCCGGAGCGTCTCGGATAAATATCCGAATTCGTTTCGGACAGTGACCGGGATATCAAATGAGATCTTGTCAAAGTCAACGTGCTTGAGGGAGTCGGTAATCTGCTTGATCGGCCTGAGCTTCTTATGAAGCAGCGCCATGGTCGCCGGAAGACCGATCAACAAAAGCACGATCGTTATCGTAATGACGGTGACGAACGACTGCTTGCGCGCGGCCGAGATTTGATTTGCCGACGAAGCCAGCGTCAGTCGCCCGACCAAAATGTCACCCTCATTGATGGGCACGGTGATGTGTATGGTATCCGAAGCTACGTCAAAGGCCTCTCCCCCCCTAACCATGTCACGGAACTGATCGGAAGCTATGACGCTCAACGTCGCGCCGGAGATCACCTTCTTGATATCAGTATGGGCGAGGAATTTACCGTCGCGATCGGCAATTCCCACCCAGTAAATGTCCGGGTTGTCCGAGGCCAGCCGCTGGCAAACGTTGTTCAACAGCAGGGCGTCCGGACCGTTCGTTGATATGATTAGCTTCGCCGCCGGCCCCGAGTAAGACCTCGCCTGAATCAACAGCTTCTCTACCTCCGCCCGGGTCACGGTATTAACGTACCTGCTGGTCATGAAGTAACCGGAGGCGAGCATGAGTAGAAAGATGATCGACGAGACATAGAGCGAGAACTCAAGACGGATCGATCGCTTAAACTGTTTCGGTTCCGGCCAGTCGTGGGCCAGTTCGTTCTTACTGCTCGAATCCATAAGACAATTCCTGCATTTTGCTGATTTCATTCTCAGTGCGCCGGATATAATCGGCGATCTCTTTGTTTCCGGGTTGCAGTTTCGCTGCCTTTTTCCAGATCTCGATCGCCTCTTTCAACTCGTTCTTTCCGTACAATTCTACCCCCACATATTTATAAGCGTTTACCAGGTAGGTTCGGACTGACTGATAATTCGGTGCCAGCAACTCGACCTTTTCCCAGTACTGTATTGCCTGTCTGAGATCGCCGTTCTTGAACAATCCCTGAGCTGTCTGATAGTCCGCCTCGACTTCCTTCGCCATCTCGGGACTCAAGGTCTTTTGCTGCTCCGGCGTCGTCGCCTCGGCCGCATGGATCGGCTCTTGCTGCTTGTTCATCGCCGCGACGATCTGCTGTCGAAGATTCAGGCAGTAGGTATGTCCCGGCAGCAACGCGAGCGCCGAGTCGGTTTCACTCAGAGCCGCGCTCAGATATCCCCGATTGAATTCTTCGGTTGCCGCCTGCCGCAGTTTCTCGAACCTGATTTTTCTCGCCGCCAATATGACGCCCTGGTCCTTCGGAGCAAACTCCCGCAGCGCGGCCACCACCGAACTTGCCTCGTCCAGCTTGCCATAGCTGAGAAGAGAATCCGCCTGCCAGAGCCTTACATTGATGGTCTCTTCACGTGAAAGGCTCTTTTGGATCGATTCATTCGCCTCGCTCAGCAGCGATGACGCCTCCTGGGAATTCGGCTGCTCCGACAGAGCCCGGTTTGCGTAATACCGAACTCCCAAATAGTCTCCCAACGCCAGACGGGACTGAGCTGAATCGACTGCGTTCATATAACGCTGCTTCGAAACGACATCCTCCAGCCGTTGTCGGCACTCTGCCGAGAGCGTGTAGATCGAAGTAGTGTCGGCATTGATTCCTCTGCTCAGGAAGAGTGCCCGATCGAATGAGCTCTGCGCTCCCGTGAGATCCCCCTGGTCCAGCATCTGCTTGCCCCCCGCCACCAAATCATCGATCATCCGCTTGTTTCTGTCCACCAGGCGGTCGTTCATCAGCCGGTTGAACTCCTGCTCCCGTTTCTCAGCGCGCGCCTCACGGCGAACACTTGCGGGCGCGCCGAAGTCGGACGTCAGGCTGAACATGTGAATCGATCCCAGATCCCGCTCGACGAGGGAGTAATCAAAGCTGAAGGCGTGATAATTGATGCCGGCCCCTACGGCCAGCTTGTTGTCGTCAATGCCGCCGCGCAGGGTCAGCATATCCATCATGGCGTACTCGAGACCGAGAGACAATCGCGATGACACCTGATCGGTCTTGTTGAGCCCCGCAAACAGTGTAGCTTCCTGATCCCAGGAAGGATTGGGCCGAAGCGTCGCCGCAGCCCCGAGGGCAACTTCCGTGGGAAAGTGAACCTGCTCCTGATCAAGCTTCATGCCCTGTTGTATGACGTTCCGTAACACAACCGCGAAAGTGATCTCTTTAAACCGCTCTTCTCCGAGACTGATCGCCCGATTTGCGGCCAGACTTAATCCCGGCGATGAAGTTGTCGAGTATCCGTCCAGCGAGTGCTGCTCCATCTGCAGCGACAGCCCCACATCGAAACCGGACAGTTGCCGCCCATAGGCCAGATATATCGCGGTACGGTTGTCAGAGGTTTGGCCGAGCAGCAAATTGGATTCATCCCGTTTTTCGATCCCGTCGACCCCCAGTCGGAATACTCCGATACCGAACGTACCCCAATCAAGTGTCGGCAGGGCGAGACCGGCATATTGATAAGCGACATCGGAGTCGAATAGTCTCGTGTAGAATCCGGTCACGGCGATTCGTTCCGTTCTGGCCAGATGTCCCGGATTCCAGTAGGCCGCCACCGCGTCTGCCGGCGAGGTCCACGACGCACTCCCCAGAGAAAGTTCGCGCGCACCGGCACCGAAATCGAACGGTGATACCGTGCCGCCATCATTTGCGCCGAAGACTGTGCATGCAACTAGCGCGGTCAGACCCACCATCGCCAGGATCTTTTTCATCGAAGCACCGCCACTTTCCTCCGGTATGACTCGGTCTTCCCGGATGAGTAGTGTGCCGTAATGGTGCAGAAGTAGGTCCCCGGAAACACATCGCGACCAGCATCGTTCACTCCGTCCCAGCTGTCGCTCTGATGAGCGCCCGCCGTTCGGAACGACTGATTTGCGACGGTTTTGACAAAGTCACCGGTGATGGTGTAAAGATCGATATCCACATAGGCATCCTCAGGCAGGACGAAGCTGATCTTCGTCTTCTCGCCCCGCGACGGATTGAACGGATTCGGATAGTTGACGAACGAATTTTCCAATCCTGCGCCGGCAATCGATAGTTCAATTCCTCGCAGCGGATAGGCGGCACCGGCCAAAGTTGGATACAAGCGGGTGGCCAGATACTCATCGGCAAAGTCCAGACTGGTCGAGTCGTCGACTGACAGCAGGAAATTGCCGAGCGAAGCGCTTGACTTCACGTCCCCGACTATCTTCAAGGCTGCCGTGGTTCCGAAGGTGATTGTGCTCGGCGAAGACAGGACAAATACCACCGAGTCACCATCGAGCACGCTGTCCGAGGCCACCACTTGGTCATCGATAAGCAGCAACACCGAATCGAACATCGCCGACGCACTCGCTGAAGTATACCCGGATTCCGCATGCCGCAGCAGCCTCCCGCTCAGCCGTCGCAGTGCGAGGTCACCCTGAGGGGTAGAACCGGTATAAGCGATCTCGGATTCGAACAACTCAACCCCCTGCTGCCCTCTGCTGATGATCTGCACCGGCAACCGGCCTGCCACCAGTCTTGGACTCCCGGCGGGCTGGTAAATGCTTGTGACTGACGTCATGAACGGAAAGTTGTTCTCGCAGGATATTGCGAACATCGGAGTAATTTCTCGTGTCGTATCCGTGAAATCTTCGGCCGACAAAGCGGCATCGGACCCAAGAAGAAGAACAAAGTTGTCGTAAGGCACGCCGACTTCAATATCGGCCACGAGATCTATCGTAACGTTCGAGCCAGGATCTAAAACCACGCCGGTATCCGACAGATTAAATTTTGCAGCTCCGTTGTTCAGCGGCACATACTGATCGTACCAAACCGGTCCGCCGTTAAGCCTGAAGCCGACTTTGTCGAACAGATCGGTCGGAAATAGCGGCTTACCGACTGAATCCAGAACGTTCACCGCAATGTTCGTTACTCTGACCGGAGACAGGCTGCTGTCATCCGGGTAACCGAAGACAAATCGAAGCAAACTGACAGAATCCGCCCCGGCGATGATCGATGGCGGGAGTGAAGTCTCGATACACATCATCGGATTCGCCGACGGTCTTAAGAAGGACGCGACCGACGACGATATCGGGAAGACCGCACCGGTAGCAAGTGAAGCCGTGTCGGACACCGCATCGATCAACGATCCCGAACTCAGATCTCGCACCACAAATGCAGTGCTGTCAGGAACGGTCAAAGAGAATCCGCCGATCGAAACGGCCGGATCGACATCGACACACACTCGCAGGGAATCAACGTTGCCCGGACTTAACGTCAAAGGCGTGTTCAGCGGCACATGGATGCGCGTCGAGTCAGGATCGAAACTGGTGAGTTCGGCCACAACCGACTGCTGTCGCTTGATTCGAACTGCGCTGAAGATGCCCGAGGGGGTGATTGCATTGCCAAGCGTATCGTAGAAATTCAGCGCAATCGACGTCAGCTGTATTTGCGACGATCCCGATGTCCCCGGGTGCCGGAAATAGAATCTCTCCACCGGTACGTCCTGCTGCCCGTAGTTTACATGCGGAGGCAGGAGGCTTATCCCGGCGATCATCATCTCTTGTGATGGGTCATCAATATCGCAGGATGCCGTCTTCATCGGGAAACTGACCGAACCGCTATACGGCACCACCAGATCAGTGTTGTTATCCACACAAATCAGGTCTGATGCACTGGCGATAACGATATCAAATGAATTGACTGAAGCTGCGCTATCGATATCCACCAGCAGCGAGAGGCTCTTGAATGCACCCGGCGACAACATCACCGACTGAGTGAATTTGAGAGTAATACTCGGCTGATCAGGAATCGAATCGATCACCGCAAGGGTCTGATAACCGTTAAAGAGCACCATTCGACTGAAGACGTTCGATGCCGGGCATGGCGTCCCTGTTCCGGTCTCGATATGAAGCGTCAGGCTATCCATTCGGATCGATGCAGTCGTCGAGGCCGTATCCAGATGTGTCAGCTTCACGCTCAGCGGGAACAGATTAGTTTGTCCCCGGGTAACCGAAGTCGGTATCGAATTGATAAGTTGGGCGCGCATCTGAGTTGGCGCCGACTGTACCAGGATCGGTTCCGTTTGAATGATAGCCGAGTTTTCGCCGATACTCGGTGCCTCGGCCCTTACCTGCCACATATTGGTGCCAACACTGCTGGCAGTATAGTAAAGCGTGAACTCCGTGCTTTCTCCGCCTCCGAGACTCACCGGACCGGTCGATCCGCTGTCTTGTGTCACGACACTCGAATCGCTAAGCGCTATTACTGCCCCGCTGACATCGCCGATCGTCGTGTCGAGCAGGTTCGTCACCGTCAGAGTCAGAGGAACTGTCTGCCCTACAGAATACGTGTAACCGTCGAGCGAATACGCGATACTGAGCCCCGATCTGGAAATCGTGAATTTGTTGCCTATGGTCAGGGCAGAGTCGCGGGGACCATCGTTATCGGAGGCATACCGACAGCCGTTCAAAGGGAGATAGAAATGGATGGCCCGTCCCGAAGCAGCCGAGTCGGCAATATCTCCAACCACCATCAATGCAGGAGCCGTCCCGGACACAGTCAAACTCAGCGGCGATACCACCCAGGATCCGTTGACGAATGAGAATGCCGCCACCAGCGAGTCGGTCTCCTCCCAGGTATCATCGGCGTTTCTATCGAGCCAGAGGCGGAGATTTCGTATATCCGAAGAATCTGCGTCCGAGCCATTTTCGATCGTCAGAGAGGTGATCTGATCGACCTGATCACCGTTAAGGGCCGGGGCGAACGCTGCCAACGTGATCGCAGTATCCCCGGGGGTGATCGAACGGGATCGTTGCGGGATCTCTTCATACTGATCCCGAATCGATCCGTCCACCACGCCATACCCGCTGATCAACGGTACATCGCCGTTCACTTTTATGGACGACGAGAAGATCAGATCCGAGGTTGCCGATACCTGCACGCTGAGACTGTCACTGTCGATCAAATTCAAGGGGACATCGCTCACGACAAAGAAATAGGCGAGCGACTCGGCCGGAAGCGCCTGATTCAACCCGCTGAGGTACAGTTGTCCGTTGACGAATGATCCGGTACCCAACAACGAATCTTTTCCGAGTACACGGTCGAAATCGGAATCGACATACAGCGAAATCAGTCCCAATTCGTGGTCGGCGAATGAACGGGTAGAAACCGATCTCGTTCCGTTCGTGAGACGCAGCGCGGTGAGGTGCTGGGTTTCACTCGTAAATCCGTTGTAAAGGGCAAACGTCAGGACCACATTCTGGCTGCTTCCCGGATTCACCGTGTACGACCCACGCGGGATAGCGAAAGCGGTTACCCGATCCGAAGGAAAAACTACCCGATCATGATCGTTCCCGACCGAGACATCATCCGGACCGGTTGTGCCTGAAGCAAATTTCACGCTGCCGGGGACGATCCGGAAGTTAAGTGTCCCGACACTGAACTGCTTGTTGATGACATCGACTACCACAAGAAACCGGTGGCCGCTCGACGGAATCGCGTAGCTAAGCTTTGATACACTCCAACTGCCGGCGCTCGGAGTGAAATTGGCAACAACGCTGTCGTCGACCGAGTACCCGTTCCCCGTGCGGTCCGACACAAGGCGTATCGAAGAAAGCGCGTCTAGCTCGTCGAGTGTGCCGGTATTGGTCATGGTGAGTTGCTTAAGTACGGCCGGCGAATATCCATCTGCAGGCAGGGTGAAGTCGAGCACGACCTGCCCGGACTGTCCGCCGAACAGCGGCGAGGTCGGAGCGCTTTGGACAGCGACGGCGGCCGCGGGAAATGCATCTATCGTGAAGGAATTGCTGTTGGTCAGCGGGAAGCTCCCCTGGCAATGGACGGCAGAGGTAAAATAAACGGCTGACGAATCCTGTATCGAGAGGCTGATCTCATTGCCGTTCTTGCTATTCGACAGATCCATATAAGCGATAACGGCCAGCGACCGTCGGCCACCGTGGGCGCCGATCGCGAAGCCGCCGGTAGAAAATGTCACTCGGCCGTTCTCAACAAAAGCAGTCGCGATCAGACTGTCGGAATCGCCAATCACCTGACTATTACCGTCCAGGTTGAGATAGAGCTGCACCGAGTCGATCTGCGAACTTAGCTGGAGTTGACTCGCCCCCTGTATATCAAGCGCATTCATAGAGAGCTTCAGGCTGTCCAGTTCAAGTGCCGTCGCGTAATTGTTGACCAGGTCGAATGCCAGGAGCGGCGGCGTGACTCTGCCCGGTATAAGGGTTCCTCCAGGAACGTCAATTACCTCCAGATCAACTGACTCTACCGTCGCAATCGTCAAAGTTCCCCCCGGAGCGACCGGTGCATCGATAGGGCCGTCGTTGCCTGACGCCACCTCGATACCATTGATTGGAATGCCAATCCTGATTGTTGCCCCGCCGGCAGGATAGGATGAGATCCGTCCACCAACGAAGAATCTGTTTGTCGTTGAGTTGAGTAGTGCATGCAGCCCGCTCAGGGTCCATCGATCACCCGTGAATATTAGCTTTCCCAGAGGCTGCTCTGAGGATGGTCCCCCCCAGGCGGCATCGCCGTTATCTTTGTAGAGCATCAGCGAGTCGAAATCTGAATTCTGAGCTGTGCCCAGATTGGACACTGTGAAAACCTGTAGGGTGTCGGGAGAATAACCGTTTCGAGGCAAATCGACTGTGGCTAGCAGGTAGGTAGAATCACCGGGTGAGACCGACTGCATGCCGAACGCCGGTACTGAAATTTGGGAGGACACCATGCCGTCGATGATACTCCAGCCCAGCGAATTGACCGTGTCGGGACCGTCGACCGTGGTGCCATCAAGCGTGGCAATGTCCTGACCCGGAAGGAGCATCACATCGAGTGAGTCTCCATCGCGGGCGGAGGATGAGACGTCCAGCGTTAGGACGAATGTCTTTGCTGATCCGGCCGCAATCGTCAGCGGAGCAAACGTGAGCAGCTCAGGCGAGTTGGTAAACGCTGATGCCGCGATAAGACTGTCGTTCGGATCCAGCGTCGAGTCTCCATTCGTGTCCATGTACACAGCGATCGAGTTTATCTCCGCAAGTATCTGTGCGGCAGTTCCAGCCCCGCGGGAGTGGCTTCGAAACGCCAGACCGGTGAGTTGCTTGTCGGTCGCGAAATTGTTCTCAAGGGAGAAAGACAGGATAGTATTGCCAGTCTGCCCCGGATTCACCCGGCCCGTGCCGATAGGAATTGCCGTGATGCCAAGCGCCTCAATGGTCAGTATCCCGCTGGTGTCCGTGATCCCCCCGATGCTGCTGGTAGCGATGATTTTTTCCGACCCCGACTGACCGGCGACAAACAGCCCCGAATCATTGATCGTCCCTTTTCCGTACTGCACCTCCCACGACAGAGTGCCGACTGAAGCCTGATTATACGCGGCATCTCGTCCGATTACGTTGTACTGAACCGAATCGCCGATTCGGGTAGTAGCAGTATCCGGTAACACAGCCAATTGTACCAGCGAGCCGGGGGTTACTTCGATCGGGCCGGTTGTGTCGACCAGTCCGAAAATACTGCTTTGGGCGGCGATGTTACCCTGCCTGGCCGTAAACGGAGAGAACGATCCATTGCCGTCGATATCCCCTATTCCACCGAGCACTGACCAGTCGATATCTCCGAAGTTGACGGCATTCCCATCAGCATCGCTGCCATTAGCTGTGAACGTAAGCAGGCTATCTGCCGTTACGACTGCCGAGTCCGGCGAAATTGTCATGACAATCGGTCTGCCGGGGGTTACTTCGATGATGCTCGACGTATCAGCCGGCCCAAGCGAAGAAAGAGCCGCCACCCTTGCGCTGCCTGCGGTGGAAGCATCAAACAACCCGGTGCTGTCGATACTCCCGATGGGACCGGTCACCGACCAGGTAATGCTCCCCGGATCCTGGCTGTTTCCGTGTGCATCGAATCCCAATGCTTCGTACTGATGTACCGAATCGGCCGACAGAATAAGCGTATCAGGGCTTACGACAATCTGCTGAAGTGCCCCGGCTACAACCCTGACCGTAGCAGTGGTATCTGCCAGCGCCCCGGTGAAGGCGATTCGCCCGTCTCCGGCTAACCCGGGGGTGAATAAGCCGCCCGGGGATATATTTCCGATACTTCCGATCACGGACCAGCTGCCGATGACGTTGATCGACGTAATGTTCCCGTCCGCATCGTAATCCGTCACCGTGAACTGAACGGTGCTATCGGCCGTAATCTCCGCACTGTCCGGCGTTACCTTCACTCGGCTCGGAAATCCTGCATTGCTTGTCAACGTTCCCGTGGTATCCGCAATCGAGGCAGAGTATGTCGCCACGATCCGGGCCGTCCCGAGACTGTTCAGCTCAAGTGTCGTCGAAACACCCGACGTGTTGCTCAGCGTTCCGATCGTATCAGCACCTATCAAGCTCCAGGTGACGGATACATCGCCAATAAGATTGTTCCCCGAGTCATAGCTTCGGCAGTACAACACCGTGGAATCGTTGTCAGTAGTAAAGGTCGAGTCATTTACAGGTGACCCCGATGCTGTCTCGATTCGAACATGGTCAAGGGTACCGCTGGAGATAATGGCCACTGTTCCGGAATCCTTAAGGCCGCTGTAGGTCGCAAGAACATGGTAGAGAGGCGGAGACAAACTGGTTCCCGCCGTATATAGGCCGGTTGGAGTAACGCTGCCTGTTGGATCCGAGGTACTCCAGGTCGCGGCATTGGTAAGAATCTGGACCAGATTCGAGTCGGCATCATAACCCGAAGCTGCATACTGATGCGAAGAATCCTCGATCATCGTATTCAGTCCCGGCGCAACTCTCAGATACGATAACGCTCCCGCCACTACCAGGATGGTGTCGCTTATCTTGCTCGGACCGAGATCGCTGCTTGCCCTCACAAACCCTTTGCCTGTGCGATTAGCCGAGAACAATCCGCCTGCGTCTATACTACCGATACCGTTGAACACTGACCAGGAGAGGACACCGAAGTTGCTGACGGTATTACCATGAATGTCCTTGCCGGCAGCACTGAACTGGATCGTGGAATCCGTTGACACGGTGTCTTTGCTGGGTGAGATCGTCAGACTGCTGAGCGTTCCCGGCACCACGTGCATGACAATCGACGTATCCTTCACTGAGGCGATATTCGATTTGACAATGATTGTACCGGCACCGACCAGATTGGGGGTAAACAGCCCGTCTGAACTTACCGATCCACTGGCGAACGTGGTGGACCAGACCAGACTGCCGGGATTAGCAGGCAGACCGCTGCTGTCGAGCGCGATAACAGAAAACTGGTAGACCGAGTCAGCATAGAGCGTATCGATAGACGGTGTGATTATGAGTTGTGCCAGAACGCCTGACTCGTAAGCTCCTATGTCGGGGGCCGAACCGGTGTAAGGCAATCCGACATTTGCCCCACCGTCGATCCCCGGAGAACCCTGAGAGAGAAAAAAGTTTCCGGCGCCCGGGTCTACGAACTGTGGGTTCTTCGTAATGCTCGTCAGCCCCATCAGAATTCCGCCGGACAGATTAGTGTTATTTCCGAAGAACATCGAGAAACCGATTGTATTCAGCAAAGGTGCGTGCACGCCTGCGCTATCGTGATCCTGAAAGATATCGTTGGTCAGCGAGAGCAAGCCGCTGTTCGTCTTGAAGCCGAAATACTGGTTGGTAAAGAACGAATTGTTGTAAATGCTTGCCCCTCCAGCCGCTTCCTCGTATGCCCCGGAATGATTGTTAAAGGCAAAAACATTCTTGTAGAGATCGGTTGCGCCGGTGGTATGCACACCGTACATACCCGCATTGGTGAATCGGCTGAAGTTAACCACGCAACCGCTTCCACTGATGTACAGGTCGGTGTTGGATGCACTCGTCACCGAGATCCCGTTCCACTCGACATAGTCACCCGACAGCATGACCCCGGTGTTATATCCCGTAGCATTGAGCGTAACCGAGTCTCTGGCTCCGTGGTAGATAATCCGGTCGTTGTCAGCAGCTCCCGATGCGGTCAAAACGCAAGAGTCGGTGTATGTTCCGGAAAGGATATGGACGCTGTCACCGGGAAGTAGTAGCCAGTCGCCGTTGTCTATTGTTCGCCAGGCGCTCGAAAGCGAGGTCCCGTTGGCACTGTCATCGCCCGTCGGACTGACGTAGTAGACATTGTATTTTTCGATTGCACCTATATCCGGCGCCGAGCCGTTGAACTCATATCCGAGATCGTGACCGGCGTCGATTTCCCCCGCTCCCACCTTGAGATCGAACCGTCCCTGAGCCGTGTCAGCGAATTTCGGAAAAACCGATATTCCGCCCGCCGAGTCGCTGATGCCGACATAATCGCCGTCCGGATTTCCCCAGACGTTGTTGAAGGCGCAGACGTCCATACTCGATCCGCTGATCCCCCGGTTCTTGTTCGACGTGATGATATTGTTGAACATCCGCTCGTTTATCACGGAAGATTTCAACTCGATCCCGTGTTTGCCTCCGGCATGAATCGTGTTGTGATAAATACTATTTGATCCGCCCCCGTCTTCGGTCTTAATCCCGTCGTCGCCCGCGGCATAGATGATATTGCGAAAGAGCAGATTGTTGGTCCCGTAGTTGTCGATACCGACCTTTCCGGCGTCTCGTATAAAGCAGTTCGCGATTACGTTGAAGTGCCCGTCAAGGGTGATACCGTTGTTACGGGTATTGACTATCTGCACCCCATGGAGTTCCACATAACTGGCCGTGATCACAAAGGCAGCTTTGTCCGCATTGTTGAGATCGACAATCGCGTCCCCCCGCCCTACCTTCCGATAGACAATCAGGCTGCCGGGACTGCCCGCAGACGCTAATGTGATTGAGTTTGAGACGGCGTAGGTTCCCGGGAGGATATTTACCGTGTCCGCGGGAATGAGCACGTTCAGCTGGCTCTGGTCACCGAGGTTGATCGACAACCAGGCAGTCGACGGCGTGAGACCGTCGGCGGCATTGTTACCCGTCGGTGATACATAGTAGTTTGTCGCCCCTGCACAAACTGCAAGCTGCATCAAGACAATGAGGATGCGCAGTGTTCTGATCATGTGGTCGTTTACTAATTGCGGTTATCATATTAATTGTCGGTGATTCAGTGGAAGGATTGAGCCGTTTGCCCGATCGGCCGCGGATTTAAGGCTTCTTACCCGACGCCGTTGGCCTCACTGTTTCAATTGGAAACGTCGCCGGACTTAAGATGTCAGAGGCTGCCGGTCCCCTCTCGCGGAAATTCTGCTTGCCCTGCCGCCTCACGCCCGGTTAATTCCGTTACCGGAAGGCACACGGCGTTTCCGGTTCCGGCTGACACCACCACACTTTTATAGAGGAGAATCCCCGTGTCAATGATGAAGGAATTCAAGGAGTTCGCCGTCAAGGGCAATGTCGTCGACATGGCAGTCGGTATTATCATCGGCGCCGCCTTCGGGACAATAGTGAAATCCCTGGTCAGCGACGTTATCATGCCCCCGATCGGTCTGCTTCTGGGAAATGTTGATTTCTCGAATCTTTTCGTCGTCCTGAAACAGGGAGCAGCAACGGCGGGTCCGTATCTGACGATTGCCGATGCCAACGCCGCCGGCGCCGTTACGTTGAATTACGGCATGTTCCTGAACACCGTAATAAGCTTCCTGATCGTTTCATTCGCGATCTTCATCCTTGTCAAGAACATCAACAGGCTCAAGGCCAAAGAGGCCGTCGCCGCGCCGCCGGCTCCGACCACCCGGGAATGCCCCTACTGTCTGTCCGCCATCCCTTTGAAGGCAAAGAAATGCTCGTTCTGCACCTCGGAAGTTACTCCCGTCTAGAAAATCCGGAACAGTCGATTGCGATAACGGGCGGCCCCAGGGTCGCCCGTCTCATTTTGATTTCTTACATCCATTCTGAAAGAGAACGATGTCGATCTAGGCGTCAGCCGAATGATCGCGGCTGTGCAGTCCGTCCATGTACATGCTGAGATAGCGATTCTCCATGTCGGTGAAGGCCGCCATCGTCCTGATTACATCGCGCAATGACACCAGCCCGATCAGCTTCTCGTTTTCCACGATCGGCACGTGCCTGATCCAGTTTCGCTCCATGATACTAGCGATGTAGCCGATTTCATCGGAAGGAACGCCGATCACGATCTCCGAGGTCATGACGTCCATGACGCGAAGCTGATGATACTCTCCTTTCAGTTCATGGATCTTCTTGAAAATGTCTTTGTCGCTCACGATTCCGGTGAGCGCGCCGGTGTCATCAATGACGGGGAGACAGCCGATTCCGTTGGCGATCAGCAATTCCATTGCGTCGTCGATTGATGCCGTCGGGTGCACGGTGATGATGCGGCGTGGTTTGGTTTTGAGAAGGGTCTTGACTAACATACTCCGGCCCTTTCTATGTGATATGTGACTGGATGTCCGTAGAACGTGCGGTGCTATCAGTAATATAGAGCGATTAGTCTGGGATAACAAGCGAATTCGGGGCGCGCCGATGGGCGCTCTTTACACATGATTGCGCAGCATCAGCTCTTTAGGATGAGGATTCAGATAGATCTGATCCTCGATGTAAGCGACCCCGTATTTCCTGACGAGATAACGAAACAATGAAATTGGAACGATCAATGGCACCAATCCGGTATGATAGTCCTCGATGACTTGAAGGATGCTTTGTTTCTCGCTGCCGTCCAGATGCTTCTTGAAATAACCCAGGATATGCTGCAGCACATTCACGTTTTTGCGCACGGTTGATTTCATCGCCAAACCTTCCATCAGAAGTTTGCCGTACGCATCGACTATTTCGGTCGGGCGATGCTTTCTTACATCAGCCACCAACTGTCCGAGCAGTTTGTAGTGCTTCACACTGTGGGCCATGAGCAAGTACTTGTGACGCGTGTGAAAATCCACCAGCCCTTTCGCCGAAAACTTCTGGCGGCAGAACTCCTGGAACCGATGATAGCTGAACACTCGGACTATGAAATTCTCTCGAATAGCGGCATCGTTGAGCCTCCCCTCTTCCTCCACCGGCAAAAGGGGATATTCTCGAAGCAGAGCGGATGCAAACAAGCCGGTGCCGGTCTTTTGGGGAATACCCGACTCCGCAAAGACCTTTACCCTGGCCATGCCGCAGGATGGGGAGTCTTTCTTGAGAATGTAGCCGGAAAGTCCCGCAAAATCCTTTTTCTTTACCCGGCCCGCAGCATAGTTCTTCATCTGCTCGGTCCAATCTGTGCCTGATTTTCTGCCCACCATCGCGGGCTGCGCCGGATCGCCAATCAGATGAACCGGTTCTCGCGGCACCCCCATACCGACTTCGATCTCCGGACAGACCGGCACAAACGCAAACTGCTGCCCGAGAACTTCGGTTATATACCGGTCATGCTTGTGACCGGCATCATATCGCACCTTTTGACCCAGCAAGCAGGTCGATATCCCGATTCTGATCGGTCTCTTGTGATCCCTGGCATCGGACAAACTGAATTACGCTCCCAATAGATTAACGGTTCACTCATACAAGAAGCGGCTGCACTCAGGTTTTCGCAACTGCTTAGTAAATCCCTTACTCAATCTGGCCGCTTTACCGCTCCTAGTGCTGGTTTTCGACAGGGTGTCCCAGAAATCGGACCAGGTCTCGACACCCACTGACTCCATTCCGGCATACTCAATCATACTCAGTTTCTACCTAAAATTGTCTCATCGAGTGATCAGTCAGGCAGGCCGATGATTATTAACAGAAGAATTAAAGAGAACCCGTCGGTTCAGCGATTTTGGGGGCAGAGGAGATGGCTGGGCACTGGGGCTAAAAGGGGACTTCGGGCTGGCGACACGGACTTCACGCGGCCCAGCAGACTGGCGGGTTTCTTTAATAAATTGACCGAAATGGAGTTTTCGGCGACTTTCTTTTTCGACACCCTCTCTATACTTTACGGGCCGACGATGATAGGCGTCGGCCCGTACTTTATTGCCATCTAACGGGATAAACTTACCAGCTACCGCCCCCACCGCCGCCCGATCCGCCTCCTGATGATCCGCCGCCGCCGGAAATTCCGCTTCCGCGAGGCGCCGAAAACATCGCCGACCCAAGTGACGAGGACACGCTGTTCAGTGACTGGCCGAAACTGACCGGACTGAACATTCCTGCGGCATACGGACCTACATACCAGCCCGGGGGTGACATCGATTCCTTGAAAAGCCCGGCAAAAGCTTTTGACCAATGGTCCACAACGTCAAGGGCAATTGCGTAAGGCATGTACTTATAGAAGACTTCCGGCCCCATCCTCTGTAGTCTGTCCTTGTCCGCTCTGTTCATAAATTCCTGAAAACCATGAACATCCTGATTGGCCTGCGCACCGTCGCGAGTCTTGGCCGGCATAGCCTTCGCGAACAAAATGAACACAAGACCTGACAGCGCAAACATCACGATTGATTTGAAAGTGGAATCAGGAGTCAAAATAAGCGAGGCAAAGATCCCGAAAATAATCAGCACCACCCCGATGGAGTAATACTGACCGGTGACCGTCTCCGGGCTTCGGGTGAAGTATTTCTTGTCGACCAGATCCGTGAACAAAGTGGTGCGGAGCAGTCCCAGATTCCGATAGAACCGATTCTTCATATCGGAGACATAAATCTCCGCCGCACCATCGACAAAGATATAATCCATGAGCTGTCGCTCGAACGGACTCAGATCATTGTCCAGATCCTTCACTTTCACCAGCCGATAGTCCACATGCTCGAACATCCCCATGAACCCTTCGGTCTTGTCTCCATGGATTTTGAGATATCCCTTCTCCGCCAATCCTATGATTGCGCCGGTGAGATCCCTCTGGTCGAGACTCTCGTCTATCAACGTCCCGACTTCGGCCGCATTGAGCGGCTTTCCATTAAATGTCGGCGGCTCGTACTTGACTACCAGCGCATCACGGACCCTGGGATCTCTCCCTCGCGTCAGGTAAAGCCGGAGCATGATAATCAGCGAGATAAACGGCAGAAGGATCACCCAGTTTTCCTTCGGATTTACCTCAAGGAGAAATTTCTGCCATCCGGTCGGCGGACTGACGATTCCTTTCGGCCATCCCAGGGCAACCGTGAGCCCTTCGCCTACTTTGAGGTTCCGAGTGGTCATGAATTCGGCGCCATTGCTGAAAGTCTGCGCACTACAGGATGTTTCTTTAGATCCTAACGGTCCGGTGTAACAGCCGGTGCGAAGATCCGAGATCGTTTCTTCGGTATCGAGCGTAATCTTGGCCGAGGCCTCGTTAATCGGCGCCTTCCAATAGTTACCGGTAACATTCCAGTAGAGTTCGTCATGGTCTTTCATGAACATGACGACATTACTCACCCGGTAGGTGATTACGTAACTCTGGTCACCGTCGACAAATCTGTCAGCGTCGCCGATTCGGATGTTGACGACGCTCCCTTCATGCGTGACCCGATACTTCAGCTTATTCCCGGACTCGTCGGTCACCGACTCCACTTCGATCGGCGTTCTCTGCGTCCCACCCAGCTCATCACGATATTTGAATGGAATCTCACGATATATCCCATGCCGTGCCTGGTCGAATACTACTTTGAGATCCTCTTTCACTACCACGGTGCCATCGGAATGGATGTTTATGTTCGAGTGAAACGAAGTGATAGTGAAATATTGGGCCTGCGCCGCCGGGCTGATCGCGCCGATCGCAACGAGTAGCAGGCCGATGGTGAGTATGACGCGGGCAGACGGGCGAAGCTTCTGCGATCTCATTTTGGGCTCCCTCCGCACTGGCTGTTCACGAACTGAAATCTCCTTTGACCGGCTTCCGCTCCTCCGGCGAATCGAGCTGGAAGAACTCTTCTTGCTTGAACCCGAACGATGAAGCCATCAGATTGGCCGGGAAGGTTTCAATCGAGGTATTGTAATCTCTGACGACCGCATTGTAATACCGGCGTGCTGCCTCGATGCTGTTCTCCAACTCCTGGAACTGCGACTGAAGCTGCAGGAAGTTGGTGTTGGCCTTGAGCTCGGGGTAGGCCTCGGCGACCGCAAAAAGACTCTTCATTGTCTCACGGAACATATTGTCCTTTTCCGCCATCTCTTTCGGCGAACCTGCCTGCATCGCCTGCGACCTCGCCTCCGCCACCTTCTCGAACACCCCCTTTTCATGGGCCGCGTATCCCTTCACCGTCTCGACCAGATTCGGAACCAGGTCGTACCGCTTCTTCAATTGCACATCAATATCTGAAAACGAAGAACGGACGGTGTTGCGAAGCCTCACCAGCCGGTTGTACATGCTGATAAGCCATGCTATGATAATGAATACGATTACTACAAAGACTAATAGGCCAATTAAACCCATAAATGTCCTCCGCGTGTAATATGATTTCAGGTAAACTAGGGAAGCGGAGTCAGATCGTCAAGAAGTATTGTCCCCCGGTGCAAAAGGGATGCAAAGTCGAAAGCGCGATGAACTGTCATCGCGCCTCGGGAAAAACTGTGATGCTGAAACGTGGACGTAAGACGGTCAGGGGCAATTCGCCCGGGAGGCGGTCACACGAATTGGCTTTCAACCTGCTGAACGGTCCGCTCCGCTTCCAGCCAGCTCTCAAGTTCGCTGCCGGGAGCGAAACCACGGCGTTCTGCGATCGTATAGGCAAGCTTCTCGATCAGGTACTTTGGATCAACTCGATTGGCGTCGAGGTGAACTTCAAACCTGGAGCCATCCTCTCCTTCGACCACTAGCTTCTGATCCAGGTCCGGTTCTCCGTCCACCAGGAGACGGACCGGCTGCTTCATCGATACCGACGGGACCGTCAGCTGCTCAGGGGACCATTGACCGGTAAACAGTTCGATAGCATCGATCAACCTTCCGGCCTTGCACAGTCCGGCGCCGACGAACGGGATGTTCTCGCTGATCGTGACTCTCGCTTTTCCGCGATGACTCACCACCACACTGGCAAATCTATACCGATTATCGGTACTGAACTTCTTCAGAAAACGCCCCCAGGTATTGCGTTTCACCTCTCGTAACATAACTCCTCCGCCTTTCTTCCGTTCCGGTTCCAAATGTGAGATAGGCCACATTTCTAAATCGGTCTATCATTTCTCATATCGACAATCAGTCGGCCAATTATAACAGAACAATACACCAAATTGACCCGGGTGCAGCCAGGTGATAATCCGACTCACTCAGTAGCATATTCTACACGCGGAGCACCTGATCTGTTCCTGAACGAACGAAAACAGACCCTCTATTGAGTGTCCGGCCGGGTGCGTATGTACTTGCGAAACCTGTGCGCATCCAGCATGTTAGACTGATTGTAGCGGTTTGTATGATGCCAGGCTAACAGATTTCAAACAAGAAGAGTATGCGATGAAAGCGATGGTTCTCGAAACGGCCAAACAGCCACTGGTGCTCAGGGATGTTCCCGATCCTCGGCCCGAATCCGGTCAGGTACTTCTCAAAGTCCACGCCTGCGGCGTTTGCCGCACCGATCTGCATATCGTGGATGGCGAGCTTACCGAACCTAAACTCCCTCTGGTTATCGGACATCAGATTGTCGGCACCGTACTCGCACGCGGACCGAATGCGACCAAATTCTCGCCGGGGGATCGTGTTGGTGTTCCCTGGCTCGGCTGGAGCTGCGGCAAATGCCGCTATTGTCGCTCCGGTCAAGGAGAATCTCTGCGATTTCGCAAAGTATACCGGCTATCAGATCGATGGGGGCTACGCGGAAAGTTGTGTCGCCGATGAACGGTTCTGTTTCGCCATCCCTGAAGGATATCAGGATCTGCAGGCTGCTCCGTTGCTGTGCGCCGGGTTGATCGGGTTCCGATCGTACCGCATGACCGGCGATGCAAATCGAATTGGATTCTACGGCTTTGGTGCCGCCGCTCACTTATTGATCCAAGTCGCCCGGCATCAGGGCAAACAGGTTTACGCCTTCACAAAGGATGGCGATTCCGAAGCACAAGAATTCGCCAGGAACCTCGGCGCCGTCTGGGCTGGAGGTTCGGAAGACCGGCCCCCCGAGGAACTCGATGCCGCAATTATTTTCGCACCGGTCGGTTCATTGGTACCGGCAGCTCTAATGGCTGTTCGCAAAGCAGGAATTGTCGTCTGCGGTGGGATTCACATGAGCGATATCCCTTCGTTCCCCTATTCCATACTGTGGGGAGAGCGGGTTGTGCGGTCGGTTGCCAATCTGACCAGAGACGACGGCGAACAGTTCCTCCAGTTAGCTCCAAAAGTGCCGATCCGGTCCGAAGTTCACCGGTATCCGCTTGAGAAAGCCAACGATGCCCTGAACGATCTCCGGTCAGGCCAATTCACCGGCGCCGCCGTCATAGTGATCGATTAGGGCCTCCGCAAACATTGACCCCCAACTAATGCAAAAGGAAACGGACGGTTCAAATAGAACCGTCCGCTTGACTTTTCCTCAGCATCGCCGCAGGGAAATCAGGTCCGGAATTTCTCGACCATTACTTTTAATCCCTCAGCACGACGATTAAGTTCTTCGGCCGCCGCCGCAGACTCCTTCGCTCCTGAGGCCGTCTCCTGCGTGACCGAAGAGATATGTTCGACATTTCGTGAGATCTGTTCGGCTGCGGTCGATTGCTCCTCGGCTGCCGTAGCCATCTGCTGGATCATGTCCATCACCTTCTGGGTGGTGACTACGATCTCGTTCAGGCTGGAGCCGGCCATGTCGGCAAGCTGTTTTCCTTTTTCAACTTCGTCCATTCCTGCCTGCATCGACTGCACCGCGTCGACTGTTTCCTGCTGGATTCCCTTAATCATCTCGGTAATTTCCGAGGTCGCCTTGCCGGTTCGTTCGGCCAGCTTGCGGACCTCGTCGGCCACCACCGCGAAACCGCGTCCTTGCTCCCCTGCCCGCGCTGCTTCGATTGCCGCATTGAGGGCCAGCAAGTTGGTCTGGTCGGCGATGTCATCGATGACTCCGATAATCTCGCCAATCTGGTCAGCCGAGGTTGCCAGCTTTTCGATAGATGACGCCGATGTCTTGACGACATTGGCGATCCGCTGCATTCCTTCGATCGTATCTCCGACCACCTGTCCGCCGGTGCTCGCCGTGTTGGAAGCATTGCGCGAAGCATCGGTGGCATCAGCAGCATTCTTCGACGATTCTACGATGGTCGCCAGCATTTCCTCAATCGCACTTGATACATTGGTCACCTGTTCCGATTGATCCTGGGCACCCCGTGACATCTGTTCCGAGGAAGAAGCGATCTCGTTCGCCGTCCCGACGAGCTGGGCGGCGTTGAGGCTGAGTTGCTTCACCATCTGTCCGAAATTCGCGGTCATGCCGTTTAGCGATTCTCCAATCCGGTTCTTGGCCGACATCGTTTCTTCGACCGCCTTCGCCAGCAACCCGATCTCGTCCTTCGAATCTATCCCCAGGCTCTCCAGCTTCGTCTGCTTTATCTCCCGGGTGAGGTCATTGGCGGCAATGGCGTCGACCACTCCGGCGAATTGATTGAATTCCTCGTTCATTTTCCTGGTAAGACCGGCTACTTTGTGAATCGGGCGCGAAAGCGTCTTGGCGAAGAGGGATCCAAGTAGCACCACACCGAGGGCTGCAAAGAGACCGACGAACAAAGCCGTGCGACGCATACTTCCGACCGATGAGAAGGCCTCGTCCTTGTCTATCTGTGCAACGATCGCCCAGTCCAGTCCCGTAAGCTTGAGCGGACAGTACGACGTGAGCACCGCTTCTCCGCGGAACCCTTGGTCAAAGACATTGCCGGATTTACCGTTCACGGCATCGCGGGCTGCGGCTGTCTGAAGATCCAGCAATCCGACGGTGGATCTCTTGGCCGCCACCAACTCACGGACATCATTGCCGATTCCGGAACGCTCGGCCACTTTGGCGAACTCAGTCGGATTCTCCGCTTCGAGACGACAGTCACTTCGCAGTTTCATGTCCGATCCGATCAGGAAAGTTTCGCCGGTCGCACCCAGCCCGACATCCGCCCAGCGGTGTTCACTGGTCATAATCCGGTTAACCTGGTCGGTCGGTACTTTCAGAATGAGCACACCGACTTTCTGTGAACCGTCGAAAATCGGCGAAGCTACGAATGCCGTCTGATCATCGAATGACGGCCGATACGGAGCAAAATCTTCGACCGTGACAAAAGCCGGATCGCCGCTGGATTCAGCAGCGCGGAAGGCCTTGCCGATTCCGGTCGAAGCGAACGGACCGTCCTTCAGCGAAGTCGTGAAATCGATATCCTTTGCGACCGAGTAGACCACCCGACCTGTCTCGGCATCGCACAACAACACATCTTTCAAATCGAACCCTTCGAGATAGCCTTTAATATGCGGATGGTACTTCTGGTGTAACATGCTCCAGATGGAGCCATCGTTCGCGTCGAGGTAGCTCGCCTTTTGCCCCAGCTGTTCGGGGTTCGCCGCCAGATAGCGGTACTGCAGAATGACGGATCCTTTGTCGAGTTGGTCGACGGTGCTTCCAAACGAATCGCTCTTGCCATTTCCGTTACGACGGGCATACTCAGAGCTGAGTTGACTGCTATAATAATGGCTAAGCGCCTGGCGGTATTTCCGAAGCGTCTCGTCGTTGACCGGGTTTCCGTCTTCTCCCTCATTCGGGATGTTCTTGAAAGCAGCCGAGAACTGCCTGACCGCATCGATAATCATCCGGTCGTTGGAAAAAGTCCTCGCCTGTTCTTCGATCGTCCGAACATAATCGTCGATCTGACTTTTCTTCGCTTCGCGAAACGAGATCAACTGATCCATCGCCCTGTCCTGGAGTGCATTCTGGGCACTCGAGAGGGTGATCCATCCGATCGTCACCAACGGGCCAAGCCCTACTATGAGAAAGAGAATGATAAGTTTGGTCTGAATTTTGATGTTTTTGAACATATCTATCTGCCTCTCTACTTTGACCGCATATTCAAAATCCTATGCCCGGCCGCGCCTGGTACAGCGACGCTGGTACGGCAATGAGCTATTTCGAGTTATCGGCAAAGCACGGGAAGGCTATACCCAGCCCGATGATGGAGGTAAGTTATGCCTGCGGAATCCTCAAATTTGGTCAGATTTGGGGCAATCCGGGAGCGTTTTTTGGGAAAGGGAGCTGACGGTGTTCACTCTGTCGGAATATCCTGCCGGACAACCGATTACTCTTCGGCTTTCCGGCCTGACTCTGACATAAGCCGGGCGCGCGCTTCGCGGTACCAGTCGAGATACTCTTTCATCTTCTTCTCGCGGCCGACGTCTTTGGGCTGAAAGTACTCGGTTCCCTTCAGATCGTCCGGGAAATACTGCTGGTCGGTGACGGCGTTCTCGAAATCATGCGCGTATTTGTAATCTTTTCCATAACCAATCGCTTTCATAAGGCCGGTTACGGCATTCCTGATATCCAGCGGAACCGGCAAAGAGCCCTGCTCGCGAGCATCCTTCTGGGCCTTTTGAAATGCAGTGTAGATGGCATTTGATTTCGGCGCACAGGCCATATAGACGACTGCTTCGGCAATCGCCAGTTCCCCTTCGGGAGAGCCCAAAAAGTGAAAAGTATCGCGCGCATTGAGGGTCAGGGTCAGGGCATACGGATCGGCCAGACCGACATCCTCAGTCGCAAATCTCACCATCCTGCGAATGATATACATCGGATCCTCCCCACCATCGAGCATCCGGGCCAGCCAGTAAAGCGAAGCATCCGGGTCCCCTCCGCGAATTGTCTTGTGCAGGGCGGAGATCAGATTAAAATGCTCCTCCCCGGCCTTGTCGTACATGGCGATATTCTTCTGATGCACCTGCTTGAGTGCTTCGACCGTAATCTCCGAATTTTCCCCCAGGTAAAGTGCTGTATTCTCCAGCAACACCAACCCACGGCGGGCGTCGCCGTCGGCCGCCGAAGCAATGAACCTCAGCGCTTCGTCGTCAACCTTCAGCTTCATTCCGGCGATGCCAACCTCAGCGTCGGAGAGCGCATGACGCACAATCTGTTCTATTGCCTCTTCCGGTAATCGCTCCAGTACATACACCCGCATCCTCGAAAGAAGCGCCGAATTGATCTCAAACGATGGATTCTCGGTGGTCGCCCCGATTAACACGATGTCCCCTTTTTCAACATAGGGAAGAAAGGCATCCTGCTGTGCTTTGTTGAAGCGATGGATCTCATCGACAAAGACATAAGTCCGCCGCCCGGTCATCCGGTAGTAATTCCCCGCTTTGGAGATGACCTCTTTCACTTCCTTAATCGAAGCCGTCACGGCCGAGAAAGGAATGAACTGACCGTTAGTGGCACGTGCGATAAGCCAGGCGAGCGTAGTCTTGCCCGACCCGGGGGGACCCCAGAAGATCAGCGAGGTCACTTTGTCGTTTTCGATCGCCTTACGAAGCGGCGAGCCCGGTCCGACAATTTTCTCCTGGCCGAAAAACTGGTCGAAATCGGCCGGGCGCATCCTGTCCGCCAGCGGCTGAATTCCGGGACGCTCTTTGGGAAGAGACTCTGACTTTTCTTTCTCGAACAAATCCATGATGGAATATACACAACTTGGTCTGTCTATTCAATCACTAGTCAGAAAAGCAGATAGACCAGGGCTCAGTCATGCCCGGAGATGGACCATTCCGCCTCCTTGGAGAAGGATTCGGGCGAGGGCAAACATCGCGAGACGGCCCGTCTCCGGGGAAATTCTCTTAAGATATTACGAGGCAATCGATTGCGCCTGAAGACAGGAAAAAGCGTTGCGGTCGCCTTTGTTTCTGGCTATCATTGTTGCTTATAATGGATTTTGGGTGCGCCGTATCGGGGTAATCGAAGCAGGCTTTCCCCCGCTTACCGTTGACATCACCCCCAACAACAGATACCGAAGCTCTCCGGCCTTAATGCGCCCCGTTGTAGAAATCCAGATCGCGTTTCGCGAACAGGTAAACCAAGGTCCGGCAAATCGGAACCGCTGGAGAGATGGACGCCCGGACTGAAACTAGTAGGTTGTAATGAGTAGCAAGTCTTCCAGTGTCATCCTGATCACCGTCCTTCTCAGCGCCATTGTCGGCGGCCTTTTCGGCTATTATTTGCCGCACCTGATGCTTTCGCTGTCGTTTATTGGTCAGCTCTGGCTCAACGCGCTGAACATTCTGGTGATCCCGCTTGTCGCGGCATCGATTATCGTTGCTGTCGCCGCGATCGGCCACATGAAAAAAGTGTCGCGCTCGGTTCGAAACATGATCGTCTATTTCGCTTCCACCAGCGCGATCGCCGTTGTCATCGGCCTCCTGGCTGTGCTTATCATCCGTCCGGGCGTGGTGACTCAGACAAATGGAGCGTTTATTCCCGAGACTATCACCGAGATCGGCAAACTTTCCACCCCGGGAGTCATCGGCTCAATCCTGCCGGACAATTTCTTCCTGGCGACCGCTCAGGGACAACTTCTCGGCCTGATAGTCTTTTCCCTCCTGTTCGGCATCGTCCTCGCCGGCATGGACGACAAGACATCCAAACCAGTGATGTCGTTTGTCATCGGATTCAATGAAGTGATTACTCGGCTGGTCAATTATGCCGTCTATATCGCTCCGGTCGGCATCTTCTTCCTTGTCGGACGGGCGGTAGCGGCCGATGGCGATTCGATTGCGAATGTTCTCGGATCGCTCGGGGCCTTCTCCTTCACTCTTGCCGTAGCCTTCCTGCTGCACGGTTTGGTAATCCTTCCTGTAACCGCGAAAATCTTCGGACGGAAGAGTCCATTCACCTACCTCGGTAAGGTGCTTCCTGCCATCACCACAGCATTCGCCACCGGATCTTCGGTAGCAGCTCTGCCGGTTACCTATGAGAACGTGGTCGAAGATTGCGAAGTTGATCGTCGGGCGAGCGCGTTGACCCTTCCTGCCGGAGCGATGCTCAACGCCAATGGCACCGCCTTGTATCTGGCAATTGCCACCGTCTTCATCGCTCAGGTGTTCGACATTCCGATTTCTCCGTTTCAGATTCTGTTGATTGGGGCGATGGCGTGGCTAGTATCGTTTGCGACCTCGCTGATCCCCGGAGCTTCATGGATCATGTTGGCGGTCATCATCAACGCCGCCGGATTTTCCGCCAACGCCTTAGCCGGAATAGGCTTGATTATTGTAGTCGATTGGTTCTGGCAACGCTGGCGCGCCTCTCTCGATGTCTGGGGAGATGCGGTCGGAGCGGCCGTAATTGCGGAGACATTTGAATTCAAAACGGCGCGATCGACTCCGCCGAACCCTCCGATGCGGCGTGTATTCGGCAAACCGTTCGGACGCGACGAACGTTCGGACGACCGCAAGCCGGATCGCAAACGGGAACGCCCTCAAAGGCCGACCTCCCGACGTTCGCCGGAGAGACAAACGCCACCGACAGCCGCTGCTGCGCCGCCTGCGACGACCGAGGAGCGTCCGACCAGACGGGAGCGCCCAACCAGACCGCGCCGCACCCGACCGGATTCAGGTGGCAGACCGGATCGCCGGCCGCGTCATGAATCGAATCGAAAAGAGGAGCGTGTTCAACCGCAGGAGGAGAAGCCGTTCAAGTATACGTTGCCTCCGGTTCCGTTTCATGTTCTCGAAGGTGAGTTGGCCGCCCGGAAACAGCCGCCCAAACCGCAGCCTGAAGAAAAGCCCATCGCCGAGAAGGAACCCTCGACCGCTCCCCGACCGGATGCCCTTTCGCAGGAGTCCTTGGAGCGGGAACGTGCAAGCATCGCCGCTCAACTCGCATCCATGCGCGATCGAGACCCTCAGATGGAGCGCGATCACGAGCCGAACGAATCTTCGGGCAAATCTCCTGAGGATCAGACCGAGCATACAGATGTGAAGCCGTCGGAATCCGATGATTCGAATGAAAATCAACGCCGCGAGAGACCTCGTCGCGACTCAGGTTACGACCGGCGTGAACGCGGTCGCAGACAGCGCCCGGAACCCGAGGAGAAACACGAAGAACGTTCCGAGGAGCCGAAGGAAACTTCCGAAGCACCAAGGGAAACTTCCGATTCGGACCAATCCCAGGACAGCGATGTCAGCTACGGCCGGGGAAGATCCCGCCGCGGCCAGCAGTTCAAAAAGGAACAGCACGAAACTCCGGACTCCGAATCGGAACCGAAATCTCCGGATAACGACGAACACAGAGAGCCTGAATACTCTACTGAAAAAGCCTCGTTCGGAAGAGGCAAGCGTAAGAAATAGAAACTGATAGCCAGCTTTAAGCCGGGACGGCTCGTCCCGGCTTTTTTCTGCTCAAGAGATGTTACTTTCACTGGTGAAACATATTTTTTGTGACACCTCCGAAAGGGAACTTTTCCTCTGAATTTTCCATATATTGGGTAGTAGAAAAGTAGTTGACCGTATACGCTTTTCTGGCTAAGATAATTGAGAGGAAGACAATGATATGAACGGACTTAAAGTTGCGTTTTTGATGTTGGCGCTGATGGCGCTTTTTATGTATGTCGGCTATCTGGCCGGCGGACAGGGCGGCATGATCATAGCTTTTGTCCTCGCCTCGGCCATGAACTTCTTCTCTTACTGGTTTTCCGACAAGGTTGTGCTGAAGATGTACCGGGCCAAAGAAGTCACGCCGAACGACCATTCCCGGCTCTACCGGATCGTCACAGCTGTGGCGACTAAAGCGATGATCCCGATGCCTAAAGTATATATCGTACCGAACAAAGCCCCGAATGCATTCGCAACCGGCCGCGACGCAGAGCACGCTGCCGTTGCCGCCACCGAAGGAATCCTCGAGATCCTCAACGACGACGAGCTGGAGGGTGTAATCGGCCACGAGATTGCTCATATACAGAATAAGGACATGCTCGTAGGTACGATCGCGGCGACATTCGCCGGAGCCATCGGCATTATTGCCTCGATCGTTCGCTGGGGTGCGATTTTCGGCGGATATTCGCGGAATGAAAATCGTGGTGGCGGCTGGGGACTTATCGCAGCCGCGATTGTGGCGCCTCTTGCGGCCATGATAATTCAAATGGCCATCTCACGTCAGCGGGAATACGGGGCCGATGAACGCGGCGCCAGAATCACCGGCAAGTACCTGCCACTCGCCTCGGCGCTCGAAAAGCTCCACCGGGCTCCCATCAGGATGAACCTGGACCAGCACCCGGCCACCGCCCATCTGATGATCTCGAACCCACTCTCGGGCCGCGGATTCACATCGCTGTTCTCCACCCATCCGCCGGTCGAGAAAAGAATCGCTCGGCTTCATGAGCTGGCACAAACTTCCGTTTACCAGGGCCTTGCGGGGTAAGCCATTGACGCCAGACGATATTTCCGACTTACCCACATCCCGAATGACAACCAGAGCGAGCGCCTGACATGGACGCCAGGACTCTGCTTGAACTCCTTGCCATTCTTATCCTGATCCTGGGAAGTGGCTTTTTTGCCCTCTCTGAATTTTCGATCATTGCAAGCCGCGACACCCGTCTCCGACAGAAGGCGAAAGAGAAGAAACGTGGCGCCGCTACCGCCGTCAAACTTCACCAGAACCCGGATCGATTTCTCGCCTCGGTACAGATCGGCATAACCATGTTTGCTACTCTCACCGGTGTAGTTGGCGGTGCCACCATGGTGCTTCATCTGGAAACGTTCCTGTCGGCATCCGACGTCCCCTGGATCGCCGGCTATGCTAAGCCGATCGCTGTGACCTTCATCTCCGTAGTTATCACCGTCACCTCGGTAATCTTCGGCGAGCTGGTGCCTAAATACCTGGCCCTGTCGAACCCGGAAAAGATCGCACGAATCGTTGCTCCTCCCCTCAACGTCTTCACCAGAGTCACCGCCTTCCTTTCCACAGCACTGAGCTGGGTATCCAACCTGATCCTTAAGACCTTTGGTGTCCGAAGAGATCCCACCCGCCAGACCATTACCGAAGACGAGATCAACCACATGATTTTCGAAGGAAAACAGCGCGGCGTGTTCGATGAAACCGAAGAGAAGTTGATCAAATCGGTATTCGATTTTGCCGACTCCACCGTGCGAAGAGCGATTACCCCCCGCACCGAAGTAATCGGTATCGATGTCACCGCCGATTCGAAAGAAATTATCGATATCATCGTCGAGCATGGCTACAGCCGCTACCCGGTCTATGAAAAGACGCTGGACAACGTCGTTGGGATGCTCTACGCGAAGGACATTATCACTCATAAGCTCAACCCGGAATTGATCGTCATCAAGGATCTTATCCGCAAACCGCTGTTTGTTCCGGATTCGATGCCTCTTTCGACTCTGCTGAGCCTCTTTCAGAAGAAGAAGAAACATATCGCGGTTGTTCTCGATGAATACGGCGGTACCGCCGGGATCATCACTCTTGAGGACATCCTTGAAGAACTGGTCGGGGATATTCAGGATGAGTATGACACCGACCAGATCCCGCTGGTAAAACACTCCGATAAGATAGCGTATGCGGATGGATCGGTTTGGCCGGGCGAAGTAAACGAACTGATGGACAGCAGTCTCCCCGAGGACAAAGCAGAGACGCTCGCCGGTCTGTTTATCGACCATCTTGGACGACTCCCGGACAAAGATGAAACCGTAGTAATCAACGATATGAGAATCAGCGTACTCGAACGCCAGGACAACCGATTGGTCCGGCTCAAACTGGAGAAACTCGCCGACAGTACGTCACAGGCGAACCGATAGGACAATCTATGCTTAAAGTTCTGAACGCACCGTTTGTGTGGACACGTTGGCTTTACGACTGGGTATTGAAATGGGGGGAGTCCCCCCACAGCCAGACCGCCCTGTTTCTCCTGGCCCTCGCCGAAGCTTCATTCTTCCCGATCGCCCCTGACACATTGCTGATCGCCTTATGCATGAGTGCGCATCGTCGATGGGTTCGTTTTGCGATCGTCTGCTCGGTCGGCTCGGTCCTCGGCGGAATAGTCGGCTACCTCATCGGGCAGTTTGCCTTTGACGTTATCGGGCACGGCCTGCTGGTCGTCTCGGCGAAAGTCGCGGGAACGAGCCCCGATCAACTTTTGCAGCAGGCGCGCTACTGGTTCAATGTCAAAGAGCTCTGGGGATTCAAAGTCGGTCCCTGGGCGGTCGGCATCGCCGGTTTCACCCCCATCCCGTACAAAGTCTTCACCATTGCGGCCGGCTTCTTCGAGATGGCGTTCATCCCGTTTGTCGTAGCTTCAGCCATCAGCAGATCCCTGAGATTCTTTATCGTCGCCGGCCTGACCGGGATGCTCTATCGCAAGTACGGCGATCGCATCAAGGAATTCATTGACAAATACTTCAACCTCCTCGCCATCCTTTTCGTTGTCCTCCTGTTCGGCGGATTTATGGCGATTCGATGGATGAAGGGAGACTAGAATGGATCAGATAGAGCATCTCATGCGTTCCTTTGAGGATCTTGTTCGGGTTCGCAAGGCGAATATCGCCCTTATCGAATCAGTACCGGCTGAAAAGCGGACAACGATCCCGGGCGGTTACCGGAATAATATTCTCTGGCAAGCGGGTCATCTGGCAGCTACCCAGGCGTCGCTGCTCTATCGTCGAACCGGCCAGCCGCTGCCGGTTCCGGAAACATACTTTGGATATTTCGGCAAAGGATCTTCGCCCGAGAGTTTTGATGCCGGCACCCCCACCTATCCCGAAATCCGGGGCCTGCTTGAATCACTGCTGGAGATTACGCGAGAGGATATTCCGCAATTGATCGGCCTGCCGTATGTGCAGCCGATAACCGTAACAACAGGAAGAGTGCTTGCTTCGTTCGATGACGCCCTCGAGTTTGCCCCGATCCACGAGGCGATCCACATGGGAATGATTACGGCAATGCTCAAGCACCTGTAAGGCCGACGCCTTACCGAACCGCAGCGCCTCTTAAGTGTTAGAATTATATGGGTCATGTACACTCCCATCATAACGTCTCCGGCAAACGGCTGAGCTGGACGATCTTCTTCAACCTGCTGATTACTATCGCCGAGTTTGTTGGCGGATTGGTGAGCGGATACCTGGCGCTGGTTGCCGATGCCGCCCATAATTTGTCCGATGTCGCAGCGCTGGGACTCGCCTGGATCGGCGACAAAGGCTCCGAAATGCAGGCGACCAAGCGGACCACCTACGGGTACAAGCGACTCGAAGTCATGACCGCCTTTATCTCGGCGGTAGCGCTGGTGGTGATTGCCGTTTTCATATTTGTCGAAGCGTATCAACGCCTGCTCAATCCGCAGCCACTCACCCACCCAACCGTCTTCATCGTGGTAGCCGTCATCGGTTTGATCGGAAATGTCGTCTCCATCCTTCTCCTGCACTCCGAAAGAGGAAAATCACTCAATATGAAGACCGCCTTCCTGCACATGGCGTACGATGCTGTTTCATCGGTCGCTGTGCTGATCGGAGGAATAATCATACTGCTGACCGGGTGGGGCCTCATAGACATTATCCTCTCCACGCTGATCGCCGTCATGATCGTCTGGTCTTCATATCAAGTCATCAAAGAAGCAGTGCTGGTATTTCTGGAAGCGGTCCCCCCTGGGATCGAATTCGACACCGTGTTGAAGTGCATCGGAACAACTCCCCGGGTCAAAGACGTACACGATCTGCACATCTGGTCCCTTTCCTCCAATGATATCGCCCTCTCCTGTCATGTGTGTATCGACCCGAACGACTATGTACGCGGCACCGAAATCATCTCCTCACTCAACACGATGTTGGCTGAACAGTTTCATATCGGACACGCTACGATTCAACTGGAGACCGAAGACTGCAACCGCAGCGAGATTCTCTGCGGTCAGGACAACGCCGAACTGGAGCTTACTTGGAAAAAGAACAAGTCGAAATAGAAGTTACTGACCTTGCCTTCGACGGCAAGGCGGTCGGGCATCTCGATGGCAAAGTGGTCTTTCTGAAGGGGGGGCTCCCCGGAGAAACCGTTCTTGCCGAAATCATAAAATCCAAAGCGCGATACAGCGAAGGGATTGTCAGGTCGATCGTCAAGAAATCCCCGCGGCGCGTGCCGGCGCAATGCAAACATTTCGACTATTGCGGCGGATGCACCTGGCAGGATTTGACCTATGACGACCAGTTACAATTCAAGAAGAAGCAAGTCAAGGATTGCATCGAGCGGCTCGGAAGCCTGCCCGACGTTGAAGTGCACGATGTCATCGGTTCCTCCGAACTGTTCCACTACCGCAACAAAATGGAATTCTCTTTCAATGTCGACCGGGACGAAAACTTCACCCTGGGGCTTCACAAACGGGGGAGTTTCGACGCGATTTTCGATATCGAAGAGTGCTATCTCCCGCAGCCGGTCTCGGCTGAAATAGTCACCTGGTTCCGGGAGTACGTTAAGCAGAAGCAGATCCCGGTATACGATGTGAAGCGCCACTCCGGATATCTTCGCTTTGTCATGATCCGACAGGCCAAGCGAACCCCCGGACTGATGGTCAATATCGTCACCCACTATGGAGAGATCCCCGACGAAGCGACTTTCATAAGCGATCTGACCGGGGCCTTCCCGAGTATCACGACGATCGTGCACAATCAGAACGGACAGAAATCGAATATTGCGGTGGGGGAATCCGAACGGGTCCTCTTTGGACCGGGATTTATCGAAGAACGACTGGGCGACCGGACTTTTCGCATTCGCGCCAATTCCTTCTTTCAGACCAACAGCATTCAGGCCGAAACGCTTTATCGAACCGGATTCGAGATGCTGGCCCCTGATCCGGGCAGTCGCGTACTGGATCTCTACTGCGGTACCGGCGCGATTGGTATTCTGCTGTCCGACCGGGTGAGCGAGGTGGTCGGCGTGGAGCTGGTTCCGGACGCGGTCTTCGCCGCCCGAGACAACGCTGCTCTCAATGAAATAAAGAACATTACTTTCTTCGAAGGAAACGTGGTCGATTATCTGAGACAGCAGGATGATTCACACGCCAACTTTGATGTCATAGTAGTGGATCCCCCCCGTGCGGGCCTGCACCCGAAAGCCCTCAAACAGCTCATCCGGATTCATCCTGAGAAGATCCTGTACATATCATGCAACCCGGCCACCTTTGCGCGCGATGCCGCTGCGCTGGTGCAGAGCGGCTATCGGCTTCCCGAGGTCAGGCCGGTCGACATGTTCCCCCACACGATGCATATAGAACTCGCCGCAGTCTTCCTGCCGGCCTGAGACTGCTTGCATTTGATATTGAGTATGGTTACATTGACGGCCGAATCAGCAAGGAGGATAGATGACTTTCCGTCGCATACTGCCTAACTTATTTCTCGCCGCATTCCTGCTGGCCTCGGCCGGATCTGTCCGGGCAGCCAGCCAGTCCGCCAAATTCCAGCAACTGTGTAACGACGTCCTGGAATCGCTCCAGGCCTTTAACCCGGTGCACTCCACCGAGATGGGCATTCATACGTACGACAACCGGCTCGGCGATTATTCGCGCAAGTCGGTCGGCGATATGATTCACAAACTGACAGGCTATGAAAAGAAACTCTATAAATACAAAGACGCCACGCTGTCCGACCACGATCGCATCGACTACGAGTTGATCAAATCCAATGTCGATATCACCCTCCAGGAACTCAAACAGATCGAATGGTATCGGAAATCCCCCCAGCTTTATGTCGATGAGGCGGTCAACGGCATCTATTTCCTCATGCTCTCGAACAGCTCGCCGCTCTCATCACGTGTGGAAATGATAATCGATCGCATGCAGCAGGTCCCCCAACTGTTCAAAACGGCCCACGAGAATATCAAAAGTCCGCCGCAAGTCTATATCGATGCGGCCAAAGAGTCGCTGACTTCGGGCATGCAGTTTTACAAGGAACTGAGCGGGGAGTTGATGAACAAGTTTCCCGAGAGAGCCGACGAGCTCCTCAAAGTCAGCACCCAGGCCCGCGAAGCCATGAACGATTTCCTTAACTATCTGACTGATCTGACTCCCGGCGATCCGGCCAGCTTCGCAATTGGCAAGAAAAATTTTGACTATATGCTCGAACACGAGTACTTCCTTAGCTTCGGCAGCGATTCCCTGCTTAATCTTGGACTTCAGTTGTTTTCCGATGCCGATCAGGCCTACAAAGACTATCAGGACTATATCGCCAACAATCCTCCCAGCTCCGATTCGATCTTTGTCCCGTCCGTTTTCACCAAACAGGACATCATGAACTACTATAACTGGGAAGTCCTGCAGGAAAAGACCTTTCTCGAAGTGAACAACATTCTGACAATCCCCGATGATATCGCTCCGGTAACGGTGGTCGAGACTCCGCCCTTTCTAAGATCGATGATCGGCGGCATTGCGTATCAGCCGGCCGGACCATTTGACTCGGTTCAGAACGCTTACTTCTACGTCCGTCCGGTTCCGGACAATCTCGACCGGCCACAGCTCGAAGCCAGGTATCGTTATGTTTACCGCCGCGGATTCAAAGGCTCAGTCGTGCACGAAGGGTATCCCGGACATCATTTGCAAATGCAATTGGCCGGACGTAATACCGATCCGGTACGAAAATGGCAGACCAATACGATGATGATCGAAGGCTGGGCGCTGTATTGCGAGGAAATGATGTATAACAGCGGTCTCTACGGCGAAGAAGATCCGTCGCAATGGCTCGGCATTCTCGGTGGTATCAGATTTCGCGCCGCTCGGATTATTGCCGATGTCAAGCTTCACACCGGTCAGTTTACTTATGATGACTGCGTCGCCTGGATGATCGATGCTCTGGATATCACGAACGAATCGGGCAAAGATTATATCAAGACTGAAGTTCGCCGGTATACCATGAGTCCTACCGTCCAGATGTCTTATCTCATGGGCAAGCGCGAGATCCAGGCGCTCTACGACGCCGCATCGGCCCGCGACGGCGACCAATTTTCACCGCAGAACTTCTACGATCAGCTGCTGGCCGAAGGCTCGATCCCGCCGGTCCTTATGTGGCAGATCATGGGACTTCAGAAGCCGGCCGAGAATCAGCAACCCTGATTCATTTCTCTGCCGCGGCCTCTCGGTAAGCCGATTGCGACTTCGAGCCGATATCGGTATAATACAGGTAAGCAAGTGAACTTACCGAGAGGCAGGAAATCCAGGTGCTCTATGTGCTCGTCATACTCGGCATTATCGTAATCTCTACATTGATTCTCCGATGCCGCGTTCGTTTGCATCTCTCCGACAAGCAGATGTCATTATTCGTTGGGCTCGGTCGCTCCGGCCCGGAATTCGATCTGAAAACCGAATCCAGTTCGCTGAGGATATTCGGATTCCGGGTGAAAACTATCGGAGCGGTAGAAAAGGAGCGGGAAACTGAGGCGAAGAAGGAACACCCGGCGACGCATCGGAGGCGCAAGCTAAAGCTGACAATGTCGTTCGATGAATTGCTGACGATTGGCAGCCGCGTTCTCAGGACCCTCTGGCGAACTCAGCGCTCTTTACTCCGTCGGGTGGAAATCGAAGAACTGAACGGCAAATTAGTCGGCGGGTTCGATTCACCCGACCAGACCGGTATCGCCTACGGCTGGTACCAGGCCGCGCTCGCCGTTGCCCCGTCGAATTTCGCCCGACGCTTCACGTATATACCGTTCTGGCAGGGAGCCCATCTCAGCGGCACCCTGAACGCATCGGTCGCGATTCCGTTGTACAAAGTAGTTTACGAACTGCTTGCCCTGCTGGTCAGGCTCCCGTTAAGAAAAATCGTCACTTTAACGATAGGAAAGAAGGAAAGGAAGACATGATGTCCAATAATGTTGTCGAAATTCTTAAAGGCGTGGTGGGTGAACTGCGCGAGATATCCCGTTCCGAAACCGTAATCGGGGATCCGATCACTGTCGGCAGTCGCACCGTCATTCCGGTGGTCAAGATTACGGTCGGATTCGGTGCCGGCGGCGGTCAGGGAGAAGACGAGAAGAATCGCTCCGGTTTCGGCGGTGGTGGCGGCGGCGGTGCGAGGGTCGAACCGGCTGCCTTCATCATCATGGATGAGAATGGCATTTCCTTGCTGCCAATGACTAAAGGCAAGTGGGAGAATGTGATCGAAGCCATACCCGATATCGCGAGGAAAATCTCCGGTCTCAAGGACAAATTCAGTTCGGGCAAGCACCAGCCCAAAGCAGAAGCTGAGTCATCGTCCGAAGAATCGCACGAATAATCCCCCAAAAGGAGAGCGAGCCGGTGTGGGGAACACCGGCTCGCCAAAACAAGATTCCTCTTCTTAGATTACCTGAGGAAGAGTGTTGTATGAAAATAGTTACACGCTTATAAGTATGAGCGTCGCCCGGCTGTTTTGATACAGCCAAAATTCAAGAAATACCAAAATATCCCCACAAAAGAAACCGCCCCCGTCCTGCCAGCGGAACGGGGGCTGTTTAAATGTAGAACGGCTTAAACTGTGCCGGGAAGAGAATAGTTACACCGATATTAATGAGACCGGAACAAACCCGTTTGATACAACAAAGATGGCCGAATGTGCGTTTTTCTGAGAAAGAAGAAAATCCGGAAACCGGTTGAGTTTCCTGACGTAAGATTCAGGAAAAGCACTATATTACAGCCGCCTGCGCGTTACACGCTCTCCCTGCCTTAACCCGCGGCCGCCAGAAGGTTAGAGTTGTTGTCGGAATCCTCGATAGGCCAGGAACCTACGGTCCCCGCGTACCGTGATCCTGTCTTTGTTGCACTCATCCTGACGTTCGTCGGTTATGCCGCGCTCTTCATCTTCAGGACAAGTTTCGTCATTAACGGCGAACGGTACTTCTGCTTGTTCGACGATGCGATGATTTCGATGCGATATGCACGAAATCTCGCCGCCGGACTTGGCCTCGTCTTCAATCCGCATTCGCAACCGGTACAGGGATTTACCAATCTACTTTGGGTGCTTTATATGACCATCTTCCACCTCTTGCCGGTCGCCCTCTCCAAGATGTCGCTGCTCGTTCAGATCAGCGGAGCCCTCTTTTTGGTCGCAAATCTCTTTTATGTCAGAAAGATAGCCCTCTTCATTTCCGATAATTCACGGTTCACCGCCGCGGTCGCAGTTCTGTTCACCGCTTTCTATCTCCCGCTCAACAATTGGAGCCTTCAGGGAATGGAGGTCAGCGTTCTCACGCTCCTTACAAGCATCGCCGTCTGGCGAACGCTGAAATCTATTCGCGATAATACCGGTTTCATCAGCGTATTCGTCTGTCTCGGGATTGCCCTTCTGGTGCGGATGGATATGGCCGTGATATATCTCGTCCTGCTGGCGTATCTCGCAAAAATGAAGCAGGAGCAGCGAAGGAAAATTCTGACTGTCGGAGGAACGATTTTTATCATCGCGATGGTGGGACAGATTGTCTTTCAGTATGTCTATTTCGGCCAGTTCCTCCCTAACACGTACTATCTGAAAATGACCGGCTACCCCCTCATTCCGAGGATTCTTCGCGGGCTCTACGTCACGATGCTCTTTTTCTTCCGAACCAACCCGCTCCTGGTACTCCTGCCATTCGGTATAATTTTGTTCAAGCGGGATCGATTCGTTCCGCTTCTGTTTTCGCTGATGCTGGCTCAAACGGCCTACAGTGTCTATGTCGGTGGCGATGCCTGGGAGTGGTGGGGCGGAAGCAATCGATTCGTCAGCGTTGTCATGCCGCTCTTCCTCATCCTGGTAGCATACGCCCTGGCGCTTATCTATCGTCTGGTGAGAGATAAATTCCGGTTGGACACCCGACGAGTCGCCCTGGCGGTCAACACTATTGCAGGACTCGTGGTCGCGGTCGCCCTGCTCAATATCAACGCGATCAGCGGACCCGACTCGCTTTCCGAATGGCTCTTGATCAAGCCGCCACTCCACACCGGTGATAATAAGACGATGGTGGAGCGTGCCCTCCTGCTGGATCAGATCACCGAGCCGGATGCGACTATCGCGGTCGACTGGGCCGGATCGATCCCTTACTTTTCCAATCGCTACACCATCGACCTTCTCGGTAAGACTGACGAAGAAATCGCCCATGAACCGATGCGTGTTGATAAGGATCTCGATCACTTCTACGAATTCTATCCAGGTCATTTGAAATGGGACTTCACTTACTCCATCGGAGAGTTGAAGCCGGATATTGTCGTACCTATCTGGAAGTCTCTCGATGAGGCCAAGCCGCTACTTCTGGAGTATTACCACCTGGTGCGGGTCGGACACTACCAGCTATTCGTCCGTAACGGTTCAACAAGAATACTCTGGGATCGTCTCTCGGTCATGGGTGAGTGAGGAGGACAATCCGGACCGGGTTCGCCCAACTCAATTGATGCAAAAAAATATGCCCCCGAGGGCACGAGACCCGGGGAGGCACGTTTAAATGTAGAAAGGCAATTCTCTTGCCTGAGTATTAGAGTGGTAGAAGGTCAGTTTAGTTCGAGATTTTTTTCTCAATCCTCACAATTCCCCGTATTTTATTGAAAATAAATATCTTACAATCTGGCGCAGATCCTGTGTTGCTGTCCCTCAGGTATGATTTCGGATCTACTTAGGGAGAATTCCTGCCGACGGTAGCCTGAGGGCTCTCTATCAGCCTCTCCGAACCGCTTATCACTCCATGACCTCACAACGATTTATCCCCTTGCGTTACTTTAATTTACAATCGAACTATCGGCATGCCGTACGCCCTGAAAAGATCGCTCAGAGGAACCAACTGAAACGCGGCCTGTTTAACATGTGCAACAAAGGACTTGGCAACACCTGTTGCTCGGTCTATATTGTTAAAGGTTTACAGGTTACCTATGAGTGTTCAGCCGGAATCTGAGGCGGAGGCAACTGTTCAAGATTTGAGCACTCGTGACGATAAACGTAAGGAGAGATTTTGAGTTTTTTACCGATTCTGATGGCCGGAGGCGGTACCGAAGGTGGCGGAGGCGCGATTATTCAGTTGGGATTTTTCGCGCTTATCTTCGTCATGATGTACCTGCTGTTGATTCGGCCTCAGCGCAAGAAGCAAAAAGAGCACGATGTGCTCATTAACAGCCTGAAAAAGGGCGACAGAGTCGTCACCAGCAGCGGCATGTTTGGAACCATTTTCGCGATCGACGAAGACCGGAATGTTGTAGTACTGAAGATCGGCGAAAACGTCAAACTGGAATTCCTCAGGAGTTCCATCGCCGCCCGCGTGGATAAGTAGGGCAGGAAGTTGACCGTGGCAGTACGACCGATCGTCATTTACGGCGACCCGGTGTTACGGGAAGTATGTCAGCCGGTTGAGGAATTCAACCAGGAACTCAAAGATTTAGTGTCGGATATGGTCGACACGCTGAAGAAGGCCCAGGGACTCGGACTCGCGGCTCCACAGATAGGTGTGCCGCAGAGAGTATTCATTGTCGATCTCGCAGCCGTAGATATTACCGGCTCCCTCAGGGCATTTGTCAATCCGGAAATTATCGAGACGAGCGGACAGGCTGAAATCGAAGAAGGCTGCTTGTCTTTTCCGGGGATCTATCAGAAGATTATCAGGCCGGCCCGGGTGAAGGTCCGTGCCTGGGATGTCGAAGGCAATCCGTTCGAGCTTGACGCCGACGGGTTGACCGCACGCGCCATTCTGCATGAGTACGACCATATCGAAGGCAAGTTGTTCATTGACTATCTCTCCCCTCTGAGCCGAACAATGCTCCGGGGGCGGCTGAAAAAACTGGCGACGGCTGACTAGGCCGATCGCTCTTCCCTTCCGTATCTGCCTGATCAGAGTTCGTCTCGTCACGGTCGGTTACACCAGATGAAGATCGTGTTTATGGGTACGCCCGAATTCGCGTGCCCGCCACTCGAACAGCTATATAACAGCCGGCATGACCTGCTGGCTGTCGTCACCGCTCCGGACAAGCCGGCGGGGCGGGGAAAGAAGCTCACCGCAAGTGAGGTCTGCTCCCGTGCAATCAGCCTCAACGTTCCGATTTTGAAACCGGAATCGCTGAAAGATGATGCGCTCTACGAGCAACTGAAACAGCTTGCGCCTGACCTTATCGTCGTGATCGCCTTTCGTTTGTTGCCGCAACGGCTCTACGAACTGCCGAAACTCGGCGCAATCAATATTCATGCCTCTCTCCTGCCCAGATACCGGGGTGCGGCCCCGATCCAATGGGCGCTGATAAACGGAGAGACGGAAACCGGCTTAACCTCATTTTTTCTTAAGAAACAGGTGGACACGGGAGATGTCATACTCCAGAAACGTGTCCCGATTGAAGATACCGATAATTACGATTCCCTCTACCATCGCCTGTCCGACCTCACCGGCCCATTCCTGCTGGAGACTCTCGATCTGATTGAGAGTGGCAGTGCTCAACCGGTGAAACAGGCCGACAGCCAGGCCAGCGCCGCGCCGAAGATCGGGCCGTTCGATGCCCTGATAGATTTCGGCTTCCCGGCTCCCAAGGTCCGCAATTTCATCCGCGGCCTGTCAAGCAAACCGGGAGCGTATACCTATTTTCGCCAGAAGAAAGTCAAAATTCTTTCGAGCGAGCTGGCGGATCTCGAGACCGACCCGCAAACCAGACCCGGCACCATCACATACGCCAGGAAACGCCTGATTGTCCAGTGTGCCCGGACCTCGCTCGAGCTGACCTGTCTGATCCCGGAAGGGAAAAAACCGATGGACGGAAGTTCGTTCGTAAACGGATTCAGGCCGAATGAAGGGGAATTGTTCGGAGAAACAACTCACGGGGAGCGCATCGCGCAATGAAGAAAGAAATTTTAATTAACTCGACCGAACTCGAAACCCGCGTGGCGATTCTCGAAGACGACCGACTGGTGGAACTTCAGGTCGAACGTATCGACAACGATCGAATGGTCGGCGATATCTACAAAGGAATCATCAAGACGGTCCTGCCCGGCATGCAGGCCGCCTTCGTTGAAATAGGCATGCCCAAGGCCGCCTATCTGCATTCCTCCGATATCGGCAAAGATTACGGACCGAGATTCGATAGCGACGAATACGACGACGAAGAAGCCCCGGCGGAAATCATTCGAAAGCGAAGACGCCAGGGGATCGAAACGGTCCTCAAGCGAAACCAGGAAGTCCTGGTACAAGTCATCAAGGAGCCGATCTCCACCAAAGGACCGCGAATCGCCACCGAAATTTCGATCCCGGGCCGGTATGTCGTCCTCGTTCCGGACGACGATCATATCCGCGTCTCAAAACGTATCTCCAACTGGGGTGAAAAGAAGCGGCTGCGCAAAGTCATTTCTCCTCTTCGCCCGGAAGGTTTCGGACTGATCGTCCGGACCGAAGCCGAAGGCAAAGAAGAGTCGGATTTTCGGAGCGACATCAAACGTCTGCTGAAACTCTGGTCCAAGCTCAAGAAGAAGGCCGATTCCTCCAAGGCTCCGTCCCTGATCCACAAAGAAGCGGACATGGTCATCTCGATGATCCGTGACATCTTCACCGAAGATGTCCATCGGATTGTCGTCGATTCGAAGACCGATTACAAGAAAGTCATCTCGTTCGCCCGACAGGTCGCCCCGAATCTCAAAAACCGGGTCGAGCTGTACAAGGGCGACAGTCCGTTGTTTGACCTGTACAAAGTCGAGCAGGAAATCGAGAAGATGCTCGAGCGCAAGGTCTGGATCAAAAAGGGAGCATATCTCGTCATCGATCAGACCGAAGCGATGGTCACCATCGACGTCAACACCGGGCGGTTCGTCGGGAGCAGCGACCAGGAAACGACTATTTTCCACACCAATCTGGAAGCGGCCCGGGAAGCTGCGCGCCAGATCCGGTTAAGAGATATCGGTGGGCTTATCATCGTCGACTTTATCGATATGTACAACCGCGAGAACCGGCGTCGTCTGTACGAAGAGTTCAAATCCTGCTTCAAAAACGATCGTGCCAAAGGGGCTATCAATCCGGTGACCGAATTCGGAATCGTGGAAATGACCCGGGAGCGCGTAAGACCATCGCACCTGCACACCCTCATGGAGCCCTGCCCGTATTGCTCCGGATTGGGCCGGGTGCTGTCAAAAGAGACCATGGCTACCAAGATCGAGCGCTGGTTCAAACGGGCACGGGCGGCCCGAAAGTTCTCCCGCTTCAATCTGGCGATAAATCCGGTTCTGGCCGAATCAATGACCGACAACGGCACTAACCGAATCACCTCAATGATGAAGGCGAACAGCTTCCAGATTAACGTCATTCGGGATACTACCATCCCCCTTCAGGAGTACCGAGTTTTCAACTGCGAATCGAATGACGAAATCACCGAGTTGTACAAAGTCTAAATCGGAATCGTTACAGACTCCTGAACTTAAGGCCGGACATGCTCTCAATGAGCTGCCCGGCCTTTGTTCTTCCCCGGCTCATTAAACCAGACAAAGGAACATCACTATACTCCGCTCCTTAAGAGTATTTCCCTTTTTTGCTTTTCTCTGAGAAGCATTCCCTTATATTGAATTCGTATGAACGCAGACGAAGTACATCACGAAATAGAGATCAAGCTCGATCTGGGCTCCTTCACCAACTATCTGAAGCTCCTCGGCTTTCTGGGGCAGATCGACCATGAAGAAAAGCAGATCAACAGTTTTTTCGACAGCGAAGATCGGCAGTTGTCCAAAGCCGGCTGGGCCCTTCGGATACGGGCGGAAAACAACCGTGGCCTTGTAACGATCAAGAGCATTCCGAGTGAGAAAGGACTGGCCGTCATCAGACAGGAGATCGAGGCTGAGATTCCCCGGGGGCAGGCGCTCGAAGTCATCAATCTGAGGCAGGATGTCTTGACACTCTCGGTCATGCCGGTCGACTTTATTCGTACGAAAGTTGGCGATGTCGCCCTGAGCCGATTGGTGCTGTTCGAGAATACCCGCCAGAAGAAGGTCTTCCGGATTGGCGATTACAACTATCTGCTCGAGATCGACAAAACCGAATATAACGATGGCTCGGTTGACTACGAACTGGAACTTGAACTTCAGGATACGGCCAATCTGCCGGTTATCGAATCCAACTTGATGAAGCTCTTTGCTTCGCTGGATATCCCGTTTGTGCATCAGACCCAGAGCAAATTCCACCGGGCGCTGGAAAAGGCCAGAATTTACTGATTCGGTTGGTTCAAAGGCGGGCCGACGCCGGAGTTGCGCTCCTGACTCTCCCAACAGCTTAGACAAACAGAATCTCCACCACCTGGCGGCGATACTGCGAATCATATTGACAAAACGGGCCGTTACGGTATATTAACTTCTGTCCAGTCCGATATTACTTATCAAGAGTCGAGATACACAACAATTCAGCCCAGGAGTCATTGGTATGGTCAAACTGGCCACTCCAACCGGTCCTCGCGAAGCGATCCGCTCCTCAGTCACCCCCGCCCCCAATTTCCGTGTGGTGATTACTATCTCCCTGCCCGCGCCGCCTGAATTCCAATAGACCTCCGCAGGAGCCGTCACTCAGGACGACTCCCCGTCACGCGAAATCCGTCAGTATAATCTGTTTGCTCGAAAGATCTACCCCTTTGGAGTTGACACGCACCTTTCGAGCCGGACAGTCATGTCTTCATTCTGTGAGCCTTCGGGAGATACATAGGTTTATGCTGAGCAAAATTCTGACTTTGCTGATATCCGCCGCTCTCGGTGCGTCTGTCGTCGCCGGCCCGGCGACGACAGAATTGTCTTTTGGGCGATCCGCTGCTTTGACTGCTACGTACTTTACACAGAACGAGGGACAATGGGACAGCCAGGTGCTCTTTCATGGGAATATTCGAGGGACCGATATCTGGTTAACCAATAGCGGAGTTTATTACCAGCTTTCAAGGGTCAACTCATCTGTACAAACCGGACCAGATCCAACTACCGGTGCCCTTCGTTTCAGCTTCGATGACCCGGACGCGGTCAGCGAAGAGGTAACGGTCAGGACCGTTTTCGAAGGCGCGGCTTCAGTCCTTCGCGCCGACGGCCTCAACAAGACGAGCTATGTCTGCAACTACTACTTCGGCAGCGATCCTTCCGGCTGGCGCGAGCAAGTGGCGAACTATTCTGAAGTACAATTCACCAACGTCTATCCCGGCATCGACTGTCGGTACTACTACTCAGCCTCGGATCTTGAATATGACCTGATCGTCAATCCCGGATCGGACCCCAATCAGATCGCAATAAAATGGGAAGGTCCGAGCGAGATAGCCCTGAATGATTCCAACGAGCTTGTCGTAACAACTAGACTCGGCAGCATAAGGGAGCATGCCCCGCTCATGTACCAGGTAATCGACGGAGAGAACCATCCCATATCCGGGCAATACCGCCTGCTCGGTCCTTCGATCATCGGCTTCTCGCTCTCAGGCGATTATCGACACGATCTTCCCCTGATCATTGATCCGGTCCTTCAATACAGCAGTTATGTGGGCGGTGGCTATGACGATATCGCCTACGGATTGGCGTTGGATCCCGACGGATATATGTATCTGACCGGTGCAACCAAGTCGCCGAAATTCCCGACCTACAACGCGTACGACAGTATATTCACCGGCTCGAACGTCACTGATGTCTTCGTCACCAAACTTTCCCCGGACGGAAGCTCACTCGTATACAGCACTTTCCTGGGCGGAGGAGGCGGAATTGATGAGGGGAGGGACATTGCGGCAAATGCCGATGGTTCCGCGTATATTACCGGTCGCACTTCTTCGTCCGGGTTCCCGGTGCTGAACGCCTACGATGTCACGCTTGGCGGGACCCGCGATGCCTTCGTAACGAAGCTCTCTTCCACGGGTACGCTGAATTACAGCACCTTCCTGGGTGGCACGGTGGCCGATGAAGGATACGGCATCACAGTTGACGCCTCCGGCAACGCCTATGTCACCGGGTCGACTCAGTCAGCCAATTTCCCGGTGGTGAATGCGTACGATGCCGGTTATAATGGTCAGTACGATGTGTTCGTCACCAAACTCGCGCCCACCGGTTCCTCGCTGGTCTTCAGCACATTCATGGGCGGATCGGCCAATGAGCAGGCTAACGGTATCGATCTCGATGGTTCCAATAATATCTACCTGGCCGGCTTTACCAACTCCAGCAACTTCCCGAGGCTGAATGCTTACGATTCCTCCTACAATGGCGCAGACGACATCTTTGTGGCTAAACTTGCCGCTGCGGGGAAACCGCTTATGTACAGCACATTCCTCGGCGGAGCAGGGTACGAACAAGCCTCCGCGATTGCCGTCGGTCCGAACAACACGGCCTTCGTCACCGGATACACCACTTCACCCGCCTTTCCCACTAAGAATGCTTACTCGACGTCGCTCCACGGCGGAAGTGATGCTGTCGGTGTGCGAATCAACGCTACCGGAAGCGGACTTGTCTACAGTACCTACCTGGGCGGTTCCGCTTTTGACTACGGTTACGGTATCGCGGTCGATAGCCGTCAGGACGCCTACATCGTCGGATCCACGACCTCGTCCGACTTCCCGACGATATATGCCTATGACAGCGTCGCCAATGGCGGCGATGATATCTTCATTGCCAAACTTCAGAGTACCGGCTCCGTGATCGACTACAGCACCTTGCTCGGCGGAGCGGCGAATGATGAAGGATTTGACATTGCTATCGACAATAACCTGGCCGTCTATATCGCGGGTGCGTCGATTTCCGCCAACTATCCGGTCGCGAATTCGTTTGACAGCACGGTTAACGGCGGCTACGACGTCGTCATCAGCAAGCTCACATTCGATGAACGTAATTGCTGCGTCGGCCTTCGGGGGAACGTGAACGGTGATCCACTCGATGCGGTCGATATCTCCGACCTCATTTTCTTCATCGACTACTCATTCGAGGACCCGAGCGGTCCGGAGCCACCCTGCCCGGAAGAGGCGGATGTTGACGGAAACGGGGCGATCGATGTAGCCGATGTGATCTTCCTGGTGGACTATATGTTTAATGGCGGGTCGGCCCCGACGGTGGCGTGCCAATAGGCCGCTTAGCCGGAGAGGAGAAATGTATGCGAACCAGCACCCTGCTTCCAGCGTTTTAGAAAGTAGATATCCATCAGGGCCCGATGCCTGAAAATGGTGGAAAGCAGAACGGAGGTAATGGTCATGCTTCGCAGCATAAAAGAAATTCGCGGATACAATGTTCTGGCGACCGACGGAGAGTTCGGGATTGTCAGTGATATTTTATTCGATGACTCTCTCTGGACGGTCCGGTATCTCGTTGTAGACACCGGCGACTGGCACTCGGGGAAAAACGTCCTGATCGCCACCTCGGCGCTCGAACAGCCGGACTGGGCTGCCAGCATCTTTCCGGTAAAGCTTACCAAGCAGCAGGTACAAACCAGTCCGCCGATCGACACCAACGAACCGGTTTACCGACAGCAGGAGATCGCGCTTCATCGTCACTTCAAATGGCAACCGTACTGGGTAGTCGATGGGTTGGAGGGACCCGTGCCCGGCATGTACGACCCGGCCTACTTTACTCCGGACTCGGATCAGTCCCCCGAGGATATTCGACCGGTCGGTGACCCGCATCTGAGAAGCATCAAAGAGGTGATCGGGTACAAGATCCACGCGAACGATGGCGAGATCGGGCATGTCGATGATTTTGTCGTCGAGGATAAGTCCTGGCGGCTCAGGTACCTCGTCGCTGACACCCGCAACTGGATTCCTGGGCGAAAGGTCTTATTGGCGCTACCGCTGATCAAAGAGATGAAATGGGAGGATTCCGAGGCTCTTATCGACGTAAGCAAAGCGAAAGTCGAAAAGAGCCCCGATTACGATTCATTGAAATCCCTGCACAGGGACTACGAAGAAGACCTGTACCGATATTACGGCCGGCCAGGCTACTGGCTCAATCCGGCATCGAAATAGACCGAAGCCGGATATGAGATCCGTACTGCCTCCGACAATTGTTCGAAGGGCAGTGATTATTTCCCCGGTTCGGGTATCTCCTCCTGGATACGGGCAAGCTTGCGGGCGATCTGAACCTTTTCCTCGAGATTCGAGGTCGCTCGTATCACCAGCTTGGCTCCGTCCGGTGATCCCCCTCCGTGCATGCAACCGGGAACACCCGAACCGAGAGTGCACCATTCGACAAGGCGCGCCGCCCGGGCACGCGCCTCGGCAGAATGGCGGGCTTTCATATACTTCCTGATCAAGTGTCCATACTTCTTCGATTCAAAGTCGCGGTAAGACGGCATACAGCCGGTCTCCGCGATTCCACCTGCGATATCCTGCGCCAGAACGGAAGTTTCGTAGGGAAGAGTTGCCACATGCACTTTATTTACATTCGAAAGCAAAGGATCGCACAGCCAGGCGCCCGAAGGATGCTTCTTCCCCCGCGCCGCCGCCGCGATACCCATGCCGTACGTTGTCTCATTGTTGATTGACATCTGCACGAGCTTGTCCTTGAAGACTTTCGAAGACAACCCGTTGGTGCGTGCCGTCAGAATCGCCGAGCCGATTTTGACATCCCCCTGTCCGGCCACACACCCGCCGATGGCCGCCCGATACGGCATAATGAAATAACCGACCGCCGGTCCGGTATACTTGAACTCACCACACATGAAGATCCGCTCTTTTGGCACGAACACGTCTTCAAAGAGCAGAAATGCCTGGGTAATCCCACCTTCGGTTACGGGATTGTCGAACCCTTCTTCTTCATCGCGAGTATCGCTCGGATGACGGGTCTCGATTATCGTCAGTCCCTCGACATCTCTCGGGATGACAAATGAGACAGCATAGTCGGCGTCCTCTTCCTTGTAGGCGGATCCGGGCAGAACGAAGATTTCATTCGCGGCCGCGACTCCGCAGATCATCAGTTTGGCGCCGCGTACGACAATGCCATCGGCCCGTTTTTCCACGACCCGCAAGAACATGTCCGGGTCTTCCTGTTGCGAAGGCTGCTTGGTGCGGTCTCCCTTTGCGTCGGTGAGAGCACCGGAAATAGTAATATCTCTCGCCTGCGCATCCCTGAGCCAGGACAGCAGCCGCTGGTGGTAATCTGTCCCGAGCTCGCGGTCAATTTCAAAGGTAGTAACGAACATGGCATTCAAGGCTGTCCAGCCGGCACAGCGACCGCCGGTACAGGTGCCGGTCAACTGGAACATCAACCGTTTCATGTCCGAATTGGCATACATATCTTCGGCTGATTGGATAATCGAGAGATATCGGCTGATCGGCTCGCCGGTAAGATGAGATTTTGTGGTCAGCTTGTCTCTGAGTTTTTCGTCGAACGCCCCTTTGAAGGTCCAGGCATGTCCTTCCACGGTCCTTTTTGTAGCTGGATGTGTCGTAACATCTTCGATCAACTGATCGAATTTGTAGACATTCGCCCTCATCTTTTTCAGGGAGGCGATATATTCGTCGTACGTTTTCAGCGCCATAACTATCTCCACTAAAATAGTATACTATGTCCTCTATTCCACAATATATTTATTGTGAAAAAATTAACAAGATAATTCAATAGTCGGCAATGAAAAAGCCCCGCTTAACAGCGAGGCTTGGGTATATCTTTAGTTTTTTTCGGAGAGGCAGCTATTGCAGCTTCAGCGTGAAATTACCGGTGAAACCTCTTCCACTGCCGCCGGTGGCAAAATCAATCTGATTGTCAAAGATACCGATCTTGGCCGTGATCGACGTTTTGGTCGAGAGATCGATGTCGTCAGCGTAGCCGGTGTTCAGCTTCGAGGCCATAACAACAGTGTACATATCGGTATTCGAATCATACGCCGAGGCTGCCCGGATGTCGAACCGGCTAGCCCGTTGCGTTTCATGCAGCGAACCGGACTCCTTCATCTGGGGATCGATAATCCACCCGGGGACCTTCTGACCTATTGTCCAACCGGTCAGCGGATAAACTGACGTTATCGAGTCAGACCGAAGAATGGTACCGTTAAACTCGGTGGTGTCTGACGATACATAAGTAGGCTGCGGAGTTCCGGCAATACCATTGTTATGAGTCGCAACTGCGGCACTGCCGACATCCGAGGTAAGTGTCCCATTGAGGTACTTCATTCCCTCGGCCAATCCGCCCACGCCTTCCGCATCTGTGGTCAGAGCGCGCCAATTCCAGACATCCCAGCCAAACGTCGAACCTCCGTCGAACATCAGGAATACCTGGTCTTCATTCTCGAGATCTTCATAGCTCGTAAAACTGACAAACGGGCTGTCTGAACTGACTTCATAATAATCTCGCCAGATGGAGTGCGTGGCATCGGCGAATCTCAGGCGAATAAAGAGGCTGTCGTTGCTCACAATCGCCTGTACTGCCACAGTCGCCGAGACATTGGAGGACTTGCCGGCTACAATTTTCGGTGAGATCGTCGAAGAAACATTCATCGTGGTTGACGCCACACCGCTCCATACGGTCGAATTCGCATCCGTCACCGAAGGTGATCCGGCGGTGGTATTAGCGGTCACGACCGGCAGGCTGGTTGTTGGAGGATTAGTGGAACTGTTACCACCGCATCCTGCGATTATCGCAACTGCGGCAAGCATGAGGACGGCAACTATATACTTCATGCAACCGATCTCCTTAATTTGATATGTTCCCGGGTCAATAATGAAAGATAATACAATTGGACGGGGATCAAAAGGGTTTTTCTAGGCGGTACGCTTCAGGACGATCATGGTGAGATCATCGAAAACGTGCGTGGGCGAAGCGAAAGCGGTGGCGGCCTTGCGAATTGCGTCCTGAATTTCGGATGCTGATTTCAAACGGTTCGCTTTGATGACATCGATCAGCCGATCGAGTCCGAATTCTTCTCCGGAGGAGTCGAAGACCTCGACCACCCCGTCGGTGTAGAGCACCACGACATCCCCGGTTCCGAGATACAGCGGACGCTCTTCGTATTCGGCGTTCGGCGTCACCCCCATGACCGGCCCTCCTTCACGCAAATACTCTATCGTACCGTTGTCCCTGAGCAGTACCGGCAGGTTATGGCCGCAGTTGCTGAAAGTTAGGACGTGATTTTTGGAATCGAGCACACCATATACGGCGGTTACAAAATTCCCCGGGTCCATTGATTCGCACAAGAGCCGGTTCACTTTGTGGCAGATAGTGCGGATCGAATAGTTGTTTCTGATTTCAGCAATTAACGAAGCCCGGAACGATGCCATCAGCAGCGCGGCCGGAATCCCCTTGCCGGAGACATCGCCGATCGCAATACCGGTCTGCTGTTCGACAATCCTGATGAAATCGTAGTAGTCACCGCCTACCTGTCCTGAGGATACATTGATTCCGGAGATGTCATACCCCTTGAGCTTGAGGTCGGCCTTCGGCAGGAAGCTCTTCTGAATTTGCCGCGCGATATTGAGCTGCTGGAGCAGTCCCTGGTTGGCGACCACCTGCTCGTGAAGTCTCGCCCGTTCGATTGAGACGGCCGCCTGGGTTGCGAATGTCGACACCAGCGCCAGCGCCTCATCGTCGTACGCATTCAGTTCCACCGACTCGACATTGAAAACTCCGATGATCTTGCCGTTCAACTCTATCGGAACCACCATCTCGCTTCGCGTCTGCGAGTTGAGATGGATATAGTTTTGATCCTTGGAAACGTCGGGAACAATAATCGGCTTGCCGGTTCGGGCCACCTGTCCGACCAATCCCTGGCCGAATTTCAGGTGTATGTCAGCCTCAGCCTGCGTATCATAGCCGACCACATAAACCGAATCGACTTCTTCCCGTTCCGGATTGATGATGAACACGCCGCCGCACTTGAAGTCGACTGCCTGCATCAGTGCGTTGACGATCTCCTTCAGCACCTGGTCAAGCGAGAGGGTGCTCGAAAGCTTCTTGCCGATCTCGTACAGCAGGGATTTTTCCAGAGCCTCGCGCTTCGCCCGACGGTACAGATTAGCGTTATCGATCGCCACCGCAATCTGGTTGCCCAGCCCGATCAGGATATCGAGATCGGTGTCCGTAAATTCGCCGTCGATCTTGTTGATCGCTTCGATAACACCGATCATGTGACCGCGGCCGATGAGCGGGATGCTGATCAGCGACCGCATATCCAGATCGACATTCTTCCACATCTCAGCATCAATTCGGGAATCCTCGGTCACGTTGTTGATGATCACCGGTTCTTTGTACTCAGCGACCCAGCCGACGACCCCCTGCCCGAGTTCCCGGTAGAAAATGCGCATCTTGCTGTCGGTCAGGGCGTTCATGAAGCGGATTCTCATATTCGTCCGATTATGATCGACCCGGAACACCAGCGCACCTTCGGCATTAACCGCACTGGCGATCATCTGAAGGACCATCTGGATCAGTTCTTCGTAATCCAGCGTCGAGTTGAACCGGCGGCCCGCCTCTAGCAGGAGCTTTTCAATCTTTGTTCTCTGTTGCTTGATTGTCGTCATCATGCGTCAAGGTAACCCTTTGCGGTTCAAAGTCAATTACATTCAGTCAACCACAGCCTCCCGATCCGAGATCCTTGAGTCCCTATAGATCGGAATCGTATTAACGTGCCTTGACCTCTATTTGTTCTGTGGATTTTCGATGAGTTTTGGGTATTGATCCAGGACCTGAAGATACCGCGTACTATCCAGCCCGTTCATCCTCGCCCTGAGCAGCAGTCTCCGGGCCTTGTCGAAATCATTCTTCTGATAGAAGTATTTTGCACCGGTCACCAAATCTACAGGAGGAGCATCCGGATATTCGACTACCCGCAAAAGGTATTTCAGGTACCCTTCTTTGTTTCTTTCAGTCTGATACAACTGCATGAGATACAACTCTGGCAGGAGTTTAGTCGAGTCTTCTTGGGCAGCTTCGAGCCAGAGTCGCTCCGCTCCACGGCGGTCCCCTTTCTGGTAATCGACAAAGCCCAAATTGGCCAGGACCATCGGGTCGCTTGGACGCAATCCTTGAGCAATCTGTAAATATTGCTCAGCAGAGTCGAGGTCGCCAATTTGAATAAAGCAGTGCCCAAGATTGCTGTAGGGTAGTGGTTCGAACGGATCATACGCAATTGCCTGTCGGTACGCGCTCATCGCCTGTACCACTTTGCCCGAGTCAAAGAGTGCTTTGCCGTAAGCGACCATGATAATATCCCTGTTGCTTCGCTGCCAGAGACTATCTTCCTGATATCCCCTCAAACTGTCACCCTTACTGAAATAGTACTTACTGATGAAGAGTCCATTCTTATTATTGCGAATTGGATCGAGCGGCGTGTATGAGTTCAGTCGGTCGATCGCTATCTGATCAGTCCGTTTGGCAGCGACTCGCGCACCGAGAAACACCATTGATAGAGCGACCGTCAGAACGACGGCTACTCGCCCCGCTCTCTTTGCTTCCTCTGAATTGAGCACTAGTGTCAAGAGAAGGAAGTTGATTGGTACACCGACGAACCCAAACAAATCCCAGTCACGGGGCATGCCGAGTTTCGGGTCGAATATCAGCACCGCGATTGCTCCGCATACGGCCGCTAGACCCAGGAATCGAAGCAGGTCTGATATTTTAGATCGCTTACTGTTCCGAAAACTAGCCCCGGCGAGAAGAATGAGTAGTCCAGGAGAAAGCAGGAACAACAGGTTGACAATATCCAGAAGATGCTTGCCCGAGAAGATCGTGTATCCATTTGCGGTGAAGCGATCAGGAAATACTGGCAGGAAAGCAAAGCGAAACACGTAACTCGAACGAACGAGAACGACAAAACATGCAAGGACAGCAATTAGCATGACGAGGCCAAGCGCACTCTTGAGAGCAGATGAACGCTTACTTAGCCATTTCTGTGCATGGGAACCTCGGAATAACAGATACAGGGTGGAAGGTAGAAACACCGCCCCAAGTATATGGATAAATATCGTTAGAAGGTTGGTGAGAACCAGATACCAGGGTGACAAGTCTCGTTGAATGACCAGTATCCCGACATACAGGTAAAGACTAACGACGACGAGAAGGAGAGGATAATTCTCGACGTATCCAAAAAACATAAGCGCATAACCGCCCGTTGCCATTCCGAGGACGAAAAGCAATCGGTCTTCCGCTCGCCGTAACATCTGATGCGCCGCCAGCGTGACGATTAGCAGATAAGCGGCGCCCGACAGATACGAAATCCACTGGAATACTCGGACCGCCGTGTCTTCTCCCCCGCTTCCGAGGAATTTGTACAATGAGATCTGGGCGACCATGGCACCAAAGTCCTGGAATTTGATAAAATTGGTACCCTCGGTAAGGTTCGCCAATGCAATGTATCCATCTCCATCGAAATAACTCGTTGCCCTGAACAGATAGAATGAAACGACAAAAATGGTCAGCACTATTGCTTCCCACAGAAGAAGATGCCTCGATTCCCCTGCTGGTGCTAATGACGTGCTCGGAGATTGCTTATACGCAAACATCCCCGCGATAAACGATATCAACAGCATGACGGGTATAGCGACAACTCGAATGGAGTTTGCAAAGAATGCCAGGAGGTTAAATCCCCATACTCGCCCATTCGGGTAATACGAAAACGCTACCAGCAGCATACTGGTCAACAGATATGCCGCGAGCACTAGCATCAATCGGCTGTGTTCTTTCAAAGCCACCCTGTTACTCTCCTTTGGTTCCATTTTCATGAAGTTTTGGGTGACTGCTGAGAATGTCTCGGTATTCTGTCGAGTCCATACCATTGGCCATCGCCCGGGCCCAGAGGCGTCGCGCATCGGCAAAGTCCTCCTCCCGATAATAGAATATCGATGCTTCGACAAGCACTTCCGAAGGCGCGTTGTTATTTTCCGCCACCAGCGGAAGTAACTTCTGGTATTTCACCAGTTCACCGTCATGCTTGTATTGTCGAAGCAGCAGCATCTGAGGCGCCAGCAAATGGGAATCAAGGTCCATTGACTTCAGCCAGAGCCGCTCCGCCGTCTTTTTATCTCCTCTCAATGACGCTATCCAACCAAGATTGCTCAGGATATCAGGATCGTCCGGACGAAGCCCCTGGGCAACCCTGAGATAGTACTCGGCAGAGTCGAGCTGGCCGAGATTGCCAAAGGTGTGCCCGAGTTCGTTGTAGGCGAGCCGCTCGAACGGATTGTATGCTATCGCTTGACGAAATGCCGCAATTGCCTCATTCACTCTTCCGGAGTCGCGAAGAGCCCGGCCGTACGCCGCCAGAATGATATCGCGGTTCCCTCGTTCCCAGACGCTGTCAACTTTGTAGCCTTGTGCGCTGTCCCCTGTGTCGAAATAATATCTGCTGACTACGAACTCATTCTTGTTGTTACGAACAGGGTCAAGCGGGATAAACGAATAGACTCGCTTTATCGCAACCCGGTCGTTTTTCTTAATAGCCACCCGGGCCGAGAGAAAGAACACGCCGAGAAATATGGCCAGGATCACCGCAAAATACCTGTTCCTGTTCTGTTCCTTTGGACTCAGAGCGATCGTCCAGAGTAGCAGGTTCAAAGGTACGCCTGCAAACGCAAACAGATCCCAGTCGCGAGCCATTCCGAGTTTGGGGTCGAAGATCACAACCGTCAGCGCTGTGGATGCCGTCGCTACAAGCAGGAACTTTATCGTTGCATCTCGCCAGAGCCGCTTACTTGCCTTCGCTCCGCTCGAAACGATCAGCACGAGAATTCCTGGACACATGATAAACAGCAGGTTGAGCAGATCGACAAGGTGCTTGCTGGAGAAGATCGTGTACCCGTTGACGGTGAATCGATCGGACAGTATCGGGAGAAAGGCGAATCGGAAAAAATAATTAGTATAGAAGAGATAGAAAAAGCAGCTTGCCGATGCAGCTACGACAATCAAACTCAAAGATGTCTTTGCAAATATCGACTGCGACCCAATCCATTTCCCCATGCGGGGAGATCTCAACAGGATGAACACAGTCGCAGGCAGGAGCATCAATCCAAAAATGTGAAGGAAGACTGCAAGAGCATTGGCCACCAGGATCAGCCACCAGCCGGCTCGACCTTTCACAATCAGGATTCCAGCGTACAGGTAGAAGACGATTGAGACGACAAAGAGCGGATAGTTCTCGGCATATCCGAAGAACAACAGAGCGTATCCTCCCACCGCCATTCCCAGAATCATCAGTACGCGCTCGCGAGTACGTTCAAAGAGGGCACGAGAAACCAGTATGCTTAGAATAAGGAATCCGGCTCCCGAAAGATAGGAAATCAGCTGATACGCCAGCCACGCGGTGTGCTCACCACCTCTGCCCAACAGGTGGTACAGACCGGACTCCGCGAGAACCGCCCCGAGATTGCGATACTTGAGGAGCGGATGCGCCGACGCGAGATTGGCGATCGCAGCATAACCGTCGCCTTCGAACTGATTGGATGCCCGGAAGAAGTAAAACATCGCGGTCATGAGCCCAACAAAGATACTGATTTGGATCGGCCCCTGAGCATCCTTTACGTTATTCTCGGATTTGGGCTCAGTCAGGAATCGTCGCGCTAGGTGCAAGGCGATCGGTACCAGCACAATAACGGGAATGGCCATGACTCTGACGATAGTCGGGAAAAAGGCGAGCAGGTTGAATCCCCAGACACGCCCCTCGGGGAATACAGAGAAAACCATCAGCAACGCCGCTGTCGCCAGATACGCGACCAGAGCGAATGCCGATTCTCTATTCGCTTCCTGTTTTGGTCTGTCCACCTGAATTGCTCGTATCGATCAATGCGGGAAACTGGCCCGTGATCTGTTTGTAGTGCGCCGAATCGAGATTGTTGGCAACCGCCCGGGCCAGGATTTCGCGCGCCTCTCTCCAATCGGATTGCTGGCAATAATACAGAGTCAGTTCGTACAGCCTCTGGAGCGGAACACCGGGGCATTTGGCCAGTTTGATCAGACAGTTCAGATATTCGTCAGCGCGGTTTTGTTGGCGATAAAGATCGAGCAGATACAACAGCGGATCGGCAAACATAGAATCCCGATCTACCGCCGTCAGAAAGCACTTCTCGGCCTCTTTGTCATCGCCAAGCTTCATCTCGACCCAGCCCAGATTGTTCCAATATATTCCGAAACCCGGCTGCAACCCGACCGCCGTTCGCAGGCATTCTCGTGCTGAGTCAAGTTCCCCTCTCTGAAGGAAGTACTCGCTGAGTGAATTGTAGCTCCCCGAATGCCACGGGTTGATCTTCAGGATGCGACGAAGCGCTGCCACACCCTCCGCCGGATTTTTCGAGTGCAGGAGGATGTTGGCGTTTGTCGAAAGAGAATCGTCGAGCAGAGTCGATTTCCAGACACGACGGGCTTCCATTGCCTTTGCCGTATCCCCTTTCTGAAGATAATCGAGGCTGATGAAGTATCCGCTGTTGCGATTTCGGACAGGGTCAAGTCGAATAGTGCTCCTGAGCCGAGCCACCGCTATTTCATCGTGCGTCCGATTTGCCACCGCCGAAGACAGGAAGATCGCGCCGATCGCAACGGCCAGGATTCCCGCAACATGGCGGTAGCGTCCTTTCTTTCCCACACTTCCAATCGCCAGAAGATACGCGAGCATGCTCAGCGACACTCCGGAAAAGGCAAACAAATCCCAATCTCGCGGCATGCTGAGTTTTGGATCAAGAACCAGCACTGCAGCAAGGGAGCACAAGAACACCAGTCCGACGAATATGGTAAGGCTGCTTTCCATTCGGAGACTCTTCCCTCCGCTTAAGATCGATACAATGAGGATCAAGAGTCCCGGACAGAGAAGAAACATGAGATTGACGATGTCGAGCAAATGACCGGACGAAAAAATGGTATAGCCGGACGCGGTGAACTGATTCGTGAACAAAGGCAGAAAGGCAAATCGATAAAAGTAACTGACGTTAGAGATATAAAAGTAGACTCCTGCTGCAGCCAGAAGGCAGACCAGACCCGCGGCCGCCTTGAGAAGTACCTCCTGCTTCTTCCACCAGTCTGCGATGCGTGTCTCACGCACCAGTATGAAGACAGTGGCGGGGAGCAGGATGAGACCGAATACGTGCAGGGACACCGCGAGCATGTTGGCGACAATGATTATCCACCTGGCCGCCCGCCCCTTCAATATCAGCAAGCCGACCATGAGATAGACGGCAATCGATGCAATAAAGAGTCCGTAGTTCTCGACATACCCGAAGAACTGTGCGGAATATCCACCTACCGCCATACCGAGAAAGAAAAGCATTCTTTCCCGCAACCGCTCAAATTGTGTCGCTGCCATCACGGCAACGGCGAGCAGGAACAGTACACCCGCCGTGTACGAAACAATTTGGTAGGACAACAGTGAAGCCGGTTCTCCCCCTTTGCCAAGAAGCGAATAGATTCCAAGCTGGAGCGCGACAGCGCCAAAATCAGCCGGCTTCAGCCAGGCCGCTCCGCTCGCCAGATTCGAGAGTGCCTGATACCCGTCGCCATCGAAATGAGTCGTGGTACGGAACAGATAGAAGAGTATGACGCTGACAGCAATGATGCCGACCACGATCCACATAAATTGGTGCGAGGCTGTCGCGGGCTTTTCCGGTTTCGCGAGTCGGCGGGCAAGGTAGACCCCGGCCGCCGGAACGATCAGAAGCACGATTGGCATGGCAAGAAGCCTGACTATTCCGGGATAAAAGGCGAGGAGATTGAATCCCCAGACATGACCGTCGGTGAAGTACGAAGCTACAACAAACGCCAGCCCCGTGACAAGGTAAGCGGTCAAAGCATTGGCGAGGAATCCATTGCGGGCCGTCTTGTCAGTCGTATGCGAACTCACCGGCGTTTCCCATCTCCGAGTTATTTTTCCAGTTCGGCGATTCGCTGATTGATATGTTCCCAGATATCGGGCATCGAATTCTCGTACCCGGCCTTCTGGTACTCATCGCAGGCCCGTCGAAGATAGGCCAACCCCTCCGGCTTTCGACCGCTGTGTACTTCGATCTCCCCAAGATCTTCGCATGCTTGCGCGATGGCGGAGTGATTCTCCAGCCGTTCCGCCCACGCCAGCACCGGTCGAAGCCACGTCTGTGCTTCCTCGAAATGTCCCATCGCCGCCAGCACCATTCCGATATGATAATCGGCGAATAGTTTCGCGGTCTCGGTCGAATAGCGCCAGTGATACTCCCGCGCCTTGCGATAGCAGCTCAACGCGGAATCGAACTGCTTGTTGTCATAGTAGATGCCGCCCAGATTGTTCCAGAGCGGACCGAGCCATCGCTCCTGATCCCCCTTCTCAGCAGCTTCGATTCCCAGTTGACTCCACCGAACTTGCTCTTCGACCGTCTCCGATACGATCGCCATCATGTGAGCGGCATCGACCGCCCGCCCGTGAAGGTCGTTCACCACGCAATAGGTGTACTGCTCGTCGAACGTCTTGCGGGCCGAGGTCAGATCTCCACCTTTCCATTCGTATCGTCCCTTCACCCCGAGATATCGTGACCAACCCATCGGCTCGGTATCGCGAGCTTTTGCTTCCGCCCGATCCAGCGCCTCTTTCGCAGCCTCCCTGTTTCCTTGAATCAAGTTCATGCGGGCGATTTGCGAGAGCGCCTCGACCTCGACCGAGCTGTTGTCTTCTTCTACCGCCCGCCGGCGGGCCCGGTCGTACTGGTTCAGGGCACTGTCGATCGCCTCGGATTGAAAAAGCTCATCGGCGATATCCAGCAGTGTGTCCGCGGAGTGTTTGTCGAGCTGCAAGTTGGCTCCTTTGCGTTGAATCTCTACAGCTTGCGCCAGACCGCCCAAAAGCAGGCAGATCAGGCAAAAGGTCATCGCTCGTTTCATTGATTCTCCCTGTCTGGGGATTATTGTCCAATATCGCCTTGGTCCGGCCTATTATCAAGGCTTGATTTCCGGGATCCTCCGCCAAAGATGGATGTATGACCGAGAGAACGAATTGAAGTTGACCCGTCCGTGGAACGGGCATATATTCCGGCCATTCGACGTGCCATCTTAAGTGCCGTCGCCATAACAAGATAATTGGGTAAGTGTAAGGATAAAGGACTTATAGCATGAAGGCACTAATCACCGGAATCACCGGTCAGGACGGCTCCTATCTCGCCGAGCTGTTGCTTGAGAAAGGATACGACGTGATCGGGATGGTTCGGCGCGCATCGACCGAATCTTTCGAACGGATAAATCACATCAAAGACAAGATCACCCTTGTCCAGGCGGATCTCCTCGATCAACTGTCGATCGTCAATCTGATCGAGGAACATCGGCCCAACGAAGTCTACAACCTCGCCGCTCAATCCTTCGTCCCGACAAGCTGGAATCAGCCGGTGCTTACCGGTGAGTTCGATGCCCTCGGTGTGACGAAAATGCTCGAAGCGATTCGGCTGGTTGACAAGAAGATCAAGTTCTACCAGGCATCGTCGTCGGAAATGTTCGGCAAAGTTCAGGAAGTTCCGCAGACCGAAAAGACGCCGTTTTATCCTCGGTCCCCCTATGGTGTGGCGAAGGTCTACGGTCACTTTATTACGGTAAACTATCGTGAAAGCTACAATATCAGCGCCTGCTCCGGCATCCTGTTCAATCACGAATCCCCTCGCCGAGGGCGTGAGTTCGTCACCCGGAAAATCACGTACGGCGTGGCCAAAATCAAACTCGGCCTTGCCGACAAGCTGGCGCTGGGGAATCTCGACGCCAAACGGGACTGGGGATACGCGGGCGACTATGTTCGGGCGATGTGGCTGATGCTTCAGCAGGATAAGGCCGAAGATTTCGTCGATCTCAACGGGCCGCACCCATTCGGTCGAAGATTTCGTGAAAGCCGCTTTCGGACACGCCGATCTCGATTACAAAAAATACGTTGTCACCGATCCGAGATTCGTCCGGCCGGCCGAAGTCGATCTGCTTTTGGGCAACTCCGGTTACGCCCGAGAGAAGCTTGGCTGGGAGCCGAAAGTAAGTTTCGAAGAACTGGTGAAGATGATGGTTGATGCGGATATGGAACGGCTCTCCCCAAAGAAATGAAGAAGCCAACCGCGTTTATAACCGGGATTGCCGGGTTCGCCGGATCGTTCCTTGCCGAAGAACTGCTGAATCACGGCTACCGTGTCACCGGATCAGTCTTCAAGGATGACCAGCTTGAAAATATCTCGCACCTGGCAGGATCGATCGACACAGTCGAACTGGACATTCTTGACTCGGAACGATCGGCCGAACTGCTTCGCCGGATCAACCCCAACTTGATCTTTCACCTGGCCGCCTTCTCATCGGTCGGGCAGTCGTTCGGCAACGAGCGGCTCACCTATCGGGTCAATTTCGACGGTACCCTGAATGTCCTTCAGGGTGCGGTGGCATTGAAGAACCTCCGGAGGCTGGTTTTCATCAGTACCTCGGAGTGCTATGGCCGGTTTCCGCGAAAGATCTCAAAACTTGCCGAAGATCAGCCGTTCAATCCGATGTCACCGTACGGGGTGTCAAAAGCGGCGGCCGAATACGCCTGCCGCTATTACTTCACCCGGCACGGTCTTCCGGTAACCGTTTCCCGGTCATTTAACCACAGCGGACCAAGGCAGAACGAGAATTTTGTTATCCCCTCTTTCTGTAAGCAGATCGTGGCGATTGAGTCCGGCAGCTCAAAACCGGTTATCAACGTTGGGGATCTTTCGGTAAAGCGGGATCTGTCCGATGTTCGCGATATTGTCCATGGCTACCTGTTGCTGGCGGAAAAGGGCCGTCCCGGCGAGGCTTATAACTTATGCTCCGGCAAGGCGGTGAGCATAAAGGTCGTACTGGACGGTTTGTTGAAGCTGGCGAAAGTCCCGATTAAAGTAAACCTTGACAAAAGCCGCTTCCGGAAGAATGATATACCGATTCTCAGGGGAGATAACAGCCGCGCCGTTAAGGAACTTGGCTTTTCTCCCCGATATAGTCTTAGACAAACTCTTCAGGCCACTCTGGACTACTGGAGAGACCAACCATATACGAAGAAATGACAGATACTGTCAGGAGTTGAAACGTCATGGCGAAAAAAGGCGGAAAGAACAAAAAATACTACGATGAGCTGATCCAGAAGATCACCAACAAGACGGCCAACGCCGGGGTGATCGGACTCGGATACGTGGGGCTTCCGCTCTCGATGGAACTCGCCGAAGTCGGTTTCAAAGTCACCGGATTCGATATTTCAGACGCCAAAGTCAAACTGCTCAATTCGGGCAAGTCGGACATCGACGATATCTCTGACAGCGCCGTGAGCAAGGCGGTCAAGTCCGGCCGTTTCGTCGCGACCACCGACTGGAAAAACATCAGCAAAATGGACACGGTCTCGATCTGTGTGCCGACCCCTCTGTCCAAGACCAAAGACCCCGACGTCAGTTTCATCCTGAATGCCCTCAACAGCCTCAGACCGTACGTCAAGAAGGGCACCCTGGTTGTGCTCGAGTCGACGACTTACCCGGGCACCACTCAGGATCTCATTCTCCCGCTGCTTGAGGAGAAAGGTCTGAAAGTCGGCGAGGATCTGTTTGTTGCCTTCTCACCGGAGCGCGTCGATCCGGGAAACCAGAAGTACACGACCAAGAATACACCGCGGGTGGTTGGCGGTATCACGCCGGAGTGCACGAAAGTGGCCACCGCGTTCTATCGCCAGACGATCGCCGATTGTCATCCGGTCTCTTCGACCCAGGCGGCCGAGATGGTGAAGCTGCTGGAGAACACGTTCCGCTCGGTAAATATCGGATTGGTGAACGAAGTAGCGTTGATGTGTGACCGGCTCGGCCTCGACGTCTGGGAGATTATCGACGCCGCAGCTTCGAAGCCGTTCGGCTTTATGCCGTTCTATCCCGGCCCCGGTCTGGGCGGACATTGTATTCCGATCGATCCTCACTATCTCTCGTGGAAACTGAAATCGCTGAATTACTATGCTCGGTTCATCGAGCTGGCCGGCGATATTAACAGCCACATGCCGGAATATGTCGTCGAACGTATAACGCGCCAGCTTAACGAGCGTTTTGCCCGGAGTATCAACAAGACCAACGTCCTCGCGCTCGGTGTCGCCTACAAGAAAGACATCAAGGACCTTCGGGAATCGCCGTCGCTCGATGTCATCCGCCTGCTTGAGAAGCAGGGGGCCAAGGTGCAGTACAATGACCCGTTCGTGCCCAGGTTCGCCTGGGAAGGAACGACCTACAAATCGGTCAAACTTACTGCCGAACTGCTGAAGAAAGTCGATCTTGTGGTGATCCTGACGAACCACACCCAGTATGACTATCAGTTCATCGTCGACAACTCCAAGGCCGTCTTTGACAGCCGTAACGCTACCAAAAACGTTAAGCATGGCCGGAACAAGATCGTCCTGCTCTAGGACCGGATTTCAATAGCTGAAAAAGCCCGCCCCCGGCGGGCTTTTTTTTGGATTCGGAGAAAGTCAATTTCCCTCTCAGACTGCCGATATCTTTTGTAGTGAGAGGCATACTATCCCTATGACTGATACTGACCTTACAACTACCGACCGTCTCAAGGAATTATCGCTGGTCGCCCGAGACCTTCTCAAGGTCATCAAGGTGGTTTCGATGTATCCTGAGAACAATCCGCTGCCGCAATCGATGAAACGGTCGTTCGCGGAACGGCTCGAGGCTATTATTGCCGAGCACGGCAAGATCACCATCTCCGTCGAGAAAGACCATCTGACCTATCAGCACGAGACGATCTACGAAGACCGGTCGAAAGAGGAAAACCTTGCCGGGATGTTTTTCGAGGCCGGAATCACCGAGTTCACGTTTAAAGAAGGGCTCGAAATTCAGGAGATCTACAAACTTCTCGAAGCGATTAAGGCGTATCTCAACAATCCCGACAAATCGTCCGATCTCGTCAGTCTCATCTGGGAAGCAGGCATCACTCGATTCAGCGCCAAAACGCTCGAGGATGTTGTCCTTTCACAGTACGATGAAAACTTCAACATCCAGGAGTATGTTGCCGCTTCCGAATCGCTGGATCATGACAAGGCGGTTTTCGCTACCGATGAATCCGAAGGATACGAGGGGATCTTCGTGCCCGATGAACCGGCTGACCGGATCGAGTATGCTTCGCTTGACGGTGATACCGGCAAGACGCCACCGTCCAATCAATCCGGCAAAAACCGTACCGTCTTTTACTCGGTTATTCCGGGAAGAACCTCCGCCGGCACCAGTCAGACCGAGGAGATCGATGAGATCTCGCTCAAAAGTTTCGAAGCTGCTGAAGCGATGGGATTCGGCGATGTCGCCCCTGCCCCGAGCCGATCGGTGCCCGATACCACGCTCATCTTCAACGATGAATTTCAGCTCTCGCAGGAAGAACAAGAGGATATCCGTCGAATCATCAGCGCCGATTCCGAATTCGAACCGTATGAATCCACGATTCACCTGCTCAAAGAAATGCTGCATCAGGAAACGGAGATGCACGGCTTCGGCGAGACGGTCACGATCTGTGAAAAGATAATCAGCGAATTCGTCAAACAGGCCCGGTTGGCCGAAGCCGGTTCGCTGCTGAGCTATTTAAAAGACCTCGAAGGTAAGATGGGGCCGCAACAACAGCTCTGGGCGAATCGCCTTAAGGATGCCCGGATAGCTGCCGGAAGCCGCGACCGGCTCAAGGTCCTGGCTGACTCGCTAAATGAGAACGAGGACATCTCGTCCATGGAGCTTCGCCGCTATCTCGAGTGTTTCGGCTGGGAAGCGCTGGGTTCGATCACCGATCTTATGGGCGAGATCCGGAACGAGTTTCATCGAAAATCAATTATCGATTACCTTACCCAGAACGGCTCGCATAATATCGATATCGTCGCCAAAGGTCTGTACGACAAGCGGCCCGATGTAGTTCGCAACTCCGTGAACCTTCTTGCGCGAATCGATGATGAAAAGGCTTTTCGTTACCTGTCGCGCGTCAGCAACCACCAGGACGACTCGGTCCGCCTCGAATTGGTAACTACGCTGAAGGACAGTCCGAACGGAGCTGCCTTGCAGATTCTTCGCACAGCGGTGAACGACGTCAACGCCGACGTACGCCGCCAGGCCGTCGCCTCGATCGTCGCCCGCCGCGGGAAAGAGGCTTTTGACGTCATTTCTTCGGTGGTCGAGGATCCGAAATTCGCCGCGCTCGATCAAGAAGACCAGCAGGCGTTACTTACCGCTTATTCGGTGCTCGGCGGTGAAGCTTCGGTCGGATATCTCACCGGGTTTATCACGACGCTTAATCCGCTGAACAACCGGTCCCAGGCCTTCTTACGAAAAGCTGCCTTTGAGGCGCTCAGCCATAACCAGAGCGAGAAATGTGAGCGTACTTTGCTGAAGTTATCGCGGAGCCTCCGCCCGAGCATAAAGAACCAGGCGCGCGAGGCACTCCACCGGCGCCGTGAACTGATCTACGGAGGGGCATAATGGAAACTATGACTCCCGAAGTTGCCGGACGTAAACTGGCGGGACACGACGAAGAACGGCTGCTGACCAGCTTCTTTGTTCTCTACAAGACCGCCCGAATGGTTGAATCGTCGAATACCACTTTCAAGAATCAGTCCGCTTCGTTCTATCGCCTGTTGGGACCGCTCCTGGCATTAAGTGGCGATGTCACCCTGAAAACGATCTCCGGACGGTATTTCGTAAACGAACGAATGGTCCGATTCGATGACCAGGGGTTGTCCGGAGCAGCCGGCGTCGTCTCCGAATGGGATAGTCTCGGTATCGGCGGCGTCACTTTCGGAAATACCGTCACCAACGATGAACTGGACAGATTCTTCACTTTCATGGCCGGTGTAAAGCCGAAGTCCGACAATATCGACCAACTCTCCCAGCGCCTCAAGTCCAACCGACTGGACAATATCCAGCTTTTGTCCCGGGCCAGTGTCATCGAGAACAGCTCCATGGTAAACGAGGAAGCACGAAAGAATTTCCGTGCCGTCGCTCGCAAGACTTTCTTCAAGGCTATGACCGTGGTGCAGGAAGTAATCGTCAGCACCTCCGATGACAAGGAAATCAATGTCTCCAAAACCAAGCGGGTTATCCACTCCCTCATCGACCATATCATGCGGGATGAATCCTCGCTGATCGAGTTGACCGCGATCAAGAGTTTCGATGATTACACCTATGCTCACTCGACGAACGTCTGTGTCTATTCGCTGACGATGGGGGTGCGGCTCGGACTGGATCGTACCCGCCTCTCGCAGCTTGGATTCAGCGCTCTGTTTCACGATGTCGGCAAGGCGAGACTCCCCAAAGATCTTATCCGCAAGCCGGACGCTTTCGACGAAAATGACTGGGTCCAAATGCAGATGCATCCGCTGCTCGGCGCCAAGACCATTCTCCGTAATCTGAAATTCGACGAACACTCCGCCCGGGCCGCACGGGGAGCGTTTGAACATCATATCAACAAAGATTTCACCGGCTACCCGACCCTTCGTCTCGAGAAACGCGACCCCAACCTCTTCTCCAAAATCATTTCGATTGTCGACACGTTCGATGCCCTGACGTCGGGACGGGTGTATCTCAAGAAGTCAATCGAACCGGACGAAGTGATGAAGAAAATGCAGTATCAGATGAAGGTCAAGTTCGACGAGTTTCTGCTCAAGATCTTCGGTGACATTGTCGGCATCTATCCGGCCGGATCGCTGGTGCTGCTTACCACCGATGAAATCGCGCTGGTCCTGACGAACAATCAGATCGACAAGGCTCGCCCGTTCGTTAAGATTGTCGGCAACCGGGATAGCCTGATGGAAGACCCTATCTGGGCAGATCTCTCCCAGGAAGAGAACAGCCATCGCAAAATTGTCAGGAAACTCGATCCGACCCGCTACGGCCTGGATGTCAAGGACTTCATCCTCAGAGATTAGAAGCTGACCGAGAGATTGGCCGCGAATCCACCCGAAGCCTGCGGCTGCATTGAAATCGACACATCCTTATGCATCTTTTCCCCCGGATATCCCGATAAGTGGGCATCGACGTAAGCATCGAACATCGAGACAAACGAGGTAATCACCGCGAACCAGGTGAATTTGTTCCGCTTGTTCTTCAGGCTCTTGTACTGCGAGTAGAGATCGTTCTTAGCGGAAATTCCCGTAGCATTCTCGTAAAGTGTTCGGTAATCCCGGGCATCCTTTCGATACTTGATAGCCCGGCTCACGAACCAGGCATCGGCCGCCAGAAAAACCGCCCCTTTAATATACTTGTGATTGCCAAACTGTCCCCAGCCGGGCACCACCATTGACTTGAACAGTCCGACGGTCGGATTCTGGGTGAGTTTGTGTTCGAAATCGGTCGGGTTACTGACCGGACTGGTCCCGGTGAGAATGATCCCGGGCTGATAGAGCAGGGTGTCGTCCAGCGGCGTTGCCTTTGCGGTGTCCGCCGATTCATCGGCCTGTATTGCAGGTACCCATCCGGCCAGAACAATCGCCGCAATCATCAACACTGTTCGGGAGCGCATTTAGCAAAAGACTTTCAACTTTTCGTGCTCGATCTCGATATTGAGCAGTTCAACCGGGGCGCTTACAATTTCACCGTCGAGACACATTTCGGTACCCTTCGGCACCTGGAGGCTGATCGCCTTCCCCCGGAAGAGCTTTACGTCGGCACCGTACAGGTATTTCTTCTTATACACCTGTTTCAGGTAATTCGCGAACAGCTTCGGATCCTGCCCCAGATCGAAAGTTACCTCAATTTGGCCGTCGTTGGCCTGTGAGGCCGGAGTGAACGGTATCCCCAGCGTAAAGGGATGAATGCTGATATTCAGCATGATCGGTGAGAATTCAAATCGGAAAGAGTCAATCTTCACCACTACCGGTATCGGGCTGACCGAGGCCGCCACTCGCGAGCCGAGTTTCGACCAGCCCATGCCGAATCGCGGGCGCTTTCCCGCTGCGAGTCCCCTGGCCAGCTCGACCATGAAACCAATACCGAGAGAACCAAAAAACGGACGCCCGTGGACCATCGCCACATCTACCTTCTTCGTCTGCTTCCCTATGATCTTGGCGGTCGCCGTGTCGGGCTCGACATCACCATACAAGGACCGGGCAATATCATTTATCCTTCCCGTCGGCACCACTGCGGCCGGGATATCGGCCCGCATTGCAACATCAGCTACGATATTAAAAGTCCCGTCGCCGCCCAGCGCCACCAGGCTGGTGATGGGACCGCGCTTTGTCATGAACGCCGGTGCTCCGCGATGCCACTTCTTGAGCCCGCACATCCGAAGTCCGGTCTGGTACAGCTCATCGGCGCTCTCCGGCTCGAATATCGTATACTGATCGCCGGCGCTTCGAACAACTCCCACGAATTTCTTCAGAATGCGGGAGTTAAACCCCGAAGCCGACTTATTGACCAAAATTCCGAAATGGTTGGTCGTGCTCTTTTGTATTCGTTTGCGAATCATTGACAGTCAGTATAGAAAATCATGAGACAGAATGAAAGCCAATTTATGACGCGGCGGCCGAACCCGTCGAAGGCAGTTTAAGCTTGTACCGGCACTATCGATTGTATATTGTTGGTCATGTTTCGATCGGTCCTCAGGCTGATACGCCCGGCCCAGTGGCTGAAGAACGGGATTCTGCTGGCACCGCTCATTTTTGCCGGTGTCGCCACCGATCTGCGTCGGGTCGAACTGGCCTTCTATGCAGTCGTCGTCTTCTGCCTGCTCTCTTCAACCGTTTACGTTTTCAATGACATCCTCGACCTCAGACAGGACCGTGAACATCCCCTCAAGCGTTTCCGGCCGCTGCCCGCCGGTAAGATCAGCAAAGGAACCGCGGTCGGTATCGCGGTCATTCTCGGTCTGGTCGGACTTGTCGCCGCCTACTTCGTCAACCTCTCCTTCTTCTGGATCGCCCTCACTTTTGTGGTCTGGAACTTTCTTTACTCCCTCTGGCTGAAGCATGTGGTACTGGTCGATGTCATGAGTATCGCCATAAGCTTCGTCCTTCGCGCTTACGCAGGCGCATTGGCGGTTGATGTTCCGGCGTCGAAATGGCTGCTGATCAACACCCTTCTGCTGGCGCTCTTTCTCGGCTTCGGAAAACGACGCCATGAACTTGTCTTGCTCGAGGAAGGGGCCACGGCGCATCGCAAAATCCTCGACCGCTACACCCCCTACCTGCTCGATCAGCTCATCGGGATAGTAACCGCTTCGGTCGTAGTAATGTATATGCTGTATTCGTTCTCCCCCGAAGTCTCCACGAAACTCGGGACCCAGAACCTGTTTCTGACAATTCCGTTTGTGGTCTACGGGATTTTTCGGTATCTATATCTTATTCACCGGGAAGAACGGGGCGGCTCGCCGACCAGCGTACTGATCGGGGATAAGCCGATTCTTATGACGGTTGTTTTATGGATCTTAACCGTTGTCATCGTACTATACATATTATGAAAACCGCCACTTATTTCGCCCTCTGTGATCGCGATGGCCGCTTTCCTGGCCGCTTGCTCGAGCGATGACAGCCAGCATCCCCCGGCCTATGACATCCAGAATCTCATGTCGCTGCCGATGTCGGCCGACAGTCTGTTGCCGGCCACCACTGTCCCCGGGTTCACCCGCGACGACAGCCTGAGAATCGTCAGGCCGGATAACGCTCTTACTCAGTTTGGCGATTCCGGCGAGAATTATCTTACCTACTGGCTGGTCGGCGAAGCATCGACCGATTACAGCATAGGCACGAACACGGTGAATGTCTCGGTCGACCAGTTCTACGATAACTCTTATGCCTACGGCTTCTATGCCCGGACCCGCCCGAACGGCGCCCCTATTATCAAGCTCGGCGCTCAGGGATATCGGTCCGGTGATACCACATTCTTCACCCGGGGTGACTATCGGGTCACGCTTGTCTACTCCGGGGACTCGACATCGGAACGGTCAATTATCGACAGCCTCGGCGGGTTTATCTCGAATGAGATCGATGCCCGGCCGATGATCCCGCCTTACTATATGCTCTTTCCTTACGGCAATCGGATCGACCCGTCCGGCCGGTTCTACCCCTACAAATTTCTTGGTGTGCTGGGAATCGACAAGGTCTATACGACCTCGTATATCGTCAACGGCGACAGCCTGGAGTTCTTTCCTGACGATGGACGATGATGGCAAGCAGTTCAGGCGGCTCAAGAAGTACGCCAAAAACCAGGGTAAAATCTTCGAAAACCCCAACGGATTTGACTTCGAGAAAGGCAGTTCACTCGCCTTCACTTATCAGGGTCGCCTGCTGATAGCCGGTCTGGTCAGAGGCAAGCTGGTCGGGGCGATCGGCTATAACCCGAAAGTCGAAGCCAACGAGAAGCTGATAGCTGACTGGGTCAAGGGGCTTCAGTAAGCAAGTTCCTCACTTTGCCCGGTATTTCCTCCAAAAAATCCGAATGCAAAACAAAAAGCCCCGAAACGGGGCTCTCTGCTTAGGGGAGGTAATATGTAAGGTATTACAGAGAAATCTTATAGTCTAAATAATGTACTTTATATGTCCATTTAGGCAACGTTAATGCCTTTAACGGAAAAAGGCAAGGAAATGTTCCGACTTTGGGCCAAAAATTTCACTATTTTCTCACCTTTTTCCCGCCCCCAGCCTACATTTTGGCCAGAGCCGCCTTCAGTGCGTCATAATCGGCGTTGTCCTGGACGGAATAGTCGTAATCGATATACTTGAACGTTCCGTCCGGCCCGACCACGAACACTGCCCGCTTGAACATCCCCCGGTCCGGCATATACACGCCCATCTCTTTGCCAAATTCCCGGGTCTGATCGGCCAGCAACTTGAACTGAAATTTCTCATTTTGAGCCCAGGCGTGGTGGCTGAACACAAGGTCGGCCGAAATCGGCAGGACAGTCACATTGAGTTTCATAAGCTCGCTGAACGAGTCCCGGAAAGTGCACATCTCTTTAGTACATCCCGGCGACCAGTCGGCCGGATAGAAGGCGATTATGTACGTCTTCCCTTTCAGATCGGCCGAACCGAAGCCCGACATGTCCACCGTATCCTGGGTAGCGTAAGGGAGCTTGAATTCCGGCACTTTATCCCCCACCTTGAACGGCTCCGCCGCTGAGAGCGAAGACCAAACGAAAAGGCAGGCCGCCAACAGCACGAGTTTCTTCATCCTGAAGTCCTTTGTTTTTGGGTACTAATCAACGAAAGTATAACAGAGGGGAGGGATTAGCTGTTCCTGTGAAGTCGGGTATAGACTGGCAGGTCAATGCCCTCTTGGGCGTTGACCTGCACAACCACGAACCGTTGTCCAATGTTGAACCCTGAAGGGTGTCATCTTGCATAGTGTGCCGTATCGTGGCATGCCTCCCCGGCGGAACAGCCGGGGTCCATCTTCGGAGCCCGATCGTCCGTGTGGCCAGCATTGCACGTAGGTCAATGCCATCCAGGGCGTTGACATTTGTGGTTCGCAAAGCGCCCTGAGGTTGACACCCGGGAGGGTGTCAACCTGCATATGGATCTATATTTTGAGAATTGGATGATCGATTTGATCTAATCGTTGAACAGATCGTCAAACCGCTTCTTCCGGGTTTCTTTGGAGTCGACCGTCTCGCTGCGGACTACTTTTCCGCCGATCTTCATCGCATCGCGGAACTGGAAGAAATCACAGAGATTGCTCTTTTCCTTCATCGGGATATTGGCTTCGATAGGCTCTTTGCACTGGAACCTTCGGGTAGGATCGAAATGACGGCACCCCCGGCAGCATCTGAGATCGGAGCGACAATGCGGGCAGCTGTCGGATCGCATGACCCGATTCGTGATCCCGGTCGGTTTGCCACAGCTCCAGCACAACAATCCTTCGTCGTTCATTTCGAACCTCCAATCCGGCGGTTAACTGTCAATCCGCATATACAATGATTATACAACCGCCTTCATCATTTTGGAAATGGTTTTGTGAGCCAGCGCAAAGGTCATAGGACGGGCATCATGCCCCACGGATCTACAATCGATTATCGGGAATATGATTTTCGGTAGCCCACGTCAGCCCGGTCCGGCGGGAGCCGGGTAGGGCGCTGCGTGGGAAACGGTTCGGCCTCCGTCGAATAGACTGCGGGTAGACACCCACCTGGCATTCGAATCAGCTCCCGCTGATTCTCATTGAGGTGGGCTACGGAAGTTGGTTGCAGCATTACGCAGGTGAAGAATGCCGGGCCGGAAGACCGGTCGGCCGGACAAAAGCCAAGCGGGGATCGATTGACCCGGGTTGGTACTGCGTATCGAACCGCAAGAGTTGTGACTTATTCGTAGGATTTACCGGTGACTCAGAAAATCGTTGATCCCGGACATGAGCATCTGGATCGCAATAATCGTAAGCAACATCCCCATCAGCCGTTCCATCGCTATCAATCCCCGGCGCCCGAGAAACTTCCCTAACCGAGAAGAAAAAGCCAGAATAATGCTCGTGGCCAGCCAGGCGACCAGGAGCGCGATCAACCAGTCGAGCCATCGTTCGGGAGCCCGGCTCATCACAAGCAGAACCGAGGCCAGCGCCGAGGGTCCGGCAACCAATGGTATCGCCAACGGAACCACAAACGGCTCCCCCTCGATTCCTGTCTCAGACATTGATTCATGAGTCGGGAATATCATCTTGATGGCGATAAGGAAAAGAACGATTCCCCCCGCGATACTCAAGCCGATTTCATTGATCTGCAACATCCGCATGATATACTGTCCGGCGAACAGAAATATGATCAAAACAGCCAGGGCAATCAGCAGCTCGCGGACAATAATACGTCGCTGTCTCCGCTCATCGATATTTTTCAAGGTTGTGAGAAACAGGGGAACATTCCCGAGCGGATCCATCACGAGAAACAACAGAACGGCCGCTGAATAGACTGTCATGATAGTACCCTCTGCGAGCGCTCAACCTCAGCTTCGCGAAGAGACCTCTTTCACCAGCTCATCGGTGAATTCACTGGTCGAACAATCGCCGCCAAGATCTCGCGTGAGGTGCTTTCCTTCGGCCAGCGTCACCACCATCGACTTCCAGATCCGGTCAGCCGCCTTATCTTCGCCCAGATGACGAAGCATCATCAGGGCCGAGAAAATGAGCGCTGTCGGATTAGCCAGGTTCTTCCCGGCAATGTCCGGGGCCGAACCGTGAACAGCTTCGAATATCGCGTAGTCATCGCCAAGATTCGCACCCGGCACCACGCCCAATCCGCCCACGAGTCCGGCGGCAAGATCGGAGACGATATCCCCGAACATATTCCCCAGCAGGAGAACGTCGAACCGAGTCGGATCCATGACCAGATTCATGCAAAGGGCATCAACGATCTTATCCTCGGCTTTAATGTCCGGGTAATCCTTGGCTACTTGTTCGAACGAATTCAAAAACAGGCCATCGGAAATCTTCATGATATTCGCTTTGTGCACAAGCGTCACTTTCTTCCGTCCCTCTGCGCGGGCATATTCGAAAGCATACTTGGCGATCCGATGCGATGCTTTTTCCGTCACCACTTTGATCGCCTGCGTTACGCCGGGCGAGATGAGATTCTCGATTCCGGAATAGAGATCTTCGGTGTTTTCGCGCACGATCACCAGGTCGACTTTGGAGAACCGGCTCGGCACCCCGCCGATCGATTTAACCGGTCGAAGATTAACATACAGGTCGAGCGTTTTGCGAAGCGTCACATTGGCCGAACGGAATCCTTTACCGACCAGCGTAGTGAGCGGTCCCTTGAGCGCGACCTTGTTCTTTTTGACTGAATCAAGTAGTTGATCCGGCACTGACACCCCGAATTCCTGCACCGCGGGTATACCAGCCAGCTGGCGATCCCAGGCAATATCAACACTTGCGGCTTCGATGACCCGTACTACCGACTCGGTAATTTCCGGTCCTATGCCATCCCCCGGGATAAGGGTCACATTGTGCGCCATAACATCCTCAAATTCAAATTTTACAAAACCTTAAGAGTAGAAGAGTATATCGGTTTGCCCTTGTTTTGTCAACCGGAGCGGGACAAAAATGGAGCGATCCTGTCGGCGGAGCTTGCTGTTCGGAAGCGGTTGCTTCGGGCCGTTTATTGTGTTACTTTATCACGACTTATGGAAGATAAGAAAGAACAGATTCGGATAAAACTGACGGCCGAGGTCTCCTGCGCCGGTTGAGCTTCAAAACTTGCGCCAAAGTTTTTGGCCGAAGCTCTCGCCGGCATTCCGCAGTCGACCAACCCGAACCTTCTGGTCGGGTTCAACAAGGCGGATGATGCCGGCGTGTACAAAATCAACGAGACCCAGGCGCTAGTCCAGACGGTGGACTTTTTTCCACCGATCGTAGACGATGGCTATAATTTTGGCCGGATTGCAGCAGCGAATGCGCTGTCCGATGTCTACGCGATGGGTGGAACGCCGATCACTGCTCTGAGTATCGTAGGATTCCCTTCGAATCTTCCCGCCTGGGTGCTTACCGATATTCTTCGCGGCGGCAACGAGAAGATCGAAGAAGCGGGCGCGATTATTGTCGGCGGTCATTCGGTGAAGGACAAAGAACTGAAATACGGTCTGGCCGTCACCGGCTTGATCGATCCGAACCGGGTGATTACGAATTCAGACGCCAAACCGGGAGACTGCCTTTATCTGACGAAACCGCTCGGTACCGGCCTCATTACAACCGGGATCAAGCGCGATGCTGTGGACGAGGCGCTCACGCAATTGGTGATCGACCAGATGGCCCGGCTGAACAGAGAGCCGGCGGAGTTGATGATTAAGCACGGCGCCTCATCGGCGACTGACATTACCGGCTATGGCTTGATGGGACATGCCTACGAAATGGCCGTGGGTTCTTCGGCCACCTTACGCCTATTTTCTGCCCAGGTCCCGTTGCTGCCCCGGGCGCTGGAACTGGCCGCCGCCGGGATGATTCCCGGAGGAGCCTTGGCAAACCGTGAATTTTTGACTATGAAATATGTTATCGAAGCCAAAAGCCTCGATAAAAATCTCGAACACGTCCTGTTCGATCCGCAGACCTCCGGCGGCCTGTTTATCTCTATGCCGAAGGAGAAGTGCGAGGCTTTCGAAGCTGATGCAAAGCAAGCCGGAATCGACCTGTGGAAGGTGGGAGAGGTCGTTCCCAAAACGGATTTCCCGATAATCATCGCATAGCAACTGTCCATGACCAAGAAACCGCTCGGCAATAACAGACTTTACTATATCCTGACCGCTCTGATAATAATCGGAGCTGCAATCTATTGGTTTTCGAATCTTAAAGTCGATCCACCGATGTACTACAGTGGGATAGGTCAATCGCTATCCACCGATCCGGCCCAATACGTCTATCACGCGAGAAACAAGGTGCTGTTCGGGCAGTTCGATCCGTTCGATTATCCTCGATGGACGGTCTATCAGCATTCGCTTGTATCCCTGGTTGCGTATATCTGGTTCTCGATCGTCGGAGTCTCGCTGGCCAAAGCAAATGCGGTCGGAGTGATGCTGAGTTTCGGCACGCTGATCCTGCTTCTGCTCGGTATCGGAAAGAATCATAAGCCCTGGATCCTCCCGGCAGTCGCATTTTGCTTTGTTATCGACATAACCCTCCTGACTTACGGCCGGCTTTCCTACCTGGAAGTGGGCCTCGCCTTCTATGCCGCTCTCCTCTTTCTTATTTACACGTGGTGGGGAGACCGACTGTGGGGAGTGATCGCCGGTGCCGCCGTGATTGCGTTCGCCACGCTCACAGGGAAACTGTTCGGCGCCCTTTTGTTGCCTGCCTTACTTGCCGCTATCTTTTTTTCCGACCGGGAGCACCGATGGAAAGAGATCCTGATCGCGGCCGGCGCTTATCTGGTGACCGCTTTCCTCCTGGCCCTTATTCTCTACGGTTCCGATTTCCGGGCGACAATGGGATATTTCACCGAACAATCGTACGGCCTCCGCGGCTTTCCCGAAGGACTCGCATCACCGCTGGCCTTTATTGAGCATCTGATCTCGTACGGCTTCAGTACTCGCATGTACTACAAGAATCCCGATCTGTTCATGATGGTCCTCTCCACCATGGCCCTTTTGGCGATCTATCTCGGCTCCGGACAGCGATTCCGGGAATTGTCCCGAGGCACTCGATTCTGCATTTTCTGGATAGGGTTCGGAATACTTGGACTGATGCCGCTGAATTACTCGCCGCTTCGCTATGCCCTTCTGTTCTTGCCGGCATTCATCGTGGCGATGTTCCTCTTGATAGACGATTTGGACAGCCGACCGACGCTGAAATCTGCCCGGGGCGGCTGGATAGCGACGGTCATCCTACTGTTTGCTTTCTGGCTTGGTCTTTACCATGTCCTCACGAATGTTCTCTATTTCAATCTTCTCCCCTCACCCGTCCGCATGATGACCTGGTCGACTTTCCTTGGCGCCGTTGCCCTGACTGCGGTCACCCGATATTTCATCCTCGGCCGGAAGTTCTTTCAATTCGGCCACCGCTTCTTCGTAAGCTTCGTGGTCGTTCTCCTGGTCGCCTCGGCGGTCGTCAACGCCTTCAGGATCCGGCGACACGAATTCAAAGAGCGCAATTACACTATTCTCGAGTCTTCGGATGAAATCCCCCAGCTTCTTGGACCGGGTGCGGTTGTATCCGGACCTTATGGTGCAGTCCTGACGCTTAACAATCGGGTCAAGTCGTTCATCCACCTGTTCGGGGTGGCGCATGTGGATTCGACTCTGTTCGACCGGTACCCGATCACGCATCTTGCGGTCGATCAAGACAACTGGCGCGAAGCGATTAAGCAGTATCCGCAGCTGAGAAACCAGACCCCGATGAGCGTCTTCTGGATTCGGGATGTCGCGGTGAATCTGTACGATATCAGCCATCTCTTCCACAATCCGCAGGCGAATCAGTATCAGAAAAGCGAGTATGAGCTGGCGGTGGACTATGTTGTCGCCCAGAAGATGGACTCGGCGGAAGTATTACTCTCTGATATTCTCCGGAAATACCCCAACCAGAAATCAGCCGGGCTGCTTCAGGCGAACTTGCTCCAGATGGCCGGTCAAAACGATCAGGCGCTGACCCTCCTGCTCCAGCTTGCGCATCAGTACCCGACCGACTTCTACGTTCAGTTACAGGCTGCCCGGATGATGCAGGTGATAGCGATCGTCAAGAAAGACAACTACATGCTCAATCAGGCGATGAGCATTTATGCCCATGCGGTCGATGTGAACCGGTACCGGGGGGATCTGGCGAACAGCCTGTACGAACAGACGATGAAGCAGGTCCAGAGCGGCGGTACCGCTCCGGCACCATAACAATTATCCGACCAGCCGACTGGCCACAAACTCCCAGTTCACCAGTTTCCAGAATGCGTTCAGGTAGTCCGGGCGCGAATTGCGGTAATCAATGTAATAGGCGTGCTCCCAGACATCGCAAGTCAAGAGCGGCTTGTAACCGCTTGATATCGGGGTACAGGCGTTCGGAGTTGCCATGATGTCCAGCGAGCCATCATCTTTGTGGATCAGCCAGCACCAGCCGGAGCCGAAATGTGTCAGGGCGGCATCGGTGAAAATGCTCTTGAAGGAATCGAATGATCCGAACGTTTCGTCCAGCGCCTCCGCAAGTTTCCCCGTCGGTTTCTCTGTGGCATGAGGCGTAAGGCAGTTCCAATAGAAGGTGTGGTTGAACACCTGCGCTGCATTATTGAAAATCCCACCCGAAGCTTTCTTGATGATCTGCTCCAGAGGCTGATTCTCGAACACTGTCCCCTGAATGAGGGAATTCAGCTTGTTGACATACGCCTGATGATGTTTGCCGTAATGATACTCGATCGTCTCCGCAGAAATATGCGGAGCGAGGGCGTCTTTCTTGTACGGTAATTCGGGCAGCGTGTGCACCATGATAAACCTCCCGTAGATTTCTCACCGCGTGAATAGGGCTGTAAAACCAATACATTAGCCGGCCCAACATGGATTGTCAAATCTTATTTCACGCGCTGACATAGATTTGTAACAGGGAGTATCATACCCACAATAGGCTCCACGCGTCGTTTTTTCTACGCAAAAGTCGGCGATCCTGAAACTCTTCGCATGAGTAAATCGTTAAAGGGAATATCCAGGGACGGTATTAGGATCAGTTTTAGTTGACTTTCGGGCCGTTTGTAGCTATTGGATAGCCAGGCCTGAAGAATTTTAATCAACCAGTGAGAGGCTGATATGGAAATTGGTCTGGTATATTCGAGCAAAGATCCGCGTCAGCGGGAAGCCCGCGATTTTGTACGCCAGTTCGTGCAAGACCGCGGAATTCTCGCGCGTATCTACGAATCGGACCAGCCGGTTGACTCTCCCACTCTGATCATCAATGGCCAGGCACTGACCGACCTGCGGAAGAAGCCCCGCGGCAAAAGTCACCACATCTTCCCATCGATTAAAGAGATAGCAGGAGCTCTCGACCGCTACACCTGGTCGCTCTAAGTTCGTCCCATTGGACAAAGCTGCAAAATGAAAAGGACCGGGCAGTTTCTGCTCGGTCCTCTGTGCTTTTGGGTGATTTCGGCTAACCGTTGACCTGTTTGTTCAGGAAGTCCCGAATTTCATCGATCTTAAGCCGCTTTTGCTCCATCGAATCGCGATCTCTAAGCGTCATCGTGTCATCCTCGAGCGTCTGTCCATCGATCGTAATGCAGTACGGACAGCCGGCTTCGTCCATCCGGGCATAGCGACGGCCGATCGCACCGGAGACATCGTAAAAGACTTTGAACTGCTTTTTGAGATCCTGATAGACTTTCTCAGCAAACTCCGGCATGCCATCTTTCTTTACCAACGGGAATACGGCTGCCTTGATCGGCGAGATCTTCGGTGAAAGCCGCAGGAACACCCTCGTCTCGCCACTTACTTCGACTTCATCGTAACCGTTCACTAACAAAGTAAGTAGCGTGCGATCGCATCCGGCCGAAGTCTCGATAATATACGGCACGAACTTCTCGGTGTACCGATCATCCATATACCGCATATCCTTCTTGGTCGCTTCCATGTGCCGGCTCAGGTCGAAATCGGTCCGGTTGTGGACCCCTTCAAGTTCCTGCCAGCCGAACGGGTATTCGTACTCGATATCGTAAGCTGCCTTAGCGTAGTGGGCCAATTCCGTCTCGCCGTGCTGATGCCACCGGAGCTTGCTCATATTTATGCCAAGTGATTCATACCATTTCCACCGCTCCTGGCGCCAGTATTCGAACCACTTCTCGTCCTCGGTCGGATGAATGAAGAACTGCATCTCCATCTGTTCAAACTCGCGGGTGCGGAAGATGAAATTCCCCGGCGTTATCTCATTGCGAAATGCTTTGCCGATCTGGGCAATGCCGAAGGGGACCTTCTGTCGCGAAGAATTCTTGACGTTCAGGAAGTTGACGTAGATCCCCTGAGCTGTCTCCGGCCGCAGGAAAATAACACTCGCGTCGTCTTCGACCGGGCCCATAAACGTCTTGAACATCAGATTGAACTTCCGGGCTTCGGTCAATTCTCCCCCGCACTGCAAGGGTGATTTGGATGGTTTCATTGGGCACCGGGCTTCTTCGAGCTTGTCGGCCCGAAACCGGGCCTTGCACGTCTTGCAGTCAACCATCGGATCGGTGAACTCGGCGACGTGCCCCGATGTGTGCCAGACCTGTGGATGCATCAGGATAGCCGCGTCGAGCCCCTCGATATCATCCCGCCGGTTGGTCATCGCATTCCACCAGTAGTTCTTCAGATTTCGTTTGAGTTCGGCTCCGAGCGGGCCGTAGTCCCAGCAGGACCCGAGTCCGCCGTAGATTTCACTCGATGGGAACACATAACCGCGTCGCTTGCACAGCGACACGATCTTCTCCATGGTATCATTCGCGCTCTTGGGGTTGGCCATATCTTGCGTCTATCCTATACTCTGGGCGTTTTTCAATTTCTCAATGAACTGGAGCGACTTAAGCTCCGACTTCAACCCGGTCTGATTCCCCACGAATTTCGTCAGGGCATCGAGAAGCTTCACCCCTTCCGAAAAACTGATCGGAAGAGTCGCTGCTTCGCTCAGGGAAGCGGTTTGCAGGGCCACAAGCAGCTTGTGGCTGTCGCTGGAGAAGCTAATATAATACTCTCCCGGCCTTTGGCAAGCGGGACATATAAAGCCCCCCCGATCGACACTGAACAGCCGAATTTCCCCATCTTCCTCTCCAAAAGCGAACTCCTTGCCGCAAGAGGCGCAGTAAGCCAGCGAAGGATGGTAACCAAGCTGTGAAAGCAGCCTAAGGTAGAAGGCTATGAAGACGGCCAGAAGAAACCGGCGGTCGACCGAGTCCATCTGTTTCAGGAAGTTGACAAAGTAATTGTACAAGGCCCGCTGGGGCTCGTCTTCGGGCAGGAGAAGATGCAGCAGCTCGCAAGCGGCCGAAGCATAGGCCAGGCGCCCAAGCGTCCCTTCTTTCTCAAATGAGAATGCTTCGAGCAACTCTACATCAGAGATATATCCTGAGGATTCCTTCTCGGAATGGTAGAACGTAATTTCCGACCGGGAAAACGGCACCAGCCGCCCCCGTTTCGACTTGATACTCCTCCCCCCTTTGTCGACCAGGGCAATTCGCCCGTAATCGAGGGAGAAAAAGACAACTGTGCGTGAAGACTCCGACCAGTTATAGGTCTTCAGGATGACCGCTTCGGACTTTTCAAGTGACATACGGCCGTCACTGACCGCGATAGCGGTAGATCGTCTCGTTGGGATAGACCATGTGGTAGCGGGTGCGGGCGATAAATTCGATATAGTCTTTGTCGTTAAGCAGCATATCCCGGATCCGTTCGGAATCGATCAGGTCGACCAGCTCGGTCCGGTTCGATTGGATCAACGCCTTCCGTTCCATTTCCAGTCGGATGATTCGGGGGATGCCGTAAGTTCCGCTGGCCAGGGAGTATAAGAAGACCAGTCCGATTGCGGTAAATCCATATTTGACCAGCTTGCGGCGAAGGCGCAGGTCGGTACCGGACAGCCGCTTAATCAGGTTTCCGGTCAGCGGTGACAAAAACGAGGTTGACTGTTTTACTCTTCGAGGCACGCGGTCAATTAAGAGGGGGGCTTTGGCGTTTGCAAGAAAAAAACTGAAGCGGCGATTTTGGATATTCGAGCGGGGGTATGTTATTTCGTTCGCAGGTCAATGCCAACTTGGGCGTTGACATACGTTGAGAAATTTCAACGGCAACCATCATAGCGAGCACGCGCAGCGTGCCTCCCCGGCGGAACAGCCGGGGTCCATCTTGGAGAATCCTGGGTCCCCGCGTGCGCGGGGAAGGCAGAGAAGAAGAAGACGAAGCCGAGATTGCCACGTCGCTGTTCCGTCGCTATCGCTCGGACGACGCTTCTCGCAATGACAGTCTCCTATGCCCTGCGCGGGGTGCCCCACCTTCCAGGTGGGTTCCCGCGCAACGAGCATTCTGCTCGAAAAACCCACCCATAGGGTGGGGCACCCGGGCACAGGGTGCTAGTTCTTCCGTAGGGCAGGATTCGTCTTCGAGCCTGCCCATGTCCGTAGCCCGTTTTGGCTTAGATGATACGGCACGCATGATGGCCGCCTCTAAGAAGAATGCGTCCCTACGGAAGAACAGAGTGAGTAAGGCGTCTCTCTCTGGCGTCGCGCCTTTTGGGCGTGTCATTGCGAGGCGTTGGACACGCCGGTCAGGCCTGTAGCCGTGGCAATCTCTCTTTTATCTGAGCAACACCATCTTTTTCGAGAGCACAACATCCCCCGAATTCAGTTTGAAGAAGTACACCCCCGACCCGGCGTCTTGACCGTCTGATGACTTACCGTCCCATTCCAACCGATATGCCCCGGCGGCAAGCGAATTGTCGATCAACCGCCGCACCTCCTGGCCGAGAATGTTGAATACCGAGAGAGTCACCTCAGATCGACGCGGGACGTCAAACTCGATTGTCGTGCTGGGGTTAAATGGATTCGGGTAGTTCTGTGACAAGGTGAAACCTGATGGCAGACCGGGTTGGTAGTCGTAGGGGACATCGGTGCCACTGTTCCAACCGGAAAATAAAAAATAACAGTGGGTTGACCCTGACCCCGGTAGCAAGCTATCGCGAAATCATCAATACCGTCACCGTTGATATCCCCGAGTCCAGCAACTTCGTGCGCGAAATAGTCAAGATAGTGCGGGAAATCGCTTGATGTCAATGTGCACGTCAGGTACGCTGTCCATGCTCGGACCACCGAAATAGATGTTGGCCTAGCCGACAGATTCGAGGCTGTCCGGTAATCAGATCCTTATATCCGTCATGATTTACGTCTCCGGCCAGCCTGCCTTTCTGACTTCGTCTTCTGAATGATCAAATCGGGTATAGCGTCAATGTTTGGACCTCCCCAATACAAGAAGGATAGAGGTCTGGGCTCGAATCTCCAGGTAATCAACATAAATGTCCGGATAGCCGTCATGATTCAAATCACCCACATCTTCAAGAGCGATCCGAATTACTGTAGTCAAGCGAATATGTGTCAGACGGAGTGAATATGAGATCGGGGATTGTGTCGAACTGCGGTCCACCCCAATAGAGCAAGACTGCCCATTGATTTGCGTCATGTCCACCATAAATCACGTCAGTAACCAGATCCGGCCATCCATCTGCGTTATAGTCCTCAGCTCAAAATAGAGAAACCATAATTCTGTGCCGTCCCACGTTCGGAGGATTCAATATGAAGTCCGGCACACTGTCAAATATCTGACCAAGTTCAAAGATAAGAATGAATTTGACCTTGTTCCCGGGCAGATAAGTTCGTGGTACCGTTATGGTTTACATCATTTCCCAGATATCGCTTTGCTTGCGTAGGGCCAATGTATGTCATCCCCGAATTCAAACACCGGGGTAGTTGTAAGATCCGGCCCACCATAATACAAAGCAAGTCTCAGCTTCGCCATGAGCATATCGCTTCAACAAAGTGAAGTCATCATATCCGTCACCATTGACATCTCCTAGATTACTCATAAACCCCGGAACATACTGTCGAACCTGAGGTAATAGTTCGTGTCAGGCGGGTTGCCACCCAGAAAGAGATATACTCTATTAGGCATCTCTGAAACCAGATAGTCGTCATATCCGTCCCCATTTTGATCGCCCACAGGTTCGATATTATCTCCCATCCAATTCTGGGTAGAATCAGAAATAAGCGTGTCAATCAAGGCAGGCGAACCATCAGCTCGGGCGGATCGGGCGATGAGCAAAACGAGGCAGACGAGCAACGAAAGACAAAGCCTGTTCATATATTTCCCCTCTGTTCGTATTCCGTAAGTTAATCCAACAATGGAAATTGTCAAGATGGATAACGAAGCCGAGATTGCCACGTCGCTGTTCCCTCGCTCTCGCTCGGACAACGCTTCTCGCAATGACAGTCTCCTATGCACTGCGCGGGGTGCCCCACCTTCCAGGTGGGTTCCCGCGCAACGAGCATTCTGCTGGAAAAACCCACCCATAGGGTGGGGCACCCGGGCATAGAGTGCTAGTTCTTCCGTAGGGCAGGATTCGTCTTCGAGCCTGCCCATGTCCGCAGCCCGTTCCGGTTCAAATGTAATGGCATGCCTGGCGGCATGCGTGATGGCCGCCTCTAAGAAGAATGCGTCCCTACGGAAGTGGCGTTCGCGGCAAAAAAGAGCGATTTTGCAATACCCAAGAGGGTGCCGTCCTACCCGGTTCCGACAAGCGGCCATTACAGCCCCCTAAACCCCGCCTGTTCAAAATCTGAACAGCTCTTTCTGTCAGATCAGCGGTTCAAATTTTCCCGGTTTCATCCGATAATACTATAGATAAGTAATTTACGCATTTGAAACGACTGTCTCGACTATGGCAACAATAGATAATCTACTGGCAATCATCAAGGAAGCCGAGGCCTCGGACTTACATTTGACCGCCGGATCGGTCCCGGTTGTGCGTGTCAATGGGCAACTCGAGAAGACCCGTCACAAACGGCTCTCCAGCGAAAATATCAAGCAGTTGCTCTACGAACTGCTGACCGATGACCAGATTCGTCAGTTCGAACGGACCGGAGACCTCGATTTTGCCTACGGCATCAGATCATTGGCGCGCTTCCGGATTAACATGTACAAGATGCACGCAGGAATCGGCGCGGCGATCCGCCTTATCCCGGATACGGTCATTCCGCTCGATCGTCTCGGTTTCTCCGATTCGCTGGACAAACTCTGCGAAAGCAAGTCCGGCCTGATTCTGGTGACCGGGCCGACCAACTCCGGCAAGACTACCACCCTGGCGGCGATGGTCGATCGGATCAACACGAATTTCTCGAAGCATATCATCACCCTCGAAGACCCGATCGAGTATATCCACGAGAACAAGAACTCGCTTGATCTCGCAGCGCCAGATTGGGATGCACTCTCAATCGACCGCAGCCGCTCTCCGCGCAGCCTTGCGTGAAGATCCTGACGTTGTCCTCGTCGGGGAGATGCGCGACACCGAAACGATCTCGCTGGCGGTCACGGCGGCTGAAGTCGGTCTTCTGGTCCTCGGAACCCTGCACACCAACAACGCAGTAGGGACGATCAGCCGAATTATCGATGTCTTCCCGGCCGACCAGCAACAGCAGATTCGCATCATGCTGGCGGAGTCTTTGATCGGATCGGTTTCTCAGCAGCTGCTTCGAAGAGCCGACAACGCCGGGAGAACGGTAGCGTACGAGTTGATGTTGCGGACCACGTCGATTGCCAACTTGATCCGCGAGAACAAGACCCACCAGATACCGTCGGCAATTCAGACCGGACGGAAATACGGCATGCGCCTGCTCGATACGCATCTTCATGCCTTGGTCGATTCCGGAGTAATTACGACCGATGAAGCGATCCGGGTCGCTATCGACCCGACCCAGTTCTACGCAAAAGCCCAGGTTGACGCTAAACAGGAGCCGGCCGAAGTATAATGGGACCGAAAACAAGAAAATTCCGCCTCGATGAGATCCTCGTCAAAGAAGGGATCGTCTCCGAGGATCAGGTCAAAGAAGCCCTTCTTCGGCAGAAAGCGCACGGCGGGAGGCTCGGCTCACAACTGCTGTATCATCGATACATCGATGAAACCGGTCTGGTCCGTGCTCTGGCCAAACAGCTTAATTGCGAAGGGGTCGTCCTGTCCAATCTGGAAATCCCCGAAATCGTCATCAAATTCATTCCGGCCAGAGTTGCGATCGCCCGCAAGATCATTCCTTTTGACTACGACACCGAGTCCAACACCATCAAGATTGCCTGTGAAGATCCGACCGACACCTCGCTGATGAACGAACTGAATTTTGTCGCTCGCGGCAAGAAGGTGAAACTGTATGTCGCCGCGGAACTCGCGCTCAATACCGCAATCGCCCGCTACTATCTTGGCCAGGACACCTCGCTTGACAAAAACCTGCTTCTTGAGATTCCGGAAACGGCAACGGATACAGGCAAGATTGCGGTCGATGCCGAAGTCGCCGAGAAGAGCGACGATGATACCGAGTTCTCCCGGGGCAATGTCCTGCTGGTGACCGACGAGGAGTATTCCGGTCCGATGCTCCAGTCATTGTTGGAACGGGACAATTTCAAAGTAACGGTGACCGATTCGGCCGATGACGCGATTGAGATGCTCGAGAACAAGACCTTCCACACTGTTTTCATCAAGGACACCGTGTCGGGGGACTATATCGACCTGATCGACCGCCTCCGCAAACTGTCGCCGCGAACTGTGGTGCGCTACTATGAGACTTCGTCCGCCCTGCTCCTGGAACAGGATTCGCAGAAAGTGGAAGGAAACCTGCTTATCAAAAACCTCGACCTGTTTACCTCCCTCCTGTCATCCAAAGACAAGCAGCCGTTCAACCACAGCGCCACGGTCGGCAAATATGTAGAGAGGCTCTGCCGCCGGCTCGGCCTGCCTTACAAAGACTGTCTTTCCATTATTAACGCAGCATACGTGCACGATCTGGCAAAGTACTATTATCACGATGACTCCGCTTCGGATCCTCGCAAGACGATAAATCTGACTATCAAGCTGCTTCAGTCGCTTAACTATTCCCCGGTCGTTATCGAGACGCTTCGCTCGATGTATATCGATCTCAAGGGTAAATACACGAAGCGGCTTCCGATCGAAGTTCTGGGCGGAAATGTCGTTACGATTGTCGATCTGTTTTGCGATAACATCCCCCCGAACGAGCGTCTGTCGCTGGACAAATTCGAGGCGATTCAGAAGAAGTTCCGTGATCTTACGGGCAAGCTGTTCATGGTCGAAGTGGTCGAGGCGTTTATCGTCATGATCAAGGAAGAGATCCTGAATCTGAACACGAGTCAGCACGCCGGTCAGGTGATGATCCTCGCCGAGGACCCGAACAGCCTCTACTCGATTGAATTCCGGCTCAAAAACGAAGGGTTTCGGTCGTTCAAGGCGAACGATATCGATGCGTTTGCCGAGCTGTACGAACGGAGCCGCCCTGATTTCGTGATTCTGATCCCATTTCCGGACCGCTCGGACATTCCGGAGTTCCTTACCAGGATCGCCTCGCAGGGAATCGACTTCAAAAGCACCCCGACCTTCCTGCTCGTGGACAGCTCGCAGGCCTCCAGTCTCACGCCGGTACTCGAGCATGGGATCGAAGATATCATCGCCGCCGACGGCAATTTCGATCTACTGATGGCCAAGATCAGGAAACTTCAGGCCCAGCTCGATGCTCAGAATCATCGCGAATCCGCGGAAACGGAAGCGGGCAGCGGCACCAAGGGCCGTCTTTCGGACATGAATCTGATCGACTTGCTTCAGGCGCTCGGCCCAAGCCGCCGGACGGTCAGGATCACGGTTAAGTCACCGTCGTCAGATAAAGGTGAGCTGATTCTCTTCCTTCTCCAGGGACAGATCATTTTCGCCAGTTTGTCCGAAGTGATTGGGGCACCGGCGGTCTATGAAGCGCTCGCCTGGCTCGATGGCAAATGGACGGTCGAGCCGATGAATGAAAACCAGATGCCCGAGCCGAATAACGACCTGCCCAATGAATCGATTCTGATGGAAGGATGCCGGCTGCTCGATGAAAGAACGCGCGCCGGACAGTTGATTTAATTCGCCGCTTCCTGTACCAGTGCCTTAGCCCGCCTGTTCAAATAACCGATCTTCGACCGCTGCCGCTTCAATGTCTCCTGGGGAATCCGGTCAAAGTAATCGTTCAATCCCAGAGCGACTTGCGAAGCCCGCGTATCATCACCACGTTTGTCGTAACACTGATAGAGATCGTAATCACACTCGACAAGATTGAAGTAATTGCCCGGATTCTCGGCCAGTTTCTCGCGAAGCGTTCGATAGGTATCGGCCGCCCGGTCGAACTGCTTGCTGTCGAAATAAGCCTGTGCGAGCGGCCAGAGAAACTGTTTTCCCTCAGGATACATCTTCCTCATTTCATCGCAGATGGTAACGACCGAATCGTACTGGCCACAATCGAGCCAGATGTAGATCAGTGCATTTCGGGCGGTCGCGGCTGAGATGGCCGAAGAATCAATCGTGAGATATAGCTCGTCGATCCCCTTTTGCTTGTCATTGCTGAAGATTCTGAGCATGCGGAGCAGCCCTGCTTTGGCCGACTTCCAATAATGATACATACCAAGGCCACCGTAGAGGTCGTACACGCTGCTGTCAGCGGCGAGTCCGTCCTCATACGATGATTTCGCTTTCAATCCGAGACTCAGAGCCGACGAAAACGAGCCGAACCGTGACTCCCAGAGCGATTCATACGCTCGCGCATGCCCGATTATCAGATACATCCAGGCAGTCTCTTCGGGACTCGTCGTGTCAATCCTAACTTGCGCGAGTGAAATGGCACTATCGGCGGTCGCGCGGAATCTATGCGGATAAAGATTCGCTTCGGCATCCGTCATCTCAGCGATATACGCTCCCGCTTTGAACAGATAGCCGATCGGGGCATCAGGATGAATCCGGATGAACGAATCAAGGGATGAATAGGCTGCTGAGAACCGGTCATTGAATAGATCTGATTGGATTCTTGTCAGTAATGCTCTGGTGGTTGAATCAGGATAAGTCGCAGCCGTTGTCCATGCGCATGGTACGAATCCAAGGACAAGTACCAGCCAGACACCCAGACATGACCAATGTGAATTCTGACTGTTTTGGAGCGAACGATCTACCATTGATCGGAAAAAAAGAAATGCAGAGGGATTCGGGCAAGATTAAACTGGAAGCGGGTCGTCTAAATAGCCTGGCTCTGACCCGGGATAAAATCGGTCAGGTCGAGATCCTGATCGTTCGACGCCGTAATCACAATTGCCGAGCCGACCTGCTGAAACACCAGCCTGCAGCCCTTACAATGATGGTCAAAGAAATGAATATCGTTCTTCTCGATAATCGACTTCTTCAAATCCGGCGTGATTTCGAACTGGTCCGAAGGGGCGATGAATACCGAGACAATCCGGTGGCCGTTGGCGTACACCAGATGGGGCATCTGAATCCCCATAACCTCTTCGGTATGCCCGCCGACCAGATGAAAATCCGAAACATCAGACGCCACACTGTACTTATGTTGATTCTGGATGAATGAGATCAGCTGGGCGGTAACATCGGAATCATCATACGATGCCATCGTATCGTTGACGGCCAAATGTGCTTGTTCCAGCGGGAAATAGCGATCCTGATGTTTCATCAGATTGGCGGAGATCAGAGCGACTCCGAGAAGCAGGACCAAAGACGCCGCCGCCACCAGCATCCTTGTACTCAGTCTAAAAAAATTTGAGGTACCCCCGCGGTCGGTGGTCTCGTCAAGCTCGTCGAGCCGATCGAGAATCTTAAGCTTGAGCCCTTCGACTTTTGCTTCCTCAGGGTGAGCCTTGACTTTTTCCTTGATCAGGTCCTGAACGGATTCTTCTAGGCGATAGACTTCAAGACACTTGTGGCAGTGATGTAAGTGTTCCTTGACTCTCTTGGTATCGATCTCTGACGCTTCTTTATCAATTATTTCATAAAGTAAGTCGAGCGCTTCCTGGCAGTTCATGTTGCTAAGCCTTTGACATATCCGTTCTTAATTGCGTAGTCGAGAAGCTCTTTCTGGAGAAGCTTCCGTCCTCGGTGTAACCTTGACTTGACGGTGCCTAATTGTAAATCGGCGATCTCGGCGATTTCCTGATACGAGAACCCCTCGAGAAACGACAGGACCACGACCAGTCTGAAATCATCCGGGAGATTTTCTATTGCTTTCTTTACATCATCGTCAAAAATCTTCGCGAACATCTGGCGTTCAGGATCATCGCCGGGGCCGAGGGTCGACAGCTGTCCATACAGGAAGTTGTCATCGATTTCATCGACATTTACCGCCATCGGCGAACGGGACTTCGATCGGTAGTCGTTGATAAAGATATTGGTCATGATCTTGAATAACCATGCCCGGCAGTTTGACCCCGGTTCGAACTTGTCCCAGAACCGATACGCCTTTACATAGGCCTCCTGAACCAGATCTTCAGCATCATTTTCGTTCTTCGTCATCCTCAGAGCGGTTCGATACAGGGCATCCATATGTGGAAGTGCTTCCACTTCGAATGCCTTGCGTTTTACCAGCTCTTCTTTGCTCCGGTCGGCCATAAGCTTTTGTTACCTCGCACTATAACTAACCGGACTCTCAATGTTTTCTAATAAATAAAAACATCTCATCCGGCTAATTGGTTCCCTGTCAGCGGAATAAATGGTGATATCAGGGAAATCAGCAGCCATGACAAGCATCATCCCGATAAAAGGATAGATTTAGCGGCCTGTCGTACTTCCTTATATAATAGCAGGTGTATTTTTGTTTCACAAGAGTTTTCCCTCGATGAACTCTGCGGGGATTTCTCGAAAGAGGGCTGATCTTATCTCTATTTACCGCAACCGTTTGGAAAGATTTATTCAACCCGCCGCGGATGCCGAGACTGTACCCAGACCTGGATCGATATTCCGAGAAGAATGAGCGCGAAAGGATCGATCATAAACCGGAATCGGTTGTTTTCCCCCAGCTCGAACAGATTTCCCACCGCCGTAATATAGAGCAGGGTCAGCCAGAGATAACCCAGGACAACTGCCTTATCCCTCTGTGACCCCTTGCCGGCGATCTGCTTCTTGAACAGGAGAAAACCGTAGACTATGACAATGAGATAAATCGCCATTGTGAGTAGACCGGTGTTGAAAAACGTCCTGGTGTCGGTGATCGGGTCCTCATATTTGAACTGCCAGCACAGGATCAAATTGAAGATATGATCTAAGGGCTTGATCTTCTCCCGATTGTCCTTCAGAAACGAATATGAGCTGGCCGGGATGAAGTAAGTCACGCAGGCGTCGGCTACGCTCGCGACATACACACCCGGATAGTGGGCCAGGACAAATTTGGCGTCCTTTGCATAGACCGACGAAATGCTCAGGTAGGTCTTGTTATTGAGATTCGGTGCGCCGGTGCTCTTGTTCTGTTGATCGAGTACCGGGATACCGGTCGGCGAGGCGAGGGGGAAATTCGAGTGACGCTGATAGATATCAAGGGAGCGGAACGGCTTGACCAGCGATAGCGTCGACAGATCTCCCCGATTGATCAGATCATACCTCGTCTCTACCGGAAGCTGCCAGGTGGTCAGTCGGGCGAAATTCATTCCAAACCAGCTGCTGCTCGAAAAACTCCCGAACACCGCCGCGTTCTTAATAAACAATAGCAAACAGAGAACAAACGGGACGGACGCCATCACGAGGATTTCTCGGCGGTGTTTCTGGTCGAATACAAGCAGTCCGCCCGCAATCAAAACAAACCAGAGCAGATGAAAAGCGGAGCGGGTGTACACGAGCATCGCCAGTAAGACGAAAAACCCGAGCAGCCAGCTTGACCGTCTGGTCCGCAAATATGTTTGAAGCGCCCAGGCCGAAAGAACAAGCATAGTTGCCACCGGATAGGTATAGAAAAGGAAATTCTCATAGAGTATGGAGGCCGGGCTGACCAGAAAAATAATCGCCAACGTGAGACTGATCTTCCGCGAAACACCGAACCCATCGAGCACCAGGAAGATCCCGGCGTTAATGATCAGGCCCATCAAAACAAATGTAATGTGAAAGGCTGCCGGAGCCGCACTACCGAAAACCTTGAGCATGAGTCCGAGATACAGATTAAACAGCGGCGGCTGGCTGTGCAGGTAGAATAGACTTTGAAACAGATGTGTCTTTAAGAGGGCGGGGTCAACATACTGCCAGAAACTGTCGAGCGGTGTGGCATCGAATTTTACCCCCAGCACAAAGTACACAATGCGGCTGAGCATGAATGTTGTCAGAATCAGCAGCAGTGGCCGCGCCGGGAACGGCGTGAAATCAGTGCTCGCTCTCTCTTGTTGGGTCTCTTTCTTTCGAGTCCTGGTCATCTGAGACAATCCATTCGATGACGATTCGATTCAGCCCGGGTCGGGAATGTTCACCCGACGATCTTCAGTTTGGCGTATTTTGCCATGATTTTCTTCATGCCGATTCCGGTGAACATGATATCCAGAACCAGCGATTCGCCGAATCCCTCGGTCTTAACAATTTTACCCCGGCCGAAAGTGGGATGTGCAACGATCCGTACCGGCCCTCATGATCTCTGATTCTTCGAAATCGTAATGGACGCCGTCGGAATACTCCGACTTTCTGCTTGGCGCCGGTTTGTCGAAGAATGACGGGGCCAACGCGGTCGTCCCGGCGCCGAATCTCCGGTAGGTTCTTCGATCCACGCGTTCGATCAGCGATTCGGGAATTTCTTTGATAAACCGCGATGGGATCGATTCGACTTCGCCGAACCGGTGCCGTGTCGTGGCGCTGGAAAGATACAAACGATTCTTTGCCCTGGTCGCGCCGACATAGAACAACCGCCGCTCTTCTTCGAGCTGCATCGGATCTTCGGCCGACCGGGCCAGCGGAAACAGCCCTTCTTCGAGACCGGCCATGAAGACAATGCCGAACTCCAGCCCTTTGGCGCCGTGAAGACTCATCAGGGTAACCTTGTCGTCGATATCCTTGTAGTTGTCCAAATCGGTGAACAATGAAATATCGGCCAGATAATTCTCGAGAGTCGCTTCGCCGTTATGTCGGGCGTACTCCGCCATACCCTCGATGAACGCTTCGACGTTTTCGATCTTCGTCTGGGCGATTATCTCGTCATCCTTGCGGAGCTCTTCCAGAAAATGTATCTCTTCGATCAAGTCTTCGGCCAGCAGGTCAATCGGGAGAGTCGCCTTCTTCTCCCGGAGCTTCTCCATCAGCCTGACGAACGCGTCGAGCCGTTTCGCCTTGGCCGCCAGATCCGGATAGCGGTCGAGCCTGAGCAGCAATTCATAGCCGGAGATTCCCTGCTGACGGGCAAGAGCGAGAATATCGCTCACCGTCTTGTCGCCGATCCCCCGCTTGGGATAATTGACGATCCGCTCGAACGAAATGTCATCCTTGATATTGATCGCCAGCTTCAGATAGGCCATTAGATCCTTGATCTCTTTGCGCTGATAGAAGGAAATACCGCCCACTATCTGATAGGGCAGGTTCTTGCGGCGAAGGTGCTCTTCAAAAGCGCGGGACTGGGCATTGGTACGGTACAGCACAGCCATATCCTTCAATCCGACATTTCGCTGTTCTTCAACGATCAGGTCGACAATTGAAATCGCCTCCTCTTCGGCCGAATCGACCAGCACGAGCTGAATCTTGTCTCCCCCCTGCTTGTCGGTCCAGAGCTTCTTCCCCTTGCGTGCTTCGTTATTTTTGATCACCGATGACGCGGCATCGAGAATAATGCTGGTTGATCGATAGTTCTGTTCCAGCTTGATCACTTTCGCGCCGGGGAAATCCTTCTCGAAATCGAGAATATTCCGAATATCCGCTCCGCGCCAGCCGTAAATCGACTGATCCTCGTCCCCCACCACGCAGATATTCAAGTGCTCACCGACCAGATATTTGAGCATCAGATACTGAACGTGGTTGGTGTCCTGGTATTCGTCGACCATAATATATTTGTAGCGCTGCCGATACCGATCGCCGATCTCCTGCTTGTTCATCAGCAGATTGACCGTGTTAAACAGCAGATCATCGAAATCCATAGCGTCGCACTCTCTCAGACGCCGTTGATACATCGTGTATATCTTCGAGGTGGCGTCTTCGAAATACCCGTGTGACTGCTGCTCGAACGTTTCCGGTCCGATCAATCGGTTCTTGGCATTCGAGATCTTGCGCATCTGTGCCCGGGGGGTGAATTGACTGTTGGACAGACCGAGTTCTTTGATACAGTTCTTGACCAGCGTCTCGGAATCTTTGTCATCGAAAATGACATAGTGTTCATCATACCCGAGAGTGGCTGCTTCCCTCCGGAGAAATCTCGCACAGAACGAGTGGAAGGTCGAGACATTGAGGGAGGGAATTTCTCCCCCCAGCAGACTATCGACTCTTTCCCTCATCTCCCCGGCCGCCTTGTTGGTAAATGTGACGGCAAGCATCTGATATGGCTCGGCCAGCCGTTCGTACAGAATATGGGCCAGTCGGCGGGTCAGCACGCGAGTTTTGCCCGATCCCGCGCCAGCGATCACCAACAGCGGACCCTCGGTGGTGGTTACAGCTTCGAGCTGATCAGGATTCAAATCGGCAAGTAATCTGCTCATAACGATAAGAGGGAATATATGTCTCGCATCGGTCGATGCCAATCCCTTTTGCCCTTGAGATCAAATTAGTCTGCACGAAAAAAGGCCGTTTCGGAATTATCGAAACGACCTTTCGCATTTGCGTAGCTGTTCGGCGATCTTACGCCTGAGCCGGCTCTTCGGCTACCTCGTACACCGACACCTGCTTGCCGCTCTTGCCGACCCGTTCGTATTTCACGACGCCGGTTTTCATGGCGAAGAGGGAGCAGTCCTTGCCGGTACCAACATTGGTACCCGCCTTGATCGGTGTGCCGCACTGGCGGACGAGAATCGAACCGGCCGAGACGACCTGCCCACCGTACACCTTCGTGCCACGGCGTTGGCCGTTTGAGTCACGACCGTTTTTCGATGATCCGACGCCTTTTTTGTGTGCCATCAGTTACCTCGTATCAAACAATTATTCTTTTCTGAATCGGCCGAAAGCGTAGCTTCCGGAGCCATACAGTATAACAAATCCCGCCCTGATTGCAACGAAAAAGTGTAAGTTGTTGTGATTACGGCGATTAGGTAGGGTGGGTTCCTGCGGCGGTATTCAATTTGCCCTTGCCGTTGTCACTTGGTATAATCGTCTTAGTGTCGAAACGTGAATTCTTATTCAGCGGAACAGCATTGGCTACCTACCTGCTGTTCGGGGTCGCGTCATATCTCCCATTACGGACCATGTGGGGAATCAATCATCTCATGTTCTTACCAGAATGGAGCGTGTACCTGTATGCGTTGGCCGGACTGGTCTTGATCTATCTGCTATTCGGCAAACTTCCCGAAGACAGCATCGGACAAGCGCTGAAACGAATTTCAACGTGGCTTTGGGAAGGTCCCTGGTGGCATCGGGGAATTGTGGCGTCGGCAGCCTTGGTCGTCTTCTATCTCTTCAAAGTACAGACGAACCTTCTGGGCGATGGCTTCACCTGCATCGCAGATTTCGGTCGCGGAAAGGCTTACGTTCACAAATGGGCCGAGCCCGGGTCGATTTACCTTCTGCGCTGGGTTCAGGCTGCTCTCGGCGGATACGATCATCAATCCGCACTGACCGCTTTTCGCATCCTCTCCTTTTTGTCGGGGGGGATCTTCGTGCTCGCCAGCCTGGCGACAATTCGACGCATTTGCACAAAGAACATCTCGCGTTGGGCAACGGCAGCAACCGTATTCTTTTCAGGTGGAATGTTGCTCTTCTTTGGATATGTAGAGTTCTATCCGATGGTGTGGGCCGCCAGCGCGGCATTTCTCTTCTCCGGCATTAGGTATGTTCAGGAGAAGAAGGGACTGTGGTTCGTATTGCTTGCCTCTGCCCTCGCGATAGCGATGCATATTGAGGCCATATATTTCCTGCCCAGCGTCTTCTACCTGGTTGCGTCCGGGTACAAATCCGAAACTTCGAGGCGAACCGCGTATATTGTCCTTTGCACAAGCCTCGTCGCAGGCGCGGCAGTGTTCGTGTGGCTGTACAATACCCGCCTCAGTTTCGAAACATTGATTCTGCCGTTTCTCAAAGCCCGTCCGGAAGCTCCCGGCTACACCATATTCTCCCTGATTCATTTCAGTGATCTGTTCAACGAAGTACTACTCGTCATCCCGGGTGCGCTGGTATTGCTCGTTGAATTGCGCTCGTCCGGATGGAAACAGCAGTGGGACCAAGTGTGCTGGTTCCTTCTGATTGCATCGGCCGGGTCATTATCCTTCCTGCTTGTATTTGGAGCGGCCATAACTATGGGGCGTGACTGGGACGTGATGTCGTTGAGCCTTCTCGCGCCTCTCTTGCTTATCTTCTACCGACTCGACAAGCAGGAATCTCCGATGAGTCTTCGGACCGGTGTCACGGCTGCCTTTCTTTCCGTTGTCTTAACTGTTCCGTTCTTAAGTGTATCGATCCATACCGAAACCACCGAGGCGAGATTCTACACACTCTTGAGCAATCGCAATCGGAACACCTGGATGGTCTACGCCAACTACTTTCTGCTGAAGGGGGACGAGACAAAGTACAAGGACGTCATGACCGAGTCATACTCGAAGTTCCCCGATTACATCACACTTCAGAAAGGATATCGATTGCTCAATGCGGGGGACCTATCGTCCGCGTTGCCCATAGCAAGACAGTTGATCGATATTAATCCGTACAACCCCGATTTCATGCAATTTCTCGCGAGTGTGTATCGTGGTCTTGATCGGTATGATAGTTCCGAGTATTACTACAAGCGAGCGTTGGCGATGAGACCGTATCTTGCTCCCTGCATGAATGAACTTGCGCAGCTGTATATCAAACAGGCGAGATATGATGATGCCGCGAGGATTGAGCAAGAGGCTCATCTCATAGATCCTGAAAAGACGTACATCACCGAAACGCTCGGACTCATTTACGTCTACCGGAAGGATCTGGACGCTGCAAGTGCTCTGGCGGACACGCTATTTCAGACTGACAGCACGTCGCCGGGGGGACATCTTCTCAAAATGACCGTCGCATTGAATTCGGGGAAAACAGAAATCGCCCGGGAGCAATACAGAGCTTATCTGAAGTACGGTCAGGATCGATCGGATTATCAGAATATCAAGAGCTACTATTCATACCTCTCCAAAGAGTCTGACTAAGTAGGTCTGGTTCTGACGGAGTGTGCCGCCAAGGCGGGACGAACGAGGGAAAAACCCGACCTACCTGTGATCCGTGCCGTCAGGAATCCCTTCCTGACGGCGTTAACGTACTCGGAACGGGCTACGGACATGGGCAGGCTCGAAGACGAATCCTGCCCTACGGAAGAACTGGATCCCCGCGTTCGCGGGGAAGGCAGAGAAGAAAGAAGACGAAGTCGAGATTGCCACGTCGCTGTTTCCTCGCTCTCGCTCGGACAACGCTTCTCGCAATGACTCATTCTCGATATCATCTGCATAGTAAGGGCATAGCATATTGGCGGGCTCGAAGACGAGGCCGCCCTACATGGAGACCGCCCTGCCATTCATCACGTACGAGATCTTATGCACAAAAAAACCGGCGCTCGGGTGAGCGCCGGTCGGCTATTCGAAAAACGGTCGAACTCGTCAGCCCGCCTACTTGGCGACCTTCTCGTTCTCCGATTTCTTTTTCAAATTGAATTCGAACTTCAGCGAATCCACTCCGGCACCGATGACCAGATCGCAGTCACCGGCATATTGCCCGCGAAGGATCTCTTCGGCCAACGGATCTTCGAGATACCGCTGCAAAGCCCGCTTGAGCGGACGCGCGCCGTAAGCCGGCTCGAATCCTTTCTCAGCGAGGAATTCCTTCGCCTCTTCGGTGAGCACGAAGCTGATTCCCTTTTCGGCCAGCCGCTTGGCAATATCGGCCACCAGGATCTCGATGATCTCTTTGATATGACCGCGATCCAGCGGATGAAACACGATCGTACCGTCGATACGGTTCAGCAGCTCCGGATTGAACAGCTTCTTCAGTTCATCCGAAATCTTCTTCTTCATCGTATCGAACGACTGGTCGACCGCCATCGAATCGAAGCCGACTGTCTTGCTGTCGCGCAGTTCCTTCGTGCCGATATTCGAGGTCATGATCAGCACGGTGTTGCGGAAATCGACCTTGCGTCCGAACGAATCGGTCAACGACCCGTCGTCCATAAGCTGCAGCAGGATGTTGAAGACATCCGGATGCGCCTTTTCGATTTCATCGAGCAGCACCACCGAGTACGGTTTGCGCCGTACTTTCTCGGTCAGCTGTCCCCCTTCTTCGAAACCGACATATCCCGGAGGAGCGCCGATCAAACGTGACACGGCGAACTTCTCCATGTATTCGGACATATCGATTCGGATAAGGGCTTCGGGATCCTCGAAAAGGAACTGGGCCAGTGTGCGCGCAAGTTCCGTCTTTCCGACACCGGTCGGGCCGAGAAATATGAACGTACCAATCGGCCTTCTGGGATCGGAGAGTCCGGCCCGGGCCCGGCGAATCGCCTGGGAAAGCGTTCTGATGGCGTCTTCCTGGCCGACGATACTCTTTTTGAGTTCGTCTTCCATGCGAAGCAGCCGTTTCGATTCGCTTTCTTCCAGACGGAAGAGCGGAATGCCGGTCATTTTGGCCAGCACCGTCGCGACATCGTCCGCCGTCAGCACCACCCGCTCGTTGTTGCGGGTTTCTTCCCAGCTCTTCTGAAGATCGGCGAGTTTCTCTTTCTTGATCTTGATTTCATCGCGAAGCTGCGCGGCTGTCTCGAACGCCTGGTTCTTGACCGCCTTTTCTTTCTTGTCCTGCAGCTCGACGATTTCATTTTCGATCTGGCCGAATTCCTGCGGACGGGTGTAGGTCGCCAGGTGAGCGCGCGAACCGGCTTCGTCGATCAGGTCGATCGCCTTGTCCGGCTGGAATTTTCCGGATACGTACCGATTGGACAGCTTCACCGAAGCTTCGATAGCCTCGTCAGAGATAATCAGCCGATGATGTTCTTCGTATTTCGGACGAAGACCCTTGAGGATCTTGATCGTGTCTTCCTCGGACGGCGGGTCGACCATAACGGTCTGGAACCGACGGTCCAGGGCTCCGTCTTTTTCGATATACTTGCGATATTCGTTCAGCGTGGTCGCGCCGATACAGCGCAGCTCGCCGCGTGAGAGCGACGGCTTGAAAATATTCGACGCATCGAGCGAACCCTCGGCGCCACCCGCGCCCACGATCGTGTGGATCTCATCGATAAAGATGATAACGTCGGTGGCGTTGATGATCTCGTTCATGACCGCTTTCAGCCGTTCTTCGAACTGCCCGCGGTATTTGGTACCGGCCACCAGCGAGGCCATGTCGAGGGTGACCACCCGCTTGTTCTCGAGGGTTTGCGGCACCTTGTTTTCCACAATGCGCTGCGCCAGCCCCTCGGCTATAGCGGTCTTGCCCACGCCCGGCTCGCCGATAAGCACCGGGTTGTTCTTCTTGCGGCGTGAAAGGATCTGAGCCACCCGCTCGATTTCCAGCTCCCGTCCGATAATCGGGTCGAGCTTGCCACGGCGGGCGAGTTCGGTAAGGTCGCGTCCGAAATGATCCAGGGCCGGCGTCTTGGATTTTTTCCGTTTCTTCTTGAACGAAGACGGCTTGCCGTTCTGGATATTCTTGAGTTCTTCGTACGCTTCTTTGTAATCTATTTCGTAAGTCGAGAGCACCTGGGAGGCAACGCCTTCCTCGTCCTTCAGCAGGGCCAGAAGGATGTGCTCCGTATCGATGTCTTTGGACTTGAGCGCCCGAGCTTCCTGACCGGATACCTCGAGAGTCTTCTTGGCGCGTGCCGTAAGCGGCAGCTGACCCATCGTCATCGTACCGCCCGACGGCTGCACGACTTCTTCGATCGACTGTTTGAGATCGGCGAGTTCGAGACCGAGGTTGTTGATCACCTCGACCGCACGCCCTTCACCCAGCCGGATGAGCCCAAGTAAGAGATGCTCTGTCCCGATGTAGTCGTGCCGCAGTCGAGCCGCCTCATCGCGGGCGTACTCAATTGCTTTGCGGGCACTTTCCGTAAACATCTCGTTCATGGTGTGATATCCTTATCTATTGCTATTTCGTTTTCTTCACTTCTCTAACATTCTAACAGTCATCAGCAGGACAATGTTGCATTCATTGTCCTTTTTGACCGGTCCTGAGCTTTTCGCGAACCATCTGCGCCCGCACGAAGTCACGTTTGTTGGTGTCCATCTTGTGACCGTAGTATTTCTGTAAATGCGCCGGTTGTGACAGCAACAGGATCTCATTTATCAAAGCCAGGTCGAGAAAGTCGATTATTTCCATCGCATGACCCAGGCGCACCGCCGAGAGCAGGTTCATTACTTCTTCGGAAGTCAAAACGCGGGCGTGCATGAGGATGCCGTAGGCCCGCCAGATCTTGTCCTCGATCATATCACCCGCTTCGTCGACCAGCCGCTGCCGGGACGCTGCTTCTTTCTCGATAATTTCTTTCGTCACTCTTTCGATCTGATTAAGAATCTCGTCTTCAGTAATACCGAGGGTGTTCTGGTTGGAGATCTGGAAGAGATTCCCCAGGACGTCCGATCCCTCGCCGTAAAATCCCCTCACGACCAGCCCGCTTCGCGTGATATGCGAAATTACTTTGTCGATCTCACGCGTCAGGACCAGTCCGGGGAGGTGAATTAACACCGAGGCCCGCATTCCGGTTCCCGCATTGGTCGGACAGGCGGTCAGATACCCGAAATCGGCGTCATAATCGAATTCCAGATAATGCCCGATTTCCGCTTCGAACTTCAGGGCCAGCTCGTACGCCCCTTTCGGATCGAGTCCCGAGGCCAGCGCCTGAAGACGCAGATGGTCCTCTTCGTTTACCATCACCGACACTCTCTGCTCCGGATCGATAAACAGCGCCTTGGACAGGTCGCCGTTCAAAAAGCCGGGGGAGATCAGATGACGTTCGACCAGGAAATCACGGTCGAGCTCGTCGATATCGGTCGCCTTGTGATAGTCACCGTCGGTCAGCAGTTTCGATCTTGCATAGACCGAGTCGAAATAATTTATCACCCGCATCTTGGTGTCAGCATCGGCCGATTCCGGAAACAGGCATCCGGCCACATTCCGCGCCAGCCGAACCCGGCTGGACAGCACCACCAGCGACTCATTTCCGATCCCGGAGAGCCACGCGGCGGGAAGTTTTGCCATATCTTCAAACATTGTGCTCACTAATCGTCCTCTTCACTATTTATCGACAGCGAGGGAATCTCGCAATGTTTTTAATTTGTCGCGGATCTCCGCGGCCCGCTCGAAATCTTCGGATTCGATCGCTTTACGCAGATGTTTCTCCAGCCGCTCTTCTTCCTTGACCGACATCGTCTCGGCCGATTCACCGCTGGCCACAGTGGCATCCGGACGGCGTCCGCGATGCATCGAGGCTCCGTGAATCTTCCGCATGATAACTTCGAGACTCCCGCGGAATGTCTTGTAGCACTCGCCGCATCCGAACCGCCCCTGTCTGGTAAACTGCTCGAATGTCAGACCGCATCCGGGACAGGTGAGCTCCTGCTGTGTGGCGCTCTTTTTCACCACCGGCAAATCACCGGCCAGTCCGGAAAGTATCTCCGAGAGCGGAAAGGGCATATTGTCGAGCGGCGAATGAAATCCCCGCGCAGCGGCGCAGTCCTTGCACAGGGCCAGCGTCTGCTTCTCATTATTGATAATCTGCGTAAGGTGAACCTGAGCTTCTCTCTTCTTACAGTCCTGGCATAACATATTCGTACACCTTATTTATTTGTTTCCGCCAGATATCCGTCGACTATCTCGAATTTCCGAGCGCAGGCGCCGGCCAGCTCCTGGTTGTGCGTGGCGATCAAAAACGATGTATCGTTGTCCCGGTTGAGCTGGAAGAGGAGATCGTGAAGTTTCCTGCCGGTGGTCGTGTCAAGATTCCCGGAAGGTTCGTCGGCTAGTACAATCTGAGGCTCGTTCGCGAGTGCTCTGGCTACAGCCACGCGTTGTTGTTCTCCCCCGGACAGTTGTCGCGGAAGATGCGTTGTTCTATCGCTTAAACCTACCTGTGCCAGAAGTAGTTCCGCGTTTTTCATCGCCTCATTTCTCTTTTTTCCAGCGACCAGCAAGGGCATCATCACATTCTCCAGCGCGGTGAAATCTTCGAGCAAATAGTGAAACTGGAATACGAATCCGATATGCTTGTTCCGAAACCTTGCAAGTTCCTGTTCCGATTTACCGCCGAGTTTTGTGCTGTCAACCCAGACCTCACCACTGGTGGGACGATCCAGCCCACCCAGTATGTGCATGAGCGTAGATTTGCCCACTCCCGATGCACCGGTGACCGCTGCAACCTCCCCCTTTTTCATCTTGAGATTGATTCCTCTGAGGACAGGCAAGGTTGCATTGGTTGTCTTGAACTCCCGATGTATGTCGTTGGCTGTCAGTATGTATTCATCGTTCGCGGCCAAGTGCTCAAGCTCCTATTTCGGCGGTCCGTTACATCCCTGTGTACTATAGTATTTTCGCCATTTTCTTCCAAAAATTAACTTTCCGGCCCGTCCAGAGCCGGTTTACTCACGAAGAACGTCGATCACCGACATCTTAGCCGCCTGATGCGCCGGGTAGAGGGCGGCCAGGAAACATATAACTATTGTAGCTGCGCCGGTTCCAAGGAAGTCCAGAAGGTGGGTTTCGATCGGGAGATAACTTATAAAGTAGATCTCGGGGGGCAGAGAGATAATCCCAAACTGGTTTTGTAGCCAGGCGGCCACGTAGGCAATCAGCCAGCCGGCCAGCACGCCCACGATCCCAATCGTTAAACCATTATATACGAATATCTTACGTATCGAGGCCGGGGTCGAGCCAATAGTCTTGAGAATCCCGATTTCCGCCCGCTTTTCCATCGTCAACATGACCAGCGTCGAGATGATCGAAAAGGCGGCGACCAGAACGATCAAAATGAAACCCAGAAAGAGGATCTTCTTCTCAAAGGCAATCCAGGAAAAAATGTTCTTATGCAGCTCGTTCCACGGGACCACCTTGTATTTGTAGCCCAACGCCGAATCGATCACCGTTTTCATCTTCTCGGCCTGGTAAATATCGGTCAATTTCAGATGAATGGCGGTGACCGCATCGCCGGTCTGAAAAAGCTTCTGGGCGGCGGTCAATGAGATGTAGGCCAGATTGTCGTCGAACTCATACAGGCCGGTTTCAAAAATACCGGAAATATAGAATTTGGCTACCCGAGGCTGAATTTTGCGACGCAAATCTTCCCCTTTGAGCGAGTAGAGAACCACCGATTCACCGAGAAAGACGCGAAGGCGGTTCGCCAGGCTGCTTCCGATAAGCATGGCCGGAATCGTATCGTTGTCGTCGGTTACCAGCGAATCGAAATCGTAATCCCCGGCCTTGACGTCGGAGGCCAGATCGGAAGTTTTCTGCTCAAGATCCGGGATAATGCCGCGAATGATGATCCCATCCCCTTCGGTTTCGGATGAAATGGCCGCTTTGTAATAGATAAATGGCGATGCCGCCACCACACCGGGAATCGACTCGATCTTCTTGGTCAACTCCCGATAGTCCGTGATGTAATCCGAATCACCGGAGAAGATCGTTATGTGCGAGGTCGTCCCGAGCAGGCGGCTTCGGAGTTCCGATTCGAAGCCGTTATGCATCGACATGACAAAACAGACCACTGCCACGCCGAGCGTGACCCCCAAAGTGGTAATCCAGGTGGAGACGGATATGAAGAAACGCCCGGACCTGAGGTATCGTCGCGCAATGAAGCTCTCGTATTGCATCAAATGAGTATACCTATACTCTTAGAGGGCACGCAATCTTTTTCACCGGCGAACCGGCGATCAAGCCGAGCTGTTATAGAGAACACAAGCCCTAAGCTCGCGATAAACATAAATTAACCGAAATACTCTTCTAAATTGACACCATACCGAAGACGACGTATATACTGAGAGTCTGAACCTCGCCCAAAAGCATCGGAGCCCTTATTGAGAAAACTGGTAATGCTGGCGGTCGCCGCATTATTCGTCTCCACAGTTGAATCGGCCACTATCCATGTCCCATCGGAACAACCCACGCTGCAGGCAGGCGTCGATGCCGGTATGGACGGCGACACTATTCTCGTGGCCGCAGGAACGTACTCCGGAATCGGCAATTATAATGTCAATTTCGGCGTCAAGAATCTTGTGCTGTTGAGCGAGTCCGGCCACGACTCGACCATTATTGACTGCTTCGATAGTACTGACACTCTCAGACGGGGATTTATCGTCGAGAATGATCAGGATTCAGCCACCGTTATCGCCGGCTTCACCGTTCGCAACGCAGCGATCGGTCTTTTTATCGTCGGCTCCGCCACTATTCGCAATTGTTTCGTAGACAGCAACCAGACTGGCATCTATCTGCAAGGGAATTCGCTTCTTGATAGTCTGACTGCCCGCGATAATGGTATCGGGGTCCTGGCAGAAAACAACAGCCTGGTTCGCCTCCACGAACTGGTCTTGAGCAACAACGGCAAAGGTGCTTCTCTGCTAAGTTCCAGTGCCGCGGCCCACTCCTGCCTGGTCGACTCAAACGCGATCGGCCTCGAAGTGTACGACGGCACCTTGAGCATTGTGGACATGGTCTTCAATGCTAATGATACAGCCGTCGCCGGGGGGCTCGGTCCAAGCTCTGCTCCCGTAACCGGTCAGGGCTGTAACTTTACCGATAACGAAGTCGGGATCATCGGCGAGTGTTCCCTGACAACCTGTACATTCGATGGCGGCGGGATTGCCGTGTACAGCACCTTTCCCGACGACATGACCGCCACCGAATGCTCCTTTACCAATCTGAGCACGGCGGTCGTATTCCAAATTGCGGCCAAGAAAGCCCGGCCGAGGGGCCAGGGCCAGGCTACTGGCGTCGCTTACACCGAACCGGGAGCAGATTTCGAAAATTGTACCATTTCGAACAACCCCGGTGATGTCGCAGTGATCACGAGCGGAGCCGATGGTGATGTGAGCGCGCTGGTTATGGACAGCTGTATCGTTACCAATAATGGCGGCGGGATCTCCGTCTTTGGCGCTCTGGATCTGAACTCGGTCCTGTATGCCGGCAACGGCCGAGGAATACGACATACCGTTCACAAGGATGTGCTGACCATTCACGAAATCAAGAACTGCACCATCGTCAACAATGCGGATACGGCTGTTTATATCGACTCATACGTCTACCTCCCTCTGGTCGTTCACACCAGCGTGATTGCCGGTAACGACGGAGTAGGCATCGCCTATAAGGAGCAGGATACCACCAATACAGTTAAAGTTATTTGTAATGACGTTTATAACAACTCCGCGGGAAACTACGCTATCATCGCCGATCAGACCGGGCTGAACGGCAACACTTCAGCCGAGCCTTTCTTCTGCCTGCCCGACAGCGGCGATTACTCGATCAAGGACATCTCTCCGTGTGCGCCAGGCAACAACCCCTGTTCGACCCTTGTCGGCAAATACCCTGTCAGTTGTATCGACGAACCGCCGATCATAAGCTCAGCTGATTCGATATCAGTCGCTGAAGACTCTCTCCTGGTCTACCACGCGATATTTACCGATCCCGATGGACCCGACAGCATAATTTCATTCGATAATATTCCCTCCTGGCTGGCGGCTGATGCGGACAGCATTTTCGGCACTCCTCCGGGCAGCACCCCGGACACGAGCTTTGCGGTGATTGGTTCGGATGGATTCAAAGCGGATACCCTGATCGTTTCAGTGGATGTGGTCCCCGTCAACGACCAACCTTCGATGAATCCGATCAGTCCAAAGGAGTTGTACGAGGGGACCGGTGTCAGCTTTGTTGTCGTTGCTTTCGATCCCGACGGAGACACGCTGACCCTTTCGGCCTATGATCTTCCGGCCAACGCACAATACGTTGATAGCGGCAACAACAAAGGGTATTTCTCTTACGCTCCCGATTTCGCTGACAGCGGTGATTACATCATTCACTTTGTCGCCAACGACGGGATCACGGCCGATACTATAGTGGTCAATATCACGGTGCTCGACGGTGATCCAATAGTTGACAATCTCTTCTTGCCCGAGGAACCGGACTCTCTCCATATTCTCTCGGCCTCTCCACTCTTGCAATGGAACTACTATGATCCAACCGGAGCGTATCCATCACAAGGGTATGAAATCCTTATAACCTCCGATACTGGTGCCACCGGCGATACCCTCTGGTGGTCCGATTCTGTGGTATCGGTCGAAGATACGGCCTTCTACGCAGGAGACTCGCTGACCGATGGAACGACTTATTATACTCGGGCGAGGGCTTTTAACGGTGTTATCTGGTCGGCCTGGTATCAATCATCATTCCACACCAATGCGGTTCCGTCGATACCGGTTGTCATCGGTCCGACCGATGATACCCTGATTACTACCGAACCGGAGCTGTATGTGGTGAATGGCATCGATGTCGACTCCGACATCGTAACTTATGATTTCGAGATCTACGGCGACAGCCTGCTGATGGATCTGGTCGCGTCGATTGACTCGCTCCCCGGAGGCGTTGATTCCACCGGATGGCTCGTGACCGATTCACTGCCCGACAACGCGCGCTATTATTGGCGCACCCGGGCGTTCGATGGGTATGAGTATTCCGACTGGACCGCGGCAGCGATATTCAGAATCGACATGTCCCCACAACCTCCTTCGGCCCCCATCCTCGTTCAGCCTGTCGACACGCTGCCGATTCTTTACAACCTACTGCCCCAATTTGTCTGGGCTCCCTCGCAGGATCCGGATCTTCAGGACACCCTCCTGTATACGTTCTACCTTTCCACTGACAGCGAGTTCACCGCTCCTTATGTTCGTGACTCACTGAGCGACACAAGCTTTGTTGCGATCGACTCGCTCGGGCTCGGTGCACACTACTGGTGGAAGATCGGTGTAACCGACAGAGCCTCCATGACAGCCGAATCGAATGCCAGGAGTTTCTGGACCTGGCTGTCTGGCGATGTGGACGAAGATCACTCTGTCGATATCGGCGATGTGATCGGTGTGGTCGGCTATATGTTTGGAGACGGCCCGGCCATCGAGCCTCCGCTCGTTGGTGACGTCGACGGCAACTGTCTGCTCGATATATCCGATCTAATCTATCTGGTAGAGTTTGCCTTTGACGCCGGTCCCAGTCCGAGAATAGGATGCGTTGAGTAAGCGCCCGCAATCCGGGACTTAAGCAAATTCTCGGCCGGTGTCGAAAATTCAAGAATAGTATCCAGCCGTAATTCGGATTTGTTGGGTCCACGTCTCCCGTGCGACTCCCGCACCTCGTTGTCCCATTTACGCTTATATCAATTTTTGAGCATCAGGCGCACCTTTTACCAGCCAATTTTGTTGCAATGTAGTGTTAACAACTAATCAAGGAGTTAGTCATGAGAAACAGCATGCGAATGTCGATCACCGTTCTAATCCTTACCTTCGGGCTGGTGTCAATCGCCGCCGCCGGAAAGATGGACAACAACACCAAGCAATCCGCAACCGATTCGAAAACCAGCACCCAGTCGGGTACGATGACGGGCAAGAGCAAGAGTATGATGAATGGGTCGACGGACGGCACGATGATGAAGCAAGAGCAGATGATGATGTCCGACTTCGACAAGATCCAGAAGAACATCGGCACCATGATGCAGACCAACGATATGACTTCGCTCAAGAGCGACCTGAAGAACCTTCAGGCAATGGTCATAAGTATGCGTCAGGATATGGCCAAGTCCATGCCCTCGAACATGAACCAGATGAAAGGCAAGATGGGCTCTAACAACATGCACGGACAGATGGGATCGAACTCGATGTCCGGCATGATGGGGATGAAGGACCAGGGGACCAAGAGTCAGACCACGCAATCCAGTAATCACTAAGTGTCGAATCGGGCGGAGGTTCAAATTCGGAACTTCCGCCCGATGGCATTGAGATTCCGAAGCAACTCGCCAATGCAGGAAGCAAACGACGAATGGCACATTCTACCCGCACAACTCACCGGGACCCTGTCTGCGGAATGACGGTCGATGAAACCTCACCGCATCATATCGAAGAAAACGGAGAGACTGTCTACTTCTGCAGCGCCGGTTGTAAGCAAAAGTATGCTGGCGGGAAGAGATCTGTCCGGAGCGCTGAAGCGTTCAAAGATCCGGTCTGTGGGATGAAGGTGTTCAGCGACAGCAAGTACCAGGCTTCGTACCTTGACAAAACCTATCGTTTCTGTTCCGCCGGTTGTCTCGCAAAATTCAAAGCCTCTCCTGAGAAATATCTTCACAACGACGAAACGGCTCCGAAGGATACCAGGGACTCCTCTCAGATCGAATATACCTGCCCGATGCATCCCGAAATCGTCCAGCTCGGACCCGGAAGTTGCCCGAAATGCGGCATGGCCTTGGAACCGCGGACGGTTACTGAAGACGAACCGAAAAATCCTGAACTTACGACGATGACTCGACGGTTCTGGGTGGGCGTGGTTCTGTCTGCTCCGCTACTGATGATCTCGATGGGGAAAGACATCCCCGGACTGGGCGCATGGATAAGCTCGCTTGCTTCCGCGCGTACGATCACATTGCTGGAATTGATTCTGGCTACGCCTGTCGTCCTCTGGGGCGGCTGGCCGTTCTTTGTGCGCGGCTGGCGTTCGATCGTCCACTGGAGCCCGAATATGTTCACTTTGATCGGGATGGGCGTGGCCGTCTCTTACGTTTACAGCCTGGTGGCAGCCCTGGCGCCCGGTCTGTTCCCTGTAGCTTTCCGCAATGCGTCCGGCGAAGTCGGCGTCTATTTCGAGGCCTCCGCGCTGATTGTCACGCTCGTTCTCCTCGGACAGGTCATGGAGCTTCGTGCGCGAAGTCGTACCGGAGCCGCTATCAAAGCACTTCTCGGTCTCGCTCCGAAGACTGCTCGCAGAGTGAATGATGATGGATCCGAAGAAGACATTCCGCTGAGTGACGTAAAGCTTGGTGATCGTTTTCGAGTTCGCCCCGGCGAAAAGATCCCGGTCGACGGCACTATCAGCGAGGGACACAGCTCTGTCGACGAGTCGATGATCACCGGCGAGTCGATCCCGGTTGAGAAAAATGCCGGAGACAAAGTGATCGGAGCCACCGTCAACGGATCAGGCTCGTTGATCGTCAGGGCCGAGAAGATCGGATCGGATACCCTGCTTTCACAGATCGTCAAAATGGTTTCCGACGCGCAACGAAGTCGCGCCCCGATTCAGAAAATGGCTGATGTCGTCTCGTTCTACTTCGTTCCCACGGTCGTAACGATCGCAATAGTTACCTTCATTATCTGGGCCTGGATCGGTCCCGAACCGAGATTCACGCATGCCCTGATTAACGCAGTCGCTGTGCTTATCGTCGCCTGTCCCTGCGCTCTGGGATTGGCCACCCCGATGTCGATCATGGTGGCGAGCGGTAAAGGAGCCAGCGCCGGCGTGCTGTTCAGAAATGCCGAAGCAATCGAGACGCTTCGTAAAGTGGATACCCTGGTGGTTGACAAGACCGGCACGCTCACCGAAGGCAAGCCGAGAGTTGCCTCGATATATACCGAGTCATCGTTCGATGAGAACAAGTTGCTTGAATTCGCCGCTGCCCTCGAAAAAGGGAGTGAACATCCGCTGGCGGCGGCAATACTCGATGCCGCTAAGGAAAAGGGAATCACCCCGACCTCGGCCGAGAATTTCCAGGCCGATGATCGGCAAGGGCGTTACTGGCACTGTCAGCGGGACCAAAGCGGCGCTCGGCAATCGTGCTTTGTTGGACCAGCTACAGATTGACGCTTCCTCACTCGAGTCCAGGGCACAGGAGCTTCGTGAACAAGGGCAAACTTGCATGTTTGTTGCGATCGATGGCAAACCGGCCGGATTGATCGGGGTGGCGGATCCTGTCAAGGCATCCGCGCCCGAAGCGATCAGGCAGCTTCACGAGGAAGGGATAACGATCGTCATGTTGACCGGCGACAACAGGACAACGGCTCAAGCCGTGGCTAACAAACTCGGAATCGACAAAATCGTTGCCGAAGTCCTTCCGGATCAGAAGGCGGCCGAAATCAAGCGGCTCCAGAAGGAAGGGAAATTTGTCGCCATGGCCGGCGATGGGATTAACGATGCTCCCGCACTGGCACAGGCCCAGGTCGGTATCGCGATGGGAACGGGCACCGATGTGGCGATGGAAAGCGCCGGGATCACTCTCGTCAAAGGAGATCTCACTGGAATCGTACGGGCGAGAAAGCTGAGCAACCTGACAATCGGTAACATTAAACAGAATCTCTTCCTGGCTTTCGTGTACAACTCAGCCGGTGTGCCGATAGCTGCCGGGATCCTCTATCCGTTTTTTGGCATTCTGCTCAGCCCGGTGATTGCTGCCGCTGCCATGAGTTTCAGCTCGGTGTCAGTCATCTCTAACTCACTGAGACTCCGCAGAGCTAAGATCTGAAGGCATTGTCGGAGCGATTTTTTCGTGGATTTCGCTGACTACCTTCCACTACATTGTTCCAAACCTGTATGTCGCAATCAAAGATAACAAAAGACACCACAATCGAAGAACTGGTGGAAATTCTCCCCGACTCAGTCCGGTATCTTATGGACGAAGGGATCCGATGTATCCGCTGCGGTGAACCGATCTGGGGCACGCTCGAATCGGCCGCCCGCGAAAAGGGGTTCGATGACGCCGCGATCGAGCGGTTTGTCCGAGAGTTGAACGAGCTGCTGCGCGGCTGACGGCCTTTGTTGAACTTTCCAATTCTCATCACATCTCTTCTATTGTCCTTGTTTTTGCCTCGCAATCTGTTTTTTCGATTGAAATCTGACATGCACGAAGCTATCTTTGGTCAATTGGGTTAACACAGGTTTCAAGGGGATTGTATCCAAGTGAGTAATTTCATTTCGTGTACTGGAATCGGGTGGCCGACGCGCTCATTTATCATGGCAATTTGTGTTTTGGTGATCGCCGAAGCCGCCTTGGCACAAACTTCATCTCAGCCAAATTGGTCGGCAAAGGCCGATAAGAGTGGTGACTTTTCTGCTCGACAGGTGAGTCCTGGTGAACTCACATCAATCGCGGAACGACTTCATAAGTCGGGTGTTCTGTCCAGTGGCCACCAATCACAGACAACGAAGTCTTCTTCACTCGCGACGCTGCTCCAGAGCGGGCGGAGCAGTCAGTTTGTCGGGCGCGCCCTGAAATTCGACGCCGACAATATGAAGATCAGCTACGATGCTCGAGTCGGCACACCAATCTTCATCAGCAATCTGAATGTAGAGAAACGGGCCTTAGGGCTTTCGTCCGGTGCATCAGACCAGGATATCGCACTTTCGTACATAGATCAGAATAAAGGCATCTTCTTGCTGGATGATCCGCCGCACGAACTAACATTGATCGGACAAGGGACTGACCGACTCGGGGCCAGATATACGCACTTCCAACAGACTTACAGGGGACTTCCGGTTTGGGGCCGCGAAATAGTCGTTCACTTTCGGCCGGACGGCAACATCCGCGCGGTTAACGGCAGATACTTGCCGACACCAAGGTCGGTCGATCTTTTGTCGACGAAGATTTCGAGGGACGAGGCGATTACGATAGTTTGGAATGACCTTGGAGAAAATCCGCATGATAGCGCCTTCACCGGCTCGCTGGGACGTATGCTGAAGTACAACGGACCTTCGGCCAGCCTGTGTATCTGGGCGGATGACAATTCCGAATCACCGCGGAAGGCATGGTTCACCGAAATCAGACCGAACTTACTGGACGATTGGTACTACTTCATCGATGCGATTACAGGTCAAATTCTGGACAAATATAGCAATACAAAGAGTGACGGTCCCACGACCGCTTCGGCCGTCGATCTTAATGGTGTGACACAAACAATCCACACTTATCTGGTTGGTTCCCAATATTATCTTATTGACGGTTCCCGACCGATATGGCAAGTTACGCAGCCTGACATAGTGAACGACCCCCGAGGTGCGCTGTGGACTGAGACTTATGGGAACACCGACGACGGTCCGGCTGCCAACATCACTTCCCTTGGTAACACATGGACCGATCCGGCAGCTGTCTCTGCTCAGTACAATGTAGGTGAGACATTTCAGTACTATTATTCTTCCTTTGGTCGCATGGGAATAGACGATTCGGGCACAACAATATTATCCTTCATTCACATTACTTCGGAAGGGGAGTCGGTCGACGGGGCATTCTGGGGAGACGGCTATATGATCTACGGAGACGGCGGCCAGCAATTTTATCCTCTGGCCGGCGGCCTTGACGTAGCTGCCCATGAGATGACACACGGAGTGATTCAACATACCGTCAACTTGAAGTATGAAAACCAATCGGGAGCCCTCAACGAATCTTTTGCGGACGTTTTTGCGTGTATGGTCGACCGAGCCGATTGGCACATTGGGGAAGATATCGTGAAACCGGCAGTCTTTCCCTCGGGCGCGCTTCGAAATCTGGCTGACCCTCACAACGGTGGAAATAGCTACGACTATTATTGGCAGCCTGCAACAATGTCCGAATACGTCTCCGACACTTCCGATCACGGCATGATTCACACCAACAGCGGCATTCCTAACCATGCTGCCTATCTGATCGGACAAGCAATCGGAAGAGATGAGTTGGAACAGATATACTATCACATATTAGAGGCGCATTACCTCACCACTGAAGCACAGTTTGTTGATATGCGATTGGCCGCAATTCAGTCGGCGACTGACCTATACTGGATTACCCCAACGGCGGCGACGGCGGTGGAATCCGCATTTGATGCAGTTGGGATTTTTGATGGGACTCCGACAACGCAGCCTCCCGACGAACCGGCCGTAGTGGGTGATGAATGGGTGGCGGTGGTAAATGCAGAAGCTGGTGACAACAGTCTTTACAAAGCCAAACCGGACAGCTCGAGTACAATCGTGCAACTTAGCGGGACACAGGTGCTCGCTTCCTCCGGCCGTCCGATTTCCGTATCTTCGGACGGGTCGGGAATCGTATTCATAGACAGCAGTCACTATATCCGTGTGATAGGAACTGATGGCGTCGGCGAGCAAGTGATTAGCGCTTCGGGTGAGTGGTATTCTCTGACTCTCTCCCCCGACGGCAGCAAGCTCGCAACTACTTCCATATATGAGGATTCATCCATATACGTATTCGATTTGACAAATCCTGATTCGACTAAGGTCTTTCGCCTGTACTGCCCAACAACCGTTCAAGGGACATCCTCATACATCACCAGGTACGCCGACGTGCTGGACTGGAACATGACTGGCGAGTACCTCGTCTATGACGCCCTGAGCAGCATTCCTCAATCCGGGGGCGGGTCGATCGACACCTGGAGTATATTCATTCTCGAGGTGTCGTCAGGTAGGATTCTGTCCCTCTTTCCACCGCTTCCGCCTGGTATCCAGATGGGCGACCCTGCTTTTGCTCATACCAACGATATCTATGTTGTCAGCGATCTAATCGACGACAACTCAAGCACGGACTACATCTATGCGGTGAATCTCTTCTCCGGACAACAGAGTGTTGTTGAAAACAACGGTACCAGTATCGGATATCCCGATTATTCCACTGATGACAGCCGGATAGTGTTCGACCGATTTGAAGCAGGAAGAAATTCGATCAGACAAATCAACCTCGGTGCCGACCGAATATCGCCGTCAGGACTCTCGTACCCGTGGCTTCTGGATGCCGCCCTTCCGGTCTGGTTCGTCGTTCCTTCGCCTGTGGACGTACCTGACTCAACTGCTAACGAATATCTTCCGGCTTCTTTTACCCTCACCCAGAACTATCCGAATCCCTTCAACCCCAGCACGACAATCGAATATAGTTTGCCGCGGCGCAGTCATGTCACGATCGACATCTACAACATGCTGGGACAGAAGGTCTGCACGCTCGTAGATCGGGATGAATCGGCCGGGGATCACTCAGCCGTGTGGGACGGAACGGAAGCGTCAGGCGAGTCTGTCGCCACCGGTATCTATCTCTATCGCCTGCAGGCCGGTGACCGGACTGAGACGAAGAAGATGCTGTTGTTGAAGTAGAAGTTCTCGATTTTGAGTCAGCGAGACTTGACAAAGCCCACTCCAGAGCATGTTAATGAATTGTATGACAAAGAGTTCCTAATAGTGCTCAGTCTGCAGATCTGATGGGGACGACGTCGGAGGCGGCCGTCCTCCCCCTTCCCGAGGTGGGTTTATTCGCTCTTTATGCTCCATCTGGCTAGGGCCGCCTTCTTCGCCGCTTCCGATGTCTGCTTTTTAGTGAGATTCTGTGCCCTAGCCTTGCCGCCCTTGAGCCCACCTAGTCGGCCGAGTGCTACTGCGGCCGGATTCTTACCTTCATCTTCCGGCTTCTTCTCCGGCTCTTTGGGCTCCTGATCCGTAGCTTGCTCGACAATATCACTTACCAGCTCGTTAAGATCGAGCTTCTTGTTTTTGCTTGAGCGCTTACGCATAGTCCTATTATACATAGGCTCGCCTGAGACGTCAAGAGAATAATTGCCGACTAGCTTATCTCCGGAACTGTTGGGCCTTTATTACGTTATAAATAATGCTTGACATTTTTGCTAGATTGACGATATAGATATCAAGTCGGAGTCTTATTCAACTAGGTGGTGACCAATCATGACAGATTTTTATGATACGTTGACATTCAGACTGTTCGCTAGACCTTCATTTCTGGAGGGAGTAGGGAGACTACTCGATACGTCAGCGAGCTTTCAAACGTATAATTACAGTAAAAACGGGGCAGAAGCTGACTACGACGCAATAGCTTCTGATTGGCACATGGTTGGCGAAGATATTAGATCGGCTATTGCGGCGTATGACAAAGCGGAACAAAAGAAATAGAATACAAAATCGTCCGCCCCAAGGAAATCATCGAATCATAGCCGCTGGTAGCCGAAAAGAACTGTTTTCCGGGCCCATTCCTCCCCCAAAAATATTAGCAGAATACGCGAACGTTATTCCTGATGCTCCTGAGCGAATACTCCGCATGGCGGAAAATCAGTCAAGCCATCGGATCTCTATTGAATCCAAGGTAATTAATACTGACGCCAGAAACTCAACCCTCGGTCTCTTTTTCGGCTTATTCATAGCGATAGTTGGCATCGGCGTCGGGGCCTATCTGATTATGAATGGCCATGATTGGGCTGGCGGAATTCTCTGCGGAACAACCATAGTCTCTCTCGTGAGCACCTTTGTATACGGATCTACTAGGAGACGTAAAGAACGAGAACGAAGAGTCCCACAGCCTGAATAGACTAAATCACCCTCTTTCCCAAACCGCCCCACTACCCCCTCCCGCCGCTCCTTGACTTGAGTTTGTAATCAATCTATATTATCTGGCTAAAACCTGCGAGAGTGGCGGAACTGGCAGACGCGCTGGACTTAGGATCCAGTGCCGTAAGGCGTGGGGGTTCAAATCCCCCCTTTCGCACTCTCGGGCCGTCTGACCGCGCGGGCCGGCCGATTACAGCCCGCGCTGAACCGTTCGCACAGATTGCTGTTATGACAAAAGGCGGAAGCGAACACGAGACCCCTTATCCGGAGTTGAAAGAAGTGAAGGTAGAAATTAAAGAACTCGATAAACTGGTCCGGGAGCTGTCAATCGAAGTCCCGGCCGAAACCGTTACGACCAAACTTGAAGCCAAATTCCGCGATGTTCAGCGGTCGGTGACGCTCAAGGGGTTCCGCAAGGGAAAAGCCCCGATGAACGTCATCAAACAGATGTACGACAACGAGGTCCGGGACGATGTGGCCGAGGAGCTGATCAAGGCGACCTACCCGGATGCCGTCCGACAGCATACCCTCAGGGTGGCCTCCTACCCCACCGTCAACAAGCTCGATTTCCTCGATGACGGCCGATTTGCCTATACCGCCACGGTCGAGATCTTCCCGGAGATCGGCAAGGTCAATTTCGACGGTATGGTGTTGGAAACGAGGGAAATCGAGGTCACCGACGAAGAGGTCAACGAAATAGTCGAGCTGCTTCGGAAGCGGCACTCCGATGTCCGTGAGGTCGAGCGGGAAGCCCGCGACGGCGATGTGATTGTGGTGGATATCGAAAAGACGTATGATCCGGAAAACGTCCTGCCGCAGGACAAGTTCGAAAACTCCGAGGTAGACCTTGGCAGCAAGCTGACGGTTAAAGAATTCAAGGAGAATTTGGCCGGGATGAAAGTGGGCGACCAGAAGGAGATCGAGGTCAAGTACGAGCAGGATTATCCGGACAAGCAATTCGCCGGGGCGCATCTCAAATACCGCGCCACGATCAAGAAGGTCAAAGAACGTATCCTGCCGGAGATCAACGATGGATTCGCCAAAATGACCGGCGAAGCGGAAACGGCGCTGGAATTGAGAATGAAGATCCGTGAACAGCTCAAACAACAGAAGACCGACGAACTCAACCGGGCTCACCGGAATCAGGTTATCGCACAGCTCGGCGAAAAGAACGAGATCCCGATTCCGAAAGCCATGGTCGAAGAGTATCTGAACAGTGTGGTCGAGGATTTCAAGAAGCAGTACCAGGACGTCAATGAGGAGGAAATTCGTAAAAATTACGAACCGGTCGGCGTTAACACGCTTCGCTGGAATCTCCTGTTGCACCAGGTCGCAAAGCAGGAAAACATTGAAGTTTTGGCCTCAGATACCGAAAACCTGATTAAGAAGTTTGCCGACAATTACAAAATGACCCCGGAACAGGCAAAAGAGAACCTGCAAAAGTCCGGCAATATCGCCGACCTTCGGGAATCGCTGCTTGAAGACAAAGTAATCGACTTTCTTGTCAGTAAAGCGACGATGAAGAAGGTGGCCAACTGATTCGACGTAATAACGAAAGAAACACGCTTACAATAAACGACAAGGACGTGGAAGGTTAAATGACAGACACAATCAAAGCCAACTTCCTGGTACCGATGGTGGTGGAGCAGACCGGCCGCGGTGAGCGGGCGTACGATATTTTCTCCCGTCTGCTCAAGGACCGAATCATATTCATCGGCACCCCCATAGACGACACAATCGCCAACCTGGTGATCGCCCAGATGCTCTTTCTGGAGGCGGAAGACCCTGAAAAGGATATTTTCGTCTACATCAACTCTCCGGGCGGATCGGTTACTTCCGGGATGGCGATTTACGATACGATGCAGTTCATCAAACCGGACGTGGCGACTACCTGTATGGGCATCGCGGCATCGATGGGTGCGTTCCTGCTGGCCGCCGGTACCAAAGGCAAGCGGGCCGCGCTTCCCAACAGTCGCATCATGATCCATCAGCCGCTGGCGGGCACCCAGGGTCAGGTCTCCGATATCGTCATCATGACCAAAGAATTCAGCGAGACGAAGAAGAGACTCAACGACCTGCTGGTGAAGCACACCGGGCAACCTATCGAGAGAATCGAGAAGGATACGGACAGGAATTTCTTCATGTCACCCGAAGAGGCCAACGAATACGGCCTCATCGACAAAGTATACGGAGCCAAGCGGTCAACCAAGTGAGGCCGGCCGTTGGAACGACTCGGCCGGTCACGTTGTTGAAGACAGATTGGTAAGAGATAAAGTAGTAACTTCTAGAAACGAAAATATAGCGTATGTCCAGAGATTCTGATTATTCCAGATCGCCACAGCGATGTAATTTCTGCGGCAAGGCATCGGGACAGGTGCGGAGGCTGTTTTCCGGTCACGAAGCGTTTATATGCGATGAGTGTATCGAACTCTGTCACGACCTGATTCAGAATGCCCCCGATCTCGAGCAGCCGGCGGAAATCAAGAACCTTCCCACTCCCTCGGAGATTCGGCAATTCCTCGACCAGTATGTGATCGGTCAGGACCAGGCCAAAAAGACGGTGGCGGTGGCTGTTTACAATCATTACAAGAGAATAAACAGCCGTATCAGCGCCCGTCTCGAAGGGGGCCAGGAGGACGATACCGAACTCGAGAAATCGAACATCCTGCTGCTGGGCCCGACCGGAACCGGTAAGACGCTCATTGCGAGGTCGCTGGCGAAATTCCTGAAGGTCCCGTTCACGATCGCCGATGCGACCGTGTTGACCGAAGCCGGGTATGTCGGCGAAGATGTCGAGAACATCTTGGTTCGACTGTACCAGGCCTCGAACTACAACCAGCAGAAAACCGAGCGCGGAATTATCTATATCGATGAGATCGATAAGATCTCCCGCAAAGACGGCAATCCGTCGATCACTCGCGATGTTTCCGGCGAAGGTGTTCAGCAGGGTCTGCTGAAGATCCTCGAAGGTACGGTCGCGAACATCCCGCCGAAAGGCGGGCGCAAGCACCCTGAGCAGTCGTTCGTGCAGATCAACACGAACAACATTCTGTTCATTTGCGGTGGTGCGTTCGACGGGCTTGAGAAGATTATCGCTCGGCGGATCGGCAAAAAGACGGTTGGATTCGAAGCTGAGAATACTTATATCAGCCAGACTTCGGATGAGATTTTCGAATACGCCCTCCCGGTTGATCTGATTACGTACGGTCTGATTCCGGAACTGGTCGGAAGACTTCCGGTGACGGCCCCGCTTAAATCGCTCGATGAGGCGGCGCTCATGAGTATCCTGACCGAGCCGCGCAACGCACTGGTGAAGCAGTACGCGAAGTTGTTCAGCATGGAAGGGGTTCGTCTGAAATTCGAACCGGAGGCGCTCAAGGCGGCCGTAAAGGTTGCCCAGGATCTAAAGACCGGCGCTCGGGCCCTTCGCTCAATTTTCGAGCGGGCGATGCTCGAAGTCATGTACGAGATTCCTTCGATGCCGGAAGTGGTCGAAGTTGTGGTCACGGAGAAGGTCTTCACTGAGCATGCTCGTCCGCAGCTGATTACCGGAGCCGAGGCACGCAAGGCCGGTTGACCGGAATCCGCTAAATTCTAAAAGGGCCGACTTCACCGTGAAGCCGGCCCTTTTAATTGCCCTAAATTGTGCCGGCTGGCAACTTCTCCCTCACATCCACGGTTAATAATTATCATCACTTGATTTTCCAACTTATAAGGAGAGAAGATGCAGACAGCAACTGAAGTTCTGGCGGGGATATTCCGGGTCAACAGTCAGTTAGCCGAACGCGCCTTTGAAGGTGTGGAGGCCAAAGATTTCGGGGTCCGCCCGATGGATCGGGCCAATTCCATGCAATTCATCCTCGGACATCTGACCACCTATAGATATTCAATCGTCCAGACCCTGGCGGGCGAGGTCTCCTGTCCGTTCGGCGAACTGTTCATTCGCGGCGTGGAGCCTCGACCGGCGGTCGAATATCCCGAAGTCAACCGCATCTTCCCAATCTATCGTGACATTTCGAAAGAACTGCTGGAGCGCCTCACGTCATCCCCCGAAGTGCTCCTGATGAAAGAACTCCCTCGCCGATTCCCCAACGGCGAAAATACCGTCCTCGGCGGCCTGTCATTCTATGCTCTGCACGACAGCTACCATGTCGGGCAACTGGGAGCGGTCAGAAAACTCCTCGGTTATGACCGCCTCGTCGGCTGAAGCGTGCAAAATCGAACGTTGTACATTCTCCTCGGGCAGAGTATATTGTCCAAAATTCTGGGAGAAAAAGGATGTCCGAAAGGGTAGAAAAGTTCAAAGAGGAGCGGGAAAAGCTTAATGAGCTGATTCTCTCCCGCGATAATATCAATATCAAGCGGTTCTTCGGTCTCGATTCCGCCGTCTACCGGGACGGTGCCCTCGACGCCAAGACAAAAGAGCTGCTTGGTCTGGTCGCCTCACTGGTCCTTCGTTGCGACGACTGTATCAGCTACCATGTCCTTCAGGCAAGACAGTGCGGCGTGACTTACGAGGAGTTTGACGAAGTGATGTCGATCGGTTTGATTGTCGGAGGATCGATTACAATACCACACATTAGACGCGCCTACAGATTATGGGAAGAAACAAACGAATAGTAATTTCGATCTTCACGCTGATTCTCGTCCTGGCCGGTTCTTCATTTGCCGAACGTACGGCCGATTTCGACAAGCTGCTGGCCTGGTATAAGACTAACTACGATTTCACCGAGCCGGATGACAGCATCTATACGTTCGAAGGGGAATACCTGATGCCGGAGGGATTTCATCTTCCCGATTCCTCACAACTCTCCGGTTTTGCCGTCTGGGTGCAAAATTTCCCGATCTGGCATCAATGGAAATCAGTCGGCCAGTGGGATGGCGGCAAGGCCTTTAATTACGATGAAGTCAGCCGGGTCGTGCATCTTCCCTGGACCGGCCCGACCTTTACGGACAGGGCTATACCGATCCGGATCCTCGGAGAGTACCTTCGCTACGTGCACCGCGAGTTTGACCTGTCCATCTTTCCCCCTGCCGGCGAAGAACTCAGCTATTCCGGATGGCTCAGCGGCAAGCCGGCTTACAATTCCCGCATGGAGCTGTTTATCAAACCGGGAGAACGGCGGGACTCCAGCGACGCCGAATATTATCAGTACCTGACGTTCGTCATGGCCGGGACGACCTATAAGAGCCTGGCTAGAAATTGCGATCCAATTGAAGCTGCCGACATCATGCCCGGCGATCTCTATCTCGCCTACGATACGACCGCAGATTCCGGTCAGGTGTATGTCGTCATGCATGTCGTAAAGAATGATCTGGGCGATCAACGCTTCATTGTCGCGACCGGCTGTCGCAGCGCCTGCGATTTCTACATACCAAAAGTGAACCCTGATCGCAATGATCCCTGGGTTACTGTCGGAGATATTGCGTCACTGAATACCGGACGTCAAGTGGCCGGTTTCTTCCGCCTTCGTCTTCTCGACAACAGCAAATAATTTGCTTGTATTAAGATATTGAATTTTCTACGTTACTGACTTAGAGCCTCAGCTACTGCTCTTCTAAAGAATTTACGGGAACGGATCCATCTCGATGGATCCATCAAAGGTGTGGCGGGCGGCTAAATTACATTCGGGTGACATGGAATATCGTAAACTTCACGAATGGCCTCAGACCAAACGCGAGGCTGAACTTATTGTAAGCGAACTGGCGAGCAAAGTGGAAATCACGCCGGTTCTCGATGAGCCGAGGTCGATCGCCGCGGTCGACACCGCATACGGCAAGAACGCAGAAATAGTATTTACCTCGGCCGTGCTGGTCTCCTTTCCGGAAATCGAAGAGATCGAACGGACCTTCCAATACGACGAAGTTCGCTTTCCTTATCTCCCCGGACTATTCTATTTTCGCGAGGGAGAGGCGATGATCAAGGCTCTGAGCAAGCTGAGAAATGAACCTGACCTGATCATCGTCCACGGGCATGGTGTGGCCCATCCGGCCGGATGCGGCATGGCCAGCCTGATCGGACTGGCGTTTGACAAACCGACTATCGGCTGTGCGCGAAAGCTGCTCGCCGGACAACATCGCCCGGTCCCGCCCGGAAAGGGGAATTATCAGCCGATCAGCATCCAGTCTCGTGAAGTCGGTTATGCTTATCGGACGAAGGACGACGTCAAGCCGATCTTCATTTCACCCGGTCATCGATGCGACATGCAGCAGGCCCGTGATTATATCGTGAGAAATCTCCGCGGTTTCCGCCAACCGGAACCGCTTCGCCTGGCCCATCTGTACGCCAATAAATTCCGGCGGCATATCGAACGCAAAGGAACCGACGAATCCGCATCATATCCGGAAACCATTTGACCTCCGGTGTGTTTTACTGTCAGCATGAGCTTGAGCCCTGAACTCAAATCAGAAATCCTGACCCGCGTTAAAAAGGGTCTCCCCCGTCAGATCGACTGGCGCCGTCGCTTTCACATGTATCCCGAGCTGTCAGACGAAGAATACGAAACAACCGCTTTTATCAAAACACAGCTGGGCAAACTTGGCATAAAGACGCTCCCGCTCAAGATGCCGACCGGCATACTTGCAGAGATCCGTGGCGCACATCCCGGCAAGACAGTTGCCGTGCGGACCGATATCGATGCCTTGCCGATTCTGGAACAGACCAAACTTCCGTTCAAATCGAAAATCCCAGGACGAATGCATGCCTGCGGTCATGACATGCACATGGCCACCATCCTTGGCACCGCCGCCTTGCTCAATGATATGAAGGAGCATATTCGCGGGACGGTGCGGTTTATATTTCAGCCGGCCGAAGAAGTCCCGCCTGGTGGAGCCAGACCGATGATTGCGGCCGGTGCCCTCAAGAATGTCTCGATGATTTTCGGTCTGCACGTCGACCCCCGTCTGGCCACCGGAAAGATCGGTCTTCGCGATGGTCCCACGATGGCCTCGGTAACGGACTTTGACCTGATCGTACAGGGCAAGAGCGGTCACGCCGCGCGACCACACCTGACGGTCGACGCAATTGCGACGGCCGCCGAACTGATCGAGTCGATTCAGAAGATCGTGTCACGTGAGATCGACCCGATTCAGCCGGTAGCGATTACATTCGGAAAAATCAGCGGCGGTGTCGCCCGGAATGTCATCTGTGATCGGGTAGAAATTACCGGTACCGCCCGTGCCCTTGCCCCCGAAGCGGCCAAGGCTCTTCCCAGGCTCATTCGGCGGACGGCCGAATCGGTCTGCCGCGCCCGCGGCGCCAAACTCGAGATCAAACTGATTGCCGATTATCCGGTGCTCGTGAATGCCCCCGAAGCGAACGCCGTCTTCCAGCGGAATGCCGAAACATTGTTCGGCAAGCGATCGGTCTCGGACACGCCACAGGGACTGGGTGGTGAAGATTTCGCCTGCTATCTCGAAAAGGTTAAAGGGGCCATGTTCCGGCTGGGCATCATGAACAAAAAAATCAAGGCCGACAAACCATGGCACTCGCCGGAATTTATTGCCGACGAAGACGGTTTGTATTATGGTACTTCTATCATGGTTGCCTCAGTCATCGATTATCTTCAAGGCAAAGCCTGATGAAGGCCGGCTGCTTCGTCCTCGCACTCGGGCTGTCTATTCTCGCCGCAAGTTCTGACACCCGGGCTATTACGATCGGTGCGCAGACCCTCACCTACGCCGACTTCAACAATGTTCAGGATATCACCTCCTCGATTTCCCACGTCTATTTTGCCACCACTGAAGGAATAATTCGCTACAACAAGAACACGCAAACCTGGGAAGAACCGATGACCGGCGCTACCGGAATCGACAACGAGGATGTGCGTCGCGTCTGGGTGAACGAGTTCGACGACAAGCTGTACGTCCAGACAGGTCTGGGACAATTCGAGTATGACAATGTTTTCGACCGCTGGCTCTCGGTGACCGACGTCCCTCAACTCGAGAACAACTACATTCATGTCCAGCCGCCGACAATAATGTATGCACCTCCCCAGTACAATTACCTGAACAACGGTACCATTGTCGATCCGTTGGGTCGGAGCTTTCAGATATCCGATATGATCGATGACCGGACCGGCAATCTCTGGATCGGCACCTGGGGGCTCGGCGCAGCGGTCGCCGGGAGTTCGTCCGATATGATTGATCTCATTCCGTTCGGACTGCTGCAGAACCGAGTCAACGCCGTGTACAATGACAGTGGGAGCCTCTGGGTCTCCGGGGCTGCCCTCAATAGTATCCGCACGGGGATCTCTGTATTCAATCCGGACAATAACGACTTCAGCTATATCGAGTCGGGGTTCAGTCCGGATTTTCCGGTGGTCGACGTGAACTGTATCGACGGCAGCGGCAGTTCCATCTATGTCGGCACCACCCAGGGTCTCCTCGTGTACGATCACAAAACTCTGCAGCTTACGAGAACCTTCAGGCAGACCGATGGTCTTCCCGACGACAATGTCCTGTCGGTAAAGGGAATCGGAGATTCGATCTTTGTCGGCACTGCATCGGGACTCGCCCTGTTTACCAGTCAGTCGACCGATTCATCGCACATTATCCACCCGAGGTTGTTCGGGAATATCCCGATCTATGATTTCGAGGTTACCGACAGTTCTCTCTGGATTGCCGCCGATAACGGAGCCTACCAGCTGCTGCTGAAAAGCGACCGTCTACAGCGATTCAATGATCCGAACGGCGTGATTTTCGGCCGGGTCTACTCCATCCGCCGCTGGGGAAACAACATCTGGTTTTCCACCGACAACGGAATCCTTCGGCTCAACCTCAATAACGGCGAAACCCAGCCTCTCATGAGCCAGGTATCAGGATTCTCTTACCGGGCGCTGGCGGTCAATGACAAAATCGCTGCCGTTACCACTCTGAACGGCCTGACGCTCTATTTTCTCAAGGACATCGAGCACCCTAACCAAAGGGAGTTCACTACTTCCGATGGCCTCCCTTCGAGCCGAATTTACAGCCTGCTGATGGACGGCGATTACATCTGGATTGGCAGCGATAAGGGACTTACCCGCTTTCTTTGGAACGATCCGAACCGGATCGATTAGGAATCCCGCCCTCTCCATCGTTTTAACGTTGCCTCCCCCGGCATCAGATATTACCATATCCTCCATAACATCTCTCAAAGAAGCAGATTAGAAGCGTTTCGAACCGTATGGTCAAGATATTCGAACATTTCTGGATAAAACTCATTGCGCTGATTCTCGGACTACTGCTCTGGTTTCACGTTGCAACCGACAAGGTCTACAACTATCAACTCCGCCTTCCGATCAACGAAGTGGTCCTCGATAACGATCTGACCTTGTCGCAGGCGCCGCCGGAATCGCTGATGATCATGGTCTCGGCGACCGGCAAGCAATTGATGCGGCAGAAATGGCGGGAGCGCGGTGTAAAAGTGGTCGCCAATCAATTCGGTATCGGCCGGCATCAGCTTCAGCTTACCAGCTCGAATACGTCGCTGGCCTCACCGGCCCGTGATATCAGTCTCGAAGACATCATCGCGCCGAAAACGATTACGCTCAATATTGATCGAATAGGCGAGGAAACCTTCAAAGTCAAGCCTGATCTGGTTATTGAGACCGAGAACGGCTATGCGGTCAGCAGAATCTCGACCCCGGAACCATCGGAAGTCACCGTCACCGGTCCGGAGTCACAACTGAGAAAGATAACGCAGATCGATACCGAACAGAGAGAGCTGAGTGGGCTCCGCACCGATCTCAAGCTGACCCTTCCGCTAGCGAAGCCGAATATTTTCGGTGTCACACTCGATCCTGATTCGGCGACCGTCACAATCGAAGTTGTCGCGGTAAAGACGCGGGTATTCGAGAACATCCCGATCGTCATCTACAACGCACCTTCGGGCAAGACCGCCGTATCGAATCCGGCCGTACTCTCCGTGGAGCTTACCGGTCCGCCCGCCGATATCGATTTGCTTAACCGAAACGCTATAATAGCTTCGGCCGATTTCTCCAAGCGGACCGCCGACGGCAAAGCTGCTATTAAGATCGATTGTCCCTCCAAATTCAGAGTCGAAAAATCCTCGGCGGATTCGGTGACGATCAGCGTACAATAAGCATGCTTACCCTCGGAATTGAAACTTCGTGCGATGAAACTTCGGCTGCCGTCATCCGTGACGGTCACGAAATACTCTCGAACATTATTCTCTCGCAGGCGATCCATGGCAAGTTCGGTGGCGTTGTTCCCGAAGTCGCCAGCCGTGCCCACCTGAAGACGATCGTTCCGATATACCGTCAGGCCCTGGAAACAGCCGGAGTGACCCTGGATCAGATAGATCTGATCGCGGCCACACAAGGTCCGGGATTGGTCGGCGCCTTGTTAGTCGGCCTGACTTTTGCTAAAGGTCTGGCCTTCGCGGCGTCCAAACCGTTCCGGGCGGTGAATCACATGGAAGGACACCTGAGCGCGAACTTCCTCGAACATCCTGAGATGGAACAACATCATCTCAGCCTGATCGTCTCCGGCGGTCATACCATGCTCGTGGAAGTGAAAGAGTTTGGCGAATACGAGATTCTGGGGCGCACGAAAGATGATGCGGTTGGCGAAGCTTTCGACAAAGTCGCCAAGGTAATGGGCCTGGGATATCCGGGCGGGGCGGCGCTTGATCGACTCGCCAAACAAGGCAATCCGAAATTTCATAAATTCCCCCGTCCGCTACTCCGAGAAGACAACTACCTGTTCTCCTACTCCGGTCTCAAGACGGCGGTGGCCCTGTATATCGAGGGTCTCACTCCCGAGAAATACGAGACCCACAAAGCCGACATCGCCGCTTCGTTTCAGGAGGCTGCCGTAGAATTGCTGGTCGAAAAGACTCTGCGGGCCGCCGATGAACGGCAGATCCGCGATGTCGCCTTGGCGGGTGGTGTGGCGGCCAACAGCCGTTTGCGCTCGATGTTCACCGAGAGATTGCACGATCGACATCGCCTGTTCTGGCCGAAGATCGAATTGTGCACCGACAACGCCGCCATGATTGCCGCCGCCGGGTACTACCGATTCCAAAAAGAAGGAGCCGGTGAACTGATCGCCAACGCCGTTCCGTATCTGAAACTTACTTGAAATCCTTGCTGCAAATAAAAACGGGCGACCGAGTCACCCGTTGATCTTTTCGTTCTGCTGACAAATTCAGCTTATCCGTAGACCTCGGCATTGTTGCACTTGCAGACGCCGACATTGAGCGCGCGGAACTTCCACGCACCGTTGTCACCTTTAGTCGCCTTGACGTGCTTCACGAACTGAATGGTCTCGTGGCAAACCGGGCAGGTCATGGCATGAGCCTTCTTACTCGATTTATCCGCAAAACTTTGTTTCTTAGCCATTAGAGAAAACCTCCTCGATTTCTAAGCTGTCTTCCTGCCGGCGCTTTTCCAATTCCTGTTTCACCGCCACCATCAGTATCGTCGATTCATGAAAGAGCCTGAACTCTTTGTCATGTTCGAAGAATGGTGCGGCTTGCTTAAAGTGCTCGGACGCGGAGGAATAATCCTTCCGCTTTAACGCCAACAACGCGGCGTAGTATTCTCTCTCACCGCTATTGAGCATTAAACGTCTCCGCTCGGAAATTGGTTTCCGCTTCCTTCAGTTTTCTGACGTACGGCTCCACTTTGTAGCCGTTTTGCTTGAGGTAATATATGATAAAGGCGGACAAAATCAAGGCATCTTTATTCGTCTGGGCCTGGGCCGCCTTAAGGAGGTCATCGAGAACGGTAAGGATATGTTTCTTGTTACCGGCATAGTCTTTGAATAGGTTGGTGAGATAGGCCAACTTATTGTCGAACATGACAATAGTGTCAGTCTCAGCGGTTTCTTCGGCAGCCGCTTCCGGCCCTCGCTTCAGCACAACCCGATGAGTCAGTTCCTGCTCGGTGTGCTGCCAGCGGTCAATCTCAGTTTCGATCTTCCGGCGAGCCGGCGATGAGACTCCCGATATTTTTAGTTCTTTTTTGATCTCGCCGAGAATCCCGCTGATCCGATGAACATCGGTCGGCTTCAGATTTCCTTCGGTCAGCCAGCGGTTATGTCCGGCGAACCATTCCCCGATCGTATCGGTCAGGTCACCCGCGTTGCCGGTCGTTCGGGCGATATCGTCGAGCCGGCTTATTCCTTCGATCACCGACAGACGGTTTTCTTTGAGAGTCACCACCTGGTCGAGAAAAGCCTCGAGCAGCGACTCCAGCGATTTGAGAGTATCAGTTCTGCTCAACAGGATTCTCCAGGAAGGTCTTGCTCAGTCTCTTATTGCCTGACAGTTCCGTCTTCTTCTCCGTCAGGTATTCTTCGAACAGTCCGGCGAGACGGTTTACCATCTTTTCAAGATGCGGCGAGTCGGCCTCGGCCTTTCTCTCTGTCCGGGTTATCAGTCCGGCCAGCTTGAGATGAGCCAGCTGCTTCATCGCTTCTTCACGGGTCGTGGCACTCAACTTGATCACTTCTTCGAGCGACCGATGACCGTCGACCAACGCCATCAGATTCCATTCGCGCGCCTGCATGCTCACGTCGCGGGGACGCCCTCCTTGCGATGCCGAGATCACATAGACGTCGGAGAAATTTCCGAGTACATCTTTCACCATGTTCTGCTCGTCGAGGCGGCGGAGACCCTCGAGAATAACATTCTCTACTGATAACTCGACCGTGATTTCTTCGTCGGTCGGGAACTGATCTTCATAGAACTTGAAGGAGCCGGTTGTCCAGGACATCAGCGAGAAGAGCAGTTCCTCGACCTGGTTCTTGACGACCTGTTGAAGGTCCGCCCGATCGATGAAGCCGCGGGAGACGAGGATCTCCCCGAGCCGTTTGGTGTTTTCGGTCTTGGCCTGAACGCTGACCGCTTCGTCCAGCTGAGCTTCCGATATCTTCCCTTTTTCTCTCAGGAGCCTGCCGAGATGGAAAGTCTGACGCGGACCGTAGCCGTAAATGATCTCCCCCTGCTTGAAGTACACCATGACGATTGAGTCGTCTTTTTGTATGCCCAGCGTTCCCGATTTGCGGCTCGCCGCGATCAACTGAAAGATCTCGGGGAGAGTAAACTTCTCGACATTCCCCTGAAGTCCTAAATCCATTTTGGCTCCTCTAGCGTGATCGTCCGCAGCCGGCAAGTATATAAGGGACGATCATCTATTGCTTATTAGTAGATATCGAGTTATGAATAATTCAATTTATACAGCACCAAAACTGTATAAATAATAATAGGTTACTGCTCTGTTACTTGTGCCATTCACGATAACAAAATCATAAACAGCTGTCAACAGGTTTTGACGTAATCTTTACTTTTTAACACTTTGTTATACGGTTGAGTCGTCTGCAGGCGAATCTAAAACTTTATCATTTCCTCGATTTGTCATTTCCGTATATTCGCAGGAACACGGAATGAGGCCATGAGCGCAGAGATCAAACTGACAAAATTGTCGCGAGCGGGGGGCAAAGTGACGATCGCCCTGACCGGTATCGATGAGCCGATTGTCGTCTCCGAAGAGATCGTGTACAAACATCGGCTGGTCGAAGGGATTACCCTGACCATTTCGCAGGTCGAGCAGCTCCGCACGGAGTCGGAACTCTTCCAGTGCGACCGGGTGGCCGCTCGCCTTCTGGCCGGTCGCGGCTACTCCGTCGGTGAGCTGAAACGGAAACTTCGACTCAAGCAATTTAACGTGCCGGTGATCGAACAAATACTGAAGAAATACCGACGGCAGGGTGTGCTCGATGATTCCCAGTATGCTTTAGAAGTAGCGAAGCAGGTGATCGAGTCGCGACCGTGTGGACGTGCCTTTCTCACCGCATATCTGCAGCGAAAACTGATCGATCGACAGCTTGCTGAAACCGCCGTCGACCTGGTGCTCGGTTCCCGCGATGAAGACGACGATGCGGTCGCGGCGCTGAGCAAACGCTGGCGGGAGTTCGGCCAGTTTGAACTTGAAGTAGCTCGCAAGAAATCATATACTTATCTGGCTCGGCGCGGCTTTGGGTACGAAGCATCCAGAAAGGCCTTCGACCGCCTGACGAACCAGTAAGAAAGGAATCCCTGCCATCAAGACCTCAGATATAAGACGGTCGTTCCTTAACTATTTCGAACGACACGATCATCGGGTTGTACCGTCATCGCCGGTTATTCCGTTCGACGATCCCACTATTTTGTTCACGAACGCCGGCATGAACCAGTTCAAAGATGTCTTCACCGGCAAACGGAAGGTCGACTACAAACGGGCGACCAGCTCGCAGAAATGCATCCGGGCCGGCGGCAAACATAACGATCTCGACAATGTCGGCTTCACCGCCCGGCATCTGACCTTTTTTGAAATGCTGGGTAATTTCTCCTTCGGCGATTACTTCAAAGAAGAAGCGATCACTTTCGCCTGGGAATGGGTCACCAAAGAACTTAAGCTTCCGGTCGACCGGCTGTATGCCACAGTGTACGAAACAGACGATGAAGCGTTCGCCCTGTGGGAGAAGATCGCGCCGCCGTTGAAGAACGGCCGGGTCCTCCGTTTCGGAAAGAAAGATAATTACTGGTCGATGGGGGATGTCGGACCGTGCGGACCGTGCAGCGAAATCCATTTTGACCGAGGCGAAAAGTACGGCACCGATCCCGAGTCCAGAGTCAACGGTGAGTCCGATCGGTTTGTAGAAATCTGGAATCTTGTCTTCATGCAATACGATCAGCTGCCCGACGGCACGGTAGTGAACTTGCCTAAACCCTCGGTCGACACCGGCGCCGGACTGGAACGGCTGTCATCGGTGATTGCCGGTTGTGATACGATCTACGGCATCGATCTTTTCCAGAATTTGGTGCACGCCGTCTCCGAGTTGACCGGCTCCAAATATACCGACAATAAGGCCTCGCATCATGTCATCGCCGATCATATCCGCTCACTCACGTTTGCAATCGCCGACGGTGCCGGGATCTCGAACGAAGGTCAAGGGTACGTATTAAGGCGCATATTACGAAGAGCGGCACGTCACGGCCGACTGCTGGGCGCGCACGAGCCGTTCATTTATAGGCTGGTCCCGACACTCGTAAGCGAGATGGGAGATGTCTATCCTGATATCATCCAGAAGCAAAAGCATATCGAGAACGTGATCAAGACGGAAGAAGAGTCGTTCGGACGAACCCTTGAAACCGGTCTTGACCTGTTTGAGAAAGTCGCGGCATCCGCGAAAAATAAAGTAGTCGCGGGTGAAGATGTGTTCAAGCTGTACGACACCTACGGCTTCCCATACGATCTCACCGAGATCCTGGCGGCTGAGAAAGGTCTCAAGCTCGATCACGATGGTTTCGAAAAAGCGATGGATCGACAGAAGGAGCTGTCTCGCGCCGGAGGAAAATTCAAAGTCGAGGCTTCAGCCGTGCACATCCTTCTGGACAAAGCAAATCTCCGCGTTCCGCCGACACAGTTCGTGCGTGAAGCGCTCTCGCTCCAGACGAACATACAGCATCTTTCACTGCTGCCGTTGAACGGATCAACCGAACAACCGGTAGCTCTGGTTCTTGAAAAGACCCCGTTCTATGCCGAATCAGGCGGACAGGTCAGCGATACCGGTGTGATTTCCGGTCCCCATTTCGAGATCGTCATCACCGACATGCAGAAATTCCAGGATTATTTCGTTCACGAAGGATATATCGCGAAAGGCTCGCCCGGAGATCTGCAGAAGTACGCCGCTGAGCAGGGTGCGGTGACTGCAACGGTCGATCCCGACCGTCGCTGGGATATCATGCGGAATCATACCGTGACACACCTTACCCACGCGGCCCTTCGGAAAGTGCTGGGGGATCATATCAAACAGTCCGGTTCGTACGTCGGACCGGAGCATATGCGGTTCGATTTTTCGCATCATCAGCCGATGTCGCCCGGTGAGGTCCGCGAGGTCGAGCGCCTCGTTAACGAAGAGATCATAAAAGACACTCCGGTCGTCACCGATATCATGGATCTTGAGAATGCGCGCAAGACCGGCGCGATGGCGCTGTTCGGCGAGAAGTACGAAGACAAAGTCCGTGTCGTCTCAGTCGCAGGCTTTTCCAAAGAGCTTTGCGGAGGGACGCATGTTTCCCGGATCGGTCAGATCGGACCATTCTTTATCACGATGGAGACCGGAATCGCTTCCGGGGTGCGACGTCTCGAGGCAATCACCGGGCGCGAAGGAATCAAATATATGCTCAACGCTAAGCAGTTCCGCCATGAAACTGCTGCCCTGGTCGGACGTCCCGAACCGGAAGCTCTGGCCGGCGTGGAGATGCTTCGCGAACAGTACAGCTCTCTTCAAAAAGAACTCAAGAAAGTCAAAGCAGAGATGTTCTCCGGCGGCGGCAAGTCGGTCGGTGAGGAACATTCAGTTGGAAAGATCACTCTGGTCACCAACGATTTCGGTGAGACCGATCGGGATATCATGGCCGGCTGGCTGGACGGTTTGAAAGAACAGAACCGGCCACTGGTTGCGCTGGCGCTCGGACGAGTCGACGGCAAGTATACATTTATGGCAGCGGCGAGTCACTCGGCGCTCACGGATCACAAGATCGATACCGGAAAACTCGCGAAAGATCTGCTGCCGAAATTCGGTGGCCGCGGCGGCGGCAAACCGACCTTTGCGCAAGGAAGCGTGGCAGACGATACCAGCGCCGATTCCCTATTCGGCGAGGCTCGGGTACTTCTTTCAACCAACGGAAGGTAAGGTGAATCTGACAGGCGTTTATGAACAGCTAATGCTCACGCGCGAGCGACGGGGAAGCGGGTTCCTCCTGTTAATCGACCCGGATAAAGTCCCGGAGAGATCCTACGTCTCGCTGGCCGAAGATGCGGCCGAGTGCGGGGTCGATGCCATCCTCGTGGGCAGCTCCTTCATGATGGATTCTTCCTTCCCTTCCGGCGTTCGAAAAATCAAGCAGGTGACAAGCCTCCCCGTGATAATCTTTCCCGGCTCGTTTGCGCAGATTACTCCCGACGCTGATGCTATCTTGTTCAGCTCACTCATCTCCGGAAGGAACCCTTCGTACCTGATCGAAGAACAGGTCAAAGGGGCACCGCTGGTCAAGAAGACCGGAATCGAGCCGATAGCAACCGCCTATATGCTCGTGGAATCAGGACCGTTAACCACGGTGCAATATATCTCCGGGAGTATGCCGATCCCCCGATCCAAACATGATATCGCCTGCGCCCATGCTCTGGCGGCGCAGTATCTCGGCATGAAGATGGTGTATCTCGAAGCGGGCTCGGGAGCTCAAAACCCGGTCCCACACGAGATGATCAGCGCCGTGAGTTCCTATGTAGATATTCCGATCATCGTAGGCGGCGGATTGCGGACGCCTGAGGACTGTGCCTCCCGTGTCGAAGCCGGCGCGTCGTTTGTGGTGGTCGGCAATCACCTTGAATCCGAAGACCGTCGCAGCTACCTTCGAGAAATGACGGCGGCAACTCACTCGAAAGAATCAATCAGGATATGAACGAAGAGCAGAAACTTGTCAGACTGAGAAAGTTGGCCGAGGAATCGGCAATACTCAGAAAATCAGTAGCGGAGCAACTCGGACCGAGAATCCTCGAGACGGCAGCGGTCATTTCCGGGGTAATCGGCTCAGGAGGGAAGCTGTTGATCGCCGGCAACGGCGGGTCGGCTGCCGATGCCTCGCATTTCGCCGGTGAACTGATCGTCCGGCTCTCAGCCGAAAGAAACCGGCAGTCTCTGCCGGCTATCGCCCTTTCAGCCGATCCGGTGGTCATGACCGCAGCCGCGAACGACTACGGATTCGAGCATGTGTTCTCCCGCCAGGTCGAAGGGCTCGGAGCCAAAGGTGATATGCTCTTTCTCATTTCCACCTCCGGTAACTCGCCCAATCTGGTCAAAGCGGCCCAGGTCGCGCACGAACGCGGCATGATCACGGTCGCACTGCTGGGCGGCAGCGGCGGACGCCTGGCCAAAATCGTAGAACGATCCCTGATCATCCCGCATCCGTCAACGCAACGAATTCAGGAAGAACATATTTTCATCATCCATCACCTGGTCGAACTGATCGAGAGTGATCTGTTTTAGATGTCGAATTCTGGAGTGAAAGTTCTCGACGGCACCCTGGCTGTCCTCTTCGCCCTTTTCGCCTTTACGTCGACTTTCTCCATCGCCATCACCCAGTCCGCTTTCGCAGTCTCCCTCCTGATGTTTCTCATTGTCATCATTATCCGAAAGTACAATCCGATCCGATCCCGCCTGAAGATATTCTACCTGTTCATCGGATTGTATGTCTTCTGGATGCTTCTGGCGGCCGTTTTGGGCAAGACGCCGATTGCCTCAATCGACATGATCAAAGAGGAATGGCTTTTCCTGATCATTCCGGTGGGAATCTATGTCTGTGAAAATGACCGCTACCGCCATTGGGTCTTTCGATCGTTTGCCGTCGGAGTGTTGCTGCTTTCAGTTTACGGTATTTTGCAGCATTATACCGGATTCCACTGGCCAAAATCCATCGGCCCGGATCTCGGGTTTGACAATCTATATGTAGTCAGGGGTACTTTCTCGAATGTGCTTACATTTGGCAACTACTATGGGACCGCGGCGGCGTTCATGGTCGGATATGTTGTGGTCGGTTGGAAGGAAATTGGGAAATCCGAGCGCTGGCTGACCGGCTCAGCCGCTTTACTCGCGGCTATCGTGACGATATTCTCACATAGCCGTGGTTCGATGGTGGGACTTGCAGTGTCACTTGTAATCTTCAGCCTTCTTCTGAAGAGAAAATGGTTCACCGTCACCGTAGTTACCCTGCTGGTGGCGGCCGGGATTGTGGTCGCGACGGTAACGCCGATTCGGGAGCGGATTGTCAAGGTGACCTACCGTGATTTCCACACCACCGATCCGGGCGGCCGGCCGTTTATCTGGGAGCATTCGCTGAATATCGTCGCCGATCATCCTGTCTTTGGCGTGGGTGAGGGAAATTTCTATGAGGAATACGCCAGGCGACTCCCCCCGGGGACTCCCGACTACCGGATATACTCACACGCCCATGATGATCTTATTAATGTCGCCGCCATGTCCGGCATTCCGGGGATGCTGTTCTTTCTGGGCCAGTGGATTTGCGGTCTTGCCCTCTGCTGGTACGGTTGGAAGCGGCGGGATCTCTTTCCCGGGAATCTGAGGTATTTCGCGGCCGGGCTGGCCGGGGGTTTGACGTTCTTCTTTTCCTCGTTTACCGAGGCCACTTTTGCCGATGAGGAGGTCCGGGAACTGCTGATGCTGGTCTGGGCACTCGGTCTCTGGCAGTGGTACCGGATCGGCCGGAGCAAATTGTCTGAGACCAAAGCACCGGCTGAGGTGTAAAACTTCTTGACATTGAGCCCGCAAATACGCTTAGTTAAAAACTAATATGGCAACCAAACCGAAGAAACAAGTCGAATTGAAGACAGCTGCCGAGCCGGAATGGCCTTACGGCACCAAAAATTACGTGATTTTCGCGGTCGCCCTGCTGGTGATCATACTGGGATTTATCTCCCTCGGTCAGGGATCAATTACTCTGGCTCCGTTCCTTCTGGTAGTCGGCTATTGCGTACTACTGCCGATCGCCCTTGTTGTTAAAGGAAAACAGGAACGGACCGAAACGGCAACTCCAGATCAGACTGAATCATAGATCTAGTGTTTCACAGAAGATGAGAGCGGCGACTGCGCCGCTCTTTTTTTTTGCCCTTCTCCGGCTTGTGCCCTCGCCCGCGTCGCGGTATACTTCGTCGTGAATTCGTTTACGGTTGGTATGCTCTGTCCCTCCCCCTCCTGGGGCGGGTTGGAAATGAATGTTGAACGGATCAGCCGATGGCTCCTGCGGCGGGGACACCGAATCGTTTTCATCGGCGATCCTGATTCAATTCTCTTCGCCCGTATGAGCGCGCTGTCATCGGTTGTCTCCGTCCCGTTCCGCTCGTCCTCGAAAGGGTCAGATCTGCTTCTGGCTCCGCAGCTTGCCCGGATCATTCGGAAGCACGACATCCGAAATATGGTGTCTCATCTCAATCGCAACTTCCTCCTCACTGCCCTCGCAATCAAACTCGCCGGCAGGAATCGGAAGCTGGTTTACGTGCAACACATGCACGTGGGGGGGACCAAGCGGGATCTGCTGCATACGTCGATGTACCGTCAACTCGATGCCTGGGTCACGCCGCTCGACATTTTCGTCAAACCGCTGCTGGAGAAGACTCATCTCAAGATGGGGCAGATCTCAGTGATACCATTCGGAATAGAGCTGGACCGGTTTACGAAAAATCGGCCGATAAAATCGGAAGCGAGAAAAAGACTGAGCCTGCCTCAAGATGCCACGATTGCCGGAGTGGTGGGACGGCTGGATCCTAAGAAATGCCAGCACATTCTCATCGAAGCATGCACCACGGTGCACACGGACGGATCACGCTTGCATCTGCTGATCGTCGGCGACGAATCCAAAAACGAGACCGGATACGCGGAGCGTCTCAGACATCTGGTGGCCGAATTCCAGCTGGAATCCTACGTGCACTTCCGGCCCCATTTCGACGAAGTTCAGTATGCTTATGCGGCGATGGATATTTTTGCTCTGACTTCGCAGTCCGAAACCTATGGGATGGTAACAATCGAGGCAATGGCTTCGGGACTGGCTGTCATTGGAACGAATGAAGGAGGGACGCCTGGGATTATCAGCGATGGCGTCAACGGGCTGCTGGTCCCACCGCTCGATGCCGCGAAGTTATCGGCCGCCTTGCGGAAGCTGATTGACGACGAGGATTTTCGATCCCGGCTGTCGAGAGCGGCCGAATCTGAGGCGATGCAAAAGTACGCTCATACCCGACAGTGCGAATTGTATGAGCAGCTCTTCGCGCGTCTTGCGGGCGAATCCTGAAGGGAGAGTACTGACAGAATACGGGCTAGGACAATTGATATTGCTCGACGAATTCCTTGTATCGTCCGATCAGACCGGCCAGATGCTCCGCGCTTTTCGACTCAGCATAAATTTTGAACGCCGCCGTCACTCGATCGGGCGTGACCAGCACCCAGCCCTCGTCTTCGAAAATCCTGACGCCATCGATTAACTGCCGGCGTTTGTCCGACGAATTGATGATCAACTGACGCATGACGGTCCCTTTCTTCGACCAGGGACAGGGAACCGACATTGATTGTCGATACAGACTCTCGTATCTCTTCCGCATCGTGCCGAACCGGGTCTTGTTGCGTGCCATCATTTCGAGAATCTTGACACCCGTGAGCATTGCATCTGCACCCATCTGGAAGCCGGGGAAGATGAACCCTCCACGCGTCCCGCCGACATAGTCGACTTCGCCGGAGCGGAAGATCTCCATCATGCTCAGATGGTCGTTCGCCACCCGGACGACTTCGACACCATGTTCCGCGGCGATTTCCTCGACTCCCATCGAAGCGCCCACCGGCACGGCGATCTTCCGGCACTTCTGCGTCTTGAGGAAAAGATCCGTTACGATCAGCAGCAATAATTGGCTATCAACCGGTTTTCCGAGTTCATCGACCACCGTAAGTTTCTCGGCTGCCGGATTGAGGATAAACCCGACATCGGCGTGCAAGGACGAGACAATCGAAGACATCTGGACAATCGCCTGGGCATGTTCCTCGGGGGAACTGGAAAACTTACGGGGATTCAGGCTCGCGTTGAGTTCTATAGCCGAGATCCCCAGTTCGGTGAACAGAGTGGGAAAAATCTGGCTGGAAGATCCGTTGGAATGATCGATGACAATCTTGAACCCGGCTTTGCGAATTACTTCGCTGTCGATATTCTGCATGAACATCTCACGATAGTCTTCGAGCACTTGCTGGGGATTATCGAGATGGCCGATATTGTCAAGCGAGGCGCGTTCGAAATCCTCGCCGAAATACATCCGCTCGACTTTCTTGGTCTTGGCGGTCGGCAGGTCGAGCCCGGTCCCATCGAAAAAGATACAGTCGATAAGCCGGTAGTCCTCGGGATTATGTCTTACGTAAATGCCGGCATTATAATGCCCCTTCAGGAGACAGAACCGTACCACCGGCACCGGGAGGGTCTCAATATCCGAAACATTTGCTCCAGCGGCCAGCAATCCGGCGATGAGTCCGCGCTTGAGGAGACGGGAGGTATCCGAAGCATCGCGGCTGACGATGACCGCATGTTTCTGACCCAGAAAGGCGCCAAACGCGGCGCCGATTTTTACCGACATCTCCGGCGTTATCTCAGTAAGGGCAAGGCCGGTGATTTTCGAATTCGTAAATAACTCGCGGTTCCACTTCTCCCCCCAGACCATCGAAGTCGATACGATCGCGCCGTCATCGACCGTCTTCCCCGGCCATACTTTGCAGTTGGCTTTGACGGTCGCGGAGTTCCCGATCACGCAATCGTCCGAAATGATCACATGGTCCAGCAGCTGTACATTGTTGCCTATATGTGTCTGAGCGCAAATCATCGCGCTGTCGAACACGCACTCCTGACCGATGCTGTTGTCCGACCAGATGATCGAATTCTTTATATCGCAGGCGGCGCCAAGTCGAGTTCTTGCGCCGACGATACAGTTGTGAAGTTTCGTTCCATCGTCGATGCTTACATCGTCCCCCAGGACGACTTTGCCGGAAAAACTCACGCTCTGTCCAATATGGGTGTTCGTCCCCCTGGTCAGTTCGTACTTGTCCGTCTTTTCGGTTGGGGCGCCCAGTTGAAGATTGAGATGACCGTCGAAAAAATCGACGTGGACCCGCTGGTATTCGTCGACGTTCCCGACATCCTTCCAGTAACCGGACATGATCTTGCCGTGGAGTCCCATCCTTTCCGCGAGCATCAGAGGAAACAGATTTTGCGAAAAGTCAAAATTGGTCCGAGGGGGGATGAGTTTGACTGCCTCCGGCTGCAAGAGATAGATCCCGGTATTGATTGTATCCGAGAAGGCTTCACCCCAGGACGGCTTTTCAAGGAAACGGTCGATTCTGCCGTCATCCTGCGTTATCACGATACCGTACGCAAGCGGATTTTCGATATGGGTGAGCAGAATAGTCGCCTGCGACTGCTTCTGCTTATGCCACTCGATCGCTTCGGTCAGATTGAAATCGGTGATAAGATCTCCGGAGATAATAAGGACCGGCTCGTTCACTTCGGGAAGAGCGTATCGTACCGCGCCGGCCGTGCCATAGTCCTCTTCCGGTTTGACGTAATCCATCTTCACGCCGAACGCGCTTCCATCCTGGAAGTAGTTACGGATTTTGTCGGACTGGAAATAAAGCAGCGAGGTGATATCGGTGATGCCGTGCTTGCGGAGCAGTGTAACGACATGTTCCATAATCGGGATATTGCCAATAGGGACCATCGGCTTTGGAATATTCACGGTCAGCGGTCTGAGTCGGGTACCGAACCCTCCCGCCATGATAATCGCTTTCATGCGCTTTCCTTATGTATCGATCGGTTCATGCGACCAGATGCCCGAGCTTGATCATCCGATCCACGACGTCATAGAAGGTATCGTAAGAAAAATAGTCAATGTTATGTCTCTGGCAATACTGTTCGAGATCTTTTTTCGCAAAAACAATATCCGCCTCGCGTGCGCCGCAGGCATCCGAGTAGCCATCGCCGATAAAAACTATCTTATATTCTCCCCCCGTCTGACGGCGAAACTGCTGAATCCGCTCTCCCTTGCAGATTCCACAGCGTTCGCACGAGATATTGTCATGCGGGAATTCAACGGTGATGCCGCCGTTTTCAAGCCTGGCCTTATTGGTCACAACGGAAAGATGCGGCAGATTGTTCTTCTCGAGTATGTATTTGATGTAAAAATCCAGGCCGTCCGATGCGACGTGGAACGGTATTTCGCTGCTGGCACAGGCGTCGACAAATTCATGAAATCCATCGTTCAATTCAAACTGATCGATGAAGCGATAGAGTTCGTCCGGCGTAGCCTTCACCATCTCCGCTTCGCGAGTAAGGCATTCGCGGGTGGTCATCACACCCGCTTTCCAGTCCGGCAGCAGGAGCTCATTCCGACCGCCGGAGAAATGGCGGAAAATATTATAGCCCACATCGCGACGCGATATGGTACCGTCGAAATCGCAAAACACTGCGGTCTTCATTGTAAAAGCCTCACCAGTATCGTTACTGCCAGTACAATAATCAGCGCCGCGCTCAAGAACAAATACTTGTTCAACCGGTGCTTTCGGAACTGATCGGACAACACAATTAATTTGCCCAGGGTAGCGACCAGGACGAATAACAGTCCACCCTCCGCCATGATTCGGGCCACCGAAGGAGACAGCATGTAGACAATCGCAGACAGGGCAAAGATTATCAGCGTGCAGTACCACGCCACCTGCTGGGTGAAATATAATGGCCGGATATCGAAATGCTGTTCGGTCATGGCAGCAATCCTCGCAGGGGTTCGTGGGCAAGACGGTAGGCCAGATAGAGCATGATGATGAAGAACATGACTTTTACTACTTTCGGTTTTGCCACCGTGCCCAGGTAGCCACCCAGTTTCCCTCCGACAATTACACCGAGAATCACACCAGTAACTATCTTGAAGTCTATCATGTCGTTAAGGTAGTAGACGGTGGCCGCGGCGGCCGATGAAAAACCGATCATCAGCGACGAAGTCCCGCGTGCGGTGGTCATGGGCAATCCGATTACAAGGTAAAGCACCGGTATCAGAATGATCCCGCCGCCGATCCCGACCAGGCCGGAGACCGTTCCGGTAAAAAAGGCAAGCAAAGTACAAATGAGAAAATACTTCTGTCGGTTGTCCGCAAACGAAATGCGATCCTCCACCTTGCGATTCTTAAGGAGTGATATAGCAGCGTAAACCAGCAAAATCGCGAGCGTCAGCTTCATATACTCCGCCGGGACAATCCTGCTGAGGGAGCTTCCGGCGATATTTCCGAGGACCATGAAGAGGGCTAGTAGAATCACCAATTCCAGGTCGACCATCCCTTTGCGGAGGTAGGCATTCGAGGCACTGAAAGAGTTCACAACAATCGCCGAGACAGAAACCGGGACGGCGGCCTTGATGTCGACCCCCATGATAACGGTGAGAAACGGGACGATGACAATTCCACCGCCGAGTCCGAGATACCCTCCGAGGAGTCCGGCGCTCAGCCCGCAGACGACATAGAGCAGCAGATCCGTCACTGGTGCTGCTCCCGAAGCAGCTTTGAAGTATAAGCGATTTCCGGACGCATCTTGACCACCACGTCTTTGTAGGCGTCGTAGGCGCCGTATTTTCTCTCGTAAGCAGCCTGGAGAAGCCGGAACTTGATATAGCCACCGTATTCGGAGAACAGATTGTCGTCCAGCGAGGATGATCGGTTCGCCATTCGATCGAGAAGCTGCAGATCCCCGTGCGGGACCTTCGCATCTTCAGCTTCTTCGCGCAGAGCGTCGACCAGAAGTGTCCGCTGCGACTTCAGCCGGGCTCCCTGCTTGCGAGCGTAGTCGCGAAAACTGTCCAGCCATCGGTCGCTCAGACTGTCACCATTCTTCGTGGCCGCGATCAGGCTGTCCTGATGAAGCGCTCCATACTGCTGTATCAGCAGCGAATTTTCGAGTTCCCGGAGGAACGATCCGGTATGGTAAAGATCAAAGTAGTAGTTTGGAATCAATCCATGACCGACATCGTGAAGGGTCGAGTCCAGATCATTCAGAAAGATCCGTCCGTTGGGGCCCTCGAAATAGTATCTTGAAATTGTCAGTTTGAGGCCATCCCCTCCGGGGAACCGAACGAATCCTTGAACCAATCCTTTGCCGAACGTGGTATCCCCTACCAGAAAGGCCCGACCTGCCTGCTGAAGTGATCCGGATACAATTTCCGCCGCCGAGGCGGAGCCGCGATCGACAATTATTCCCATTGGCAGTCCACCGGTCATGTCATCGTGGGTGGAGATATGGCGCTCGTCGTTCCATCGCGACCGGCCGAGCGTACCGACCACGAAGACACCTTTCTTGAGAAACAGATCGGCCGTCGTGTACGCTTCGGAGAACAGGCCGCCCGGGTTACCGCGAAGGTCCAGAATTATTCCTTTCGGCCGGGGACGCGTACCGTCTGACGGCAAGAGGCTGTCAAGCGCCGCGCGGACGTCTGCGCTGGCACCAAAATCGAAATCCAGCAGCCTGATATAGAGATTCGAGTCCGGGGTAATCCCGGCGTATGGAACGTGAATGAACAGCATCCTCCGCCGTGTGATGGAAACTTCGAATGAATCATCGGTCGACGGCCGATGGATTTGCACGCGGACCTGAGATCCCTCGGCCCCGCGGAGCAGATTCAAGGCTCGGGTTGAGGAAATCGTGTCTACCTCGACCGAATCGACTGCGGTAATCAAATCCCCCGACATCAGGCCGACTTCCGCGGCCGGACCGTCTTCCCTTACCGACATGATCAACAGCGCCGTGTCCTCATAGAGAATGCTGACGCCGATTCCGCTGTACCCGCCGGTGAATTCCTGATCGAGATCCTCGAAATTGGTTTTGGGGAAGTATGTCGAGTAGCGGTCGAGTTTGCTGAACATTTCGGATCTTCCCGACTCGACCAGTTCATCCCAGTTCACCGTGTCGACGTAGTACTTATTGATATTGTACGCCGCGGCATCAAGGGTGAGCGCCTGGTCGGTCGACGGATCCGAGACGACCCAAATCCCCAACCCGCCGGCAATGACCAGCAGCAAGACGAGCAGGATCATAGTGACAAGGATTGTTTTTCGGTCGATCGGGCAGGTTTGATTCATCGACTAAGTTTCTTCAGCAGTATTTTGCGGACTTCCTGAAAGACTATTTCTACCGGCCGCGAAGCATCGATAACCTTGACGCGTCTTCGTTCTTTTCTCGCGATTTCAAGAAAGCCGCTCCGGACTCTCTCGAAGAAAGCGCGTGATTGTGCTTCGAGCCGATCCTTTCGCTTTCCGCGGCGCTCCTGGGCAGTCTTCAAATCGACATCGAAAACAAAAGTCAGATCCGGGACGATGCCGCCGGTCGCTACTTTGTTTAGCCCTTTTACAACGCGAATGTCCAATTTTCTTCCAAATCCTTGATAAGCGGTAGTACTGTCATAAAAGCGATCGCACAGGACGATTTGACCGTCGGCCAGGGCCGGAGCTATCTGGCGGGTGGTGATTTCGGCGCGGGCTGCCTCGTACAGCAGCAGTTCGGTCAGATCGGAGATCTTATGCTTGGCATCGAGCAGAATTTCACGAATCTTCTCCGAAACCACCGTGGAACCCGGTTCGCGGAGCATTTTGACTTTGTGCCCGGCCTTTGTCAGCAGTTGAAAACAGAGCATTGCCTGGGTCGACTTTCCGCAGCCGTCGATCCCCTCAAAAGTTACGAACAGCGGCTTTCCAGCATTCTGCACCAAAGCAATATCCTCTTGTTAGACAACAAAAACCGGCGATACTCGCGTATCGCCGGTTAAGGTAGTCATTCGCTCAGAAAGAAAAAACTATTTTTTCTTCTTGATGACCCGCTTTTTGGACGCCGTCTTGGTGGTCTTTGAAGCGTTCTTCGGGGCTGCCACTTTCTTGACGGCCGGTTTGGCTGCTCCCGGCTTGCGAGCGGCAATTCGGGCCGGCTTCTCTGTTTTAGAAGCTTCCTTCCAGCCGTACTTCGCGATGTACTCTTCGGTCAAACGACGCGCTTCGTCATCGGTGTACTGCACCGGCGGGGATTTCTTGAAGTATGACGACGGTTCAATCAGGGCGCCGGACAAGCCATTGTCCAATCCGAGCTTGCAGCAACGGAGCGCATCGATCACGACACCGGCTGAGTTCGGAGAATCCCAGACTTCCATCTTCATCTCGACATTAAGCGGCACATCGCCGAAGGTCCTTCCTTCCATCCGGATATACGCCCACTTGCGATCATCCAGCCAGGCGACATAGTCCGACGGGCCGATATGAATGTTACGCGGGTCCATCTCGTAATTCAACTGGCTCGTGACGGCCGATGTCTTGGATATCTTCTTGGATTCCAGGCGGCTCCGCTCGAGCATGTTCAAAAAGTCTGTGTTACCGCCGACGTTCAGCTGGCTGGTCCGCTCAAGCTTCACGCCCCGGTCGAGGAACAGACGGGTCAGCACGCGGTGCGTGATCGTGGCGCCCACCTGCGACTTGATATCGTCACCGATAACCGGCAGACCTTTCTCTTTGAACCGCTTCTGCCAGTAGGCTTCGCGAGCGATAAAGACCGGGATGCAGTTAACGAATCCGCAGCCGGCTTCGAGAATCTGCTCGACATACCACTTGGTCGCTTCCTCGGAACCGACCGGCAGATAGTTCACTACCACATCGGTCTTGGTGTCCTTGAGCAGCTTCACGATATCTACCGTGTCACCGGGGGCCTTCTCGATAATCTGCGAGAGGTAAAACCCGAGACCGTCGTGGGTCATGCCGCGCTGCACGGTGATGCCGGTCTTCGGCACCTTGGCGAATACGTAGGTATTGTTCGGCTTGGTGTAAATCGCCTCGGACAGGTCCTTGCCGACTTTGTTCTTGTCGATGTCGATCGCGGCGGAGAACTCGATATCACGGACGTGGTAGCCGCCCAGATTGACATGCATCAATCCGGGGACCTGATCGTCGTCTTTGGCCTTCTTATAATACTCGACGCCCTGCACCAGTGAAGACGCGCAGTTTCCGACGCCGATAATGGCAACTCTGATTTTGCCCATAATGAGAATCCTTTCCTTTTCTGAACGGGTTCGTCTGTAACGAACGGGAAGCTATTCGAAACGTTCCCTCCTGTCAAATAGTATTTGATTTTGTTGATATATAGTTTATATATTATGACCGATCAGTCGTTTTCGTACAGTCACGCACTCTGTGAACTTCATGATCCGGAAAGGGATAACGCAGCATGCCAGCCGTTCTGCTCGACGAGAACATTATTGCCGACCTGGCTAAGCGAGGGATTATAAACGATACCTTCCGGCGCCTTTCCCCTGAAAAGAAGAACCGGATCTACCGGACCTCGATACGGCTGTTCGGGGAGTACGGTTACGACGGGCTGGCAATCGACCGCCTCTGCCAGGAGGTGGGAATCTCCAAAGGATCCTTCTTCCAGTACTTCCCTTCCAAGACCCACCTACTTGAGTTCATCGTGCTCGTGTTCGACGATTATCTCGCCAAGCTTGTTGCGGAGATCCGTCACAATGAACGGGCCGTCCTGGCGCGTGACCGCTTGCTGTATCTCTATCAGGCGCTGGTGGTAAATTCCAAACTGTTCAAGGACGAAGAGAAGTTCTTCCTGTTCGTGACGACCGCCATGAATCATTCGGGCGTGGCGATGAAAGGGATTGAAATTGGCCGGCACATCCGCGAGTATGTCGATGAAATCATCGCCCGCGGGGTGCAGACGAAAGAAATTCGGGCCGATTTCGAAGTTGATCTGACCGGTTATCTCGTATCGCTGGTCATCGAGGGATTGGTCCGGCGTCAGTACTCGGATCGCAAAGCAGAGCGCCGCCAGACCGAGGAATATCTTATCTCGTTTCTCTTCGACGGTATCAAACCGTGATTGTTGCCACTTTCAATAGAGCCGCGCACCCAGCTTGGCCGGATCAAACGGCCGGACCATCGACAGTCCGCCATTTTCCTTGTCCACTCCCAATACCAGTACTTCGGACATGAATCCGGCGATATTTTTCGGCGCAAAATTGACCACCGCCAGGCACTGCTTCTCAAGCAGCTCTTCCGGGCGATAGTCGGTCTTGAATCTGGCCGAAGATTGCTTGACGCCTATCTCCGGACCGAAATCGATCTTCAACTTGTAAGTAGGAAAGCGGGCCTTCTCGAAATCCTGAACATCGATAATCCTCCCCACCCTGATATCGACCTTCTCAAAATCTTCGAAACTTATTGTTTCACTCATGGCACCATCGTCAGAGCTGGAAATTTATCGTATGCGACTATTTCAGCTACTGGATTGCGCGTGCGCGGCTTCTCGTCTTTAGCCCGCGTGCGCTCGTCGAGCTGATCGATAGAGCCTTCGTAACCGAGCGCCACGACACAGATGACATGGTAGTCCTCGGGGATTCCGAGCACTTTCTTAACGTCGGGCGCCCGGTAGCCACCCATCGGATGCGGCATCATGCCTTCTTCGACCGAGGCCAACAGCAGGGCCATGGTGGCCATTCCCGTATCGAACTGGTAATACTTGATCGGATCATCTTCACGAACCACATCGAGGCTTTCTTTCGAGTAGACTACGATGATGATCGGGGCTGCCTTTGCCCAGTTGTTTCCTCGCGACAGCGCTTCATCGACCAACCGGTCGTGCGTCTGTTTGTCTCTTACGAATATGAAGCGCCAGGGCTGGTTATTGGAATTCGATGGGCTCCAGCGAACCTTCTCGATTATCCGCTCCAGAGCCTCTTGCGGTACAGGTTTGTCCAGATAGGCGCGGCGGGAATGTCGCATGAAAAAAGCAGAGTTCTCGTCCATGGCCGTCCTTTCTCTTTTCGTTTCGGTTCGACGACCTAGCTGTTAACGGCTACCCCCACCCGGAAATCGGCCATCGCCAGCAGCTTTGTCTGACGCTCCCGGATCATCGCTTCACTCATCTTGAAATCCGGCCCGACATTCTCGATCATTATTGACGATGTACAAGAAGCATAGCATCCTGCCTTCCGGAGATCGCCACCGGTCTTCAGGTACTCGAATGTAAAACCGGCCATATAAGTATCACCGGCCCCGGTCGCATCGACCAGATCTATCTTATAGGGAGGGATATCTATGAACTCGTAGCCGTCGTACACAACCGACCCGAGTTCGGCGAGTGTGACGATTACCAGTTTCGGCCCCCATGACTTGATGATCCTGGCTACTTCGTACGGATCCTCACGGCAATCGATTCCGGTCAGCACTTTTCCCTCAAGCTCGTTCGGCTTGACGATATCGAAAAGCCCGAGGGTTTCTTCGATTCCTTCCATCTTCTCATGGTAGATCCGGTTGTTCGCATCGGCGTTGCGCAGAAGGCCCTGCGGATCGCAGAAGAACAGTCCCTCGAATGACTCGCGAATACTCCGGATCTGGGCGAACGAAACCTCGCCGAGAATCGGGCCGATCAGCACCGCCTTGCTGTCATCGTACCAGGACGGTTCGATGATCGAAATGTCGTCGGCACGTCCGAGCAAGTCCAAGGTTCTATTGCCGAAATCATCGTAATAGATCAGGGAGAACCCTCCCGTCTCTTTTGAACGGGTGATGCGGTAGTCGATGCCGAACTTCTTGAGGTCTTCTTTGAACAACTCCTCATAATCCTCCCCAACCGACCCCACCAGGCGAACCTCTTCTTCCATCTTGGAGAGGGCCAGCGCGGCATTGGTCGAGCAGCCGGAGAGAATCCGTTTGTTCGTGTTGACTTTTTGCGTCTTGATATAATCGTAAACCGGATTGCCTATTGCGGTAATCAATTGCAGTTCCTTTCTCGTTGTCATTCCGTGTGGCCGTTCCAACCTTGGGTGGGGCCAGGAATCACAAACTAACCGTTGTGCCGTAAAAGCTCAAATCAATTCTGGTGAATTTTGTTCCGGGATCGGTTGATAGGGCCGTGATATCAGACTTTGCTGCGATCTCCGAGCACCTTGCGGGTATAGATCAGGCGCTGGATCGCAGTAATAAACGAAGTAACGCCGACGATTATCAAAGCCAGTTCCAGCCAGCCGCCGTGCGGCCAGTTACCGACCGGATAGAAATGTTCGAGAACAGATCCTACGATGATGAGAACGAATTTTTCGAGCCGTCCCATTATTCCCACGGCGCAGTTCTCTATTTTCCCCATCGACTCCGCGGCTGCCCGTGTATAGCTGGCGATCAGCATCCCGAACAGGGCAAAAATTCCCCACCCCGGATGGACTGCTCCCGAAAGGGTGATTCCGGCAAGGATGAAAAATTCACCATAGCGATCGAGTACATGGTCGAAGATCCCGCCGAACACCGTACCCAAATTCCCTGCCCGGGCCGTGGAACCGTCGAGCATATCCGTAAAGGCTGTCAGGATCATCCATATCACCCCCCAGATCATCTGGCCCCGCCAGAAGAAAATGCCGGAGACAATCGAACAGCAAAGGGAAACAACCGTAATAAAGTTCGGTTTCAGCCCGACTCGAACGCAGACCCGCCCGAGTATGAGCGACGAGTCCTCATAGAACTGGCGTTTCTTCTGATTTATCCCGGGCAATTGACTTAAATCCTTCTGTGGTCTCAATTAGTGGGACAAATATATGCTGTTTTGAACGGCAGGTCAACGCCCCCAATCGAATAATTGAGAGGCTGCCAATTCGCCTTATCATGTTGATTTTCAATCGATAATTGACATTTGGACAACTTGGACGAATATTGCCGGGATATGTTCATTGACTATGTTGAAATAGAGATTACTGCCGGCAACGGCGGTCACGGATGTATCGCCTTCCACACCGAGAAGTTCATTCCGAAGGGAGGGCCGGATGGAGGGGACGGCGGTCATGGAGGAAATGTCTTGGCAGTCGCCGACCCCCAATTGACCACCCTGCTGGACTATCGTTACAAACGCCGCTATAAGGCTGAAAATGGCCAACCCGGAAGCGGAAACCTCAAGACCGGACGTTCGGGCGAAGACACCACTCTTCGGCTCCCCGTCGGCACCGTGATTCGTGATCTTGACACCGGTGAGATCTTGTTCGATCTCGACACGGCCGAGTCCTCCTCGATTATCGCACGCGGTGGAAAGGGAGGACACGGCAATGCTTATTACAAATCGGCGACCAATCAGGCACCGCGCAAAGCCCAATCCGGACAGGAAGGGGAGTTTCGCCGTATCGCATTGGAGCTAAAGCTTTTGGCCGATGTCGGCCTGGTCGGCTTGCCGAACGCAGGCAAGTCAACGATCCTCGCAGCTTTCTCGGCCGCCCGCCCCAAGATCGCCGACTATCCGTTCACGACCCTCGTTCCCAATCTGGGCATAGTGAAACTTCGCGAATTCAAATCCTGCGTGATGGCAGACATCCCGGGCCTGATCGAAGGGGCCTCCGAAGGCAAGGGGTTGGGACACCAGTTCCTTCGTCATATCCAGCGCACCGGCCTGATCGTCTACGTGATCGACATCAACGACATTGACATCGCCGCCACACTCAAAATTCTTCAGAAGGAGCTGGCCGGATTCGATTCCGCCCTGCTGAAGCAACCTTCGATCGTAGCCGTCACCAAGATCGACACGGTAAGCGAAAGTGATGTGAAAGAGGTTTCCAAAGATCATCCGGCCGAGTATATTTATCTCTCAGCAGTTACAGGGCAAAATAGCAGGGAATTTCTCGAGGCCATTGAAAAGAAACTTGACCAAAAGCGAGCTTAAAGAGCGGTTAACCGAAACTATCGCGCTGCTTCAAATACCGGGAGTCGGACGAGGGAGATTCCACAAACTCGTCAAGGCGTTCGGTTCCCCGACCAAAGTGCTGGAGAGTTCGGTATCTCGACTGGAATCTGTCCCCGGCGTCTCACATGCAATCGCATCAGATATTCATGCGAAGCAGGATATTGAGGAAGCCAGGAAACTCGCCTCCCGCGTCATCCAACTCGGCTGGACCGTCATGTTTCCCGGCTCGCCGGAATTTCCTGCCAGTCTGCTCAACATCCCACAATCCGACATCCCACCCGTCCTTTTCCGCTCAGGAGATGCCGGCGCAAACGAAAAGATGATTGCCATTGTCGGTACCCGCCATCCTTCGGAGCAGGGGCGAATGTTCGCCTACAATCTGGCGAAAGCGCTCGCCGAAGCCGGGATCGTGGTGGTGTCAGGCATGGCTGAGGGGATCGATGCCGCCGCACACAAAGGGGCGCTCGATGCCGGTGGTATCACAATCGCTGTCTGGGGCAACTCTCTCGATAAGATCTATCCGCCTTCGAACAAAAAACTGGCCGAACTGATAGTCAAGCAGGGAGCAGCCTATTCCGAGTACTTCCCCGAAACTGCCCCCGATCGGGCGCATTTCCCGGAACGGAATCGCATCATCTCCGGTCTGTCGGATGGCATTGTTGTGGTCGAAGCCGGAAAGAAATCCGGCGCGTTGATCACGGCCGCCCAGGCTCTGGCGCAACACCGCGAGCTGTTCGCCGTTCCCGGAGCGCCGGGCGCGAAATCAAGCGAAGGCTCCAATGCCTTGATCAAGCAGGGGGCACGACTGCTCACGTCGATTGACGATATATTCGATGAACTTCCCTCGCCTGAAAGGTGAAGTGGTGAGTCGACGCCTCGTGCAACTTCCGGAAATGACCGAAGTTGAAAGGAAAATCGTCAATCTGCTGGCCGAAGGTCCGAAACAGGTTGACTATATGTCGCGCGAAGTTAACTTATCGGTGCCGGAGATTATGGAATTCCTGCTGGCGCTCGAACTCAAAAATATCGTGAAAGAACTATCCGGCAAGCGATACATACTCGCAGAAGATTACGTATGATCCAAAAGACAACCAGGATTGTTAATCGACTCGGATTGCACGCACGTCCCTCCGCAATGCTGGTCACCGCGGCGACCAGATTCGAATCGGAAGTCTATTTCACGAAGAACGGGCTGCGCGTCAACGGGAAGTCAATCATGGGGGTCATGATGCTTGCTGCCGAGCAGGGATCAGAAGTGACGGTCGAGGCGGATGGACCCGATGAAGCCAGGGCGGTCGAGGAGATCGTCAAGGTGATCGAGTCCGGGTTCGGTGAAGCGGTCTAATATAAACGCTTGCCTTTCAACAGTAACTCCCCTTAATTTCAGCTTCGTATCCGGCACCTAACCGGCTGTAAGACTATGCTAAACAAGAGAAAAGTAATCAGAGGCGAGCCGATTTCCGGTGGCATCGTACTCGGCACCGCGCGAGTGGTGACACCGGGAGAGATTGATGTTGCCGAACTGGTCATACCTGCATCCCGCGTCCGCACGGAGGTTGACAGCCTCGATAAAGCGGTCGAAGATACCGTCGCCGAGCTGCATGAGCTTCGCGACTCAGCCGACCGTCGGATGGGCGGCGCAGTGTCGAAGATTTTCGACGCTCAGTTGTTGATTGCGGGTGATGTCGAGTTTCTTAAGCAGGTCAAACAAGAAATCCGCGATCGTCGGAGAAACGCCGCTTTCGTTTACAACAGCCTCGTAAGACAAACCACAGCTCCGCTCAAACGGGCGTCGGACGAGTATCTCGGACAAATGGCGTCGGATATCGAAGCGGTGGCCAATCGCGTGCTCTCGCATTTGAGCGGATTCGAGAAATGTGAACTCAATTTCCCTGTCAATACGATCGTTCTTGCCAACTCCCTCTCCCCCGGCGATGTGCTGAGTATGAGAGAACGCCGGGCGATTGGATTCCTGGTACGCGAGGGAGGAAAGAACTCCCACATGGCCCTTATCACCCGTGCGCTGTTTTTGCCGGTGGTCCTGAGCGATGAAGCGCACAGCGAGATCCAAAACGACACCCGCGTCATTCTGGATGGCACCAACGGGGAAGTGATCATCAATCCGACCGATACCGATTGGTCGACTTTTCAGAAGCTCAAACGACGCCAGGGTCCGGCCGTCATCGCCCGCATTCGCAAGCTCGGCGAGATTCCGCCGGAAACGTCCGACGGCAAGGCCGTTCCGGTCGGCGTTAATCTGACCATTCCCGGCCCGGTCGACGATGTGCTCGCGCAGAAGAAATTCCCGGTCGGACTCTATCGCACGGAATTTCTTTACCTGGCCAATTATGAATTTCCCGACGAAGAAACCCAGTATCAGTATTACTCGCAAATAGCCGAGCGGTATGCCGATTCGCAGATAGCGATGCGGGTGTTCGATCTCGGGTACGATAAACTCGCCGTCGACGAAACCTGGCCGCATGAAGACAATCCGGCGCTCGGCTGGCGGGGAATCAGAGCGCTCCTGGATATGGAGGATGTTCTTGTCACCCAGCTCAGAGCAATTCTCCGGGCCTCGACACGACGAAATATCTCGATCATGCTGCCGATGGTCACCGACGGTGCCGAGATCGACAAGGCGAGGAAGATCATCTCGCAGGTGAAGTTCGATTTGAAAAAACAGCGCCTGGATTTCGACGAAGACATCAAAGTAGGCATCATGGTGGAGGTACCGTCGGCCGCGATGATGGCCGATGCTCTGGCCCGCAAATCGGACTTTCTGTCGATCGGCACCAACGATCTGACCCAGTATACACTCGCGTCCGATCGGATGAACATCCGAGTCTCCAGTACGTACTCCGCCTTTCATCCATCGGTTCTCCGTCTCATCCGGATGACCATCGAAGCGGGAAAGCGGAATGGCATTCCGGTCTCGATTTGCGGTGAGATCGCGGGGGATCTGCTGGCGCTCCCGCTCTTTATCGGGCTCGACGTGGATTTGCTCTCGATGAGTCCGTCGAGGATATTCGATCTGTACCGCCTGGTGCGGAAGATCGATGCTTCGATGGCGCGCCACCTGTCTTTGTCCGTGTTCGAAAGCACCACCCAGCAGTCGGTGATGAACAAACTGCAGTCATACAAACATGAATTGGAAAAGAAACCGTTTAGAAAGAGGAAGTAGTCCCTTGTCAATACTCAACGACATCGAGAAAATCAGGGCCACCGATCCTGACAATATGTACAATCGCATTTTCGACCTTCCGGAGCAGCTGGAAGAGGCACTCAGAATCGCGAAGACGTGGCAGGTGGATGCAGCCTCATTCGCCGATCCCCGCAATATCGCGGTCATCGGCATGGGAGGATCGGCTATCGGCGGCGATCTGGTGAGATCGTTCCTTGCATCCAGACTGCAGATACCCTTCAACATTTATCGCCACTACGTCCTGCCCGAATACATCGACGATGAATCGCTGGTGATCGCCTCGAGTTACAGCGGCAACACCGAAGAAACGCTGTCGGCGCTCGAAGACGCGCTTCACCGCAAATCGATGATCGCTGCGATCACCACCGGCGGCCTGCTGAAGGAAGTAGCCACGTTGAATGATATCCCGGTGATGCTCGTGCCCGAAGGGTTGCAGCCCCGCGCCGCCCTGGGCTATTCCTTCGTACCGCTTATCATGTTTCTGGAGAAGATCCATCTGCTGAAAAACGTCGGCAAGGGAATCGAAGAGCTCATCTCGCAACTCAAGAAATTCCGCGAGAAATATATCGAGGATCTCCCGGCGCAGGACAACCTCGCCAAAGCGATCGCAGAACGGATCCATGGTCGGATACCGATCATCTACTGCGGCCCTACGCTCACCGATACGGTCGGCTTGCGCTGGAAGGGCCAGCTGTGCGAAAACAGCAAGAACCTCGCCTTCGTGAACCAGTATGCCGAGTTCAATCATAACGAGCTGGTCGGCTGGCACGAGACGATGGCTGAGCACAAAGACCGCCTGATCGTCATCCAGCTTCGCGACATGGACGACCATCCGCAAATCGTCAAACGTATGGACATCGTCAAAGATCTTATTCAGAAGCACGGTGTGGAAGTGGTCGATGTTTACTCGCTCGGAGAATCCTCACTGGTACGCATGTTCTCATTGATTCAGCTGGGTGATTTTGTATCGTACTATCTGGCCGTTCTGAATGGAGTCAATCCGACTCCGGTAGCCATTATCGAGACGCTGAAAAAGACGCTGGCGGCTACGAAGTAGCTTTCAGATCGAAGAAGAATCATCGGGCCGGTCTTCCGGCCCGCATGTGATCAGGCAAGATACCGACGCATATTCAACGGGAACATAATTTTAGCTTGACACCGAATTCCCGTGAAATTATACTGAAGTAGGATCGGGTAACCTCACTCATGCTCACAAGAGCCCCGTTCTCTGTCTCTTATTCCGCCATACAGCCGTCAATTTACGCTAATAAACAGTTACGTTTTTCTTATAACCTCAGAACCAAGGAGTGTAACCGTGAAAAACATTGTAACCGTATCAGTGCTCGTGCTGGTACTTGCGGTCTGCCTGGTGGGGAATGCGTTTGCCCTCAGGTATCCTTACAACAGTCCGCTGAATCCGGGTGGCGAAGACCATCCCTGGGGCGGCGGCAATGAAGGAACGATCAATCCGAACGGCGTAGGCGGCAGCAAGACCCCGCTGCTTTCCTCGACCGGCTACCCGGTGATCGACTTCATCGTTAACGAAGTCGCGTTCACGACCACTTTCCAGTCACTTTTCAATCAGTTCGAACGGAAGCAGACCCTGCATTCCTATCAGCTGAGATCCCGGAACTATAGCGAAAAAGGTGCAAGATAATGAAGATGGAACCCGTTAACAGCGTAGAGTTCGTCCACGCGATGACCGGTTTCATGGAATCGTTGATGGATCGAAAAGCCTACGCCGAAGCAATCAAGTACTACGAGTCGAATCGTAGTGAGCTTGAGCGCGTCGGGGGCGCCGAGGCAGCCGGAGTACTCCGGATGGCCGCCTCAGCCTACGCTTCCGGTTCTCAGCCGACTCTTGCCCTTAGAACCGCCCGCCTGGCCCAGCACATGGCTGCCGCTCTCGGTGACAGCCTGATCCTGGCCGAAGTTTTCCTGACGATAGGTGGCATCCTGCAAGACAAGAGCGAACTGAAGGAAGCAGAAAAGGCGTACCGTGACGCTGAATCACTCTTCCGTCGGAACGACAATCCCGAAGGTCAGAGCCGTGCGCTGAACTTTCTCGCCGGATTGTTCTTCAGACAGAACGACTACAAGAACTCGCTGGCGGCGCTGATGGACGCGATTGAGATCGCCCGCCGGCTGAACGACAAAAAGAAACTCGCCTTCATGATGGGTAACATCGGACGTATCCAGACTTTCACCGGTGATCTGCATAAGGCGAAACTGAATCTCCGCGCGAATATCGACCTCTCCCGCGAACTGGGTGACAATCTCGAGGTCGCCCGGGCCTACCTCTCCCTCGGCTATGTCTGTATTCAGGGAGCTGAGTATGTCGAAGCTGCCGAAGCGCTCGATCAGGCCTATCCGCTGATCATCGCCGGCAAATACCGTCGCGACGAAGTCATCTACATGACCTATCTGGGTGAACTCAAGTATCGGTCGGGATTACTGGAAGAATCCCAGGAAATACTCGAGAGCGCCCTGGCCCTCGCCGACGCGATCGCCCCGGACAGCACGCTGGCCGGACGGGTCGTGCGTCACCTGGCCGAGGTTCATGTGAGACTGAACAATGTTCGCACGGCGCAGCGTCTCAGCTCAGCCTCGTGGGTCATTATGGAAAAGGCCAACGACCGGGTGGAACTCGGCGCCCTCAGCAAGATCAAAGCGATCCTGGCTGAACGCTCCGGCGACCGGGACGAAAGTGCTCGCCTGTATTCGAGAGCAATCGATCAACTCGACGAAACCGGGGTCCGATTCGAAAAGGCGGATGCCCTCGTGGCGGCGGGGAAATCCGAGGTGTTCTCGAGCCGGCAGCGCCTGACTTATCTCTTCCGCGCCGAAGAATTCTACAGCCGGTTCAACCTGCCGAAGAAGCGGGAAGAAGTCGAGCGGCTGATCAATCAGGTCGATGATCACGGGACGAAAGGGGCTACAACTCAGCCCGGAGCAAATGCAGGTGCTCTCCAGGCCGACTATGTTACCAGCTCGCCTGAGATTATCGCATTCAAAAAGCAACTGCCGCTGATCGCGCAGGCCGACCTGCCGCTTCTGCTGACCGGTGAAACCGGCGTGGGCAAAGATCACATGGCCCGCTATTTCCATCAGTTGAGCCGGCCCGATTCCCCCTTTATCGCGATCAACTGCGCTTCACTTCCGGAGACTCTGCTCGAATCCGAACTGTTCGGCTATCGCAAAGGAGCCTTCACCGGAGCCGAAGCGAACAAACTGGGTCTGTTCGTAGCGGCCAACAGCGGCGTGCTGTTTCTCGATGAGATCGGCGATATGCCGCTCAACCTCCAGACCAAGCTGCTTGGCGTGCTGGAGAACCGCAAGGTTGTCCCGCTCGGTTCGACCGTTCCGGTCGATCTGGATATCAAACTGATCGCAGCCACGAACAAAAACCTCGAAGAAATGGTAGAGGCCGGCACCTTCCGCCGCGACCTGTACTATCGCCTGAGCGGCGTGACGTTCGAGATCCCTCCGTTGCGGAAACGCAAAGAGGATATCCCCATGCTTCTGGGTCTGTTCATGAAGAAGTGCAACCTGAGTGGGCACGAAGAAGCGATACCGGCCGATCTCGCACGCCAGTTTATCGAGTACGACTGGCCCGGCAACACGCGGGAGCTTTACAACAAAGTGAAGCGGCTCGAAGTGATGTCACAGTTGGTCGCCGAAGGGGATCTGGTCGAGCTGTCCCGGTCAATTTTCGACACCGATATGCCGGCCACGGCAAACTCGTTGTTCGAGCGCGTGGAGCAGTTCGAGCGGAAGATCATCCTCGAGGCCCTTCTGGCAGCCCAGGGAAACAAATCGGAGGCCGCGAGAATACTCGGGATTCATGAAGCGACAGTTCGAATGAAACTTAAAAGGTATGGAATTAGCCTTGAACAGTTTCACTGATAATGATAAGCTATCACCCACCGTTCCTGACGTGTGATAGCAACCTGTGACCAGAACCGGACCGATTACCGCCAGCGATGGCGTGTGATCGGCTGATCATACGATCAGGTTCGTGGTTATCGACGAAATTCACATTTCTCCTTGGTTCGCGGTAAGCGTCTGAATTTCAGGCGCTTACCGTTTTTTGTATCAGTTCGTTCGTAGAAACATACGAAGCCAAAAATCCTGACAGCAGATTCATTCTTCCAAGGTAGCATCCTAATTTGTTGTACAACAATAATATAACAATACGACGCGAGGCTTCTCGCACTTGTGGCACAACGGTTGCTATAAGGGATGATGTCATTTTTACTCCCAAAGCGCTGTTGTTTTTTGGGTTTCTTTTCTCTTTGGTGTAGCCACTCACACTTAGAGGGGAGTGTGGGTGGCGTTTTTATGCCCACCGTTCGCCTCGGCCGTAATCCAAATCATTCCCATCGCGATACCCCTCTGGTGTTTTACATCTGTCTGCTCAGGTGTTATAATGCTAATGAGTGCTGAAAATTTCGGTGCGGGATTTTCTGTCGAGTGCCGAAGAAAATCATGGAGAACTTGCCCATGCGAAAACTAAAATGGTATTATCTCATCGCCTTTTTTCTCGGCGGCTTTGTCGTCATCGCGACCCTGTATCTCATTATGAGGACTACCGGCCTGCTCTATCGACTTACTCCCAACGGCCGCAAATGGGTCGACTACGAAGAGTAACGCTCTCTACCGTCTTCTCAGACTGCTGTCCCCGGAACATTCTCCCCTGCTCGCACCTTCTAAGAGAAAATCATGGAAAGGAGCTATGGTATGCGTTCACTTGCAGATAAAGTAGTCGTCATCACCGGAGGTTCGCGGGGAATTGGTGCCTCGGCCGGAAGGCTGTTCGCCGAAGAGGGGGCCAGAGTCGTACTCGCGGCGAGGAAAAAGGCCGATCTGGACCGTACCGCCAACAAAATCACATCCGACAAGAAACGGATACTCACGGTAACGGGCGATGTCAGCACGGCGGCCGGAATGAAGAAAATCGTAGCGCAGGCGGTTAAGAAGTTCGGCCGCATTGATATCTTCGTCAACAACGCTGGGACCGGTACCGCCAAAGGGATTCTCGATACGAGCGAGAAGGATTTCGACCTGATGCTGAGCACCAACCTCAAATCAGTCTATTTCAGCTACCGCGAGTTACTCCCCCGGATGATCAAGCAGAAGGGTGGGCAGATAATCAATATCTCCTCGCTGGCCGGACGGATGGGTCTTCCCGGTATGGCAGTCTACTCAGCTTCGAAAGCAGCCCTCAACGCCTTCACCGAGGCTGTCGCCCTTGAGATGCGTAACCACAATATCAAGATCAATTACCTTTCCCCCGGTTCTACCGATACTAATTTTGGCTATGGAAAGCAGCCGCGAACTTCAAGCAGTGACAAGAGCGGGAAAATTCAACTGACGGCGGATCAGGTTGCGGAAGCGATTGTTTTCCTGGCCCGGCAGGATGACAATGCCTTTACAATGGCCGCGGAGATACGGCCGTTGATCACGAAGAGCTTGTAGCGGATCGGCGCTAGCTGTCCATCTTGTTCGGATTGTGCCGATAGGTAATCACGCGAATCTTTTCGAGCGTCACCAGACCCTCGGCGATCATTTCATCCAATTCGGGAAGGAACGCCTTGATCTTGTCCGGCTCATCAACGATTTCAACGATTATCGGCAGATCCTCGGATAGCCGGAGGATCTTGCTCGTGTGAATCCGGCTGTGGGCGCCGAAACCGAGCTGGCCGCGGAGCACTGTCGCGCCGGCCATCCCGCGCTTTCTCGCGGCAAGCACGATAGCTTCGTGCAAAGGCTGATTGTGATACCGATCATTCTCGCCGATGAAGATTCTCAGTAACTCCGCCTCATGTGGAAGTTCCATACCTGCTCCCTGAGTTTTCATATCAAGCGGCCGAGCACCATTCCCACGAACAGGAATATCAGGCCGACAACGTTTTGCGTCACCATATTGAGGATGGCGGCGAACATCTGATGTCCCCTGAAAAGCTGGCCGGACTCCAATATGAAGGTTGAAAAAGTCGTAAACGCACCCATGAACCCGACCAGTATCGCCGTACGCGAGGCGCTGGTCACCACCAGACGATGTTCGAACAACGACCAGAGGAACCCGGCCAGGAGACATCCGACGATGTTCACCGTCATCGTTCCCCACGGGTAGCTCGGACCGAGCGCTCTCTGCGCCACTCCGGCCAGCGAATATCTGGCAAGGGTCCCTGCCGCTCCCGCAAGAGCCAGCAGAAGAAGTCTGTACAGCAATCAATCGCTCCGAATCATCTGTAATTTGTCGTATCTCTGAACTTGCACCAGCATACGATTGTTCTTCTCCGTGCGCAATAAAAAATGCCCGCCCGGGTATCGCTACCCGAGACGGGCCCATCCCCCCCAAACTATTTTTTTCCTCCCCCGATGCGATGGCAACCTGGCAGTGCGCTCCACCCGGACAGTTCTCAGCCTTGACCTGTACCGATAGACCTGTACGGGACGCAATCCGGCGATTCAGCTTTCGGCGGTGGCAGGGATGCGAACGAGAACGGCAGACCAAGACGGAGCAAGGGATCCGTCAGCCATGCAGATCAACGCCGCATGCTCAGAGGGCGCGAAGGGAATATATTTGAGGTGAAGTGGGGTGTTGCTTACCTGACTACGATACACAATGCGATCCGCTCTGTCAAGTGATATCTTCCGATCGGCCCCGCATGGGTGCTCCCGCTCTGGCTTCAGAAAATTTGTTGATTTCTCTACGTGAAATATCGCATCATGGAGGAATCGACGAATCACCAATCCGGAATCGCTGATTCAATCGAAAGGAGTGCCAGTGGAGTCAGATCTCCTCCTCACCCTGTCATTCGCCTGCTACAGCCTCCTGATCGTTGCGGTCGGGCTCTATTCCATGAAGCTTAAGAAGGAGACGGCCGATGACTACGTCATCGCCAATCGTGAGCTCGGCCCGATCGCATCCTCGCTCTCCGCGTCGGCATCGGCTGAATCCGGCTGGGTGATGCTCGGACTGGTCGGCGAAGCGTATCAATACGGATCGGCCGCGTTCTGGATCGTTCCCGGAATCGCCGCCGGATACATTTTCAACTGGTTCTTCATTGCCGAACGTCTCAGAAAAAGTACCCTTGATTCCGGGGCGGTGACCGTTCCGCAATACCTCCTGCACCGCTTCGGACGCAATTCCGCCGCTCTCAGATATATCTCGGTTACGATCATCACCCTGGCGATGCTCGGCTATGTGGCGGCTCAGATGAATGCCGCCGGCAAAGCTTTCGAGGCGGTGTTCGAGCTGAAGTACTGGATGGGTGTGTTGGCCGGCGCAGCGATCGTGCTTGGCTATACGATCTCCGGCGGCTTCCGGGCAATCGCCTGGACCGATGTCATGCAGGCGTCGTTCATGTTCGTGGCCCTGATCATCATGCCGTTTGTCGTCCTGTACCACCTCGGGGGATACGGGCAATTTGTCGCCAAAGTTCACATGGAAGATCCATCGCTGCTTTCATTCGGTTATGGGCAGTCGATATTTGCCACGGTCGGTTTCATCGTCGGCCTGCTCGGTATCGGACTCGGATATCCGGGCCAGCCGCATGTAATCGTCAGATTCATGGCGACAAAGGATAAGAAGTCAATCGGGCGAGGCGGGGTAATCGCACTCACCTGGATGTTGCTGGTCTATTTCGGCGCGATCCTCTTTGGCCTATTCGCGAGAATCTACTTTCCGCACCTATCCGATCCGGAACAGGCCCTGCCTATCGGCGTCCGTGAGTTCCTCAATCCGGTCGTCGGCGGGCTGATCATCGCAGCGATCGTGGCGGCCATCTGTTCGACGGCAGACTCGCAGCTGATGGTGATGGCCTCGACCATCTCGCGCGATGTCGTCCCGATCTTCCGGAAGAAGAGAGCCAACTCTGAACATGCCGATCTCTCCTATCAGGAGATCCGCGGTCTTGACCAGAAAGTCCTGGTCGCGTTCGGCCTGATCTCCGTTTTCTTTGCTCTGACCAAGAATCGCGTCATATTTGATTTTGTGCTCTATGCCTGGTCGGTCCTGGGTGCATCGTTCGGACCGGTGATAATCATGGGACTGCTCTGGAAAAGAACGAACCGCCAGGGAGCAATTGCCGGCATGATCACCGGGTTGGTTGTTAGTGTCCTCTGGCGGAATATCCCGGAGCTGAAATCGGCCGTTTATGAGCTTGTGCCGGCGTTTGTGCTCGCTTTCATTGCGGTGGTTGTCTTCAGTCTGGCAACTGGCGAGAGAACCGATAAAACCGACTCAACCCCGGTAATTGGCAAGGATGTATGAAGCCGCGTACCAGAAGGATCATATCGTTCGCTGCACTTACCCTCGGTGGGATCGTAGTGGGTCTGATCTTTTCCTTCTACCTCATGTTAAGACTGTCGGTCCCGCCGATCAAAGGGAAGTTGGCGCTTCAGGGACTTAGCGAACCGGTCGAGATCAGTTACGACGCCCTGGGCGTGGCACAGGTGTGGGCGAAGAATGCGCAGGACGCTTATTTCGCACTCGGTTACCTGCACGCCTCGGATCGGTTGTTCCAGATGGATCTGACCCGTCGGATCGCCACCGGACGACTCTCCGAGTTGATTGGTCGGGCAACCCTCAGTCTTGACAAAGAACAGCGCCTCATGGGGCATCTTCGCGCGGCGATAGAAGCGGAGTCACAATTGAGTGACAAAAGCCGTTCGCTTCTTCAGGCCTACACTGATGGCGTCAACGCTTACGTTGAGAGCTCGAGTGCCCTGCCGTTCGAATACCGTTTCCTGCCGATCGGATTCGTGAAATGGAAGCTGACCGACTGTCTGGCGATACTGAGTTTCGAGACCTGGTTTTCAAACGCATTGATGAACCGCGATGAATTCTATCAGGACCTGGCGGCGAAGGTAGGGACAAAGAAAGCGGAATCATTGATCTTCCCCTACCCGGACTGGGCTCCTTCAACAGTGGCCGACAGTTCCGCTTCGTCAGCGATCGCTTGGATATCTCGTCCCGACAGGGAGAATAAACGGCACAGCGGGAGCGTCGGCTCCGTCAAATCAGTCGATCTTCAATCCATTCCAGCGGAGCTTTCGGGCCGCGATCGCGAAGGATCTTTCCCGCGTATCGACGATGTGCAACTCATCGAACGCCTGGGTGGTGGGACCTTCACGAAGCGAGAGCGGGAGCGCAATGCTCTGTTCCGACCCTCATCTGGAGCTGACCCGTCTCCCTCAGTTCTGGTATCCGGTAGGAATCCATACAGAGGATTCATCGGTAAATGTTCTCGGTATCACCGCGGCCGGTCTGCCCTTCTTTGCGATGGGACACAACGGAGCCGCAGCCTGGGCGTTTACAGCCGGGGGAGTCGATGTTCTTCATTACGGTCGAATCATGCTGAATCCCCATGACTCCACACAGTACTCTGCCGGCACCGGTTGGAAGACTTTCCATTTCAGGCCCGATACATTGTCCTTGGCCGGAATGGATTCCTCACTGATTGTTACTCAGCGATTCACCGACTATGGCCCGGTCGTCTCAGAACAGAATGACTCGTCCGAAGCAACGGTAGTCCACTGGGCCGGTTTTGACATGAATCTCAGCTCGGCGCTTGACAACGCCTTCGCCCTTGCGACTGTCGGCGACTTTGCTGAATTCAGGAAGGTCGTCACCGGGCTGGGTGCACTCGACGCTAATATGATGTATGCTGATTCAGCAGGCAATATCGGATACCAGTTAACAACTCCGATCGCAGTGAATCAGAACGCCGGAGATGTCTTCGCCTCGTCGTTGTCGCAGGCAGACTCGAATCACTTACAACGGTATCTTCCACTCGCTCGCACACCGAACGATCTGAATCCGAAGCGAGGATGGATTGCAAATTGCAACAACTCGCCGAGTCGATCGACGACAGTCCCGGGATTCTTCTTTGCCACCCGCATTCTCAGTATCGCGGACTTGCTTCAATCGAAAGAAAAGTTTTCGGTCGATGACATGTATCGGTTTCAGATGTCCCGCACCGACCGGTATCTTCTCCGACTGAAACCGGAATTCTCTCGAATCGCAACTCTTGCCGGAGATGCGGAGACTGCCCAGCTGATGGATCAGTGGGATGGATCGACTGACGAGGATTCGAAGGCTACCGCCCTGGTCAACGTCTATCTCGAAAAATTGCGTGAATTTACTTTCAAGGATGAACTTGGCAGCCTCTGGCACCAGGTTCCTTCGAAGTGGATCGAAGAGATAAGGTCGATCGACTCGGCCGGGTGGTTCGATGACATTGCCACCCCCGGCGTAGTGGAGACCTACGACACCATTGCTGTGCGCGCCATGCAATCGGCCGAGACCAGTGTACGCGGACGAACCTGGGGGGAGCTGCAGTCGTTTAATATGCAGCACCCGATGGCAACCATACCGATCCTCAGCAGCCTTCTTCATCTGAGTACGCCGGAGGAACCGTGGGGCGGAACGCCGGGCGCACTGGACGCTTCGTTCTATCGTACCGGCGCTGATGATAAATTCCAGTCGATGGCTGGTCCCAGCTGGAGATTCGTGGTCGACTTCGCCGATGTCGATAAAGCGACCATGGTGATTCCGGCCGGCGTGTCGGGAAATCCGATGACATCCCACTTTCTCGATTTCTATCCGCTGTGGAAATCAGGGAAACGATGGCCAGTGCCGTTTCATCATGATCCGGTTATGGCACGGGCCGCCAGCGTCCTCACTCTGGTTCCCGCCTCGGTCGATTCGATTTCCGAGAAGAAGCCCTAAGACTGTTTGACGTAGTGCGCTTTGATTGTCTGCCCCTCTTCGATTCCCCCGATGAGAAAATCGCGCGAGTAATTCAAGCAACGGAATCCGCAGGATTCCAGAAGCTCCACGACCTCGCGCGACGAATTTCCCTGACGTTCCAGATGTTCTTTGACGAACTCGATGACCATGCCGGTTCGGTCGCTTCGTCTGAGAATCTGCTCCATGCCTCGAAGCGCATGCAGCTCTGCACCTTCGACATCGAGCTTAATGAAATCCGCCGCAAAATCACCCGGAAGATATGAATCGAGCGCAACTGCCGGAACCGTGTGCACGACATTCTCGCTAGCCACCTGTTCCGCGTGATCGTGAAGTCTCACCCAGTGCATTCCCGGGTTTTCGCGCGAGAACATGACACTCATTTGGGCGTCGGCATCCCACACGGCCTTGTGGTGAGCCCTGATCACCGGATACTTTTCGGCGTTCCTGGAGAGCGTCGCGAACGAATGCCGTTCGATCTCGAACGCATGCACCTCCCCCTCGCTTCCAACCAATGCGGCTGCGAATACCGAGTACAGACCGGCGTGAGCGCCGATGTCCAGTACTTTCGATCCCGGGTGAATATAGTCGGCCGCAAATTGGGCATCCTCAATTTCGTATCGCGGATTCATGCACACCGCACACTGCTTCGAACAGCCGTACATCTCGCCGGTATAGTTATTGACGAGGCGATAAGGCTGCTGCTGTTCGAGATCGATCTCCGCCTGAAGCAGGATATCTTCGATCTGACTCAGCGAGACAGTATCGTCTCCCGGGATAACGTGGATCCGTCGCACCCGCTCACCGATAGAGGGCAACCGGTGGCGAACGTAGTTACGAAATTTCTGATCCACGAAAATGAGATCATCGACGTTCTCCCAGCGCATTTGATAGACAAACGGCCGGAAGGCTTCATCGCCGTGAAGGCGGCAGATGACCTGCTTCTGATTCAAAAACGGATAGGTGTTCGTGGCCTGTACCGCCAGCTCGGCGGCATAGTCAAGCCAGACGATGTCGGCCGTATCGAGAGTGGCAACGATTGCCTGTTCCGATGCCTCGAAACAGGTTTCCACCTGGTAGCGGGTTCTGAGCCGTCGAACGATTGCATCCAGCCGATTCTCGTGCGGCGGGAGCGAGAGCAGGGCAAGGCGCTTGAGCTGCGAGCCGCGGACTTCGGGGGTGGCGCGAAGCGAAAGAATGTCCGAGTCATCGGCGTGCCGAAGCAGATACCGGTCGAGATACGGTCTGACGTTCACGGCCCGGTCATGCCGCTGCTCGAGGTCGCATAGATTCAGCAAGCCAACTTTATATTCAGGATTGATACTCAGGCAGAGATAGAGATGATGCGACGCCTGCTGGTAGTTTCCTTTTCCGGCGGCGATTACGGCAAGATTATTGTGTGCTTCGAAGGCGTCGGGCTCATTCTGAACGATCGAGAGAAAGTACTCCCGCGCTTCATCGACCTTTCCCTCGGCATACAACTCTTCCCCCCGGCGTAATTTTTCATGGACGGTCATCTTCTCACATTCCTTCGTTCAAATAATACGGATTTTATGAGGATTTTCGTCAATTTACAAGTTTTAACAACCGTGAGGATCAATGCCGGAGGGGTGCCTTCTTGGCAGGCTCTTACTCGAGCAAGCCGGGGATGCGTTGGACATCGAGATTGGCCTGCTCATAGTCCTCGGGGCGGCCGATGTCCATCCAGTATCCATCGAACACAAAAGCGTTCACCTTCTGCCCTTTGTCCAGAAGGGCGTACATCAGATGGTCGAATCCGAAAAACCGACCGTCGGGCACGAAATCCAAAACGGATCGGGAAAAAACGTACACCCCCATTGACACGGTAAGATCATAGGAAGGTTTCTCTTTGAATCCGATCACCTGACCGGCGGGGTCTATCTCCAGAACTCCGTAATCGACCCGATTTGTTCTTCGATGAACCGCCACCGTGAGTTTGCCACCCTGCTTGAGATGGAAGTCGTATAAGGCTTTGAAATCAAGATCGGTGAGCACATCGCCGTTGGCCACCAGAAAGTGATCGTCGAGCGAGTCGATGAGTTTGAGCGGCCCGACGGTCGACAGGGGTGACGATTCATGGGAGTAGTCGATCGTAAGGCCCAGCCGGGATCCATCCTCGAGCACCGCCTGAATCAAGTGGGCCTGGTGGTTCACAGCCAGCGTCACCCGATCAACACCATGGCGCTTCATTCGAGCAAGGAGGATCTCGATAATCGGCCGATCCCCGACGGTTACCAGTGGTTTCGGAATCTCGGTCGTGTACGGTTTCAGCCGCGATCCCTTCCCCCCCGCCAGTATTACCGCCTGCATGACAGCCTCGCCGGTCTCTGCTTCATTCACATATTCCTGTACAGGGGATCGTGCGGATTGGCGATCAGTCCGCTCTGGATCGCCCGAATGTACTCTCGGATTCCGTCGGGTACCCGCCGGGAAATGTGGAATCCAAGTTTCTCTTTGATCTTATTGAAATTCACCCTGTAGTCACGCGGGTCTTCGTCTCGATGCACATAGTGGACGAGCCGTTCGCTCCCCGGAAGCTCCTTCATAATCAGCTCAATCAGCGTCTGCTTCTGATAGTTTTCGTCTGTATCGCCGACATTGAACGCCTGGTGCGAGACAATTTCATCCGGTGCCTTAATCGCCGTCATCACCGCTCTGGAAATATCGACAGTATGGCAATACGGCCGCCAGAACTGCTCGCCGAATACATCGAGTTCATTTCCCAACGCCAGTTCGCGAGTGAACTCGTTGACCGTCAGATCGAATCTTGGCCGGGGTGAGAGACCGTACGCGGTCGCAAATCTGAGGCAGACCGGCACGAAGCCCGGTCTATCCTGGGACAGCAGATATCTTTCGAATCCCACTTTCAACTCAGCATACAGCGAGACCGGGTTCAGGTGGGAGTCTTCGTTCACGAATCCGCTGGGGTCTTTCATTTTTCCGTAGTTGCTGCAGGTCGAGGCAAAGACAAACCTCGTCACTCCTGTTCGAGCCGCAGTGTCACAAACCAACTCCGCACCATTCTTGTTGACGTCAACGGCCAATTCCGGGTTGGCCTTACAGGCCGGATCTCCGACGATAGCGGCCAGATGGACCACCGCCGCGGCCCCGTTTACCGCTTTTTTGACATCGGAAGATTCGCGAACGTCCCCCTTGATGAATTCAAAATCCGGATGGTTCAAGTATCCGAGAAGCGCGTTTCCACCGAACATCAGTCTGTCGAGCACTCTGACTCGAAAGCCATCACGAAGCATCTCTCCGGTGAGGACCGATCCGATATACCCTGCCCCGCCGGTGATGAGAATGGTTCGTCCTTTACCCGTCATCGACTCAGACCTGCCATGGATTAGGGGTGCCGCAACTACTCATCGACATCACAGCTTGCTTAGTACCGCCTGCGCCGAATCTTTGTCAGCACCGGACAGCCCCAGCTTAAGGGCATTCTGAAGACTCTCTTTGGTGTCGCTCTTCTTTCCGTTCAAATGGAAATTAGCCATACCGAGGAGAAAAGAGGGTGCGGGATCGTCTTTAAGCGCGTTGCGTGCTTTGGTTGCCTCACCCCGGCACAGGTCGAAACGACCCATCTTATAGTAGACGCTGCTCAAATTGAGAACGTATTCGGGATTGCCGAAGGAGTTGAATACCGCCTGCCGGGCCAAATTCGAAGCCCGGTTGAAGTCAACTTTTTCATCTGCGAGTATTCTTGAGAAATAGAGCTGATTGCGCGCAGCAAACGGAAACTTTTCAAGATTCGCTTCGAACAACTTGATCGCCTCCGGCTTGTCTCCCCGGACGTACAACGCATGCGCCTTCTCTACCCAGCCGTCAGAAAATGTCGAATCAAGCTGGATCGCCTTGTTCGCATACTCAAGCGCATCGTTGGCGTCGCCATGATTTACATCATATGTAGCCGCCAGCACCATACCGCGGGCATTATCCGAGTCGAGCTTGACCAAAAGATCTCGTATCTCATCGCTGGCTGACCGGTTCACATTTTCCAGGGAGCTAAGCATTGAACGAAAGCGAGCTATGTTGCCGCGATCGGAGGCGATCTTTTCATGGAAGAGCTTGACTCCAGCATCGACCTTCCCGGCATCGACAAGCACCTGTGCCTTATCCAAGGCGAGCAGCGGGTTCTTTTCGGCAAAATACTTGTATTGATCGAACAAGGCGAGCGCGCTGTCGGGGAATCCGCGGCCCGTGTACATGGCGACGTACCGCCGGAATGCCGGTATGTACCAGGCATTCTTCTGAAGCGCGAGAGTGTACATCTTCGCTGCGTCGCTGTAACGATGCATGGAGATATAGGCATAAACATCGCCGATCTGCGTCAGCCAATCCGGCTGATTCTGATGTCCGTTGAACGACTGGTCCAGAAGCATGAAGCAGCTGTCGGCGATGCCGCACGCCCAGTAGCCCAGGGCAAGACGAAGTTTGACATCGCGATAGTTGGCGTGGACATCATGAATCTGGCTGACCTTTTGCACCGAAGGATAGTCCATCTCTAAACTGACGTGGAGAGTCGCGATAGCATACCGCATGAACGACACATACGAGTCGACAAAATTACCGGCCTGGAGCTTGGTTTCGAGAGCGGGAATATCCTGCGACACGGTGAGCATATCGCCGATCGTTCCTCGAGCGCTGATATCGTACATAAGGGCGCTGATCGAGGTCGGGTCGAGAATCTGGAGGGTGTCACCGGTGTGGCGGGCCAGCAGTTTGGTCCCTTCGGCGATAGTGACAAACAGTCGCATCCTTGCCAGCGGCAAGGGAGGAAAGTTATCGTTTGAAAGCTGTGTCAGCATACGAAAGGCGGCATCGAAATACTTCAGCCTGATGCCCCGGTCGACAAATTGCAGGATCATCTCAGACGGGTTGCCCTTTTCGAAAGCGAGCCGGCTCAGAGTCATTGCCGAGTCGGCTTCCCCGGTAGCCTCCAGATAGTCGGCCGCCGCTTCGTAGAATTCCGGAGATTCCGAGGGGTGCGCATAGGCATCGCCGGCGGCTGTCGCGGCGGAATCAAGATTACCCAGACCGCGGTAAGCGGCCGCCTGAAGCAGTTGCAGCGGTCCCTTTTCCGTATCGGTTTTCGTTAGTCCCTGCCCGGCAACATCGGCCGCCCGACCGAAATTTTCTGCTCTCAGGAAGGCACGGGAAAGGCAAATGTAGGAGTCCGCCCCCTCGGGCTTCAACCTATTGTAGGTGAGGGCCGAGGTTACGGCGTCGTTATAATACCCTAATTCCAAAAAGCACTGATACAGGGCACGATAAACCGGCGCATACTGCGGACTGGCGTTGCTGACGGTCAAATACAGGGCGATTGCGTCATAGTACTGCTGTTTACGCTGAAGCACCATCCCCTCGCCAAAAAGACCGGACGGATCAGTCGGATCCAGATCATTGATCTTCCTGAATGTACTGTCGGCGGTGGCAAACTGATACTTGTCCAGAAGAGACATTCCCTTCTCGAACAAGTCCTGCTTCTGATCTTCAGGTTTCTTGCTGCAACTTACGGCCAGCATGAGGAGTGAAAGGAATATAACTGTCTTTTTCATGATCGTCCTTTTATGTCGGTGATGGCAAAGATATGACCCTTACGTCCGTATACATCAGAAGGTTAACATTCATCCTTTTTTATGAATCAACAAGAGAAAATTTCCAGAAATTAAGCAAAATCCATGCGCGACAGGTGAAAGATATTGAATAAAATCAGTAAACAGTCTATATTGCAGCTATGACGGTCCTCGAGTCCAAGGAATTGTGGAAGTATTATCGCAAGCGGGCTGTGGTCGGCGGCGTGTCCATCCAGGTGAATCCGGGTGAAGTCGTTGGATTGCTTGGGCCTAACGGGGCCGGGAAGACAACGACTTTTTACATGATAATCGGTTTCATCCGCCCCGATGGCGGGAGTATTCATCTCGGAGAGCGGAATATCAGCCGGTTGCCGATGTTTAAGCGGGCTGGTCTGGGAATCGGTTATCTCGCACAGGAAGCATCGGTTTTCAGAAAGATGACAGTTGAAGAGAATATCATGTCGATCCTGGAGTTCAGGGGACTGCCTCGCAAGGAACGCAAACAGCGGTTGGAAGAACTGCTGGATGAACTGGATATCGGACATCTTCGAAAGAGCAAAGCATACACTCTCTCCGGAGGGGAACGACGGCGCGTTGAGATTACCCGGGCGCTGGTGAACCGACCGAAATTCATGTTACTTGATGAACCATTTGCCGGGATCGATCCGATTGCGGTCGAGGACATACAGAAGATCATCCACCGCCTGGTGGATCGAGGACTGGGCGTTCTGATCACCGATCATAATGTCCGTGAAACCCTGTCGATCTGCAATCGGGCGTATATTATGTGCGATGGAAAGATACTGAAGGCGGGGACATCGGAATACCTGGCCAATGATCCGGAAGCCCGAAAGATCTATCTGGGTGAGAAGTTCCGGCTCAATTGAGAGTTCTGAGAATGTTTAATATATGAACGAACTCCCGAAGGTACGTAAACAGCTATTTGACGGAAACCGATATACGTGGTATGAGAAGCTAAGCACGATAAAAAGTTAACGGAAATACCACAGGTCTTGCCATGAAACTAGGGCTACAACTCAGACTCAAACAGACGCTCGCTCCGCAGCTTATTCAGTCGCTGAAAATGCTGCAGATGCCTATTCTCAAACTGGAACAGACTATTCGTCACGAATTGGCAACCAATCCGCTATTGGAAGAAATCGAAGAGTTGGAACCGGAGACGACCGAAGAAAAAGAAGCCGAAGTTGAAATCGCGGAGCCGGCCAAGGAAACCGAACCGGCTGACAATTCAGTCGACTGGGAGGAGTATCTTTTCGACGATGAGGAAGGATACAAAGTTCGGGAGCATCGGGAAGATGTCGAAGAACGGTTCGAAGGACCGGGACCGGGGACAATCAATCTGTATCAGCACCTGAGCGAGCAGCTCTCGCTGCTGAAGCTTTCCGAAGAAGACCGGTTGATCGGTGAATATATTATTGGAAACATCTCCCCCGAAGGTTACCTGGCGATCAGCGTTCCGGAGATGGCTGCAGAACTCCAGATTGAGAGCGCCAAGATTGAGCATGTACTGAATTTGATCCAGCGATTCGATCCAACCGGGGTCGGCGCCAAGGACCTCCGCGAATCCCTCCTGATACAGCTTCGCGAGAAAGGGATGGAAGGAACTCTTCCGTTCAGGATTGTCGACGAGCACATCCACGAGCTGGATCGGAAGTCGATTCTCCAGATCGCCAAATTGATGAACGTGACCGAGGAGAAGGCACAAAACGCCATGGCCGTTATCAAAGGGCTCTCCCCCACACCGACCCACGGAAGATTCGATACGGGAGCGCCGCCGGTGGTGCCCGATTTGGTGGTCGAACGGTTCGGCGACGAGTTTATCGTCTTCCACAACGACCATTATGTTCCCAAGCTCCGGATCAACGCCGGCTACAAAGATCTTATCAAACGCGGAAACAACTCTTCGGATGATACCAAGCAGTACGTTAAGCAGAAACTCGAGCAGGCCCGCTGGCTGTTGAATTCGATCAATCAGCGACGCACGACGATGATAAACGTCATGGAAGCGATCATCGAGCGTCAGCACGAGTTCTTTGACCGGGGCCCGGCCTTTCTAAAGCCCATGATTATGGAAGAGATCGCCCAGAAGGTGGAAATGAACGTGGCCACCATCAGCCGCGTCTCGAACGGGAAATATGTACAAACCCCCTTCGGTGTCTACGAGATCAAGTATTTCTTCAATTCCGGAATCGCGCAGGCCGACGGCGAGGACATGTCCAAGCGTACGGTCAAACAGAAGATCGAGGATATCATCAAAGCTGAGCCTACAGACAAGCCGCTGTCCGATCAGGAGATATATCAGTTGCTCAACCGGGATGGAATAAAACTGGCACGACGGACGGTTACCAAGTATCGTGAGGAACTGAAGATCCAGCCGGCCCGGCTCAGAAAGCGCGTTGCGGGTACCGAATAGTATCGGGCCCGAACAGGCGCCTGGTTCTTGCGTATAATTTTAACCATAGGATGGTTCTCAGGAATGACTTTCAAACTACTTACGACAATATCATCCGGCGCGATTCAGAATCGCGTCCCGGCTTCCTCCACGAATAGATACGCTGTTCTCACTTTACAGACACGTTCAGGGTCGCATGGAAAGGAGAAAGGCTCATGCTGAAGAAAATATCAGCACGTCATTTCGATCTTACCGATGAGATGCGGGAAAAGGCTGAATCGGAAATGGACGGGCTCACCAGATTTTTCGACAACATCATTTCTGCGGAAATGGTCCTGGATACGGAGCGTCATGTTCACAAGGCGGAGCTGCTGGTCAAAGTGTATAACAGCACTATCACCGGCACAGGATCGACCGACGACATGTACAACTCTATTGACCAGGCAGTCGACAAAGTCAAATCCCAGTTGAAAAAGCACAAAGGAAAACTCAAACACAAAGATCCCGAAGCTATCCTGCATACCAAAGATCAGCTGTCCAAGCCGTCGACCGATATAGACGATATCGACGTATAGGCCGGCTGAAAAACCTTCGCAAAACTCGAACCCGCTCCTTTGGAGCGGGTTTTTTTGTTGCCTAGCCTGTGCAAACGATTGCTGAGTTGGCTTCATGCCAATCTGGCCAAATCGTCTCTCGGGAGATAACCATTTCACGGCTTAATCTACTAACAGCCACAGCCTTGCATCCCGGCTCCACCGATTTCCAAGTTTCCGGCATGATTCTTTCACTGAAGGTCTGCGGAACTTTGAAAGAGGTAATAGCATGACTGACGTATTGATGAACTGGTCCTGTATTCTGCTTTGCGGTATGATAACGGCAAGTCTGTTCTTCCTGATGGCCGGACTGCGCGAATTGAAGAGCCTGCGACTCGAGGGTTTCTTCTATCTTATGCTGGCTATTTTCTTCGGCGCGGTGCACGTCTACTACTTCTACAATCTCCCGATCGACAGCCCGGTCGCCTTCTGGTTGAGCCAGATGAGTTTCTGGGACTGGTGTATCGCCTTCTTCGCCCCCGCTCTCATCATCCTCTTTTTGCTGCTCGGATTGGTGAATCTTGGATTCGCCCGATTCAGAGCAGGGCTGATCAAAATCTTTTTTGGACTGACGCTCTTATGCTATCTGTTCATGGTCGGCGAGGGCTGGCCGATCGATGTCAGAGGGATTCTTGCCATCGTCTGGTCATTCTTCTGGTTTAATGTCGAGCTGAGCAGCGTCTATTGAGTGTACAGACAGATCTTATGTAAGGGAATCTACGTCAACATCAGGAGTGCAACGCCAAGGACGGCGACCACAGCTCCAATTATCGCCCGGGCCGAAACTTTCTCTTTGTAAATCAGAATCACTGCCGGAATGATCAGAATCGGGGTCATGGCATTCAGGGTTGCCGCGATACCGGCCGGGATAATTCGCACGGCCACCAGCGACATCCAGACGCCGAGGAACGGCCCGAAAAAGGCCCCGCCGAATGAAAAGCCCATCGCCTTGCGATCTTTCATCGCCTCCAGCGTATGTTTGATATTCCCCCTGAAAGCAGAGATCAGCCAGATTGCAACAAGGCCGGTGAGCATGCGAATGTACGAGGCATCCATGGGGGCAATCGGAGCCCCCGCCCGGAGCATCCCATACTTGGCGAGTATCAACCCGGAAGCTTGTCCGAACGCCGCAATCAGTGCCATAAGCACGCCCTTGGCTTTAGACCCGGCATCAGGATGTCCCGCGGCGAGGTTGTTTGAAGTTACAAACTGCCGCTCCATGACCACCCAGGCGATTCCGCCGACCGCAGCCGCAATACCAAGGATGTGCGCCGGGTGCAGTACTTCGCCGAGAAAGATCCAGGCGATGATCGTCGCCATCACGGGAGCGGAAGCAAAGACGACCGAACTCAGCCTCGGTCCTATCATCACCATCGCCTTGAAACCGGCACCGTCCCCAAGTACAAGCCCGAGCAGCCCCGACAAACCCAGATAGAACACATGTATCCAGGTCAGGTTCTCACTGAACAGTCTTCCCGTAGTCAGAGTGATAACAATCGTGTAGATCAAGACGGCGATCAGCAGACGGATCTTATTGACGCGAAACGATCCGATGCGCCTTCCTGCTTCAGTGAAAAAGATCGATGTAAACGCCCAGCAGACAGCGGTCGTCAATGCAGCAAGTTCACCCAGGAGATTCATAGGCGGCAATATATCAGAAAGCTCATTTCGGGCAAACCGAATCTGATTGCGCGGCGTATCATGCAATATGAATACGTCTGCATAACTACGCAGATAATGTACTCACCGAGACTACGTTTCAGTTTACTAACGCATTACTAGTCAACGAATTACGATTCGCCTTAGACACGTCCCGTTCCGGCACGGGGTTTGTGCTAAGCTATGTCGACATGAAGTCTACGAAATCAACATCGGTACTGCTGCTTGTAACAGCACTCTTGTCTTGCTCACCGTCTCACACTTATGCGGGTAGTAGAAGCAAGCTTGTTAGCGGATCAGGTGACTGGCAGCGCTCAGCATTCGATCGTCGGAGCCTCCGTTCAGGCAATGGAACGGCGGACGGTTTCTTGCCGGAGCGGCGACCGATGATTCAGGACACTTCAGTTTCTATCTTCCGGCCTCAGTGGATACATTCACCCTCTTCTGTTCAGCCGTTGGATCACGAAAGCTGGGCGAGTTCGATGACTTCGGGCGTCCCGGCTTATCCTCTCATCGTTTCGATGGTCCCCAAATCAGTCGAACTGTCCGGTATAACGGTGCGTCCGACTCAAAGGAATCCGGAAGAGGTTCATGTATATGGATCGAAAGAAATCAGCGCCCCTTCAAGAAACTCCCTCGTATCGAATAATCCGATTGACCTGGTCAGAGAGCCGCAGCTCACCCGTCAGGGCTCGGCGTATTCTTCTAAACTCCGCATCAACGGCACTATTCCGACTTATTACCTGAACGGCATCCCGATCGGAAGCGACCCGAATCATTACGGTATGTTTTCGATTATCCCGGCCCCTGCGGTCGGCAGGGTTGCCTTCCACGGATCGGGAACCTCGGCGGCGTTTGAAGTACCGGCGACCCTTGAGCTGGCCTCACCGGTGGCATTCGGACGACACTTCGGTGGCAGCGCCGAGTTTTCCTTCGTTCAGGCCACGACTTCGTTTTCAGTCGGTACCGATCGGATATTCACCAACGGAACGGTGAGGAAGTCGGTTCTGGACAAGCTGGTCAAGCAGTTCGCCGTGACCTCGAATCGGCGGACCCTTCCCCCAACCAACTTCCAGGATATCTTTCTGTCGTCCGGCTGGCAGATCTCTCATAAGCAAACGCTCTTTCTGGATCAGTATTACACGAGAGATTTTCTCGCGTACGATCTCGGCCCGACCAGGAGCAATACGGACGGACTCTACACGTATCAACATATGAGCGAAGAATTCCAGGGTGCACGATTGCTCTCTCAGTACGGCAAGTTTCTGTTCACCAGTTCGCTCGGACGAAAGACGTTGTATGAACAGTACCAGGTATATCCTCCGGATGAGAATACCTATCGAGGATTGCACCTGAACCTGCTCGAGCACACATCGCGCGATCTGGCCGGATTCCAGACGAATTATGAATCAGGCAAGACCAGCCTTACAGTTGGTACGCAACTGGAGTATGTGACCAACCGCACAACCGACATGACGCAGCAGAACTGGAATTTCCTCCCTCCCGACGCCAACTCGGACAATCCGAATTTCTACCAGGCGGAATTGAATCAGTTGTACGGCGACTATTCCCGGAGCGGGAAAGAACGCAATGCCGCCGGCTTCCTCTCCCTCACTCAAGGAATCGGAATGGCTCAATTTGAATCGGGTATCCGCTACGAACAGTTCGGCAGTCTTTCAGAGAATCGAAACGTTCTGTTCAGAGAGCGTCTGTCTTTACAGCTCTCGGAGAATGATCGAGTCAGCTTCTATGCCGGAACTTTCGCCGAGAATCCGGTCAAACGGATCCTTGAACCATACCAGGTTCTGGTGCGGGCGAACCTCCGAAATCTCACGCCGGTCAAAACAAAGCTGCTGGCGGCATCGTTCGCGCACAAGGGACTCAAGGCCGAACTGTTCGCAAAGAAAGTAAGCGGTATGCCGGTACTCAATCCTGATTATTCACGGGTCGCCACCAATCAGGCTGCCTCGACCGGTTTCATTCAAATGGTTTCCACCGGAAGCGCCCGCTTTTACGGCGCGGACGTATCCACCGACTGGGATCGGTTCTTCTCGCCCAAGGTCCGGCTCTATGTGTCGTATGGGTACACCCACGGAGTGAAATATGCATCGGGCGAAGCGGTCCCTTACGATCTCACGGCTCCGCACAAATTCCAGCTCGATCTCGGCTATCGGCCCTCCGAAATCCTGCACTTCGGGGCGTCGTTCACCGGTCACACCGGATACCCCTACACTCCCAGCTTCACGACCAGCTTCACAAAATCGCACGATCGATATGCCGCCGCGACCTACGACCAATATCTGAGCAATGAAAATTCCGCCCGCTTTCCTCTGAGCATGTCACTCAACCTGTCGACCGGAGCGACCTTTGACCGGCTAGATCTTTTCCTCACCATCACCAACGTCACGAATCGCGGTAACCCGATTATCAGTACGGCCGATGGATTCGTGTACGATGCCGGCCTGTTCCCGAGCATCGGCATGAAGATGACATTTTAAGTCACACTGCCAAATAGAAAAGGGAGCACCTTCACGGCGCTCCCTTGCATCTATTCGATAAATTCCAAAAATCAGGATTCTTCGCTGACCACCCTCGCGACATCGATCACCTGGTCCCCCTTGCCCAGATTGATCAGCCGCACCCCCTGGGTGTTTCGACCGATTACGTTGATGTCTTTGACCGATTGACGGTTCGCGATCCCCTTCTTGGTGATCAGAATCAGTTCATCCTGATCGAGCACTTCCTTGATCGTGACAACTTCACCATTCCGCTCGGAGGCTTTCACGTTGATGACGCCTTTGCCGCCGCGGTTGGTGATGCGGTAGTCTTCGATCGAAGTCCTCTTGCCGTAGCCATTCTCGGTGACGACCAGCAGCGAGCTGTTCCGCTTGACCACCACCATACCGATGACATAGTCACCCTTCCCGAGGGTAATTCCCTTGACGCCGTAGGCGGTGCGGCCCATCGGCCTGACCTTGTCTTCGGGGAAGCGAATCGCCATTCCCTTGCGGGTCGCCAGGACAACTTCGTTTGTCCCGTCCGACAGCACCGCTTCGATCAGCTTGTCATCGTCCGGGATATTCATCGCGTTAACACCGGTCTTTCGCGGATTCGAGAAGGCGTCAAGACTGGTCTTTTTCACGATGCCATTCCGGGTCGCCATGACCACGAATGTATCCGGGGTGAAACCGCGCACTTTGCAGAAACCGGCGACATTCTCGTCCTTGCCGATATCACACAGATTGATGATCGGCTTTCCTTTGGCCATCTTCCCGCCGGTCGGTATTTCATGGACCTTGACCCAATAGCAGCGACCTTTATCGCTGAAGAACAGGATATAGTCATGGGTCGAGGCAATAAAGAGATGTTCGGCGAAATCATCTTCCTTCGTTTCGATCCCGATTACACCCTTGCCGCCGCGTTGCTGGCGACGGTAGGCCGAGACCGACAACCGCTTCACGTAGCCGAGGTGCGAGATCGTAAGGACCATCTCTTCTTCAGCTATCAGATCCTCAACCGTCAATTCTTCGGCCGCATCCTGGATCTCGGTCCTGCGAACATCGCCGTACTTCTTGGCCAGTTCGGCCGTCTCATCTTTGATAATCTGATAGCGAAGCTGCTTGGATTCCAGAATAGCCTTGAGTTCGGAGATCCGCTTGATCAGTTCGCGATACTCATCTTCGATCTTCTGTCTTTCGAGTCCGGTCAGCCGCTGCAGGCGCATCTCGAGAATGGCCGTCGCCTGGCGCTCGGAGAGTTTGAACTGCTTCATCAACCCGGCATGGGCGGTCGGCGTATCCTTGGACTTCCTGATCAAGGCGATGACAGCATCGATATTGTCCAGCGCAATACGGTAACCTTCAAGTATATGGGCCCGCTCTTCCGCTTTGGCCAGATCGAATTTCGTTCTGCGAACGATAACTTCGTGTCGATGGTTGATGAAGTGCTGGATCATCTCTTTAAGCGTCATCTGTTTCGGAACGCCATGATCCAGACTGAGCAGGTTGACCGAGAAAGTAACCTGCATGGTAGTATGCTTGTACAACTGGTTAAGCACGACCTCAACCTGCTGGTCGCGCTTCAACTCGATGACAATCCGCATACCGTCACGGTCGGATTCATCGCGAAGGTCCGAGATCCCTTCGATTTTTCGGTCGCGCACGAGATCGGCGATCTTCTCAAGCAGATTGGATTTGTTCACCTGGAAGGGAATCTCAGTGACGATGATCGCTTCTTTGCCGTTTTTCATCTTCTCTGCGAGCGCTTTCGCACGAACGAGCAAGTGACCTTTCCCGGTCCGGTAGGCCGAGTAAATTCCTTCTCTGCCGTTGATGATGCCGCCGGTCGGGAAGTCCGGTCCGGGGACCAGGTCTATCAGATCTTCGTTCGTGCACTCCGGGTCATCGATAACCCGAACGATCGCCTCGGCGATCTCATTGAGATTGTGCGGCGGGATGCTGGTCGCCATACCGACCGCGATTCCAGTGGTCCCGTTACACAACAGATTGGGAAACTTGCCGGGTAGCACGATCGGTTCCTGAAGGGTACCGTCGTAGTTCGGCATGAAATCAACAGTCTCTTTTTCGAGGTCGGCCAGCATTTCGACTGCGATCGGGGTGAGCCGAGCTTCAGTATACCGCATGGCGGCCGCGCCGTCACCGTCGATCGATCCAAAGTTCCCCTGACCATCGACCAACGGATACCGCATGTTGAAATCCTGAGCCATGCGCACGAGTGTCGGATAGACCACCTGCTCGCCATGAGGATGGTAATTACCCGAGGTATCACCGGCGATTTTCGCGCACTTACGATGCGCCCGTCCCGGCGCCAGGTTCAGATCGTTCATTGCCACCAGGATGCGCCGGTTCGATGGCTTCATGCCATCGCGAATATCCGGCAGCGCCCGGTTGGTAATGACCGACATGGAATAATCCAGATAGGAGTTTTTCATCTCCTCTTCGAGGACGACAGGCTCTATTCTCTGGCGTTCTAAGGCCATGATATTCAATTCCTTTTGCTACAAATTCTGATGCGCAAATAACTCCAATAAAGTACGAAAATTCAAACTTGAAATCAACTAAAAAGGGGTCCGATACCTCTACATATCTAATTGTCACACAATTTGTTACGACAACAAATCGACCCCCTTCCCCGGTTGGCTCAATCCGCCCGCATAGGGGGCAGCGTGTGACAGGGAAAATCGGCATTTGAAGTTGAATTGAAGCCGTTACGAGCGTAGTTTAGTAGAAAATGTATCAACCTGCTTATGAAAGTCCTGCGATGAAACTCATATTGACTCTGCTCGTCCCGGTATTGTTGCTCCTGGCCGGCGGTCCAGCTTCCGCTAAAGAAAAGACCATCGACATTAAGAAGCTCGATGGCAACTGGGAAGGGGTCGGGCAGTTTCTTATTCCGGTGACTAATTTCAATGTCGATATCAACGGGAGAGCATCGTTCCAGTGGGTGCCCGACGGGCATTATCTGAGAACATCATTAACAGGCGACAAACTCTTCTTCACCTATTCCGACTCCGGACATCTGGTTCACGACCAGAAGACCGACTCTATTACGTGGGAAGTGTGGGACAACAGCGGGAAGTATGCGAAATACTTCGGCAAGGCGGAGAGCAATGCCATTCGGGGAACTCGATTGTACGGCAAGGATACTTACGAGGTTCTGATTCGGTTGGTAACACCGGATAGCATCGACTTTAAACTTCGCGTCACCCAACCGGATGGGGATTCATTCAACAAGGCGACTTTCAATCTCTGGCGTGTCGAAGAGTGATTATCATTTCTCTCGATGATAGCACCAGTGCCACGGTTCATACGGCATACCACCCGTTCGTGCTTTTGGATAGGTCTCGCTGAATCCGAATTCCGAAGCATGTTTCTTGAGCCAGGAGTATGCCTCGGTGCGTACGAATCCGGCATCACTCGTAGCCAGATCGAGCGCGCGACCTGTTTCATGCTCTGAGTACCCGGGCGGGGCAACATATTTCATCACTTCCTCGAACGAGTGTCCCTCCTGCATCCTCTTTCGGATAATGGTCCGCTGGTATCTCGAAGACCGATAGCCTGACTCGGCGATAAGCTTTATTCCATCCTTTGCCGCAGCTTTGGCCATGGTAACGAATGCATCTCTTGTTTCTCTGGTCACGAAGATCCGGTAATCATTGGCGCTAAATTCGGAGGGAATGCGAACGAGATTCGAAGACACGGCGAAAAGCGTTGTATCGATTTTCTTACCGCACCAGCGGGGACCTACCGAGTACGAGACGCTGTCGATCCTCACTGTTTCATGACATTCCCCGGCCGAGAGCACCGTGGAAAGCAAGAGAAGTAATACGAGAGCAAGTGCAAAACGCGGCATCGATCAGCCAGTATAGTGAAGTTTGGAGTTCGTGGAGGTCATGAGTTGTACATTCTCAGCTTCAAGCTCCGCCGCCTGGATTTCACCGATGAAAATGGTATGATTCCCAGCTTCGATAGTTTTTACCACCTTGCAGTCGAAAAATCCGATCGCCCCGGGGATGAGCGGCGTCCTGGTGACCGGAGAATCCTTTACACTGGTCCCTTCAAGCTTCCTGTAACCTGACTCGGCCGGGCCATAATACGCTTTGGCCACACCCTCCTGTCCCTCACCTATCAAGTTGACTGCATAGGCGGAGTGTTGCTTGATAAGCGGCATCGACTGGTGTGCGTTATGGACGGCCAGCGCGAGCATAGGTGGTTCCGAAGATACCTGCATCACCCAACTGGCGGTGAAAGCGTTTCCTTCCGTCCCCTTGCCCATTGTGACTACATAGATACCGTACTCGAGCTTTCTCAGAATCTTCTTAATATCCTGCATGTCCTCAAACCCTCTGGTTAACTCGTTTGATCATTGTGTAGCAACAATACAATAAGCCAAAGGTTCAGACAAGAATTTTGCTGGGAAAGAAGAGGGATGTGCAAAGGAAAAGGGCAGGTCAAAGACCTGCCCTATAGCATTCAAAGACTGGTGACTATTGGCAGTTCAACGCCGGACCGCTGTTGAACATGAACTCGACCATGTAGATCAGATCGGACACGTCCAGACCGGCCACCCCATCACAATTGGCGGCCAATTCGTTCTGCGGTGCCGGACCGGTGCCGAACATGTATTCGACCAGGTAGATGACGTCGGAAATATCCGGTTCACCACCTGAGCTATTCATGTCGCCGCAAACGTAATCACAGGCATCCCCAACGCCGTTGCTGTTGGAATCCTCCTGGAACGGATTAGCGACTCCCGGGACAGTTGTCACATACATCGCCGACTCCATCGCTGTCCGCGTCGGCCTGATCGAGATTGGCTGTCGTGGGGCAGTTGTCACAGGCATCGCCGACATTGTCCGAATCGGCATCGGTCTGATTCAGATTCGGCGTAGAGACACAGTTATCACAGACATCGCCTACTCCGTCGCTGTCGGCATCAGCCTGATCGACGTTTGCAAGGCTCGCACAGTTGTCGCAGGCATCACCAACGCCGTCGGAATCGGCGTCGGCCTGATCATTGTTGGCAACCGAGGCACAGTTGTCACAGACATCGCCGATACCATCGGTATCTCCGTCGTTCTGGTTGGTGTTCGCGATTGCGACACAGTTGTCGCACGCATCTCCTACACCGTCGCCGTCCCCATCCAACTGATCAGGATTGTAGGTGTTCACGCAGTTGTCACAGACATCTCCGTGATTGTCCGAGTCAACGTCAAGTTGGTCGGGATTGTATATATCGGGACAGTTGTCGACCGCATTGTCGACACCGTCACCATCGATGTCATCCGTGTTATTAAGCGGGAAGACAATGAAGTCTACCCAGCCGGCATCGCTGCCTACCGCCTGCGATCCGTCCTTCGAATACGTCCATTTGAATGTGTGGTCGCCGGCGGCTACCGAATAACTGACCTGATTCCAGGCAACCGTTCCGGACCATTCTCCCTGCTGGACGTTGTCGATGTAAAATCTGAGATAATCGTAGCCTGACTCGGATGAAACCTTCAGGTAGAACGAGATATCTCCCGCTAACAATCCGGTCCGCGTCACGGACATTGTGGTCGACTGGTTGTCACTGATCGTTCCTGACTTGGCCGAGTAGGTTCCCTGTTCGGGCGATGTCGTGCTGATTGCCCAGCCTCGGTTTCCGCTCATCTGCCAGGGGTACTTGGTGAAATCGCCCGTTTCGAAATCTTCGACCGGTGCGCCGATCACGACATCAAACATGACCGAATCGGAATATCCACCATCGGCTGTCAGATACAGCGTGAACTGAGCCGGATGTTGAACCGGGCAGGACGGCGATATCGTGAACGAGTAAAAGGCCGACGATGTCGCCGAGCCGGTAAGCGCGTATATAGTCGGGAAAGCAGAATTGGGATGAGTCACGGTAATGTATGGGTCTGAACTGGCCAGCACACCATTGACGTTGGTAGCATTGCCGCCACCGACGTTGTTGAGAGTCACGTGCATGTGGACGTCGGCATCTCCCGGATTGACGAGCGGGGCATCCTCGCTTGCAAGTTGCAGCACCGGGGTCGAGGGAACCGGGTCGAGCTGAACGTCGACCACCGTGGCGCTTCCACCGGTCACAACTATGCCGCTCACTGTTTGCGGAATGTATCCAAGCGCGCTGTACTGGAATGTATAGGTTCCGGGCAAAAGCATACGGTGATAGTCGCCGACATCCGGATCGGTGAACACGCGAGAGCTGTCCTGATCGGTGTCGTAACCGACTACTTTGATGACGGCCGGCACCGGGGCCATCGTGGTCGCGTCGGAGACGGTACCTCTTACACCGGTAAGCGACGTTTCCAGAAAGTGCAGCAGCGATGCGTGGAGGTAGCCCCAATAGGTCGGCAGAGTGCTCGCTGAAGGGAGCTTCGTGTTTGAAATCTCGATGGTAACTTCGCGGCAGCCCTTGTAATAATTCATCCAATCCTGGCGGCCACCGGTGACGCGGTACCAGTCGTAGCCGTCGGTAATGCCATCATCGAAACCACCCATATAGGTTGAAGGAGAGTAGGTGTGAACCGTATCGGCGAACTTACGGCCGGCATCGATCCACCAGTTGTTGTCCGGGCATCTGCGTGACCAGGTGTCCCAGGGGTAATTGAACACTTCGGCACCACCATGGAAATTTGCTGCGATTGTGAAGGAATGAGCATCGGCAAAGGCCATCCACGCGACTGTCTCCGGCTGATAAGAATTGCCGTCGGGATGAGGACCGTCCGATGGATCCGGGTAGTTTCTGTTCAGGTCAATTCCGTTGGCGTTGTATCTCCAGGCTCCGCTTACCGAACTATTACCGCCGTGGTAGGTTCCGTCCGGATTAGCCAGTGGGCAGATCCAGATTTCCATATTGTCGACCATGTTGGTAACCTGGGGATCGGTTCCGTAGTTGCTCAACAGGTAATCGATCAGACGAAGCAGGTTGACATATCCGGTGACCTCGTCCCCATGCATGGTACCGGTGTACAGCACTTCCGGCTCATTTTCTTCGACATTTACGTTTGCCGAAATCTTGGCAACCAGCAGGCTCCGCCCCTGCACCGTCGTCCCGATATTTTGAACCTGACAAAGGCCGGGATAGTCGGTAGCAAACTGGTTCATGATTGAATCATACTGGGAGTACGTTGGGTAGACGTTCCAATCGGCAAGTCCGGTGACGCTCTTGGCCATCTCCGGCGGAGTCTCAAAGGAGGGCAGGGCCAACGGGGTGTAGTCGTATCCGAGCGTCTCGAAGGCTGCCATTTCTTTGTCGTTGGCATACGCCCAGACGGTGTCCTGGCGAACATCGTCGATGGAGATGACACGGGTAATGGTGTCTAACTCCTTGTGATCCTTAATGGTGAATTTGAAATAATGCTCCGTGCCGGTAGCTGCTACGGCATTGCCCAGCAGGAGCAACATGACTGCGGCAATCATGGCAAGTGTTTTCATTGGTGCACTATTCTCTCTTTAGTTGTGGATTCAACTGTCTCTCTTCCGACTTTCAATATAAGCAATTTTCCGTCAGGGAGAAGTCTTTTTCTCCCTGACGGTTGCGCTTTTTTTGCACGTCCCTACAGGCCGCAGGTAGGGGCGGGGCCGGCGTTGAAGGAGTAGTCGGCCATATAGATCAGATCGGAGACATCGAGGGATCCATCACCGTTGGCATCGGCCGCCTGAGTTTCCGGCGGCGGCGGTCCCTGCGGATCGCTGAACATGTAGTCGACCAGGTAGATCAGATCGCCGATATCCGGACCAACCCCGTTGCTGTCGATATCACCGCAGATCCAGGTGGGCGCGGTCGAGACCGTCAGGGTGGCATCGATCGGATACGGGTTATGACTCGGATCGTTCGAACTGATGATAATCTGCGCCTGATACGTCCCGCCGGCCAGGTCGCCCGAATGGAACCAGCAGGCAACCGTATCGGCTTCACCCGAAGCCAGGGTGCCGCCCGAAGTGGCTGTCGTCAGCCACCGGTACGGAGCGCTGATCTGTACGGCCAGGCTGTCATGCAGGTAGCTGTTCAGATAGGAGACCTCCAGACCATCGGTGCCATCGCTGTTCTCGATCCCGACGGCGTTGGCCAGGATATCGAATCCGGGAGCGATCGTCTTGTACTGATAGACGATCGATCCATCGGCATGCAGGATCACTTCGGCGGTGATGACATCGCCCGGATTGGCCCCATACTCCGGATAGTTCACGAACTCGATCACGCACCGGCCGCCGGTCGTATCGACCCAGACGTGGGCGCCCAGGTTGTCGGCATCGAGCGGATTCAGGTCATCCCACAGCCAGGCCAGAAGGTTGTTCGGTGTGCTCAGGGTCGGCAGCGGGGTCTTGAAGCGGGAACTCATCCCGGTGGTGTCGAAGCCGATTATCCCGTTCGACCCGATATACACCTGGTGATAGGTGTTGCCGTAGAAGGTGAAGTCCATCCCGAGACTGATCGGGCCGACGAAGTTGTCGTCCCCCAGACCGGAGGCGACATCGGTTCCCGTGCCGCTGACTTCCTGCCAGGCGAAGACCGGACCGCCCGGTTCATCGGAATCGATCCAGACATACCCGAACAGGTCGGGACCACCGGCATTCTTGTCGGCCGGATAGCCGGTCCGGGTATCGCTCATCCCTTTGGGTTCCTGGTAGTCGGCATACTCGGCCGGGTAATTCCTGCGGGCGGGTGCCACCTCACCGGCCGCCTGAAGCTGCGCGAACCGGCTTGATTTGTTCAGGGTCAGCTGGACCCGCGAAGTCCAGATCAGGCTCCCCGGTCCATCGTTGCCGATAATCAGCGGACTCATCACCGAATCCTGCGGCGCCAGGTTCTCGCTCATGCTGGCCGGGCTCGTCGTCATCGACGGCGCATAGTCCACCCGGATGTCATCGACATACCAGTTGTCCTGACCGGCGCCCGAACCGAACGATCTCAGCCGCAGCTGGAAGTTGCTGTGATAGGCATCCGAAGGCAGACCGAGATTGACCGAGGCAAACGTCCCCATCACCGGACCGGAGCCGAGGTAATGAGCCGCTTCCACCCAGTCGCCGAGGTTGTTCTTGTACTCCACCCAGAGATCCTCACCCGATTCCGGAGCATCGGCCGAACCACCCCGTTCATACGAGAAGCTCAGGATCACTCCCGACTGACCGGACAGATCGATCAACTGGGAAGCCAGGGTATCGATCCCGCCATCGAGATTGACCGCGTACGGAGCCGAGGGCGGATTGAGCGAACTGCCCGAAACGGTCGCACCGTGATTGTAGATCCAGCGGACGGTGTCGATACTGGCGGTCGGGAACGGTTCGTACCAGGGGAAACCCCCGGGAGGACCGGCTGAGGTGGTCGCGATCAGGGAAGTTGCGGTCGCTACCATGTCATTGATCGAGGTCGCCGTCACCAGGGCGGTATCGATATCGCTCGACTGAGCATTGACCGGGACCGCCACCCAGGCCTGAATGGTCAGGGAATCGGCGGCCGCCACCGGACCGGCCTGCGTAATGACACTCGTACCGGAGGCATCGTAGAAGGTCACTCCCCAGCTGTTCTGGGCAGCTGACAGATCATACGTGTCTGTGTTCAGCCCTTTGTTATGGACACTCAGGTAATAGACGGCCGACAGACCGGAAGGACCATAGCCGCTCTGGGAGGACGGACTGAGGGCCACTTCATAGGCCGGCGGTTCACCGACATAGATGTTGTCGACAAACCAGTCATCGAAGTTCCCGGTTGTCCCTTTATCTCTCAGAGCGGAGACGGAAGCCTTTGTGATAGGCGGTCGCCGGGATCTCGACCGAGACTTCTTCATACTCGGTCATGCTCGTGTCAGCCCCGAGATGATGACCCAGCAGTATCCAGGTGCCGGTCGAATCGAGACATTCGATATACAGATCATCCCCGGCTTCGGGAGCATCACCACCGCCGGTCTGCTCATAGAAATAGCGGACGATGATGTTGCTCTGGCCCGACAGGTCGATCGCCTGAGACATCAGGGTATCGGCTCCGGTCGGGTTACCGTTGAGGTTGAGCGAATAGGGAGCCGACGGTTCAGCCAGACCGACCGAACTGGAGACACAGCCGTAGTTCTTCACCCATTTGCCCTGATCGATCGTCGTGCTCGGGAACTCATCGCTGAACGGTACCGAAAGCGGTGAACCTTCCGAGGTCGATTTGAGCAGCGACGATGAGGTATAGCTGTTGTCACCGGTCGAAGTCGCCGTTACTCTGACCGTGTCGAACTGACCGAAAGTCGAGGCGGGGACGATGACTCTCACCTTCATATCGAAGGTGTCATCGGCCAGCAGGGTTCCGGTGTTGCTCACCGGGGTCGTTCCCGAAGCATCGAGCAGTGCGGTCGGCCAGACGGTCGAGCCGAGCGACAGATCGTAGGAGTCACCGTACAGACCGCTGTTGGTGACGGTGAGATCGTACATGATCGTGTCACCGGGGGCGCCACGACCGGAGTCGGCCGAGGGAGCCAGCGTGACCCCATAATCGATCACCCGGAAGGTGTAGGTGTCGGTCGTATCAGCTTTGCCTTCCACATCCACCGCATACAGGTAGTACTGTATCACCGTACCGGGAGATTGTGCGGGGATGCTCGCTGAAAATTCGTTCAGATTTCCAGTCGGCAGAAGCACGTCGGAATACGAATTAGCATTGATTTCATAGAACAGCAGGAGCGAATCGGTTACGAGATCCGTGTTGGAAGTAATCGTCGCTGTAACTACATAAGGATTCAACGAGTCTCTCGTATCGGCCAGCGGCGTGTGGTCTATCTTGATTCCGGCGCCGTCCCGGCCATCCAGCATTAACAGGCCGGTGTTGTCGGGATCGAGCCAGGCTTTCAATTGGGTCGACGGGGTCGTACCATGCGCCCATGACATCGAGAATTTCCCGAAATAGTCCGAAGTAATGCTCGTACAGGAAGCATAGCCGCCGTGAAGTTGGCCGATCACGTGGTGGGCCGGGTCGTACAGAGGAGAACCGGAAGATCCCGGTTCGGTTGTACCGTCGTCCCAGGACCCGATACGCCAGTGCGTCACACCGGAAGTCGTACCCAGATATTCGGTCGACGTAACCGGATCATAGTCGAAGGAGATTTTCTTGATGTCGCCCTCGGGATGGTGGATACATACTGCCGACGAGGCGGCGGTATCTACCGCCGACCAGCCCTCATAATACACGTTGTATGAATCCGGGGGTTGGGCAGAGAGTTCAAGCAGGGCAAAATCGGAGTACGTATTGGTCGCGCGCAGGGTGGATCCGGCAATCGACATCCAGGTGGGGCCGTCGATATTGCTGCAGTTCGGACTCTCGTAATTGAAAATGAACACCCAGGTATCGGAACCGCCGCCGCCGAGGCAGTGATTGGCGGTCAGCATGTAGGGCGTAAGGTCCTGGCGGACGTTGTTCACCATCGAACCGGAACAGAGCCGAAAACCATCGGACAGCGTGATCATGCACACGGCGCGAATTTCATTCGCCCAGGGGTCGCCAACGGGACAGTGCACGTTATTGTTACACGACCCGGAACCGCCAAAATCCTTGTCCGGATTGAAGAAAACATCTTTATATCCGTGAACGATTCTGGAGACGCTCAGTCTTCCGGGAGAACCGACACTCGCGGGAACGTCCAGCTCCAGGGTGCAAGTGCTTCCCTTTAGCGGAGCGGTGGCAAAGGTGCCGCTTTGCTTGTTGTTCTGGGACGTAAACGCACCCGACACCATCGAATGATCATCGGTATACAGGAAGAGCTTCACGCCCTCGGGCAGATAGAAGTCATCGAAAATCAGGTTGGTGGAATAGGCCTTGGGGCATTCGATACGAAGCCGCCACACCTTGCTGCCGTCATCGAGATTCTCCCAGATGCCGGAGTTGTTCAAGTCATAATGAACATCGAACGGAAAGCCAAACCGGAACGGGACGCCGAGCTTGGCATCCTGGTCGTCCTCGGCCAGCAATTTTGCGACATCTACATCGCCCGTTCGAACGGTTGGCACACTCGCCTTGGTTGTTTGGTCGAAGCTCGACGGCTTTCCGCCGAGACTTAACTGTGCAGATGCGGATGCTGCAAGCATACCACATCCCAGGATGACCAGCATGATCATGCTGCGCAGTTTCATTGGATTACCCCACGAATTAAGGATTCTACATTTAAACAATAGTTTTTGCTCTTAGCGCATTCGAGCGGCAGCGGGTCGCCGCGACTTTACGGTCATTGAAAGTGTGGGACAGATCTGGATCGAAACGGAAAAGCGTATGACGGATTGTAACCCACACAGCATTCGGATCGACCTCGTGGCCGTCCATCTCCATTCGAAATTGATTGCAGGCAGGTTGTCGAAACCGGTGCCTGATTGTATCGCCGATTCATGGTGCAGTTAACCCTGGCTCCGATGCCGAACCGGCTGGTATCGAGTGTGTTGGAATTGGCGCTGCTATTTTTCCAATCGGCATGTAACTGCTTTCAAGCTACAAAATAAACGCCTAATGTCAAGTATTTTTGTCCATATTATGAATGAAGATTGTGGTCGCATCCGAGAGCGTGCGACCGCAATTCGCGACAAAAAAAAGCCGCCCTCAGCGAGGGCGGCTTTATTCGTCATGAACGATTGAGATGGGGCTTACTTGGATTCCAACATGTGGTAAACGCGCCCTTCCAGCATGAGCAACTGACCGGGATTGGTGGCAAGTTTCACCATATCCGTTAGTTCGGTGGCGCTGGCCACTTCCTCAACCTGTTCATCCACAAACCATTGGAGCATATTGAAAGTGGCATGGTCGTTTTCGCTGCGAGCCAGGTCGACCAGATTGTGAATCATCTTTGTGACTTCTTTCTCATGCGCCACGGCTCCAGAGGTCATATCCTCGGCCGTCTTCCAGTCTGCTTTCGGCTTATCCAGCGAGGTCAGCTTCACTTCCGCCCCTTGATCGATGAGATACTTGGCGAATTTTTCCGCGTGCTCCCGCTCTTCTCCGGCCTGCTTGTAGAACCATTTTGCGAAGACCTTCAGGTTCATCGACTCGAATTTGTAAGACATGGCCATGTAGAGCCAGCCGGAGTAAAATTCATTCTTGATTTGTTCATTGATAGCGTCGGCCATCTTCTGTGAAATCATCATGTGGAGATCTCCTTGGTTTGGTATTACAGTGAAATCATTATACCCAAAACTCTCTATATTCCGTAGCTGTTCCTCAATCTGAGGTCGGAACCCCTAAAAATCAAGCTAATTGGGGGGAAATCTCAGCTAACTGAAAACGCATTTCAATTTCCACCGGCTTTTGACGCCAAGGGAGGCAACCTGGATCAAAATCGTCCCTAATTGCAGCGGCCGCTAACCTGAGATTGATTACCAAAAAAAACAGCCGACACCTGGTGCCGGCTGTTGGATTCGCTATAGAAGCTCTGGTCAGCCTTTTTCGTTAAGCAACTGCTCCATTTGATCGACCAACTGCGCGAACAGATTGATCGTCCGGTTGACCGGATCCGGCGTGGTCATATCAACACCGGCGTCCTTGAGTATGTCGACAGGATATTTGGAGCTGCCGGTCGACAGGAACTGCTTATACTTGTCCAGCGCGCCTTTGTCTTTGTCCAGAATCTTCTGCGACAGGGTCTGAGCCGCGGCATAGCAGGTGGCATATTGATACACGTAGTACTCGCGGTAGAAATGGCTGATCCGCATGCAGCCCATGTCGTTGATCGAGTCGATAACCAGGTCCGGGCCCCAGTATTTCTGATAGATATCCCGATAGGTCTTGCGGAAGAAGTCGGCTGAGAGGGCGCCGCCGTTCTCGATTCGGTCATGGATGGCCAACTCGAATTCCGAGAACATAACCTGGGTGTAGAAAGTACCGATGATCTGCTCGATGTAGTAGTTGAGCAGTTCCATCTTCTCCTGCTTGGTTTTGGCATTCTGCAGCATGTACTTCATGAGCACCGCTTCATTACACGTGGACGCTACCTCGGCCACGAACAGCGAATGATTGCCGTAGATGTACGGTTCATTCCGATTGGTATAGTAGCTGTGCATCGCATGGCCCATTTCGTGGGCCAGCGTGAAGACGCTCTCAAGGGTCTTGCTGTAGTTGAGCAGGAGGTAGGGATGGGAGGTGTAGGTGCCCCACTGATAGGCTCCGGAGCCCTTTCCTTCCGTCTCGTAGACGTCGATCCAGCGCGAATCCAGCCCTTTCTGGAAATTGGCCAGATACTCCTTGCCCATCGGCTTGAGTCCTTCGAGCACGATCTTCTTGGCCTCTTCATACGGATATTCCTTCTGCTCACCGAACGTCAGCGGGACGGACAAATCGTAGGTGTACAGGGTGTCATAGCCGAGGATCCGTTTGCGGAGCGCGGTCCACTTGTGAAGCGGAGCAAGATTGGAATCGACGGCATCGACCAAGTTGTGAAACACGGTGGTCGGAATGTTGCCGTTGTCGAGGGACATTTCGAGACAGCTGTTATATTCGCGGGCCTTCATGAAGAAATAATCCTTCTTCACTGAAGCATCGAGTGTTGCCGCCAGAGTGTTGAGGTATTTCAGGTAAGATTCGTTGTACGCGACATTGGCTCTCTGGCGAAGATCCCGGTCTTTGGATTCCAGAATCTTGTAGTACCGCTCCTTGGTGAGGGCGATCGTGTCCCCTTTGTCATCGACGATGTTTCCATAATTGATGTCGGCGTCGTTCACCATGCTGAAGATCTTGGATGGGGACGAGGCCACCGGTCCGGCAAGGGCGAGGATATTCTCTTCCTTTTCGGAAAGGATATGCTGCTGGGTCCGAAACAGGTCATCGAAATAATGCTCATACACGGAAAGCTCGGGAGACGTTTTCAGCATCGACATGATCCGGTCCTTGCCGATTGACACCAGTTCCGGCTGCATGAACGAAGTCGCCTGGGCGACGTCGGCGCCAAGTCCGGAAATTCGGCCGGTCAGTTCCTGTGACTCGCTGGAACGATTGTCCTCGTCCAGTTTCAGGTAGGCGTAGACATACAGATTATCACCGATCTGGTTCAGGCTGTCGGAAAGCTGCAGACAGGCAAGCAGTGTCGACGGTGAGTCGCCCAGATGCCCCTTGTACTGATCAAACCGGGAGAGATTGCTCTTGAGGGTGTTGAAATCGGCTTCCCAGGCGGCCGGGGTCGGATACATATCCTCAAGCTTCCATTTGTACTGGTCGGGAATCTCCGACCTGAGAGGGATCTTGTCGGCCGCCGCATAAACGGGCGCAGAGAGCGATGCGATCAGGATCGCGAGCAATACGGCGCACAGTCCGGGGCCGAAAATTAGTCTTTGCTTCATGTTGTCTCCTGAGTTACTATAATACGTTCGCGTGCAGGTAATTCTTCTTTAAGACGTAGAAGATACGATAAAGATTCACGCCGAGAAACAGAAATCTCCTGAAGGACTTGGAATTCTATGTTTACTCTCGACCAATCAGTAAAATTACCCGATACCGACGCCGCAGGTATTGCGTTTTTCGGAAACTATTTCCGCATGGCCCATGAAGCGTACGAGCTATTCATGGAAGAACTCGGGTTCGGCTTACGTCAGGTACTCGATCATTCCGATATCCTGATATTGATTGCTCATGCCGATGCCGATTACCACTCGCCGCTTCGTCTTGGCGATAGGTATGCGATCGATCTCGATGTCGAAAAGATCGGGCGAACGTCGTACATCCTTCGGTATTCCTTTAGAATTCGTTCCGGTGAGATAACCGCGATCGTGCGAACGGTGCACGTCTCGATCGACAAGAAAAGTCATGAGAAAGTTGAACTGCCGAAAGAACTTCGAGCCGGAATCGAAAGACATCTCGGTTCAGGAACGTAACTTTCGGGCATGCTCTACGAGGCTTCGACGGCCCGGTTTGAGCGGCACATCGGCAAGCTCCGTCGGCCAGGGGTAGCAGGCAACGGGCAGTTTGAATCGGGGGAGGTAATCAGCCAACCGGGCAATATCAAACGAAGTCTCCTCTCCTGGCCGCCTATCTTTGACCCGGACGAAAGCAATCGGGCGGTGCCCGAACTCCGCATCCTCAATCGGAACAACGATAACTTCCTCGACATCCGGCAGTTTGTAGAAGGCGCTTTCGATTTCTTCCGGATGGATATTCTCACCCCCTGAGACGAATTGGTTGTCTTTGCGACCCTGGACTATAAGATTGCTATTCTCATCCAGCATTCCGAGATCACCGCTAGCGAACCAGCCGTCATCACGAAACGGTTGAGACAATCCGCTACTCTCCAAGTATCCCCTGAATCTCGTCTCCCCTTTCACGAGAATCTCTCCATCCTCTGAGATCTTTAGCTCGCGATAAGGAAGGAGATTTCCCGATGTGGTCAGTGCCTCCAAAGATGCGTTCGGTCTCGTTGTGCATACCTGAGAGGCCATCTCGGACAACCCATAGCTTGTGTGAATTCTTATTCCGGCGTTATATGCTTCGGTGATTAGCGACGAAGGGAAGGCGCTACCGCCAAGCAAAATCGCTTTCATCGATGGTAGGGCTCGGGACGCACTTTCATCTCTCATCAATCGGTACAATTGAGTATGGACCAGAGAAAGATGGGTGGGAGCCGAAGACAGCACCGCCTCGACGAGTAATCCCGGACTGTCCGGCAGAACGACCGTGGCGCCGGCAAGCAGACATCTGCAGAGAATACCCAACCCGCCAACATGATAAAGCGGCAATGAAAGCAGCCAACGGTCTCCGTCAAGCAGCCTGATATTCTGGTTCGAGCCGAGCGCATTGTAGTAAAGATTGCCTAGTGAGAGAAGGACCGCTTTGGGCGTGCCGGTACTTCCGGACGTAGCGATCACCGCGGCATCGGAAGAGAGATCCAATTGATTCAGCGCAGTTGACCTCGATTCTGAGATAAGCGGCTTGAGGGCAGCAGTATGAATGCTGTCGAAACGGTAATCCGTCTTCTCGTCGATCAGCAGGTGAGTACATCCGGTGCGAGCGGTGTACTCCTCTATCGTGCTTTCGACAAAGCGCGGGTTGATCGGGCAGGCAACCGCTCGTGTGTGAAACAGAGCCAACAGCACGGTAACATACTCGATCGAATTGCTCGCGACGATTCCAACGCGGGTTCCCCCTTGAATTCCGAGCGACTCAAGTCCGGTACAGGTCCTGGCGACCAATTTTGCCAGTTCGGCGTAGGAAACAGGCTGCGAGCCGGAAAGCAAGGCGGTTGCGTTTCCGTGCAACCGGGCTCCTGCCATCAGTGGCGATTCAATCAGCATCAAGAATCACCTCTTCGAGCGATCCAACGTCGATCTTTCCATGTATCTCACCTGCCTGTCCGAGCTTGATCCTGCCACCATCGATCCTGATCGGGTCCGCTACGGTGTCAGTTTCGAACCAGTCAAGGGTGCCAAGACCTGCAGCCGGGCCGCCTGGCCCGTTGATAGCACCGGCAAGTTCGACGAGCATGCTTATGCCGACCGAACTCTCGAACGAAGAGCTGATGACCGGGAGGATGCCGTGCTCTCTTGCTGCCCGTGCGAATGCCATTCCTCGGGATAAACCCAGCAAGCTGGGCTTTATGATGATTGCTTTAAGGCCGAACGGCAAGGCGAGATCTTGCGGGTTAAGTTCCAGCAGGGATTCATCGAGCGCGATCGGAACTTTTCTGCGTCGATCTTTCAGAATCACTCGAAGCTGGTTCAAATTTTCCACCGGTTCTTCGATGTACTCGATATCAAACGGCTCGATCTTCTTAAACAGATCCAGGGCGACAGTTATATTAAATGCGCGATTGGCGTCGAGCCGGAGTCTGCAGCTCGATCCGATCCTTTCACGTACGGATGCCATGAGATCGACTTCATCGTCGAGAGGTCGCGTGCCGATTTTCAGCTTGAACGATTTGAACCCGTCTCCCAATAGCCCGTCCAGCTTCTCAAGTATCTCCGCTTTCGAACCGGCGAGCAAAGCATTTACATCTATAAGATCTACCGGATTTCCGGATAGCAAGCTTCCTACGGAAATGCCTCTGCACGTTGCAATTAGGCACAGCACAGCGGATTCCAGGCCGAACCTGATCGAAGGCGTTTTCGTTATCCCGGCAAGCCAGCCCTGGAGATATGTAATCAGGTCCGCTGACTCTTCCGGCCCCGATGATCCTCTAACGGATCGTACCACACGCGGAATTTCTTCCAGTACCTCCGGCAGGGTTTCTCTTGAGAAGCCGGGCAACGGAGCGATCTCTCCCCAGCCGGATTTTCCACCGGCTTCGGAAAGTCGAACCAGCAACCCTTCGCGAATCTGATACGACGTCCCTCTCAAGATAAGCGGACGTTTCAGTGGGAGCGAATAGCGATAGAATTTGGCTTTATCGATCCTCATGACAGGAGCCATCCGATTGAGAAGATCAGACTGAAAATCAGGAGAAGCCGGCCGGTTGCCGCGAGAACGCTGTTGAGTACGGAACCTTGCCTGGTAAATACGATTCTTGCAGGCGGTATTGCGATCAACAACACCAGGATCGACAATACACTTAACCAGTGTTGCTTATCGATCACATAGATCACCAGCGGCATTGCGGAGGCTACGATGATCGAGAGCAGGAACTCCCATTTCGAGAACGATGCCCCCAGCCTGACGGCCAGTGTTTTCCTACCGGCGGCTCTATCGCTTTCCAGATCGCGAAGGTTGTTTACGGTGAGAATTGCCGTCGAGAAGAGGCCGGCGGCAATCCCCATGAGAATGACGTTGGCAGTGATATGAAGAGTCTGCGCATAGTAAGTCCCCCCGACTGCGACCGGCCCGAAGAATATCAGCACGAACAGATCGCCAAGACCGACATAGCCGATCGGCATCGGTCCACCGGTATAGAGGACGCCGAACAGGATCGAGAGCAGTCCGATAATCACAATCGGCCATCCTCCTCGATAGACAAGGTAAATCCCGGCAAGAAATGCAAGGGTGAACGCAACAATAGTCGCTGCCTTCATTTCTTCCGGCGTCACCCAGCCGGCCTGTGTTGCGCGAGTGGGTCCGAGGCGATGTTCGGTGTCGACGCCCTTTTTATGATCGAAATAATCGTTGGCATAGTTCGTGCCTATCTGAATCATCAACCCGCCGAATAGTGCCGCCAGCGCGGACCACAGATGGAACCCGCCGCTCGCGTACGCCATAACAGTGCCTATGATAACCGGCGCTGCCGCTGCCGGAAGGGTCTTGGGGCGCGCAGAGAGAACCCAGATTTTAGTTTTCGATTGTTCCAGAGATCACCTGTCTGCTGAATCAGGTCTAAGGACGCTTGGGGAATTTCGAGAAATCCGGTTTGCGCTTCTCGACAAAGGCGTTGCGTCCTTCCTGTCCTTCCTCGGTCATGTAGAACAGCATGGTTGCGTTTCCTGCGAGTTCCTGCAGTCCGGCCTGACCATCGCAATCGGCGTTCATGGCCGCCTTCAAACACCGGATGGCGATCGGTGAATTGGCCAGAATCTCTCGGCACCATTGTACCGTCTCTTCTTCGAGCTTCGCCAACGGCACAACGGTGTTCACCAGTCCCATGTCGAGCGCTTGCTGTGCGCTGTATTGACGACAAAGGAACCAGATTTCACGTGCTTTCTTCTGTCCGACTATTCTCGCCATGTAACTGGAGCCATAGCCGCCATCGAACGAACCTACTTTCGGACCGGTCTGACCGAATATCGCATTGTCAGCCGCAATGGTAAGATCACACATGAGGTGCAGCACATGTCCGCCGCCGATAGCATACCCGGCGACCATCGCAAGGACCGGTTTCGGACAGGTTCGGATTTGGCGCTGGAAGTCCAGGACGTTCAGATGTTCTCCGCCCTGTTGATCTTTGTATCCGGCCTCACCCCGAATCTTCTGATCACCCCCCGAACAAAACGCCTTATCCCCTTCGCCGGTAAGAATGATCACACCGATCTTCGGATCCATCCTGGCGTCGGCCAAAGCCTCGATCATTTCATTAACCGTGAGCGGCCTGAAAGCGTTGCGGACTTCGGGACGATTGATCGTGATCTTCGCCATCCCGTCGGCCTTGTGGTATTTTATGTCAGAGTACTTTCCGGATTCGGTCCAATTAACAGTTCCCATCGGTTCCTCGATTCTATGTGGATAGAAATTTGTTCACAGCGTCTACGAACGCGCCCGGGTTTTCAAGATGCACATTGTGCCCGGCCTTCGGGATTTGCAGATACTCGCTGTTCGGTATCGATGCCTTCGCCTCTCTCATAATATCCCGGTATTTCATATCGTGTTCGCCCGCCAGCAGGAGTGTTCTCGCAGAGATGCGGTCCAGCTTCTCCCAGAGCGGCTCCTGTGCTCCCGCGCCCATGTGTTCGAGTGAAAGAGCAAGTTTAGCCGGATCATTACTCAACCTTCGGTTAATCATTTCAGAGTACTGCTCGCCTGAATGGGCTATCGATGCAAACAATGGCTGCCGGTACCAGTTTTCGACAAACTCGCTCAGTGGACGGTTTCTCAATTGTTCGATCAAACCGGCATCGCTCGCGCGGCGTTCCTCACGTTCCTTTTCGGTCCTCAGTCCGGGGGATGCTGATTCAATAACAACGGCATCGAACCGATCCGGAAAATTCACCGCCAGGTGCAAGGCGACCCTTCCCCCCATCGAATATCCCAGAAGGTTGCATCGGCCCATCCCATATCCGTCCAGTACGGTCATCAATTCCTCACCACACCGATCGATCCGGTATCCTTCGTCGCTGAATACCTCTGTGCCGCCGTGTCCCGGGAGATCGAATGCCAGAACATACCGCTCGGTATGGAACCCATCCACGACCTCTCTCCAGTCGGCTGAATTTCCCATGAACCCATGAAGCAAAATCAGTGGTTGAGCTCCCTGCTTGCCGCAGGCCCGAATATTAAATCTGATGAGTTCGGTCGTGGCTCGTGTCATGTTTGGATCAGGTCTTTGATCTTCTGTTGAATATCCCGATGCATTCTCATGTTTTCCTGCCGGTTTGTTTTGACTTCGATGACTATCGACTTCCCGCTGCTCTTCGCCTTCCGTAAGACGTCTCTAAATGAGGTAAGCGTCTCCGGATGGAAATATTGAATAGCAAACATTTCGGCCGCTTTCTCAAAACTCAGACCGTGCGGCGTACCGAAATACGGTTCGAAAATGTCCTGGCAATCGGCGATCGGAAGGAACGAAAATATCCCGCCGCCGTCATTGTTAACTACAACGATAATGACTTGACGGTTAAGACTTCGTACAAGGGCCAACGAGTTGATATCGTGAAGGAAGGCCAGATCTCCGATCAACGCCACGCCCGGGTGTTGTGCACCTTGCACGAATCCGAGGAAGCTGGAGATTGAACCATCGATCCCGCTGGCTCCCCGATTGGCGGCCACCGGAACAGACGGACCTTCGGTGGTCGCATACATATCTATCTCCCGAATAGGCATGCTGCTCCCCAGCCAGAGAACGCTTCCTTCGTCGATTTCCCGAGAGATCGTCCTCGCGACAGCGATTTCGCTTAATGAATCTGAATTATCAATTTCCCGCTCCAGCAGATTCTTGACTCTGGAATTGGTTTCGTGGAGCAATGCAACCGACTTCTCAGCATCGGGGTACGTCCAGGATTGCCTCCAATTGCGAACACATCGATACGATATTACCGGCGATCTTTCCGGTGGCCCGCCGGGAAGGATCCTGATTTTCCGGGTTGTCGCTGAGATGAACGTATGCCGCGATATTCGCTTTCTCGATAAACTGGTAGTACCGCTTTGATGTCATCACGCCGCCAATATGAAGGATCTTAAGCGGTTTCTGCGCGAAGATATCCTCTTTGAGAAGCAATTGATCGAAATGCGAGATGATCTGTCTGTTCTCAGACCCGATTCTCAGGCCGGAACGTATATCGGCAAACACCGGCCAGCCAAGCTTCTCGACCAGTTGTTTGACTGACGAGATATCGGTCGATCCTTTCAAAGGACCCACCACCATGATGCCTTCGCCCGATTGTGAAATCGCTTTCACTATTTCGGTGATCTCCGATTCAGGGAGAGTCGTCTGACACTGTTGAACAGGACTGATTGGAGTTGTCCCTTTCATCCAATCGGCAAGCGGCGCGAGGTATGTTTCGAACTCCAGCCCGGGGCCTGATGGAGCAAGCGGTTCTCGAAACGGGCAATTCAGATGAACCGGACCCGGTTCGCCTTCGGCGTCCGCGCTTCTCACGGCGGAATCGATCATTTCGATTAAGTCTTTTGCCGGAATCTCTTCGGAGGGACAGGGGATCTGAACTTCCTTGCGAACGAACCGACCGTAGAGCTGATGCTGATCTATCGTCTGGTTTGCGCCAATTCCATGCAGCTCCGGTGGCCGGTCGGCGGTCAGTATAATCATGGGGGTAGGGTCCATTGAGGCTTCGATTATGGCGGGAAAGTAATTCGCGGTCGCCGTCCCTGAAGTGCAGACCAGAACGGCCGGTTTACCGGTCGCTTTACCATATCCAAGAGCAAAGAAAGCAGCCCCGCGTTCATCGAAATGTACGATCTTATCAGCTTCAACTCTTCGGGCAATTGCCGCAGTCAACGGAGCGCAACGCGAACCGGGGGAAAGTATGAATTGATTGATGTCGTGGCGAAGCAGTTCTTCGATAAGTAGATTAGCCCAGAGGGCATTGATACTCTCGGCCTGTGAAGAGATCATTTGTGTACCGCGTCGAGAAACGTCCCCAGCTTATTTTCCAGCTCTTTCCATTCCGCCGCAACATCGGAACCTCGCAATATTCCTGCGCCGGCATAGAGCGAAAGCATGTCGCCGCGCACCAGGCCGCTTCGAATCGCCACGGCAAATTCGGCGCTGTCTCGGGAGATCCATCCGACCGGCCCGGCATACCAACCGCGATCGAACGGTTCCAGTTCGGCGATCCTGTTCAGTATCCCATTACGAGGGTATCCACCAACGGCCGGTGTCGGATGCAGCGCCTTCAGGATCTCAGCATCGCTTATCTCACCTCGAAGCTGCATCCGGAACTGAACGATCAGATGTTGCACTCTGGCCAGTTTTCGCAAAGTGACGCTCGATCCCTGCTCCGGGAATCCGCTGGTGATCAAACTATCCAGTGATTCCCGAAGCCCTTCGACGACATACCGATGTTCCCTGACATCCTTCTCGCTCCCGAGCAATTGCTCGCCAAGTTCCGAGTCTTCTGTGGTGTTGCTTCCGCGCGGGCGGGTCCCGGCCAGCGCTTCACATTCGAACGATCGTCCGACCCGGCGGTACAGCCGTTCCGGCGAAGCGCCGATGAACGCCGTCGAATTATCGGCCTGGAAACAGAAGTGAAAGCAGTCTTTAGCCCTTGCCGCCAGTGACTTGAGGAGTAGAATTGGATCGACCGGTTGACTCAGGCGGAATTTCGATTCTCTGGCCAGTACAATCTTTTCGTAATCAGCGGACGCGAATGCGTGTGAGGCTGCGCCAAGCGTTGCACTCCAATCCGGGTAGCTCGGGGAATCTTCGCGAGAAATGATACTGCAACCCATCCACTCGGGACTTTCATATTCGAACCTAATCGTTTCCAGCAGATCGAGAATCTCCTGCCTGTGCCGTCTGTCGCTCGAAGGCATGAGATTGCATGCGAAGATCGTTTGTTCGTTCCCCGTCGACAGTTCGAATCTCGGCAGCACGAACCTGACCCGGCCAAAATCCCGCCAATCGTCGGAGGCTGATCTTTGCGAATCAAAGCGGATCCCGCCAAAGTAGTGCATGTCTGAAGGTGCATGCTCGAGTTTCGTCTGAATGTCTGATAGAAGTGAGAGCGGATCGGCAGAACCAAGATCGGTGATACAATCGGCGATACCGATTCCGGCCACCGCGATCTTGCCGTCCCGGTCCGACCAGTAGATCTTATCATCGCAGCGCTGGGCTGCAAGCCAATTCAGCGGAGCCTGGTGCGGAACGTCGATCGTCACTCTCTCCGGCCGATTGGAGTCCTTATTTTGCGACAGAACCGCTTCTATCTTTTCCCGCATCGACCGGATGACATCGACACCTTCGCCCGCTGTTGCAACGAGCGTGTCCGTATGGGCAGTTTCTATGCTCTCTTTGTGCTTCAACGGTAAGCTTTCGTTCCTTCGTAAATTGTTGCAATGCCGAAAGTGAGGCGATGTTCCTTCACATCTTCAAATCCCGCGTCCCGCATCAGTCCGCAAAATTCCTTTCCGTATGGAAAGGTTTCCACCGTCCGGTTGAGATACCGATAGGCCTGTTTGTCCCCCGAGACCACTCCCCCGATACTCGGGAGAATGTGTCGGAAGTAGGCCAGATAAGCGGCGCGGATCAGTCCGTTGGGCGGGAGCGAAAACTCAAGAATCAGCATTCGGCCGCCGGGCTTCAAAACGCGAAGCATTTCTTTGAGTCCCGAAGGCACATCGGTGAGATTTCTCACCCCGAACGCGATAGTGGATGCCTCGAACGAACAATCTTCGAACGGAATCGCCATCGCATCCCCCACCTTGACGTCAATCTTGTCGGCAAAACGACTGGCCGAAATCTTTTCCTTTGCCCTTTCGAGCATCTTTTCCGCCATATCGATGCCGACTGCGGAACCGATGCGGTCGCTCGCCTGGCAAAGCGTGAGGATGACATCCCCGGTCCCGGTGGCCAGATCGAGCAGACGGATATTGTTTCCCTCGGGAAGATATTGCGCTAATCGCTTCCGCCAGACCCGATCCCTGCCGAGCGACAGCGTGCGATTGAGCAGATCGTACCGGCCGGCAATTCGGTCGAACATCTTCCAGACTTCTTTGCGACTCGGGGAATCGGTCGGTCTGCCTGACAGCTCTTCTTTCAATTCGATTTGATCCACAGTACCTGTAACTTGCTATTCACATCGGGCGTTCGACAAAACTGCCCGTTTTATGCCACGGCAATATAACGATTCGGATCGGTATTTCAAGTGTTTGCTTGTCCGGACCCCGATCGCACATCTCGATAATTCGCTTGAATTATAACAACTTACGCTGACATAATGGGCCGATACGAGGAACAGTTGCCAAAGCCGGGCTGTTTGTTTACCATAAATCGATTCAATTGTCATAACTATTGCTGAACCGAAGGAAGGCAGAAATGAAATATCGGAATCTCGGCAGAACCGGCCTGAAAGTATCGGAAATCGCTCTCGGCGCCTGGCTCACCTATGGAGGGACAGTCGCGGCTAAGCAGGCCGAACCGATCGTCCGGAAAGCGCTGGCCAGCGGAATCAACTTTATCGATGTCGCCGACATCTATGCCAAAGGAGAGGCGGAGAAGGTAGTCGGTGAGATTATCAAAGATATGCGGCGGTCCGACTTGGTGATTTCATCGAAACTGTTCTGGCCGATGTCGGAAAACCCGAACGATCGCGGGCTCAGTCGCAAACACATCATGGAATCGATCGAGAAATCTCTGAAGCGGCTTCGGACCGATTATCTCGACATGTATTTCTGCCACCGTCACGACTCCGAAACTCCGATCGAAGAAATCGTCAGGGCGATGGATGATTTGGTGCACCAAGGGAAGGTCCTTTATTGGGGAACCTCGGTCTGGCAGGCCGATCAAATCGAGATCGCGGTCGGCACCGCAAGAGAACTTCACGCCTATCAGCCTTCGGTGGAGCAACCCCGCTATAACATGCTCGATCGGCATATTGAAGTCGACATTCTGCCTGCGTGCGTTCGGAACGGGATGGGCCTGACGGTCTGGTCTCCGCTCGCGCAGGGTCTCCTGACCGGCAAATATAATGACGGCGTACCGGCTGAGAGCCGCGGCGGCTCCTCGAACTGGCTCAAGAACGATCTTACTGATGAAAACATAGCCAAGGTCCGCAAGATCACCGAACTTGCGCAATCGCTCGACCTCACTCCTTCGCAGCTCTCCCTCGCCTGGATCCTTCGCCGTCCCGAAATCAGCTGCGTGATCACCGGCGCCACCAAAGTTGAGCATGTCGAACAGAATGTGATAGCTTCCGATGTCGTCCTGTCCGATTCTGTCCTCAAAGAGATCGAGACGATCCTCAATAATCGTCCGAAAAAGCTTTCAATGTAACGCCCAAGGAGAGTGTTTGATGTTCACAAAGATCGACCATTTCACCGCTGCATGGCATCATGAATCCGATGGCATGCTGAAGATCCTCAATGCCCTCACCGACAAATCGCTGGGCCAGAAGATTACCGATGACCACCGGACGCTCGGCCGGATTGCCTGGCACATCGCTACCACGATCCCGGAGATGATGAGCATTGCCGGGCTGGAATTCCCCGGCCTGGATCCCCATGCGCCGGTGCCGAAAACTGCAAAAGAGATCAGCGACACGTACGCCAAAGCATCGAAACAGTTGCTGGACGACATCAAAAAGAACTGGACCGATGCCACCCTGGCCAAGGAATTCACTTTCTACGGTCAGCAGTGGACGGGCGGTCAGGCCCTGACTATTCTCCTCATGCACGAAGTTCACCACCAGGGACAGATGACGGTGCTGATGCGTCAGGCCGGGCCTGAAAGTCCCAGGATTGTACGGTCCGGCCAAGGAAGAATGGGCCGGCATGGGTATGAACCCTCCCGAAATTTAGGCTTTGCGCCGATTTCTGAATTTTGTAGATTCCGGTCGCAAACAACCAAAAGACCTAACAAGGGAGAATTGGCATGCGTAGGAGACTAACTCTGGTCGCGCTGCTCTTGCTGATCGCAGGGTGTACGAAAATTGACTATGTCGGTCAGGAGTATTCACCGACCACACAGGTCGACATGTACTTTTCCGAAGGGGATGTCGGCCGGGACTACAAAGTCATGGGTCATCTGGTGGCGACCGCAGGTGATATCGTGAGCGCCGAAAAGATGCAGAAGAAGATCATGGAGAAGGCGCGGCAGAAGGGTGCCGATGCCGTGATCATTCTCGGGCTGGATCGCTACACGGCCGGTCAGTCGACCAACTACTCCGAAAAGAGCGTGACCGAGGATCAGAAGAACAAGTCAAAGACGACGACCACGGGAAGTTCTTCGACATCGTCGGAAGAAAAGAAAGAGATTCGGGCCACCTTCATCAAATACAAGTGACGCTTCGTCACGTCTTGCCAATATCAAAGGCCGGCAGGTGTGCTCACACCCTGCCGGCCTTGTTATATCAGCCTGTAGGCAACAGACTATTTGCTCATCAGAACGGGACCGCCGGTACAGACAGGATCCGGGCCGGGCGGTTCGCCGAAGCTGTAGTCGACGAGATAGATCAGGTCTGCGATGTCGAATGTCCCTGAACCATCGGCATCGGCCGCTTCGACAATCGTCGGAGCCGGTCCGGGCGGATCACCGAACATGTAGTCGGACAGGAAAATGATGTCACTGACATCGACCCCGCCATCACCGTTCGCATCGCCGCAGACATACGCGGCAATCGTCACGCTGAAAGCCATCTCATCGAAACTTCCCACCGCATCTTCGGCATGAACCACGAAGTTCAGGGTGCCGTCGACCGTCGGTGTTCCGGAAAGCTCCCCGTTGGAAGCCAGAGCAAGACCGGTGCCGCTCAAATCTCCGTTCGGATCGGAGTAAGTAAGCGTTCCGGTTCCGCCGCTGGCCGTTATCTGCGCCGAGTAGGCGGTCCCCACAAGACCGTCACTCAACGCAGCAGACTGCAGCAGAACTGCAGGATTTACATTCATGTTCATCGGTTTCGTACCGACTCCTCCGACCGCGTCGGCCACCCGGGCGGTGAAGCTGATCGTACCGGTGACGGTCGGCGTACCGCTGACGGTGCCATCGGCCGCCATCGACAGGCCGGTGCCGGACAGGTCACCGTTCATGTCGCTCCACACCTCAGCTCCGGTGCCGCCGGTCGCAGCCAGCTGATCGGAATAGGGAACGCCCATTGTCCAGGTCGGCATGCTGTCAGTGGTGATTTGAAGAGCCGCGTTCACGAGAACACTCAGCGGTTTTTCATCGCTCGTACCGACACTGTCCACCACTCTCGCGGTGAAGCTGATCGTGCCGGACGAAGCCGGTGTGCCGCTTAACATACCGGACGAAGACAGGCTCAGGCCGGTCCCGGCGAGGTCGCCGTTCTTGTCAGTCCAGATCTTGGTCCCGATGCCACCCACAGCGACAAGCTGCTGGGAGAAGGACACACCTTCAGTCCAGTCAGGAAGAGTGGTCGTGATAACTTCGACCGCCGAACTCAACCCGATGTTGAGCGGTTGTTCGGCCGAGGCACCGATCTGATCGGTGGCTACGGCAGTGAAGGACACGGCGCTGGTTGCGGTCGGAGTGCCGCTGATCTCGCCGGTAGAACTTAACGACAGGCCGGCTGCTGCCAACTCATTGTTCTTGTCCGTCCAGGTGAGAGAGCCGGTACCACCAGATCCATCGAGCTGGGCGGTGTAGGCCACCGAAGTCAGCAAATCAGGTAGAGTTGTCGTCGAGATAGTCACCGCCGGATTGACCGTAAAGCTGTATCCATGGCTGGTGGTGACGCCGAGGCTGTCGGCCGCCTGAGCGGTGAACGACACTGCGCCGGGGGCCGTCGGCGTTCCGGAAACCAGGCCGGTCGCACTGAGCGTCAAACCGGTACCGGAGAGATCTCCGTTGAGATCGGTCCAGGTCAGTGTTCCGGTGCCGCCCGTGGCAGCAAGCTGCTGCGAGAAGGCTGCGCCTTGAGTCCAGTCAGGCAGGCCTGCTGTCGTGATTGCCGGCGCGGCATTAATGGTGAATCCAAAGGCATGTTCGGCCGAAGCGCCGATACTATCGGCCAGTCTCGCGGTGAAACTGACCGGGCCGGCGGTCGTCGGTGTTCCCGACAGAAGGCCGGTCGCGGAAAGACTGAGCCCGGTGCCGGTTAGCGAATTGTTCTTATCGGTCCATACCGTGGTGCCGGTTCCGCCGGATCCATCAAGCTGCTGAGAATATGCAAGACCTGCCGTCCAGTTTGGCAAAGACGTTGTCGAAATGGCGACTGCAGGACTGATGGTCAGGCTGAACGCCTTCTGGGCCGTCCCGCCGACATTATCGGTGACCTGCGCCGTGAAATTGATCGGACCCGGGGTTGTCGGCGTACCGGAAATCAATCCGTTAGCGGCCATCGCCAGACCGGTCCCGGAGAGATCTCCGTTCTGGTCAATCCAGGTTTTGGATCCGGTGCCGCCGCTCGAAGTAAGCTGACTCGAGAACGCGAAGCCAGCCGTCCAATTCGGAAGGCTAACGGTCGTCACCTGAAGCGCCGGGTTAACGGTCAAGGTAAGCGGCTGGAAGGCGGTGTCCGAGGCATCGTCGATAACCTCAGCTACGAAGCTGATTGAACCGCTGGCCGACGGCATGCCGGAGAGCATACCCGAAGTGGCAAGGCTCAGCCCTGATCCGGCGAGATCGCCGTTGGCATCGCTCCACACCAGGGTGCCGGTGCCGTTGATCGCAGTCAGTTGCTGCGAGAACGACACGCCCGCCGTCCACGAAGGAAGCGTAGTGGTGGTAATCGTCAGTGCGATATTCTGGCACTCGTTGCCGGTGACGCGCACATCGTCGATATTCCATCCGCAGAAAGTCCAGCCACCGTCGGTCACTCCCATGGTGAATCGGACATAGACGGTCGGCTGACCATCGGCGATAGCAGAAATATCTATATCCTGCTCATTCCAGGCATCATCGGTAATCGTTGCATCGTTTTCCCAAACGGTTGTCCAGGTGCTTCCATTGGTCGAAACTCTGACGTAAGCGTGATCGTACAGCGGTTGCTCGACACCGAGATAGCGCCAGAATTTCAGATGTACTTTGGATAGTCCGGAGCAATCAATCACCGGGGAGGTGACATGGCGCTCGGGCATATTATTCGTATAGTCACCGCTCAGGTTGTAGCCCATCTCGTTCGGGCCGACATAGCCGGAAGTCGGATCGGGATTGCCGTAGGCACCACCGCCACCGGTCGGCACGCCGCGAGCCCATGACCCGCCGGAAATCGTCCAGCCCTGGTCAGTCTCGAAATCATCTTCAAAAGCGGTGATAACAGCGGTAGCCGGGACGGCCACATATGGTGAAGCAGAGCTCCCATCGCTGAAAGTGATTCCGGGATCCATGTCGGCTCTGATAAAGAATTCGACTACGTCGCCGCACTGCATCGCCGGAAGGCTGGCTTGATATTGATTTGGCGACAGTTCGGTCATATCAAAAGCCTGGAAAGCACGGCCGTTAACCGAATACACGATCTGGCCGGTACCCGACATCGGTACGCCGCCGAGCAAGCCGGTGACGTCAACTTCGAAAGTCTTCACCTGTCCAGGGGTGGTCGTCTCCGGCAAACCATCAGGATAGCTGAAGGCAAGTGACGGGGTCGGGGTCGATACGCCGACGGCGTTCCAGGCCCGAGCAGTCTGAATCTCCCATTGACCGGAAGGATCCAGATCATGGGCGGCGGAAATCGTGCCCACCGCAGCTTCGTGATAATCGGTGTTGCTGGTCCAGTAGTAAGCGTTCGCCCGGTAAGCAACCTGAATGGCGTTAGCGACGCTCAGCCCGGTGACGGTGACGCTGTGGAAGGTCCCGCCGTCAGAGAGTAAATAAAACCATTTATTTCCGACACCGCTGTTGGTGTGCACGCCACAGTAGTCGTTAAAATTCGAAGGTGAACAGCCGTTGACATCGTACCAGTACGGATCGGAGGTCCCGTAATAATCCGGATCGCTGAAAGCGTGCGGGTTGGACATGTCGCGGAAGGCCACGCCCGAAGTGCGTCCGTTCTCGCCCATGAGCCAGTCCGGAGTATCGAGCGTGTCATGGGCCCATTCGAACGCCGCACCCATCATATCCGAGAACGACTCGTTCAATGCGCCCGATTCCTTCTCATAATTGAGTCCGGAAGTGCGTTCGGTGATAGCGTGACCCCATTCGTGCGCGATAACATCGGGACAACCGGCGAGTGACCGCCAGCCGGACGACCAGCTCCAGATTACGATCTGCGAGCCGTTCCAGTAAGCATTGTTGTCCCCTTCGGCCGAGTAGTTGACGCTTGTGGTCATGCTGGCACCGGCGTTGTCGTAGCCGTTGCGGCCGAATACATCAAGCCACCAGTCATAGACCGCCGCGGTATAGACCTGACCGTCGACCGCCGGAGCTTCCGAGGTAGCGGTCCAGGTATTGTCGGCATCGGTCGCCAGCGTGCCGGGAAGCGATGTGCTGGCGATATATGTCTTTATGAAGTGCCCGGCCGGCATCTGACCGTTATGCCCGTGGATATTATTGTTGAGCTGACGGGTATAGTCCATCATTTGGAAAGTAGAGCCGTTGTTGTAGGTATCGATATGGTTGTAGGTGTTCCCCATAACGCCGGTACCGGTACCGATCGCCTCCGCATTCATGATGCGGTTGGCCTTATAGATGACTTCACCGGTGCTCGCATCGACGAAGTATTCCCAACGTCCCATCGGGCTGTCCGAATAGAAGAACATCCGCCAGGCCAGATGGTCGGTCTTTTCCCACGGGAAAATCACCAGCTCTTCATCGCGCGGATCTCCGGTGCCGAAGAATGACTTGAGGTCATCGCCGGCAATCCGCTGGGCATCGGCCGCCGTAATCTGCGGCGTCGTACCGACATCGATATGAGGAATATAGGTCCCATTAACTGCCTTGAGGACTCCGTCCTTGGTGAAATGCGAGATCATTTCACCCCCGATGACCTTCAGGCCGTTGTAGCGCTGCTCCATCCGTTGATGGCGCATTCCGAGCCGGTCGATATCAGTGCGGCCGGCTTCGAACTCCGTCGCCGGATCGACCATCTTGTATGCGTCGCGATGGTTCGTGAAGAAGTTGATGGTTGCAGAAAATTCTGAACCCGGGGCCACCTGACTCGCGAATCGTCCTTCGACAAAATCAGGAATTCCCCGCTTGCTCTCATGATACAGCGTCACGGTCTGATCGGAACGAAGAGAATTCGATCCGCCCTGCGGATCGGCCCCTTTGCCGAACGAGAAATTGAAGCTGAAGAGCAGGGAAAATGCAATAATTAAAGAAAACCGCATAGTTGCTCCTGCGTGCAATTGATAGTGTTTTGTGTTCCCAATGTAGTAAGACTTGTCAGCGTGTAAGAGAAATCTTTTACTGAAAAATACGGGTTATTTGAATTCTGTCAAGGATTTATCCGGTCGAGAGCCGGCTCTTCTTGCACTCTCCGGGTGTACGAACGCGCCCTGGAAGGTGAGATGACCCATCATCTGGGCTACCCGGCCCAAGCCCCCGAAGGTCGGAACAGCGGCAACTCCCGTAACGGCAAGACGAGCAAGACGGTGAAGACCGATGGCGGCGACGTGTCGCTGTCGATCCCGCGTGATCGGAACGGGGATTTCGAGCCGCAGCTTGTCCGGACGCATCAGCGGCGGTTGCCGGGCTTCGACGAGAAGGTGCTGGCGCTGTACGCCCGGGGGCTGACGACGCGGGATATCCAGGGCCATCTGGAGGAGATGTATCAGTCGGAGGTTTCCCCGGCCTTGATCTCGGCGGTGACGGACGCGGTGCTGGAGGAGGTGACGGCATGGCAGAGCCGGCCGTTGGAAGCGGTCTACCCGATCGTTTACCTGGACGCCATTCACCTGAAGCTTCGTCAAAGCGGCCAGGTGAAGAACCAGGCGGTGTATCTGGCGCTGGGGATCACGCTGGAGGGGTACAAGGAGCTGCTGGGCCTGTGGGTCGGCGATCAGGAGGGTTCGAAGTTCTGGCTGTCGGTGCTGACGGAGCTTAAGAACCGGGGTGTCCGGGACATCCTGATCGCCTGTGTCGACGGTCTGACGGGGTTTCCCGATGCCATCGAGACGGCTTTCCCGAAGACCCAGGTGCAGTTGTGTATCGTGCACATGGTGCGGACCTCGCTGAAGTATGTCAGCTGGAAAGAGCGCAAAGCGGTGGCGGCCGATCTCAGAACGATCTACACGGCGCCGAACGAAGAGGCCGCCGAGCAGGCCCTGACGGCATTCGAGGCCAGGTACCGTGACCGTTTCCCGCAGATCGCCCGGTCGTGGCGGTCCTGCTGGATGAACATCATCCCGTTTTTTGGCTACCCGGCGGAGATCCGAAAGGTTATCTATACCACTAACGCCATCGAGTCGATGCAGGCCCAGCTGCGCAAGGTGACGCGCAATCGCGGCTCGTTCCCGACGGTCGAGTCGGTCCGGAAGGTGATCTATTTGGCGATGCAGAGGATTTCGAAGAAATGGCAGCGGCCGATCAAGGACTGTTTTTTCTGAACTTTAATATCGACTTAAGCGGCCCCTTTTTCGCATTCGGTCGGAGGTCTCCGGACGGTAACGGTTCGCTCAGTCACGTCCGAGAGCGTGAAGTGATTCACATGCTGCAAATAAAAAGCCGGTCCTGGTGGGACCGGCACGGTAAAGTCTTGCCCGACGATATACTAGCTTACGGTCAAATGATGACTGCTTCCTTCATCAGATCCTGACTTAGCGAGATTCCGCTCATATCGAGCACCATCTTATTGACTTCAAATTTGACTTTCGAGGCGCTCGCGTCATCGATAATGTTCACCATCACACCATAGCGGGCGAAATCCTGGGCGTCGCTCACCGTAAGTACCTTCTTGCCGTCGACCTTTTTGAGAATTTTGGCGAGTTTTCCGAGATCGTCGGTCGGCAGGTAGACGATATGACAGTCGGTTAGATCATCGGTGAGACTGACGACTTTGATATCGTACTTGCGCTTCCCGGCCTGGTTCGCGGCCAGCTCTTTCAATTTGGCAACAATCGGCGCGTCCTCGACCACGCAAATAGTCACAGTTTCGCTGTCAGGGAGTTTCTTTCCCTTGGTCCACTCCAGGTTGTCGACCAGATCAATGATGAACTGTGCTTTATTCGTCACCGACTTATCGCTGTTGTTCTGGGCGAACACCGTCACACTCAAGAACAGGCAAAAGGTCAACGCAATGAGTTTCTTCATCTGTATCGTCTCCTGCAAGTTTTCGATTTCAGCTATCTGATGGTTTCTCCGCCTATCCGGATGAACGGCCCGACTGGGTCAACTGGATGAGAAGTCTTGTGAGAAACCTCTTTGCCTACAATATACTCCACAATTTACACAAATGCAACCTTAAATTGTTCCCTTTTGTCCCCCCTCTATAGCTATTTTCGGCTCTTGCCGTCAATTCTGAACCGGATTATGTCCCCTCTCTTTTTGACTCCCGGCCTTTTGGGTGTGCAGTTTCTGAACAGCAGGCGCATTAGCCCTTTCAGGACTCCGACCGCACGAACCGGAGTGCAGAAACTCGTCGAAAAGTTCAAACTTGATTCGTGGGGGCACTGCGGGCTATCGTCGAGCGTAAGCCACGATCACGCGACCGGTTCTCAATCGGGAATGGGACTCCGGCCCTGAATATACTACGAACGATCAACTCAACACCGCAAGATGCTTTGCCTCGCGGGAGGAGAGAATGAGAAGAATTTTCATTACTATAGCCCTCGTCGCGCTGCTGTCATCATTGTCGACGACTATTCACGCCGACTCATCTTGCGGAGCCGATAACTACGCCGGCGGATTTTGTATACCCGGACAAATAATACCCAGAGTCATTCTGCCGCTCGATGGAAAGCTGTATGTCGGCGGCCGTACCACCATGCCGGATGCGAACGGAAACGCCGTAACGGTGTGGGGCGTCTTCGTCTGGGACGGCGAGAACTGGACCTATCCCGACTATAGTCAAGGGCTGGAACCGCGCAACGACACCGCTTTGATAAAGGCTATCGAGGTGGTCGGTGGCGATGTGTTCGTCGGAGGATCATTCAATGGCACAGTTGGCGGCGGGACATCCTATATTCGTAATATCGCGCGATGGGACGGACAGAGCTGGCACTCCCTCGGCGGTGGACTCAACAGCTCCGTCTGGGCGATCAGAGCCAACCCCAACGGTGGTGTCCTGGTCGGTGGAGAATTTACCAAGAGTGACACGACAACCCTGAATCGAATCGCCGAATGGGACGGTTCCGCATGGTCCCCCCTTTTCCAACAGGGGACAACTTCGCAGGGGACCAACAATCGTGTCAACGATATAGAGGTACGCGGTGATGATGTCTTCTGCTGTGGGCTGTTTACCCTCGTGGGGAACGCCACCCCGGCCAAGTATGTCGCGCGGTGGAACAGCATCACGCAGGCCTGGTCCGATGTTGGCGGCGGGGTCAATACCTACGCCTACCGCATGGCCATTCATGACACGGATCTGTATATTAGCGGAGCCTTCACGCTTGCCGGCGGAGATTCGGTCCGAAACGCCGGTCGCTGGGACGGCCATCGCTGGCACGATGTGGGATTGAACGGTGCGTTTCGGGTCGACGACATTGCGGTATCTGACAGCGGCACGCTCTACTTCTGCGGAGATTTTGGCCTGGGAGTCAACTCCTCTCTCAGATATGTCGGGAAATGGAATGGAACGGCCTGGACGGCCGTTAATTCCGCGTGCAACTCAAGTGGGGCCGTGACCCGCGTCGCTGCTGGCGACAACGACATTTATATGATCGGCAATACCGGGACATGCACCGGACTGATTGGAGGATTCGCCCGCTCGAATGGAGAGCGATGGATCGGATTCGGCAATGGGATCTCGACCGCCACCGCCGATGTATTCACCATTTTCAAAGATGTCGACACAGTCTATGCCGGAGGACAATTCGAGCAGGCGGGAGCGGATCAGCGCGATTACAGTCTGAGCCGGTGGTACGACAGCTCCTGGCACAGAGTACGATCAGGTAACTTTGTGGGCGTTGGTCCGAATAACCTGCAGTTTCCGGTTTATGCCCTCACCCGATACAACGGTGAACTTTTTGCCGCAGGGAATTTCTCACAGGCCGGCGGGCACTCGGTGTACTCAATCGCAAAATGGAACGGAACTGACTGGTCGGGTCTCGGCGGCGATAACACCGGGATCGCTTCAGGTACGGTGCGAGCATTAGCGGCGCTTCAGGAGGACCTGTATATCGGAGGAGAATTCACATCCGTCACTGGATCCGGCGGGCCGCTCGATGCTTCCGGCCTCGCGAAATGGAACGGATCTTCCTGGCAGCAAGTTCTTACCCCTTCGAATGATAATGGCGTGGCCGGCAGTGTCTTTGCCCTCACCGTGAAAGATGGTCTCCTGTATGTCGGAGGAACGTTCGCTCCTTCGGGCAGCCTGAAATTCACCGAACATAGCAGCCTGGACCGGCTCCGACTGGGTCAACGTCGGACTCGGCGTCGGTGGCGCTGTGACACCCGGTACGTCGGTGCGCGTCAATGCCATCGTCGCCAGCGGCCCGGATCTGTATGTGGGTGGGAATTTCACCAATGCGGTCAATCCGGACAGCAGCATCGTTCCGGTGCACAATCTCGCCCGCTGGGATGGAACGGCCTGGCATGCCTCAGGCAATTTTAACGGTATTATCTACGCTCTCTTCGTTCGCGGAGGGGAATTGTATGCGGCGGGAACATTCACGCTTGCGGATGCCGCGAGCGCGAATCATATAGCTCGATTCGATGGCGAACAATGGAATGGGATCGGAGATGGATCGCGCGGATTGGCCACCGGGTCAACCGGGAATGTCTATGTCCTCACTCCTGACGACTCCGGTCTCTGGGTGGGCGGGCGATTCAGCCATATCGGCACAATTCCAGCCTCGAACATTTCTCACTGGAATTTCTGCACTCCCGGTCCGGTATTGCCCAATCACGATAGCCTGTTTGTCAATGGCACTGAAGTAACCGTAGGCTGGCACATGCCGCAGACAACGGCAAAGCATCTTTCTCCCGCTGCGGTGAGTTTCCATGTTCAGGTTGGCGTTGGCGCTGCCTTTCAAGACATCGCCGCCGATCTCGACAACATCACCGACACCTTCGTGACTATCTCGGCGCTCGAGCAGAATACCCTTTACTCGTGGCGAGTGCAGGCAATCGTCAATGACACGATCGGCGCCTGGTCGGAACGATCAACGTTTACCACCGGCATGGCGACCGATGTGAACGACCCGTCTCAAGATCTGCCTGCGCGCTTCTCTCTCCGGCAGAACTATCCTAACCCGTTCAATCCGTCGACGACCATAAGCTTCACCCTGCCCGGAAAATCAACCGTTCACCTGAACGTATACAACATCGCCGGACAAAAGGTAGCGACCCTTGCCGACGGATCTATGGATGCCGGAGAGCACACTGTTGTCTGGGACGGGTCCGTTGAGTCCGGAGGTAAGGCTGCGAGTGGAGTGTATCTTTATCGACTCGATGCCGGTCGGTATTCCAGCACGAAGAAGATGCTGCTGCTCAAGTAAGCGGCCGGAGCGCCTTGCTCATTACCACGCTCCGGTAGTTGGTAATTTCCCACTGGACATGCTCGATAAACCGATAGCCCATCCGTTCGTACCATTCGATCAGATGACGGGCCGGTTCGGCCGTGTCAAGGGCCAGTTCATCAGCTCCATCGGCCGTTGCGAAAGCTCTCGACATGCTGAATCAAGCTGCGTCCCAATCTTCCTCCCCCGCATTTCGGGTTCCACCCCCAGCTGTCCCATGTGGGCGGTGCCGGGCAGATCCAGAAACGGTGTGCCTTTGGTATGCGACGGACCATAGTAAGTTATCGTTCCGATGATTTTCCCCTGATGCTCGGCAATGAAACAGCTGGCCCCTGCGATTCGTTCTCTTGTGACTTCCACGTCCTGAAAAGTGGCGTGAAACCGAAGTTGCATATCGGCCAGAACCTTGTAAGCCCGATGCAGAAACTCCGTGAGTTCCTCGATCGAGTCGCCTTCCGACCAGGGACGGATAATGACTTCTTCTTTATCGTTTCGCATTACGACACCCCACAAATGAAGCCATTTTAGGCCAGCTGTGTCAAATGCAATCGCGTTGTCGTTCCCCTCGTCTACTCTTCCCTTGCCATCGTTCACCCTATTCCGGTATATTGGGGCAAATAAAGGAGGGAGATCCCATGTTCTGTCCAAACTGCCGTTATGAATACAAGCCGGGTGTCACCCGATGCCCTGACTGCGATGAACCGCTGGTCAACGAACTGCCCCCCCGAGCCGGAAGAACCGGAGCCGGAGTATACCGAACTGGTCACCGTATTCGAGTCCTCGAATCACTCCAAGATCCTGATTGCGAAATCGATCATGGATGAGTCGGGGATCGACTATTATCCGGGAGCCGATGCTCTGGTTGATTTGTTCGGCGGCGGAAGACTCGGCTTCAATCCGGTGACGGGGCCGGTCTTGATTCAGGTGCGTCCCGAAGACGCTGAGGCTGCCCGAGCCCTGCTCGAGGATCTGGAAAACGAGCCGGAGGAATATGAAGGCGACCCGGATCAGGACGCCTGAAAATTCGAGAACCCCGGCCTTCCCTATCGTCTAGTGAATGCGTAAACCTACTCGGTCAATACTGATAGCCCTTTTCGCTCTGGCAGTGGTCTATCTCCTGTTGCTCATCCCCGGTGGTACTGTCGAACCGACCGGTGCTGCGTTGGCGAAGCCGTTCGCATGGAACCAGGATGCTCTGTGGGACTCGCTTGAGAGCAGGTTTGTAGCGGCGCGAACACTCGATTCCGCTACAACCGACCACCAACTCAGTATCTCCCTTGGTGAGATCGATTCGCTCCTGCAAGAAATCTCAAGCGAGACTATCTCACCCGACTCTCCGGCAACATATGCGATTGAAGCGGCTTTCTTCAATTGCGCACCGCTCGTGGCCGCATCCGGTCAGGATGTTGCCCGGTTTCTGACCCTGTATGTCAAAATGCGACACGAGATCAAGCGGCAATCGATATCATGGGACCTGACTACGGAATCGGCCCGTGACCGACTCTATCGGCTTCTCTACGGCGGACGGGCGGCAGTCGAAGAAATCCTCCTGCAGGTTAGTCCGGAATCCATCCCTCCCACCCTGTTCTGTCACGATGAACCCTCGGCCACCCCTTCAAATCAAATCCTCGGCGTAACAATTCACAGCGGCGATATGCTCGTATCACGAGGGGGCGCACCGACATCGGCCCTCATCGCCCGTGGCAGTGACTATCCGGGGAATTTCTCGCATGTAGCATTAGTGTATGTCGACTCGGTGACGAAAAAGATTTCGGTAATTGAAGCTCACATCGAGAAGGGGGTTGCGATCGCCACTCTTGATGACTACTTCAAAGACACTAAACTCCGCGTGATGGTCCTTCGCCTTCGCTCCGATCTTCCTGCCCTTGTCAATGATCCGATGCTCCCACACGAGGCGGCTTCACTTGCTCTGAAAAACGCCACCGAACACCACATCCCCTATGATTTTGCCATGGACTACAGCGATCCCTCGAAACTGTTCTGCTCCGAAGTCGCGTCTGCGCCGTATCACCAACTGGGCATTGATCTCTGGATGAAGATCTCCCACATTTCGTCGCCGGGGGTGCGCAACTGGCTGTCTGCGTTCGGCGTCAGAAATTTTCAGACCGAAGAGCCTTCAGACCTCGAATATGATCCGCAGCTCGCAGTCGTCGCCGAATGGCGCGATCCGGAGACGCTCTGGAAAGACCATCTGGATAATGCCGTGATCGACGTCATGCTGGAATCCGCGGACTCCGGGAGGACCCTTAGCTACAATCGGTTCATGCTCCCGGTCCCTCGGGTGATGAAGGCATACAGTGTCGTGCTGAACTGGTGCGGAGAGATTGGTCCGATACCTGAAGGGATGTCGGCCGAAGCTGCTCTTCGGAACCGGCAATTGTCCGGCGAGCATGAAGCGATAAAAGCACGACTGGCGGAGCTTGCCGAAGAATTCAAAACGACCGAAGGTTATCGTCCCCCGTACTGGGAGCTGGTGAAGCTGGCGAGAGAAGCACGCGATGAGGTCTATTAGTCGTCAAAATGCTGACCGGCGATCCATCCGGTCGTCCAGGCAGCCTGGAAATTGAACCCGCCGGTGATACCATCGATATCAAGAATCTCTCCCACAAAGAATAGCCCCGGACAGATTTTGCTCTGCATCGTTTTGAACTCAACTTCTTTCAAGTCGACGCCACCGCAGGTCACGAACTCCTCCTTGAACACACCCTTTCCCTGAATCCGATATTCATCGTTCGTCAACAGCGATATCAGACCAAGAAGCTGCTTCTTCGTCAGGTTGGCCCAGGTAAGGTCGTCTGCAATCCCTGCCTGTTGAAGCAACCGCTCCCAGAATCGTTTAGGCACATCGGCCGGAGGTACAGTGTGAACACTTTTCCGGGCGTTTGCTGCGCGCAACTCGTTGAGCGTTGCCATCGCTTGCTCCGAAGTTTTGTCGACCAGCCAGTTGACTTTAAGCGATCCTTTGTAGCCGGAATCTTTGAGACTTCGTGCTCCCCATGCTGACAGTTTCAACACCGCCGGTCCGCTCAATCCCCAGTGGGTGATCAGCACCGGACCAATCTGCGAGAACGACTTCCCCTCGACTTCCATCGACAACGAAGCTTCGGAGAAACTGACTCCCGAAAGTCCTTCAAGACGCGGATCCTTTATTTTGAATGTGAAAAGAGATGGCGCCAGGGGCGTAATGGTGTGCCCCAGTGATTGTGCGAGCCTGTGTCCCTGTGGGCTGCTTCCGGTGGCCAACAGCACTCGGTCGTATTGCTCAACCCCCCGGTCCGAAGTTCCCGACTTCGAAAGCAGCGTCTATCGGAAGAGTCGGATCGCAGTGAGAGTCATCACCCGAGATCTCAGTCTGGTCCTTACGCCGGAACGCTCGGCCGATCTTATCAAGCATTCGACTACAGTTGCGGAGTCATCACTGTCAGGGAACATCCGCCCATCACTTTCGGTCTTGAGCCGAACACCCCTCTGGGAATACCATGTGACGGTGTCGAGTCGGCTGGAAGCGGGTGAACGGACCCAGCAGCTCTTTGCCGCCACGGGGATACGATTTGACAAGAATCTGCGGATCGAAACAGGCGTGAGTAACATTGCACCTTCCCCCGCCCGAGATTCTCACTTTGTCAAGTGGGGCATCGGTGGCCTCGAACAGAGTGACCTGTGTACGCTCCGACTTTTCTGCGGCAGTTATAGCCGCGAAATAGCCGGCCGCCCCCCTCCGACCACAGCAATTCTCAGGGTGGTTTGTCTACTCACGTCGGCACCGGATCCATCGATCGGGCGCGATCACATCGGCAGCTTTTTCTTCAGCGGTGATTGGGTCACCGGCCATTGCCCTTTGCCGACATTCTTCGGCCCCTGGAACACCAGATATGAGTATTTGCCGTAATGGGGCACAAGTTGACCGACCCGGGGCAATGAGGCGGCGTCGCGGGAGATCACGACGAGATACTTATCGAATCCATTCCAGTTCTGCCCTGACAACACGAAAGTATAGCCGGTGCGCGGATAAGTCATCCCGGCGAGGGTGATAGAGTCGGCCCCCGAGAGGACCAAATCACTCAGGTAGTCAGGCATTGTCGTGGGATTGAACAACACCGGCGCTTTGGCGCTGTCGGCCGAAGTTAGCATGTTCGGAGAAGTGAGCGCCACCGAATCGCTGCCGGCGAAATTCTCGGCGAACGTATGAAAAGCGTTCGCAAGGGCGGTATCCGAAGCGTACGAAACGAAACTCCAGGCTTCCTTACCGATCACCGCTTCGACGATCGGCTCAACTTCATCAGGGTAAAGCCGCCTGAACAAATCGTAATCAGGATCGACCTCGACCGTGGCCGGCGATCCCGGAACAGTGATCGAGTATGTCGCGCTGGGGACTTCGAGCAGTACCGACGTATCATAAGTCATTTGTGGTCCGGTGAAACGCAGCGGCACGGTCAATGTGTAGGTCTGGTCGCCGCGCTCCTTCAGGTCAAGGCTGACGACATTCCCTTTCCCGCTGTCGGCCGGAGTCACTCCGTTAACCGCTACATCGAGCGTCGGGGCACCCGCCCGATCGATCCATTCGGGAATTATGTAACCAAGATTCTTCCCGCTTACCGTCTCGAAGGCATCGATCCATTCCTCCCATGAAATCTGCTGTCCCTTGTAACGATCGTAAACGAGCCGCCAGGCGTTGAAGAACGGCGCCGTGCCGATGATCTTCTCGATCATGTGATAGACCATCATCGCCTTGTTATAGCCGATCGTTCGGGTGTCCGGACTGGTACGTGACTTGAAGTCTCTCAACGGGAAGTCGTTTTCGGGCGTCACATAGGCGACATACTGCTTGAGAATATCCTTGCGATAATCGCGAGCATCATTCGGCGAAGACAACAACTTGTATCTATAGTCAGCGCCGTACACTGTCGCACCTTCGCACCAATTCCCCCGGTCATAGTCGACAAACACACTGTTCCCCCACCAGTTGTGGAGAACCTCGTGACCCAGGGAACTGCTGATGATAAACGGTAGACGGATGACTTCCTGGCCAAGCAGTGTCCAGGCCGGCATTCCGTAACCGGTCGGGAAGAAGTTTTCGACTACGGTGAACTGGCGGTACGGGTATGGGCCGATCAATTCGTTATACATCTGCAGATAGTCGGCGGACGCCCGGAGGTAGTTGTCCATGAGACTGCTGTCGGCCGAAAAGAAATAGCAGGAGACTTTCGCGCCGCTAAGGTTCACTGACTTGATAACGAATGGCGCGGCAAAAAAGGTCACACCGTCGGCGATGAACGGATTCTCAAACGTTTGAACCTTCCGATCTCCCTGAACTTCGGAAGAGATGATGTTGCCGTCGCTGATACCTTCCCATGCCGCCGGAATGTCCGAGGTTACCGTGTACTTGGCCAGCCGCTCCGTTCCCTGAGGATAAAAGATGGCGGCCGAACTGAGGTAGGCCCCTTTGTCAAGAATAGTCCCGGATACTTCGGCGCCGACCCGCTCGTTCGAGAATCGTATATTGTCAATATCCTGGTTGAACGTACCTGAGTAGGATAAAGAAAATTCCAGCGGCCCTGATTTCTTCGTCTTGAACACTACCAGCTGAGGCTGGCCGGTAGTGTCGAATTCCGGAAGATTGACCGCCAGTTCAGCCGGCAGCTTGAGGGTGTCCTCAATCGGTACCGCCACGAAGTCTTCCGCTTTACCGTCGATTGAAAACGAACTGATTTTCAGATTTCGCCCGAGTCGAAAGAGGTTCCAGCCCGGCTCGGTGTTGACTGTTCCGGTATCGGTGAATATAGCTGTATGCGTTGGGACATCGAGAGTGAACGAGATATGCTGCGATTCGAATTCAGTGCCGGCGACAACCCCCGGGCCGAGGACAAGCGCAACGGCAAGTATAACGAGTCCGGAAACTCCAATACGTAGTACTGACATAGGGAACCTCATGTTGACTCAGACACCTTGTTATCTCAGGCGGGCTGATGTAACAGTCTTCTGACCGGGATATGCCCGTCTTCTGCGGACTAGTATAAATGCTGTTTATGTGCGACGCAAGCTAAGAACTGGCCGCTGCGTCCCGATCCGACGGGGCATTAAACCTTGCCCCCGGTTTTGTATAATAGTATAGTTGGCCTGTTGAAACGATGCTTGATCCGCGCAAGAAGCAAACGAGGAAATTTTGCACCATAGTTTCGTCTGGAACCTGAACCCCACCATCATGCACCTCGGGCCGTTCGAACTCCGGTACTACGGAATCATTTTTGCCTCCATGCTGGTGATCGGATACCTGTTGTGGCGCTGGCAGATGCTTCGCGGCGGCTACTCGATCGAGCTCACCGACAAGTTCATTCTCTGGGGGGTCATCGCGGTGATCGTGGGCGCCCGTCTCGGTCATGTCCTCTTCTATGAACCGGGCGAATATTTCAAACATCCGCTTCAGATTCTCGAAGTCTGGCACGGCGGACTGGCCAGTCACGGTGCAACGGTCGGTCTCCTGATCGCTCTCTATGGTTTCGCCAAACGACATAAGCTCTCGGTGATGGAAGTTCTCGATCGCTTTTCGTTTGCGGCCGCCGTGGGGGCCGCGATGGTCCGTCTGGGCAATTTTCTGAACTCCGAAATTGTCGGCCGGGCAACCGACCTCCCCTGGGGAGTGCGGTTCATCCGGTACGATGGCGGCCGGGTCGCAAGACACCCGTCACAAATTTACGAATTTCTGCTCGGGGTCTTTCTGCTCTGGCTGCTGTACTACGTCGATAAAAAGGCTGGTCGCGAGAAACGGCCGCTCGGCCTTCTGGCCGGCCTGTTTATGACCGTTTACTTTTTCGGACGGTTCATGGTCGAGTTCGTCAAAGAGTACCAGGCCCTGTCACACTCGTTTCTAACGATGGGCCAATACTTGTCCATCCCCCCATTCCTCTTCGGGATAGGCATTCTCATCTGGTCGCATCGGCGAACCAGACAGGCGAAGGCGGCGCAGTAATCGTAAATTCACTTGTATACCGTCGGCCCGGAGCGTAATATACTTGTAGAGGATTGATTCGCGCGAAGCGTAAGGCGCGGACAGCCTGCTTCCGTGTGTTTCTCCGGGATCTTAGCTGGTCCGCACTGTTTTCGCATTTTTCACAAAAGGAAAAGTCTGCCGTCTTCTTACCAGGAGGAGACCATGAAGAAGTTTCTAGTTTTATTCGTTGTATCAATTCTCTCGCTCACCATGAGCTGCAGCAAGAACAGTACACCACCGACCGCCGATAATAATTCCGGATCGCAGTCGCCAGGGGTTCCGTCGGGAGTCCAGCAGCTTCTCGACCAATATGCCTTGCCGGAGGATGGTTCAGTTCCGTCGGGAACGCTGCATTCCGGCAACGACCAAGCGCCCATTCCCCCGCCCGACTCGAATTATGATATCTACGCTGTGACACTTCTATGGGGGCAGCTCCCCGCGCCCGCCTCGCAGCCACCGAATCACGATCGACTGGTCCGGGAATCTCACAGTTAACGGCGTCGCCGTCCTGAATCTCCTGAGCACGATAAGCTTTCGAGTCGGGACAGGACTCGATCCGGCTGATCCCCAATCTGAACGTGATCGCCTGGGTATCGACCACCGATCACGATTATGACGGGCTCACCCTGCTGGTTTATCTCAAGCGCGATATCGTCTATATCACCGCCCCTCAGTTGACCTTTACTACCGCGCCTCTCACCCTGAGTTGGAATTTCGGATCAGCTGCGACATCTCTACGCTTATTATCCGCTTGATAGCACGAATATGTCGAATGGCGTGGCAATTTTCGCGCGGCAGCTCCATCCCCACGTCTGCAATGAGGGGTTGATGACCGGTGAATGGTTGAAGGACAATCTCGCCGGATATTCCGGCAGCCTCTCAGGTGTTTGGATGAATGAAGCTGGAGATTCTGTCGGGTATTTTGCCGGCACCTTTGATTCCGACTCTTCCGGATGGAGATCTTTCCACGGCACCGTTTCAGGCCTCCTTACGACCCAGGTGATAGCGGAATTCAACGGCACCTGGTACTACGATGATCCCCGGATGTGCCCGATCTGCGGTTCCGGACACGGCCAGTATACGGGTACCTACCGCTATCTTGACGGCAGCTCTTCCGGTAGAATACAGGGAACATTCGGCTATCCCTCGGACGATTGGGACAACCATCTTCCTTTGCATGGGACCTGGGAACAGTTCTGTCCCTGGGTGAGCTACGATATGGCATCGGCCGCGCACTGACGGGAAACGCAACCGAGAGGGTCTCGATTACTCCGGGATCGAACTCGCCAGCAAACTGGACAAATCTGAACCACTTTAGGATCCAGTCTTCCGTCCGTATCGGGAAGAATTATCACTTTTCTCCTGACAAAAATCGGGGCACGCGGAACCCGAATGGGCTCGTCTTCTGTTACAGAAACGGATCTCAAGTTATCAAGGTAGGTAGTACCATTCTTATTTCACCGCAAATCCTGACCGCAATCGACCGCTTCCCGCTGGTGAAGCAGTATGCCGGACGAATTCCGGAAGAGCTCTGGTATCTGTTCCTTCCTGAACTCCCGGACGAACTCGAAGCATTTTCAGAGGCATTGAAAAGTTTCCGTCTCAGGGAAGAAGAACGGAACTACGTCATGGAACTTCAGCGGGAATACGATATCCCCATCCGCCCCAACGAGTCAGTCAAACAAACCATGATCCGGGTCCGACTGGAAAGTATCCGGGAACGAAAGCATCGCCGGGGATCGATTACCCGAGGGGAACTGCCGATCGATCCGCTGGAGTAATCCGGGGGTGTCACAAGGGCTCAAATAATTGTTGACAATACCGATCTAATTTCTATACATTAAGCCGAACGCTCGGATCAAAACCAATTTCTCAATATAAATCACTGCGATCTCCCGGGTCATCACAGCCGCGGGATAAGTCGCATCTGCAGGACTTGTTCAACCCGACCTCAGGAGGGATTCCTGATGATTCTACAGCGTAGGCTGAAGATTGCCATGGCTATCGTGTGCTCCCTGGTAATCATCGCAGCATCTGCGGGGGCAGCCACGATTACGATTGAACCGGGGGCGGACCTGATGACCGTTCAGCCGGACTGTCAGAGTACTTCGATTTCGTTCGCTTCCGATCCTATCCCCGGGGATTTCTTCGGACCGGGATCTGATCCTTTCATTGGAAGAGTCTATCTCCAGGCCCTTCCTTTGACAACGACTCCTCCATCGGCCTTTGATTTGACCGATTGCATCATTCACCGGCTTGACACCGCTGCCCTTCCGGCCGTCGGCAGCGTCGATCAGGTCCCCATTGAGCTGGTTGCCCTTTCGCTTCAAAGCTGCGCGCCTGTGGCAGTTACTTACGGCACTGGCAATCCGGAGGAACAGTGGGAGGTAAGACAATTGGGATTTGGTTTGCCCGCACCAGGGCAAATAACGCTCACCCGGGAGTGTGATCAGGGAGGAACCTTTCATATCGAGATTATGGTTCCGAGCCAGCTGCAGTTTACCCGAGTCGTTCCTCCTTCCACCGACGCACCGTTGCTTCTCACCGACCCAACGCCTCATTTGTTTCAGTTTGACGGTACCTGGTCGATCGCTCCTCCGCCAGGGGTGGTTCCGGTGCAATCTGACGGAACAGTTACGGTCGATCATGACGGGAACCCCGGCACGCCGGAGATACCGGTGCTCCCGACTAACAATGATTTCTTCGTCGGCTCTGATCAATTGCCCTGCTCACCGACCGAAACCTCAATTTGCGTTGGATTGAAACCGATCGTCTCCCTCTTTGAGATCTACGACTACCCCGGGGAGTACAATCTCAGCAGCAGTATTGAAGTTCCAATGGGCTCAACCTGTCTGCCGGATAATAGCTGTGTGGTCACCGATCCATCTTGCGCCGCCACTTTGGGGGGGACGTACAACGGCGACGGAACCTATTGCACATCGATCGTATGTGCCATTCCGGACACGACGCATTTTGACGCCCTGGGGGATTTTCAGCTGTCGACCGGAACCGGAAGCGATCCCAACGAAGCATGCGGCGACGCCGTGACTTCTTACTCCGGTCCGCTGCATTCGGATGATCCGTGCGCCAATCGCGTCATCCTGCTTGGTACCACCTATGCCCCAGGACAAAACGTTTTCGGTAGTGTTGTCTTTTCGCTGACAGGGACCACTCCCGATGGCAGTCCGATTACCATAAAGACGCGCGATGGCGTTGAATCTTCGGGACAGGTCACGCTCGGCTCACAACGGCCGGACAGCAGCTGGGAAGTATATAGCTCATTCGACATCTGGCCCGAAATTGACTTGCCGGATCAGGGTATCACGCTGATTTCCCACGTGGCCATGACTGCCATCGCGGCCGGTGCCGCAAAAACAAACGAACTCTGGCTGCTTCCGCTCGAAGGGAGTCAACTCCAGTTATTCGATGCTACCACCGACCTGCCGGCCGGATGGCTCTGCGGATTAATTGTACAGCCCGATTTCGAGGTTGACTGCACCCAGCCGATACCGATCGGCGCCTGCTGTACGTCGGATGGCGGATGCATCGACGGTCTCACTCGGGCCGACTGCCAGCAAATGAACGGGATCTACGGCGGTGACAACAGCACCTGCGCCACAGCTACCTGTCCGAGTGACTGGCCGGCCTACACTTTAACTGTAACTTCGGGTTCGGCCCGAGTAGATTCCTGCGTCATCAATCCGTGGAACGCCGGAGCATGTCTCTCATCGGGGGACACTCCCCTGAATTCCGGAGGCTGCCCGGAAAACAATGAAGTCGTGATCAGGAGAGAGCCCGGGCCCTATACGCCAGGACAAATAATCGATGTCGAAATGTCGCAGATGAGTCTCGCCGGTGACAGACCTGACTTGGGAGGCATGATCCTGCGCGAATCCCCCAGCAAGCCTTCGTATGGCAAGCTGACCGTCGATTCGGTTGATACCGATGGCAACATTACTGAGGCCCGAGGCTATATGCAGTTCCTATTTGAAGATCAATGGCCGTATGGGGGCGACGCCGGTGATCCGTCGATCCACTTCAGTCCTCATATTCCTATGCATCTTGAGATCAAGCTCAGGCCCCAGGACTGCACTCCCAGCTCCTCGTACATCAGAACCGATACCCTGTCATCAACGATCTATCCCCTGTACTCGGGCGCCGATTCCCTGGGCATCCCCGCCGGCGGCATACAGTTTCTCGATCTGCCCGACGTTCAGGACGCATGCTGGGACCTTTCCGTTTCGGGCGTAAAAGTCTCGCAGATAAGTTTTACGTTCGACAGCGCCAACGTCCCCAATTCCAGTTGGGGTGAACTCGATGTCGACCAGGCCACCGTCCTTGGAAACGCCGGGTTGACGTCGGGATATCTCAACCTGTACACAGACCTGGGCTGGGTGGTGCAGAATCTTTATATCACCGCAAGTGACGGACATCCAAGCATCAGCACGTACCTTCAGCTGACTTGCCAAGACGATATTACTAATATCGAATCTATTTCCTGTTACCTGTCCGTCGATCCATCTCCCCAGACCACATTCGGCGATGGACCACGGACGGTGCTGCAGGTAAGTACTGTCGAGTACAACGCCGAGGGCGCAGGCGATCTTTATGCCACCTTCATCGGTCTTCCGCCGGATCCGGGAGGAGTGACCTTCCTGCCCTCGGGGCCGACCGAAATTCACACCCAACCCAATGCTTCGAACGTTCAGTGCGCCGCCAATCAATGTTTCCCGATGTCTATAGCGAACAGCGTGCAATATCTGGAGAACAGATACGGCCTGCCTGTGCCAAACTATCACGGCCCGGGTTTGAAAGGTGACTCTACGCTCGTCGGGCAGCTTGACTCTTTGTCCAACCGCCCGGCAACAAGTCGCACTGACGGCAGTGGGGTCTGGTTTGTGCCGATGGTTAGCGGTAAGTTTGAGTATATGCACGAAAACGGCCTGGAGCACAAGATTGTCTGTAAGCACCAGGGGTATGGTTACGGCGGCGCCGGTAACCAGCTGCCCCCCGGTGACTACAGCGCCCACGGCACGACCTCGAAGGATACTTCAGCGGCCGGCGGTGGCATCAGCTTCGACTGGATATGCGATCAAATTAAGCGTGGCGAAGATGTCGAGGTCGTACTGACCTACGACGATTCGACCGGCACTCCGACCGCCGGACACGCCGTTCGCATATTTGAATGCGGAACTATCCTGGGGATACCGTTTCTGGGCTATGTCCACGACCAGCAACAGACCAACCAGCACGATCCACACGACTCTCTCGGCCTCAAATCGGTGCGACAATTCGTGTGGGATATCGACGGTGACGGCCTCCTGAACCTTGGTTCTCGTGATCGGGAGATCAGGTTCGCCTTCTCGGAATCGGCGGACAACGACGAGGACGGCGCCACCGACGGTGTCGACAACGCACCCGGTGAATACAATCCGGGTCAGGAAGACGCCAACCACGACGGGATCGGCGACGTGCTCCAGCTCCCGGTGGACGAAAACGTCATTCCGCCGTTCGATCTGTCAGGAGCCAACGAACCATCGTTCGGACCGTTCGACAACACCTGGCCGGCCAACCCGGACCATAAGGACATCTGGTTTGTCGGCAGCGCGACCAATCCAAGTCCCACTGATTCGGCGCGAGTCAAAGTCTACTTTGACTATTACAATGATCAGGGTCAGGAAGTCATCCTGCCCTCAAGAGACACCACGTATTTACCCCCGAACGCAACCCGCGAAGTGTTCGGCTCCGCCCGATTGGACTTCTGTCCCGGTCAGGTGAGTGTCCATTTCGGTCTTGTGGACGGTATGGTAACGAATCTCGGTGGAACACTGCATCACTTATGCTATCCGGCTCCGGGGTGCTGCATAGGTATTCGCGGCAATGTCAATAACGATGCCGATGACAATATCGACATTTCCGATGTCATCTACCTGGTTGACTATTCGTTCTCCGGAGGACCGGCTCCCGCCTGTTTCGAAGAAGCGGATGTCAACGGTGACTTGAGTGTCGATATCGAAGACATCATCTATCTCGTCGAGTACTCGTTCGGCGATGGGCCGGCACCGATCGCCTGTCCGTAAGCCGATTTTCAGTTTTCCGACAACGAAAAGCCTCCGGCGTATCCAGTACCCGGAGGCTTTCACATTGGGTCGGCAGGGTTTCCCTGCCATTGTATCCCCACCTCGTTTTGAAATCTTAACTTACTTGAGCAGCAACATTTTCCTCACCCCGGAAAACTGACCGGCATCCAACCGATACAGATAAACGCCGCTGGCCAGCCCCGACGCATCCCAGGTCACGGAGTGAACACCCGCCTTGAAATCAAGGTCGGCAATCGTCGCCACTTTTTGCCCGGCGATGTTGTATACATTCAATTCGACATGCGACGCTCTCGGAAGGGTGAAGCCGAACTCTGTCGTCGGATTGAAGGGATTGGGATAGTTTTGTCCGAGCTCAAATTCGGCTGGCAGGATATCCGTATCCTGATCATCCACATCCAGACTGAGGTGCCAGCCTTCGAGCGTAGCCATCATCCACCACCAGGCCTGCCCTTTGCGATAGCAGTTGAAGCAGTGCGAGTGGGCACAGGTCCCGGAACAGCAAGTGTGAGTCGAACACCAGCTATAGCACCAGTTGCAGGCGTCGGATTCGTTCGGAAAATATGTATTGTCAGGGTCGTAACTTTCGATATCGGCAAAATCGTACAGCACCTTGTTGTGCGAGGAGCAGTATGCCCTGATGACGTTGTTATTCTGATAGAGCGTGCCGGTCGGCCCGGTGCCGTCGAGATGCCCGGTCATGTACACGAATGTCACGGTCGGATACTGGTTCTCAAGCTGGTTCATCTTGTCGAGATAAATATTGATATCAGTCTCGGTGCTTATCGACACACCACCGCACCAGGACATCATTACCATGTTGTAATCGGGATGAGCGGCCAGCCAGTTGCGGATGTCGGCCACCCAGGTAGTATCGCCGCCCGAACCGAGATCATCGGAGACCTCGTGGAATACCGGCGAAGCATACAGGTTGTTATTGTCATGGATGTAGGTGATTCCGCTGATTACCTGGCTTCCGTGAGAAGTGTGGCCGTAGTAAATCTTGTATCCGCTCGTGACGGAGGCGATTACGCTCGATGGAATCTGGTCGAACTGGGCAGTGGCTGCGTGGTCGACGAGAATCCCTCCCGCCGTAACCGACCCAAAGATGAGAAAGACAAGAAGTAAGAGAGTAATAGTAGTTAATCGCATCTGATCCCTCCGTGAGATATCACGTTCATTCCCAAGTATCGACTCCTCTATCCACGTACTTGCGGACGATTTGTAACTCGTGAAGTTGACTGATCTTACGCACCGCCGAATATCGACTGATACGTCCATTCCCGCCTTCAAAGTAGAAGTGTTGACTATTCCCGACAAGCTAAAACTGCCACAAAACGGCTCCCAGAGCCAATTTTCGGCGTCTCAATGAAAGTGAATTTCATTCGAATTTTCAACGTTACGACCACAGTCCTAAGTTGCTCGATGAAAAAAGGTTGCAAAGGCGACTGAGAATTGCGCAAACTCCCTTCAGGTATGACTATTTCCGAAAACAGTTCAGTCGGCGATCTCCGGACAGTCGAGACCGAAGGAGTCAAGTATTTGGGCTCCAAGCGGGCGTTGATGCCTCATATCCTGCGAGCGTTTGAACATCTGCCGGTCAGAAAGGTGTTCGATGGTTTCGCCGGTACAACCCGGGTGGCCCAGGCGCTCGCCGACGAAGGTTATTCCGTATGCTGCAACGATACCGCGGTGTTCTCGAAGGTTTTCGCGGAGTGCTATCTGTTGAATGACAGGTCCCGCGAGTATTATCTCCCCCTGCTAGAACATCTGAACAACCTCGCCGGAACGAGCGGGTGGTTCACGGAACATTACGGCGGGGCCGCAAACCACGGATGTTCCGTGCAGCGGGACGGCAGAAAGCGCATCTGGCAGATTCACAACAGTATGAAACTTGATACCATCCGTCCTGAGATCGATCGAATCGCCGAGGATCCAATCGAGCGCTCCGTCCTGCTTACCAGCCTGATGCTGGCGATGGATCAAGTTGATAATTCAGTTGGGCACCACGCCGCCTATCTGAGAAATTGGTCAGTTCGCTCTTACAGGACGATGAGCATGTCCGTACCGAAATTCGCCCGACATTCAGAAGAACACCGCGTCTATCACGGCGATATTTTCAGCCTGCTGCCGGAAATTGAGGCGGACGCCGCATATTACGATCCACCCTATGGCTCCAACAACGACAAGATGCCGCCATCGAGAGTCCGCTATGCCTCCTATTACCATCTCTGGACTACCATCTGCCTGAACGATCAACCGAAACTTGTCGGGGCGGCCGGACGAAGAGAAGACGTGTCGGATCGGCTGGCAGCCTCCGCATTTGAAGAATTCCGAAAGAATGCGTCGGGCAAATACCTGGTGCTGGATGCAATCTCCCGGTTGATCGAACAGACTCCGATGAAATATACTGTGATGTCCTACAATAACCGGGGCCGCATCAGCGCCGACGAACTGCTCGAGCTGCTGTCATCGCACGGTCAGATTATCTCAGTGCTGTCTATAGATTATCGCCGACATGTCATGTCAGACATGTGCTGGACGAACGAGTGGACGGTCGACTCAACGGAAAGAAACCGAGAACTCTTGATTACGATTGAGAAATAGATGACTTCAGGAGCCCCCAGGAGAATTGGTTTACTGACGATCCTGTCGGGATTGGCGGCCGCTGCTGTCCTTATCCTGTTCATGACGGTTTGCATCCGGAAGGGAAATGACTTTCAGACCTTCTATGAACTCGGCAGGATGACCCTGCATCACGAAGGACAGATCTATATTTCCACGGCGAGCACCGGCATGACAGTCCCGTATCTCCCCCACTTCTTTCTCCTGATGATCCCCTGGGCGCTGATTCCGTTGGTAGTCTCGGCCGGACTCTGGTTCTGGATGAAGGTAGGTCTGCTTGTGGCAATGCTCCTCCTGTTTCGATCCTGGACAAACCGTGATACTCGAACCGAGCGGCTACTGATCACACTGCTCCCCCTGCTCATCTGCATCGACTTCCTGAATGGCGATTTCCGACTCGGCCAATGCAATTTGATTGTGACCGCTCTCTTGCTGCTTGCGTTCCTCTCTCTACGGAAGGGAAAGAATGCGCTCGGGGCGTTGCTGTTTGTGGCCTCATCGTTCAAGATCACTCCGCTCGCGATGCTCCCTTATTTCATTGTCCGGAAACAGTGGCGATTTCTACTCGCTGTGCTTGGATGGGCCGCGATATTCGCGGTGGTATTTATTGCCTGGTTCGGCTGGCAGGAATCTGCGGCGGTCCCGTCGAGATTCACCAACCTGATCGAATCTCATAAGCTGGGTCTGTTGCAGGTGGCCGAAGTCAGAAATCAATCGCTCTTCGGAGCAATCGCTCGATCGGCGACACACGCGACGGAAGCATCTGATGGCGAGATAACCCTCAAACTGAAGTCAAACGTGGCCCCTGCAAGAACGTACGACTATCTCACATATACTTTTTGTTTCGCTCTTATGCTGCTTGTGTGCCTCTGGACCTGGCGCCGTCGATCGAGAGGATTGGACCTTACTGAATTTTCCGTGTTTCTAATCGTCACGTTATTGATATCCCCCGACACCCGTTCGGCCCACATGGTCAATTTACTCGTCCCGAGCTTTGTTCTCGTATCCTCACTTGAATGGAAGCGATTCTCCCTCCGACATCACTGGTGGTTGATCTTCATCCTGGTCGTACTGTTCCTGACCTCGCGCGATCTGGCCGGACGCGCCATATTCAACTGGTCGCTTTATTTCTCCATCCAGACGGTTATGTTGCTGATGTTTCTTGTACTGCTGATGGTGAGGCGGAACAATGCTCACTTAGAAAAACAACCGTAAAGCCGGACCTTCTCAGAGTCGGCGAATGACCAATTGAAAATTACACGCGGTGGGCCGCAAACACACTCATCACCCACTCCTTCTATGCTTACGTGATTCCGAATACTGTGCCATAGGACACGAACGTGAAATCACGCTTTCGAATAGTCACCGTACCTCCGTCAAATGTATAGTAAACATCGCCGGTTTCAGGCAATACATGCCGGTCCCACTTTTTGACAAACTCGACTTGATAGTTCACACTGTCTTCGGTTACTTCGTAGGAGCACCCGCTGGTATCCAGTCCGTTCTCAACAAAATACGGGATCGCAATGGCTATTGCTCTGCGTTGGGCAGGAGTGAATGAACGCGCGGCCGGTGTACTGCCACCGTAGTACAATTCGTCATACGCACTATTATCGTTCAGATCGCTTTCGCAAGAGACCAAAAACATTGAGAATAGGAATAGCAGCAGAATCTTCTGACCTGACATTGGTATCCCTCCCTTCACGGCATGTCGACTATAGAATATGCTGATCTTCAATTTAGAGACGAAGGATCCTGCGGAGGCGTGGAATGAATTGGCGACGAAACTGAAACGGCAGAGGAGCCTGATCCAATCTTCTTCACCCTACCGGCTCGTAGACGAGAAGTACATTCCCGTTCTTGAATGTTCTCGATTTGGTCAGCCTCAATGACAACTTCGTGCGTATCCCTTCAAAGATCGTCCGCCCCTTACCGAGTACAACCGGCACGACGACAAACTGGTATTCATCGATTAACCCTTCCGGCGCCAGTTGTCTGATGATACTGCCGCTGCCCAGAATAGCCATATCCTTTCCCGACCCGGATTTAAGTTCGCGCACTTCGCTCGTCGGATCGGACGTCACCACTCGCGAGTTGTTCCACGATGCTTTTTCGAGCGTTCGGGAGAAAACGATTTTGGGAAGATTGTTCATTCGTTCTGCTGTCACCGCATCAAATTCGGAAGCCATCGGGGTCGGCCAGAACGATGCCATCAGCTCATAGGTCACCCGGCCGAACAGAAGCATCCCTCCTCCCCGGGCATTTTGCTGCGAAAACTCGGACCATTCCGGGTCGTTGGTAAATTTCCCGTGCCAGCTTATGTCACCGTATTCGCCTGAGAAATAACCATCAAGCGTGATCAGGTTGAATGCCGTCAGCTTTGGCATAATCTTGATCCTCTAATTTAGCCTTCGGGCATGTCGTTTTTGGCGCAGGCCGTTATTTCACGAACCTGCCAGGTACGATCGTCGCGTTACAGCGACTCTTCAGCAGGGTGGAGCCGTCTTCGGACCCGCCATCTTCGCCGAGTCCGGATATCCTCACCCTCGTTCTACGACCGCCCGATCCAGTCAATGGCAGTTTCTAAGAAGGAACTGCCCTACGGCACTCACCAGCGAGGAGCCATCGGGAAAGGATTCCCAACGGCACACCTGAAATGGCAGGTTCGAAGCGAAACTGCCCTACGATGCCTTCTCCACCTTCAACACACCGGCATCGCGCATCAGATGCTTGATCAGCAGGATCTGGCCGAAATGCGAAGCGAAATGCTCCAGCACATGATACAGCGTCCAGGTTTTCGAAATCTGATGCTTGTTCAGGACATAAAACTTCTCAAGGTCCCGATCACGCCACTTCTTCATCTCTTTGTGGATCGAGCGACGGGCTTTGGCCATTGACTTCGAAATACTTCTCGATTGTGTACCCTTTCAGGACTGGCCACATGTCTACCGTCAGCCGGCATTGGCAACCCGTCATCCTCGAACCCGCACACTTTCGCGATCAGTTTCTTGCCTTCGGGTTCCCACTGCATGCCGGTCGGTGCCACATTAATCCACCAGACTTCGACCAGCGCCAAATGTGCCAGCAGCATGCCGATTGTGTTCATACCGGGCCGAAGCTGCCATTCGAGTTGCTCGACGGTGAGGTCCTTGACATTTTCCTTTAGCCAGTTAAGTTGGCGGTCGAGCTGCCCAGCAAACAGGCCGACCTTCCCCTGTGTTTTCGGGTCGTACCCGCGGGGAATCTTGATTTCCCGCTTTTCCATAATTCTCCTCTGGATTGGTTTGGCTAAATCTACATAACGCGATCACGATTGTCTATCACGTATTTTGGCAGAGAAGATTCAGGCTGCCCTTCCCTCTGTGCTGTCAGGAATCCTTTCCTGACAGCCTGGGAAAACAACCGCGCTTGTAGGTCGGGTTCTGACGGAGAGAGTCCTACGCTGGCAGGGCGACCGACGGAAAAACCCGACACAATTACCCGGGACGATAAGAGAAGATTCCGTGCTGTCAGGAATCCTTTCCTGACGGCTCAGAAAGTCCACCGCCTCGTTTCTGTTGACAGGAATCCTCCCCCGTGTGATATTATCTCTTGAGGAGGATCTATGACAATAGGATTCAGGTATTTCCTTTCGGTCACGCTCATTATCTTGAGTGGACTGCCGGTAATCCATGGACGGGATTACGATGTTGCACCCGACTTCATTCTTCAGGCAAAATTGCCTGACATGGCCAATCCCCCTACCTACACAATGTATACCGATCTCGATAGACTCCACGTTGGGAGGATAGACATCTGGTACCGGCTCAGATTCACTGACTCCGGCGAGTTTCTTTCGGCCACTCCAGTCTACTCTACCCGCGATGATTCGGCGCTTATCCGTTCGACCAGTGATCCTGCTTTGTGGTCAGCCTTTCGCCCCGGATCTGACTCTGCCGGGCGGACATCAGGCTATCTCACCCGCATCTGCTACCGGCAGTGGGTGGGGCAGTGCGAACAGACCTCCGTTCCTTCACCCTTTAGAGACAGCGCCGCTCCGCACGATGTCCTTCCTGAACTCATCGGAAGCGATCCCGCCGTTTTACCCGAGTTCTTCAATCGACCCGGGTTCTCCGTTGAGACGAAGATCCTGTATTATGTGAGTGAGTATGGCGATGTCTGCGCCAAGACGGTTATCAAAAGCAGCGGCTGGGTGCTGTTCGACCTGTTCGCGATGGAAGTAGCCGAGGGCTGGCATTATCGCCCGGCAATATATCAAGGTCAGCCGGTAGGCATGTGGATGAACTGGATCATCGCCAACAACCCGGAGCAAGCCATAGACTCCACTTCGAATAACAATTGAGACATTGGCCTAGTAGGTCGGGTTCTGACGGAGAGAGTCCTGCGCTGGCAGGGCGACCGACGGAAAAACCCGACACTCTCTGCTCGGGCAACCAAGAAAAGATGTCGGGGTTATTCTTCGGACGCTGATGCGTCCTCTTCCGGGACCCGACTCACTCATACGATCTCCCTGCGTGGCACGTTCTAAGAAGGACGTTCCCTACAATGCCATCACAACAACAGCTTCAGTTTCGGGCCGGTGAAGACAAAGCCAAGTTTCTCGTAGAACCGACGGGTGCGCTCCCATCGGGAAGACTCCGGAGCGGTCACATCGATTCGCCGCCAGCCCCTCGCACGACCATATTCGACAGCCGACGCAACGAGCTTGGCCCCGATTCCATCGGACCGAGAGTCAGGCACCACATACATCTCATTTATCACGCCATATTGTCCATTTGCATAGATTGCATAGCACTCCGACAAGGTCAACACACCGGCTGGCTGGATGTCCTCCGCGTAAGCAAGCAAGATGATATGTCGGTCGCCAATTTCGGCTAGGTTTGCTGCCTGGCTTTCGAGCGTGACTTCGCCCGATTCGTCCCCTTCTTCGCCAAGTTCCGCAAGCAGGGCATTCACGAGTCGGAACGCCGCCCGCATCTGTTCGGGGGATTCGGCTTTTTTAATTTGTGTATTCGTCATGTATCGCCTCCAGTGTTCGCCGACAATGGATTTGTGACTTTGTCAGTATACGGATTGACTGACGAGCCGCTTTGAAAGATTCGTAAGCAGCCATCGCGCCGCAAAGTAACCTAAGCATACTTCGACCAAGCTGAACGCGACGTCAAACCACCCCATGGCAAAGAGATCCGAAGCGTCGCCGCCAAGAAAGTCCAGAAAGGCCCCGTTACCGAAGCTAATCTGCAGCTCAGTGAAATATGAGCTTGTCCAGAATTGCCATCCGAGAAACAGCAGCATGACTATCGGCAAGTCAACGTACCAGGACCGGGCTGAAATGCGCAATCCTCTCGACAGGAAGTAGCCGATCAGCCCCCAGGCCAGCGCCTCGAGAAAAGTCTCAAGAACGCCGTATATCACAGTTTGTGTTACTATCGACATCTCTCCTCCCTGTTCGATCGCGTGTTCAAATATCTTTTCGAAACGGGTAAGCCGCCACAAGTTCTGCGAATCCTTTTGTGCTGCTCTTTCTCAATGCGCGACAGCACTGCTGTGGAATCGTTACATTTATCTACGGACCTCGAATTCATATTACTTCAATAATGAATCCCACCGCAAGCGGATAGGCCACCCGATCCAAATTCCAATGACTATGCAGATCCTGGCTGCTATTGGAGCATCGCCCAATGATTCCCGAAGTGAATGACACACCAGCCACGTACCCGCGGCAACGAACACGGTAGATGCCACGCCGTTAAACCAACGTCGTGAGTTCGGCATGGAATACGTTTGTTCAGGTACTTGACTATTCATCACGTTGTCAAACGACATTCGGCAAACCAGCCGTGAATTCTTACGACCGGATTGGCGCCACCCACAAACTCGCGAATGCTACACCCACACTAATACCATTAGCCAGCACCAGCCACAAGAATTTTCTGCTCTTGAATTTGAGGTCGTACTTGAATGCGAGCTTGTAGATTGATCCCTCGATCAGGGCATTGATTACGCTTGCGATCAGAAAAGTCGCAGCCCAGGTGACAGGATTGAAGGTCCCCCATCCCAGCGCTCGATTATACACCAATCCCGGAAACAACTCCCACGCGATACCGCCCAGAGGTATGAGCAGGATGCCCGCGATCGTCGAAACAAGATTGGCGGAAAAAGTCGCTATCAGGGCTCGTCGAAAGGCCAGAGAAAAGAGCCAGCGCACGAAGAAGAATTCGACAACAAAACCGATACTGATTGCCCACCAGGAGAACATTCGAGTTTCCAAATAGAGCGCCGGCCAGACCACATCAGCATAGGCAACCGCCGGCAGCAGCAGCAGGCCGAGACTGCAGAGAAATATCTTTCTGAATTGCTTGCTCATAATATTTGGTCGGGTTACAGTGCGCCGGTGCGCCACAGCTCTGCTGTGGGTACCTCACGAACCAATGTTAATTTCAAATTCATCTTCTCTCAATATTGAAACCCACCGCAAGCGGATGGGCCACCCGGCCCCTGCGTGGCACGTTCTAAGAAGGACGTGCCCTACAGCGCCATCACAACAGACGGTCGGTGCCTTACATCTTCAACCCTACCGACGCCGAGATCCAGTCCGGATACCCGGCCAGCTTCGGATTGACCGTCATCAAGTTCTGCTTTTCATAGCCGACCTGCGCTGTCAATGTATACTTGTTGCTGATCTTCTTCTGCGCGCCCGCGCCGACTCCCCATCGAGCACCGCCGAAATCGGTGCCGACCAGATCCTTGATCCAGCCGATTGAGAAGCCGGCACGCCCATATAGAAACGGCTTGATGCCTTCCAGCGGGAAGTAGTAACAGGCCTCGCTGAATATGGGCAACAGGCTGCCGTATTTGTGTTGATCCCAGGCGACACCGGGCCCGATCGAGAAGTTCTTATTGGTAAGCAATTCCACCACGCCCGAGACTCCGAATGCAGTGACGTTCTTGCCGGTCCTCATGTTGAACCGGACGTGCAGATTGGTTTCGATTACCGAAAGGGCGGTGCCGCGATGCTGCTGGACGGAGTCGATTATTTGCTGATGCGCCTCTTCGTAATTGGCATCGCTCGTGGTTATTTGAGAAATCTTCTTGAACGGTATGCTGATTTCCTTGCCGTCGAGCATCCGAACAATGATCTTCTTTCCTTCTTCTCGTTTGATGATCGTCCCTTTCACGACAGCGCCGTTGTTGAGCAATACGACGTCGTTCACTGCGATCTCAGCGCTGAAGCTGACTGTAGCCGCGAGCAACACGATCATGACCCCGAAAATACCCACCCTGTGTGTCAAACCAGGCATCTTACCTCTCCCTCGTCTTTGGTCGAAATGGTTTATGCTTATCAAAAACTGATTCCCTGGAATATTTCTTCATACCCTGCCTATCAAACGGCGTGGCACAGTACCGGCGATTCGGAACCTCATTACTTGCCGTGAAGAAGACGTATATTAAATCCTTCCAACTCCGTTACAAACTCTTTCCGAATGTCCTCATCATCGGTACGAATCTCGAGCCATTCATCATGACTTATCCGAACGAGCGCCTTTCCTTCTGTATCGAAAACACAGGCGTCCCATACGAAGTAGAACACCATACAGAGGATACTGACGAAAGTATCCACTTCGCTTGACTCAAATAAGTGAACCGGCGCTTCCATCAGAATCCGATTCTCGCCGAACGAGCGCCGGTATCCGTAGAACAAGTCAAGGTTCTCTGAGTACCCCCATACGCTCCAGCCGGTAATGTAAATGCAGACGCTTGGGCTCTTGAGAAGCACGTCTGCAAACAGCCTGGACATCTTTGTCTTCGCACCCGAGTCGATCGGAATCGAGTAGGTATCGCGCACTAAGGGCAGCCTAATCGAAAGCTCTCTGACAAAAGTGTCCAGCGGACTTCCACCAAACAACACGCTCGCATTCTCTTCGGTTAATACTTTCATTGTTGGCCTACTTTCTAACTTCCGGTATCCCACAGCTCCGCTGTGGAATCGTTACATTTAACTACGGGTCTAGAAGTCATTTTACCTCAATATTGAAACCCACCGCAAGCGGTGGGCCACCCGGCCTCAGTGGGTTCCTTTTCAATGGACGCCTTCAGGTGGGCCATCCGAACCAAGCTAGCTTATGCAGTTAAGACAACGTCAACAGTCCTATTGAAGCACGCTAGTCTATCCCTCTCTTTAGTGAGAGGCACGACGAATCGAACAAAATCGATGTAGAATCGGAACCAAGGTACAGACAGTCCCGGTTTGCGTTAAACCAGTCTCTCCATCGAACGATATCGTTTCGCACTGGCGCCAGCCTGCCAAAATACGTGCCATCCGCCTTCGACAGCAGTCCCGTCAACTGCTCCATAAGCTCCATACTCCTCTGCATACGTTCGACGGAGTAACCCGATTCGCCGACCTGACCTGTTACGATGGAGTCAAGATAGGCAAGTTCGGTTAGAAACATCTTGTCAGCTCGCTTTGAACTCTTTAGCAGGTCAGTTGAGTGACTATGCTCCAGTTTGTCAGAATTCACGCAGGCAGAGAAGTTTGCTGCAACGGCAAGGACTGACACTATGGGAAAGAGTGGACAAATAATACTCTTGAAAGACATCTACTTCTACTCCTAGTAAGTAACTGAGGTTATGTTAAGATCTCTTATGTTCAATGTTGCAGTTTGTATCGTGCCACCCTGGCTGAATTTGCAGTTCAACGTCCCCGAATAACTTGATCCTGTTGGCAGCAGTCTACCGGAGTCTTTGCCGCTGGGTGGCCCATCCGCTTGCGGTGGGTTTCCTCTTCCCCGTTTCACAATTGGCATCTCACAACCGGCAGGCCCGAAGACGAGGTTGCCCTATGCACAATATATATTTGACTGATTGAATTCTCGCCGGCCCTTCCTCCCGAAAATGGCGGAGAGGCAGGGATTCTCCGCCGTCGTTTTCGCGTTACCCTCTATATAGCAACAAATTAGGCCTAAGTCAAGACTTACACTTAGGTTAAGTAATGTGAAGTTAGGTGGAGTTACGTGAAGTTGCGTGCAGTTAGATGAAGTTCGCTGTTAGAAGGGCGTTAGAAAAAGTGTGCCTCTGGACTGCTTCCCAGGTCGGGTGGAGTGGGTAAATCTGTCAGTTGAATTGGGTCGCTTTCTGAGAACAAAGCGAGAAAATTCACAGCCCTCTTCTGGGCGGTATTTGAACCGGGACCGGATTCAACTCGCGAAGACAGTGATGCTCGATGATGAATGATTCTAAGTGGCGGAAGGAGCATCAGCTCCAGTTGAGGTCGGTCGCATTTGTTTTGTATGATGAAATACTAGATTGTCAAAACCCCTTCACCAGGACCTTTTTCAACAGGCCCCCAAGCTGCGGGGCACCCAGCTGATGATCATACTCTCATCACACTATAGACAGACAGATCTACTACTAGATTTCCCAAATTCATAGCCCAACCGGAAGTGTTTGAACGAAGCTCGCCTAGGGAAACAGTCACAGAATTTCCATCTGATCTCTTGAAATTTCCGAACTCCACCTTAATATAGGAGTCACCTGGCGGAATTGGCACGGGTTCTGTCAAATCCGTTAGATTCTTTCCATTTGATACGATGTGGGTCACTTGAAGAGAAGTCCCGTTTGTCATCTTGGCGCTCATCTCCATGTTGAAGTGAACCATTGTACCTCTCATGTTCGTGAACCTCATAACGATCGTCAGATTACGACCGTTATCTGAAAATGCGCTGCCGCGAACGGCTAAGCTTTCAGGTGGAAATGAGGCAGGTTAACATGTTGCATCATTAGTGGCAATTAGATCCAGACACCATATAGGAATACATCCCGCCACAGGAAATTACGAAGTTGCTCAACATCAAAAGTATAAGCGTGGCGATTGGCCACCTGTTTCGCAGCTTATTATGAACGGGTCAAGGTATGCCTGCCTTTCAAATTGATTGTTTTCACCAAATCCATGAAGCAGCAAATTGTAGAGATATGCCAGGGAAGAACAGACTGCCGAGAGCTCTCGACTGCCAAATGTGCGTTCCTTCATGTCTCCAGAGATTCGGGTTATGAACGTCCGGATGATAGCGTTTCATGTATTTGACGTATTCCGCTTCATCTCCTTTCTCTCAGGTCCTGGGTGGCCCATCCGCTTGCGGTGGGTTTCCTCTTCAACGGACGACCATATTATCTATGCCGTCCATTTCAATCGGTCCGTCTGTCACTCCCGCATACCAGTTGTAACTTGACCAGCGCCATTCACCCGGCTCCGATACCAATCCTCGCTTCACCGGATTATTATGACAATAGTTTATCTTCTCCAGCACGGTGTCCCTGGCCCGGCAATTATGATCATATCCTCTCCGGTTGCCAGAAACAGTTTCTCTCCCGCCCATCTTTGAACACGCGGCAATCCGACGGGAGGACTATCAGCTCTTCCGCCAATATCTGTCTTGCCGAACGTGATTTAAGCTCTCCCACTATTGGACCGAGCTTCACGTCATCTGGTGGGTGCAATACCAAATGTACGTGCTCCGGCATGATCACGTAGCCGAGCAAATGTAACTCGTAACGCACCCGTAATTCACTGAGACGCTCAATGAACACACCAATTATGCTATCATTCGTTAGAAAACGGTGTCGGCGATAGTAGCTGAAGGTTACGAACCTGGCTGTATTCAGATGATCGTAATGTCGCAATCGTGGCATTTCACAATATCCTCAGCATGCGACCTTCTCAAGAAACGAAATATTGAAAGCCACCGCAAGCGGTGGGCCACCCGGCCCCACTGCAAGCGGACGGGCTACCCCAGTCCTAAATTGCCTGAGTCGTATCTGGAATAGTCCGTCGCAATACTGAAACCGACAACCTCTCTCTATCCGCTGAGGGCTTCAGAGTCAATTAAACAAAGGGCAACAGACAATCCGTGAAGGTGTCACTTTCTATACAACCAATATCCAATATTCGTATCAAGCAGTCTATTCTGCTTGAGAAAGCACTCCCCAAGCAATGAAATATCCATGCTATAGAAGGTGAGATCGCCAAACGACTCATCCCAGACAACATACTGAACCGTAAATACTTGCCTGTCATCGTCATACGAAAGAGAATCAAATTCAATTTGGGCATACGCACTTGTAATCCTCTGAAACTCCCTAGCTGTGTCGCCAAAACCATGTAGGGACTCTCCAGCAAGCAAAATGGAGCGATTCAAGTCGATCATCGTCTTCGCACTGGACAAGTAGATTGGATTGTCGTAGTACTGCTTTACCATTAGTTCGAGCACGAATCTGCCCATATCCCCGCACGAAACTTTTACAGATCTGCAACTTCTCTCGCCTTGCAATACGGTTAAATTGGTTGTCCTGGAACCCGTGAATTGGATATACGTCCCCATCATCACTGACTGCCAATTTGAAGACATCTTCCCTTGTTTCCGGAGGATTGTAAATGGTCGTCAACGTGTCTATATCATAGAAGGATACATCTGCAAAGTAGTATTGGGAAATCTCACCTTGATCATAGTGGACATGATCGTTCGCCGAGAAAGTTGAACAGGTGATCTTCTAGAACGCCCAATTTACCGACGCCAGAGATTACCAAGAGCAACGAGAAGCCTAATGCTAGTTCTTTCATTGAGCGTTCCCTCCTGATCTCTTTTGGTTGTGATTCCCGCGGGCCGAGTGGCCCATCCGCTTGCGGCGAGTTTCCTCTTCCCTGCTTCACATCGGAAATCTCACAAACGGCAGGCTCGAAGACGAGGCTGCCCTAGCATTCAATATATATCAATTGATCGATTATCTCGCCGGCCCTTCCTCCCGAAAATGGCGGAGAGGCAGGGATTCGAACCCTGGATAGGGGTTACCTATACACACTTTCCAGGCGTGCGCCTTCAGCCGCTCGGCCACCTCTCCGTGTCGTGATGTCTGATGTCCCCGGAATGATCCGGAAACAGCCCCTAATGTAACCAATCGGCCCGAAAATACAAGCTGAATGTACAAGTTTTTCCCCGGATTTGTCTTGCTAAGTCTTTTGCGGATATACGACTTTCCCACCGCAAGCGGTGGGGTACCCGGCGGGCTCGAGGTCGGGATTGCCGTACATTCGATGGCTTCGGTAGCCCACGTCAGCCCGGTCCGGCGACAGCCGGGCAGGGCGCAGCGTGGGAACATGTTCGGCCTCGGTCGAACGAAACACCGGTTGACACCCACCCTGCATTCGGTCCGCGATGCGCGGACCTCGTTTAGGTGGGCTACCGAAGAGTACGATTCAAGGTGTTACCTATGTGACCGGTTTAATGTGTAAACCAGGTCTGGTTCATGCACCAAGCACCCAGGAAAAAGAAACCGGGATTCCCTCGTACGAGGGAATGACATGCCTCTCGGGCATGACCGGATAAACGATTGTCGGGATATTTCCCACCGCGCGGCGGGATGCCGGGGAGAATCGGATGTTGGTCATCGCGTGCCTTGCAGCCTGTGCGATTTGGCGGGTCCGAAGACGGCTCCACCCTACAGAAGATTTACACGCCGCGATGAGGGAAATCTGCTGATTCGGCATAGGGTGGCACATTCTTATGGGCCGCCATTGAAAGATCTAACACCCAAGATTCCGAGCGGACAAACAACCTCACCTCAGAGCCGTTGAACACGCTGGTACCAGAGAAAAAGAAACCGGGATTCCCTCGTACGAGGGAATGACATGCCTCTGGGCATGATCGGATAAACGATTGTCGGGATATTTCCCACCGCGCCGCGGGCTATACCCCGTGCCGGAGCTGGTGATAGCGGGTGAAGAATTTGCGGACGGTAAGCTGCACGCAGACGATCGAGGTAATCGTCACCGCCATGAGCAGCATATAAGCAACGATGATCTGAAGAAACACCGCGTGAAGCGGGTCGGCGCCGGCCAGAATCATACCGGTCATCGCCCCCGGCAACGCCACGATCCCGACCGTCTTCATGAAATTCAAGACCGAGATCATCCCGGTCGTGTTGGCCGCGCGAGTGTATTTCGAAACTGCCAGCTGCCACCCTTTACCGAGCGATAACGCCGACTCTATCGCCAGTCGGTTGCCGCGAATGTCGGCGGCGAGACGGTCGATCGTGAGGGCCGAGGCATTCATGGAGTTGCCGATTATCATCCCGCCGAGCGGAATGATGTACCTTGCTTCAAATGATATCACTCTGAAAACGAGCATCAGCCCGATCGTCAACAGCGATCCGGACAACATGGCGATCAAAGATACGACAAAAGCACCTTTGAGATTCCTGGTCCGACTCGAAGCGGCTTGAGCCCCCACTGCGATCATGATCAGTATCGCCAGCAGGATCAACCAAACCGAATCCAGTTTGAATATGAACTGCAGGGCATAACCGACCGCGATCAATTGCACGAACGCCCGCACCGATCCGATACTGATATCTTTGATGACCGGGATCTTCCAGTACCGGTTGATCGCAATCGAGATCAGGACCATGAGCGCCGAAAGTCCGACCTGTGCCAGACCGGGTGTGGTCATTCGAGCTGCCTCGTCTTGTACCGCTTTCCTTCTTCGGATTGCGGATCGATTGATCACCTGTTCGACCGGACCCGATTCAACCAGCTTGCCATTGAACATAAGCAGCGCTTCCTGTCCGATTCTCAACGCCTGTTCCGGATTGTGCGTCACCACCAGCGCGGTGAGATCCTCTTCTGGCACCACCTCTTTGATCAGATCTTCGATAGCCTGAGTATAGCCGGGGTCGAGGGCCGAGGTCGGTTCATCGAGAAGAATCACCTTGGGTCTTGTGGCAAGCAGACGCGCGATGGCCACTCGCTGCTTTTCTCCAACCGACATATTTTCAGTTGAATGATCAAGCTGACCCGGCTTGATATGAGCTTCGCGAACTAATGTATCGATCTCATCGCTTGTCAAACTTGCATTCGCGTAGAGCAGGTTGTCCCGCACGGTGCCATCGAAAAGATAAGGAGTTTGAAACAGATAGCCTATTTCGGTCCGAAGTTCACACGGGGTGTATTCGAGATGGCTCTTGCCGTTGAAGAGCACTTCACCCGAATCAGGCTCATCGAGACGATTCAGCAATCTCAGCAGCGACGACTTCCCTGCCCCCGATGGACCAATGATTGTGTAGATCTGTTTCTGACAGAACGAATAGCTGATATTGTCAATGATCGTTTTTGGCTGACCGTCCAGCGAGACCGTGCGGCAGAGATTTTTCACGTCGAGTATCGGTGTCGCCATTCCCCGGTTACTCTCCGTCCCCTTCGCCGAAATACAGATACCTGCTGATCAGGCTGACATAGTCCGACCAGCCCTTGCCGTCGTGACGTTCCCTGATCCGGTCGATCGCTCCCATCTTGCTGTCAATTTCATCGCAATAGTACACGACAAACGCTTCCGGCATCTGCGGCACCACTGGAGTGGCATACGCCAGCTCCCCCTGATGCGAGAGAATAATGTGCCGCAGCTTCATCAACAGCTTTTCGGGAAAGTGATCGATCGTCGCTGCCCGGCGGCAGATCCAGTCATCGACCAGGCAGATATGCCCGATCAGTCTCCCTTCGTCGGTGTAGTCGATTATCGTATTGGTGCTGTATGTCGCGATCTTGCCGGCATCGTGAAACAGCCCGCCGAATATGAGATAGTCTTTGTTGAGAAAATCGTACCCGGCCGAGACTCTGAGGGCCAGTTCGCCGACATTGGCAGAGTGTTCGGATAGGCCGCCGATATACGAATGATGCCAGAGCTTTCCGGCCGGAGCCTTGAGGTAGTCGGCAAGGAATACTTCATCGTTCCAGAACGACTCGACCAGCGCTTTGATATAGCTGTTTTCGATTTTCGAAGTCAGCGCGAGGATTCTCGCTTTCCGTTCTTCGTTCGACTGCTTCGAGAACGGCATGATATCTTCGATCTGGTACTCATCATCGGTAGCCAGGCGAATGCGATTGATCGTGAGCTGCGGCTTGTTATTGTATTCCCCGACTACAGCTTTAACCTTCACCACCATTCCCTCAGCCAGCTCGGTCAGGGTGAACTGATCCGGCTCCCAGGAGACGGCGTTGATCCGTCCGGTGGAGTCACCCAGTTCAAGAGATACGAACTGTCCTTTGGTGTATTCACGGACAGTCTTCTTGCGGACGGAGAAGTACCCGGTCACGATATCTTCGGGAGCAAAGTCGATTATCTTCTTTTCAGCCATAGCGATCTATTATAACGCCGGAGGATATAGCTGGCAAGAGGGATATGCTTGGGGCAAAAATGGCTACCGATATTATCATCTTCGGCAGCCTGCCGCAATAAGAATCGGCGATAGCTGTTTCGAACGCCCGGCGGGTGTCAACCTGCGATTCGTCCGGCTGACGCCGAACTTTTTCCCACGCTGCGCCCTACCCGGCTAACGCCGGACCGGGCTGACGTGGGCTACCGAAGAGCTAATCTGACGGCTGCGGTTGTGTTACGGGATTCTTTGTAGGGACGAGCCGTCTTCGGACCGGCCGCATCAAAGCATGCCTTCAGGCATGCGATTATTGTCATTCTTCTGTTTCGACATTTGAGCATTCGCCAGGCGATGTCAACGCGAAGTTTGTTCAGCCATTGCCGAACTTCTTCCCATGCTGCGCCCTACCCGGCTAGCACCGAGACGCAGAAAGACAAATCCACCCTCACCCTGTATCCCTCTCCCATAGGGAGAGGGAAAAGAGAAGAGGAAAACCTCGGTCGGTTCGAGCGAATGTAAACGATGTTCCCGGTCTGAATTGTAAACCATGATTCCAGTCTGTCACTCTTCCTCCCCTCGCCCCTGGGCGGGTCGGGGGTGAGGGTAAATGTCTGAATCGAATGTACTAAGTTGTCCAATGATTCGAAGAAATCTTCGGTAGCCCACCTAAATAACATTTCCCACGCTGCGCCCTACCCGGCTAACGCCGGACCGGGCTGACGTGGGCTACCGAAGGCCGGTCGATGAGCCTGAATTGAGCTTGGCGGTACTGTGTATAACTCATATATTGCCGGTGATTTATGAAGATACTCAGCAGATACATACTCAAAGAACATATTGCCCCGTTCCTCTTTGCATTCTTCACCATAACATTCCTGCTGGTTATCGATTTTGTCCCCAAGATCACCGATCACGTGATCGACAAAGATCTCTCGGTCTGGGTGGCGCTGGAACTTCTGGGGCTGAACCTGGCCTGGATGCTGGCCCTGTCCGTCCCGATGGCCGTTCTGGTCGCCTGCCTGATGGCGTTCGGACGACTCACCGCCGATTTCGAAATCACCGCCCTGAAAGCTTCGGGCGTCAATATGCTTCGGGTTATATCTCCTCTTCTTGTCGCGGGCGCCGTGCTTACTTTCGGGATGGTCGAATTCAACGACAAGATTCTCCCGGACCTTAACAAACGGGAGCGCGAACTCTGGGGAGATATTTCGGCCATGCGCCCTACCCTGGTCTTCCGCTCGGGCGTCTTCATCTCCGATATTCCCGGCTATCTCGTCCTGATCGATCATATCGATCACAAGACTTCGCGGGTCGAAGGGGTCCGGATCACCGACACAAGGGACAACAACAAACCCCGCATAATCGTCGCCAAGTACGGCTATCTCCAGATGACCGATCATAACAAGAATATGCAGTTCACGCTTGTACGATGGCGAGATTCACTCGCTCGATGTAAACGATGCCACCAATTACCGAAGGGTCGATTTCGACAAGCAGATTATCAATGTCTCGGAAGCAGGAACGGAACTCCAGCGAACCGACTCGGACTACCGGGGGGACCGGGAGATGAATATAAAAGATATGAAATTGCGGGTGGACAACGCTTCGAGACAAATCGATCCTTTCCGAACACGCATCTATGATTCTTACATCCAGCGGATCGACTACCTCTTCACCGACAGCGCTCTGCAAGTCATGGCTGATTCAATCACCGATTCGGCGGCCTACAGCCAGGTCAAGACCAACGCCGCGACTTTCGCCCGGCAGGTTGAGCGGAACAGCCAGCAGATCGACGCACAAGAGCGCATCATGGATAAGTACGAACTGGAAATCTATAAGAAGTATTCCATCCCGGGGGCGATCATCGCCTTCATTCTGGTCGGCGCGCCGCTCGGGGTGATGTCCAAGCGTAAGGGAATGGGGATGGCGATTGCGATTTCGATCATCATGTTCGTCATCTACTGGGCGTTTCTGATCGGTGGCGAGGATCTGGCCGACCGGGGGATTGTCCCGCCGTTCTGGTCGATGTGGTCGGCGAATTTTCTCATCGGCGGAGTAGGCCTCTACCTGCTCTATATCGTGGTGACGGAGAAGCCGCTGTTCAGTTACTTCAGAAGGATCAAGTGATATAGAGAGGTTATGTTCAAAAAACTCGACCGGTACCTTCTGAGACATTTCTTTATCGCCCTCGGCGTGGTGATAATCGCGATCGGATTCACGATTATTATCATAAATATGGTCGAGGGGTTGAGCGATTTTATTGACAACGAAGTTCCGATCCTTGAGATTCTCAAGTATTACACTTATTTCGGCGGATGGGTGATCAAGTCGTTCTTCCCGGTCTTCGTGTTGCTGGCGACTTTGTTCTCTGTCTCCGTGCTGGCCAGACGCAATGAGATCCTCGCGATGAACGCTTCGGCTATTTCACTCTATCGGATCGCTGCTCCTTTTCTGATCGTTTCACTCATACTTGCTGTTGGACATTTCTACTACAACGAATACATTTTCCCCCCGGCGAATAAGAAACGCCTGGAGATCCGGGAGTTCACCATCAAGAAGCACTCCAAACGGCGGTTCACCCAGCTTGCTAATATCTATCGACAAATCTCGCCGGGGTACTTCTACACGATCGGCTCCTTCAATGTCGAACGGCAGGAAGGAAAGGATCTGAAGATCTATAAGACGAAAAAGAATACTCTGGCCGAGTTTCTGACGGCGCAGTCGATAGAGTATCGCCAGAATCGCTGGCGGGCCCTCAACGGCGTGATCCGCATGTTCAGCGATTCCACCACCCAGGCGTCGTTCCACCAGTTCGCCGAAATGGAGCTTCCCGATATCAAAGACACGCCCGATGATCTCTCCAGGAAGCTCGGCGACCCGGGGGATATGGGGCTTGAAGAATTGCAGTTGTACATTAATTTGATGAAACGAACCGGCGGTCCTTATGTCCGCGAATCGATCGACTACCGGCTTAAATTCTCTTACCCCCTTGCTTCGTTCATAGTGGTGCTGATCAGCGTTCCGCTGGCGGCGCGAAGCCGCCGGGGGGGGATCGCGGTGTCGTTTGCAACCGGTGCCGGTATCGCCCTTGTCTATTTTGTCTTCTTCAGAATTCTCCAGTCTGCAGGCTACAACGAAAAAGTCCCGGACTGGGTGGCGATCTGGGGAATTAACGGCATCTTTTTCCTGATCGGCCTTACGGCGATGTTCAGCGCGAGGAAGTAAGATGCCCAATCGGGACAACGAGAAGAACCGTGCCGCCTGGAACGAGATGGCGCAAATCCATTTCGACCATCCTGACTATAGGGTGAAGGAATTTCTCGAGGGTCAGTCTACTCTCAAGAGCATCGAACTTGAAGAAATCGGTGATGTTTCCGGTAAACGCCTGCTGCATTTGTTCTGCCAATTCGGTCTCGATACGCTTTCCTGGACCCGTAAAGGGGCAATCGTTACCGGTGTCGATATCTCGGACAGATCGATCGAGCTGGCGAAAGATCTCACGCAACAATCCGGTCTGAAGGCCGAATGGGTGCGCTCCGATGTGCTCGAACTGAAGAAACATCTGCAGGGGAAGTTCGATATTATCTATCAGTCGTACGGAACCCATCACTGGATCGAGGATCTGTCGGCGTGGGCTGGGATCATTTCATACTTCCTCGAATCGGGTGGAAGGTTCTACATGGTCGATCTTCACCCGATCATGATTCCCTGGCTCGAATCAAATGTCTCCTACTTCAAGAAGGGACCGTACGTCTACTCGAATGAAATCGACTATTGTAATAAAGACTACGTTGTTAAATCCGAGCACGTGGAGTGGCAGCACAAGCTGTCGGACATCATCAATGCCTTGATCGAGTCAGGTCTGACAATTGAATTCCTGAATGAATTTGACAAGTGCTGTTATCCCCGTGAGCGTGATTGGTATGAAAAAGGCGGATATTACTATCCGCCCGAAGGTCCAACTCGGTTCCCGCAGCTCTTTTCGTTGCGGGCGATTAAGATCTGAAGCTCAGGTCCCCATTTCCCACGAAGACAAATATTTCTTCTGCTCGGCGGTCAGCTTGTCGATAGAAACACCCATCGACTTCAGCTTGAGGCCCGCAATCTCAATATCAACCTTGTCCGGAAGGGTATATACCCTCCGCTCGAACTTTTTGTGATTCCGAACGACATACTCGGAGGCGAGCGCCTGGTTGGCGAAAGACATATCCATCACCATCGCCGGGTGTCCTTCCGCTCCGGCCAGATTGATCAACCGTCCTTCGGCCAGGATGAAGATCCTTTTCTTACCGATAACGAATTCTTCGACCTGCGGACGGACAATATGTCGTTTCGAGGCCGCTTTGGTAATATGCGGCAGGTCTATCTCGGCGTTGAAGTGTCCTGAGTTGCAGACGATCGCGCCGTCTTTCATTTTCTTGACGTGCTCAAGGCGGATGACATTGATATCGCCGGTGACTGTGATAAAGACATTCCCCATGGCGGCAGCTTTGCTCATCGGCATCACCATGAATCCATCCATCGCCGCTTCGAGCGCCTTCACCGTGTCCACTTCGGTCACGATCACATGCGCCCCCATTCCCTTGGCCCGGATGGCCAGACCGCGTCCGCACCAGCCATAGCCGGCGACAACAACGGTCGAGCCGGCGATTAGGGTGTTGGTGACCCTGATTATACCGTCGAGGGTAGATTGACCGGTACCGTACCGATTGTCGAAAAAGTGCTTTGTCTTTGAATCATTGACCGCCACTACTGCGAACAGAAGAGCATTGTCTTTCTCCATGGCCCGAAGACGAATCACGCCGGTAGTCGTCTCCTCGGTTCCCGCCATCACTCCCTGGGCCAGTTCCTTGCGGTTGGTGTGCAGAGTTGAGACGAGATCGGCGCCATCGTCCATCGTGATATGCGGCTTGAAATCGAGCGCCTGATGAATATGTTTATAGTAGGTTTTGTTGTCTTCGCCATTGATCGCAAATACCGAAATGCCGTATTCCTTTACCAGCGCCGCGGCGGTGCTGTCCTGCGTGGAGAGAGGATTCGATGCACACAGGGCGACGTTCGCCCCCCCGGCTTTGAGCGTCCGCATCAGGTTGGCTGTTTCCGTGGTCACGTGCAGGCAGCACGCCATATTGATTCCTTTAAGCGGTTTCTCCTTGGTGAACCGCTCGCGGATGAGCCGCAGCACCGGCATCGATCGCTCGGCCCATTCGATCTTCTGACGGCCTTCGCCGGCCAGTTTGATATTCGCAATGTCGTGCTTTATTGCCATACTTATGCTTCCTTTGCCAATGTCTTTGCCACGTCAGTTTTTTCCCAGGTAAATTCCTTTTCGTGCCGGCCGAAATGTCCATACGCCGAGGTCATACCGTAGATCGGTCGCAGCAGATTAAGGGTCTTGATGATCCCGCGCGGAGTCATATCGAAGTGCTTGCGGACAAGCTGCACGATTCGGGAATCGGGCACCTTGCTGGTGCCATCGGTGAATATCATCAGCGACACCGGTTCTTTGACTCCGATTGCATAGGCGAGTTGAATATTGCATTTCTCGGCCAATCCCGAGGCCACCACGTTCTTGGCGATATAGCGCGCCATATAGCTGGCCGACCGATCGACCTTCGTCGGGTCCTTGCCGGAAAATGCTCCACCACCGTGCGAAGCCATCCCGCCATAGGTATCGACTATTATTTTGCGTCCCGTCATGCCGGTGTCGGACTGCGGTCCGCCGATCACAAACTTGCCGGTCGGGTTGACATAGAATTTTGTCTTCTTGTCGATCATCTTCTTCGGCACGATCGGCAGAATGATCTTGTCGATGATTTCTTCTTTGGCTTTGTTGGTGATCTTCTTGCCGGATTTGTCCAGAATGTCCGAAGTATGCTGGGTTGAGATTACCACGCAATCGACACGGGCAGGCTTGCCATCGATATACTCAACGGTCACCTGCGACTTGCCGTCCGGACCGAGATAGCTCAGCCCTTTGGCCTTACGTACCTTGGCCAGCTGCATGGTGAGTTTGTGGGCCAGCATGATCGGCATCGGCATCAGCTCTTTCGTCTCACGACAGGCGTATCCGGACATGAGACCCTGATCGCCGGCGCCGCCGGTATCGACTCCCTGGGCGATATCGGGCGACTGGGTGCCGATGGCATTGAGAATGGCGCAGGTGTCATAGGCGAATCCATACCGGCTGTGGGTGTAGCCGATCTCTTTGACGATCCTCCGTACCAGTGCCTGTATATCCACATAGGCATTGGTCGTAATTTCCCCGCCGACAATCACCAGCCCTGCGGTAACGAAAGTCTCGCACGCCACCCGACCGCGGGTATCATGGCGGAGAATTTCGTCGAGCACACCGTCGGAAATTCGGTCACACAGTTTGTCCGGATGTCCCTCGGTTACCGATTCCGAAGTAAACAGGAAATTGCCACCAGCCATTCTTCATACTCCTTTAGCCAATTCGTACAGATCAAGGTCAGGCGTCGAGCGTTTTTCAGCGCCCGCCGATTTCCGTGGAGTCACCCACGCTGACCACTTTCTTCTCCCCTATGATCACGGCATCGCTGCCGATAATTGACTCTTCCAGAATCATATTTTCGATACGGACGTTCCGTCCGATAATGGAATCCGAGATAATGCTGTTGAGTATCACCGTACCCTCGTCCACCGACACGTGCGGTCCTACGATCGAGTTCTCGAGTCTCACATTGTCGGCAATGTGAACCGGCGGATTGATAAGCGATCCGTCGACCTGCCGCGACCGGCCAAACTTGTTCAGCAGGTGCTGATGCGATGTGAGGATCGTTTCTTTCTTTCCGCAATCGTACCAGCCATGAACTTCGAACGGCTTGAACTTCACGCCGTTCTTAATCATCGCATCGAGCGCATCGGTCAACTGGATCTCACCGCTGGTCGTTTTGCCGGATGCCACCAAATCGGCGAGTTCCTGCTTGAGCAAGCCGGGATCGGAGAAATAGTACAATCCAATCAGGGCCAGGTCGCTCTTGGGATGTTGCGGCTTTTCTACCAGGTCGCTGACGTATCCGTTTTCTATTTCAGCTATTCCGAATCTCTGCGGGTTCTCGACCTTCCGGACTCCGAGGACGTAGTCGCCGGCGTTCGTAAACCGGACCAGGTCGCAGTCAACGATCGTATCGCCGAGAATCACAAGAAGCGGCTCATCTTTCACATGCTGCATGGCCATGTGGACTGCATAGCCCAGACCCAGAAGCTTGTCCTGGGCGACAAAAGTGGATTTGAATTTGAAGCGATTACGGACATGCGTAGTGATCTGGTCCCCTTTGTAACCGATGACGAAAATAACCTCTTCCGGGTTTAGTTCGATCAGCGGTTCGAGAAGATGGTCCAGGATCGCCTTGTTGCCCACTTTCAGCAGTGGCTTGGGCGTTGTAATCGTATGTGGTTTCAGCCTGTTACCGACTCCGGCGACAGGTATGACTACTTTCATCGGGTTCCTTCGTTAGAATTCGGTATATAGTAGGTAAAGTCAGTCGGTTTGACAAGTACTAATCTGTTAGAAGGAGATTAGAACGGGGTTGGATCGAGGTGCGGTCGGGGTGCACCCTCAAAATGGCCGATCTGACTCCATTTATCTGATCAGGTGCGAGAAGGTGCCGATCCAGTCTTCGGCGAGGAACTGAACCCGGCCGATCAGGAGCGATACCCGCGCCATTACGGTGTAGCCAAAGTGGGCTCCGAATGCGATCATAATGAACCAGATACCGACCTTGGCGGTCGCCCCCAGCGCCCCCGTGTGCTCTTTCGAGAAATAGAAATAAATGAGGGTCGAGACCACGCCCACCACGACCACTATGGACAGGATCGAGGCCCCCCAGCCGCCCTCCACCAGGGGAAGCATGGTCGCTTTCATTTGCGGCAGGACCAGACCGTGAAGCTGGGTGGTCAGGAACACGCCGGCGGTCGTCCCCATCACGAAGGCGAGCGCGATTCGCGAGAGCCAGGAAAATTTGGGGTAGAACCGCGCGAACATGAGGCAACCGATTACCCCGGGAATGAACAGCCACCACCGACCGTTGTGAACCATCGGGTCCCACAACTGCTGGACAATCACCGTGTCCCAGATGAGACCGACATAGTACCCGGCCGAAAGTCCGGCGAAAATATGCTCGGCCAGCTTATAGACCGGGTTATCCTTGTACAGGAAAGAGAAAAGCGCCAGGGTAAGGAAGGCGATAATCCAGATTTCGAATACGCTCATTCCGGTCATCGAGTCACCTTCCTGCGCAGTCTTTTGTTCACGAAATAGCCGACATTTCCAAGCACGACCAGCCCGATAATGAGAAAGTGCACCAGCGACTGAACATCCATGCCTCGGAATGCGGTCCCGCGACGGTTGAGCAGTATTTCATACTCCGCCGCTCCTTTCATTCCGCCCAGAAGTCCGATAATTTGTCCGGCCCCGACATAAGCGTACAGCTTTGGCGCCATGACTGCGGTCGCGCCGACCGCCATCGGAGTGCCATAACCGGCATTGACAATCGAAACCCAGTAATCTGCGGTAGCGTTATCGGCGATATCAAAAATGAACTTCACATCCGAGTAATTCTTCACCTTCTGCATCAACGGAAGATCCTTGAGCGGTGTACCGGAGTTGTCGGTGGGGAAAATGCTTTCGATCGAGGTCCCCATCCCTTTCAGCACCGCTACGTAATTTGCTTTGTAGCCGAGATTGACGTAGTCGACCCCGTAGACCTTATGAAATTCTTTGGCCGCCTGGCGTGTGATCAGCTCGGCCATCGATGGTCCCCCGAGCGGGATATTGCTCAGAGTAATCACCTTCATATCCTTCTGGAAAAACTGGTCCATGGCGGCGATCGCCATCGGCTGAGTCTCGGCCAGTGTCGAGGGATAATAATCGAACGAGAGAATCACCACCGAAGAATCCGGCATTGCTTCGATATAGTCATAGATCGCCTTTGTCTCCGGCGTTACACTGACCGGAAAATGAACCGGCAACAGAAACGGGATGATCACGGCGATCGCTACGGCCAGGTAGATCCAGCGACGGTCAATCTTTTCCAGGCGATCCCAGAAGTTCATTTGCTTATCCCTTCCCCATATAGGTCCGCTCGATTCCGAGGATGATGCGAAGGGACATTGCGGCCGCGCCGAGGGCTGCGCCGATTATGATTCCGCGCTGGACTGCCAAATTGATGCCACCCATGACGTATGTATTGATCAGGGTCGGAAGGTGTCCCGGAAAGAGGTTGAGGAACGCTTCGCCTATCGGCACACGCCAGAGCATGACCAGGACCGCTGTGACCAGAAGTAGGGTAGCTTCGGCGTTACGCGCCCGGAAAGCCCGATAAGCGGCCGAGGCAATATAGAACGACAGCGTCGCGAACATCGTCGCCATCATCGGCATATCCATCGTCACGAACAGCCAGTCGTAAATTGATCCGGGCTGGCGGCCGAACAACGGCGACCACGAACTCGGCAGTAGTGAAGGTATCGCCATGGCGAAGATTGAAATCAGCGTGATCAGCCGGTAGATCCAGTTCTCACGCCTCGCCCGCACCGCAGCAAAATTTACACGAGTGATTGAAACGACCCCCAGAAGCAGCGTGAACCCTCCGACGATGGTAACCCAGACGAGGATTTCTTCGGACAATCCGCCGACGAAAGTCGTATTCTCGTTGAAAAAGAAAGAGATGACAAGAATAATGCCTGAGAGAAAGGCTATTGCAACCGGTGCCGTGGTCTTCATATCAGAGTTCTGTCTTTGCCTCTATACTGCGTTGAACCAACTTGTGAAGGTGTCACCCATCCCGAACGAGACCAAAATCACCCCGAGGATAATGAGCAAGGTGATGACCATTTTGAGCAGGTCCTGCCCCTTCAGACCGCCGAGCATTACCGGCTCATGGGAGAGATAGGCCGAGGCGGCATACAGCTCTTCGCCCATCAGCGTGTAGTCGCAGGCGGCAATGAAGAAGGGGAGCTGCTCCGGCTGCGCGGTGCCGGCGATCTGAATCGAACCGGCCGCATTTCCCGTTTCGGCCAGAAGCAGCGACTCTGCGAAAAACGCTCCCATATAAATGTTGGTGGCCGGTTTCTCTCGCATCATGTAGCCGTTGACATTGGCGGTGAAGGCGAACTGCTCGCCCGCGACATAGCGGACCATATCTTTGTCGTACGCGTCCCCCTTCCCCATTTCGATGTAAGACTGTTCCACCACTTCCTGGCCGGCCGCGAGCACCAGCGGATACCGCACCGGCACCATAAGCGGCGTGTCATACTGAGCCGTGATTTTGGCTACCCGTCCGAGAATGGAGATTCCGGCGATCGTCTGGATTTCATCGAGCTCCTGTATACCGGGAATGAACAGGACGGGACGACCCATCTCGGTAGCCCGTCCCACCGCTTCCTCGACCGCATTCAGTCCGGGAATCTTGCGAAGAAACAGCGATTTCCCCTGTCGCGCCATGCGGGTGTATGACAGAATGGCAATCGAGAAGACGGTCACGAGAATGAGGGCATTTATCCGGTCGGTGCGGAAGATTCCGGTCGGCTCCTCGGCTGATGCGACACTAAAATCAAGCAACAGATACCCAAGCGATGAGAAGACAGCGACGATGAGGTTGTGGGTGAATCTTGACACGACGGAATATACCACCTTGCTCTCGATTGTCAATTCATTATAGGATAGATACGAGTCGGAGCACAGTAACGGTCGTTCGAACTGACCTAGAGGCATAATCCCCGCCGAGTTTTGCTTCAGTTCTGTCGAATCCGGGATTCGATTGATCACAGACGTGCGTTCATATGCGAATAGGAGTGCACTCCGGGATGCGATGACGTCAAATTACCGCATCGAATGAAATGAATTGGGTAAAAAAAACCGGATGTCTCCACCAAGAATTAGAGACATCCGGCATGCTTTAGCGGTACGGGGGATCGAACCCCGGTTTGATGGCTGAGAACCATCCGTCCTAACCACTAGACGATACCGCCAATTCAATGCGCAATGCTAAAAAGCAACGAGTGATGAATATAGTAATAAACAATACCTTGTCAAGGTCAACAACCTCGTTGACTATCAACATGTTACACTGATTGTCAATGTAATGGCATGGCCTCAAAGCAGTTACTCAGCATCGCATTTCACCAGTTTTTTCGAACTTTTTGAACTTTGCCAAGAATTTCGCTAACTGCCACAACGGCCACAAATCGGCCAAAATGGCAATACTATTGTCAGCTTGGACTTACACCAATGCGATTATGCAAAGCAGAAGGTCGGTCCCACCCACCCGACCATGACCGGCTAACGCACCGCGTCGGTTGGACCCGGACATATCATCGCATTCCAGCCAATCGTATGGAGCCCTGATCGTATCATATACGTGGATATATCTATCCACGTATACGAACGAATCGCGTGTAATCGCAGATGCACGGTCAAGATTTTGTTTTTTTGAGTCATAGCAGGTGATATATTTGGCGAAACTGAGCGAAAACCGGAGGATCTTATGCCCGCCAAGAAACGAACCCGCACCACTGCCAGCCGGGAACTCACCTATAAACAACTCGACTACTCCATTGATTACAAGCCTTCGCGGGTTACCACCTCCGAAGATATCGAACCGTTGACCGGTATAATCGGCCAGGAAAAGGCGATTGACTCGATCCGGCTGGGCCTGAATGTAAAAAGTGTCGGATATAACATATTCGTAACCGGGCTCTCCGGTACCGGCCGCACCAGCACGATCCAGCATCTTCTCGAGCATCTGGATCACGAAAAACCTAAGCTCAACGATATTTGCTATGTCAATAATTTCAAGGACGAAGACTCCCCCCGCGTGCTGATCTTCAACGCCGGCGAAGGGAATCGATTTCAAGAAGGACATGACCTATCTGATCTCTTCGATCCGCAAAGCGGTGCCCAAAATCTTTCTCTCGGAAGACTACAAGGACCGTCACAGCCGGATCGTAAGGGAATTCGAAGGGCGGCAGAAGGAGGAGATCAACGAGTTCGAGGATAAGCTGACCAAAGCCGGGTTCGTGCTGGTCCAGATACAATCCGGGCTCGGTGTACGCAACGAGATTCAGCCGCTGATCGACAATGAACCCAGCTCGCTGGAGAAGCTCGAACGGCTGAGCAAAGAAGGAAAATTCTCCCCGTCACGCCTCGATGAATTGCGCCGTTCCTGGGACAGCCTGCGAAGAGAATTTGACGCCGTAACGGTGGAGTCCAAGAAACTGACCGGCAAGCTTGAGGATGCGTTGCAGAAGCTCGACGTATCCATGGTGGCGCCGCTGGTCGCCGACAAAGTGAATCTGCTGAAGAAGCGCTATCCGGCCGAGAAAGTCCTTATCTACCTGGACGAAGTTGAGCAGGCATTGGTGAACGATCTGGATCGGTTTCGTGAAGCACAGCCGCGCCGCGGCGAAGAAGAAGCCCCGCCGTATCGTAAACGGGAACCGTTCGAAGAATTCTCGGTCAATCTCCTGCTCGACAACGCGGAGACCGAATCGGTCCCGATTGTAATCGAGAAGTCACCATCGTATCGAAGCACGTTCGGATCGCTCGAGCGTGTGGTCGACCGGTTCGGCTACTGGCGCACCGATTTCACGCGAATTTCGGCCGGATCGCTGCTGGAAGCCACCGGCGGGTTCTTCATCGTCAATGCAACCGATCTGCTGACCGAACCGGGGATGTGGGTGAACTTGAAACGGGCTTTGCGCAACCAGGAGATTCAGATCGCCGGTTACGATCCGTTCTTCATGATGGCCGGCTCCGGTATCAAACCGGAACCGATCCCGCTCGATGTCAAAGTAGTGCTGATCGGCGAACCGGACATATATCATCTCCTCTGGCGTCTGGACGAAGACTTCAAAAAGATCTTCAAGGTCAAGGCTGAATTTGACAGTTCGATGCCGCTGGAAAACAAGAATGTGGAAAAATATTTCCGGTTCATCTGCCGCGTGATCAAGGACGAGAAGCTGCCGGAGTTCGACCTCAGCGGGCTGCAGGCGGTGACCGAGTACGGCACGCGCCTGTCCGGCCGCCGCGACAAGCTCACCACCCGATTCACCACTATTACCGACATTATTCGCGAAGCGGCCTATTGTACATCGCAACGAAAAGGTAAACGGGTTAAGCGTGAAGATGTCCACTGCGCGATCGCCGGCAAGCGCTCCCGAGTCAATCTGGTCGAACGGAAGATCCAGGAGATGTTCGATGAAGATGTGCTCATGGTATCAACCACCGGCACGGCTGTGGGTCAGATCAACGGGCTGTCCGTATATAACATCGGCGAATACATGTTCGGTCGTCCGACCCGAATCACCGTAAACACCTCCCTCGGCAAGGAGGGGATCATCAATGTCGAGCGGGAGGCCGATCTCTCCGGTCCGACCCACAACAAAGGGGTCCTCGTCCTGACCGGATACCTGCGAAACATGTTCGCACAGAACAAACCGCTCTCCCTCGCCGCCTCGATCACTTTCGAACAATCGTACGGCGGGGTCGACGGTGACTCGGCTTCGTCAACCGAGATCTACGCCGTCCTCTCCTCCCTGTCCGACATCCCGATCAAACAGGGAATCGCAGTGACCGGATCGGTCAATCAGAAGGGAATGATTCAGCCGATCGGTGGGGTGAACGAGAAGGTCGAAGGGTTCTTCGACGTCTGCAATGCCAAGAAGCTGACCGGCGATCAGGGCGTGGTGATACCGATTCAGAATGTCCCGGAGCTCATGCTCCGGCCGGATGTGCTGGCGGCAATCAAGGCCGGCAAATTCCACATTTATCCGGTATCCACCATCAGCGAAGGCATAACGGCGCTGACCGGCGTCCCCGGCGGAGAACGTCGCGCCGATGGCTCGTTTACGCCCGGTTCGGTGATGGCAAAGGTGGATGCGAAGCTGCTGAAAATGGCTATGGATCTCCAGAATTTTGGTCGTCACGACGACAACAATAAAGATTCAAAGACATCGCGCAGCAGGAACGCGAAGAAAAAAACGACGAAGAGAAAGTAACTGCAGGTGCGCGCCGTCATCGCATCGTCGAAATCGGATCGATCATCGAGCCGTTCGCACTCCAAATTTTTTTCGCGGTGCGGGCAAAATCATCATATTTTTCTTGACACGGATCGGCAAAATCACAATTTTTTTGTGTGAACAACCAATAATGGAGGATGTTCAATGCGCAAAGCTAAAAAGGCCACAACGAGAAAGGCTGCCCCAAGAAGAAAAAAAGCAGCCAAGGCCAAAGTCACCAAGAAGGCGAGATGCGCTGCCAAGACCAAAGACGGCAAGCAGTGCAAGCGCTACACCGATGGTAAGAGCAAAGTGTGCTCTGTTCACAAGAAACGGAAATAAGATTTCCGAGACAAAAAAACGCGATCGACTCTCGATCGCGTTTTTTATTGCAGTCATTTATCTGGATCGTAACTAGAAGTCGGCTCCGAATGAGAAATAGTGACTCGGTCGATCCGAAACCGAATGAAGATCCGTTCCCCAGGCAAGATCGTACCTCAACAGGAAGATCCCCAGATTCAATCTCCACCCGAATCCGAATCCCATCTTGATATCCTGGAGCCGGTCGGCACCACCCTGGGACGATCCTCCTTTGAAGTGATCGCCGTACCAGGCCGAACCGATATCCGTGAACAGAACTCCGTTCACATTCGAGAGAACCAGCGGCAGCGGGAATCCCATTGCCAGGTAGCGAATGAGCGGATACCGGAATTCAAGATTGACCAAACCGTAGCGATCTCCGGACAGTTCGTAGTAGGGAACACCGCGGAGCGGCGTGACCACATCGGCGAAATACAAATTCTCGACATCGTATACTTTCGCATCAAGCGTCCGATTCCCGATCCAGTTGGTCGTTCCGCCCAGGAAGTACAGCTTCGGCGTCCGGCCGAATGAAGCGCCGCCGGCGCCTCGGAAAGCGAACGAGAAGTCACCTTTGACATGCACGTATTTCCGGTAATCGAGATCGACTGCCGTGAACTGAATGTCGTTCGAGTTGAACAGATTGCTTCCACCCGAAAACGAGAGCTTGGCCCGTCGGCCGTTGATCGGACCGGTGTAGCCCCAAACGACGTTATCCATCACATAAGACAGATCCGCCGTTGTCACTTTCGAACTCTTATTGGTACGCGGATCGTTGTAATCGTAATACTGGCGATCGATGAAGTACTGCGAAACGGTCAGGTCGATCCGTCGGAACGTACTGAACGGCCGACTCATATATCCCTGGAATCCGTAGAACCGATCTGAGAACAGGTGGTCGTTGTTGTCGAGGTAGTAGTTCTTGGTATGGAACGCGCCGATGCCATAATTGGTCCGGTGCTTGTTGTAGAAGTAGAACGCCTGCACGTTGGACTGGTCAATAGAGTTCACTAGGTCGGTCGCGACATAGATCTGATCGTTGCCAAGATAGTCGGAGAACACGAAGAAGCTTTGTCCGGACAGACCGAAGTAAGTATTGTATCCGAAGGTGCCGGCCAGATAGTCAGGAGTGAACTTGACCTTGTATTTGTGGATATCATACTTCTGCCCCGATTCCGGCGTGCTGCGATTGTCGAAAATCTCCGGCTCTTTCATCAATTTGCCGCCGGGATACGGCGATGTCGAGTCATCGGGCATATCCTCAAACAACGAGTCGAACGGACTCTGAGACTGATTGCTCACGAAGACAAAGTCCTTGCCGTATACCCCGGTCTTGGTAATCACCGAGTCCTTCTTGGCCGCCTGAGCCGTGGAGGTAGTATCTGCGGTCGTAGTATCAGCGGCGGTGGTATCGGCCTTTGCCTCGGGCACGCTTGGCAATGAATCTGTGGTCGATACAAACTGGCTTGTGTCCTTCACGGCGTATCTGTGATAGTCATGATCCAGCGTGGTGTCGGCCGCCGCCAATGTATCGGTCTGTTTCGATTTCGACGCCACTTCCTTCGTGGTGTCGACCTTCTCCTTGGTTTTCGCGTCATACTCACCTTTGACGAAAGCGGTCTTGGCCAGCACGCCATTATCGCCGACCGGACCAATATCCTTCATTACGAAGATATCAAAACCGCCGTTATTGAAAGCCTCAAAAGCGATCTTGTTCCCCTCGGGCGACCAGGTGAACGACTTGACACCGGTGAGTATATCGGTGATGGCATAGTATTTCGACGAATCGAGGTAGGAGACGTAAAGGTTGTCGATTCCATTACGATTCGAGATGAACGCCAGCTTCTTGCCGTCAGGAGAGACTTCGGGAGTCTTGTTCTGACCCGGGCCGACATCAAGAGGGGTTACACCTTTTGTGTCGACATCGACTTTAAACAGCGAGTAGAAGCCGAACGGGAATCCGAATAGGCTCGAGTCGGCATCGATCGGCAGATACAGGTGTTTGTCCTGTTTGTCCAGAGGATAGTATTTGCTGGGACGATCCGACGAAAAGACCAGGGCTTTCGAATCGGGCATCCAGCTTGACTCGGCGTCATCGAACCGGTCATCGGTCAACTGATCCAGCTTGTCGTCATCGATTGAATAGACATAGAGGTCTTCCTGATCTCCCTTGACGGCCGAGAAGGCGACCTTTTTGCCGTCGGGCGACCAGACCGGATTGACGATTACGTAAAAGCCGAATGTCTTCTTCTTATAAATCTTATTTTTGTAAATATCATAGAACATCAGCGTCGGCTTGCCGTCCGATTTCGCCACGAACACCAGCCGATGACCGTCAGGCGAGAACGATACTCCGGAGACAAAGGAATGCAGGGACTCAAGATCCCCCGACCTCTCCCCTTTTACGAGACTTTTGATTACTTTGCCACTATTGGCGGAGATCAGCACAATTTCCGTATAGTCGGATTTGTCGGTGAAGATCGCCAGTTTGTCCCCTTCTGGGGAGAAAGCCGGCTTCTCGTTGAGATATGATCCGTCTTTGCGGGCGTGAGTCAACTGCTTGCCGATCTCATCAGGCTCCTTGCGGTCGGCGATCTCCGGCCAGTAACGACGCTTCATTTCTTTGGAGTAATCTTTATAGAAATCTTCTTCATCGACACCGATCGCTTCTTTGAGTGCCTTGCCCATCGACAAATAGACTTTCCCCTTCTTGAGGATCTCGCCCAGTTTCTGCTCGCCGTAGGTATCGGCTATGTACTTAATAAGCGACTGTCCCTCTTTGTAAGCGAGGAACCCGCCGGCGTACTCCGGGGGCGCCAGATATCCATTGATGGTGGCATCGCGCACATACATATCCGAGAAATAATCCCAGCCATAGCGGGAAGAATACTCGGCATATCCTTCGGCGAACCAGAGCGGAAGGTTGAACAGCCGCTGACGGGACAGCAGCGAGGCGAACATATTGCCGTAGATCATGTCGTAGACGACAGCGTGAGTCAACTCATGGTGAAGTACATGCCGGAACTCTTCGTATGACCCGGAAAACGGAATTACCATTCGCTTTTTGAATGCCTCGGTGAACCCACCGACCGCTTCGGGAATCACCCCCCCGGTGATATTGGTCTGCTGAAAATCATCGGGTGAGTTGTAGATGAAGACCGGAATCGGCACTTGTAGAACATAATTGAGCTGCTTGGAAATGACTTCGTACGCTTCTTCGAGCGCATCGGCCGCGAATGTCGCATTCTTATAGCCGTCGGCGTAGAAATAGATATCGAAATGCTTGGTCTGTATGTAACTCCACTCAAAGTCCTTGTAGCGAACTTTGTTCTTGCCGAAATAGGTCTCCTGGGCGCCGATCGAAGCGGCAAGAATCGCCACGATCAGGGTGGTAAGTATGACTGATCTTCTCATATGCAGCTATCATCCTTACAAAAGCATCAGGTCGGTCCCCTCAGCGACCGACGGGTGAGCATCCGAGCTGCTCTGCCTGCTGAGCCGTACCAGTTCCTTTTGCCGGTTAGTCTTGAAAGTCGTTAGCTTTTGTCGATGATAGGAATCCTTATGTTTGGGCAGTTCATTCGTTTACTCTCTGAATATCGGCTCCGAGAGAGGACAACTTTTCCTCTAATTTATTATACCCTCTATCAACATGATAGACCCTGAGGACCTCCGATTTTCCACGAGCGGCCAGACCGGCGATAATTATTCCGGCCCCGGCCCGAATATCGGAAGCCATGACCTCGGCTCCCTGAAGCTCCGGGACACCGTGGATGATCGCCTCGTCGCTGGAGACAGTAACATCGGCCCCAAGCCGCCGCAGTTCCATAGTATGGGTAAACCGGTCTTTGAAAACGGTCTCTTTAACGTACGAAGTTCCTGAGGCAACACAGGTTGCCGCCATGATGCAGGCCTGCAAGTCGGTCGGGAAACCGGGATACGGGAAGGTGGTGACATTGACTGACTTGAGCTTCGCCGGCGCCTCTACTGAAACACCGGTCTTAGTTGGCCTGACATCGCAGCCCATCTCCATCAACTTCCGGTTCACCAGCGTCAAATGATTCGGGTCAACGCCGGTAACTTCAACTTCGCCGCCGGTAATGGCGGCACCGAACATATAAGTCCCGGCCACCAGCCGGTCACCGGAGACCGTATGCTCCACGGCCTTAAGCGTCTGCACCGGCTCGACCACGATATTTGGAGTCCCGGCTCCGTGAATCTTTGCTCCGGCCTTGTTGAGAAATTCTGCGACATCGACTATCTCCGGATCGCACGCCGCATTGACAATTCTAGTTTCGTTTTGCGCTAGAACGGCTCCATAGAGCACGTTTTCGGTACCGGTATGGGAGGGTCGGTCAAAATAAAGCGCTCCCCCTTTGAGCGGCTTGGCCCGGGCGATGACATACCCTGCTTCTTCGCTGATTGTCGCACCCATGTCGGCGAAGGCCTTGACGTGGAAATCGACCGGTCTCGCTCCGAGAACGCACCCGCCCGGCAGTGACACTTTCGCTTCCCCCATCCTTGCCAGAATCGGGCCGAGTACGAGAAACGACGCCCGCATCTGCCGCATCAGGTCATAAGGTGCGGTCACCTGGTTCATACCGGAAGCATCGATCGTCATCACCTCCGCTTTGTCGTCGTAGCTCACCACGGCGCCAAGATACTCGAGCACTTTCTTGACCGTGTATATGTCTCTGAGGGGCGGGACATTGCGGATGACCGTTTCACCTTTGGTGATCAACAGTGCGCCAACGATTATGGGAAGAGCAGCATTCTTTGAACCATCGGTGCGGACTTTACCGGAGAGCTTCCTGCCCCCCTGAATGACGAACTTATCCATATCGATCCTTATGCGAGCAAATTCGGGACATTTGGCCGGAACGTCCTCTGCAGATAGACATTTCCCGCCGTTAATTTGCCTAACACATCCACAAAAATAAAGGTTTTAATTCCCCGAATTTATTTTCTAAACTCCCTTACAAACTTCCAGCTAACTCTTTGCCGGAACTCCCGCTGCGGCAGCAGTACGGCATCGTCAAAAATCCGCTCCTGACACTCTGATTGGCCAGATCTCAGACAGAACAATTTACATTTTTGTTGATTGGACGGAAGCACTGCCTATACTTCCGAACATTATGGCAAGAGTACAGACCCCGCCGCCCGGAAAACTGATCGTCTCGGTGATTTATTCTTCGATGGATGCACTCGCCGACGGCCTGAAGGCATTGGAGAAAAAATTCGGACGGGTACAATTCGAAACACTTGAGATCCAGTGCGCCGAGGCATCGGAATATCGCGAGGAAATGGGGGATGGGCTGCTTCGACGATTCTTCTCGTTCGAGAAGGACGTCCCGCGCGATTCCTTGCCGATACTGAAAGCTGCCTGTTCGAAGATCGAAGCTCAGTTTGCCGATGTCACCGAAAACTACTTGTTCCGGACGGTCAATCTCGATCCGGGGATACTCACTCCGGCCAACGTTGTAATTGCTTCGAACAAAGAGTACAATCACCGGATGTATCTTCGCGACGGTGTCTACGCCGAACTTGCGCTGGTCTATGCACGAGGAACCTTTTGCCGTCTTCCCTGGACCCTTTCAGATTACTGCGACGAAGAAGCGATCGGCTTCTTTCAGCGTGTCCGCAACAGCTTTGACATCATCGACGCCAAGCAGGAGAGCTTGAAGCTGTAGGGCGAAACGCACCTGAGCGGTGATATTGCTCGCACGATTTTGCCTTAAGTTGACACCCAATAGAGTGTCAACTTACCATTCGGCTCCCCCTGCCAAAATCGCATAGATGCACCGATCGCGAAATCCCCCGGCGATTGGGACAAAATCCCGCAGTATCCCCTCACATTCGAACCCAAGTTTTTCAAGAAGCGCCCGCGACGATTTGTTTTCGGGATCAACATAGGCTTGAATGCGATGAAGCTCCAGATCGGTGAATCCGAAATTCAGAATTGCGCTCACCGCTTCGCTCATATACCCTCGCCGCCGATGTTCCTTGCCGATCCAGTAACCGAACGTTGCGAGCTTCTGGCGTGGCTGAATATCTCCTAATTCTATCACCCCAAACACGGAATCGTCCGGAGGGACCGTCAAACCGAAAACAAACGCCGTGTGGTTATCCCATGACTTGGCAGCATAGTTAATGAACTGTTCCGCCAGATCTTCGGAATACGGATACGGCACCGGCGTGAAACGGCCGATTTCCGGATCGTTCGCCTCTCTCGCGATACTTGTTGCATCTGTTTCGCGCAAGATGCGCAAGAGGACATTATCTCCGCGAAGCTCTAATCTCATATCCTAATCTGCGGCTTCAAATGTCTCACGCAAGTGGTCATCTCTCGGTTTTGTATTGATCGGAAGCGATCGGTGCCCCCTAAGAAGGTGACACCCTACGGCCGGAACAGCTCGTCATTGAGACGGCGATCTCAGAACTGCGGTCTACTTACCTAAACATTCTGAGCTTGCATGAACGCCTCTGACGTTCAACCTCTTTTCTCCACGTATTCCGGTTGATTTCTCACTGGCCTGACGATTTCCCATCCCGCGGAAGGTCATGCTATTTCGGCGGGGCGAAGAACCAGGTCGGATCGTCGGTGTAGTAATCGCTCCTCGTCCCCGATGCGTTGTGCTCTGCCACTCCCAACAGTAGCGGGCTGTAACTTGACGGATCCAGCTCGATATGGCCGATGGTATCGCGCGCTTCGTACCCGTAAGCGGACTCGATTGGGCACGAAAAGCGAAATAGGTTCTTGGCCATATAGTTGAAGTACTCCAAACGGGAATAATATTGGCTGTTCCAGTTGATCGAATCACTCACCAGCAGCGAGTCGCCGTTGAGCATCGCCTTGCGCACCTCCCACGGACTGAGCGGCGTGCCGAATTTATCGGTCCAGTAGGCCTCGAAAGTCGGGTCCATATACAGCCACTTGTCGTATTGATCGGACCAAACCATGTCTATGACGTGGCAATCCTGATCGGTCGTATCGTACGGCAGACAGGTCAGATGCCGCGACTTGTAACCCATCGCCAGATAAAACTCGTTCAACGCGGTCGCCATCATTCGACAGTTTACTCCCCGGCCTTCGGCGTCGCACACTTCAATGATGTGCTCGGCGTTGGCCGGTTTCGGATTGGCCGAACTGCCGTCATGGCGGATACGATGATGCAGCCAGCGACAGAGATTCCACTGACGGCTGAACTCGTCGCCGTTCCCGGCAATGCTGTCGAGATGATATTTTGTCCGAAGGGCCACCAGGTCACTTGCGGTCTGCTTCGAATAACTGAACTGGACGCCTTCGGCCGGCAGAATTGTGCCGAATTCACCGTAATGTCGAAGTAACGCGAGTTTATCAGTGGCCAGCTTGAGCACCATGTCAGCGGTAATACTGCAATTGAGAATTCCTTCAACCGTCGTGTGCGGGCCAATGATCCGCAGCCCGACCGTCCCCGAGGTGGGCGGGATAACGACCGTATCGCTGCCTGCGAAGAGCACCAGTGTATCGGCGCTGTCGGCGAAGGTCACATTGCCGTTGTAAGGATTCTCCATTTTCGAGGCGATGTATGAGGGTCGCACGACTCCGTCCATACGAACCCACACGGTGTCGTCGGGAGTGTGAACCGTGTACACCGGCGGGGCCGCTTGCGCACTCTGCCTCAATGCGGCCGGACCGAGCACGGCGGTTACAATCAGCACGAGCGAAAGGACTAGGCGTTGATTCTTCATTGATCTTACTCCACGTGGTCTCGGAAGCTGTTCAAAGTTGTTAAGCCTAATTAACGAACCTGCCATCGGTTTGCCAACACCTTTTACCCTCCATAGGGCCGATCGTTCGACGAAGCGCCTGTACACTTCTTGCCGAGGCGCCGAATCTGCCACGTATTATTGACCGCCACATTCTGCGTTTCAGCGCAAATCCATAGACGGTTAGTGCCCTGCGCTCTCTGGCGCTATAAATAGTCAAAATGGCTTCAATGGCTCCCTCACACAAACTCTCCTTTTTCGACCGCCCAGTCGCTCATTGACTTCGCTCGCGCCGACCTATATATTCGCGGTACTACTAAGGAGACGAAAATGAAACCGAAGAATGTCAAAGCTGCGCATGGCTTGAAGCTCTCCTGCAAAGGCTGGCCCCAGGAGGCCGCCCTCAGAATGCTCAACAACAATCTCGATCCGGCTGTCGCCGAAAAGCCGGATGAACTTATCGTATATGGCGGTTCCGGCAAAGCGGCCCGCAACTGGGAATCCTATGCCGCTATCGTGAAATCACTTAAGTCGCTCGGCAATGATGAAACGCTGCTGGTCCAGTCGGGCAAGCCGGTTGGCATTTTTCAAACTCATGACTATGCCCCGCGCGTGCTGATCGCGAATTCTCACCTCGTCCCGGCCTGGGCAACCTGGGAGAAATTCCGCCAGCTCGAAAAGCTCGGCCTGATCATGTACGGTCAGATGACGGCCGGAAGCTGGATCTATATCGGCACCCAGGGAATCATCCAGGGGACCTATGAAACGTTCGCGGCCGCAGCCGCTCAGCATTTCGGCGGGGATCTTACCGGCCGATGGATCCTGACCGGCGGTATGGGAGGAATGGGTGGCGCCCAGCCGCTTGCCGGCACCATGGCCGGAGCGTCCATACTCGTAGTCGAAGTCGATGAATCGAGAATCAATCGCCGCGTCAGTCAGGGATTCTGCGATGTCAAAGTCAAGGAGCTGGACAAGGCGCTCAAGCTGATCAAGGATCACACCAAATCGGGTGAACCGATCTCGATCGGACTGGTCGGCAATTGCGCCGAGATCTTCCCCGAGATCTTCCGCCGGGGAATCGTGCCGGACATCGTCACCGATCAGACTTCGGCCCACGATGAGCTGGGCGGGTATATTCCCGAAGGTCTGACGATGGTCGAAGCCAACCGCCTTCGCAAGAAAGACCCGAAAGGGTATATCAAACGCTCGTATGAATCGATGGTCAAGCATTGCGGTGCGATGATCAAATTCCAGACTGCAGGCGCCATTGTATTCGACTACGGCAACAATCTTCGTGGTCAGGCGAAAGTCGGCGGACTTACCAACGCATTTGATTACCAGGGATTCGTTCCACTCTACGTTCGCCCGCTCTTCTGCGAAGGGAAGGGCCCGTTCCGTTGGGCGGCGTTGTCGGGAGATCCGAAAGATATCCACGTCACCGATGAAATCATCCTGAACGAGTTCAAGCATAACAAAATGCTGGTTCGCTGGATCAAACTGGCGCAGGAACGAATCCCCTTCCAGGGACTCCCGGCAAGGATCTGCTGGCTCGGCTACGGCGAGCGCGCAAGATTCGGCGAGATATTGAACGATTATATCAAGAAGAAAAAGATTTCGGCGCCAATCGTGATTGGACGGGATCATCTCGATTGCGGCTCGGTGGCATCGCCGAACCGTGAGACCGAAGGGATGCGCGATGGGTCCGACGCAATCGCCGACTGGCCGCTGCTTAACGGTCTGCTCAACGCTGTATCCGGCGCAAGCTGGGTTTCAATACATCACGGCGGCGGAGTAGGCATCGGCAATTCGATCCACGCCGGTATGGTGATTGTCGCCGACGGCACGCCCGAAATGGCGGTGCGGCTGAACCGCGTGCTGACGAACGATCCGGGAACCGGGATTATGCGGCACGTCGACGCCGGTTATCCGGATGCGATTAAATTCGCTAAGAAGAACAAAGTGAAGATCCCGATGCTGAAAAACGGCAAGTGACCGCATGTGCTCGGGATCGGTCAGAGAGAAACGCCAAAGAGAAACACGCTTAACCCAGGGAAGTTATGCCTCCTGAAAAGAAAGCTACGCTGCTCATAAAGAATATCGGACAGCTTGTCAGCATGGCCGGCCCGGCCCCGCGAGTCGGAGCCGCCATGAACGATCTCGGAATTGTCGCCAAAGGGGGAATCGCCGTTGCCGGCGAAGAGATCCTGGCGGTCGGCGAATCGGATAAGGTCGAAGGTAGTTCGCCGCTGGCTGAAGGGTGCGCCGTTATCGACGCCCGTGGCATGGTGGTCACACCCGGCTTTATCGACCCGCATACCCATCCGGTCTTCTCCATGACTCGCGAAAAAGAGTTCGAGATGCGGATCGAAGGCAAGAGCTACATGGATATCGCTCAATCAGGCGGCGGCATCCGTTCATCGGTTAGAGATCTTCGTACTACCCCGGCACCGATACTTACGGAAAAGACCCGCGAACGGCTCGATCGATTTCTCGAATACGGCGTAACCACGATCGAAGCCAAATCCGGGTATGGCCTGTCTACGGAGTCGGAGCTTAAACAACTGGCGATCATCCGCGATCTCGACCAGACTCATCCGATAGATCTGATTCCGACTTTCCTCGGAGCGCACGAGGTCCCAGATGAGTATCGAAACAAACGTGAGGAATATATCGACCTGCTCATCAACGAAATGATACCGGCGGTTGCTAAAGATAACCTGGCCGAGTTTTCCGATATCTTCTGCGAAGAGGGCGTTTTCTCCGTGGACGAATCTAGAAGAATCCAGGAAGCGGCATCGAAAGCCGGTATGCGACTGAAGTTTCATGCCGATGAACTCAAATCCACCGGAGGCGCAGAACTGGCCGCTTCGATGGGTGCGATCTCGGCTGACCATCTCGTGTATATTTCTGATGCCGGGATTGCTGCCCTGGCGAAATCCGGCACGGCGGCCGTGTTGCTGCCCGGCACTACTTTCTCGCTTGGCGGGAAGCAGTACGCGCCGGCGCGAAAGATGATCGAATCCGGAGTGATTGTCGCACTCTCAACCGACTGCAATCCGGGATCGAGCTATTCCGAGTCGATGCCTATCATCGTCTCACTGGCCGCCCTTCAATGTCGTATGACGGCGGCTGAGGCGCTTTCGGCGGTGACGGTAAACGCCGCTTATGCGGTGGGACGGTCAAAAAAGATCGGCCAACTCATCCCTGGTGCCCAGGCCGATATCACAATCTGGAATATGGCCGATTACCGCGAGTTGCCGTATCACTACGGGGTCAATTTGGTTTCCAAAGTGGTCAAAAAAGGAAAAATGGTTGTCGATAGATAGCCCGAGTGGAACGTCTTTTTGATGAACTGGTTTAAAGCATATATGATCCGACATCTGGCCCTGGCTTTGGCCCTGGCAGCCGTTCTCAGTGGGTGCGGCATCTATACGTTCAATCCGAGAGGAAAATCGGAGATTCAGTCTATCGCTGTTTCAAGACTGGGAAACAAAACGGCAGAATTCGGCCTGGCCGATCAGGTTACCGATAAAGTAATCGACGGTCTCATCAAAGACGGAAGCCTGAAAGTATTGCCCGAGGGGAGCGCGGCCACCGTACTCTCCGGAGATTTGACTAATTACGAGCGAAAACCGTACCGATACGATGAAAACGACCAGGTCCAGTCCTACGCGGTGAATATGACCTTTCATCTATCACTCAAGAACGCCGTTAATGACTCAACTCTCTGGACCGACAACTTCAGCCAGATCGGCGTCTATGACCCGAACACCGAGACCGAAGAGATCGGACAACAACGCGCAATCGACTTTCTGGTTGAAGCGATTATCAATAAGACTACCAAGAGCTGGTGATTCAGCCACCCGTAATTTATTTGACTCTCATCGGCTCGTACGATATACTCGGGAGAACAAGGACACTGTATGAAGAAACTGACGTTTGCGATACTTCCTCTGCTCATCTTGAGCCTTACCGTCGTCGGACTATTGTCCGAAGACGCGGCCGCCATTAACTCGAATGCTGGAACCAGCTCGTTTCCGTTTTTGAAGATTAATGTCGGGGCTCGTCCCGTTGCTATGGGCGGAGCTTACACCGGGCTCGCGAACGATGAATCGGCCCTCTACTACAACCCTGCCGGTATCGCCTCTTTCGAAAACAAGGGGATCATGCTCGACTACCTGAACTACTTCACCGATATTCAGAGCGGCTATGTCGCTTACATTCGCCCGCTTGCGTTCGGATCCGGCAAAGTGATCGCGTTTCACCTGAATTATCTGAACTACGGTGACTTCACCGAAACCGATATCTCGGGAAATACCACCGGAAAGTTCAGCGGCGGCGACATGTATCTGGCCGGGACATTTGCATTCAAGCATGGGTACAATTGGAGTTTCGGCGCTACCTCCAAGTTCATCTACGAGAAACTTCAGAGCTATTCCGCCACCGGAGTAGCGTTCGATCTTGGTGCCAAATACAGCGGGACGAGGGACCATTATTCGTTCGGCCTCGCGGTTCAGAATCTCGGCGTCCAGCTTTCCTCGCTCGGAACCGAGAAAAACAAGCTTCCGCTGACGGTCCGCGGCGGCGCCGCCTACCACCTGAGAGGGCTGCCCATTCTGGTCAGCTCCGATCTCATTCTCCCGGTCGACAACGATCTCGTGTTCGCGGTCGGCGGTGAGTATTACGATCTCAAGCCGTTCTATATTCGAGTCGGCTGGAACAGCTTCGGCAAGAACTACCGGGCTACCGGCTCCAGCGACAGCTGGGCGGGGACTTCGTTCGGGGTCGGCTTTGATTTCAGAAAGATGCAGATCTCGTACGCCTTTTCACCGGGCGCAGACCTGGGAAGCAGTCATCGGATCACTCTAACCGGGGAGATATAAGATGAAGAAGAATTACGCAGCGGTTGTTATGGTGCTGGTGTCGATCATCGCGGGAGGATGGATCCTGTCCGCATGCTCCAGTGACGCCGGTCAGTCAGGACCGAAACAGGTCGTTATTCAGATGTTCGGAGCGATGGAGAAGAACGACAAAGCTGCCCTTACCCGTGTGCTCGACCTCCCGACTCTCATGAACAATATCCGCGAGGACTATTCCCTCCGTTCGGATTCGGCGCGCGTGTTCACATCGCCGCAGCAGATTCTCGAAGACCTGACCGACAGCGGTTTGACCAAGACCCGGTGGTTCTCCTACCAGAGAATCATCAACAACACGGAAATCAGCGATGAAACAGCTACGGTGGAAGTGACCTTCATGGACAAACCGAATTCAAAAGCGTATCTCACGAAATTCGGTCTCCACAAAGTTGACGGCAAATGGAGAATCTACAGTTTCAAAACCGAAGACCAGCCGTCTTGACAATCCGGGGAGGCATGCTCCTCCTGATTGCGGCGATTCTCGGCACTGGCTGTCAGAAGCACGAATCCAAACCTTCCGATCAGAACAACGATATGACAGCTTCGATCACCGTTCAGCAGCTCAAGCAGGATATGGATCAAAACAAGGAACTGTTCCTGCTCGATGTTCGCACTGAGCCGGAGTTCGAAGAGGACCGCCTGTCGTTCACCGATTTGCGAATCCCTTATGACAGTCTTCCCTTGCATCTGGACGAACTCCCGGATGACAAGGGTACGTTGATTTACGCCTTTTGTCGAAGTGGCCGTCGAAGCGGTATCGCTACCGACTTTCTTCGCTCGATGGGATACACCAACGTTCATAATGTGAGCGGGGGGATCAAGGCATGGAAGTCGGCAGGTTATCCGACCGTGTCCGGCAAGCTGCCTTAGAAGGGCCCGATAAAAAAAGTTTACCGATGCTGTCGGTAGAGATCGAGAGGGGGACGATCCTGGCCCGGCAATCATCGATAAACTCACTTCAATAAAAATCCTGACCGGTTATTTGTCAATCGCTTCCGCCAGCATATTCACCTAAATCAGTCCAGTATACCTCCTGATTCCCTACATACTAATATATTTTTCCACAAGAGGTTACGCGGCGATTCCGCCCTTCGGCGATTGAAGGACGAGCTTCGTTTTTGATCGCGCCAGGCACTATCTCCTTCATTCTGCCGAAATACTGCCCCTGCTTCGTTGGATAATAGTGGGTTTTGTACGTCTTATCCTATGCGAACAGGGATTTTTCGGTTGTGCCCTGCGGCACGGTTGTATATATTCTGCTTTACTTTGCGGACAAATATGTAGGAGAGAAGATGACTAGGAAGATAAGCAAGGGTACGGTTATCGGCATCGTTTCGGCAGTGGTCATGCTGGCCATTGCGATCGGCTGTTCCAGTGATATTGTCCTCCAACCCCTGCCATCGCTGATCGGCGACTATCAGGGTCGCTATCTGGTTACTACCAACTACGGCGGCACGAACGCTTCGACCAAAGAATACCGCATCACCTGGCGGTTCACGGATCAGAAGTATTATATGTATGACGATGATCCGAACCAGGAATTCTGCGTTCCCTCCGGAAACTACACCCTTTCCGGAAGTGACGCGACCCTTGATCAGTTGATCGATGGTTGCGCCGGCGTGGTGGGCAACCCGGAATACAATCCGACCGGCACGTTCCAGCTTCGTCAGCCGGGTGACAGCGTCGTCCTGGCCCAGATTTCCGGTACTCCGGCCACTCAGAAACAGCTGCTTCTGGTGAAGACAACGAAGTAATCTGTTTCGGCCGAATTTTAAGATATTGAACCGACCGCTTTCACTGCGGCCGGTTTTTTTTGCGCCTGTCCAAAATTGACTGACAGCCCCTGTCACTTCCCCTCGATAGTTTGAAGGCAGAAAGAGAAACCTGTGCGAACACGAACAGAAAGGTGGAACTATGCTTTCAAAAGTCATTTCCTCGGCGACCGTCGGGGTCGAAGCTTACACTGTGGAAGTCGAATCGGATATCCAGCAGCAGTTACCGGCGTTTGTAACGGTCGGTCTGCCCGAAGGTGCGGTGAGAGAATCCAAAGAACGGGTGACCTCGGCAATCAAGAATTCCGATTTCATCTTCCCGGCGAAACGGGTGACGATCAACCTTGCCCCGGCAGATATCAAGAAGGAGGGCTCGGCGTTTGATCTGCCGATTGCTGTTGGCATCCTGGCGGCAACCGGACAGATCCTGAGGGATCGATGTGACGAATATGTCATGCTCGGGGAGCTTTCGCTCGATGGCACCCTTCGAGGGATCCCGGGAGTGCTTCCCATGGTGATGCATTTCAAGTCGGACAACGGGCTCAAGGGAATTGTCGTCCCCAAGGAAAATGCGAAAGAAGCGGCCATGGCCGGGACCATACCTGTCTTTCCGGTCGATTCACTTCAGGACGCAGTGCATTTTCTCGAAGATGAGTCGAGTGTGGCCCAATTCACGGTTGATATTGACTCGGTCTTTCACGAGGCGCACAAGTATCATGTGGACTTCTCCGATGTCAAAGGTCAGGAGTCGGCGAAACGTGCGCTCGAAGTTGCTGCTGCGGGCGGACATAACATCATCATGATCGGCCCTCCGGGATCGGGCAAGACGATGTTGGCCCGGCGGATGCCGACTATCCTGCCGGACATGTCGATCGAGGAAGCATTGGAGACGACTAAGATCCACTCGGTGGCAGGCAGACTCCCGGCCGACACCGCTCTCATTGCCACCCGTCCGTTCCGCGCTCCGCATCATTCGATATCCTATGCCGGGTTGATCGGCGGCGGCACGGTGCCCAAGCCGGGAGAGGTCTCCCTGTCGCATCATGGGGTGCTGTTTCTTGACGAACTGCCGGAATTCAAGAAAGACATTCTGGAGATGCTCCGTCAGCCGATGGAAGACAATCAAGTTACGATTTCGCGCGCCTCGATGACCCTCACCTATCCGGCCGGATTCATGCTGATATCGGCCATGAATCCCTGCCCGTGCGGCTACTATGGCGATCCGATGCACGAATGTAACTGCTCGACCGCCGAGATTCAGCGGTATATGTCGAGGATCTCCGGGCCGCTGATGGATCGGATAGACATTCACATAACGGTGCCTTCGGTGAAGTTCAAAGAGCTGTCATCGGAAGCGCGCGGAGAAAAGTCGGCCCATATCGCGGAGCGGGTCAACGCCGCCCGGAAACTTCAACAGCAACGGTTCAAAGGTGAGCCGAATATCTTCTGCAACGCACACATGGAACCGAGAGATATTCGGAAATATTGCACGATCGACGATCAATCGCAGTCTTTGCTCTCCCTGGCCATCAGCAAGCAGGGGCTTTCGGCAAGAGCTTACGATCGGATTCTGAAAGTGGCACGCACTATCGCCGATCTGGCCGGATCACCGCAGATTGAGATGGGACATATTGCCGAGGCAATTCATTATCGGACGCTCGATCGGAAACTCTGGCTTTAGACCGATTAAAACCGGATGCCAAGCATGATACCGAGCGTGACAAGACGGTACTTGAGATCGTGCGGGATGCCGCCATAGGTGGTTCCCTTTGTAGCGTACACGATGGTATCACCGGCTTGGGTGATAACCGTTTCATCGGCGTACCAGGTTTGCGTCTGGGTACCGGTGATCGAGGTATGTTCCAGTTTGGCGGACGCGCTGAGCACGTAATTGTACTTTCGATCCTTCGTGAGCACGAAATCGCCGCGTATCGAACCGAGGAACCCGAGACCGGTGCCGTCGGCGGTTGATAACTTGTGGCGAAGCAGGTGATCGTCGCGATCGGTAAACCTTACCGGCCCGACAGCCAGGTTCATTTCCCCCTCGAATTGCGGCGAAGGTTCCATGTACAATTGCGCGCCGGCATACGGCTGGACATAGTTGAGGCGATAGGTGAGGACTTTGCCGGTCCCGGATTGAGGAAGCTGCGCAGATCGGAAACTGTAGGTCGATGAATCAAACGACCGGTACCAACCCTCGAAACCGATAATGTCTTCATCGATCCGCTGAAGCTGCAGGCCTCCCAGCAAACTGAGCCCACCCGTTCCGAATTTGAAGAGGCGCGCCGTGAGATTCACGTCGATATTGAACATCGTCATTTGTACATCCGATTCGGTGTAGCTGAACAGCTCCAACCCCGAAGTTCCGCTGGCGCTTTCCCAGTCTCGGTCAGTCATAACACGGGTTGGATCGGAAACGCTGGCGTAGAAATTACCGCGTACGCTCCATTTGCGTGGGTCCGCGGCCGGGCGGATGCGAAAGTTGGCCCCGATCAATGAAGCATCGGTAGGAAACTCCAGCTTACTTTGCACGGCATAGATGTGAACTGTGTCGGCAGGTTGCTGGGTGAGCAGGAATTCATAGGAGGCGGTTCCGGAGTGAAAGCCGAACGACGGCTGGATATCCACTTGTACCTTCTTCTCGGCAGAGGCACCGGCTGGCATCGCAAGGCCCAGCACGCTCAGAAGGGTGAAAGTCATCCAGATTTTCCGCATAGCACTTCCCATAAATGAGATTCCTGACTTAAGCGGATGATACCCCGGCTAAGTGAGTAAGTAAAGAAGAATTCAGTTGATAGTGAGAGTCAGACTGGCGCGAATTGAGACGACGCTACCGCTCGATCTTCTCGCCGGTCATTGATTCGATCTCAGCCAGGAGCTGTTCTTCCAGTTCTTCTTCTTTGAACCGGGAGACGATCTCCCCTTTTTTGATAATCATTCCCTGACCGGCGCCGCCGGCAATGCCGACATCGGCCGCGGCAGCTTCACCCGGACCGTTGACGGCACAACCCATGACAGCGACTTTAAGGTGGGTCTTGATGTGGCGAGTTCTGTTTTCGATCGATTCCGCCAGCGGGATCATGTCGATCTGACACCGGCCACAGGTAGGGCAGGCTATTACTTCAATTCCCTCCTGCTTGAGATTGCAGGACTTGAGAATTTGCTTGGCGACTTTGGGCTCGTGGACCGGATCGGCGCTGAGTGAAACGCGAATCGTGTCACCGATACCAAGCATGAGAATGGCCCCGATTCCAACCGCCGACTTTACGGTGCCGGTCTCGAGGGTGCCTGATTCGGTGATGCCGACGTGAAGCGGGTAGTCGCACTTTTCTCCCAGCATGATATAGGACCACATCGCGGTCTGGGTATTTGTAGATTTAACGGATATGACGATATCATTAAAGCCCATCTCATCGAGAATTGCGACCTCTCGAAGCGCCGCTTCGGTAAACGATCTCGGATCATCGTGACCGTACTTGTCCAGCAGATCTTTCGGAAGGGATCCGGAGTTGACACCGATGCGGATCGGCACTCCGGCGTCTTTGGCAGCGGAGGTCACTTCGCGAACTTTCCACTCTGCCCCGATATTCCCCGGATTTATTCGGATCTTATCGAACCCGGCCTCGATTGCTTTCAGACGCCAGCTTATACTGGAAGTGGATATCCGCGACCAGCGGCTTTGACACCTGTTTTCGAATCTCCGCCAGCTTATCTCCGGCGGCATGATTGAGGACTGAGATGCGCACGATATCACAGCCGGCGTCGAACAACTGATTTATCTGCGCAACCGTCGCTGCCACATCGCGGGTGTCCGAGGTAGTCATCGACTGAATCGCTATCGGGAAACCGCCGCCGATTAGCACATCGCCGATCTTTACCACGCGGCTTTTCCGCCGCTTTAAGGGATATTGTAGTTCCATCTTTAATATCTTGACCCGGTACACCGGGGTTCGTAGTTTACTGCTTTGTACGTTTTAAATCAAAGGAAAGTTGGCGCTCAATTGATCTGGCTTAAACGGTTGCTGCCCTTCGTGATACTCCTTGCTATCGTCCTTTCGGTTCACCTCTATCGACTGCACCGCGAAGATCTGAGAGTGAAGCAGGAGAAGAAATTCGCAGATATCGCCGCACAGATCTGGGTGGCTTCGGCTACCTATCGCAACAACCCGGACCGGTTCAAAATGTTCCGCGATTCCCTGCTGGGACGCAAACGGGATTTCGGCTAGCGAGATGTACGGTTTTATTCGAAAGCATAAAGAGCGGCCGGAAGCTATTGATCAGTTTGCCTACAAACTGCAGGCCGGAGTAGATTCGCTGGTGCTTGTTCAGGATTCGCTGATGAAAGCAAGAGCTGATTCGATAAAAGCTGATTCGTTAAGAGCTGATTCGTTGAAGCAGAGCGATACCCTTAAGATCGGGCCTCAAAAGCATTCGGATACTGCTCCATCTGCCCCTCCGGAAAAAGTAACCACATCGAATCTGAAATCCAATCCCGAGAAATTATGCTCCAGGATGAACTGCTGCGCGGCAGCGGTGAGCCGCTCCTGTTTCCGGGAGTCGACCCACTCCGACGGATGTCCGAATTTGTCAGACCTTGACGCCTTCACTTCGACGAACACCAGCATGTGCTCGTTCCTGACCACCAGGTCGAGTTCTTTGTGGCCCGCCTGCCAGTTCCGGGCAACAACTTCGAATCCCTGGGAGACATAGAAAGCAGCCGCTCGGTCTTCGTAAACGCGACCGGTTCTTACACGATTGGGTTTTGGACGGGAGTCTTCGTTAGAAGAGGGCATAGCTCTCAAGCAACTCGGCCACCGGTTTGAACGATTTTCTGTGAATATCGCAAGGGCCGTGCTTCTTGAGTTCTTCGAGATGATCTGCCGTAGGATACCCCTTGTGGCGGGCAAAGGAGAAGTGGGGATACAGCTTGTCGTACTTGTCCATAATCCGGTCACGGGTGACCTTGGCGATTACCGATGCGGCCGCTATCGACTGACAGCGGGCATCTCCCCCGATGATCGCGTACTGGGGCTGAGGCATCCTCGGGATCGGATAGTTGCCGTCGACCAGGATGACGTCGGGAGTACGTGACAGCTCCATCACCGCCTTGCGCATCGCCATGAGCGAAGCCCGGAGGATATTCATCTGGTCGATATCCTGGCTGTCGACCACGCCCACGGCACAGACTAAGCCGAGTTCGATGATTTCATCGAACACGTCTTCTCGTGTTTCCGCGGTGAGTTTTTTCGAGTCGGCACAGCCGAGGATTTTGGCCTCAGGAGGAAGGATAACGGCAGCGGCAACTACCGGGCCGGCCAGGGGACCGCGTCCTGCTTCATCGACACCGCAAATGGCGCCGTAGCCCTGATCGGCGAGCATCAGTTCGAGATGCCCGAGTCCCGGATATTCTTTTTTGCCTGATTCTTTCATGAGCACTGACCTACTCGATTATTACTCTTATTTGCTTCAGTTAGCAACGAAATAGTTATATAATCAGTATCGACTGCTCAGGCGGTATCGTTTAGGTTTTTGTGAGCTGTCTTGAAGGAGAATTCCGAGAGCATGCAAGAGGCGAAAAGGAATCTTGAGTTCCGCATAATCGCGGGAGAGCTGAAAGGGAAGCTGATACGCACGCCCGATCTCGGAGTAACCCGGGCCCCGCTTACCCGGGTGCGCAAATCGGTCTTTGATTTCCTCAATCCGTATCTTGCGGACGCACGTTACCTCGACCTGTTCAGCGGGACCGGATCGTACCTGTTTGAAGCGGTATCTCGCGGGGCCGCCTCGGCCATTGGAATTGAGCTCGAATCAGCCCTGGCCGAGGCGATCAACCGCCAGGCGGCGGATTTCGGAGTCGCCGACCGGTTAACATGTCTTACTGAGGACGTATTGGAGGCGATCCCCAGGCTGGCGTCATCCGGAAAGGCTTTCGATATCATCATGATTGCTCCCCCTCAGTATCGACGATTCCTCGATGACACGCTCGCCCTATTGAAGTCTCATCGCATCTACACACCCGAAAGCCTGATCCTTTGCCAGCACGATACCTCGGAACGGAATAAGATCAACTTTCAGGATTTCACCATGCTTCAGCAACGGAAATACGGTAATACTACCTTCACCGTGGTCTCGTCGGAATTTTAGGTTGAATTGAGAAAAGCGTGTCGGAGCTGAGAGTCGTCCGTTCAAAGGTCGAATTTCGCGGGAGCGTTCGACTTGTTCATTTTCCGACGCATCATCTCGTCCATGAACCTTCGGAAGGGGGCCCAGCGACACTTCATTCCGCACAGACGAGTGTCGGTTAGACTGTTGCAGTGCTGTTCGCAGCCGGGTTTCCCCGTCATAATATCGTCGGCAATCGGCTCGTTAATAAATTCTCTGAAATCCATCACGCTCATGGCAAAGGTGGTGTTGCAACCTTCGACCACATGATTGAAGTAGTAATGGTTGAAAGTGAAATCTTCGCTGTCCAGGCTCATGCCGATTGTAATAACATCGGGGCCGCTCAGAATATCTTCCAGTGACAGCCAGACCCCGCATTTTGGACATTGTTTGAACTTATCTGGTGACATTTTCTCTGCTTTTCGTATGTCCCTTACCACTGTTTATATCGGCAAGTTGGGCCATATTAAAAAGGGTGATGTTCGATTTTACTCCAAGGAAAAACGCCCCACAGGCAGGCGTTTTTGAGATATATAAGCAATTTATGGTCTCAGGGGACTGATTCGAAGCTCAGGAAGTCTCTCCCTTGTTGGATTCGGTATCGAGCTGCTCTTTGATTCGAGCCGACTTACCGGTCAAATTCCGCAGGTAATACAGCTTGCTTCGGCGGACCTGCCCGACCCGTATCCTTTCGATCTTGGCGATATTCGGCGAATGCAGCGGGAAAACACGTTCAACGCCGATGCCGGATGAAATCTTGCGGACCGTGAAAGTCGCGCCGGTGCCGCCGCCACGACGTCCTATAACTGTGCCCTGGAAAACCTGGACACGCTCCTTGTCACCCTCTTTGATCTTCACGTGGACACGAAGTGTGTCTCCGGAGCTGAAGGTGGGCAGATCCTCCTTCATATAGCTCTTTTCCAATTGGGCTAGTCGTTTCATTGCTATTGTCCTTTCTCGATTCTATTCAAAATAAAAGTCTTTGTCTATCGTCTTCACGAACTCTTTTTCTTCTTTCGTCAAGTCCGCCGTCCTGAGTAAATCCGGCCGGTTTAACAAACATTTTCTAATCGCCTCCCGGCGACGGAAGCGCTTGATCTCGTCATGGTTTCCGCCAAGCAGCTCCGGCGGTACCGGAATCCCTTCATACTCGGCCGGCCTGGTGTACGAGGGCGTCCCGACAATCTGATCCATGTACGAATCATTCAGGGCCGACTCGAAATTACCGAGTACTTTCGGAATCAACCTCGCGACCGCATCGATCATTACCATCGCAGCGGCCTCTCCTCCGGTGAGGATGTAATCGCCTATCGAGACCTCATCCGGATGGTAGAGTTGAATCAGCCGCTCATCGATCCCGAGATAATGGCCGCAGATGATCGTCACTCTTTCGGCCAGCGAATACTCGATCGCAAGATCCTGATCGAATTTGACCCCGGCGGCTGAAGTCAGTATGAGCCGGTGTTTGTCCGTTCGCTCGACTTCCTGATCGACCCGGTTCAATCCGAGCGCTCTGAGGCAGAGATCGAGCGGCTCGACCTTCATCACCATTCCGCCACCGCCGCCGAACGGAGTGTCATCTACCGTACGGTGCTTGTCGGTCGCGAAATCGCGAGGATTCACTATTTCAATGTCAAAGAGCTTCTTCTCAACCGCTTTCCCGATCAATGACTGCTTCAGCGCGAGGCTGAAATAATCCGGGAAGAGCGTAACAACATCAAATTTCATTCAGATCGATTCGACTTATTCAGTCACCAGTCCGGCTTCGTCGATCACGATCTTCTTACCAGCGATATCAACACTTTTCACGAATCGCTTCAACGCCGGGACCACAAAATTCACATTCTCGTTCGACCGTATCCGGTACACATCGTTGGCCGGAAGCTGGTCTACCTCGAACACTTCGCCAATCGGTTCTTCCGTTCCGTCTACGTACACCCTGCATCCGATCAGCTCGAATATATAGTAACTGTCTTTGGGCAGCTCGATCAGTTGGTCTTTCGTCACCGCCAGCTCGCGGTTGGTGAATCGGGCGGCGTCTTCTTTCGACTCTACTCCGTCGAACCTGATCACCAGTCGTCCTCCGATATTTCCGGTCGAGGCCACCTTGATTGGCTTCCAGCCGTCCCGGGAGCTTATGAATATCTCCCGGATATTCTCGAACCGCTCCGGAAAATCAGTGAGGGGGATGATATACAATTCTCCCCGCACACCCCGGGTGCGGCCCAGTTTGCCGACCGTGACGAACTCTTCTGCCACGCGTCATTCAAGTATTTCGAGGACCGCTCGTTTTCCCTGTCGTGCCGATACCGCGGCGAGCAACGTCCTGATCGACTTTGCGGTCTGTCCGTTCTTCCCGATTACCTTACCCAGATCTCCCTGTCCGACCCGAAGTTCGTAAACGGTGGTGCGACTACCGAGTATTTCCTTGACGCTTACTTCATTCGGGTCGTCAACCAGTGCCTTTACGATGAACTCGATAAAGTCTTTCATAACTTCATCCTTTCCGATTAGAACGCGATGTTCCGTATCCGTATTGCGTAGCGTTCACTATACTCAATCTGGACTAACCGTCAGAACGGGTAACGAACGGTCGCGCAAGTCACTCAGCCGGTGCTTCGGGAGCAGCTGCTTCCGGGGCCGCTTCGGCTTTCGGGGCCGCTACCGCCGCCTTTTTCATCCGGCGCGTCTTTTTCGGACGTTCGGTGATCGACGGCTTCAGCTCCACCTGCGATACATCCTCGCCCTTCTTGGCGCGGTTGTATTTTTCGATAAAGCCTATCTGAGTGAGCAGTGTCCGGACGGTGTCCGAGGCCTCGGCGCCGTCATCGAACCACTTCGTGACTTTCTCTTCGAAAATCTTTACTTCCGCCGGCTTTCTGATCGGATTGTAAGTCCCGAGGATTTCCAGAAACCGTCCGTCACGGGCGCGGCGGGAATCCGCGGCGACAATCCGATAATACGGTTGTCTCTTTGCTCCTATCCGGAGAAGCCTCAAATGTACTGCCAAAAAAAACCTCCGTTACTGGTGATTAAAACGGCGCAAACCCTTTAGGGAGTCCGCGCAGCTTTGATTTACTCATATTTCCAAACATCTTTTGCATTGCCGAAAACTGCTTGAGCAGTTGATTGACCGCCTGGACGGAGTTGCCCGATCCGGTCGCGATTCTCCGCTTGCGCGATCCGTCGATCATGTTCGGATTGCGGCGCTCCTCGATCGTCATCGACTTGATAATCGCCACCATCCGCTCCATATCTTTCTCTTCCACCTTGATATTCTTCATCGCTTTGCCGACTCCGGGAATCATCCCGAGAATCGATTCGAGCGGTCCCATCTTCTTGAGCTGATTCATCTGATCCAGGAAATCCTCAAAGTCGAACTTCGCCTTCAGCAGCTTCTCCTGCATCTTGGCGGCTTTTTCCATGTCGATTGATTCCTGGGCCTTTTCGACCAGTGAGACAATGTCACCCATTCCGAGAATACGCGAGGCCATCCGGTCGGGATGGAACGGTTCGAGATCCGAAGGTTTCTCGCCGATCGACGCCAGCTTGATCGGACAGCCGGTTACCTGCCGGATCGAAAGAGCCGCCCCACCGCGCGCATCGCCATCGAGCTTCGTCAGCGCTACACCGGTAATCGACAGCCGGTCGTGAAATTCTTTCGCTATGTTAACCGCATCTTGTCCGGTCATAGCGTCGGCCACCAGCAGCAGTTCATCCGGATGCGTCTTGGCTTTGATCTGCTCTAATTCGACCATCAACTCGTCGTCGATATGCAGTCGACCGGCGGTATCGAGAATGACCAGGTCGATGAAGTTCTTCTGAGCGTATTTGACCGCTTCGGTGCAGATCTCAACGGGGTTCTTCCCTTCGAGCGAGAAATGTTCGACGCCGATCTGATCGGCCAGCACCTTCAGTTGCTTCACCGCGGCCGGACGATAGATGTCCGCGGCCACGAGCAGCGGTTTGCTGTTTTTTCTTTTTGTCTGAAGGGCAAGCTTACCGCAGAGGGTGGTCTTGCCCGAGCCTTGCAGTCCGCAGATCATGTAGACGGTGGGGGATTTATCGATAGGTGCGAGCGGCTCTGCTTTTGTTCCGAGCAGCGTCACCAATTCATCGTGAACGGCTTTGACAACCTGCTTGCCCGGATCGATCGAACGAAGCACTTCCGTGCCGACCGCTTTTTCTTCGACCGACTTCACAAAATCGCGCGCGACTTTGTAATTGACGTCTGCTTCAAGCAGCGCCTGACGGACCTCTTTCATGGAGTCCTTGATATTCTTTTCCGAGAGAATACCGACACCACGAAGCTTTCGAAAAGCCTGGTCCAACCGATCTGTCAGCGCACTAAACATAATTCTATAACATATTAAATGGTATTAACATAACCATTGTTTCCCGCGCCTTGGCAGCGGGCACACCTCTGCACTAAATAACCCTGGGGGCTATTAGAGCCTACCAATATAGCAAAAGCAGTCCTTTAGGCAAGGGAATTGTAGCCTGCAGGCACCATCGGGCAGGAGAGGGGATCGCGTGTAATCGCCTATAAATCAATATATTACAGAATTATCGATTTATTTGATACGATTTCTGCTATGGGCTATCGCCGCTTATCAAGTAGCGACGAAAACGCCTGATTTTTCAAGCAGTTTCGCCGTTCCGTCACGTTGATCCTTTCTGGAGATATCGCGCATACCAGTCCTGCCTGAGCCTGTCGATCTCGCGATATGATCCATCTTTCAACGCAACATGCCCCCCGCCTTTGATCATCACCAGTTCATGTGGAATCCTATAACGCTCCAGTTCTTTCGCCAGGGCTTCGCTTTGCGACCGCGGCACCACGCGATCCGATGTCCCGTGCAGCAGGAGAATCGGACATGATGCGGAGAACTTACCGGCGAGATAGATGGCTGATCGCGAGGACAGTTCGCGCGTGCGTTCATCCGGTGTCAGGGAGCCGAATTGCTTGTCGATGAATCGGGCGAAATCGTCACGTGTTTCCACCATGCCGAAAAGATCGGAGATCCCGGCATGCACGACCGCGCACTTGAAGCGATGATCCCGGGCGAGAATTCGATAAGTCGTCATCCCACCGCGGCTGGCCCCTTCGATGCCGACTCTGGAGCTATCCGCCCCTTCGATTTCACCGGCAAGGTCAAGCAGATTCAGGGCATCGTCGGCGTCTCGCCCACCCCAGTCTTCGGTTCCTTCACTTCCCATATTCCCTCGATACTCTGTCCCCATCAGGACATATCCCCATTGAGCGGTGGAGGACAGGATCAAATGCGCCGTGAGATTGTCAAGCGCACCACGATCCCCCGAGCCTCCCCGATTCCAGAGTATGACGGGATAACTGCCGGGTGTCCTGGGATACGCGATATACCCTTTGACGCGAAGTCCGTCCGAGTAGTAAGTAATATGTTCGAGAGTGGTGGTATCGAGAAGCTCCTGGCTGTACAACCGGCGTACCATCACTTCCTGGGGGCGCGTCAGCGAAACTTCTGTGCGGTCGATAAATCCGTGGGGTGTCATCCGGTGCCGGATACTACCAGGTCGATTTCGGTGTTAACGTCGAGTTCCGTTCCTTCGGCCTCGGATTGCTCGAGCACGGTTTCGGGGAGATAGTTTTCGTCGATGCGGTGCGTGATGATACCGACTTTGAGTGACTTGTCCTCGAGCTGGCGCCTCGCTTCATCGAGACTCAGCCCGATAACTTTTGGCATATAGGTGAAACTGGATGCTCTTCCCCGGTTGACCATGAGATTGACCGGCGAACCCATTGGTATCTGTGTGCCGGCGGCCGGATAGGAAAAGACGACAACTTTTTCCGGCATCGTGTCAGAGAACGCCCAGGCGATCTCACCCAGGTGCATCCCGGCCGTCTCGAGATCGAGGATCGCCTGACGCACTGACTCGCCGGCAAGATTCGGAATTGGTACCAGCTTTTGTCCGAGCGATGTCACCAGCTTGATGACCCGTCCTTCTTTGACTTTCGTACCGCCAATCGGGAATTGATTGAGCACGACTCCTTTTTCTTTACCGGGAGAATACTGCTCCGAAGTCACTTCGTACTTTAGATCTATTTGCTCCAGCTTCATTTCAGCTTCGGGCAGCCGAAGGTCGGTGAGATCAGGAAGCTCGAATTCATCACCATGTCGGGTGACCGCCGGCATGACGATATCATTGCCGATCAGATAGAGAACTATCAGCACCAGGAGCGGTATCCCGGCCCAAAACGTCAGGCGTCTTTGCCATGACCCGATGGGCAGTTTGTCGCTGAGGAAATTGCCCCGGCGATGTTTCTGGGAGCTGAATCGTGAGGCGTGTATTTCGTTCATCTATAATCTTCTAAGCCTATTACTCTTTTTTGGTTACGGCAAAAACCACAGGGCAATATTGAGCCCGCAAGCGCCGAACCAAGTTCGATTCTTGTACAGTCGACGGTCCTAAATTTTCATTAGAAAATCAAGTTTAAAACGGGGATAGAGGCGGAATCGTCAATTGACCTTGCGGATGAGCCTGGCACAAAAGGCACCGTCGAGCGATTCGATATCCGGATAGGTTTTTACGAATCCTCGCGTTGACACAAGTTCCTCCGGGAAAAACTCGCTGCCACTTTCGAGCTCGAACTCCTTGTGCTTGAGCAGAAATTCTTCGACCACCTGGTCGTTCTCGGCGCGCATGATTGTGCACGTGGAGTATACGAGCACCCCGCCCGGCTTGACCAACTTGGCCGCTTTGGCAATCATGCCGGATTGGATCCGCACCAGTTTGTCGATATCCTCGTTGCTCTTTGCCCATCGGAGATCCGAGTGTTTACCGGCGGTTCCCCATCCGGAACAGGGGGGATCGAGCAACACCCGGTCGAACGGTCCGCCCTGGAAGTCGAACATGTCGGATGCCACCGGCGAGATGATTTTAATGCCGAGACGCTTGGCATTTTCTACGACCAATTCAAGACGATGATGCGATTTATCCACCGAGACGACCATTCCCTTGTTGCGCATCCGAATGGCCGCGTACGTGGATTTCCCTCCGGGGGCAGCGGTCAGATCGACCATACTATTGTTCATGCGCGGATTGAGCAGACGAACGGAAAGTCCCGAAGATTCATCCTGCACGAACACCTTGCCGGTCTTGATCAATTCGTTTTCGAGCGGAAGGCCCGCTTCCTGGATGTGCAGAAATTCCGGAAGGTACTTACCGTACGAGAACTCGATCTCGTTCGACTGCAGGATGTTCGCGACTTCATCCGGCTTTGCTTTGAGAAAGTTCACGCGATAGGTCACATGCGGCGCATAGTTGTACCTTGTCAGAAGCTTCTCGGCGCTCTCCAATCCGAACTCCTGAACGCAATAGCTCACGAAATAGTCCGGGTAGCTGTAGAAGTCGCCGAGATACTTGACCGGATCGGTCGTTTTGTCGGCGAATTTCACTTTTTTCGGATCGCGAAGATAGGCCCGCATCACGGCATTGACCAGATTCGCCCGCGCCCGACCGGTCATGTGCAGCGCCAGATTGACCGACTCTGAAACCGCGGCCGCCGCCGGAATGCGATCGGTGAACCCGAGTTGATAGAATCCGAGCCGAAGAAATATTCGACAGCTTCAGTGGAAGTTCGGTCGATGGTCTGGCCAGATAGAATTTGATTTCATGATCGAGCCTCCGACGCATCTTGGTCGTTCCGTTAACCAGCTGTAAAAGGAACCTTCGATCGATCGGCCGAAATTCCCGCCCTTGAGTCACTCTCAGCACTGCGGAATCGATCTGATCCCCCTGCTCCACAAGAATGAGCGCCTCAATCGCGGCAGCCCGGACAGGATCGTACTTCTGTTGCTTCTGACTGTTCGGTGATTGCGGCATACTTTTTACAGATCCATCGCTGAGATCTTCTCCCCGGTTTCAGAAATACGGAACATGTCGGCGCGATGCACTTTGTGCGAAAGATAGTGACTCAATTCGGCTCCGAAAACGCATTCAAGAATCTCCGAAGGGCGGGCATAGCCGCCCTCACCGATCCCGAGGACTATAGACAGCTTCTCGCCATTCGTACGCAGATCGAATATCGCCGGGCGGATGTCTACTTGCGTGGTGTCGTTCTTACCTACCCGGTTCACGACAAAAGTCTCCTCACCCACGATCTTGCTGAGAGCTGCCTCCAGGTCCGCTTGCGGCATCACGCCCGCCGCGTCCACTTCGTATGCGGCGCGATTGAGCAGAGCCGACAACGATTGTCCTTTGCCCAGAATCACTTGAGCGTCGACTATCGTCACTCCCTCAGGAAGGGTGTTCCGCAGACTGTCCAGCATATACATCATAAAATTTGTCTCTAAAGTAATATCGACAAACTCGGCCTCCGACGTGAATCCGAGCGGCAGGGGCGGGCCGAACGAAAGCTTCATGCTCGGGTTGAACCCCTGACTGAACTGGACCGGAAGCCGGGCCCGGCGGATGGCGCGTTCGATCAGGCGAAGATTGTCCAGATGGCTCATGTACCGGTATCGCGCCGATTTTCCCCAGCGGATCCGAAGGCGATTCTTGGTCGGCGCCACCGTGCTTCGCGTCGCCATCTTCTTCTTTGCGCGGCCGTATTCCACTTCCGGACCATTCCCGACTTCAGCCTTCTCGGAGAGCGCGGGGACATAATCCCGAAGCTGCATCGAGGTCCTCTGTCGTTCTTCTTTGAGATGTTCGACCGAGATCCCCTTGGTAATATGCGACCAGGGAAGCTCCGCCGAGAATGGAATCGGTCGGGAGTGTTGCACAATGTCCAGCTTGTTCTCTTCGAACGCTTCTTTCCATAGCTCGAATCTGAAATCCTCGTTCCAGCTGTCGAAGCGGCAGCCCTTCTTCCAGGCCGACATCACTACCGGCGCCACGTCCCTTCCTCCCCGACCGAGCAGACCCTGCACGAGCGACATTTCCGTCAATGGATGCTTGAGATTAACCTGGCTTATCCGGATGTTTTTCTGAATGAACCGGATCTTGTGAAGAATCGTTGAGGCGTCTACGATCTCATCCCACTGGAACGGGGTATGCGGCTTGGGCACGAACGGCGAGAGGGTGACGTTGATAGTTGTCTTGCCCGGGTAGGCGAGTCCCATTTGATAGATCTGCTTCACGATATTGGCTATCCCGATGAGATCCTCTTCGGTCTCTGTCGGAAGCCCCAACATGAAATACAGCTTGATCGTATTCCAGCCTCTCTCGAAGGCGATCCTGACAGTATCATAGATAGCGGCATCGGGGAAATCTTTCCTGAGGAATAGCCGAAGCCGCTCCGTTCCAGCTTCGGGGGAGATCGTCAAGCCCGCCTTTCGAACTTTACTGACAGCGTCAAGTAAACCGGCGCTGATGGTACCGGGACGCAATGACGGCAGTCCGACGGAAACCCGGTCACGCTCATATTTCCGCGCAACCGATGTTGCCAGTTGCTCGATTTCAGGATAGTCAGACGATGACAGCGAGAGAAGGGTGATCTCTTCGTATCCGCTGTTGCTCCACTGCCGGTCGATCTGATCGGCAACTTCATGGCGGGGACGGATCCTTACCGGCCGATAGACCGGACCGGCTTGGCAGAACCGGCATCCCTGCGGACATCCCCGCATGATCTCTGCGGACAGATGTCGGTGCACGGTGTCGATCAGCGGTACCAGCGGGCGGTCGGGATAGAACGACGGTTTGAGATTCGGGATGATCCGTCCGGTTATCTTCTCCGGCGCGAATGGGACTTTCGGCTTTCTGTTGTCATCGTAGAAAGCCGGGACATAGACGGATTGCACTCTTTCTACTATCGCTTGCAATTTGTCTGATCTGGATGCTCCCGGCATTTCATGAAGAATGCTGAGCATCTCGGGCAGCCCTTCTTCGGCATCCCCGATAAAGAACAGGTCGATATACGGCGCCATCGGTTCCGGATTGTACACCGCCGGACCGCCGGCCATAATGATAGGATCGTCATCCCCTCTCTCGGCCGACAGTAAGGGGATCTGAGACAGATCGAGCATATCGAGCACCGTGGTGTAGACGAGTTCGTAGGTAAGAGTGAAACCGACAGCATCAAACTCTTTCACCGGCCGTCGCGACTCCAGCGAGAACAACGGCAAGCCTTCCTGCTTCAATCGCCCGGCGGCATCATTGTCAACGGCGAATACTCGCTCGCAGAGGAAGCGATCATCGCTGTTAATGATATGATAGATAGTCTGAAGGCCGATATACGACTGGCCGATTTCGTACTTGTCCGGAAATGCATGGAGATAGCTGACCCGCCCGTGCGGATCCTTGACAATTTGTCCCGGTTCACCGCCGGCATACCGCCCCGGTTTTATGACATAGGGAAAGAATTTGCGTTCCAACAACTCATTCATATAACTAAGTGCTTCGTACTCACGTGAGTGCCCGGTAATGATACCCGAAAGCCCGGACGGGCGCAAGGAGGAATTTGCCTTGATCCTGGCCGCGCCTAATCGGCCGGTTTAGTCGGGACGACCATGACCGATTTCTCCCGCTCGACCGTCACCAGACCCGGTTTGGCCTTTCTCGGTTTGCGAACATACCGCTTTTCGGCGTAGACAACCGGCACGAGGGTGTCGTTGCGAGCCTTGGAGAAGAATGCCGCTATTGAGGCTGTTTCCTCGATCTCCCGCTTCGATGGCTCAAAAGATTTGTTCGGATATTTCATGACCACATGCGAGCCGGGACACTGCTGGGTGTGAAACCAGAGTTCGTACGGTTTGGCGAAATCAAACGTGGTTCGGTCGTTGTCCGATCCATCCCTGCCCGACGAATATCGTCAACCCGGTGGAAAGCTTGTACTCCTTGTACGGCAGTCGCTCGACTGTTTCCTGCTTGACTCCTTCGGATGGCAGAAGCGATGCCAGTTCGCCGGCGAAGCGCTGTCGGGCCGATGCAAAGTTTATCTCGAGCTCCTTTTGGATCTCCTGAAGTTCCTGCATTTCGGCACGAGTGATATCGCGTCTTCGCTCGAGCAGCTCTAATCCTTCGCGCCCTTTCCGGAATTTCTTGAAATACTGCTCGACATTCTCGTGTGGGCGTGAGGGCCGGATCGAGTGAGATCTTGATGCTTTCTCCGTCGTGCGAATAGACATCTTCAAGCTGGATCTCGTTCAATCCTCTCTTGAGTTTGTCGAAATTGATCTGAAGAAGTTCTCCCCATTTTCGATAGCTGTCGAAGTCCGCTGCCTGTGTAATATCCTGTTCAAGTCGTACGAGCCTTCGGTCGAGACGCTTGGCCGCTCTTGCGACGGCATCTTTTATAGTCTTTTCTTCGTCGCGCTTCTCGACCTGTTCCTGCCTGATCTCGGTCGACATCATGACGGCCAGTGAGAGCGTCTTGAATTTCTCAGGCTGCTTCTCGGTGCTGGAGAGCTTGAACGGCAAGGGTTCGAATATCCCGCGGATCTGATACAGGTAGCCTGTCTCCGGATTGCGGAAGAACGACACTACCTGTTCGATTCCCTTGAAGAGTTTCTCGCAGGCGAGGTCGTTAAGTTCACTTCCTTCGATATCTTCATCCAATCCGGATCGCTTCACGATTTCTGCGGCCAGCAAGCGAGTGCAACCCAGGAGGCTCTTTTCGAGCAGAAATGTGACGGTCGAATCCGGCTTCTGCTCGCCCATCCCCCGGAGATGCTCGACCGTTACGTCCAGCGGATTTAGTTTTCCGGAAATCTCAAACGGCTGGTACGGTGAAGATGCGTCGTACTCCCGATTGCGAAGTGTCGCCTGGATTTTGTCTTGATCGTCGACCAGCCAGAGGTTCCCGTTCGGTCCGAGCACTTCAAAGATCAGCCCCTGCTTTTTGCCTTCGGATACTATGTCGATACGGAAGATCCGGTCGAAACCGATTTGGGATATACCGATTATTTTCGCACCATCTATTTTGAATATCGGCCAGGGCTTCTCTCGCGTGTCGACTGTAATCTTTGATGCCGGAACGACGAACACGCCTGCTTTTGCCGGGTGAAACTGGAAGGACAGTGCAACCCGTTGCGACTGCTTAATAATGAGCAGCGCGGTGCGTTCTTTCTTGTAGAACTCGGTACCTGTTATGGTTCCGTCGAGGATCGCATCGTTCAACTCTTTGACTAATGACAGAATGTGAAAGGCTGTTTGCATCTTGTTAATATACAACGGGGTGGGGTGCAATTCAATCTTCAACTGTGGCCAATAGGGAACTTCCACAGTCTATTATTGTTTAACTAAGTGACCCTCACGGAAGGGGATTGAGGGTCCCTGTAGGCACCATTTGTCCGAACTCCATATGTAGTATGTCAAACGGCGAAGCATGGAAGCTTCGCCGTTGAATTTTGCACTCCAAAGCTCATCAAAGCCGCATCAGGACTTAGGTCCGATCATTTTTTCCGGACGAACTTTCTGATCGAACTCTTCCGGTTTCAGCAAACCGAGAGCGACCGCTGCTTCTTTGAGGGTCGTTCCTTCTTTGTGCGCCTTCTTCGCAATCTTTGCGGCGTTGTCATATCCGACATGCGGATTGAGCGCCGTGACCAGCATAAGCGAGTTGTTCAGGAAGTAAGCGATCTTTTCTTTGTTCGGCGTGATGCCGGCGGCGCAATGCTCGTTGAACATTTCGCACGAATCCGAAATCAAGCGGATCGACTGTAACAGATTGTAAATCATGACCGGCTTGAAGACGTTCAGTTCGAAATTGCCCGAGGACCCGCCGACATTGACTGAGACATCGTTGCCCATCACCTGCGCACAAACCATCGTCATCGCTTCGGACTGGGTCGGATTGACCTTGCCCGGCATGATCGAGGATCCCGGCTCGTTTTCCGGGATACTGATTTCACCGATACCACAGCGTGGGCCGCTGGCCAGCCAACGAACATCGTTCGCGATCTTCATCAGCGAACAGGCAAGCGTCTTGGTCACGCCGGAGAATTCCACGATCGCATCGTGAGCGGCTAGCGATTCGAATTTATTCGGTGCGGTAATGAACTTCTTTCCGGTAAGTTCAGCAATCTTCGCAGCTACTTTCACCGCGAACTCCGGATGGGTGTTCAAACCGGTACCGACAGCGGTGCCCCCGAGCGCGATCGGATAGAGCCGCTTCAGACCGTCGTCGATTCGATCCAGTCCGTTCGAAAGCTGCTGAACATAGCCGGAGAACTCCTGACCCAGGGTAAGCGGTACGGCATCCATCAGGTGGGTGCGCCCGATCTTGATCACATCTTTGAATTCGTCGGATTTCTTCGCCAGGGTGTCGCGAAGCTGCTTGACCATCGGGATCAGGCGGCGATGGATCTCTTCGACCGCAGCGATATGCATCGCGGCCGGGAAGGTATCGTTCGAAGACTGCGCCTTGTTGACATCGTCGTTCGGGTGGATCGGCTTCTTCGAACCCATCTGTCCGCCCGCCATCTCGATACACCGATTCGAGATTACTTCGTTCACGTTCATGTTGGTCTGGGTGCCCGAACCGGTCTGCCAGATCACCAACGGGAAATGCTCATCGAGCTTCCCTTCGATCACTTCGTCGGCCGCCTTGACGATCAGGTCCCCTTTTTCTTTTGGCAAGAGGCCCAGATCGACATTGACCAGCGCCGCTGCTTTCTTGAGAATGCCGAATGCCCGGATCAGTTCGCGCGGCATTCTTTCGCCGCCGATCCGGAAATTCATGAGTGAACGGGCTGTCTGCGCGCCGTAGTACTTGTCAGCGGGGACCTTGATCTCCCCCATCGTGTCAGTTTCAATGCGGTATTCCATGATACCTCCGTAAAGCTCTCAATTCGCGAATTGTTCGTATTTATACAGGGCTGAATATACCATTTTAGCTTAGAATGGGAAAGCGGATATTGAGAATTTGTTCACAAATGGGGGATATAAGGCATTGTACCCCGTGTGCCGTTGGGAATCCTTTCCCGACGGCGCAAAGACTTCTCGTAGGTCCGACCGTTCTTACGGCCGGACGCATCAAACATGCCCCGGGGCATATCGCGTTGCCGTAGGTCGGTGTTCCGACTGAGCGCGTGCCGATAAGGCGCGTGCGACGGAGAAACCCGACATTTCCTCCCTACCCCCCCATTCATCAAAACCCGTTTGCGCCCCGTCTCTTGGTAGAGTATGTTCTGACAGGCAATCAGAGGTATCAGGGCACTACAAAGTTCAATCAAAGGAAACGGACATAAGGAAGAAGGCAGGCTATACTTGAGTGCCAGGCGCCGGAAGCCAGTGTGCACAAAGAAACACCGTGGGGCAACTGCATTTCTGCGACGACTGTAAACGGAGTTTGGCTGTAGTCATATGGCCGTAGTTGAGAGGAGCATTTCATGAAATATAGAATGTTTAATGTTGCGGCACTTGCACTGACAATGTTCTCAGCTCTTCTTCCTTCAATTTCTACTGGCCAAGCAAGAAGTCTTGAGCTGAATATTCAATTGTCCAAGACTCGGTATCTCGTTAACGAACCCGTTTTTCTCGATGTAAGACTGATCAATGCAAGTGCTGATACTGCCCGAACGGTTTGGATGTACCCCGCCTTCCCGATCATTCACTGGATTTAGAACTGATTAACGAAAAGGGAGATACTGTCAAGTACGGGGGGGGGGACGCTCGACTTCTCTTCCGGATTCGCGAAGGGTGTAATATGCAGCCGGGAGAAACTTGGTATAGTTGCGTCGATTTGCCTCGGACCCATAATCAGAACCGTGGAAACATGTACGACCGATTGTACTTCCCCTTGCTGCGTGTCGAAGTTGAGTCATCTCTGCTACATGCTGGCGTTTACATTGTCAGTCCTTTGATTCAGGGTCGTACAGCAGAAGGGAAGAGAAGATAACGTATGATGCGATGGTTGCAGATATTAACCCGAAAGACAAACCGGCACTTCCTCTCGATCAACTAGTTCCTCGTCTTCAGCAGTTCGTATCCGAGTATCCTAGTACTGTGTACATAGAGAAGGTCTCATACGATTTGGTTTTCCAGACGAGGGAATACCAGAGGTTCCTTGAACAATTTCCGAACTCAGGCTTCAGTTGGGCGGTCGTAAGCCACTTGATGACAACTGCTGAAGATAAGAAGTCTCTCGTTCAGAGAATAACAGCTGACCACCCGGATACCCGGTGTGCTTGGGCGGCAAGACAACTGCTGAGATGGAGGGAATGATGAAGAGCGATGTGATAAATTGCGTGATATGCTTAGTATTGTGCGGCTTATGCGTGAGGATAGCTTCCGTACAGACGCACAGCGACTTTGCCCTGATCCAGCTGCTGAAAAGAGTAAAATGAAGCTCCTAGTCTATAGAATTGCGTTAGGCCTGGCATGCTGCTTCCCTACCCCCGGAAATCACTTGATCAAAAGTTGAGGTTTAAGCTTGAAATCCAGCTATCCAAGAACAATTACTTTTTCGCGAGCCAATCTTTCTTGACGTTACGCTCACCAATGTAAGCGGCGACACGGTCAAGACATTAGCGATGGACCCTTCATACGGATATCACTCCCTCGACCTGGAGTTGATTAACGAAAAGGCTGAAACATTAGAATACACAGGGGGTCAATTCTCATTTACTTCCCAGTTCTTCGAGGGCGTACCGATGTCTCCTGGAGAAACCTGGTATAGTTCTATCGCTTTGTTGTATACGAATGGCATCCATGACCACGGCATATATGGATGGCTCTTTCACTCTTATCTGCCCACTGGAACTTATCGCATCAGGGCGAACCATACGGGAGTCTGGTCGACACAACTTGAGTTCAAGGTCTCAAATCCTGAAGGCACCGAGAAGCGTGCATACGACGCCATGGTTGCTACCTACTTGCCGGATGGTCAACGGGTATCACCGACCAAGGCACTGGTACCAGGGCTCGAGAAGTTTCTGGCTGACTTTCCTACGAGTGCATATACGGAGAAAGTCACGTACGAACTTGCCCGTGAGACTGGCCAGTATGCTGATCTCCTTGAGCAATTTCCTAACTGCGGGTTTGATAGAGAGGCCATCAACCATCTGTCGGACACCGCTACCGACAAACGGGCATTCCTCAAAAGGGTCATCGCAGATCATCCTGGAACTCGGAGCGCCAGGTTTGCCGAGCAGAAATTGAGGGGAGATTGAAGCGATGTAGGGCAGTTCCTTCTTAGAAACTGCCAGGACAGCATTTCCCGGGAAACAGCTATTGGCCGGCACGTCCTAAAAAGGACGGGCCCTACGGTTCGTATGTGCCGTTGGGAATCCCTTCCCGGCGGCACGCTCTCACGGTCAGGAAGAGATTCCTGACCGCACAGAAGCAGACCTTTTGAGGATTCTGACTGGCCCGTTCGCGTGGGCTCATCGTCTTGAGGACGCGTGACGTCTCGATCAATTGAAAAAAATGCCGCGGCGGTGCCCCGCCTTTCAGGCTGGATCCCGCGCGTCAGTGAATCGCTCGATTGTATTCTCCCACCCATAGGGTGGGGCAGCCGGCTGGTTGATTCTCTTATAAAGTTATCCCGGCAGTCTCTAAGAAGGAACTGTCCTACATTTGACTCCCACCCATAGGGTGGGGCACCCGGTCATGTAAAAACCGTTAGGGTATCGGCCCGCTCCGGCTATTTGCTTTCCTTGTCGAGGAACTCGGCGAGGATCTTCGAGACCGGTGTGGAACCGTCGCCAAGGTCCTTCATCTGCGGAAAGAAAAGAACATCGCGGATCGAATGCTGATTGAGAATCAGCATCACCATCCGGTCGATTCCGAATCCGAGTCCGGCGGTCGGCGGCATGCCGTACGCCAGCGCCGTGATGAAATCATCGTCGAGCGGCTGCGCTTCCTCATCGCCCGCTTCGATCGCTTTCCCCTGCTGAAGAAACCGCGAAAGCTGGTCAACCGGATCGTTCAGTTCGCTGAACGCATTCCCCATCTCCTGGTTGGCGATAAACAGTTCGAATCGTTCGGTCAATTCCGGGTTCTCCCGATGACGCTTCGCCAGCGGCGAGATCTCCACCGGGAAATCGGCGATAAAGGTCGGCTGGATCAATGTCGGCTCGACCTTCGCCTCCCAGACCGCTTCGATCACTTTTCCTTTGTTGATTAGCGGATCGCTGTCGACTCCAAGTTTCTTCGCGGCGGCCTTTGCTTCCTCGTACGACATCGGTCCGAGATCGATCCCGGTCGCTTCCTGAATCGAACCGAGCATCGTCACCCAGCGAAACTTGGGGCCAAGATCTATTTCGTGCTCGCCGAATTGAATCTTGTGCGTGCCGTGGATCTTGAAGGCGACCTCGCGAAGGAGATTCTCCAGCAACTCGGCCATATCCTTGTAGTCAGCATACGCCCAGTACAGCTCGACCATCGAGAACTCCGGGTTGTGCTGTCGGTCCATTCCTTCGTTGCGGAAGTCCTTGCACAACTCCCAGACCTTGTCGTATCCGCCGACAATCAGCCGCTTGAGATACAACTCATCGGCGATTCGGAGATACATCGGAATATCCAGCGTGTTATGATGCGTCTTGAACGGGCGCGCCATCGCGCCGCCGTAGAGCGGCTGAAGAATCGGCGTTTCTACTTCGAGAAACCCGCGATTGTTCAAGAACTCTCGCACCGCCTGAATGACCGCCGTCCTGTTGCGGAAGACATCGCGCACTTCCGGATTGACGATCAGATCGGCGTACCGGCGACGGTACCTCGTCTCTTTGTCGGTCAAACCGGCATGCTTGTCGGGAAGCGGATGCAGCGCTTTGGTGAGCAATTCGAAACTTGCCACGCGGACCGTTCGCTCTCCTGTCTTGGTGACAAACAAGGTCCCTTCGCAGCCGACAATATCGCCGAGATCGATCATATTGAACAGTTCGAACTGCTCTTCGCCAACGACATCGAACTTCAAATAGATCTGCATCTGGGCGGAGCTGTCCTGAATGTGGGCGAAGAACGACTTTCCCATCTTCCGCTTGAGCATGACCCGACCGGTTACCCGCACGACTGCTTCTTTCTGCGCGAGATCATCGAACGATTCAAGCAGCTCCGATATGAGATGAGTCCGTTTGTAACTGTACGGATAGGCGCTTATATTCTTCTTCTTAAGTTCCGCGATCTTGTCACGGCGTATGCGCATTAGCTCCGCCAGCGGAAGCTGCGGGGTCTCCGGGCTGTTGTCATTCTGGTTCTTTGACTGGTCATTCATACGTATAATCCAATTCAGTTATGATACATGCTCAATTACGATCGGCGATCTCTCTGATCTTCGCCGCCCTTCAAACGAATTAAGGTTTTACGGGGGCTATTTGTTCAGGTTGCCGAGTTTTTTCAACAGGGCCCGTTTGACCGGCGCCGGGACAAGACTGGTGATATCCCCGCCGTGGCTGGCGACATCTTTCACGATAGTCGATGACAGGTAGACCCAGGAGAGCGCAGGCATCAGGAACACCGTCTCGACATCGTGGGCCAGCTTGCGGTTCATCAGCGCCATCTGGAATTCATACTCGAAATCGGAGATCGCCCGAAGGCCGCGGACGATCGCCGTTGCTTTCAGTTCGATTGCCAATTCCGCCAGCAGACCTTCGAATCCGATTATCCGCACTTTCGCAGGATACTTCTCTTTCCCGATAGCGTCCTGCATCAACTTGATCCGCTCCTCGAATTCAAACATCGGATTCTTCCCCGCGCTCATCGAGACGGCGATGATCAGTTCTCCGAACAAATGGCTGGCCCGCTCGATAAGCGAGAGATGCCCGTTCGTGACCGGATCGAATGTCCCGGGATAAATGGCGCGATGTACAATCTTTTGAGCCGGCATGCTATTTTCCGATAACTCCTGTTAAGCAGGAAACATATCAAGGTTCAGGGGTAATTGCAAGCTAATTGGCAGCCAGGCCGAGGGGGACAAGATACTTTTCCAGCGGCAGATTCTCCGAAGAGTACTGTTCCGGAAGAAGCCCCGAATTGAATTCCGCCGGCCGGATATCGGCGGCGAGTTGGCGTTTGAGCAGCTCGCGGCTTCCCTTGTCTACCCCGTCGCCGGTGACAATGAGCGCCGCCAGGGGAAGAGAGATTCCGCTCTTGAAAAACGTATCCATCTTGAAATTGATCAATGCTTTCAAATCTATCGCCGCCTTATACAATCGCTCTTCCGTACTCAGGTCGAATCGGGTAGCCGACAGATGCGAAAGGTCTATCACTTTGCCTCGGTACAGGAACACGACCGAAATCTCCTGAGCACAGAAATCGACCAGGCCGATCAGGTCGCCGCCGATTGGTTTGCAGAACTTGAGATACCCATCGGCGAGAGCCGCTCCCCGCATCCGGCCACCGACTCCGCCCGATCCGTTCAACTGACGTCCAAGCGTCTTCTCGGCTATCCGTCTAAACGACTCCTTCCGAATCGCCAGACCGAGGAACTGATCGGCGCGCCCGGTATCTATTGAGTCGACCAGCAGGTTCCGCTCCTCTTCCATCAGGACCTGGCAAAGTTCAAAGGCTACCCGCTGGCGGAGGTCCGCTTGCTCCGACTCGAGAGTGAGCCGCTTCACGATCACTCTGGAGTCCGGGACCGAAACGATAAGCCGGCTGCTGTCGAGAAGATCGTTGCCGACGCTGGCGAGATCCTCGAATCGAAACAGTGCCTTAATCCGCGGCTGACCGTCGACCGACTCGACGCGTGCGGCGAAAAACCGATCCCCGCGGAGATCAATTCCGACTCTGATCAGCGATGAGTTCAATATGAGGCTACCTTCAGGTAGGGCTTGATCCGTTCGAACAGGCGCGGCCCGATCCCTTTGACTTCGGTGACATCGATCTCCCGTTTGAACCTGTAATGTTGCCGATATTCGATAATACGATCAGCCAGCACTCTTCCTACTCCCGGCAGCAATTCGAGTGAATCGGCTGGAGCAGTGTTCGGATCGAGGACGAACAGTCCGGTGAATTTTTGTTCGTTTTCCCCTATGAAAACGGAAAAAGGCGGCGCGGCGTCATCGGGATGCGAAAACGATCGGACGAACAGGAATCCGCCCATGATCATTGCAGTCGCGCAGAGGACGCTGAGGCATTTGAGTTGACGCGATGTGAAATCGAAATACTGGTTCATCCCGGACGGCGCTTTCAAAAGATTATTTGCCCGTTCAATATACAGTCTCGATCGGGAAAGTTCAAGGCCGCCGGAAAGGAATCGGGCGATCCCTGACGGAATCAGGCAATCCCTGAAGGATTCAGGTGAACCCTGAAGGAATCAACAATCCTTCAAGGACTCAGTTGATCCCGATACAGGAAGCATCGATACCGTTGGGCAACGGAATCAATTTCACTTTCCCCGACAGAAGGTCAGTCACCGAGTTCGGCTGCTTTTCGTCCAGATTGATCCGTTCAGACAGCCTTCGGTTGTAGATGCCAAACAACGGCTGCGGGGTCTGATCGCCGCGGGAGCGATCATAATAGCCGAGGAACGTCTCGCCGTCGTACGACTTGATTAGATTCACTAAAAGGTCGAGCGGGAAATCAAGCATATCGCTGCTTCCGATGAAGACTGCGTCGGAATCGGCATCGCCGAGCGCGGTCGCCACCCCCACTACCGCACTGCGGTGGTTCTGTTTGTCGCAAATGTGCGGGTAGTTGAGATACCCTTCTCTCGCCTGATCTTCCTTGATGACCAGTTTGACCTTGTCGAAAACGGAGGCGAATCTTCGGAAGCTCTTCTCGATTCGGGTGATCTCCCCGACCGATGAAAAATCCCGGTCCCCGTTCTGCTTCCCTCCGGCCAGGATATAGCAGCTCATCTCCTTGAACCTGTTAGACACGGGTAAGTCCTTCCATATGAGAGTGATACTGATTTTCAGGGAATAGAGAGGCCGCGGAATTTGGGGGCGAAAAGTCTGAATGCGGCGCTCTTAACGGTTTCATTGTACCGGGATTGCAGTAAACTACCGAATTCTCCTGAAAGCAACAAAAAAGAGAATCAGCCTCTCATTTTTCTCTATCGTAGTGACCTGGTCCGTGCGGACGCATTCTTCTTAGAGGCGGCCATAGCGCATGCTCAGGGCGGGACTCTCTCGTGTCAACCGGAACATTCTGCGTACCAGGGCATCCCCGAAGACGGATGATGCCCTACGTGAGGATTCTTTCGTAGGGACGCATTCTTCTTAGAGGCGGCCATAGCGAATGCCCGGGGTATGGCTCTTTCGTGTCAACCGGAACATTCTGCGTACCAGGGCATCCCCGAAGACGGATGATGCCCTACGCGCGGATGTCTTTTGTAGGGACGCATTCTTCTTGGAGGCGGCCATTGCGCATGCCCGGGGCAGGTCTCTTTCGTGTCAACCGGAACATTCTGCGTACCAGGGTATCCCCGAAGACGGATGATGCCCTACGTGGGCCTTTGCATCTTGCCCAATAACACGAATAAAAAAAAGCGCCGGAAATCCGGCGCCTTGATAAGTCTGAACCTGGAATGCGATCGTTAGTTGCTGTCCGACTCAGCTTCCTCGACATTGTTCAACTGACCCGACACTTTGTTGAGAATCTTGATCCGGGTCAGCTTGTTGTCCGCATCGAGCCCCCAGCCGGTAACGACATCTTTCCCCCGGGTGATCCGCACGAACGCGTCGGTCTTGATCCTCTTTGTGAACGAATCATACCAGAGGTAGTCGGTTTCCAACTTGGCGCTGTCCTCGGTCACCACCACGACATTGCCGTAGATATTGGCCATTTCGTTGTTTTCGTGGAACTCGCCCGAGTCCCCCACAATATTAGTAGTCACCTTACCGGCAGTGTCCAGCACGTTGACATCAAGATTGCCGTAAATCTTCATCAGTCCTTTATTATCCCGAATAATACCGGAATCGCCGACTACTTTGGTGGTCACCCGGCCGGTCGAGTCGAGCATATCGATATTGAGCTTGTAAGCTACAGTCGAGTCAGCTGCCTCGAACTTGACGATTTTGGTCGCCACGATTTTGGTCGTTACTTCTCCCCGATCGTACAGGAAGATCTTCGCCCCGCGGACTTCGGAATCCGGCTTGGCCAGGCTGTCCGAATCGCTGGTCAGATTGGCGCTGTTCTTTTCGGTGCTGCAGCCGGCCGCCAGGAGGAGGACCAGCAACAGGGCTACATTGAAATATCTAATCATACCTTGTTTACTAACCTGTTTCTTTCAATAGACGTTCACTACACGTTGATATCGGCGCGTAAGGTGTAATATTTCCTGAAAAAGTCAAGCAATTGTTACCCTGCCGCTCGATTCTTATACGATTGGGGTTGCAGGGGCAAGAGAAAATGGGGAAGAATTCCTGTAACTTATTGGGGATGAGCGTCGTAGGTCGACACCCTCTTGGGTGTTGACAGGGGGCTGTTGTTATTCCGCGCCGTAGGTCGGGTTCCGACGGAGATAATCCTGCGAGAGCAGAATTATCGATGGAGAAACCCGACAGCTTATGAACGTTACCAATTCGTTGGCAAGAATCGAATTGCTTTATTATGTCGGATTTCTTCTTCGGACGCCGAAGCGTCCTCATCCGGAACCCGACCAGCTTCTCACTTCAGGACAGCGACATGCTGTGAGGAAGGTCCGCGGCGCGGCGATTAGTGGGTGAAAATATCAAAGAGCAGGGCGAGAATGACGCCGTATCTCAGCTTCCCTGTCGCTCGATAGATATAGGCAAGAGGCAACCCAAGTAAAAACGTCCAGATCAGATATGCGGGAAAGAGATAATACTGCAACATAACGTAAAGCCCGGCGGACAGGACGACCTCAAGGATTCTCTCGGTTTTGTTATAACCGAGCCTTTGCAGGACAGTTTCGGTGAGCCTGAATGCCAGATACTGATCGATCAAATGATAATAGACCCCTCTAAGAAAGGCCGCTTTCAAAAGCGCGAAGAACGGAACGATCAAATAGTAGTTCAGGAGAGTGCCCTGGAGGATCACGCTCCCAAGAACGAATATCAAAACATAGACCAAACCGCCCTTCAGCACCACTTTGTAGTCGGGAGATGATGCATTGTGATTGAGAGCGGCGGATTGCGGTTGCGTCCCATTCAGGCTGGGGCAGTTCAAAGGTATCAGAACGGAGGCAATAAGAGAAACGGTCAGGAGCGTTTGTTCCAGGAACCGCTCGAAGAGGGAACGAGTATGATTCACTAGGTCAACTGCCGCGCCTGGCTGTCTAACCATCGCAAAAAGGACGCAGATGACATAAGCTCCTATTGTCGACAGCCAGGCTATCCTCTGATTCCTTATGGTAAGCAACCAGCAGACCGCTGACAGAATTACAGGTATGAGCCACACCGTGAATCGGACTCCGACGAGGGTATACACGCCCCCACTCGCCCCCATCAAGTGCATAAGACCCTTCTCCAGCACGATCATGAAAAGAGCAAAACTGAGCACGAACGACAACGTCACGACCCTGCCGCGGGAGCGGAGCCCTCGCGCAACCAAAAGACCAAGCGGTGCTATAATCAGAGGGATATCGTTTATTGTAAACACGGCACTGAAATTCCCCTCGAGGCTTCGGAAGTCGGGTTTCTTCTTCGGACGCTGCAGCATCCTCACCCCGAACCGGACCTGCTTCTCACGTCCCTGGCTTCAAATGGCATGTTCTAAGAAGGACATGCCCTACAGCACCAAATGTCAACGCCCAAGAGGGCATTGACCTACAAATCCATCTATCTCGCGAATATTTTCAGACCAGTTTCGATCTCAAAACATCATGCAGATGCAAAATCCCGAGGAGCTTGCCGGTCTCATCGACACAGGGAAGCTGGGTGATGGAGTGCTTCTCCATAAGAGCAAGGGCAGAGTCGAGGACGGCGTCGGCGCGAATCGACTTGGGATTCTTAATCATGACATCGACCGCCCGAAGTTTGAAAAAGTTGTCTTCCCGTTCCGCCAGCCGACGCAGGTCACCGTCGGTGAAGATCCCGGCAACTTTCCCCGAAGCATCGGTCATAACTACACAGCCGAGGCGTTTGCCGGTCATTTGAAGGATCATCTCCTTCATGGTGGCATCGGCATGCACCAGCGGGATCTCCTCGCCGGAGTGATAGACCTCCCCCACTTTCTTGAGCAGCCGCTTGCCGATAAACCCGCCCGGATGGAGGACGGCGAAATCCGAGGTCGAGAACTTCCGCTCCGCCAACAAAGCCACCGCGAGCGCATCCCCCATAACGAGGGCGGCGGTAGAACTCGAAGTCGGCACTAAGTTGTTCGGGCAGGCTTCGCGGGCGACCGAACAGTCCAGCACGATATCGGCCCGCTGGTGAAGCTCCGATCCGGCCGTTCCGAACAGCACGATAATCGTCACCCCGAGCCTTCGCGCAGTCGAAACCAACAGCTCCATATCCCCCATCGACCCGGATTTCGAGATGAGCATCAGGATATCGTCTTCGCGCATCAGACCGAGATCGCCGTGCATCGCTTCGGCCGGGTGCAGGAAGAACGATGAAATGCCGGTGGAATTGAAAGTCGCGACAATTTTCTTGCCGATCAGCCCGGACTTCCCCATCCCGGCGACAATCACCCGCCCTTTGCAGTTCAGGATCGCTTCGACAGCTTTGTCGAAATTGTCATCGAGCTTGTCGGCCAGCGCCGCCACCGCTTCGGCCTCGGTTTTGAATACTTCCCGGGCTATCTCTTTCGATTTGCTCATTTCAAGAGACTCTTCGGATCTTGTTGGATCGCTTCAAAATAACATTCTATGACTTCGCGCACCGCACCGTGCCCGCCCGGCTTTTGCGTGACGAAATCGGCTACCGCCAGCAGGTCATCGCTGGAATCCGCGACCGCAATTCCGATCCCGGCTTTCTCGACGAGCTTAATATCCAGAATCTCATTACCAACAAAGGCAATGTCATCGTATCCGATCTTCAATTCCGCAAGCAACGGCGCAATCATCTCTACTTTGTTGGATCCCCCCTGAAGCACGTTCTTCACGCCGAGGTCTTTCATGCGGGTATCGGTCGCCGATGAATATCGGCCCGATACAATCGCCAGTTCGAGCCCGGCCCGCATCGCCAGGACCATGAAGAGACCATCGGAAATGTTGAATCGCTTCATTTCGAATCCATCCGGCCCGAAATAGATGCTGTCATCGGTCAGGACACCATCGACATCGAGCGCTAACAGCTTAATACTTTTCAGCCTCTCGATCAGTTGTTGTCTGCTGAGACGTTCCACTATTTGTGACTGCCCGCCTTTCGCACCTGCATCACCGCGGTCAGCAGTTCTTCCATATCTTGTAATGGCAACATTGCGGCAGCATCGGAAAGCGCTTTCGAAGGCTCCGGGTGCGTCTCCACAAAGAGACCGTCGATCCCGACTGCGGCGGCCGCTTTCGACATTGGAACGACATATTGTGGCTGTCCGAGCGTGACGCCGTTACCGGCGCCCGGAAGCTGCAGCGAATGGGTGGCGTCGAAAACAACAGGCCGACCGGTTTCCTTCATTATAAGAAGCGAGCGGAAATCGACTACCAGATTCCGGTAACCAAACGATGATCCCCGTTCGGTCAGCATGACTTTATCAGAACTTGCCTTTTCAACGATTTTCGCCATGTCTTCCGGAGCCAGGAATTGCCCCTTCTTGATATTGACCCACTTCCCCGACCTGGCGGCTTTAACGACCAGATCGGTCTGGCGGCAGAGAAAAGCAGGGATCTGGAGGATATCGACAACTTCGGCTACCGTACTGACTTCGACTGTTTCGTGAACATCGGTAAGCACCGGTATTTCGAACTTGTTGCGCACCTGCCGCAGTACTTCCAGACCTTCATCGAACCCCGGCCCGGTATATGACGAGGCCGACAGTCGGTTTGCTTTCCTGTAGGACGCCTTGAAGATATAGACGATGCCAAGCTGGTGGCAGAGCTGTTTGACTTGCTCAGCCACCTGGAAGCAAATGTCCGGAGATTCGATAACGCAGGGTCCGGCGATCAGAAAGAACTCCCCCTGGCCGATCCGTTTGAGGTCGTCTTGTATCATACCGGGGAATATACGCCGGTTCGCGCCGTGCGCCAATGATAATTCAGCGGCTCGACCCGGAGCGGGCTACCGAGAATTCCGATAGTGCCAGACAACGCGATCCCCCGTCGCGGTCAGGTATTTGTCCGAAGCTATCTGCGGGAAGCTGTCGTTTACCGAATAGACCCAGTAATGGTTGGAGTTGTTTTCCAGCGAGTCGATTCCGGTGACAAAAACCCCCAGGGCCGTCGGATGATAGTCCACCGCATGCGATTTCTGGAGCAGCTCGAATACGCTCAGTGAGTCCATCCCGGTCAGCTCGACCGTAACACTATCCGACGGAGCGGCCATCGAAAGGGTATCATCGGGCGTATCGGCGTTGCCGTCGTTCGATTGTTTCTTCCCGCCGCAGGCGATCAGGGAAATCATCACGGCGACCGTGAAAAGCATCGATACTGTCTGTCTGAACGAAAGTGTCATAGTACGTAAATAATTGTGTGATTTATTGCCTCCGGGAATATAGGCAATCGGGCGTCGGGAATCAATCTGACATTTGAAGTTGCTTTGGGGCCAAAAAAATCGAATATAGCCGGTGTAATAGCGTAATTCAGAAGTGAGGGATCAGATTATGGATTACAGCAGGATCATCAAACGGGCCTTTGAAATCGCCTGGAAATATAAGTCGTTATGGATATTCGGCATGTTTGCCAGCAGCGGAGTTCTTTCGCTCAATTGGCGGTTAAGCGGTGCCGATCTGGGTATCACTCCCGAAGCCGGCTGGCCATTCATACACATCAACGACGCGGTAGTTCAGTCCCTGTTGCTGGCTATTATAGTCTTCGGTCTGGTGATGACAGTCATGGCTCTGTTGGCCGACGCCGCTCTGATCGATGCCGTCAATCGCACGGAACGTGGGGGAACTTACCGTTTCAGTTACTCTTTCTCAACGGCCGTGGACGTGTTCCTGAAGTTCTTCGGTCTGACGCTGCTGGTCGCTTTCGCTGCCATGGCATTCTTTGGTATAATGTTCTTGCTCGGACTCCTCGCGTTCTGGATACACCTTATAATCGGAATCGTCTTCGTGGTCATAGCCATACCAACTATTGTCGCTTTTATGTTCATCCTCTACTGGGTCGTTCAAATGAGCAAACGATCGATGGTGATTCGCAGGGCCTCTATCGGCGACGCTATCGAAGAAGGGTTTTACCTTGTCAAGAGGCATGTTTCGACGATGGTGGTCTGGGTCCTGATATTGATCGGTCTGACGATTGCCTTCTCGATCGTGCTCGGCATCGTCTGGGTGATCGCCAATCTCCCCATCGGGACGGTGATTTTGACGCTTGGCTACGGACTCGTGCCTGCTTTGCTGGCGGGGATTGTCATGGGATTGCCAATCTCGATTGTCGCGGGCGGAATAACAGGAACATTCTTCAGCGCGATAATCACCAAGTTCTACATCGAATTGGTGGAACCATCCGCTCAGGCCGCTCCTGCTCCGCCGGTGGCTCCCGGACCATTAGCATAATTTTGCCTTGCCACCCGGAGAAACGCGATTTACCTTTTGTGCTTATGAGAAAACTGATCCTTCTGACGGTTCTTATCCTGATAACCGGATCAATCGCCCGGAGTCAGGATACATATTACAGCATTTTCAAGTTCGACAATGCGATACCGAAAGTCCGCATCAACGATCGGGCCTATTCGCTGCAAAAGAATCTTTTCCCTCAGCTCTATCTTGACCGTTCCGCATCCGGTGACCTTCGATGGGTCCAGACGACCGACAGCTCGCTGACAGCTTTCTGGGCACAGCAGGGGGACACGGTCCTGCATATCCTGAATGAACTTTCCGGAATTGACTGGCATGAGCAGGAGTTTGACATCTACCTGGTGCGATTCTTTCCCACGATCGGCTCATCCGATCCGCTCATAATTCCTACCGGCGGGATCTTCCGGGGTCAGACAATCGAGGCTGCCCCCCAGGGCAACAAGCTGATTTTCGATCTGGTCTTTCAACTGGCCAAACGGATGCTCGCGCAGGTGGATCAATCCGAGGATAGTATGGTGTTGCCGCTCGCGAATCATCCGCTTATGCGCCCAAGTGCGTATCGCCTGGACAATCTGGCTTTGCTGCTGACTATCACGACCTGCCAGAATGTGATCGGGATTGATTCGACCAGTGATGCTTATCAGTCGGCGTTTTGGAAGAATCGGATGCCCGGCCGGGAAATTTTCGAAAAGTACTTCTTGAATACCTGGGTACTTACGCCCGATCAGACGCTGGCCAGTTGGATAACGGCGGAACCGTACAACTCACCGCTGGTGCGCGCCACGGCGCCACCAAGGCCGGCCACTCCGCCGGTTGGCGGCGGGAAATATATCGAGGGCCTTCCGCTCAAGGGAGAACTCGGATTCTCGGTCAGGCTGAACGATGACAACCAGCTGCAGGTGGATAAGATCGATCTGTATCGCCTTGCCTACGCCAACGGACTTCGCGAAGGGGATATCATCCGACGCGTGAATGGTGTCCTGGTAAGGGATCAAAAATCACTGGTCGAGGCGATCCTCAAGAATCTTGATAATGGTGGCGCTACCCTTGAGATATCGCGCGATGGTCAAATTCAGTCGCTGGTACTTCAGCAAATCGATCTTCCTTTCTACGACGCCGGAGAGTATCAGGAAGAGCCGCCTGACTCCACTCAGACAGACACGACTTCCAATTAAACGAAACGGCCCTTCTCATCCGAGAAGAGCCGTTGTATTTTGCGCCCGGTATTCCAAACCGACTACTTCGGGGCTTTTTCCTCTTCAGTCAACGCCTTCGCATCATCGCCGGCAGCGTTATGCTGCAGATCTTCGTACCATCCCGGATGGTGATGCTTCACTTCGTTGACGGACATCTTTCCGGTCAGCCAGGTGAATGACATCGGATACTGCTCCGGATGGAAGATCACGAAGAAGAAGTGGAAGACGGCGATCGCGAGAGTCGCCAGCCAGGCTTCATAGAAATGGATCGTCTCTGAGATTTTCACTATCCAGGCCGGCAGAAAACCGGTAAAGAAGGTGGGGAACCAGAGCACAAACCCGGTGAACGCCATGATGAAGGTACCCCAAACCAGCGCCCAGTACTCCGCTTTCTCGGTGTAATCGTAGAATCCGAACTGCGGCCGGGTCTGGGTGAGACCCAGGTGGAAACGGATGTTCTGCCAGATCTGGGTAATATCTTCCTTCACCGGCAGCAGATGCTTGAACTGGAATCTGCCACGCTTGGTCAGGAAAAGGAAGATCCCATGGTGTACCGAGATGTAGAGCAGCAGGATGGCCGCGACTCGATGGATCACTCCGCGAGCCGATTCGAAGATGCCGAAGAAGTTCAGTACCGAGACCCACCAGGCCGAAGGATATCTCAGGGCGAAACCGGTCGTGACCAGTACTATGAACGCTATTGTCACAATTAAATGCTGATACACCATGCTTCCGGTGAACCGCTGGACCGATGGAAGCTGTTTGTTTCGACGACTCTTATCTGTCAGATAGCGGGCGAGGATGATGAGATTATGAACGAGCATTCCGCCGATGATCAACACGATTGCGATGATATAGATTGTAGTAACGACCGAGTTGAGACGGTTGAACTCGGCAACGGCAGTTCTGTGTGTATAGCTCGAGGCAAAGGCGAAGTTAGCGTCGATATGGCACTTTTGACAGGTGGCCGTGATGTTGTCTTTGCTGATCGATGAGGCCGGGTTGCTGGCCGGAAGAATATCGTGCGCCTTGTGGCACGACGCACAGTTCGCTGCTTTGATCGATCCGCCGCGAATCGCCAGACCGTGGTAGCTGTCCTGATACGATGTAAAGCGGTCTCCGCCCAGACCGTACTTCTCAACCAGTTGCTTGTTGTTATGGCATTTTCCGCAAACGTAATCGGAGATATTGGCCGCATTCACGGGTGAGTTGGGGTCGGTCGGTCCGAGAATTTCGTGCTCACCGTGACAATCGGCACAGTTCGGAGCATCGAGAATACCGAGCGCCAGTGCCTTGCCGTGAATTCCGCGGGCGTACTGGATGTAGATATCGTTGTGGCACTTCGAGCAGGTCTTCGGAATGTTCATCTTGTTGACCATCGACCGCGGGTCCGAGGCCTTTCTCAGGTCGTGGATACCGTGACAATCGTTACACGAAGCCGCTGATCCGATTCCCTGGGAGATTCCTTCGGCGTGAATCCCGCGCATATATCGGTCGAACGAGTCGGTAATTTTAACATCGGGATCCTCGGTCAGCACCTGTTTATGGTGGCAGCCCGAGCAGGTATAGGGCAATCGTTTCGGTGAAGTTGTCGCCTGCGGATTGGTGTGTGGAAGGATCTTATGATGGTCGTGGCACGAGGAACAGGTCGGGGCGTTCGGATTGCCAACTGCCATGCCGTGAGCCGACTGTTTGAATACCTGACCGATATCGTCATGGCAACTGGAGCAATCGACCGGCTTCACCTTCTCCGTGTGCGGATACTCTTTGGTACCGGCCAGGTCGGTGTGACAGTCGACACAGTTCATGCCGTTGTGCACCGATGAGTCGATATCGGCTCCATTGACGAATACCGAAATCTCCACCCCCTTGTGATCGAGACCGGTCAGATCCTTGTCGGCATGACAGGAGAGACAGGTTTCATTGTCGTCCTGTGCGTGTCCTGTTGCAAACGCGGCAACCGCAAGAACGGCGATCAACGAGATGAGTTTTGCTACCTTCATATTACATTCCACGCTTTCTACGAATCAATACTCTATATGACAACATCAGTGACAGTTGGCGCAAACCGTTTTGTCGATCTGGAGTTTTCCGTGTTCCGTCACCGAATGACAATTTTCGCATTTCAAATCAAAATCCGATATGTGAAGCTGGTGCGGCAGTTCGTTCCCCTCATAGGTCACGTACTCCGACACGAATCTATTATTGGTGTGGCAGAAAGTCAGGCAGCTGTTTTTCTGACTCGCCGCACCCAGACCAGGAGTCTTGTACGATTTCTTGATCCCTTGCATCGCCGTCTGAAAGTCTTTCGCACTGCCGTTAAGCAGATACAGCGAGTACCAGATGTTGTGCGGCATCTGTCCTTCCTTGACGAAGTTGTAATTTTCCTGCGCGCGGGTGAGCGCCGCCTGGACGCTGGCGCGGGATTTCTTGTCTCCACCGGCGGCATTGAAATCGGACGCAGCCGTCTTCAGGAACTCCCGATAGTCGGCCAGGGCCTTGTTGGTCCCGCTTATCCAATCATCGAACATATTCTGATAGTCTTTGCCGTGACAGGACGTGCAGGAGTTCTTACTGGCCTCTTTCTTGGCCTGCTGGGCGAGGGGCTCCCCTTCGGGGGTCGCGTTCGTATGGCACCCGGTGCAGGAAACCTGCGCGAGGAACATCTGACTCGGCATATCGAGCGTGTCCTTGCCTCCGACGCCCATGTACATCTGTTTGGGTTGGTTATGTTGCCTTAGATGGCAGTTCTCGCACTGAATATCCAGCGAACTGACCATCGAGAAATTCCCATGTTCGATATCCGAGTGGCATTTGTAGCAGTCGATCCCCTGCTTCGTCACATGAATCTCGTGCAGTTCCTTGCGCGAGTACTGATCGCGAAACCGCTCGACGTGACAGGTATAGCACTTGACTTCCGGCACCGATCCGTCCCCCTTCACCACCTGGACGTGGCACTGCTTGCACTCCACCCCAAGTTTCAGGTAAGGCTGATGGTCGAATGTAAATCCGGCGTGTTCAACTTTCGTTTTGGGCATACCGTGGCACGAATTGCATCCGGTAATCGCTTCGCCGACTCCGGCGTCTTTGAAGTGGCAAATAAAACAGGCTTTTTCATTGACCACCATGTGGCCGGTAACTTCGCTCTCGTACTGAACGATCTGGTTGTGACAGGAAGTGCACCGGAGGCGCTCGCCACGAATCAACGTGTCCAGATGGACCGAGTGCTGGAAGACGATATTCTTATGAAACACTTTCCCTTCGTCCAGCGAGGCGTGGTCGTGGCAGCCGGAGGCGAGGCAGTTCTCGTCGGGAACATCGGCCTTCGGGCGGCTGTCATAAGTATTCGTCACGTACCGTATCGCCGAGAGGGTCAGGTCGCCGAGACCGTAGTTATGGCACTGCACGCAGTCGACATCAGCGTGCGACGATGACTTCCAGTGCCGCACGAACGGATCCATGTAGTGGCAGGAGTCGCAGAACGAGGAACTCGACATCCGATACTTAAGGACCCCGCCGCTCACGACGATGAGGACGACACATACGCCAAGGATCAAGAGCAGGCGCTGTCTATACCGGGTAAACACGCTGAATGTATCTTTGACAAATCCCATGACTACTCAACTTCCTCCGCCGCGGCCCCTTCGGACTGAACCGGCTGTTTCTTTTCAAACTCGGCCCGGGCCTCCTTGCGAACTATCTCTTCGTACTCGAGCGGGTGATGATGCTTCATCTGTTCTTCGGTCAGGCGACCGTGCCACCAGACCCAGGACATCGGGAAAACTTCGGGATTGAAGTGTACATTATAGAAGTGCCAGACAATGATAGCCAGCGTCGCCAGCAAACCTTCGTCTGAGTGTGCTTCGCGCCCGATGTCGTAGAGATATTTCGGGAAGAACTGTTTGAACCACATGATACTTCCCGAGCCGATCATCACCACCATACCCCAGTAGACCGCCCAGTAGTCGAATTTCTCGATGAACGAGAACCGTCCAAAACGCGGCCCGCTCGGCTTCCTGCCTATATAATAGAGGATGGTATGTATGAAATCCTTGATGTCCCTCGGACGCGGGATCATAAGCAGGAAATCCCGTCGGCCGGTCCGGTTGAGAACGATATACAGCAGGTGCCATGCACCGACGATGATCAGTCCGACCGCGCCCACCCGGTGGACGATGGTCGACGTTTGCAGGCCACCGAAGATGTGAATAATGACGAACTTCGAAATGGCCAACTCCGGGAATTTGAGCGGCATGCCGGTTATGATCAGCGTGATCACCGAGAGGAACATCAGCATGTGCTGGGTCCTGAAGTTCATGCCGAACCGCTCAAATGTCCGTCCCTCTGTTTCCGGCGCCGTGACCTCTTTGGGTCTGGTCGGTGCCATTTTCGTAACAGTCTCGTTGAGCAGAAAATTCGTTTCAAAGGTCAGTCGTTCGCGCACGTCGCGAAGGATCTCGGCAGTTGCAACCGGGTTGTCGTATTGTACGATCGTGCCGGCTGATCCGACAATTTCATCGGCCAGGCTGTGGATGAGTTCGGTTCGACGGCCGCTGTTTTGTATATTCTTGTCGCTCATAGCTAGGCCTGTTTCTTCGCTCCGGATTTTTTGATCCGTCGATACAGATCCAAAACGATCAAAACGAAGAGCCCACAGAGGGTCGACACGGTCAGGACCATGAACCCTTTGGAGATGTAGTAGACAGCTCCGGAGTCTTCACTCTTCGGATCGACATGAATCTTCCCTTCGGCGAAATTTGCGTTCGCTTCCGGATGACATTGTGGTTTGCCGCAGGTTTTCGGGATGTTCGCCGGATAAATCGATGATTTGGGATCATTCTCCGCCCGAATGTCATGGTATCCATGGCAGGAGGCGCAGTTGGCTACCATCGTATTCTGCATCAACTGCGCCACCCCATGGAATGACTCTTCGAATGTCGCCGTACGGTCGGTCTTAATCCCGTACTTGGCCACAACTCCCTTGGGGCCATGACATTTCGAACAAGTTTCGGTAACGTGTATCGGAGAGACTTTTGATTCCGGATCGCTCGGCGCGGCAATATTGTGTTCGCCGTGACAATTCGAACAGACCGGAGCATCGAGATTCCCATTCGCAATCGCCTGACCATGGACCGACTCCCGGTAAGTAGCGTAAATATCGATATGGCATCGTCCGCAGGTGGCCGGAATGTTCGCCTTGTACATATTCGAGGCCGGATCGGTGTGCACGATAACATTGTGCGTACCGTGGCAATCCTGACAGACCGGCGCTTTCGGATTCCCCTTGGCTACTTCCATTCCGTGAATGGAGTGTTCGTACTGATCGTACAGCTCGCCCTGTGGCGCACCGACCGGGTTACCGGAATAATGGCAGCGACGGCAGTTCACCTTCTGAGGATTCTTGCTGTGCGGTATGACTGTGATATCGACATGGCAGTCAGTGCAGTTTCGGGAGGCATGAACTGATTTCTTCAGTACGGTCGTGTCGACATACAACGACACCTTCCGTCCGGTCTCCTCGGTCTTAAACAGATCTTTCTTGCCGTGACAGATCAGGCATTTCTCAAGCGCGTGGACTGGCCCCGTCATAACGAACAAGGCCGCCAGACCGGTGAGGGCGAGCTTGAGTATGTTACTCTTCGTCTTCATCTCGTCCGTTACTCCACTCTCTTGATGCGTCGTTTGTATTCCAGTATCCGATAGAGAAGGAAGGCGACAATGATGACCGGGATGAACCAGAGGTAGAACTTCCGGACCCAGAACTTGCCGCCCGAGTCGCGGTCGCTCGCCGAAGTGTGCACCGTTCCCCTGGCGAAGTCCGCCGGAAGATCTTTGTGACACTGTCCGCAGGTTTTCTGAATGTTCGCCTGATTGATGGTCGAGCGCGGATCGGACTGCGGGTAGATGTCGTGTACTCCATGGCAGGAGGCGCAATTGGCCGCCCGGGCCTCGCCCAGTTCGTTGGCGATTCCGTGGAATGATTCGTTAAAGGTCGCGATACGGTCGGCTTTCAAACCGAACTTGCCGACGATCTTTTCCGAAGCATGACACTCCGAGCAGGTCTTCGGGACGTTCGTGGCATAAACTCTCGATTCCGGATCCCCATGAGCGCGGATATCGTGCTCACCGTGACAATTGGTACAGGTGGGTGATTCAAGCACCCCATTAGCCAGGGCCGTTCCGTGCACCGAGGACTCGTAAGCTTTCGCGATATCCTGATGGCATTTGCCACAGGTGGCCGCGATATGTGTTTTGTAAATGGGGCTGTCGGGATCATCGGCCGGCATAAAGGAATGGCTGCCGTGGCAGTCCACACAGGCCGGGGCATTGGGGTTTTTGTCTACAAGGAGCGCTTTGCCGTGAATAGAATTCTCGTACGCCTTGATCATCTTCGGTTCAGGCAGTACGGCGAACTTCTCCTTTACACTCTGATCCTCATGGCAGCGGATACAGATCTTGACCGAATTCTGATGATTAGTCGGAGAGTTCGGATTGTCGGGCGCGAGAATATTGTGTGTCCCGTGGCAGGTCGAACAGGTCGGAACATCCTCAAGGTCAACTTTGCCTCCCTTCAGATGCGGCGACTTGGCATACGCCTGAGCGGCATCCAGGTGGCACTTCCCGCACAAAACGTCAGGAACATCAGCGTGTCTAATCTGACCGTTCACATCGTGACAGTCCTGACACTCAAGCCCCCCATGAATGGAGCCCTTCAATTCTGTAACATCGACATACGGCGCATTCTTGTTTGACTTGTCTCCATGACAACTCAGACAATTGTTGTTGGCCGCTTCCGCCCTAATCGAAAGGGCCACCACCGCAAGGAACGCCAGAAGCGTTCTCATGAAATACCTCATACCTAACATATTACCTACCCTAAGGAAAAGCGAAGGCTGGGTTTACCAGGTCCAACCGTCACTGTGTCACGAAAGCATACTAATTTCCTATCTTACTCCAATTTATCTCAATTCTCGGACAATATAAGTAAATATTCACTAACCGCAAGTGCTTTTTTTCACAAAGTTCGACTTTCGTACAATCCTCATAACCACTTATAATCAAGCTACTTAATACCCTGAATCCGAGGTGTGGCACTCCGTACATTTATACTCTTTCCACGCCTCATCTATGTCCTCGGGGTGTTTGAACTGCAGGCCGGTGAAGCTGCTCTGGAGATCGGCCACATTTTCCGTAGGGCCCTCCGCCACGATCAAATGGCAGGTATTGCAGTCGTGCGGGATTACATCGCCGTTCTTATCTTTCATTGTGCCGTCGTGGCAGCGGAAGCAGCCGTCGTTCACGAAATGGGTCAGGTTATTTTCCCGGACTCGATAATCCGTTTTCATCTCCGGGAAGAAGTTCTGATTGTAAATCCGGAGCAGCGTCTGAGTCGCCTGATCTATCTTGGCACTATCGTTTTTCACCAGGTCGGGATAATTCTCATTATAGTATTCCCACAAGCCTTTTGAAATCGAGTCGTTCGCTTCCTGACGGGTCGTATACTCGGCGTTGAGCAGATCCAGACCTTTCTGTCTGACATATTTCAGGTCGGGCGAGATATCGCGCTTGGAGAGCGCCAGGTTCAGGGCGCTGGCCGGCGCGAGGAATTTGTGGCTCGGCCGGTTGTGGCAGTCCATGCAGTCGAACCGCCGAACTTCGGTAGTCGGATCGTTGAGGTCAGGAGTCTTCTCCCCCTCCTTCTGATAAACGACCGTGTCCCCCTTCTCATTTATGAGGCGCAACCAGACAATATCCTGCCGTTTCGGATCGCTGGCAACATAATCGATCTTCACCGAGTTGACCATATGCCAGTGGATCCCTTCCTGCTGACCGGTTCTCGGATTTCCACCGCCGATTTTCACGAGCAGGTCGATCGTGTACGGGCTGTTATCTTCGTCAGTTCTATAGTACGTATGTGTCACCAGCTTCTCGCCATAGAACTGACGCGGCCAGTGGCAGGTCTCACAGGTCTGCTGGGCTGGACGAAGACTCGTCACCGGTGTTTGAATCGGCCGGTGAAAAGTGTTCAGCGCGGTTGCCCAGAGCTGACGAATACCGTCGATCTTGGATTTGACATAGAACGATGCTCCCGGACCGATATGACACTCCACGCAGGGGACGCGAGCGTGCGGAGAATTCTGATAGGTCACCCATTGCGGTTCCATCGGCGTATGACAGGTCTTGCCGCAGAAGGTTACCGAGTCCGTAGCGTCATAGGCTTCAGTTCCGCTGTAGATAACGATGATAATCAGGGTCGCCAGCACACCCAGGAAGAGCCACAGGTTGCGCATGTAGTTCGGGTCGGTCGGATCCACCGAAAGATTGAAGCGGACCTTTTCGCCGCGTTTACGAGCGGCTCTTACCTGTAACCAGATTGCCAACAGGAAGAGCACAAAGCCCATCGTGATGAAAAACGGAACAATAACGAAAGTAACGAGCGCACTGTAGGGATTGTCGTTGTGGCTCGTGAAACCGTACAATACCAGGACCAGGAACAACGCTCCGCCTGCAAGGAATATTGCGGCGCCAATCGCGGCCAGCGGATGTCGGAACAGGGTCCGTTTCTTTCTTAGTTCTTCTACCATAGCTGTTCGATACCTCAGTAAGTCTGAAAATCAGCGGGGAATATTATCCGCCTATTATATTTTACTGGCTCCCGGCTGCCAACGATATTCTGTCCGATTATACGGACAACCTTCGAGCGACATGATTGATTGCGCATTCACGCGCTCACCTTTCTTAATCCCCGGACGTAAATGGGTACATTGTTGGAGAGCATCTGACACGGCTCCACTGGCTGACCGTGAAAGCTTTTCCACAGTGACGCGTACATGGCACAGTCGAAGACCATTCCGGTAAAGCAGCGGGCGGTGATTTCGTTATTTATCTCTATTACCAGGCCGGACCGATACAGGCGATCGAGCTGCCCGGCCAGGAACCGAGTGTAGGTCCCGCGAAGCAGGTCGAATACTTCCTTCGAGCGCGCATGTCCAGCCAGCGCCGAGAACATAAGCAGCCGGTAACAGTCTTCGTTCAAAGTGAAGTAGTCCATTATGTGCCGGGCCAGACTATCCAACAAAGTCTCCAGGTTTTCTTCTTTGGTCAGCCGGGAGAAGAACTCCTGGTCGGCTAACCGGCTTTCGATCGTAGTCAGCACAGCGTCGTAAATCGCCTCCTTGGACTCAAAATGGCGATACAGGGCCGGTTCGGTGATCCCACAAGCTTTGGCCAGCTCTTTGATCGTCACCTTATCGTAGCCGAATCGGCTGAACAGCCGGGTCGCTTCCTTGAGAATCTGTGCTTTCCGATCAATACCAGACATAATTTATTCCATATCATAGTTAACGCCAACTAACTTATGAGAAATGTCGGAAATGTCAAGGGCAAAGTGTAGTATTCCGACCATTTTTTTGTGATTTTCTTCACTTTATCGAGCAAATCAGTCTGGTAAAACAAGTTACATCTTATCCCGATTCTCGGCTATATATTATTGCTGCACAATATAGTGGATGAATTAGCCGCCGAGCCTCCGGCCTTCGGAATCCATGCTGTGGCCTAAATATATGTCATATTACCTGTCCGAACGGCCGTCTTTGGCAAGGGCCCCCTTTCACCGGCCTATGAGCCTGCCAACTGCCGATTCGGCTGGACAGTATCCTTCATTTGCATTATGATTGCCTCTGAAACGAGTTTTCAATTCTAAAAGGAAATTTTACATGGCCGCTACACCGAAAAATACCGATTTGGTCCTTAGACTCCTGCCCGAGATCGCTGAAATCAAAGACGCCGACCTGAAGCACAAAGTCATAGCCTGCTGGAGTGAGGCGATCGATTTTCGTGGCTGGACCGAGGAGCTCCTTCGCAACATTCCCTTCACCCTGCTGGCCGAGAACGTCAAAATAACCTTTATCGATCACGTCCGGGCAGTCTGTAAGATGTGTGTAGCCTGCGATAAGGTGCTCGATGAGGTCCATGGGCCGAGAAAGACGAAAGTAAATCGCGACTATTTGATAGCGGGCGCGATGCTGGCCGATGTCGGCAAACTGCTTGAATTCGAGATCGAAAAGGGGAATCCAAAGAAATCAGATTACGGCAAGCATATCCGTCATCCCTTCAGTGGGGTCGGTCTTGCTTTCAAGCATGGGGTCCCGTCGGAAGTGATGCACATCATAGCCACCCACTCCAAAGAAGGGACCGGCGAGAAACGTCTGCCGGAGAGTATAATCTTCCATCACGCCGACTTCATCGACTTTGATCTGGTGAAGGATGCGTGAAAAAGGGAAGGAATAGAGGCCATGAATAACAAGAAGAACGCTCCAGGACAAAACCTGGTGGAGAAGATAGCCCAGAAGTTCGCGGTAGGACTGGACGAAGGACATATCGTGCGTGCCGGCGATTATCTGTCGATCCGTCCCGCCCATGTCATGACGCACGACAACTCCGGAGCGGTGATTCCCAAGTTCAAGTCAATCGGAGCTTCGAAAGTAGCGAACAAACGCCAGATCGTCTTCGCGCTGGATCATAATGTGCAGGATACTTCGGAAGACAATCTCGCCAAGTACAGAAAGATCGAAGCGTTCGCCGGGGAACATGGGATTGATTTCTATCCGGCCGGCCGCGGGATCGGGCACCAGATCATGTGCGAAGAAGGGTATGCCTGGCCGGGCACGATGGTCGTCGCCTCGGACAGTCATTCCAATATGTACGGAGGGCTCGGCTGCCTGGGTACTCCCATCGTGCGTACCGATGCCGCCGCGATCTGGGCCACCGGGCGGACCTGGTGGCAGGTACCGCCGGTGGCAAAGGTGGAGCTAAAAGGCAAACTCCGCACCGGCGTGACCGGCAAAGATGTAATCGTCGCCCTTTGTGGATTCTTCAACAAAGATGAAGTCTTGAATCATGCCGTAGAGTTTGTGGGTGACGGTGTGGCCCACCTCTCGCTCGACGAACGGCTCACTATTTCCAATATGACTACCGAGTGGGGAGCCCTTGCAGGAGTTTTCCCTATCGACGACATCACCCTCGACTGGCTCCGCAAACGGATTGAGTTTGTCGAAATTCGCGGATTGGCCCATGTTCCCTCGGACGCCGATGGCCATGGAGTGCACCCGCGCTTGAATCTTCGTCATTTGAAAGAGCTTCAGACCAATGCTCCGCAGGCGGACATTGACGCCTATTACGCAAAAGAGCTTATTCTCGACATGCACACCGTCACTCCTTACGTCTCCGGTCCGAATCACGTCAAAGTAATGACACCGGTCCCGGAAATGAACTCGGTGAAAGTGAATAAAGCATACCTCGTTTCCTGCGTGAACAGTAGAGTGCAGGACTTGGCCGAAGCGGCCAGCGTGGTCAAAGGGAAGAAAGTGGCACCGGGAGTGCAGTTCTATGTCGCAGCAGCTTCGAGTGAGGTGCAGGAAGAAAGCGAACGCAGGGGGGATTGGCAGACCCTAATGGATGCCGGTGCAATTGAACTTCCCCCCGGCTGCGGACCGTGTATTGGTCTCGGCCGAGGATTGCTTGAGGACGGCGAGGTCGGAATCTCGGCGACAAATAGGAATTTCAAAGGTCGGATGGGCTCGAAAAGCGCACAGGCGTATCTTGCCTCGCCGGCCGTAGTCGCAGCATCGGCAATTGCAGGCACAATCGCGATGCCGTTCAAGATGGAGACGGAAAAGATTCAGGGATCTATAAAAACCGGCGCCCGCCCAGAGAGTTCAGAAGAACAGGTAAGGATCGTTGACGGATTCCCGGCAACGGTCGAAGGGGATGTCATCTTCTGTCATCAGGACAACCTGAATACGGACGGCATCTATCCGGGGAAATATACCTACATCGACGACTTCACCCCCGAACAGCAAGCTTCGGTGGTGATGGAGAATTATGACGCGCAGTTCGGTAAGATCGTCAAACAAGGGGATATCCTTGTCGGCGGATTCAATTTTGGTACCGGATCATCGCGCGAACAGGCGGCCACCGCTCTCAAGTATCGCGGTATTGGCATGGTGATCGCCGGATCATTTTCGGAGACTTACAAGCGAAATGCCTTGAACAACGGGTTTCTCGCGATTGAAGCGCCCGATCTGGTTGCCGACCTGAAAGAGAAATTCGGCGCCGACAAACTGACTATTGCAACGGGTGCCAAAGCGACGGTGGACTTCACCCGCTCGCAGTTGAAATATGATGGCAAGACTTATGCGATCGGTCCGGTCGGCGCGGCAGCTCAGGAGCTTATTGTCTGCGACGGACTCGAAAACTGGGTAAAAAATAATCTATAATCGGCCGGGCCTTTCTGTACCTGGACTGACTGCTCGCCGGAATAAAAACGAAGGCTGGAACGCATGGAAAAATCAATCTCACGACAGATAGCGGAATTTGCGGTTAATCTCAAGTACGATGATCTCCCGTACGATGTCGTCCGGGAAGTGAAGCGCTATCTCTACGACTCCATCGGCTGCGCCTACGGCGGCTATCGCACCAAAGACGTCAATATTCTTCGGGACATTTATACTTCGATGGGCGGAAGCCCGGAAGCTACTGTTATCGGATTCGGCGACAAACTTCCGGCTGTCAATGTCACCCTGGTCAACTCGCTCATGATGCGGGCGCTCGATTTCAACGACATCTACTGGAAGGAAGATCCTTCGCATCCGTCGGACCTTATCCCGGCCGCCCTGGCTGTCGGTGAGCTGGTCAATGCTTCCATGAAGGATGTGATCGTAGCGATCGTTCTGGCGTATGAATTCGAGCAGAGGATGTGTGAGTTTGCCGTGCCGGGCGTACGCGAGCGGAAATGGCATCATGCCACCCTCACCCAGTTCGTTTCGCCGATAGTGGCCGGGAAGTTGCTTGAGCTGTCGGTCGATCAGATGGTTCACGCTATAGGTATCAATGGATCGCACAATCACACGATAGGCTGTCCCACTGCCGGAAAACTGACCATGATGAAGAACACGGTCGATCCGATGGCCGTGCAGGCCGGGGTATTCGCGGCCTTGATGGCGCAAAAGGGATACAGCGGAACTGAAGCTGTATTCGATGGTAAAGAAGGACTGATGGATGTTTTTGGCCCGAGCTGGGACAATGAGAAGCTGGTCGGTAAACTGGGCGAGGATTTCAAGATCCTCCAGTGCAGTATGAAAGCCTTCCCGACCGAAGCGCTTACCCACACGCATATCACAGCTACATTGAAGGTGATCAAGAATAACGACATTAAGCCAGAGCAGATTCAAGAAGTCAAAGTAACAACCATCGCCCGCGCCTGCGATATCCTGTTCGATCCGCACAAATATCGCCCTGAGTCGCGCGAAACGGCCGACCATTCGCTGCCGTACTGTATCGCAGCGGCTATCGTCGACCGCCAGATTACAACCAACTCATTCTCCGAAGAGAAAATGAAAGATCCGCGTATCTGGGGTGTGATCGACAAGATCAAAGGGGAAGCTTCGATCGAGTTCGAGAAGATGTTCCCGGCCAAGCAACCTTCGCGAGTTACCGTACACACTACGGACGGCAAGAATTTCTCGGAGTATCTGGAGTACCCGAAGGGTGATCCTCGCGAGCCGATGACGATCGAGGATCTTCAGGCTAAGTTCGGCGCCCTTGCTGACGGACTGGTCCCTGCCGAACAACAGCAGGCGATCCACGATATGGTCTTCGGTTCCGAGCGGATGGAGTGTCAGGAGTTTATGAAGAATCTGGTCGTCAAGTCCTGACAATATCGCGATATTCCCCTTGGTTTCGAATTGGAACCCTCGGTCGATCCGGCCGGGGGTTTTAGTTTGAGGCAGACCCGGTGGTCGGATGTCTCAAAATCTCCACGGGCTGCGGACAAGGGCAGGCTCGAAGACGAATCCTGCCTTCCGAAAACCGACAGCAACATCCGGTAAGTCGCGCGCTCAGGCGCGCCTCCCCGGCGAAACAGCGGGGGTCCATCTTCAATATATCTGAGCCTGCGCGTTTGTTATCTCTGTGAAACGCACTGACGGGGCGTCCTCCGGAGACTCTAGAATCGCCACGAGTTGCGGACAAGGGCAGGCTCGAAGACGAATCCTGCCCTACCGAAGAAAGAGCGGTCGCAAATATACTTGATTGTGAGACCAGTATTCGTTTATGCTGAATGCAGTATGCTTGATTTCAAGAAAATAGGCTCTCGCCATTCTCCGTTCATTGTTGCTCATCGGGGGGCTTCGAAAATTCAGCATGAGAACACACTGGAGGCTTTCGAAGAAGCTATTCGGATGGGTGCCGATGCAATCGAGTTTGATGTTCGCCGTACCAAAGACGGGTTGATGGTCGTGCACCATAATATGCTGGCGCCGCGTTCTCGCCGGCGGCTCAGCAACCTGACCTATGAGCAGATTCTTGAAGAGCATCGTCCGAAACAGATCCATGTATGCACCCTGGAGGAGGCTCTTCGGCTCTGCTCCGGGCGAATTTCGCTTGATATTGAATTGAAAGAAGCGGGGTACGAAAGGGAGGTGATCGAACAAGCCGAAGGCTTCTACGACCTAAGGCACATTGCATTCACCTCGTTCCTAGATGGAGCGATACTGACAATCAAGAGGACTCGACCCTCGACCACAACCGGACTGCTGATCGGGGTTCATATACCGGCCCGGTTCCTGGCCAAATCGCACAATCTTCTTTCGGTTAAGCGGGTTCGTCAGTCCGGAGCTGACTTTGTGGCCCCCAGTTGGAAACTGGCCAGGTTCGGATTTATCCGGCGGATGCAGGCGGCCGGCTTTCCGTCGGTCGTCTGGACAGTCGACAATATTGGTACCGCGCAGAAGTTGGTTGAACTCGGCGTTTCCGGGATCGTCACCAACCGGCCCGGACCGGATCCTTGACGCAATCACGATTTAAGTTTTCCTGTTAAATTCAGATTGGCTGCTGTACGACCGATTCGAGGGCCATATAAGTTATTCTACAACAACAGATTAACACATTGTTCACAGAAATCTCTTGTCCGGATGAACTTTTCGATTATCTTTGCCGTTATATTAACCAACTGGTTAGTTCAACCGAACGGTTGAATAAGGAGATGAGTCAGATGACCAAAGATGATGAAGCCAATTCGAAAAGGAAAATACTCGATGCTGCGCTGGAAGAGTTCGGAGACCTCGGATACGATGGCGCCCGGGTTGACCGTATCGCCAGGGCGGCCGGCGTGAACAAGGCGATGATCTATTACTATTTTACGTCCAAGGAAAATCTCTTTCGTGAAGTAGTCCGGGGGCATTTTCTCCCCAAAATCCGCCGGCTCGGTGAGGCGATAGATGCGAGCAACGATCTTGAAGCTACCCTTCTTGAGGCTGCCGAGACTTATCGACGGCTCTTCCACCAACAGGATTATTTCCTGAGAATAGCTCTTCGGGAACTGGCCAAACCTGAGTCGCTGCTTCTCGATGAGATTGGCAACTCGATTCGCGGGTCACAGATTCCGGCAAAGCTCGGCCAGGCGCTCCAGAGGGGGATGGAGTCGGGAGAACTCCGAAGGCTGGACGTTCATCAAACTATCGTAAGCTTTCTCACCATGAATATAGGCTACTATCTCGCTTCGGCCCTCATGAATCGGGTGAACAAAATTGACGATGTCGATGATTTCGTGGAGAAACGCAAATTCGCAGTCGTCGACCTCTTTCTTAATGGAGTGAAAAAAAGATGACACGAAAATTCCTTTTGATGCTGCTGATGATCGTCACCTGCACCAAAGTTGCATCCGCAAGGGAGCTGAGTCTTCCCCAGGCCTTGCAGCTTGCACAGGAGCATTCATTCGCAATCAAGAAAGCCTCGGCCCAGCGCGAAGCGTACGAGCAGAACCTGAGGGCATCTCTGGCCGAACGATTCCCGACCCTCTCGCTTGCCAGCACCGCCAGCTACAAGAACAAAGTAGCCAGCCTTGATCTTGCAATTCCCGGCGTGCCGCCGATCAAGCGGGAAATCGGCACCAAGGACGTCTACCAGACCGACTTGCGTCTGAGCCTTCCCTTGTTCACGGGAGGCAAATTGGCGAACAGCATCGGTGTTGCCGGCGCCACTCGTGATTATTATACGGCACTCGAAAAGGCGGGAATGAACGATATTCTGTTGGCGACCCGGGTCGCCTACCTGTCTCTGTACAAGGCCGACAAAGAAATTGAAACCGCCCAGGCTGCCCTGAAAAGAGCTTCTATAATGAGAAGCGATGTTCAGTCGTTGTACGACAACGGGGCCGCTGACTCTGTCGATATTCTGGAAGCTACCCTCGCGGTATCGAACGCGCAGATGAGAGAGACTGCGACCCAAAACGACCGTCGCCAAAGGGAAATCGAGCTGGAGACGCTGCTCGGCATAGATCCTCAGGAGCAGATCACCATCACGGACAAACCTCAGCCGCCAGATACCACTTCGCTCTCCTATACCGGTGTGGCCGAATCCAAACCGGAGCTGATGGCGGCGAAATCTTCCGAAGAAATTAGCAAGCGACTGATCGGATTAAACAAGTCGTGACTACTTACCCGACGCTCAGTGCATTCGGCGGCTATTCCTACGGCAAGCCGAATATCGATCAGTTCCACAACGACTTTAACGACTATTTCGTGGTCGGCGCCAGTCTCAACTGGTCGTTCAACATCGGCGGCAGAACGTCCCATAAGGTGTCCATGGCCCGGTTCCAGTCAGATGCTGCCGACAACGCTTACGCTCAGCTGCATGAGCAGCTCGATGAACAGGCTCGGGTTGCGCTCGAGAGCCTGAGGCTCACCTACCAGCGCTACGAAACAGCTTTGACGAACTACCGTGTCGCCTCCGATAACTATCGCCTGGCGCACGACAAATACACACAGGGAGTGCTGCCGTCGAATCGCCTTCTGGAAATCGAAGCTTCGCTGAGCGAAGCCGATGCTACGCTGGCATCCTCCCAGGTCGACTATTACATCGTTGCCAGCCAATACTACTATGTCACAGGATCTGAACAACTGGAGAAAGGTCTCTAATATGAAAACGGTCACAAATTTATTCGGTCTATTGATAGTTCTTGGTATGATCGGCTGTTCGGAAAAGGCTCAGACGCCGGGCGGATCGGGGATGCTCGAAGCGGACGAGTCCACCGTGTCGTCCGAAGTCGCCGGGAAAGTGCTCACGATGAATTTCGATGAGGGAACACCGTTCAAAGCCGGCGATACTCTACTGGTTGTTGATACTACCAATCTCCGGCTGCAATTGGCGGCGGCTTTGGCCGGCCGCGATGTTGCCTCTGCCCAACTCGAAACAGCAAAACTGCAGACGCAGAAAGCCTCCGAAACTGAAGCGTTTGCCCAAACCGAGCGGGACCGCGTTGCCCGGCTGCTGAAATCAGGAACCTCGACTCAACAGAAATTGGATCAGCTCGATCACGATCTCGCGCAGGCGAAACTTTCGCATCGGACGGCGCAGGCGAACGTCTCGTCGCTTCAGGCGCAGATCAGTAAGATCGACGCCGACATCAACCTGATTCATCAACAGCTCGACGATTGCTTCCCCACCGCGCCGATTCCCGGAATCGTGACTGACAAATATATCGACAAGGGGGAACTTCTCGCCCCGGGGAAAGCGATCGCCAAAATTTCCCGCCTCGATTCCCTCTGGGTGAAAGTCTATCTCCCTTCAGGTGAATTCGCAAATGTGAAGCTGGGGGACAGCGCCAACGTCAACACCGAATCGGGCGGTAAGAAGTATGTCGGCCGGGTGGTCTGGACCTCGGACGAGGCCGAATTCACTCCCAAGAATGTGCAGACGGAAGAATCCCGGGCGAATCTTGTCTACGCCGTGAAGGTCCGCCTGGCCAACAGTGACGGATCACTGAAAATCGGAATGCCCGTTTATGTTACGATTGGTGAATAATGAGCTATCTCAAAGTTGACAACCTGTCGAAGTCGTACGGCAAAATCAAAGCGGTGACCGACTTCTCATTCGAGGTGAACCAGGGAGAGATCTATGCTCTGGTGGGACCGGATGGAGCAGGGAAAACGACAATCATGCGGACGATCTGCAACCTGATCGGATCGGATGCCGGAACGATACGGGTCAACGGGTTTGACAGTGTCAAAGATAATGAGAAGATCAAGCTGTTGTTGGGGTACATGCCCCAGCTCTTCTCTCTGTATCCCGATCTTTCGGTGGAAGAGAATCTGACATTCTATGCCGGGATCTATGATATCACGGGTGAAGCCTATCGCAAAAAGACTGAATATCTGTACCGTTTTTCCAACCTCAAGCCGTTTGCGAAACGCCGCGCCCAAGCCTTGTCCGGCGGGATGAAGCAAAAGCTGGCACTTTCCTGCGCGCTGATGCACGAACCTGCTCTCCTGCTGCTCGATGAACCGACCACCGGGGTGGATCCGCTGTCGCGGCGTCAGTTCTGGGAGATCCTGCTCGAACTTAAGGCAGCAGGGCGTGACGATCCTGGTTTCGACACCATACATGGACGAGGTCGCAAGGGCCGATCGCGCCTGTTTCATATTCCGGGGAAAGAAACTTACCGAAGGCGTTCCCGCCGAGCTTCCCAGGTTGTTTGACCGACAGGTCTTCTTCCTTGGCACCCCGGCCGCGTTAACTTCGGTCGATGCTTTGAATGAGATCCCCGGAATTGAGGCCCGCCGATTCGGAGCCGGGGTCCATATCTACCTCGACAAGAGTGACAGTCCCGAGAACCATGCCCCACAATTCAACCGGCTTGGTTTCTACGCTTCCGATTTGAAGCCGATAGCGCCGGATCTCGAAGATGTGTTTATCCAGATGATGGGAAATGAAAATGAATAGTCAGGCAGTAACTATAGAAAAGTTGACGCGGACGTTCGGAGATTTTACCGCGGTCGACAACATCTCGTTACAAGTAGGCCAGGGGGAGATTTTCGGTTTTCTCGGCGCCAACGGTGCAGGAAAGACCACGACTATCAGGATGCTCTGCGGACTCCTGCTGCCATCCGCCGGGAAAGGCACGGTAGCCGGTTTCGATATCTTCACCCAGTCCGAACAGATCAAGCGGAGTATCGGCTATATGTCGCAAAAATTCTCGCTCTACCCCGATCTTACCGGGCGCGAAAATCTGAACTTCTACGGCGCGGCATACAGCCTCGACCCGAAAGCGGTCAAAGAGCGAATTCTCGAGTTGAGCGAGCGCTTGACCCTCGCCGAATTTATCGACCGGCGCACCAATTCACTTCCAGTCGGCTGGCGTCAACGGCTCGCCCTCGGCGCTGCCCTGCTCCATCGGCCAAAGATGCTCTTCCTCGATGAACCGACCAGCGGGGTCGATCCGGTTTATCGACGACGGTTCTGGGAGCTGTTATATGATCTGGCCGAAGAAGGTGTAACTATTTTCGTCACCACACATTATATGGACGAAGCCGAGTTCTGCGGACGGATATCAATCATGCACCAGGGAAAGATCGTGGAAATCGGCAAGCCGCACGAGCTGATTGAAAAATATCACGCCTCTAATCTCGAGGAGTTGTTTATCGAGTTGATCAGCGGGAAGGAGCGCGCCAATGCGTAAGATCAAGTTTATCGCGCTCAAGGAGTTCTATCACATTCTCCGGGATCCGAAATCGCTGGTGATAGTAATCGTCATGCCGATCATGATGACCTTCCTGTACGGCTATGCGATCAACCTTGACATAAAGCAGATCGTCATTTCCGTGATCGATAACGATCAAACGGTCGCCTCGCACGAGCTTCAGGATGCCTTCTACCAGTCAAACTACTTTGTCCGACCCACTGATAAGGTGAGTGAGCTGGAGCCGGACAAGATTCTCAAGGAATCAGGTGCGACTGCCGTGTTGATAATCAAGCCAGGATTCTCCGAGGCTCTCAAAACCGGTGAGAAGTTCTCCCTCGGTATGGTCGTCGACGGTTCTGACAATACGATGAGTGCCGCCGTGCAGAATTATGCCAATGTGATCGTCAATCAGTTCATGATGGATCGATTGCCCCCCGGGATGAAGCTACCGGGAATACAGATTTCCCGGCAGGTCTTGTATAATCCCGATCTCAAATCACCGAACTTCTTCGTTCCCGGACTTGTCGCCATTATACTGCTCATGATTTCCGCCCTGCTGACGTCGATAACTATCGCACGCGAGAAGGAGACCGGGACGATGGAGCAATTACTCACCACGCCGGTGACGCCCTTCCAAATTCTATCCGGTAAAGTCCTTCCCTATGTGGCAATAGCATTCCTTGACGGTATGCTGGTATTATTGATGGCGCGTTTCTTATTCCAGGTGCCGTTTATCGGATCGTATTTGCTCCTGCTTGGGTTCGGGTTCATTTATATTGCTACCTCCCTGTCGATCGGCATCCTGATATCATCGCTGGTCAAAACCCAGCAAGTGGCGATGATGTTCGCGCTTATCACCACGCTGCTTCCCTCGGTCATGTTGACCGGGTTTGTCTTTCCGATCAGAAATATGCCCATTGCTCTGCAGGCCCTCACGCATATCGTACCGGCTCGCTATTTCGTTACGATCATTCGCGGCATACTGCTCAAGGGGGCCGGACTGCATATCCTTGCGATACAGGGAGTCTATCTGCTGATTCTGATGGGGGTCGTCATGCTAATCGCATCGAAAACATTCAAGACGAGGGTTGACTGATTATGAATAGACCATTTTGGGGCCTGGTGAAGAAGGAGTTTATTCAGGTATTTCGTGATATCAACATGCTCCGGCTGATTTTTGCCATGCCTATTATCCAATTGTTGCTGTTTGGTTATGTGGTCAATCTCGATGTCAAAAAGATCCGACTCGATGTATACGATTTCGACCAGACGCAGCTTTCCCGGGATTTTCTCGCCTCGGCCAAAGCCGGAGATTATTTCCTGCCCGATCCGGCCACCGCTCCGATATTCGAATTGGATCGACGGTTTCAGAGCTTTTCCAGTGATATGGCGCTGATTATCCCGCACGGATTCTCTGACAAACTCTCGACCAAAGATCGTGTTACGGTCGGTTTGGTTGCCGACGGCACCGATGCCAACCAAACTTCGCTTGGCTCCGGGTACCTGGCCCGAATCGTGCAACAATATTCGTCGCGTGTGACCGGTTACAAATCGCCGGTGGACCTGAAATTCCAGGTGCTGTACAATCCGGAAGCTGAGTCGGTATACTATATGGTGCCCGGAATCGTGGCGACCCTGCTCACGATGATTACGGTCATGCTAACGTCGATGGCAATCGTCCGAGAGCGCGAAGGCGGGACGCTGGAACAGTTGATGGTGACGCCGATGTCGAGTCGGGCGCTTCTGTTCGGAAAGCTTTTCCCCTTTGCGGTACTGGGACTTTTCGAAATGATCTTAGCCCTCGTCTTCGGAACCCTCTGGTTCAAAATCCCATTCGTCGGGTCGCCGGTGCTTCTGTTTTCACTGTCAGGGCTCTATCTGCTGACCACACTCGGCCTCGGGCTCTTTATATCTACAGTGACGTCGACCCAGCAACAGGCGATGTTTTTCGCCTGGTTCTTTTCCGTATTCGCAATTATGACGTCTGGGTTCTTCGCGCCGATTGCTAACATGCCCCACTGGATGCAGTATGTCACCTCGATCAATCCGATGCGGTATTTTTTGGTGATCGTTCGGAGTATCATGATGAAGGGATCGGGGCTGACGGATCTGTTGCCACAGGTGTATGCCCTGATCGCATTCGGCGTGGTTGTGTTCAGCTTTTCGGTGCTGAGGTTCCACAAGCGGACGGCTTAGCGCCCGCCCTTGCGTTGCGTGATCTCGAGGTTCGGCGCTTCAAGGTAAACGGCTGAGTCACCGGCTATAAGTCTCACAACTATGTTAATAGTGTCGCCGGGGCTCCACTCTGGACCATCGTTTATCATCAGGCTCAGTGATGGCGAGTGCCCCCCTCCAAAGGTGTTAAGCTTTTCAAGTTCTTTTGCCCAACAGGAATCCTTGTCCGCTATCCACATTGAGTCTGCATGAATTTCGTACGGGGACTCCGCGAAATCGTGCTGGACGACTGGTGCTGCTGATAACATAACAATTAGACCTATATGCCTGGCTTGTCGCGGTCCGCCAGGCCCGAGCCGAAATGCTCGCCCCGACATCGTATACTCCCGGTTTCGAATCACTACCGTATCGGAAGCGCTTATCCAGGGATGAGTTGAGTAGATTTTGTCGATATCCAGCCGGCTATCTTTGGTACACTGGCAAATGAAAATGAAATTCAGTCCCACCAGAAAGGCCAAAAACCCCCTCATAAAACGTTGCATGTAGTCTCCCCAAGTTTAATGTTTTCCCTCGTTTCATAATAACATATATATTTTTCTTAGAAAAGCAGAGAACGGAAGAACAGTCGCAACTCCGCCGCTCCCACATCCGGGACACACCACTCCAGAACGAGTATGGCGGAGGATCTTGCTGAGCAGGACACCGGGCGCGATCTGTGAAACATAAGGATATGCTTCAGGAAGGTGCACCCTGTCAGACCGCTCAGCGAGTTACGGGAAAGAGATAGGGGCACTATAGGCGGCATTTGACAGGTTCGATCTGCTTAGGCGACCGAGGAGGGTGAAACTTGCCGCAATGGATCGAGGATGCCGCAGGACTGACGACTGTTCTGAAGAAAGCCACGGAATGGATGCCCTAGACAACAAGACCCCGCCTCACGATCTGCCCGCGAGCGGCGGACGGTTCTCCAACCGCCTGCTGGCCAAGAACACCGCCTACAATCTGGCCGGCCAGATCTCCCCGTTTATCGTCGCCTTAGTTGCCGTACCTTTCCTGATCAAAGGGGCCGGAACCGAGCGATTTGGCGTGCTTTCGATGGCCTGGATGGTAATGGGATATTTCAACCTGTTCGACCTGGGAGTCGGCCTGGCTACCACTAAATTCGTGGCCGAGTTTATCATGCTCGGTAAACGACGGGAATTGGGGCCGCTGGTCCTGACTTCGCTGCTGATTCTCCTTGGTTTTGGATTATTCGGAGGGATCGCCGCAGCAATACTTTCCCCCTGGCTCGTACACTCCGTGCTGAACATCACGCCGGAACTGCAACCTGAGGCATTGGTGTCGTTCTTCCTGATGGCAGCCTCAGTACCGATAGTTATTCTGGCAGCCGGGGCAAGAGGCATTCTCGAGGCTGACCAGCGATTCGGGCTCATAAACGCGATTCGCATTCCGGCCGGCTCGGCGACTTTCCTGGCCCCGCTTTTCGTCATGCTCTTTTCGCACAGCCTGGTGCCGATGATCGCGGTACTTGTACTTTGTCGGGTGATCGCGTTGGTCCTCTATCTGATATTCGGATTCAGAATTCTGGGATTGCGGTTGATCAATATGACATTTTCCCGCCCCTATTTCCGGCGATTGCTCAGTTTTGGGGGGTGGATTACAGTGGGTAATCTCATCGCTCCGCTGATGGGGAATCTGGATCGGTTCTTTATCGGATCGATTCTGACCCTGACCGCCGTCACCTACTATGTTACTCCGTTCGATACGATCACCAAGCTGTTCATCATTCCGATCGGCTTAGTTGGCGTCTTGTTCCCCGCGTTCAGTGCCTACAGCGCCAGTGGCAGCGATCAGCTTCCGAAACTTCATGACACTGCGATACGATATATCCTTCTGTTCATGTCGCCGATAGTGATTGTACTCGTGGCCCTGGCACGCCCGATCTTTGATCTCTGGCTGGGACACGATATTGCCCAACACAGCGCGATCATTCTCCAGATCCTCGGTGCCGGGATTTTGTTTTCATCGGTCGGACGGGTCCCTCAGAATGCAATACAGGCAGTCGGACGACCGGATCTCGCTGCAAAACGCTTCCTTATAGAGCTCCCGATTTACATTCCAGCCCTGCTTCTTGCCACTCGTGCTTACGGAATTGTCGGCGCGGCCTCGGTCTGGACCATTCGACTGGCCGTTGATACGAGTATCCTTTTCTATCTGGCCCATCCCCTGGTCGGGTACAGCGATCGATCTCGTCACATGAGCGCAACGGCAGTCATGCTCTGGTCGGCAATTGTCCCCCTGGGCGGATATGGGATATCTCTCATTCCTTCGCTTGGGGCTAGAATCGGGCTTACAACACTGGCAGTGGCGGTACTCGGATTTGCCGGATACCGACTGATGCTCCGCCAGGGGGAGCGAGAGAAACTAGTGCAGGTAATTCGACGGATCCTGCCCGGGGAGAAGGAGTTCTCTTACCTGAATGAGTAAGCGGATCCTGATACTCACATTTGAGTTCCCCCCGTATCGGGCAGGGATAGGTCGGTATGCCGCGCAGCTCGCGCTCGGCGCTCACAAATTCGGCTGCGACGTCACGGTGGTTGCGCCTGACTTCAAACAACACCGCACCGACGATGAGGAAGAACAATTTCCATTTCAAGTAAAGCGATTCAAGGGTACCATCTATTCGGCAAGTCAGTTCCCTGCGCTCGTTCAGCGGATCCGGGGTTTGGTGAATAGACAATCATACGACATTATTCATGCGGTCGACTGGCCGAACTGCCTTGCATTGACTCTGCTCAACAGATTCATGGACATGCCGTTCATAGCAACCATCTATGGCACGGAAATTCTCGGCGTGGTGGGGTCGCGGCACGTCAGATATATATCAGGGGGAAAACTGTTCGTCGCACCCTCAAGGCTCCTTGCCATAAGCCAGTACACCAGGAGTCTTCTGCTCAGTCGTCATCCTGAAGTCGACGCTGAAAAAGTGGAGGTGACCCCTCTTGGGTGTCGATGATAGTTTCTTCGATCCACCCGATGGTCCCAACGGAATCAGGGCTAAGTTCAACATTCCCCCTGAGAAGAAGATCCTGCTTACGGTCTCACGGCTCGACGAACGAAAAGGACATCGAGTGGTGCTTCAGAGTCTGGCCTCTCTGCCAGCCGACGTCCGCTCGTCGGTCGCCTACGTGATGACGGGCGAAGCACAGAATCCCGGATACCTTGAGGAACTTCGCGAGTTAGCCTCGGGAATCGATGTTCCGGTGGTGTTTACCGGCCTGGTTTCCGAAAATGAGCTTCGATCACTCTATGCAAACGCTTATCTGTTCTGTATGCCGGGCGAACCAAATCCGGGCAAGGTCGAAGGATTCGGTCTGGCCTATCTTGAGGCCGCCGCCCAGGGGCTTCCTGCAGTTGCCTCATCGATTGGCGCGATTCCCGAAGTGGTGGTGCATGATCAGACCGGCTTATTGGTGGAGCCGATGAATATCCACTGCGTACGGCAAAGCTCTGACAGACCTTCTATCAAATCCCATTCGAACCGAACAGCTTGGACGGAACGCCAAAAAGCGTGCGGCGACATTCACCTGGGAAAATTGCGTCCGTCTCAGCTACGAGTTATAGTCGATATGAAAGTCTTGCTGGTAAACTCTCTCTACTATCCCAATATCGTCGGGGGCGCCGAGCGATCCACGCAGATTCTTGCCGAAGGGCTGGCGGCAGCAGGAGTCCGGACGGCCGTAGTCTGCACTTCTGATAGGAATGCAACCGATACCGTTAACGGGATCACTGTACATTACCTGAAAGTCCCGAACCTTTACTGGGTCAAGAATGCGCGGAGTGCACCGGCACTGTTGAAGCCGATCTGGCACACTATTGATACCGATAATCCGTTCACACCTTCACGGCTGGTACGGGTGCTGGAGCTTGAGAAGCCGGATATCGTCCATACCGCCAATCTGAGCGGCTTTTCTCCCGCCGTATGGAAAGCGTCAAGGGGTGCGGACGTTCCGATCGTTCACACTATCCGGGACATGTATTTGGGCTGCGTGAGATCGGCCATGTTCCGAAACGGCAAAGGATGCGTTACGCAGTGTCTGTCATGTAAATTGTATTCGATAGCTCGAAAGAGGCTGTCCGGTCTCGTAAACGGAGTGGTCGGGGTAAGCGAGTATGTGCTCAAATGGCATCTTGACCACGGCTATTTCGAAAGAGCGGCCGTGAAACAGTGTATTTACAACCCTATTGTGACGAACGGCAGTGGACCTTCCGACAGGCGGAAAGATGGCCGACTCACTTTCGGATTTGTCGGAGAAATCTCGCCGCACAAGGGGGTCGAACTCTTGCTCAGCGCCTTTCGGTCCCTCAAGTACGAAAACGCCCGTTTGAAGATTTACGGAAAGCCATTTGATGTCGAGTACGGGCGACGCCTTCGCGACAAATATAACGACCCACGGATCGAGTTTGCGGGATTCGCCGAGCCGAAAGCGATCTTTGCTTCGATCGACCTCAACGTGTTACCTTCACTCTGTCATGAAGCGTTCCCACGGGCGGTGGTAGAAGGGTATTCCTACGGAGTACCCGCAATCGTGTCCAGCCGAGGAGGAATTCCGGAAGCCATAGTTGAGAACGAAACGGGAACGGTCTTTGACCCCGGACGGCCGGGCGATTTGAGTGAACGAATGATGCGGTTTCTTGACCACCCGGAGCTTGTCGGACAGATGCAATCAAATTGCCTTGAGCGTGCTCAAAATTATGCCACTGAAAAGATTGTTGGACAGTATATCGATGTTTACGAAAAGATACTGAAATGAAACGCGCTGCCGAACTGCTCATTATTGCGTGGTTTCTTCTGCAGGCTACCGATGGCGCCTTGCGCTACCTGTTCGTAGCTGCCGGCTTCCCCTTTCTTGCCTACGCCAAAGACACGATCCTTCTCGCGGTCTTTGCATACTTCATCCTCCTGACGATTGCACGATTTGCCGTCAATAGAACTCTGTTGATCCTGTTCGTGCTGTTACTCTTTGGACTGATAGTAGGTATCGCCAACGGATTATCGTTCGGCCAGGTTGCATTCGGTGCAAAGATCTATCTTCCCTTTCTTGTCGGGTTCATGGCGATTCTCCTGCTTGAAGTCGACCCCTCGTCCTTTTCACGCCTGTTTCACATCGTTGTGCCGGTCATCTTACTTGGACTAATCCTCAATCTCTTGATAACCGTCCCCTGGAGCGGATTCGAGTATGAATTGGCCGGGACCTCGATCGAAGGCTCCCGCGAATGGGGGACCTTCGGTCTTTCCCGTCTGGCCGGGTTCGGAAGGAGTTCTTTCGCCACCGCAACCGACCTCTATGTTCTCATCATGCTCTATTTCATTTCGATCGCGCGGGGATACAGAGCACGGGGCCGCATAAGCCGTTTAATTGATATCCTTTGGGTAATCCTTGCGATTGTGGGCATCTTCTTGACGACATCGAAATCCTCTATTTTCGCCATCCTGCTGCTGTTGATCGTCTACGGTGCAATCCGTTTATTTAGAAGCAGGCTGGGCGGCCCGTTGAGAACGGGATTGAAGGCCCTGATGTTCGTGCTCTTTCTCTACGGGATCGTTCCGCCGATTATCTCGCGGATTTCTCCCTCCTTCATCACCGATCACCTGCAGTCTGATAATATGATCGTCATGGCGCTCTCGTTGTCGTATATCGATCGAATGGAGAATATGTGGCCGGCAGCGTACAGTCTGGTGCACGGAGGGATGACCTATGTCGTCGGGCGTGGTCTCGGAGGTATCGGAACTGCCCAACTCTATTTTGAACCGGCCGCCTACAATCCGGCCGACAACCTCTACCTGTACCTGTTCGTACAATTCGGATTGGTTATACTGGCCGCATTCGTCATTTGGCTACTGGTGCGGATATACCGACTCAACGCTGACCGGGCGGATCAGCTTGCCCTGACCCTTTTCCTTTTGAGTCTTCTGGCGTTCGCGGCGACTATGAACGTGATTGAATCTTCGCCGCTCATGATGTCACTCGGCATGCTGCTGGCGATCGAGCAATGCGAACCTGCCTATGATCGTTAACGCTCGATTTCTCTCGCAGCCGGTCACCGGCGTGCAGCGGCATGCCATCGAAATGAGCCGCGCCCTCAAACGAATCGCACCGAATACGGTCTTTCTCGCCCCACCGAAAATCCTGAATCGAGAAGCCGCTGAGGAAATCGGACCAACTACCCTGGGAAAACACTCCGGCTACTATTGGGAACAGGTTGAACTCCCCGGCTTTCTGAAGAAACATTATAACGGAGAACTTCTTGTCAGCCTCGCGAACATGGCGCCGCTTTTCTACCGACCTCAGCTCGTTACCATTCATGACCCGGCGCCGCTTCGTCATCCCGAATGGTACTCCTGGCGATTCAGCACTGTGTATCGGATCCTGATTCCGAGAATCGCTCGACGGGCCGATGCCGTCTGTACCGACAGCCTGTTCGCCCGCGACGAAATCTGCGAGACCACCGGTGTCAGCAAATCTAAGGTCGAGGTTGTGTACTGCGCGGTCCCTTCAACCCTGGTGAACGCGGAGACCGTGGATTCCCCCGGTATTGCGCGACCTTACATATTGACGGTCGCATCGTTGGAGCCGAGGAAGAACCTCAATCGCTTGCTGGAGGCGTTCGCCCAACTCGACGAACCGGGGCTCAAACTTGTCGTGGTGGGTGCTCCGAACCCGGCCGTCTTCAAGCGATCAGGAGTCGGTGATTCTGCGAATTCCGAGGCCGGTGTGATCTTTGCGGGAAGTGTGGACGATGCTCGCCTGCAGGGCCTCTATGCCCACGCCGAGTTCTTCGTCTATCCGTCGCTCTACGAAGGATTTGGCCTGCCGCCGCTGGAAGCGATGGCAGCCGGCTGTCCCTGCCTGGTTTCCCGCGCAGCCTCGCTGCCGGAAGTGTGCGGCGATGCCGCCGAGTATTGCGATCCGCTTGACATTGATGACATTGCGTCTAAAATGCGATCCCTCCTTGCCGATAAGAATAAAATGAACGATCTTCGCACACGAGGCAGGATGCGTGCGACCGAGTTCTCCTGGGAGAAGTCGGCCCGGCAAATTATTGAAATCGCGGAGAGAATTGCCATAAGATGAAAATTGCAATCGTCCATGACTGGCTGATCACCTACGGCGGCGCCGAACGGACACTCGAACAGATGCTCACTGTCTATCCCGAGGCCGATCTGTTCGCACTCTACGATTTCGTCCCGGAGCAACACCGCGGATTCATCCGGCACAAGAAAGTCACTACTTCGTTTCTCCAGCATTTTCCGTTCGCGCGTTCAAAGTACCGCAGCTATCTCCCTTTCATGCCGATGGCAATCGAACAACTGGATCTGTCCGGCTACGATGTCGTCATCTCCAGCTCGTATGCCTGTGCCAAAGGGGTGATCACCGGGCCGGATCAACTGCACATTTCATACGTCTACTCTCCGATCCGGTACGCCTGGGACATGATGCACCAGTATCTTCGTCAATCCGATCTCGACCACGGCATCAAAAGCTGGATTGCCCGTTATATGCTGCACCGGATTCGTCTCTGGGACTATCGCACGGCGGCCGGGGTGGACGAATTTGTCGCAATCTCCGAATACATTGCCCGGCGAATCCAGAAAGTCTACCGAAGACACGCTTCGGTCATTTATCCACCGGTTGATGTCGATTCTTTTCAGCTACACGAAAAGAAAGAGGACTTTTACCTGACTGCCTCTCGCATGGTACCGTACAAACGGATGGACCTGATCGCCGAAGCATTTTCGCATCTTCCGGATAAGCGACTCGTAATTATCGGCGATGGACCGGAGTTCAAGCGGGTGAAGGCAAAGGCCGGGGCTAATGTTTCTCTACTTGGGTATCAGTCCTCTGAAGTCCTTCGCGATCACATGCGACGGGCCCGCGCTTTTGTGTTCGCTGCCGAAGAAGATTTTGGCATTGTTCCGATCGAAGCTCAGGCGTGCGGAACACCGGTTATAGCATTCGGCAAGGGCGGCTGTCTTGAAACGATCAAGGAGTTCGAGACCGGCATGTTCTTCGACCGACAGGATGCGAAGTCAATCGCCGATACGATTCTTGAATTCGAATCGAGACTCGACCGCTTCGATCCGGCCGAGATCCGTCGGCATGCCCTCACCTTTTCGGCCGACCGGTTCAGAAGCGAATTCAAACAGTTTGTCGACCGGGCGATTCACGCCCATTTGGTTGAGACCGACAGTCGGAGAAAACAGCATCGAATCGATGATCGCGATCCGCTTCCGGTGATCGCATCGGACGACTCGGATCTCCCGTCAAACCGCTGACGAGATTACTCTCCCCTCGCGCCTCGGAATAATTTTCCAGGCAAAACGGAAAGAAGTTCGGCCAGCGTTCACGCGGTCCCACGCAGCCGTTCAAGCGGCCATCCTAATCGATTGATTTTCATCGCATTACAGCAGGAGCATTTGTCCTCCCGTGGGCATGGCGTTTGTATATCAGAAAGTGATTACCTATAAGGAGAAACCATGCGTAACCGATTCGCATCAGAATACGATGACCATGCACGAGATAAGGAACAGACCGATTCCCGGCGCCGGAATTCCGGCCCGGATCTTAACCTGTTCGAACTTGGATCTACCCTGCTGAAATATAAGCGCACGATTGGCTGGACGGTCGGCGCTGTGATTTTGCTGACCGCCGGGATCCTTCTGCTTCAGCCGAATAAATACATGTCGCGTGCCTCGATCCTTCCGTCGGGAAGTCAGGACAAGCTGGCCGATCTCAAATCGCTAGCCGGGCTTGGGTCGATCATGTCGGCCGATGAAAACTCCTCGGAGTTGTATCCGAGTATTCTCACTTCGCGAACGGTCGCCGATGGCGTACTCGACGCCTGCTACACTTTTTCTATGAACGGAAAGCAGGTCGATACGGTGCTCGCGTCCTATCTCGATCAGCCTGACCGCGACAAACAGTACCAGGCGCTGGAACAGCTTTTCGCGGTGGATATCGACAAGAAGACCGGCGTAATCAAAGTAGCGGTGGAAACCGAGTATCCCACCCTGTCGCAGGCAATTCTGACGAAATATCTCGAAGAATTGGAAGATTTCAATATGTTCAAGCGTCGTTCCCAGGCGAGGGAAAACGCCCGATATCTCTCCGAACAGTTAGCGCAGAAGTCGGCGGAGCTGAAGACGGCTGAGAACGCGCTGCAGGAATTTCAATCAAGCAACCAGAACTGGTTCGGTTCCACCAACGGCGGGATGGTCGAAGAGTTGACGAGACTTCAGCGCGAAGTCGAGATTCGAACGACAGCTTACGGGTATCTTACCCAGCAATACGAGATCGCCAAGCTGGATGCTCAGAAGGATGTGCCTATCGTGCGCACCCTCGATGATCCCTCGCTGCCGATCCGTAAATCCGGACCGTTCCGCACCCGCATACTCGTAATGATCACCATGTTCACGACTCTTATCATGGGTACCGGATGTCTGATCGCCGAAAGCCTGAAACGCAGGCGGCACGATGCCTCCGACCCGGCCTTCGATAGTTTCCGGAAAGATCTTACCGATGCCTTCCCCCGGGTCCACCGCTTCGTCGTGAAACGTAAACGCGAAGAAATCACAGCAGTCTGAAGAGGGCGCACCTTACCTCCCGTTATAACACCGATCCATGCGAATTGATGCATAAGAAAACGGAACGACAAATCCTATGTCGTTCCGTTTTTTGTTGGGCGCTCTATGTCTCGAAAAGAGCTTTACTAATATTATAGAGGGCCTAGTTGTTATTGACGCGGTAGACCTTCCGGGCGTCTCCTTTGTTCTTTTTGAATCTGTCGACTATCGATTTCGGGCTGGTCAGGATACCTACCAGCGTTTCGCCGCTCGGCACAAACGCGAAGAACGGCGATGAGTTCTTGCTGCGTTTCTTGGGGTGTTTGATCCGGTACATTTCAATTTCCTTTTCTTCCATTGTTTGCAAATACCTATATCAAGCGGTGTGCCGGGCCGGATCGGACGACGAGAAGCGATTGATTGACAATGAGATATGGAGCATCAGGGCGAACCGGGAGGAGGCTGTTTCAGAGTGAAACAGGAAATCTCTTCCTATAGAAGAGGGAAAACTGTGTAGCGGTAATTCTTCGCTACCGGGTTGGTCGACGAACCGGCCAAAAACCCGGCTCATCCTATCCACTTTTCGTCTGTGGTATCGGCAGTTAGCCGATTTACTGCGGTGACAGTTCTGCCGCTCACGGGTCATCCGAAAATTTCAGGGGTTGGTCAACTCTGCTCGCTTGCGGGGAACAGTTCTGGAAAAATGGTTGTATAACACTTTACGATTCAGCAAAACCTAAGGAGGTTGACGCAAGTGAACAAATTGAATCTGAAACTGGTGATCCTGATGCTCGGCCTGGTCGTACTGGCGTACGTATTCCTCCCGGAAATGCACTCTACCCACACGCAGACCTCTGGCTCAGCAAACGCGATGACCGCTCCTGCGACCGTACCTGCTTCGCAGCGGCCGATCGGCAGCCTCGCCGATCTGAACAACGCGTTTGTAGCTATTGCGGCGGAAGTCAAACCGACCGTCGTAACGGTCTTCACCGAAAAGACTTTCGAGGTACAGCAGAATCCATTTATGAATCCCTTCTTCAATTTCTTCGGGGACCAGCAGCAGCAAGGCGGCTCCCCCCAGCAATACAAGCAGGAAGGGATGGGTTCGGGGGTCATTGTCAGCGCCGATGGACGTATCTTGACAAACTACCATGTGATCGCGAATGCGGACAGCATCTACGTACGGACATCGGACAAGAAGCAGTACACCGCCAAGATTATCGGATCGGACGAGAAAACCGATGTGGCCGTGATCAAGATCGATGCAATTGATCTTCCCGTGATCAATATCGGCAATTCCGACAGCCTTCGGGTCGGCGAGCTGGTCATGGCGATCGGCAGTCCACTGAGTGAGGATCTGGCTCAGACGGTAACACAGGGAATCGTCAGCGCCACCGGGAGGTCCAATATCGGATTGACCGATTCCGGCTATGAGGATTTCATTCAGACCGACGCCGCTATCAACCCGGGTAACTCGGGCGGAGCGCTCGTCAACATGAATGGTGAGCTGGTTGGACTGAACAGCGCTATCGCGACCCGAAGTGGTGGATTCCAGGGAATAAGTTTCGCGGTGCCGTCGAACATGGCGGTCGCCATCATGAACTCGCTGCTGACCAACGGAAAGGTCGTGCGCGGCTGGCTGGGCGTGACGATTCAGGATGTCACCGACAAGATCGCCAAAGCGATGGATCTTCAAGATCTGAATGGCGCCTTGATCGGCGACGTGCTCAAGGACAGCCCGGCCGCGAAGGCCGGATTGCAGGCGGGCGACATTGTCGTAAAACTGAACGGGAAGGAAATCGACAATTCCTCGACATTCCGCAGCTCGATCGCTTCGATGCAGCCCGGTACCGATGTTAAGTTGAGTGTTCTCCGCGACGGCAAGCCGATGGATATCACGGTCAAACTGGGTGAGATGCCTTCCGAGGGTACCCTTGCCGCGCTCGGCGGAAACTATCAGCAACTGCTCGGCTTCAGCGTAAGCAACTCGACCAGCGACCTCGCCAGAAAGTACAGTCAGAATCCGAACCTTCAGGGCGTGATCGTTACGTCGATCGACAAGAACAGTTCCGCCGCCCGGGCCGGACTCCAGGAAGGTGATATGATCTTCTCCGTGAACCGGCACCGGATCGAAAATGTGGATGAATTCTCCGCCACGTTGAAGGGCGTCAAGAAGGGTGATACCCTCCTGATGCGCGTCCAGCGGGGCGACCAAGGATTCTTCCTCGCTTTTACCCTATAGACTGACTGTACCCTATAAACTGACAGTAGCAGCTGCAGTTAACGAGTCCGTCCGAAAGGATGGACTCGTTTTTTTATTTGTCACGCGGCGAGCTGTCGGTGCTGCCGTCGTCGTACATACCCATCAGCGCCGTGGGATTCCCCTGCTGATCGGTGACGACTTTGAGTTTGAAATAATCGAGATCAGCGAATCTGAACAGGTCGTTTGCCATCGGAATCATTTCCATTTTCGGTCGATCCATCCGCTGATAATACAGCTTCCCGTTCTCCCAGGAGATCACCCGGTCGCCGTACTTTCCGACATAGCTCTTCAGCAACGTCGTATCAACCTGAGCCGGATTTACAACCGATTGCAACATAGATTCGGCCCATTCGAGTGCGGTGAGCCGATCCTGATCGGTCGTTCCAGCTGCGATCTTTTTGAGCGCTTCGAGTTTGGCAACGTTCAGCGCCTTGTCCGCCGGAACTTTGATATCAGGTTCAACCCCCGTTCCCTCCCAGTTGGTACCTGTTATCGGGTTTATAGCGCGGCCGAACGGTACCTTCAAACCTACTCTTAGATTCTTGTATGCCCGGTATTCGACCGGGTGGGCACCGCCACCGGTCGTTTCTCCGATAACGATGGCACGTTTGAGATTCTTGAGATCATACGTAAATTCTTCCGCGGCGGAAAACGTGCGCGAACTGGTAAGTATATACAGTGGAACATCGGGCATTTTCTTCCCCGGAACCCAGGCGGAACTCCAGTACTGTTTGATCGAATCCGTTTTGCGAATATAGAAGCTGTTCAGGTGCTCCGGGTCCTTGAGAAAGTAGCTGCAGATCAACTGGATCATTGAAGGGGAACCGCCTCCGTTCTGACGGAGATCAATAATGACCGCGTCGCTATTCGCGAGGAGATTCATTGCAGCAACGGCGGTCGGCCCGGCATCGGAAGCATCGTAGAAGTTTCGCAGGTCGAGGTAACCGATGTTTCCTTCAAGATGATCTACGTTGTAGAATCCGAAGTTACGACGCTCCAATTCTTCAATTTGTTTCGCCTGGTCTTCAGGCGAAAGCGAATCCGGCTCCAGCGTCGCCATCTCTTCTTCGGTGACATTGCGGGTGGCCAGATGTTTATCATGACTGATCGATCGCATATCGATAGTAAGCTGGCGGGTAAAGCTCTGCAGGTCCGTCAAAGAATCGTACGCATGCGCCTTGTACTGCTTGCGCATCAGCTGCTCCATTTTCTTTGCGACATCGGGAAAAACGTAAATCTCATTCAAGGATGCGGAGATGCTGTCGATTATCTCCCCCTGGGTCTTGTGATCGACCGGGATCGGTTTGTCATTCGGGTTAACCATCCCCTGAGCGCCGGCCAATGCGGGCAGCATGAATACAACGATTGCCAGAAATGCCAGAGCTGTAAGCACGCTGGATCCGGTACCGGATCGCTCAAAATTCTGTGTCTGACTCATTACTTGCTCCTACGATTTTTCGCTTTTTGTACTCTTGTATTCGAGACTCCCGGGGCGACCAGAGCACGCACGCGATCGTACATTTCGCGCTTTGCGAGCGCTGTCTCGATCGCGGTCAGTTGCTTCAGCAGCATTCCGCCGGTCTCCGCCAGGAGTTCATCGTTCGCCTGCCGGATTACTTCCCAGAGCGGTTGCAATTTTTCGCAGACCGCCCTTCCTTTGGCGCTCAGGCTCAGCAGCCGTTTGCGGCCGTCGGACTTGTCTCCGGTAATCCTCAGCAGCCCATGCCGGGTCATCTGGCCGGCTATTTGATTCACCGAAGGATGGGTCATGCCGAGATCCTCGGCAATCTTCGTCACCGCCAGGTGCGGGCTTTCGGAGAGCAGATACATCAGCGGGAACCAGCGGGCGTGGAAATCTATTTCGTGTTCATCGTAAATCCGGGAGACATCTCGCCCCAGGCGTTCCGCCAGTCGCTTAAATCGACTCGCCAGGGCGAGAGCTCCCAGTGTTTCTATCAGGTCCATACGCATTTCTCCAGTTTTCAATCTCTCTTTCGGCTAAACTAACTACGTAAGCGCTTACATAAATGTTTCAGGAACAGCGTTCAGTGGGTTCAACGAATTGGGTTGAAATACGTTGTTCTTTTGGGTTTATTCCCGCTGGAATCACCCGGAGGCAGCCTCTCCACCTCAGAATGCGGGGAAAGAACAGGAATTTCGATATGGCCGCGGTAAAACTATGCGTAAGAGCGATCTGTCTTCTGGCGCTTCTGCTGACAGTCTCCTTGCTGTCACCGAAAATTGCCTGCGCTCCGGCCGAGAAGGGGTCAATTTCGGGTCGGGTGACTGACAGTGATAACGGGGAATCCCTGCCGGCCACTTCCGTTTCAATCGTGGGTTCTTCGATCGGGACCATTTCCGATGCGAGCGGAGCGTTCGTTCTCGCCAATATCCTCCCCGGACGACACTTTCTGAAATTCAGTCATGTCGGATTCGACAGCCTGGTTGTTGGGCCGATTTATCTGGCCGCCGGTGCTGACACGAACATTGTGGTCAAACTGAATCCGCATCCTGTTTCGGTGCGCGATATCACGGTTACCCCGGGGACATTTTCCATTATGGGTGGTGCCCCCATCTCCAGCCAGACCCTCACCCGAGACGACATTCAGAGCATCCCGCATTTCGGCGAAGACATCTATCGGGCCGTCAAGCGGCTTCCGGGCATTTCATCCAATGACTTTTCCGCCCGCTTCAGTGTCCGGGGGAGCGAGTACGATCAGGTTTTGGCGCTCTTCGACGGACTTCAGCTCTACGAACCGTTTCATCTGAGAGATGTCGACGGCGGGGCATTGTCGATAATAGATATCGATCTGATCCAGGGAGTCGAACTGGGAACGGGGGGGTTCTCGGCGGTGTATGGAGATCGGCTCGGCGGAGTCTTCAGCATCACGCCGCGCACACCGTCCACCACCACCCATCGCATCGCCGCAGGAGTCAGTTTCACCGACGCTCGCCTGTCTGCCGAGGGTCCGATCGCTGCGGGCCGCGGAGCGTGGATCGTAAGCGCGAGGAGAGGATATGTGGATCTCGTGCTCAAGCTCATGGATCAGGACACAACAGCTTCCCCGGTCTATTATGATACTTACGCCAGCCTGCAGTACCGACTTTCTCGGCGACAGTATCTCACGGTGAACTTTCTATACGCCGACGATCGGCTCCGATATTCAGATGAATCACAAGACACTGCTAATACGCAATATTCGAACGGTAATTTTTGGATCAAGCTCAGATCGGAATTCAGTCGCCGCCTGGCCGCCACCACGATCTTGCGAACGGGCAGCCTGACGCATCACCGGGAAGGTATCGCTTTCTTTATCGGCAGCGGCGCTTTGCGGTACACTGTTCAGGATTATCGCCAGTTCGATTACCGCCAGGTCAAGGAAGACATCGACTTTGACCTAAGCCGGCATCTGCTTCTGCAAGCAGGAGTAGATCTCAAGTCTGTTAGTGCCGATTACGACTATCATAGTCGTTACGTCCAACACTTCTTCGGCGGCTTCAACACCTACCAACGCTCCCTGTCGCCGCACAGAGAAGGACACCAGCTGGGCTCATATTTGTCGTCACGGATCTCGCCGGCTTCCTTCCTGACTTTTGAGGTTGGTATGCGATATGATATGAGATCGTATACCGGCGATCAGTATCTGAGTCCGAGAAGCAGCCTGGCGCTGCAGCTTAACGACAACACCTCCCTTCGGATCGCCTGGGGACGGTATGTCCAGAGCCAGGAAATTTACGAGCTTGATGTTCCGGACGACGATTCCGCTTTCTATCCGGCCGATATCGCAGAGCATCGTGTAATCGGGTTAGAACACGAATTCGGAAACGGACTGCAGCTCAGAATCGAAGGGTATGAAAGAAGGCAGGGACAGTTACGCCCGCGCTATCGAAACCTGAGTGTCCCGCTCAGCGACTTTCTGGAGACTCAGATCGACCGCGCCAAATTGCTGATCTCCAGGGAGACCGCCCGAGGCATTGAGGTCTATGCGAAGAGCGTTAAGTCGCGCCGATTGTCCTGGTGGGTGAGTTATGCCTACGCGAGGATCACCGATCATGTCGATCAATACACTTATAGCAGTCGGAGAGTTCGTCTCGATAAGGATGTACCCGGTCCTTACGATCAACGGCACACCATTTACGCCGATATCGGTTATAAGCTCGGAGTCAACTGGCGAATTAACGCTTCATGGCAATTCCACTCCGGCACTCCCTATACCGAATTCACGGTCCTCTATGACTCGTCCGGCGGCCAGGTCACAAGTCGCTCTGACCTGAACGAACCGTACTCGTCGCGCTATTCCGCCTATCATCGCCTGGATCTTCGCATCAGCCGAACCATTCGAAGTAATTTCGGGACATTTTCGCTGTTTCTTGAGACGATCAACCTGTACAACCGTCGCAACATCAGGGCGTACGATTACTGGTACGATTGCGATGGCGCCAACTGCAGCCTCACCCGGACCCCTTACTACTGGTTCAATTTGTTGCCCTCGCTTGGGATTGCCTGGGAATGGGAATTCTGACTTGTCTCTGCTAAACCGCAACGGCAGTTCCTTTCCAATCGTAATATAGACTAATGTGATCCGGTAATTTCTGATTAACTTCAGGTCCGCATATTCCTTCGCCTCCAGACTCATCTTCGGGAAACTACGCTCCTGAATTTTGGTTATAGGAAATCGTAAATAACTGCCGATATACTATAGCGACTCCGGGAATAAACAGTTTAGACTTGAGGTTTGGCATGGCTAATATAAATGATCACAAGGGCGTTATTGGCATTCTCACCGGCGGCGGTGATGTTCCGGGGCTCAATCCGGCCATTCGCGCTGTCACCGTACGCGCCCTGCGCGAAGGGTATCAGGTAATCGGGATTCGTCGCGGCTGGGCCGGACTGATGAGTGTCATCCGCGACAAAAGCGCCAACAACAGCGAAAATTTTCAGGTACTGACCGAGGAGATCGTCAACAAAGCGGCGCGGACCGGCGGTACCTTTCTTCACAGCTCCCGGACCCATCCGGGAAAGGTCGCCCGGGCTAAAGTCCCGGAGCATCTGCAGGACAAGTACAAAGATGACATCAACGATTTGACCGATGAAGTCACCGCGAACCTCGACTTCCTCGGAATCGACCATCTCATCCCGATCGGCGGCGATGACACCCTCAGTTATGCCGTCCGCCTGTATCAGGAAGGTGTGAAGGTAATCGCGATTCCGAAGACGATGGATAACGATGTTCCGGGGACCGACTACTGCATCGGCTTCAGCACCTGCGTCACCCGCACGATCCAGATGATCAACAGCCTTCGCACCTCGGCCGGTTCGCACGAACGGTTTCTGGTGGTGGAAGTATTCGGAAGATACGCCGGGTTCACGGCGATGCTTCCGACCATGGCCGGCGCGGCTCATCGCTGCCTCATTCCTGAGTACAAGTTCAATGTCGAATTGCTCACCGAGCTTCTGACTTACGACCGCAACCATAACCCGAGTCATTATTCGGTCGTGTTGGTGTCGGAAGGTGCGATGTTCGATGGCGGAGAGATGGTCTTTTCAGATACCGAGAAGGATGACTACGGGCACGCCAAGCTCGGCGGTATCGGTGAAATGGTATCGGCACGGCTCAAGGAGCTTTCACCCAAGTACAACAATGGCAAACCGACCAACGTGATCACCCAAAAGCTCGGGTATCTGGTCCGCGGCGGTGATCCGGATGCTATCGATGCGATCGTTCCGATGGCCTACGGTAACCTGGCGTTCGATCTGGTCCTCAAAGGAGTCCACGGACGATTGGTTGTGCTCAAAAACGGCCGGTACGACAATACTCCTATAGATGTGGTGACGAGCAAAAAGAAGCTGGTCAACGTTCAGAAGCATTACAAGACTGACCGGCTCCGCCCTATCTACAGCTCGTTCGAGATGCAGCCGCTGTTTATCATGACCAGCGATTGAGCTGGTTTCTATTAGGTCGGCATCTCATCGGGCGTCGACTCGTTACATCCCGACTCCTCCAATCTCATTGTTCGAAGTAGGTCGATACCCTCTTGGGTGTCTACACGCTAGCACCGAAGTGATTTCCCCAGTGCTGACACCCAGGAAGGTGTCAACCTACGTTGGTCCTGAATTCTCCTCTTAACATATTACACAATAAGCGGATAGAACGATTATGACCTAGGCTGATCCACGGTCTAGCCTTGGAAAAAATCAATATTCGTGAGCCACATAATTAATTTTCATGATATTTTTCTTGTTACAATGTAACTATGTGAATATATATGCGTATCATAATTAATAAAATCAATAGTAGGGTCGATGACAATGAAGAAGGACTGGACATGCTTAACGAGACTGACCGACGGCAAGCGGGTAACTGTACTTAAAGTGGCGGTGGAGGAAGAAGAAATTGCCATTGAAGGGCAGTTTGAGCTCCCCCCGCTGGCGAAACTGAGCCCTGACGATCAAGTGTTCGCCGCCGTCTTTATCAAATCTCACGGTTCGATCAAACAGATGGAAAAGCATTTTGGGATAAGTTATCCCACAGTGAAGAGCCGGCTGAACCGGATCTCGGAACAACTCGATTTCGTGCACGTCGAGGAAATTCCGCAGAAATCCGATGCGCTCGACCGGCTGGAACGAGGAGAAATCAACGTTGAAGAAGCAATTCGAAGACTAAAAGAAGGAGATAGTAATGAATGAATCAAGACGACAAATTCTGCAGATGCTTGCCGATGGCAAGATCAACGCCGATGAAGCCGAACGGCTTTTGGTGGCGCTGGAAGAAAGCAGCCCGAAACCCGATACAGTCTTGAGCGGCGCAGGGGCAGACGGGAAAGCCAAGTACCTGTGCGTCCAGGTGAAGGCGGACCCCGATTCCGAGCATCGCCACAAAAATGTCGATATCAAAATTCCGCTCGTGTTGCTGAAGGCGGGAATCAAGATCGGGTCACTCATGCCGGAAGGGGCGAAGGGAAAGCTAAATGAACATCTGTCCTCCCACGGCATCGATCTCGATCTGGGCAAACTGGATGCCGAGAAGCTCGATCAGCTTATCGACGCCCTTCGGGAAAACTCAATCGATATCGACAGCGACAAAGAGAAAGTCCGGATTCACTGTTGCTAGACTTGAGCACTATCCTATAATAGAGCCGGGCGGACAACCTTCGCCCGGCTTCCTCAATATCCCCCCGATTCAACCCCTCTATCCCTGTCAATATGCTAAAAATTTAGCATTTCCTGATTGACCGGGCGACACATTAATGCTAATTTTCTAGCAGAAAGAGCTGCACAGGGAAATGACGCCGTCCGTCGATCAAACGGAGGAATCTACCGGATGAAGAAGAGATCATTCAAACGGCTGAGCCGTCGCGAAAGTCAAATCATGGACATCCTTTACCGCTCGGGAGAGGCCAGGGCCGCCGAGGTTCAGGCGGCATTACCCGATCCGCCGGGCTATTCGGCGGTGCGGGCATTACTGGGGATCCTGAAGGACAAAGGGCTGGTCAAGCACAGACGCCTGGGGAAAGCTTATCTCTATTCTCCCACGATAAGTCATACTACAGCGAGCCGTTCGGCCCTGTCTCATTTAGTGACAACTTTCTTTGATGATTCGGTCGAGCAGGTGGTTGCCACCCTGTTTGCCATGTCAGACAGTGATATGTCCGACGAAGAGTATGCCCGGCTTCGTGATTTGCTCGACTCGGCGCGGAATCAGAAGGAGGACAAATGACAGGTATTTTTGCGAGCACATCCGAGATGCTTCAGTCGATGTCGACCCTTACCGGGCTTCCCGGCTATTTTATCAAAGCGAGCCTGCTGGTCGTACTGGCTCTCGCATTGCGGCCGATCCTGAAAAATGCCACACCATCGATTCGAAGTCTGGTCCTTCGGGCCGGAGTCGCCAGCCTGTTCTTGCTCACCGCAGCTACAATTGTCGTGCCTGGTTTGCAGGTCCCCTATCCTTCATTTGTCGGAGCCCTCTTCCTCAACTCACCAACTGTGCAGGCGTCGGCAACAGCTTCGGCTTGGCCGGGCGGCGCTGTCCCCTGGTCGGTCATCCTGTTCAGCATTTGGGTTCTCGGAATTTGTCTTTTTGGATTGAAATATGTTGCGGGAATTCTGACCATGAGACGAATCGAGCGAAGCTCTTCGCCCTGTCTCGACGAGTCAGTCGTGCTCGCTACACGCCGGATCGCGTCTGATTTGGGAATACGCCCCGCGGTCACCTGCATGATTACAGACAAAGTTGCGATGCCAATGGCCTGGCGGACGTTGCGACCGGTGGTCATCATTCCCATCGCTATGTTGAACGAGCCCTCCTCGCTTGCGATGGTCATTCGCCACGAGTTGGCCCACATCAGGCGAAACGATATCCTCTGGCTGAACCTGACATCGCTTCTCACGATCATTCATTGGTTTAACCCGCTCGTATGGATCATGCGACGACAGCTCCTGAAGGAAGCTGAGTTGGCCTGTGATGATTTTGTCCTCATCTCCGGAATCTCGCCACAGGAATACGCAAGTCATCTCATCGAATCTGCTCGCCTGTCGAAGAGACGCCGAACCGCGGTTGCCATTAGCACCGCATATACAACTCAAATGGAGGGAAGAATCATGTCGATTCTTGCAAATCGAACTCGAAGTGCATTCACGAACAAAAGATCCGCAATTCTGGTGCTCCTGCTGGCAGCATTGCTTGCGATTCCGATGTCGATCGTCACGTTCCAGATCGGACAGGCGGCGAACGATAACGCCGGAAAGCCGAAGGTCACATCATCCGAAACATCCGATGACTCCATCCCTTCTCCAAACGACTTCATAGCGGTGGACTCAATGCCGGTTATGACGTACGAAGCCCCGGTGGTCTATCCGGAGGAGGCGAAGAAGGCGGGGATCGAAGGGGACGTTATGGTGAGAGCGTTCGTAAACAAAAAGGGAATTCCGTCCAAAGTTACCGTGCTGAAATCCTCCGGGGACGCTCGTCTCGATCAAGCAGCACTTGATTCGGCAGTGAAGAACAAATATTCTGCTGCGCTTCTGGACGGAAACCCGGTCGGTGTCTGGATCGCTTACAAAGTCTCGTTCAAGCTGGCGGATAAGAAGGCGCCCAAATAGCTCTCTTCCTGTTCCCTGATCGATCATCCTGAGAGACTTTAAGCTTCCATAAGCAGCAGGTCGACGGCAACACCTTCGATCTGCTGACTGTGTCGGACAATCACAACTACATCTATCTGGATTACTCCCTTTCGTTTATGCGAAACGAAAGCTCCCTTTTTCTTAGTCCGCGACATCGGCCGGAAAAAAATCGACAGCAATATTTGAATAGTCTATATTCATCACAGGTATACTCAACAGTCTCGAGTAGACTAAAACGAGAGGGTGTAAGATCGTGGTAATATTCGCAACCATATTCGGAGTCGGATTCCTGGTGCTCCTGATCAGCATCATCTTCGGTCACGACACCGATGTCCATGTCGATGCCGACACGTCGGGTATTGACACGCACGGCCCTGGGGTCGTGAGTATCAAGATGATCGCTCTGATGATGGTCGGATTCGGAGCCTTTGGGTTCGGAACCCGCGCTACCACCGACTGGTCGATGTTTAGGTCTTCGATGGCCGGGCTGGTCGGGGCCGCCGCAGTGGGAATCGCCGGCTACCTGATTCTCAGACTGTTCTATTCCTCGCAGGAGTCATCGACCATCTCCGACGAGGACATTATAGGGCAGCAGGCGAACCTCATCGACGCGGTTGAGGGAAGCAATTATGGTCAGGCGGCATGCATTATCCGCGGCCGGGAGATCACCTTTTTGGCACGATCCGCTAACAGCGAAACGATCTCAAAACACACACCTGTCAGAATAGTCGGGAAGTCCGGGAATGTGGTCACGGTCGAACCGTTCGAAAAGCAATAACACGCAATCTCATAATTCAGGAGGGAAGAATCCATGCCGCAGGCATTTGAGTACCTTATTTGGCCGTTTATCGGTCTCGCAGTGGTCATATCGCTTCTTGTTCTGGTCAAGGCGCTGACCGCCTTCTATGTCCGTGTTCCCCCGAACAAGGCAGCCTACTTCTACGGCGCACGAAGCGGCAAGAAGGGTGTACAGCGGGTCACGATATCTGATCTGCCCGGCGCACCGGCCGTCACTGTGCTGCCTCCGGGAACGGTGGTAGTAACGGGTGGCGGACGAATCCGCAAACCGATTATCGAAGAAGTTCAGTTTCTCGATTTGACTGAAATCACACTGCCGCAGCTCCGGGTCGAGAACATGCCCAATACCGACGGCGTGCTCGTGACAGTCGAGGCGGTCGCGAATATTCGATTCAAGGATGACGCTCAATCGTTGCTGGCAGCCGGCTCTCGATTCCTCGGCATGCAGCCGCAGCAGGTACAGAGTGTGGCGCGGGAAACGCTCGAAGCAAATCTTCGTGGGGTGGTCGGTACGCTGACGGTCGATCAGCTGATCAAAGACCGCGATGCTTTCCGCCAGCAGGTACTTCGTGAGGCAGCCGATGATCTTGCCCGTCTGGGCATGCAGATCGATGTATTCAACCCGCAATCGATTACCGACATCCAGGGGTATATCGAAGCGCTCGGCAAGAAGCGTACGGCTGAAGTCAAGCGCGATGCGACAATCGGCGAAGCCGAAGCTCTGGCTGAAGCAAAGAAGCGTTCAACCGATGCCGATCGGGCCGCTGAGGTCGTCGCCCAGGAAAATGAGCGGCTGATGCTTGAAGCGCAGAAGAATACCAAAGTAGCGGGTCAAACATATGCCGCCGAAATCGCCAAGCAAACTGCAATCACCGAGCAGGCCGGTCCGCTTGCCACCGCAAGTGAACGTCAGAAAGTTATCGTGGCCGAAGTGAAGGTAGAAGAAGAACGTTCGCGTGCACAGATATCGGTCGAAGAGCAGAATATTCTACGTGAGCAGAAATCGCAGGAAGCCGAAATTGTCGTTCCGGCAAAGGCAAAGGCTGATGCTCAGGTGCGCGAGGCCGAAGGCTATAAGATGGCTGAGATCTCCCGTGCGGACGGTGACAAGTACGGCACGATCGCCCGAGCCGATGCCGAGCAGCATAAGCGTTCGGCCGAAGGTCTCGGACAGGCCGAGGCATTAAAGGCAACCGGTTTGGCCGAAGCCGACGTAATAGAAAGACAGGGACTGGCCAAGGCCGTTTCCGTTTCGGAACTGGCCAAGGCGTATCAGCAGTTCAATCAGGCCGCTCTGACGCTCGAGCTTCTGAAGGTGCTGCCGAATGTTGTCGAGTCGCTCGGAACCGTGTTCGGTGCCATCGCCGCCCCGATGGGGAATATCGATAAGCTGGTTGTAGTCGACAGCGGTGGCGACGGCGAAGGCAAGGGTGCCTTGAATCGGTTCACCAAGACCGGACCGCTGATGCTCTTTCAGTTGCTGGAACAGGCCAAGGCTGCCGGTATCGATGTCACCGGGCTGATATCGAAACTTGGCATTGAGACGGAAGATGCGATGAAGGCGGCCGGCAAAACGGAAACCGCGCAACCGGGCAGAAAGCGAAGCGATTCATAAGTGAGTTTTTTCGATCAACATGAGAACGGCGGCGGGGATCATTCCCCCCGCCGACAGGGATCGCAGGATGTCGAAGACCAGGTCATCGAACCGGACGTGATTCGCGCGGACGGTCGAACCATGTACCCACTGGAGACCCGCCCGCCGGAAGCGATTGTGGTGCATTGTGCCGACGCTCGATTTCAAACGGCGTTCAGAAGATTCGTAACCGAAGAACTCGGCATCAAAAGTTACATGCCGGTGGTCATTGGCGGCGGAGTACATGCTCTGGGCGCACAGGCGTTCCTGCCCAAGAATTTCAAGATCCTCTGGGAGCAGATCAAGTTTGCTCATGACTTGACCAAACCGCGGCAGATTATCATCATCAATCACGAAGATTGCCGATGGTACGAAAAGATGGGCGGTTACCATCCCAGGATCAGCGTTCCTCAGAAGGGAAAGCAGGATCTCGGGCATGCGGCCAGACTTCTTTTGAAAGATTTTGCCAATGTCGATGTACGAGCCTACTGGGCGTCGATTGTCGGCGGCAATGTTCTCTTCACGCCGGTTATGGCTTAGCGTTATTCGGCGAGTACAGCTTGATCGTTTGCGGTTACTAACAGGCGGCTGACGTTCACCTGCTTCCACGTTAAACCTTACGGATTCACAGCAGAAGAATCCGATAATTCTTGACACGCCAAGTCAAAACATGGTATGTTTTGTCTATGACACGTCAAGCGATCGTGGGCGCTTGAGTTCACCCTATTAGATAGGAGACCCTATGCGCGTAGCTGTCGTCCTGCTGTTCATATCCGCCCTGATGATCCTCCCGGCACATGCTCAAAAGGAGATGACCCCGGTCCCAATCACATCGGTGGATGTTCACTCCCCCGGGCCGGTTCGGGTCGGTACGCTCAATGCGGTGCCGGTACCTCCGGGAAATCCGCAAACTGCCGCTAAAATTCTCCTTGGCAAGAAGCTGTATTTCGACGCCCGCCTGTCCAAGGATAATACGGTAAGTTGCGCTACCTGTCATGACCCGGCCATGGGCTGGTCAGACGCCGGCCCTACCAGTAAAGGTATCAACGACCAGCGCGGAGGCCGAAGAGCCCCGCCGGTCTGCAACGCTGCTTACAATTCTCTTCAATTCTGGGACGGCCGCGCTCCGAGTCTTGAAGAACAGGCCAAGGGGCCGATCGAGAATCCGGTGGAGATGGGCAATACTCACACTGAAATGCTCAAAACGATCACCGGAATTCCCGGATACGATGACGAGTTCCTCGCCGTGTACGGCACCTCACCGATCACAATCGATCAGGTGGCCGACGCGATTGCCGCATTCGAACGCACGGTCGTCACCACCGACTCGCCGTTCGACCGGTACGTCAAGGGCGATCACAGCGCCTTGACTCCCCTTGAAAAGAAAGGTCTTGAGATATTCAACGGCAAAGGGCACTGCACCGCTTGCCATTGGGGTGGGCATTTGAGTGACGGCCGTTTCCACAATCTCGGCGTAGCCTCGATTGATCCGTCTAAGCCGGACCAGGGCCGGTTCGCGATTACCAAGGACCCCGCCGATATGGGTGCGTTTAAGACGCCGACCGTACGCGATGCCGAGAGACGTCCGCCGTTCATGCATACCGGCGGTGAGAAGACATTGGAAGATGTCGTCAGGCTGTACAACAGGGGTGGCGGTCCGGATGACGCCAATCTTGATCCGCTTATGGTCCCGCTCGGCCTCTCCGAGAGCGAGATCAAAGCGCTCGTCGCCTTCATGAGCCGAGCGATGAACAGCCTGAATCCGGAAGTAGCCGACGTGAAGCCGATCCCCAACTCGCAATTGCCGGGAATGGAGGAAGGGCGATGAAGAAACTCATCCTGACGCTTACACTCGCGGCCATCGCTGTCTCGGTGATCCCGGTCAACGTCTCCGCTATCCCGGCCTTTGCCCGGAAGTATGGATTCAATTGCAACATGTGCCACACTTCGTTCACGAAACTCAACGACTTCGGTCAGAGGTTCCGCGACGAAGGGTATCAGATCCCCGGTCAGGAGGGCAAGGAACAGACGGTCTTCTCCAGCGGTCTGCCCATATCGATGCGTACATCGGCCGGACTGATGGTCACGCACAACGCCGACGCAAGCAGCTCGACTTCGGGCTTCCATCTCAATGGTCTGGACCTTCTGGCTGCGGGCGTCCTGCACAAGAATGTCTCGTTCCTTATCATCTACACACCGCGGATCGACGAGCCTTCGGCCGAGTACACCGTAAACCCTGACAGCAGCAGCCCGAGTCAGCCCGGTGCACTCGAATCGGCCAATATCGTCTTCAGCAACCTGATTCCCAACGCGTTAAATCTCCGGGTCGGGCGGTTCGAGCCGGCGTATCACCTGTTCAGCTCGAAACGATCGTATTATCTGATTCAGCCGTATGAGGTCTACTCTTTCGGCACGCCGGGCAACGCGTTCGTCTTCGATGACAATCAGATCGGAGTCGAGGCTACCGGACATTTCCGACGCGGGTGCAAGTATGCATTCGGTGTCGTTAACGGTACCGGTGCAAGCCCTGATAATAACAATGCAAAAGATCTGTATGTCGCGGCATCGAGGACGATCGGAAGAGGTGACGGTCAGTCGGCCGGACAGCGGATCGCTGGATTTGCCTACCTCGGCTGGCAGCCGACGATGCGGGACAGCCTGTTCATCGGCAGTGCCGGCGATGCCGACGGTAAACAGAACAAATCGTTCTATCGCGTTGGCGGAAGCCTCAGCATGAACTATACGACCTTCAACCTGATGGGATTCTTCATGTACGGTTCCGACAACAAGGATATGAACCCGGATACCTCGTTTGCCAAAGATTATCACTATTCGGGCGGATTCGTACGGCTCGATTATGCCGCGACAGCGAACAACCGACTGATGACTTCGGCCATGTTTAATTGGGTAACCCCACCCTCTGAAGACGAGGAGAACAAGATCAGCGCCTTTTCGCTTCTCGCGCGCTATTATCTTGGTGACTGGACGGCTGTAAATGTCGCCCTGCACGGCGAGTACACCTATCGCCAGATCGGCAGTGACAATAAGATCAAGCAGCATGATTTTGCCGCTATGATCGACTTTGATTTCTAGACGAACCATTTTTCTGATAGACGGCTGCCCAACTTTCGGGCGGCCGTTTTTTTTGCCTGAAATCGAATTGTGATTTATATTCTCTTCAGACAACGGTCAAATCGATTGTATTGACTGCTCGTTTTTTGTCACTTCTCTGCCTCATTATCGGATGCAGAATTTCAGTCATTCGACATATTGCGGCAGAAAGCAGAAAAACGAGTTAGGAGCAATCGTATGAACCAGCAATCTGCCACAATGGTCGGACGTCATGTCGATGAAGGTAGAGCAATGACCAAGTTACCGCCTGTCCCTGTCATGTATCGCGCTCTGGTCGAGCGGGATTCGACGTTCGAAGGGATCTTCTATGTCGGTGTGACGTCGACCGGGATTTTCTGCCGCCCGACCTGCCCGGCTCGCAAGCCCAAGCAGGAAAATGTCGAGTTCTTTCCGTCGACTCAGGAAGCGCTCTACGCCGGTTATCGCCCGTGCAACCGGTGCCATCCGCTGGACAAGGAGCGAAAAGCATCCGAACTGGTGACCAGGCTTCTTGAACTGGTCGAACAATCCCCGTCCGGAAGAATCACCGGCCGAGAACTTCGTGATCTTGGCATAGATCCGTCGACCGCGCGCCGTCAGTTCCAGCGACACTACGGCATGACCTTCCAGGCGTATCATCGCGCCCGGCGTATGGGCATGGCGCTTCACGAAATTCGCAAAGGTGAAAGCGTCATCGGCGCCCAGATCGACCACGGCTATGAATCGGCCAGCGGCTTCTGGGAAGCGTTCAGGAGCGTATTCGGCACGCCCCCAAGCAAAGCTGAGCGGGTGGAATGTCTGTTAGCACAATGGATCGAGACGCCCCTTGGCGCGATGCTGGCGCTGGCGAACGACCAGGGGCTGTACCTGCTGGAATTCGTCGATCGACGCGGGCTCCAAAACGAAATCCTGCATCTTCGCAAACGAACCGGGTTCGTGGTCGTACCGGGGAGTCACAAGTATCTGGACTCCATTGCGAACGAGATCAAAGCCTATTTCGATGGTACATCGGTGAAGTTTGCCACGCCGATCGTTCAGATCGGTTCTGATTTCGAGAAATCAGTGTGGAAGCTGCTGCGGACTATTCCGGCGGGCAAGACTGAATCGTATGCCTGGATGGCCGCTAAACTTGACAATCTGAATGCAACTCGTGCGGTTGGGCGGGCGAACGGGCGAAACGTGCTGGCGATTATCGTGCCTTGTCATCGCGTGATCCGTTCCGATGGATCTCTGTGCGGCTACGGCGGCGGCATCTGGCGCAAGCAGTGGCTGCTTGAGCACGAGCGAAAGCCGAAATAGGGTGGGTGTCTTGTAGGGCACAGCCTTCTCAGGACGTGCCAGAGATGCGTTCAGATGCGCCGTAGTCGATTTTCCGGCGAGTGCCTCGCTGAACGGAATGGCGGGTCCGAAGACGGCTCCACCCTATGTAAGAGCACCTGCTTCGCATATCAGAGATCCGGATGAAAGAACAGAATTGTAGGGCACAGCCTTCTTAGGACGTGCCAGAGATGCGTTCAGATGCGCCGTAGTCGATTTTTCGGCGAGTGCCTCGCCGAACGGAATGGCGGGTCCGAAGACGGCTCCACCCTACTTAAGAGCACCTGCTTCGCATATCAGAGATCCGGATGAAGGAACAGAATTGTAGGGCACAGCCTTCTCAGGACGTTCCAGTCTTTATAGGGCGGACCGATCTTCCGGCCCGGCGTACCGGCGGGCGACGCGGTCGCCAAAATGACTCGCCCGGTGGCAGTCTCAGTACGTCCGGCTCGAAGGCGATCCGGACCTACAAGAAGACAATGTCAGGATTTCGGTTTGAACAAGACGTTCGGGGAATTGTTGAGGCGCTCCCAGGAATAGCCGAGTGAAGCCACTCGGGCGATCACCTGATCATTGCGCGTCTCGAGTATCAGAATGGGATGGTACCTGTCGATCAGTTGCTGCATGCCATCGATCACGAGAGCCTCGTACCCTTCAGCATCGATCTTCGCCAGGCTGATCTTATGATTGATATTGAGTGAATCGATTGAGAGCGTGAGCACCGAGAGATCCCCCTCCTGAAGCGGAAGACAGTGCGCTTCATAATAGTTGAACATACCGTTCGATGCATGCGGAATGGTCATGCCGACCAGATCGACTTTGTCTGAAACGGCGGCATTGATGAGGGTGATATTTTTGAATTTGAAATGCTGGCAGTTGGCAGAGAGGAGTGAGAAGGTTGTCGGGACCGGCTCGATCGCGATCACCCGGCCTTGCGCTCCGACGACCTCGGAGAGTCGTTTGGTGTAATGCCCGACATTGGCCCCGATATCGATCACCCAGTCCCCCTCGTTAATCAGAGTCGGAAGGACTTTGACTTCCGGTTCGGGCGTTTCGAACGTCCCCTTTTTGATCTGCCGCCGATAGAGATTTCGTTTCAGTTCATACTGCCAGCGAACGGGCAAACGGGCGGCAAGCCGCTTGAACAGCGACATACAGGTGATATCCTTTGTTTTGATTTCGGGCATTTTAACGCGAGGGCGTTACAGGCTGTAACACGGATCGGGGCCGGAATGATCCGCCAAATCCGTTATAGACTTACTTGGTCGGCATTTATAGCCCGTACTTTAGGGTGAGTTGTAGGATGGCACTCGTCTTGAACACTCCTCAGTCGGACGTCGACCCACCTTAACGTGGGCCCTAAAAAGAGCTAGAGTACGTTGGTTCAGGATACTATCCCCTGAATACGTTAGTATTATGCCAATCAAGGAATTCTCTGGACGGCCTCTCTGATTCCGAGTCCGGTAATAGAATCTCCTGCCTCTCTAGTACATAGTAGTCCTTTCCGTTCTCAAACTCCACCTTGATCCTTCTACTCACCTCCACCTTCATCTTTGGCGTCACGGTCAAATAGCCCTTGTCGAAAAGGGCGTGTATGTCACGCCGAAGCAGGAGACCATTACTTACCACATGGGTTCCCTCCTTGGAAAAGGGACGGATGTGGGCGGCGTCAAGCGCCGGCAAAGTTCGTTCCCTCGTAATGGCGCAACGCCGTTTGTAGGCATCCGTTACCAACACGCGGAAAGAACCCTGACCAAGGCGCGGAAATGCAGTAATCGGAGATCCGTAGCGCTGAAAGTCCTCTCTCTCTTTGGGCGATAGTTCCAAGACTGCCCGTAGTTGCCTCCAAAGCGTAAGACCTGTATCCTTGCTGAGATCGTACCTTTTTCCCTGTACCACGTTCGGCGACCAGTCATCAGGAGTTGGTATCCAACGGTCACGCTCAAGAAAGAAGGGCTGCTCCAGAATTATGCATCCGATCGTATAGTCAACGTTGGCGTCATCCTGGCTCCTTCTGTATTTTGCAAGGCGAGTCCGCATGTCCGAAAGGGACAACGCGCCGTTTCTCACGTCAAAGGCTTCCCATGCAAGACTCACTGGCAATAGACTGAAGTGAGCGAATACGCCGCCTCCCACTATGTAATTTAATGGGTGATGGAGCTTGAATAAGAACAACTCTCCTGGTGCTAGAGCCATGAACTGTCTGCTGCCTGATGGTTGCCAGAAGTTGACTTCATCGAGATCAGATAACCCACTGAGAATTTTGAACCACTCATTATCCGTCAAAGCAACGTACGCCTGCATGCAATCCTCGCGAAGCTCCATGTACAGGATGCTTCAATGGGCAAATTGTTTGGAAAATCGACCTTTTGTCTAAATGGATTTATTGCTGCAACCAGTTTACATAAAGTACTACGCTGAGTCTTTGGCGCAAGTAAGAAATATTGATTCTGACGAGCGTTTGTAGTCTATTCTCTGCAAAATCCCGTAACCAACCGGCTTGTTGACACGTATATTTCCCGATGGTCGAACCTGTACCGAACCGCTCGAAAGGAAAAATTCATCGTGTACCGTAAATGCCTTGCCATAGCTGCCCTGTTGCTGCTCGCGGCTTCGGCTGCGTCCGCGCAAACAGATTCTTCGTTCACCTTCCCCGACAGTCCCACCGGCCAATGCGTGCGGGCTTACTTTGACGCCTACGCATCCGGCACCGAAGCAATGCGGGAGTTTTCGCTGAAATGCGTTTCCGAGGAAGCCCTGAACCGTCGCCCGATGGACGAGCGGCTCCAGATGTACACGCAGATGAAAGGGCAGCTCGGCGATATCCGCCCCTACCGCCTGCTCATGGCCGACAGCGGTTCGATGAATATCCTGGTTCGAGGGGCAAACGACCAGTGGTTCACCTTCTCTTTTCAGTTCGAGCCGGTTCCTCCGCACAAGCTGCTCGGCATCAGGATCGAACAGGCCGATTCCACCGCCGCCAACGAGCTCACAACCCCCATGACGCAGCAGCAGTTTCTTGACTCCCTTCGCAGTCGGATGCAGCAGATGGGAAACGAAGACAAATTTTCGGGCGTGGTGCTGGTGGCAAAGGACAATATTATCATATTCGAGCAAGCCTACGGCCTTGCGGACAAATCTTTCGGCGTCCCGAACCGGATCGACACCAAATTCAATTTGGGATCGATCAATAAGATCTTCACCAAAATTGCGATCGGACAGCTTGTGCAGCAGGGAAAGATCGGTTTCGATGACACCCTCGGCAGCTTCCTTCCGGACTATCCGAATGCGGACGCGCGAAGCAAAGTCACGGTGCGCCAGTTGTTGAATATGACCTCGGGAGTCGGCGACTTCTTCGGCAAGAAGTTCGTGGAGACGCCAAAGACGCTTTTCCGTTCCAACGATGATTTCCTTCCGATGTTCGACAGTCTCCCCCTGGCGTTCGAGCCCGGCACACAGCAGAAGTATTCGAACGGCGGGTATATCCTCCTCGGAGCGATCGTTCAGAAGGTGTCGGGGATGCCGTATTATGACTACGTCAGGCAGCACATCTATTCCCCCTGCGGCATGCACAATACCGACTGGTACGCCGCGGACAGCGTGGTGGAGAATCTGGCGGAAGGATACGCACGTCCCAACGACAGTGCCGATGGATATATAAGCAACATCTACACCCGGCCTGCCCGGGGAAGCGCTGCCGGGGGGGATATTCGACTGCCGAGGATCTGCTCAAATTCCTGATCGCACTCGATAACGATCAGCTTCTGTCACAGGAATACACCGACTGGGTGTTCGGCGCCCCTGAACCTTCGCAGAATTCGCAATCGGGTGAAACGGATTCGGCCGTTCCCCGATCACTCGGCATCGCGGGGGGCGCTCCCGGGATCAATGCTGATATCGAAGCGGACCTTGACGCCGGTTATGCCGTGATTGTGCTCGGTAATTATGATCCGCCGAATGCAAGCCGGGTCGCGCAGTTTATTCGCCGCTGGGCCGACCGGATCTCCGATAATTGAAGAGTGGACCGTCGCGTAGCGCAAGCACAATTCGTGCTATAGCCGTGCGACCTTAAGAATCTGTCGAATCGACCCCAGGTGATAGGCGGTGTGAGCGATAACGGCGAGCGCACCGCCGACGTTTTTTTCCGACGACCAGTCATTGGTTTCTCGGAGCAAAGCCAGTGTCCGATCATATTCTTTTCGCAGATTTTCTGTGAGCCGCCGCCATTCTTCATCGGTGACCTGGTTCTCTCGCCAGCTTTCCCGCCAGTCGATTCGACCGCGGTCCACCCCGGTGACATAGTCACGAATCGCTTCGAGATAGAAGCATATATGCTCCACCTGAGCGGCGATGCTTGTACCCGAGGCGGTTATCGGTTTCGATGCCTCTTCGGAAGAAATTTTTGCGATCGTCTCGAACAGCGACGTCCCGCCGTCGAGAAAGATGCCGCGCACCTTCTCGAATGTTTCGTCCAGAACCTCGAGTATTTCTTTCTGAAACAGGTCCGAAGAATCCTGTTGGGTCATAGGTAAGTCCTTTCCACGGACTGATCGATTGGCCAGTCTCAGTTGGGTATTCAGGGTCGGGTAATTGCAGCAGGTGGACCGATTGAATCTTCAGAAGGAGAGTCTTGCGCAACTTCGATGTGCTACTCTCCCGGGTGCATCCCCTCCAACCATTTGCGCGCCTCGTCCTGCGTTTCGAACAACTTTACCGAGATCAAGTTCTCGAAGGCGTCGTTCAGTGCGATAAAGATCCGCGCCGTAGAAGTGTCTTTCCCACGCGGGAAGACAATACCCCATTTGCATTTGCCGGTCAGATGTTTGATTTTCGAGATGTACACGCGAAACCTGTCAACGTCGGCGAGACTCCAGTTTACCGATGCCTCCGAAAAATCACATACCGCATTCATTCCCTTTCGATAGTTCGGATCGGCAAGGATCCTGTCGATGATTTCGATCTCATCGTCAACCGAAACGGCCCCCCTGTGTGTCTTCTTGAAGAGGTTCCCCTCAGGTTCGATTTCGTACGTACTCTTCATTCATCACTCTCTCATAAGGGGTTTGCAACCTGCACTATATGTTATATGGACGAAACTGGTCTGACAACTATTTTATACCAAATCAGGCTCCCTGGTCCTGGGGCCAATCGGGTCCTGACTGCGAGCTGCCGCCAATGCTGCTATTCAAAGGTTTGATGGACAATATGTTGCCGTCGGTCGTGGACTGCCCGACCGGCAGCGTCACATCTTTTCTGAACGTGTTTCATCGATCAACTCTCACCGTGGGGCTGGTGTGTGATCAGCCAGTCTATAACTTCCGATGGACCCTCAATCAATCGGTACCACTCCGGCCCTATCTTTGACAAAGATACGACAATTCTTATTACAGCCGGTTCGTGCAATGACCGAAAGGATCTCGGCGACTCGTACTGTGTCTCGAACAGCATGGGGTAGTTATACCGGTGCGAAAGCTCGCGCATCGACTCCCGGGCAATTCTTCTCAGAATCGCGCCGGTGAGCACGTGCTGGTGCAGGAATACCCTTCGGATGGTATCAGCGTGACACATTGCCCGCACCTCTGGGTCGCGGTGCACCTTATCGAACTCTTCCGCCCAGCTCTGCATTACTCCAGGAGAGGGATGCACCGCCAGCAGGCCGCAGTGAAAATATGCCCGGATGGATTGTTGGTCCACGGGAGTCACCATCGTGAATAGCTCTGCTTCCTTCAGTTGTTGAAGCGAGTAGATTTTAGCCCAGAACTCATCGGGAGGCTTGTCAGCGACCGACCCGGCGCGGTTGTGCATCACCGGTATATAAGCGAGATCTTCGACCTCGGAAAGAATCAACTCGGCTGGTTCCTTGATGACCACGGCGTCGTTGTCGATCCAGATCATCAGTCCCTTACGATCCTGAATATGCTGTTCGATGCTTGCGGCGGCATACGGCTTCCCTCCATAGAAGACCTCCTTCGCCGACACCGGCGTCCGGGAGAGCCGATATTCGACCCCAACTTCTCTGAGTCGTTGGCCGGAGTCTTCAAGCATCCGGCCCATCTCTTCCGGGGAAGCAATCAGAATATCCGAGCCAGCGTATGTACCGGCGAAACGCCGAATGCTTTTCGCCAGGATGAGGGCATTGTCGAGCCCTTCTGCCGATTCACAGTAGGTAACAAAACAAACTTCGTTTGGGTTCATAGATATACCAGCGCTCTGATATGCTTACCTACGGATTGAAAGCGGTTATTGTTTCTGTTCGAGGCTGGATTTGAGAGAAATCGTTCGGAATGTCAGCAGATGGTTGAAGATTCGTTGTCGGACGGGATCGATTCTCTTTGATCGGTGCCGCCTGATTTCAAATCGAGAACCTCGCGGATCGTCTGCAGGAGCTTTTCGCGACGGAACGGCTTTTGAATAAGGGCAGTTCCCTGGCTCTCGATCAAATTCAAGTCCACCGTTTCTTTGCTGAAACCGCTGGCGAAGATAACGGGAATCCCCGGTCTGATTTCCTGAGCAAGCAGGTAGACTTCGTATCCACCCTTCCGAGGCATCATGAGATCCAGCAGAAGCAGATCAGTTTTTTCAGCATTCACGCGAAATAGATCTATGGCCTCTTCCCCGTCCATCGCCATGATTACCGTATAGCCGGCCCTGGTCAGGATGCGGTGGGTAAGATCTCGAATCACCTCATCGTCTTCGGCCAGCAAAATAGTCTCCTGTCCCCCCTCCACTGAGCCTCGTGTAGCCACGGCTTCTTCGGTCTCTCCGATGTCGGCAAGCGGTAACAGGATATCGAACCGAGATCCCGCACCCGGGCGGCTGTGCACTTCAATAGATCCGTTATGCTGTTCGATGGCTCCGAAGGCCGAAGCGAGGCCCAGCCCGGTTCCTTTCCCCACACCTTTGGTAGTGAAGAACGGCTCGAATATATGTTTCAGGGTTTCCTCGTCCATTCCACAGCCGGTGTCGGATATGCTCAATTTGACGAACCTTCGGTTGTCGTCGGCTTCTACCGTGAGTGGCTCCGCGGGCGAACAACTTGTTACGATAGTCAGTGTGCCGCCGCCGTTCATGGCATCCCTTGCGTTAACACAGAGGTTGAGAATGACCTGCTCGATAAGGACCCGGTCGGCTTCGATGCGGCAGCAAGGTGCCCCCGGTTTGAATACGAGTTCGATATTCTCACCGATCAGCCTGCTGACCATTTTGGCGAGGCGTGAGACCGCTCCGTCGAGTTCGAACCGCTCAATATTAAGGGGTCTTCGCCGACTGAACGTCAGAAGTTGCCCAACGAGGCCGCGGGCCTGTTGAATTGCTGACTCGACCTGGGTCAGGGATGTCTTCAGCTGCTGCGGATCATTGTCCTCTTCTTTGGCGCACTCAGTATATCCGAGCATGATCTGAAGCAGGTTGTTGAAATCATGAGCCACGCCTCCCGCCAATTGACCGATTGCCTCCATCTTCTGGGCCTGGAAGTATTGGTCTCTCAGAAGCTCTCGCTCCCGTTCTATCCGAACCCGAGCCGATACATCCCTGAAACTCCATACCCGTCCGGCTACCCGGTTGCCTACTCGCTGAGGTGTCGAATACCGTTCAAAGACGCGCCCGTCCTTGAACTGGAGTACGTCGAAACTGTCCTGCAGGGGATGATCATAGAGTTGCCTTACTCGGTCAAGGAAAGCTTCGGGGTCGGACAATTGCTCGAGTACGGTGCCGATCAACAACCGGTCATCTCCCCCGGCTGCGATATGATCCGGAATGAGCCACATTTCCTTGAATCGACGGTTCATGGTGGCAACTTCACCTTCTGTATTCACTACCAGGATACCGTCTGCGGTTGATTCGAGAGTTGCGCGAAGCAGCGAGTTGGAGAACGCCAGCTCTTCCTCCCCACGTTTGCGGTCACTGATATTTCTACAGACGCAGAAGATTAGCTTTTCTCCATCGAAGTCTATGCTGTTCGCGCTGATGTCGACATCGAGAAGTCTCCCGTCTGTTCTGCGAAATACCGTCTCGAATTGCCGTCCCGTTCCGTCGGCAAAACGCATCATGCTTGCAAGATTCTCTTGGCTCCACTGGGCATCCCAATCCCAGACACGAAGCACAAGCACCTCTTCGGGCGAGTAGCCCAGCATGTCCGCAAAGCTCTGATTTGCCTCAATGACTTTTCCCGACTCATCAAGAATCACGATGCCGTCTTTGCTCTGCTCCAAGAGGGCTCTCCGACGAATCGATTCGTCATGCTTGGCTTGCTCCGCTTGACGTCGCCCGGTAATGTTGAGATGTGTTCCGCAGGCGCGGGCGGGATTGCCTTCCGCGTCCCGCTGGATGACTCGTCCTTTGTCGAATACGCAGATGTAGTGGCCATCCTTATGCCGGAGTCTGTATTCGGCCTCGTAGTGCGAGGTTTCTCCCCGTAAGTGGCGACGGATTTCTTCTTTCACGCGCGCGGCATCGTCAGGATGCACGTTTCGCGCCAGCTCGGATGGCGTGAGTGTAAGTTCACTCGGGTCGTAGCCGAGCATTTTGGCCCAGCGGCGGTCGAATGTCACCTGGTTGGACACTATATCCCAGTCCCAGGTTCCGAGGTCGGCTCCTTCCAGAGCCAACGCCAGTCGCTCCTCGCTTCTTCGCAGAGCTTCGGAAACATTCTTGCGTGCTGTAATCTCCTGTGTGGTGCCCACAAGCAAGGTAACTTTACCTTCGGCATTTTTCCGGGCGGAAGCTCTGTTGCGAACCCAGATCACACGGTCTTCCAGTTGAAGACGAAATTCGACGTCTATAGTTTGACCCCCGACCAAATTGCGCCACATGGCTAGCACAAACTCTCTGTCTTCGGGATGCGTGGCAGTTTATGATCGTGTCCCTGGTAAGGGACGTCCTGCGATTCAGTCCAAAAATCCTGTACATCTCGCGGGACCAGGTAATTTTTCCCTTCACCAGATCGATCTCCCAGCTCCCGATCTGGGCGATCCGCTGCGCCTGTCTAAGCCTTGCCTCGCTGAGAGCCAGCTCATTGTAATCCCGGCGGTTCCGCCGCTCTCTGGCACTGACCGCTCGAAACGCCCAGAGCAGCCCGAGCAGACCGACCAGCCAGAACACGATGTTCCAGATGACAACGCGCTCGCTGTGAAGCCGGGCAGTCGCCAGATAAGGCTCCGCCGACATGGTGACGCTGACTCCACCGATCACTGATCCATCTTTGAAGACGTTTTCCGAGTGACAGTTCCGGCATCCATCCGATGCTATTATGGGACGCATCAACCTGAAATAAGGATTGGAGCTGAGTTCAGCCAGTGTGCTTACTTCAGGTTGTCCGAGGTGCAGGCTTTGAAGGGCTGAAATCTCCCATAAATCGGGAGCGTCGCTTCGCCTCGACGGACGAAGGACTGTCGAATCCAGCAGAATGTCAGAACTTGTCGACGACCACATGCAGTCGTGGTTGAACCTTCCTTCGGCGTCGGAGGCGGTGAGGCTTGGGATATAGGCAGGGCAAGGAATTTCTCCATGCGATTGAATCACCGAATCGACGATAGGGGTGTACTTGCCGCTGTCGGAGAGTATCCACGCTCGCGTGCCCACTCCGGTGGCGAGACGAAACCGGGCTTCGGTCAAAGCCAGCTTTCCGGCAGCCCGATCTTCCTGACTGACATCCAGAACCATCGAAGCAGCAGCTAGCAGGGTCCAACCGGCGCCCAGGAGGAAGGCGAGGATAATAAACTTACGGGACCAGGTCAGACTGGCGAATTTATGGGAGAGCGTCGATTGCCGCAGCACAGTTATCCTCTGAATCCATTTTCTGCAACGTACCTTTTTATCAGCTCAGAATGTCATCCGTGTGGCAGGTTCATTTGTCGTAACATCCAAACTTCACACAATTTATCGGCATTTTTCTCCACTTCTGCACGCACCACGGAAAGTCTCCCCTGGATCGGCCGCGGAGCCCTTGGAGGAAATTTCTCTAGCCCCTAATCTGTTGTGAATGAACCGATTACATCGATCGATGCGGACTGCGGGGGGGCGTCAGTTGGCCGGGACAGTCAGAGCTTCTCAGCTGCTTGATCAACTTCGCATTTGCAGTAGCGGATCTTTCCGGAAGGTTCGCGCGGAAGCTCATCTACCGGCTCGATCGTCACTTCGATTGCAGGTGAAATGAGATAGTGCATCATCTTTCTGATGTGGGATCGAATCTCCTCTGTCACCGGAGGATCGTTGGTAACGAGCAGATGATACTGAGTGAGAGATTTCTGGATGAATTGAATTTGGCCGACCGAAGGACCCTCTTCGGCGATTGTAGCAGAGAGGGCGAGTGCCGAGTGACGGGTGCCATCGGGGGCGATATACCGATCGAGCAGCCGCCCCACTCCCGGACTCATCAGGGCCAGGCTCCGTCCGCACGTGCAATTCTCGGCCAGACTGCACCCGTGATCCTCAAGAGCGTAGCGGATCAAAGGAAAGCCGTAATTGGTCAGATCGGTGATGACAATCTCACCTTCGATACCGTGCGGCGCAGGTTTGCCATCTTTAATGAATTCGATCACTGAAGTTTCCATGGCGATATGCAGGTCGCGCCGAAGTTCACACTGACAGGCCGTATTGCCGACCTCACGCGACCCGTACATATTAAAGGTCGGCGCACCGAACAACTCACGGAATTTTGTCTCATGGAATGGTTGAAGGGCCTCACCGGTCGACATAATTGCTTTGACCTGTGGCCCCGGATAGTTGTTGGCTTTGATAAATTCAGCGAAACGATCAAGGGCGTTCGGGAAGGCTTTGAGAAATTCAGGCCTGAACGCCATTGCTATCCGATACAACCGCTCCAGAATCTCCTCCGAAGCCGCACCGGCTGAAAGCATCAACTCCCGATTCAGATATCGGTTCTTGAAGTGGGCCAGGCGTGATTCGTTCGGATCAAGATCAATATGCACCGGCCAGACGAAACAGACTTTGTCGCAGGGGCGACGGTTCATGTATCCTTCGAACCGCCACGCCGCACCCATTTTTGTATTATGACTCTCCTGATCTCGAAAGAACGGCATCCGCCGGCGAGTTGTGCCTCCGGTCGCAAATTCGATTGTTCTCTCCCGGGGGAACCGGCTTGAGAACAGTTCGTCCTGGTGTTGCCGAATAAGATCACGGGAGAGGATCGGAAGCCTCGTGAGATCCGAGATATCTTTGAATGAGTCGGGCGTCAGTCCACGTTCCTGAAAGATTCCTTGATAGTAGGGTACAGTAGCATAGGCATGTTCAAGCAGAGCTTTCAGGCGGAGCCATTGATAGTCCTCAAGCTGCTGACGGGGCCAGTATTGACTCTGCTCGAAAAATCTCCAGTGCGTAAGGGCTGATTCCCGATGGTCTCTGCGGAGTACCAGAGGCAGGGCGGTGCGCCGAAGAATCGAAGACATCACGCCCATATTGATTTATTCCTCGCCGGTACACGGGTAGACGTCAGGGTTGCCGGAAGCAAGTTCATAGTCATTCGTAAAGATACGGTGTTAAACCGATTAGCCCAATACCGGATCCCCGCCGGAAGCGGGCAGGTAACAGGTAACTTCTTGACAATTCGGACAATTTCAGTATCTTATATTTCGAGAATAGAGAATTCGTTATGAGTCTATTTCAGCGCAAAATTGTGAGCAGACCCGTGATTAACCGGTCGAACTATTACCGGTACTATTATTGCACCCGCTTCAGCGGCGGTGGGTATGCTCCGGGCCTTTGCCTGACTTGAGCAAATAAGCCAGAAGATTCGAAACCCACTGCCGAAATAACGGTAGTGGGTTTTTTGTTATCAGCCTGAGACTATTCGCGGAACCCGCGAGTCATTCGAGAGGAGTTGCCGATGAGAAGTGTGCACGGAATACGCGGGGCGATCAAAGTAAGCGAGAACAGCCGTGAAGCGATTCTCGCCGGCGCAAAAGAGCTTATAGCGGCCATGACGACGGCGAATGATATCAAGCTCGATGAAGTCGCCGCCGCTTACTTTACGGTGACCGCCGATCTTGACGCCGAGTTCCCCGCCCTGGCGGCGAGACAATTAGGGTGGCTTGACGTTCCCATGTTATGTGCGCGGGAGATTGATGTCCCCGGGTCGATGAAGAGCGTACTGCGGATTCTGGTGCTTGTGAATACCGACAAATCACAATCGGAAATTGTTCATCAGTTCCTCGGCGAAGCGGCCGGTCTTCGCCCTGACCTTCACAACGGAGCAGGAGCATGACAAAGCTCAAGGATGCCGTCGTGTTCGTCGCGGGACTGGGGCAAATCGGCGGATCGATTGCCCTGGCTCTGAAGGAAAGCAACAGCGCAAGGCAAATCGTTGGCTTCGACAGCGACGAAAAGGTCATGCGCCGAGCGCGAAGGCTGCATCTTGTAGACGAGACGGTCAAGACGCTTGCCGAGGGTGTTGACCGGGCCGATCTCATCGTTTTGTCCGCGCCGATCAGTGAGATCCTTCGGATGATTCCCGAAGTCGGAAAATCAATGAAAGAAAGTGCCGTCTGCATCGATGTCGCCAGCACCAAGGCAGAGACAGCAAAAACTGCCGCCAGGGCCGGCATGACAAATTTCGTGGGAGGACATCCTATAGCAGGAAATGAACTGACGGGACTCGATGGCGCGACTTCGGACAAGTTCAAAAATAAAACATTCGCGCTTACTCCGAGCAAGTTAACGTCGCAGCAGGCTCTCAGGTTCGCCACTCAATTCGTTAAGAAGCTGGGTGCGACACCGCTTGTTCTGTCTCCCGAGGAGCACGACAACATTATGGCGCTGACAAGCGGCCTCCCGCACGTGATAGCTCTGGCTCTCTCCCGACTGGCACAGTCCGGCCAGCGTAAGCATCATAGTCTCTCGAAATTGATCGGCGGAAGTTTCACCAGCGCGACACGGGTGGCCTCTTCGCCGGAACATCTCATTGCGAATCTGCTGATGACCAATCGTAAGGCTGTGTCGAAGAATCTGTCGAGTCTCATCCGCGAAATGCAGTCAATCAAGCGTCTGCTGGACACGTCAGACCGCGCCACATTGAAGAAGTACATATCATCGGCAGGAAACAGGGCGAGAGGCAAAAGATGAAGACGTCGCAAAGAATAACTAATCTGGAGCTAAGCGCGATCCGCCGTTTTTCCGAAGGGGCTCCGCCAGATGCCATCCCTCTTGCTATCGGCCAGCCAACCTGGGATCTTCCTGAGGAAGGACGCGATGCCTTGCGGAAATTTTCCGGCGTCTGCGGCTATGGTCCGGGGGCCGGAAGGAATGATCTCCGCGAAGCATTGGCGGCGTACTATCAGGCGCCGTTCGATGAAGTGATGATCACGAGCGGCTCCGAAGGTGCCCTCTTTTCGTTACTTCAGGCATTCGTCGATCCGGGCGACAAAGTGCTGATCCCCGATCCCGGATTCGTAACCTACCGCAATCTCATTCTCTATTGCGAAGGTGTGCCTTGCACCTATTCCCTGTTACCGGAAACATAGATTCCGCTTGAACAGGGAGGCCGTCCTTGAAGCGCTCGATCGAACGGACGCGAAGGTGCTTATCATAAATCATCCGGCTAATCCGACCGGTGCCGGAATGGCCATCGAGGATCTCGTAGCTATCGCCAATGAGTGTATCAGACGAGACATTTTGCTTATCTCCGACGAAGTCTACCGCGAATTGTATCTGGAGACACGGCCGCCGAGTTTGCGGGATGTCACCCGTTCCGGCGTTGTCGTGAGTTCCGTCAGCAAAGCCTGGGGTGCACCGGGACTTCGGGTAGGCTGGGCAATTGGCAACCCCCACTGGCTCGATCCGGCAAGACTGGTGCACGCTTACAGCGTTACCAGCGCTGCAACGACCTCACAAATCGCCGCGACTGCGATGATCCGGTCTTCGGAGCCGATCCATATCGCTGCTCGTAATGAACTCAAAGCCCGATGGGACGCTTTAGCGAGTGCTATACAGACGGATTTCGGCTATGATGCAGTACCGCCTGATGGCGCGTTTTACTACTGGCTGCCTCTTCCTGAAGCGGCTACCGCGGATCCATTTGCGTTTTGCATGAAGATCCGCGATGAAGCGAAAGTCCTTGTCGTTCCGGGAATCGTTTTTGGAGAGCAGGGACGCGGATACGTTCGACTGAGCTATGCTGCCTTACCGGAACAGATCACCGAAGGGGTGCGGAGGTTGGGGCGGTTTTGGAAGAGTTGATCTCGAGACGCATTCTTATGTAGGGTGGAGCCGTCTTCGGACCCACCATTCGGTATACGATACAAATCTGCTCTGTACGCTACTCTCTATCTCCGCTGATTCATTCCGGATTGACCCTCACCCGCGGCCCCTCTCCCAGAGGACGAGGGGAGGAAGAGATCTTCTTGTCCTCCGTATGGTGCGCTCCGAAATCGCTGGACCGATCTTTTCCCTCTCCCTCTGGGAGAGGGATACAGGGTGAGGGTCTTTTGAAACATGTAGACCAATTGATAGCCAGGAGCACAATGGCGGACTTGTTCACCCCACGTGGGACTCGAGCGGCTGCCGCCGCTCTGCTTGACGTGGGCTATATAATCTGCGGCCCGTCTGATCTTCTGTAGGGCCGACCATTCTTATGGCCGGGCGTATGAGGCAGGCCTTGTGGCCCGTATGTGACAGCAGGTCCGAAGCGGACCTTCTTGACAAGGGAATGGCATTTCGAACGAATACGTCGAACGGCGGCCCATAATAATGTCCCACCCTACACAACGGAGGCGCCCCCGAAGACGGCTGGTGCCCTACGGCGAGAGGAGAATCAGATCTTCTCCTCCAACCACCGCTTGATCTTCTCCCCCATCTTATCGCGCACCTCACGAAAAACCGCCTTGATTTCTTCTTCCGATCCTGAAGCCTCAGCCGGGTCCTCGAATGGCCAGTGCAGCTTGGTTCCGGCTCCCGGAAAGACAGGGCACCGCTCGGCCGCATTGTCGCAGACGGTGATAACGTAATCGAACGACTCGTTGATGTATTTTGAGATGTGATCTGAAGAGTGACGGGAGATATCGATGCCGAGTTCATTCATGACGGTAATGGCTCTTGGGTTCACCCCTTTTGGTTCGAGGCCGGCGGAAAATACCTCGACTGCATCGCCGCCGTAACACCGAAAGAACCCCTCCGCCATCTGCGAGCGGCAGGAGTTACCGGTGCACAAGACGAGAATCCGTGTCTTCTTCATTTGCACGCGACACACCTTCCGGCCGAGATCAGGCTACTCAAACGATCCAGATCCCGCGAGTACGGTTCTGCCTTCGTCAAGTGTTCCCGCATTATTTTTCGCAGATCCTTGACGATCGAGGATTCGTCGAGTCGATAGTGCACCCATTTCCCTTCGCGGCGGTCCATCACCAGGCCGGATGTTTTCAGTTTGGCCAGATGGCGCGACACGGTCGATTGCGGCAGCCGAAGCACGTCGAGAATGTCGCAGACGCACAGCTCTTTCTCAAGCAGGAGGACGACAATACGAAGCCGGGTCGGGTCGGCCAGTCCTTTGAACAGATCATGCGGTTTCATTGGCGGCCTCCATCTTATGATCCGAACCGCCGAAGTATTTCCTTTGGAAGAAGAGCGCGACATTGACCAATGAGATCAGCACCGGAACTTCGACCAGCGGACCAATCACTGCTGCGAACGCCGCGCCTGAATTTATGCCGAACACGGCGACCGCGACCGCGATTGCCAGCTCAAAATTGTTGCTCGCCGCCGTGAACGAAAGAGTGGCTGTTTTCGAATAGTCCGCGCCGACTTTGTGCCCCATCCAGAAGCTTACCAGGAACATTACGACGAAATAAATCAGCAGCGGGATCGCAATCCGAAGGACGTCCATCGGGATCTTGACGATCAGATTCCCTTTGAGGCTGAACATCACGACTATAGTGAAGAGCAGCGCTATCAACGTGATGGGGCTGATCTTCGGAATGAACTTCTGCTCGTACCAGCTCTTCCCTTTTGTTTTCAATGCGATCAGTCTTGTCAGCATCCCGGCGAGGAATGGGATGCCGAGATAGATGAAAACTGATTCGGCGATCTGCTTCATGGAGACGTCGACAATTGAACCGCTCAGGCCGAACAGTGGCGGAAGGACCGTGATGAACACCCAGGCATAAAGAGAGTAGAAGAGGACCTGGAAAATAGAGTTGAAAGCGACCAGTCCGGCGGCGTATTCGGTGTCCCCTTTGGCCAGCTCGTTCCAGACGATCACCATCGCGATACATCGCGCCAGCCCGATCATGATCAGCCCGACCATATATTCCGGGTAGCCGCGCAGAAAGACAATCGCCAGCAGAAACATGAGGATCGGTCCGATCACCCAGTTCTGTACCAGCGACAGGCCGAGCACCCGGGTGTTGCGGAAAACATCGCCGAGTTCTTCGTATTTGACCTTGGCCAGCGGCGGGTACATCATCAGGATCAGGCCGATGGCGATCGGGATATTGGTGGTCCCGACCTGAAAGTGGTTAATGAATCCCTCGACCGACGGTATCAGGTACCCCATGCCGACCCCTACTGCCATGCCGAGGAATATCCAGAGGGTCAGGTACCTATCGAGGAACGAGAGTTTTCTGGTCACATGCTCCATGTGGTATTATGCTCCTTGGGTGTTAATCATATTCTAATATCCGAATATATAGATATTTTAGTGGCGTGTCAATGATGAAATCGATCAATTTTCTGGGGAAGAAAATCGCGGGATTGGACCGACAGAGTCGGTTTTGAAAGGCAGGATCAAATGTCCTTTGAGGGCTGTTTTCCCTTGTATAATGCCGGTCAGGGATTATATTCTTACGGTCTTTCGGCCGGGAGAACCGGCCGCACGATAACTCGATATGGAGGATCAGATGAACAGCTCCGACGGTAGTTGTAGTCCGAGCATTTCCCAAACGTTGACCTTACAGGAACAAGACGAACCCGGCCCTCGCGGGCGCAATGGGGCTTTGGTGCTGACGCTGCCTTCCTCGCTGAGAATCTGAGTCGAGCAAGGTCCGCCTCCCGCCGCTTATACCCATTGCGGCCAGGTCAGGAGGTGAACCATGAAAAATCAGACCGCACTCCCGGTGACCCGGGAACCAATCATTCAGAATTTCGGAAATAGTCTCCCTGCAGAGCGCGATCGCTATTGCAGCTGTGATAATCCTTCCTCGCTTTCGACAGTTTCCCGGCGAAAGGATCGGTCATGCTGAAGGAACTGCTGGCACCGGAGATCGAAGAGCTGATCCGCAAAAAGGACTATGGCACCCTCAAGGAAGCGATTTCCCAGATGGAGCCGCCGGAAATCGCCGACCTGCTTTCGGGGATGCCGGACGAAGAATGGGCGCTGCTCTTCCGCCTGCTCGGCCGCCAGAAAGCGGCCCAGGTATTTTCTTATCTTGAGTACGATGAGCAGGAAGAAGTTCTCAAGCACCTGACCAACGAACACCTGGCTTCGCTGCTTAACGAACTCGACCCGGACGACCGTACCAGGCTGTTCGAAGAACTTCCCGGTAATGTCACCCGTCAGCTCATGACCCTGCTCTCCCCGTCCGAACTGGCCCAGGCGCGGATGCTTCTCGGCTACCCCGAATACAGCGTCGGGCGTCTGATGACGCCGGATTATGTCGCGGTACGGCCGGACTGGACAATCGCCCAGGCGCTCGAACATATTCGTAAGCACGGCCGCGACGCCGAGACGATCAACGTTATTTATGTGGTCGACGAGAACGGAAAGCTGATCGATGACCTTCGCCTCCGCACCCTGATCATGGCCGAGGCCAACGCGACTGTATCCTCGGTGATGAACTACCAGTTTGACGCCCTTCGGGCCGATCAGGATCAGGAAGAAGCGGTGCGGATGATTCAGGACCTGGACCGGATCGCTCTTCCGGTCACCGACACCGACGGTGTCCTGCTGGGTATCGTCACGGTTGACGACGTACTCGATGTCGTGTCGGAAGAGGCAACCGAAGACATCCACAAGATCGGCGGTCTGGATGCGATCGATACGCCGTATCTTAACACTCCGATCGCCTCGTTGATCAAGAAACGGGCGCGTTGGCTCGTGCTTCTGTTTCTCGGCGAGATGCTCACGGCGACTGCGATGGGGTATTTCGAGAAGGAGATCGCCCGGGCAGTCATCCTTGCGCTCTTCGTGCCGCTCATTATTTCCAGCGGCGGCAACAGCGGTTCGCAGGCGGCGACCTTGATTATTCGTGCAATGGCGCTGGGCGAAGTCACCTTGAGAGACTGGTGGCAGGTGATGCGCCGTGAAATCATGTCCGGCCTTGCGCTCGGATCGATTCTCGGTCTGATCGGGTTCTTCCGCATTATGGTCTGGGAAAACATCTTCCACGTTTACGGTGTCCACTGGCTGCTGATTGCGTTCACGGTCTCCATTTCGCTCGTCGGCGTCGTGATGTGGGGAACGCTGTCCGGTTCGATGCTGCCGTTCGTCCTCAGGCGGGCAGGGGCCGACCCGGCCGCTTCTTCGGCGCCGTTCGTCGCGACCCTTGTCGATGTCACCGGATTGGTGATCTATTTCTCGGTCGCCGCAGTTCTTTTGAGCGGGACGCTGTTGTAGTCAACAATGCAGGCACATCTATTTGGGGTTGTCAACACCAAAGAGGGTATTGATCTACTCTGCTCTCTCGAAGAACCCTCACCCTGTATCCCTCTCCCATAGGGAGAGGGAAAAGACAAAGTCAATTACCTTGACAGTTGATCAAAACGAACGGCGAGTTTGCCTCTTCCTCCCCTCGCCCCCTGGGAGAGGGGCCGGGGGTGAGGGTCAGTCACCGAACGAAATCATCATAACGAGGAATAGGCGCGATTGACCTGCCCGGTGGCGGCCCATAAGAATGTACCGCCCACATCGCCCGACCTTCTCCAATTATGAGGAATTCGCTCGGCGGGAACCGAATCACGGTAAGGCCGTACAACAACCAACGGTTCACGCGCCGGACACTCTGCGCCAAAAATCGATAACCGCTTGTAATGACCTGACGATTACGGTATATTCGGTGACCGGGAATCGAATAATCCAAGTCAATGGGAAAGAGAATGACCAGAGATATAAAGTCACGAGCTACAAATGCGCTTTTCGTAACCCTGATGGCGTTGGCCGTCATATTTTCCGGCTGCGGCAAACAGGACAAAGCGCCGTCATCGCGCGGCCCGGCCGGACCTTTGCCGGTTGATGCTTTCGTGGTCAAACCGCGACCATTCGATAACAACATCTATACGACCGGCACGTTGCTGGCCAGCGAGGAAGTAGAGCTTCGCCCGGAGATATCCGGTCGGGTAGTCGGCGTCTATTTCGAAGAAGGTGCCCACGTTTCCCGGGGAGACACGCTGATACGAATCAACGATGAAGAACTGCAGGCACAGCTCAAACGAAATCAGCTTCAGGAGAAGCTGAACGCCGATGACGAGCGTCGCAAGAAAGCACTTCTCGATATCAAGGGGATCAGCCAGGAGGATTACGATAGATCGCTCAACGCCCTCAATATGGCGAAAGCTGAAACCGAAGTAGTCCAGTCGCAACTCGACAAGACGCGTATTGTAGCGCCGTTCGACGGGGTGATAGGACTTCGATACGTGAGCGAAGGTTCCTATATTTCTCCCACCACCAAAATCGCCACCATTCAGGATCTCGACTCAGTGAAAGTCGAATTTTCGATTCCCGAGAAGCATGCTCGCCTGCTCCATACCGGTAGTCGGGTGAAGGTACAAGTGGGTGATCTGTTGAGCTGGCAGGACGGTGTTGTCTATGCTGTCGAGGCCAAAGTCGATCCGGCGACCCGTACGATCAGAGCCCGCGCGGTCATCCCGAATCCGGATACTCGCCTTATCCCCGGGTCATTCTCCAAAGTCGAGATCACCCTTCAGCGTTTCCCCGATGCGATCATTATCCCGAGCAGTGCAGTCGTGCCGCAGCTTGAAGGAGAATTCGTTTACGTATGCCGCGAGGGTGCTGCGCAATCGGTAAAAGTCACGGCCGGTATACGCACCGACAAAGATATCCAGATCACCGACGGTCTTAACGCCGGTGATACGCTCATAACCACCGGACTCTTGCAGCTTACCGAAGGCAGAAAAGTAAGCTTCAGTTCTATAGTCGACACATTGTAGGAAACCGACATGACCCTGTCTTCGATATGCATTGATCGGCCGGTTCTCGCTTCGGTACTCTCGATTCTCATCGTCCTGTTCGGCGCGCTCGGATTCGTGTTTCTCGGTGTGCGGGAATATCCCAGTGTCGATCCGCCGGTGGTAACCGTTTCCACAAGTTATACGGGGGCGAACTCCGACGTTATCGAGTCGGAAATCACCGAACCGCTCGAAGAGGAAATCAACGGTATCGCCGGTATTCGCTCGCTGACGTCGACCAGCCGCGATGGTCGGAGCACGATCACAGTCGAATTTGAACTCGGGATCGACATGGAAGCGGCGGCCAACGATGTTCGCGACCGAGTTTCCCGGGCGGTCCGTAATCTTCCCCCCGATACCGATCCCCCGATCGTGTCAAAGGCGGATGCCGATGCGACCACGATCCTCGCGATGACGGTGCAGAGCAGCCGTCGAAGCCTGCTCGAACTCTCTTCTTTCGCTAATGACGTTTTCAAGGAACGGCTGCAGACGATACCCGGAGTCAGCGAGATCCGGATCTGGGGTGAGAAGAAGTACGCGATGAAGCTGCTGATCGATCCGGGCAAGCTGGCTGCGCACGGCCTGACGCCGCTCGATGTGCGCAACGCTCTCAATCGGGAAAATGTCGAATTGCCGGCGGGCTTGATCGAAGGCCACAAGACGGAGCTTTCGATCAGAACTTTTGGACGGATGAGCACCCCGGCACAATTCAACGACCTGATTATCAAAGAGGACGCCGGAGCGGTGGTGAAATTTCGCGATGTCGGCGAAGCGGTCCTTGCCCCGGAAAACGAACGAACCCTCCTTCGCGGGAATGGCGGTATCCCGATGGTTGGCATCGCCGTAACCCCGCAGCCGGGAACGAATCATATTGCGATCGCCGACGAATTCTATCGGCGGGTCGATCAGATCAAGAAGGATCTGCCGCCCGACATCCAACTGAACACCGCCCTCGATACAACCAGCGGCATTCGGAAGGCTATTACTGAGGTCGAAGAAACCATCCTGATTGCTTTCCTCCTTGTGCTGCTGGTGATTTTCGCGTTCCTCCGTCACTGGCGGACAACCATCATTCCGATGGTGGCGATTCCGATCTCTCTCATCGGCGCCTTCTTTATCATGTACCTGGCCAATTTCTCGATCAATATCCTGACTTTGCTCGGCGTTGTCCTGTCGACCGGCATCGTGGTCGACGACGCTATTGTTGTGCTTGAAAATATCTACAGCAAAATCGAGGGAGGGATGTCGCCGATCGAAGCCGGTCACAAGGGATCCAGTGAGATTTTTTTCGCCATCGTCTCGACCACGATCACCCTTGCTTCGGTATTTCTTCCGATCATCTTCCTGCAGGGGCTGACCGGACGTTTGTTTCGTGAGTTCGGGATTGTGGTCGCCGGTTCGGTGCTTATATCAGCATTCGTATCACTTACGCTCACGCCGATGATGAGCGCGCACATGCTTCGAAAGCAGGAGCACGAAAACAAGCTTTTCCGTCTGAGTGAGCGCGGATTCAAGCGGCTCACTACTGCCTATCATGCAACTCTAGGCACATTCATCGACCGCCGCTGGCCCGCCCCGGTTATCATGATAGTGTCGCTTGCGATCATTCTGGGTCTGGGTGCGGTGATTCCTTCGGAACTCGCTCCCATGGAAGACAAGAGCCGCCTTACTATCAATTCAACCGCACCCGAAGGGACAGCCTATGAAGTGATGCAGGACTATGTCGGCAAGTTGATTCAGATTGTCGATACTCTGCCCGAGCGCGATGTTATCCTCTCGCTCACCGCGCCCGGATTCGGCAGCAGCGGATCGGCTAACTCCGGATTTGTCCGGGTCAGTCTCGTTCCTCCGGATCAGCGGACGCGGACACAACAGGAGATTGCCGATGCCCTCACGAAGCGGCTTCGCAGCGAGACATTCGCCCGAACCTACGTCACTCAGGAACAGACAATCGGTGGCAGGCACTCCGGCCTGCCGATTGAGTTCGTCATCCAGGCTCCGACCCTCGACAAACTCAAGCAAGTGTTGCCTGATTTCATGAAAAAGGTGGATGCCAGTCCGGCGTTCCAGGTAGCCGACCTGAATCTTAAATTCAACAAGCCGGAACTTACGATCAATATCGATCGCGACCGCGCCCGGTCACTGGGTGTCACGGTTCGTGATATAGCAGAAACTCTGCAGTTGTATTTCAGCGGTCAACGGTACGGTAATTTTGTGCTGAATGGAAAGCAGTACTCGGTAATCGCCCAGGCAAATCGGGCCAACCGTGACGAACCGCTCGATCTCAGCTCCATCTATGTTCGCAACAATCGTAACGAGCTGATTCAGCTCGACAACGTCGTCAAGCTGACCTATCGGTCCAACCCGCCGCAGTTGTATCGGTACAATCGTTATGTCTCCGCTACCGTCAGTGCCTCACCCGCCGCCGGGTACACCCTCGGTTCGGCGATCGACGAAATGAACAAAATTGCGAAATCCACCCTGGATGAATCTTTCTCCACGACTCTCGCCGGCACTGCGAAGGAATATGCGGAAAGCTCGAACACGCTTCTGTTCGCGTTCCTGCTCGCACTTATGTTGGTCTATCTTATTCTGTCCGCTCAGTTCGAGAGTTTCCGAGATCCGCTTATCATCATGTTCACGGTACCGCTGGCCCTTGCGGGGGCGATTCTGTCGCTCTGGCTGTTCGGGCAGACGTTTAACATTTTCAGCCAGATTGGCATTATTGCGTTGGTCGGTATCGTAACTAAGAATGGTATTTTGATCGTAGAATTCGCCAATCAGCGGAAAGCTCAGGGGTTGAATTCGCGGGAAGCGGCAATCGATGCCGCCCGGCAGCGGTTCCGCCCTATTCTCATGACCAGCCTTGCTACGGTGTTCGGCGTCCTGCCCATTGCCCTGGCCCTGGGAGCGGCGGCCCACAGCCGAGTCTCCATGGGGATTGTCATTATTGGCGGTATGCTCTTCTCCCTCGGATTGACCTTATATGTCATCCCGGCCCTCTATACCTACTTCTCCTCCAAACGCCGCCCGGGGGTTGAGCCGGCCGCGGAAGAGGCTGTGGTCCGGGCGCATTAACCTCGGCTAAGATATTGTCTGACAAGGATCGATGAATGGTAAAGTGGTCCTTATGGGGCCTTTTTGTCTGAGCCCGGGAACGAACCACGCCACATCGGGTTTAATAATCAATGGGTCCGGACTCCCCGCCGGATCAAAGAACCGCCCGAAAGTCATGTATATAAGGAGTGCGTGTAGGCACGGTCGATAATTAAAACATCAATGTAAATCGACAGTCAGAGGAAACCTTATCAGAGAAAGGCGCCACTGATTCATGACCTCCTACACAATTCCGGCTCGGGCCGTCCGCGTATTGATACTTGTATTTGCTTTTGTCGCGGCGGCTGCTTTCACTTCCCGGGCAGACAAAGCACCGGATTCAATCAGCACAATTCAAGCGCACCTTCCCGACAGCCTGTCACTTGGTGGCAAGGTTGTCTATGTTGATTTCTGGGCCTCCTGGTGCACTCCCTGCCGTCATTCCTTTCCATGGATGCAGGAGATGTACGATAAATACCGGAAGCAGGGATTCGAGATAATTGCGGTAGATGTCGATAAAGACCATAGTTCGGCGATGGACTTTCTGCAGGACACTAAAGTGTCATTCCCGATCATCTTCGATTCGACCGGCAGCCTGGCGAAACAGTTCAAGCTTGAGACCATGCCGACCTCGTTCGTCTTTGGCCGCGACGGCCGCCTGCTGGCTCGCAATGCAGGATTCCGGCAGGAAGAAACAGACAGCCTCGATTTCGCAATTGCTAAACTCCTGATCGAAGGGGGGAAAAGTGAAGCTCGCTAGACTCTCTTTTAGGTTTTCTCGCTCTTGTTATCCTGAGTGTCATCTTCTCGGGATGCGGGGCCGTAGGCGTGCAGGTCTGGGACCGGGACATTCTGTCCAGGCCGGAGATGCAGATGGATCAGCCGGCGCTGGATAGAGCTATCGACGATCACATCTATTTCAGCAAGGAGGCCTCGAGCGGCGGACGCGGTTTCGGTGGAGGCGGGTGCGGATGCAACTGACCGACAAGAAATCCATCCGTGGAGCCCTGACAGCGATCACTGCAGCCCTGCTTGGTGTCGGCGCTGCTCAGGCGGCCGGGGACAATCGGGTCGAGTCTTCACTGCTTCTGTATTCTGAGACCAATCGGGTGCAGGCAGGCGAAGGGATCTTCAGCCTGACGCGGCTGCTCAAGCATGAACGGATCCTCAATGCCAAATTCACTCTCGACGGGTTGACCGGAGCTTCCCCTAACGGCACCACTCCTTCCAGCAATGTCCAGACGTTCACCCGCCCATCGGGAGGTTCTGCGTATACTGTCGAGCCCGGGAAACTTCCTCTGGATAAGACTTTCAAGGATAGTCGTTATGCTTTCGACGGCAGCCTGACTCAACCCCTCGACCGACTGACTTCGATCATCTTTGGCGCGCACCTCTCTACTGAACATGACTACAACTCATTCGGCGCCAATGTCGGGCTCAGCCGTGACTTCAACCGGAAGAACACGACCCTGGCCGCCTCGCTGGCCGCATCACACGATATCGTCCGGCCGATTGGCAGCGCCCCGACGCCGTTCTCTTCGATGGCCGCTCCGACCGGGAACACCGGCGGAGAAGGAGAAGATGACGGTGGCGGACACCATCGGGGTCCCGGCAAGGGGAAAAACGTCGTCGATGCGGTCGTGAGTCTTACCCAGGTGCTGGATCGGAAAACGATCTTCCGTATGAACTACTCGTACAATCATTCCTCCGGTTATCTCAACGATCCATATAAACTGCTGAGTGTCGTTCAGGGTCCTTCCGGAACCGATCCGGGAGAACCGACTGATTATATATATGAATCCCGCCCCGGAAGTCAGAGTAAGCACGCGGTGTACGCCGAACTGCGGCGCTATCTGGTGAGGAATCATACGATAGACCTGTCGTATCGATACTTCTGGGATGACTGGGGAACGAAATCTTCGACGGTCGATCTGTTCTACCATCTGCCGTTGCCGGCCGGCCATGCCCTTCAGCCGCACGTTCGGTGGTATCGTCAAACCGGAGCGGACTTCTACCGTTCATACTTGCTTCAAGGTACCCCGCTTCCGACGTATGCCTCCGCCGATTATCGGCTGGCACCGTTTCATGCCTTGACGCTCGGCCTCGAGTACCTCTTCCCCATTGCGACGGGAGAACATCTCAGTATCGGCGCTGAGTACTACCGGCAATTCGGAGATCTCAGCCCGCCGAATTCGTTAGGCATACTGAGTCGGTCCAATTTATTTCCCGAGATGAAAGCCTTCATGCTACGATTAGGATTCACCCATGACTTCTAGGACCGAGACAGCGTATCATACACACCGTGCCGGCTCTCACTGGGTAATCTCGTTTTCAGCGATGGCGAGTCCTTGTGAGATTCTGGTACGATGTCAGAACGAGAGCGAAGCCGAACGTCTGGCTTCGCTCTCGTTTTCAGAAGCCCGGCGGATCGAATACAAATTCAGCCGCTACCGCGACGACAATATCATCCACGAGATCAATAGCAGTGAGGGGAGATCTGTCGAAGTCGACGGTGAACTCGCCCGACTGCTTACGTATGCCGATCAGTGCTATCGTTTGAGCGAGGGATTGTTCGACATTACTTCCGGGGTCCTTCGCAAAGCCTGGAAGTTTGACGGCACTGAGCAGGCGCCGGATCAGAAGCTGATCAACTCCCTCAAGCGCAAGGTCGGTTGGGACAAGGTACGCTGGGATGGCAGCAGATTTGCGATGGAACCGGGGATGGAGATAGATCTGGGTGGTATCGGCAAAGAATATGCCGTCGATATTGTCGCCGAGATGCTGTACAGGGAATCGGGACACTCCCTGATGGTCAATTTCGGCGGGGATATCAGAGCACGGAGTGCCGATGATGAGCAGGATCCCTGGGTTGTCGGAATCGAAGATCCGGAGAAGGAAGATAGCGCGGTCGGCCAACTTGATCTTATCAATGGTGGCGTGGCGACCAGCGGTGATGCCCGGCGGTTCTGTCTGGTCGATGGCAAACGGATGGGACACATCCTCAACCCCTTGACCGGCTGGCCGGTTGCCGAAGCTCCGCGAAGCGTGACGGTCCTGGGCAACTATTGTGTCGAGGCCGGCTTTCTTGCCACCCTTGCCATGCTACAGGGGACCGCTGCCGAGGAATTTCTTAAGACACAAGAGGCTACTTATCATTGCATCCGGTAAGCCGCCCTCGATACTATGTTCACCTAACACCTCCTTCCAGATCAATCTGCAGATTGCAATTAAGGAGCCGGCGAAGGAGCACACTCCGCCGGGATTCCTTTCCGCGCGATGCGCGGCCTCTGGTGACACGGACCTAGGTCCGCCCTCCCGGACTGATCCCCTCTATTTAAGAAGAATCATCCTTACGTTGCGCTGCCGCTGACTTCAGGCCAACGTCAAGACACACTGCAGTGCCGGGACACAAGATCTGACTTTACCAAGACTCTCTTTAACTTGGTACACTGAATGTTGCAATTGCTGTGCCACCCGGACGGGACGATCGCACTCTCTCAACTGCGAGTAGCATAACAGGTTTCGCGTACACAATTCGCTTCTTGCCCGACCCTGTGCCAAATTTACCCTAATCACCAGCGGCGGTACGTGAATTTGACCCGCACTTTCGATTCACCAAGTCACATGACCTCGCCTGCCCGTCAATTCAGGAAATGCCGTTCAGTGTTGGCCCATGCCACTTGACAAACCCGTGAAAATTCCTTTTTTTGAAGTAGTTCTATCTGCGAAATTAAGCAGCTAAGAACGGGGAGATGGGGAGAATTGGCACTTTTAATCGAATTTCAATCGCAAACTTCCGGGCCCCTGAAACGGCTATCCATTCTTGTGGCAGCCGCGTTTGTTTTGGCGCTGACAGCTTCAGCACCCATCGGCGCTGTCGAGCCCCTTCATATCGAAACCAACTCGAACCCCGCGTATCTGCCGTATGATCTTGACTCGATCGCTGGGAACGATTTCGGCCAGACTGTCTTCCCTGATCATGGGCGACTTCACGTTGCGTTCGCCTGCCTGCTTGGCGAGAGAGAGGGAGTTATCGGAGTAGGTTCCAATTTCCCGCCGCCGACCGAAAACGATCATAGAGTCAGTCTTGTGAGATATCCAAGCTGGACCGTCCACTATGAACTTCCGGTGAATTGCGTGCTGTCCGATTGGAGCATTTACGGTGACTCGGCCTCTGGAACTACTGAAGTGCTCATAGCTGGATACTCAGATGACAGCGTGTTCCTATACAAGGCGAGCTGTTTTTCAGACAGCGTTGAACGAAAGGTGCTCGGGCTACTGGATCGCCAGAGGTGGCCCGTGAAACCTGGGCGAAAACCTAATGTCTTGGTATCAATCATGAGCGACCGTGCAGATCTTGCCAACTCCGAAGCTCTGGTCTTTGTGGAGATTCTAGGATCGGTCAGAATGCTTTATTGTGTTGACACTGATACTATGATGATCAAATGGAATCTACCGGTATCCAGCCCGCCAGTGGAGTTCGTCTGTATGCCACCTGACTGCTCTCACAGGGAGCTGACTTTTGTTACAACCAACCCGGGGAACGGGATGAAGGACAGTGAGTTTGACGATCAATACAAATATCTCTTTAGCGTAAACAGCACGGGAAAAATCATCTACAAGAAAATACTCGCGTGCAGATTCGAACAATACGCCAACCTCTGCCCGGCCGAAACTGAAGATGAACTTTACGTGGCCCACGCCCTTGATTTTGTCGACACCGCCGATTCTTCAGATTTTGACGTCAAGGATCACTACATTTCCAAAATCCGATCGGACGGCACGCAACTTGAGTCAACCAAACTGCCCGGCAATCCGCAGAAAATCTACCTGATCCCGTTTGGCGCTACGGGGAGCCTCCACCTCTGGGTCCGGATGAAAGGACGAGGGGTGATTGTGTACGACACTTCGCTTTCTTTAGTCGCATACGATTCTTTGGCGTCGATCGGAGCTTACTTCGGTCGAATGAAGATTCCAGGCGAGTCCGATTCGGTTTACGCCTTCGGTGATGGACTCTATGATAACACCCTTTCGAAAATCCTGAGTTTCCCACTTCTGGCCACATCGGTCGAGCCCGTTTCCTACGATTCATCCGGGAACGTCGTCGACATCGGGATCGACGCGCAAAACCGCTTCTACGTTGGCCGCATTCGCAAGAAAACCTACCTCAATCTCGCCAGCGTATTCTTCGTTCGCAATCAAGTATTCGTGCTGAATGCCCTGTTCGTGCTGCTTGCCAGCCTTCTCACCATGACTTACTTTCGGTGGAAGGCGAAGCAGAAGCTTCAGGTTCTGACGCTGGCGCAGGATGCTCTGGTAGCAGAGGAGAAATATAAGCAGGCCAGAGAAATTGCCGGAGGATTCGCGCATGAAATCAGGAACGCCCTCTTCCCTGCCGACGGGCTCCTGACTAAACTGCGAAGACTCGACAATTCCGGATCCCCGGACGCCAACGAACTCAGGAAGTTTCATGAGGATACGCACGCTGCAATTTCACGCGCCATCAGCATCACCGAACTGATCTCTGTTTACACCAAACTGGAATCCGAGTACTTGCCGGAGACCACGGATCTCGGAGCGGCCATCGCCAATATAATAGATGCCAATCAACTGAGAATAAATGACCAGGGAGTCACTCTGACTGCCGGCAGAATCGAAAACGTGTTCGTGACATGCAACCGGCAACAATTTGAAATCTTGACGAACAACCTGCTGTTGAACAGCCTTGATGCTCTTGAAGGTGTTGGGAATCCGCAAATTAAGGTTGACGTCAATGCGAACAGTAGATCTGTCGTTCTCACATTTGCCGACAACGGAATAGGTATAGAGAGCAATGCGATCGGAAAGATTTTTGATGCGTTCCATTCGACCAAACCAACCACCGGGATCGGGCTGGGGCTGTCGATGGTGAAAAAGATTGTCGAGATGTACGGCGGGACTGTTTCGGTACGCAGCGAAGCAGGCAGAGGTACCGAGTTTGAGATTACTATGCGGAGGGCCAACGGATAAAATGACTGATCAAACAGATTCAACCGATGGGAAATCGATAATCCTGATTGTCGACGATGATCCCCAGGTGCTCGAAGTTCTGAGGATGCTTTTTTGCGACGAATATCATGTTATTAGCGCCACTTCAGGACATCAAGCGCTGGAGATAATCAAGACGACCGACGGAATCTGTACTGCCGTGCTCGACATCAAGATGCCGGTCATGGATGGAGTTACGGCCGGGCGGCTCATACGTGAGCATGATCCTTCGATTCCAGTTATCTTTCATACCGGCTACCCGGGGGCGTACGAAGAAGACCAGATTGATGAAACTGAGCGACCTTTCGACTACGTGGTGAAGGGACGGTCTTCGACTCGCCTGATGCGATCCGTGAGAAACGCGGTCGAATCTCACAAATCGAAGCGGGACGGTCGTGAATTGGTGGCCGATGCGGAATCGACGTACGGCATGATCGGGAGATCTTCGCTAATGCAGGAGGTGTTCCAATTCATAAGAAAAGTATCCGCCGCCGACAACAAAATCGTTATCCTTGGTGAGACCGGTACCGGAAAGGAACTGGTCGCCCGGGCAATTCACGCGAACAGTCGACGCCGAGATCAGAAGTTAGGCATCCTCAATTGTAATCATAAGACCACAGAACTAGTCGAGGCGGAACTGTTCGGCTACAAGAAAGGAGCCTTCACCGGTGCCCACACCGACAGACGGGGTCTCTTCGAAGTGGCCAACGGCGGCACCGTCTTTCTTGATGAAATAGGCGATCTTTCCTCAACAACGCAAATAGCCCTGCTCAGGGTGCTCGAGACCGGTGAATTCCAACAGATCGGACCTGAAGCTGAAGTGAAAAAGGCGGATGTTCGGGTTGTCTGTGCCACCCACCGGAGTCTCGATGACATGGTACAAAAGGGACAGTTTCGTCAGGATCTCTTCTACCGCCTAAAAGGAGCCGTGATCACTTTGCCTCCGTTGAGGCAGCGAAGAGAGGACATTCCCACACTGGTGGAAAGATTCCGCAATGCAGCCACAATAGAGCAGGGTTTGCCCTACAAGGCGTTCGACAGCGAGGCTATGAATGTTCTGATCGAGTACGATTGGCCCGGAAACGTTCGCCAACTCAAAGACACGGTCGAATCGGTGATCGTACTTACCGACTCGGAATTAATACTGGCTGATGATATCAACAGATACCTTGAAAAGGGATCGACTGACCGTGAGTACGATAAGACCCTCTCCGGTCGGCTCAGAGAACTGGAACGCACACTCATTATCCAGGCTCTGGCCGAAACAAATTTCAACATCACGGCCGCAGCGCAGTTACTCGATGTCGAACGGTCAAACCTGAGCAAGAAGATAAAAAAGTACGGCATCGATATCACACTCTTGCCTTGACGCCGCCTGAACTAACGATGGCTCTGCAGTAGAAGGGCAAATCCGGTACCTCCGAGAAGAGTGGCACCGGGCAAAGACGAACGTCAGAGACTGCAAATGAGTTTGATTACCGGTACCGGTTATTTCTCTGCCGTTGTAGGGTCGATCATGGCGTCGACCATCGAAATGCGATTGGCCGGGAATCCACCCTTCTCCGCATGCTTGCGAATCATCGCTTCGTCGGGAGCTATATACACGCAGTAAAGCTTATCCCCTGTGACATAGCTCTGGACCCATTGAATCTCCGGTCCCATTTCGCGGAGCACATCACAGGATTTCTGAGAGACGGCGCGGAACTCCTCCATTGACATGTTGCCGGCGCCCGGCAATTCCCGCTCGATTACGAACTTTGGCATGATATTATCCTCCAGTTTGAGTTGTAAGCTTGATACGAAAGTGGATTAACGGGTATTTGGATTTTAGTTTTCTCTGTGAAGCGAAATTGCAGAAAAGATGAGGACGCCTGGATCTGAAAACTCAAGGAAATGTCGGCGCATCGAAGTAACGAAAGGTCGGTTATCCCATCGGGCGCGCTTCTCCTCCGAAAGTAATGCCCATCTGCTTGAGCATGTCGAACGGGGGGATTCCGCCGATCTGGACAATCACAAAGTCATTGGGAATCTCTTTGAGCCCCTCTTTTGTCCGGAGCATGACCGAATCGGGTCGGATCTCGGTCACCTGGGAATCGAATTCGGCGAAGACTTTTTTGTCGGCCATGAGTCGGTGAATCGCTGTCTCGTTCTTTTTCTTCACCCGGAAAAACCCGCTCTTGCGGTAAGAGATCGTGACTTTGTTGCCGGGCTGCTTGCCGAGCCCGACGGCGGCCTCGACGGCGCTATCCCCTCCCCCAACTACCAGCATATTCTGGTTCGAATATGATTTCGCGTCTACCAACTGATACATTACTTTTGGCAGATCCTCCCCAGGAACTTCGAGTTTGCGCGGCGTTCCGCGTCGTCCCATCGCCAGCACCACGAAACGGGCTGAGAAAACATTGTCGCCGGTCTTGATCTCAAAATGGTTTCCTACCCGTTCTACGGACTCCACCCGCTGTCCGGAGCGCACCCTTAGCTCGAATCTGGTGCTGATATCCTGCCAGGTTTCCATCAGGAACTCTTTCGAGTACTCGTCCTTCTTCAACCAGCCGTACAAGGGGAGTTCGACCGGCTGGGTCATAACCAGTTTGCGTCGCGGATATTTTAGAATTGTCCCGCCGATCTCACCTTCATCCAGCATCAGATAATTCAAATCGTGTTGTGTTGCCGTAAGCGCGGCGGCAATCCCGGCCGGTCCGGCACCGACAATGACAAGATGATAAAGATCGCTCGCTCCCGGAGTTCCAATCCTGCCTGCAATCTCCTGGACCACTGCTGTGCCCTGAGAGATCGCATTTCTGATAAGTGAGAGACCTCCTAATTCGCCGGCGATAAAGATTCCCGGGACGCTGGTTTCGTTCGACGCGGTGAGAATCGGAATGTCGGGACGGGTCTTGATGTCGCCAAGACCGATCTTGATCGCACCAACCGGGCAGACTTTCTCGCAATATCCGTGCCCGACACATCGTTCACCGTTGATCACATCGGCCGAGCCCCAGACGACACCGAGGACATCCCCTTCGGGGCAGGCATCGACACAGGCGCCGCAGCCGATACAAAGTGATCGATTGATCATCGGGAACTGGGCTCGCGGGCGGGTAATCCCCATCGCCACTGCCTCCTCGCGGCGCTGGGCGTAGATCTCATGCGTCTTGCGGAATTTCCTCACGTACGGGATGAAGATCATTCCCATCAGCACAATCACCCCGGCCCAGATCAACCATTGTTCCATTACCTTGCTGCCTTCGACACCTGGCTCGCGTCCATCTAGAAGCGATGGCCAAGTTCTGTTTGAATCTGATATCCTTTAATGTCATCTCCCGAGTTCACCTGGACCCGGAAGCCCAGCCAATATTTTCTGCTGAAATCGGCGCGACTGTATAACTCTACCCAATCATTAGCGTTTTGGATTCCCGTGAAGTCTTTATAAGCGTAGTGTCCGTAAGAAAGATCCAGATTCATACGACTTCGAATGTACCCGCCACCTCGAACGGTGTAGTTATATCCCCGGTTGGAGGAATTGTCGAACGAGGCATACTGGGTGGACAAAGACAGTCCTCTCAGGATGACATTGCCTCTGCGCAGTTGCACCGAGTATGACTTGCTCGTTTTGGGATCACCGGCCCGGTCACGGAAGCCGACTGAGAACGAGGAGTAGATTTTTGCAGGCAGACTCAGGTCAGTCTGGATGCGGACTCCCTGGCGAAGGTTGTCATCGAAAAGACTGTCGGCGATCGTCCTGTTGTCGTATGTCCAGTAGTTTGTCCGATTGTCGTAACTGACACTCAGCCTTATGCCGGTGACCGGGCGATACCACGAGGTAAGGTACATGTTGGAGAGCTCAAACGACTTTCCGGACTTCTCCTTCCTCCAGCTTCTATTGACATCGACTTCACCGGTGTTGCTGAAGCCCCAGAGACTCCCTTTCGAGAGCCGTCCCTGGAGGGCGATGTATTCACGGCTTACATTACTGTTGTGATATTCTCCGACAGCACCCACTGTCTGTTCGACAAAGAGATCACTGTAGTCCCCGCGGCGGTAGTTCAGATATCCGCCCGTTCTTGTCAAGGCGAGCTGGCGGTCGTCGTACATCCAGCCGGGATACGATCCGGCGAACAGCCCTGCTCGAACCCGGGGAGAGAGCGATCCATCGACCAACAGACCATCGAGATACCCGATCGATCCGGTCAGTCGCGGCAGGATTCTTCCCGCATAGAAATGCACCGGCGACGCCGGTTCCTCGTAACTGAGCGAAAATTCCCAGAGGCGGTTCTGCCATTCGTCTTTTCCGACAGCCGTATTGTAATCCCGTTGCCGTTGATCCAGTCGCGACCGTCCGCGTATTGAAAGCGTGATCTGTTTACCCCAGAGTCGTCGCGCCCGGAGCGAAAAGCGGGTGGTCGCCTGAGTGAAGTCGAGATTCGAAATCGCCTGATCGTTCCAGTGATAGAAATCGAACGCGATACTACCGGTCAAAGGTTGAGCGACCGTCTTCGGCCTTTGATCGGTCACCGGCGGAAGCGGAGTTGCAGCGGTGCTAATCTTCGGAGCAACGGCGGCTACCGAATCTGTGGCCGCTGTAGTATCCTCAGTGACGGGCTGGGATTCAAGTTGCATCCTATCGCCGACTTTGATCATACCTGCTCCGCTTATGATCTTGCACGAAGACGAATGTGCCGCCACGAAGACCACTTCTATTTCCGCCAGCGATCCGGTCTTGCCCGGAAGGATCAAGCGGGCACCGACGGTAATTCCATCCGCTTCGCCGGCGTCGAGATATACATTCTCGGACGACAGGTACTTCACCGTGATATTGGTCGCCGACCGGGCCGTTGCGAAGCAAATCACGAAAATGAGGGTGAGCCGCAAGGTTCGCATCAACCGGCTCTCCCTCTGGGGTGGCAACTGTAGCAGGCGGCGCTGTTATATTGATAGTTTCGTACATCCGTATGGTGACGGTCAGTGTCGGTCTGATTGTGCTCGTGACAATCGATGCACTCAAATGTAGCATACGAAGCCTGATCAACATGGCAGTCGGCACAAGTGTTCCATCGGCCGTTGTGCGTGCCTGAATAGATCGGGAAGTATTGCGAATCGTGATCCCAGTTGGCCGGCGTCCACCCACTGGTCGAATGACAGGTCTGGCAGTCGGTCGGGAATCCGGCGGCCGAGTGACTTGGATTCGTGGTCCCCTGATAGTCTGTATTGTGACAGGCGAAACACGCGGTCGGAGTTCCGCTGTAACCGCTGCTGTGACATGAGACACAAGTGGCGGTGGTATGTGCGCCCGTCAGGGGGAAGCCCGTCGTAGAATGATCGAAACTGGCGCTGGACCAGTTTTGGGTCGAGTGGCAATCCTGGCATGTGGTGGGGAATCCCTGCGCGACATGATTAGGATCGGTCGTTCCCTGATAATCCGCCTGATGGCAGGAGAAGCAATCCGATGACGTATTCGTGTAGCCGCTGGTGTGACAATCCGCACAAGCTACTGAGGTATGAGCCCCGGTCAGGGTGAAGCCGGTAGTCGAGTGATCGAAACTCGCGCCGGACCAATTCTGAGTCGAATGACACTGCTCGCAGCTGGTCGGGAATCCGGCCGCCGAATGGTTAGGATCGGTTGTCCCCTGATAGTCGGATCGGTGACAGGAATAACAATCCGAAGGCGTATTCGTGTACCCACTGCTGTGGCAGGAAGAGCAAGTGGCCGTAGCATGCGCCCCGGTCAGGGCGAAACCGGTAGTCGAGTGATCAAAGGTCGCACCGGACCAGTTGGTCGTCGAGTGACAGTCCTGACAGGTGGTTGGGAATCCTTGCGAAACGTGATTCGGATCAGTCGTATTCTGGTAATCAGTCTGGTGACAGGAGTAGCAGGCTGTCGGCGTGCCGGCATATCCGCTCGTGTGACAGGATGCGCACTCCACCTGCCGGTGTGCTCCAGTCAGAGGAAATGAGGTCGCCGAGTGATCGAATTGAGCCGGCTGCCACGCCGCTATACTGTGACACTGTTTGCAGTCATGAGGGAACCCTCCCGATTCATGGGGCGGGTCGCTGGCGCCGGCAAAGTCGGCAGCATGGCAAGAGTAACAGTCGGAGTTGGTATTCGAGTAGCCGGTCTTGTGGCAGTCTTCGCAGGCAACACCACTATGTCCCCCGGTAAGGGGAAACGACGCCGGGTGGACGAAGTCGACTCCACTCCAGGTGCCCGAAGCAGCCCGGTGGCAGGTCTCGCAGTCGGTCGGAAAGCCGGCTTCACGGTGGTTCGGCTCCGAGGTTTCATCATAAGCTTCGGCGTGACATCCATAACAAGTCACGGGTGTCCCCGCATATTCTTGCTGCGCATATCCGACATGGCAGGCTTCGCAATCGGCGACTGCATGCGCGCCGGTGAGGGCGAAACCCCGTGACGCGTGCAGGTCGATATTGTTCTGGTGATTCTTCCAATCGCGCGGTGTATGACAGTTCTCGCACGATGTCCCGAGCTGTCCGCGATGTTGATCCTCGTGACAGTCCACGCACGAGGTTCCGACCCGGCTGAAAATCGGACTCTTGTGACAGCCGATACACTGCGCCGAGGCATGTGCACCGACTAATGCAAATCCGGTTTTGGCGTGGTCGAATTTCACCGTGTCGCGCATGATCGTCCATGAGGATGTCGTATGACAGTCCTGACAATCTTCGTTGAAGTTGCCGTGGGGATTCTTCACCGTCGACTGGCCAACGATGATGCTACCCAGGCTTATTAGAAGCAGGAGCAACGGTACTATCAGTAGGACAAATCGCCGCTTCATCACCCTCTCCTTTCCGGAAGAGTGGTTCCGTGACACGAAACGCAACTGGTATCCAGAGGTTTGTATTTTACGAAATCACCGTGATCATCATGCGCGGTCGGATGGCATTTGTTGCACGCTACATACTGATGGGCACCATCAAGCTTGTAACGAGCCGTTTGATGATCGAACTTCGACGCTTTCCAATCGGCCGGAGTATGACAGCGCGAACAGTCCGTCGCATCGTCAGAGGCGAACTGCGCCCGGTGAACGTCGGCATGACAGGACTGACAGTTTGTTTTCACGTTAACGAATCTGAGATCCGCATGATTCCCTGTCGAAGTAGTGTCACCATGACACTTGAAGCAGGTAGTATTCATATGCTTCCCTTCAAGCGGAAATTTCGTCTTGTTGTGATCGTAGGCGATCCTGGCCCAATCGTCCACCGAGTGACACGACTCGCAGCCGGAGGCAGCCACCAGCGAGTCAACCTGATTACGGTGCGGATTCTTGTGGCAGGCCAGACAGGTGGTCGAAGTAAAGACGAAATTGTATGCTGCAGACGTGACTGAAACACCCTGTTTGTGGCAGGCAAGGCAGGGAACGGCTCGGTGGGCTCCTTTCAACGGATAGTCGGACGCATCGTGCTGAGCCATGGTGAAGTTGGCCGGCGAAAATCCATTGACCGTATGACACTCCTCACAAGCACCCTTCGAGGCACGCTTCACGAACTGTCCGCGATGGTAGTCGGCGTGACAATCTGTGCACGAGGCGAATTTCAGGCCGCTTTTGGTTTGACTGTTCCCGTGACACTTGGTGCACGCCACCGTCAAATGCATCCCTTCGAGAGGATAGCGCGTCTTACTGTGATCGAACGATGTGGTATTCACCTTGAACCAACCGTCGGTGTTATGGCAGGATGTACAGTTCTGGCCGAGCCTGCCTTTATGAGCATCGGTATGACAGTCGGTGCAATTGGCGAACTTGAGGCCGGCTACTTTCATATAATCGCGATCGTTGCCCATCGGTCGATCCATTTGCAGCGCATGGCACTTGACACAGTCTACGGTCAGATGTGTTCCCGTAAGTACAAAATCGGTTTTGGTATGATCGAAGCCGATAGCCGGCTTCCATGCTGCTTGATTATGGCATTTAAGACAATTATCACCGAGCTGCCCGCGATGCTCGTCCAGGTGGCAGCTCTTACAACTGGTAGTAAGACCCATGTACGTACGGGTCGAGTCGAGATGCTCGTCCGATCCCGCCGCCACGCTGCCCATAAACTGTGCCTTATGGCACTCACGGCACTTAAGCGTCGCATGCTTTCCGTCGAGCATGAAACCGGTCAATTTATGATCGAATCCCTGCTCACCTTCCTTCCAGTAGATCAGCGAAACATCGCGGCCCAGATGTTCCACGTGACATTTCTGACAGGTCTGATAATCCGGTCGTGCGTGCAATCCCACACCTTTTTCCTGTTCGTTCTTAATGCGCGTATGGCAGGCCAGACATTTTTCCGGCGCCAGTTCACGATTGCCGCTGTGGCACTTGGTGCAATCAGTGACTCCCTCCAGAAAAGCATGAGGCTTGCTCAGCTTCCCCGGAGAAAGCTGGGCATCCGCCCCTGCCGCGGCGAACAGCAGGAAAGTAAGCATAACAAGATGTCTCCTTACCATACCCAGCCGTACCCGGTCCAGACGGCTACACCGATGTGTACCAGCATGATCAGGTACATGATGATCGCAAACGGTTTGTGAATGACGTGCCAGTAGTGAAAAACCTGCTGCACCTGAGCCAGCAAAGCGATTCGTCGTTGCAGGTGTGCTTTTTCAAAGGCGAGCCGGGAAAACTCGCGCATCTCTTTTCCGGGCAGAGGAAGGGCCACCCGAACCCTGTGGATGAATGTTCTCCGGGATATTATGCGGAACAGGTCGGTAGCCAGCAGGAGAAAGACTGCGCGGAAGGCCCCGCCTCGAAAGCCGGAACTGTAATGGCTGGTAATGGCCTCGAGTCTTGCGACCGCCCCGTCGTCCAGCCTGAACCGCAACCTCAGCTTGTTTGTCAGCTCTATATTGAGAGTCTCCAACTCCGTGAGGGTCAGTTCCGTGCCGTGGATATTACGGGGGATCTGAAGGTAGAGATATCGTCCGAAATAGCCACTGAGCGCGACCGCAACCATAGACCAGAAAGCTACGGCCACCAGTCCCTGGACTTTGAACGACGTATGCAAGACGATCAGGAGCGGGCCGACAATCCCGAGATAGATATGGAATTTCAGCAGCGTTTGCAGCGAGACCTTCCGTCCGACCAACCTGGTGCGCTTGCGGATCGAATAGATCAGCATGACAATCATCATGGCGGCGCCGACATAGCCAAACGCCAGTCCGCGTGTCCCGGAGGGACGCAGGACGCGATACTCAGGACTGTGGGGACGCAGCGTGTACGGAGTGCTGTAGTAGGAATATCCGTCAACCACGAACCAGATCAAGATAGCGAACGAGACAATGTAGACTGCCCAGAGGAGCAGATTTCTGCTCTTTTTTTCTTGGGGTAGAGTCGGGTCTGATTTTACTGTATGGTCCACCTGCAGGTGCATGCGCCGGTGCTCCTTCAAAGAAATTAACCTCTTACGAGCCTTATTGTTAGCCGTAATGGCGTTCAGTCGAGAGACTTAAAGTGGATTACCTGAGTAGTATATCGGCAGATCGGGGCGCGGAATATAGGTCAATCCGATCCAAAAGGGTGATCAGAACGAGCCCTATTTGAGTCAACTTTGCCGGCCGAACCAGTTGGATCGCAAAGATGATCCGGCCCATTACCCGACTACCCTTGATCTGCCATGCGCGGCATCTCCACCATTCCCATAGTGCAATCAATCCAGGTGCTATCGCGAGCCAGTGAGGTATGAATAAGAAACGAAGGCCAACTTCGACAACTAAAAAAACACGCGCAGTCGATACATCTGCGTGACTCGTTAGTTGTCGACCGTGTAATCAGCGATGCTTGAGGTATTCCCGGTTTCGGTGAGGCGAAGTTTCATACGGGTGCGAACACTCTGGTTGAAGTTGGCTTCTCAGTTTATACGCGGAGCACTGCATTTCGACTCAACACAAAATCGACGCGAAGTTTCAAGCCCAATCAATCTGCGAACGGCAGGCGGATGCAATCGATCCTGGAGATCGACAACGCACCTTTTTTCACAAAAGGATGTTTGACGGTGATGAATCCTCGGCAAAAAAAGGGGACGGACGCTGGCAGCGCCTGTCCCCACGAGAAGAGATTGTCTTACCGAAACTACTTCAGCAGGATCATCTTCCTGGAATCGACCTGATTACCCGCCTCGAGACGGTACAGGTAGACGCCGGAAGAATTATGCGAAGCATCCCAGGTTACCGTATGCAGGCCGGCGGACATTTCTTCGTCGGCAAGCGTGGCGACCTTCTGTCCGGCCATGTTGAACACTTCGAGTTTCACATGCGCTGAGGCAGGAATCTCGAAACTGATCTGGGTGGTCGGGTTGAACGGGTTCGGGTAGTTCTGATCCAATCCGAACGTGTAGGGCAGATCCTGACCGATCTGTACGGCATTGTCCGTATTCGGATTGTTGCTGAAGACGTTTCCGCTCTCGCATGCTTTGGTCACCAGGTTGGAACCCGAGTCATATGTATAACCGGATTTTGTCACATTCGTGACTTCAAAGCAGTATTCAAGATTGCAGTTGCGACGGCTCAGGCTGGTTTGGAAGGTGACAGTGCCATCCGATCCGGTAGTCGCACTTCCGGTGCCTCCGGTCGGCCCGGTTGCAGTCACGTACACCGTGGCGCTGGACAATGGCGCGCCATTGCCGTCAACGATAGTGATCGTACCGTAACCGCGGCAGCGATTACGAGAAGTCGTGCGGCTGACTGCGATGCTGCTCACGTGCATGCTGTTGGCGGACCCGCTTGATACCGAGATGTAGTTCGTCTTGGTATTGGTATTCGAACCGTACGCGTTGGTCGCCGTCAACGAGACCGTGTAGGTGCCGGCCGATGTATACGTATGCGACGGGTTATGCGCGGTCGAGGTGCCGCCGTCGCCGAACGTCCAGCTCCAGCTGGTGGGGCTGTTGGATGACAGGTCGGTGAAGCTGACGGCCAACGGAGCGGTGCCTGAGGTCGGCGAGCCGCTGAAGTTAGCTACCGGCGCGCTTCCGCCGCCGCCGCCACCGATCGACTGCAGCGCGGCATCGGCGTTGACTTCGCCGTACCCATAGTACTGGTCCCAGCCGCTCGCGCCGAGATCGGTAGCGGTGTTCTGTAACGCCGCACGAACCTGAGCCGGCGTCAGACTGCCACCAGCCTTCGCGATCAACAATGCGGCAACACCGGCAACGTGCGGCGACGCCATCGAAGTGCCTTCGTAGAAGTAGTAACCGAACGACGTGTAGTTCGGGGCGGCAAAGGTGTTCTGAAGAATGCCATCGCCGTAGCCGTCGCCATTCTGATCCACGGTGACGTCGCCACCGGGGGCGCAAATGTCAACCGTCGAACCGTAGCTCGAGTAAGACGCGATCGTCTGGTCATAGCGAACGGCCGAAACCGAGATACACTGCGAGTAAGCGGCCGGATACTGCGGCGCCGAGGTTCCGGCATTGCCGGCAGCACACACGATCGTCACGCCCGCGTTATAAGCGCTGATGATAGCGTTCTGCAGCGTGGTGCTTCCCGACGGACCACCGAGGCTCATGTTGATGACCTTGGCCCCGTGGCTGGTCGCCCAATTGATGCCATCGGCGATATCGGTCAGCGTGCCATTTCCTGCCGAGTTAAGTACCTTCACCGGCATGATGCTGCAGTTGTAGGCAACACCGGCACAGCCAAGATTGTTGTTTGTGGTCTGGGCAATGGTGCCTGTGACGTGCGTACCGTGGCCTTCATCGTCGTTCGGGTGCGAATCATTGTTCACGAAATCGTACCCGGCGACAAAGTTGGTCCCGGCGAGATCCGGGGCTTTGGCGTAGGCACCGTAGTTTTCATACGCCACACCACAGTCGATTACGGCCACGACAACACCCGATCCGGTCGACTGATCCCACGCCGCCGGCATGTGGATCTGCGGAAGATCCCACTGGTACGGCGAGTAGTAGGTGTCGTTCGGGGTCATGAAGGCGTGATAGATGTAGTTGGGTTCGGCGTATTCGACGTTCGGATCCTTGTTCAGCGTCGCGACCATGTCATCGACCGTCTTGCCGGTCGGGATCTGGACGAGAGTGTAGTCGCTGAGCGTGCTGGACTTCACGATCGACAGGCTGTTGGCCGCTGCCGTGCTGTTGATCGCTTTCGGATCGATACCGGTTTTGAATTTGACGACAACCTGACCGGGGACGTACTCCGGCGAGTTACTGTACGTGTTCAACTTGGCGGTTTGGAAATTGGGAGCGGCAAAGCTCATGGCAGTCAGTACGAAGAAGGCCATTGCCACTTTAAAGAAATTCTTTCCCATTTCGTGCTCCTGAATGTGAGGTTAAATTCCTTAAATCACAAAAGTACACGCAATAGAATCTACGCTGCCAGGACATCCCTCCTTTCCACAAGCAAAAGGCTGTTGACTTACCCGATTGAAAGTGTGCAATCCAGATTAGATTGAGTCAGCCCCCCTTGAACTAATCTACTGCCACTACACCCCAGGGCACAGAGCATCCTCGGCCCTGGACTTTCAACGGACCATCTCCCCCGACCCGTTTCAAAATTGTGCAAGGCGCACCTGCAATCCCATTTCGAGCATACGAATGTGGAATGCTGTGGCGCTTCTATCTCATTGTTCTGTTATCTAACCGCCTGAGATCTGCTCCGCGTGGCCGCTGGCAGGCAGCAGAGGCAAAGATCCCTCAATCAATGCTATTGAATGATGCCCGAAGCCCATCCAGGAACATCACACTCAGAATACATTCCGCTTGAAAGTCGAGCAAGTTATTTTTCGACAGATCCTCATCCGGCCGTGATTTTTTTGCCGGAAAGTTACAATGCGATACAATTCGATCGCATCACATCGTCGGCCAGAGCCAGCCGAAAGTTCCGGCCGTCACAAGCGCATAGATCAGTCCATCGAAAACCGACTTGAAAGTCGTTGTCCAGCTTTGTTTGTACCAGATCGAGCGCTGACAGAGCGCCAGAGAATATCCCATAAACGCCGAGGTCCCGATGAATCTGAAGACCTGGATATAGGGCGTCCCCCAGGAAATTGCGTGGCTGGTCAGATACGCCGCGAAGATGCTCACCACCAGACAGTAAACGAACCAGAGGATCAGGCTCGGCGCCATATTGAATACGCCCGGCTTGACAATGGTCATGATCGCGACCGGCCCCTTGTTGAGTCTCTCTACGAACTCCGGAGACTTCATCTCCTTCCCCGAGTTCGCACGAGGCATGAAATAGTCCCCGGGCTGGAGATTGAATGGACGCAGGGCATCCATCACGCCGGACTCATTGGGAACAACCTTGAAATCGTTCTTGTGATAAGGAAGCATCATGTGAATGATCGAGCTGACGACGAAAACGAACACGGCCGAAAGAAGGATCGGCAACCATAATGCGGTGAGGAAACCCATGGCTCAAACCTCCTGCATCTGTTAGGGTTCAACGGTCGAATGTCGATGCTGATTAACATCAATGATGCCCGAATAATAGGCAACTGAAGTCTTTGATGCAATCAAACTTTTGAGCGACCGAAGGGAAAGAAATTCCGACTACGGACGCTCGTTTATGGAGTTGGCCGCCTGGAGCCCGGCCGCCACTTCGGGGAGAATCCCCTTCTTGACGTAGATCGGGCGAACCAGCTTTCGCATCGCCGGCAAGCGATAGAAGAAGAACAACGCGCCAATCACACAGCTTATGCCGCCGACCATCACGGTGGCCGGGGTGCCGATCCGGCTTCCCAGACTGCCGGCAAGGAGACTCCCGAGCGGGGCCATTCCGAAAAACGACATCGCATAGAAACTCATCACTCGCCCCCGCTTGTCGTCGTCGACGATGGTCTGCAGCACGGTGTTGCTCGAAGCCATTTGCATCATCATCCCCATCCCCACGAAAAACAGCAGCACCATCGAGAGCCAGAGATGTCGGGAGAATGAAAACAGGATAAGACCGACACCGAAAGTGGTGGCGGCGAAGGTGATCACTTTGCCCAGACCTACGACTGTCTTGCGCGAAGCAAGGTATAATGCCCCGGCCAGAGCCCCGGTACCGACTGACGCCATGAGAAAGCCAAGAGTGTGCGGGCCGCCTCCAAGGATATCGCGGGCAAATACCGGCATCAGGACCGTGTATGGCATCCCCATGATACTGACCAGGGCCAACAATAATAGGATCGCGCGAATCGGGGGAAATCCGTACGAATAGTTGAAGCCAGCCTTAAGGTCATTGAGTATCGCACCCTTCGTCTTCCGAATCTCTCTTTGCTTCAATCTCATTGCAAGCAGCGCTATGATTACGGCAAAGAAGGTCACAGCGTTGAGCAGGAAGCAGATCCCTTCACCGGCGGCGCCGATTACCAGCCCGGCAATAGTCGGACCGATCAGCCTTGCCCCATTGACCATGGTGGAATTGAGCGCGATGGCGTTGCTCAGATCCTCGCGGCGGTCAATCATATCGACCAGAAGCGATTGCCGCGACGGCATATCGAAGCCATTGATTAGTCCGAGCAGAACACCCAACACAACGATATGCCAGACCTGGACAACATGAGTGAGTGTAAGTATGGCCAGTATAAGAGCCTGGATACAGGCGGCGGATTGGGTAAAGAGCAATATCCGATGACGATCCTTTTGATCAACAATTACGCCGGCAAAGGGGGCGATCACAAAAGTGGGAATCTGAGTGCTGAAGCCAACAATGCCGAGCAGAAAAACTGAATCGGTCAGGCGATACACCAGCCAGGCCTGAGCGATACGCTGAATCCAGGTCCCGACAAGAGAAATCCCCTGCCCTCCGAAATATAGCCGGTAGTTCCGCGAACTGAGCGCCCGAAGAATGAAACCAACGGTGGACATCTCCTTAGCATTGCCGTTTACTTTTGCTGCATCCGCCATACTCAATCCGCCTAAATCAAATTTAACGTGATGGTTACGATGCAGTTTTGTCGGATGATTGTCAATCGGCTAAGGACACCGGAGTGAAATGTCTGTTTTCGGCGTTGTAGTCGCTCTTTTTTGCGCAAAATAGAAAACGGGCGGCGTCTTACGACTGCCGCCCGTTCAGGTCTCGGACCAAAAACAATGTCCGGATATTACTTGCCGGCCCCGGCCGGAGGCAGTGGCGCCGGAACTTCGTTGACGATAGGTTTGGTCGTCTTCAGGAAGGCCAGAATAGCAGCCAGGTCTTCGTCACTCGCCTTGGCCAAATTCTGCCAGGGCATAGGTGGGAGAATCGGCCGTCCAAATCCGCGGTGCTTGCCGGTCCGCATTGCGCTGATAAACTGCTCGGTGGTCCAGTTGCCGATTCCCGTTTTGGGATCAGAAGTAATGTTAGCGGCATAGCTGACACCCCATGGACCCACCCAGGCGGTGAAACTACCGTTACAGGCGGCTACCCAACCGGTCATGCTCAGACCAGCGGGTGGATCTGCAACAGGCTCGCCGGCCTGTTGACCGCTCAATAAAAGGGTCGAGTCCTCGACCGGTCCCACTTCCGACATTTTCTTGGGGGTGTGGCAGTCACCACAACCACCTACGCTCACGAGATAGCGTCCGCGTTCGATTTGTGCTGCGTCGGACTGAGGTTCCGAAGCCGATGCAACGAAATACACACTCGCGTATACGGTCGCGAGTAACAGTAACCCGATAAGCTGGGCTCTGCGTGACATTGATTTGTCCTTCCTTGCTAAATTGCCTTGGAGCACACTGGGGCGCGGCGACACGACTGCTCCTGATCGAATCGCCCGGTTCTTCGCGGAGTACCGCCCGGTTCGCCTGCTCGGGGAAGAAGTTCCGTGTAAGAACGGCGGGAATATAGTCGGAAGGACCCGTCCACGCAAGAAAATAATAAGACTCATCGAGTCTACGATACCATCCAACGGAACGCGTTATTCCCCAAACTGATACGCAACCGTCAACCGACCGCTGTATTCATCGTAGTTCTCGGTATGCCCGGAGGTGCGCCCGAAGCTTGAAAGCAGCTGAATCCGACCGGTCACCCGGGGAAGGATCCGGTAGTCGCCGCGAAGGTCCATCCTGAACAGTTTGGTACCCGAGACTCCCGTATAGCTGAACTGGGCGCTGACCGAGCGCCTGCTTATCAGATCGCTCCAGAGTGCACCCAGCCCCAGCGTGAGGGTGGAATTCCAATTGTCGATCCCGTGCCTGGCCGTGATCACGCTTGTGGACGGAGTCACGGTCAGCCTGGACGAAGCCTTTACGGATGTTCTTACTGTAATCTCGTGGGACTTGAGCTCCGACTCTCTCCGCGTCGGATTCTTCTCGGTGGTACCCTGAAAAGCATAATCGAACTGCACGCTCTGGAACAGGCCGCGGGCACGTACCAACTGGCTAATCCGAAACAGGTAGTTTGAGTTGTCGACGCTGGACAGCGAATCCGACAGATGGTTATTCATTGTTATCAGCGCCGCATTCAGATTCATGGTCCATATCGGGGAAAGCCTCAGACTCGCACCGCCAGTGAGCTGATTTCTTACCGTTGTCGATGCCTTCTGACCGATCAGGTTATTAGTCTGCCGCCGATAGTTGAGCCGCAACATCGAGGACCGAATACGATAGCGCATGCCGAGCCTCGCAGCCTTTCGGTCCGGACTGTTCGAAGCCAGCGCCAGTGAGGCGTAGCCGGGACCGACATAGTCGTAACCTGCCTGCAATACGAGTGAACGTTGCGTGTATTGGGCTTCGGTCGTATAGGCGTAATCAGCGCTGCTACTGACCCGTGGCGTGAATACATCCGTAAGAAAATTCGGGTACATCGGAAGATTCGAGGACGGCTGAGCGTCGGTCGCGGGTGACGGCTGATCCGGCTATTTCTGTCTTAAGAAGCAGGTGGTTGTCGGCGAGGGATAGATTGGTCATGGCCGACACGACCAGGTTCTCCTGCGGCGTCACCGAGAGAGGATTGACCAATGTGTCACCGGTGGTGGAATCGATGACTACGGATGAGTCAGCCCCCATAGATGTATCGGGCGGAGGAGGGGCGATACTCGAAATATCATCTTTCGCTGAAATGACATTCAACGTGAACGAAGTCCCGGTTTGACGTCCGATCCCCAGCTGCAAACCGGAGAGTGACCGGCGATATGCCCGGTTCTCGGAAGGAGCACTTACCGCCCGCTGAGTTGTCCCCGACAGTACTGTTGCACGCAATTTCCAGGGGTGAAGACTAATCCCCCCACCTCGCACTCTGACACCATCGAGAGTGAGCGGCGAGAAACTCAGGCTGAAGTCCCCCGCGTACAATTCTCCCCAGTTCCACCGGGGGTTGATGCCAAAATTGTTCACATCCTGGCGGGCGCTGCTCCCTTCGGTCGACAGTTCGAAATCGAATTGAATCTGCGACCCATTTCCGAACGTGAGGATAGGGCGAATGAACATCCTTCCCAAAGAACTGGGGCGCCGCTTCTTTCTGCCCGAAATGCTGTTAAGCTCGCCGTAGACTCCAGCCTCTCCGCTGACCCCAGCGCCATTACCTACCGCGAAGGCACTGGGGATGGCGCAAAATAATTGAATAAAAAGTGCCAGATAGATCAGCAGCGATCGCATTCTTTGGCGTTGACATGCTTCCGCATTATCCATGGATCAGCGCCTCGAGAATATTCTTGATCCCTTCTCGCTGGTCCCTCAAACTGACGCTGGCATTAATCTCTTTGGATTCACCCAACCAATCCATCAGCAGATGCATAGACACCCCTTTGCCCTGAATCAGATCGTCCAGGGTAGAGTTGAACTCAGCTTTTTGAATCGTCACCAGCGGCCTTCCCTGAGCGGAGTATTCGCCGACCAGAGTGAACATCGATTTCAGGTTCTCCAGACTTTGCTTCCTGGACTCAAGCTGATCCCACAGTTTGTCTGTCTGACCTTTGAGCGCAACGAGGGCCGGATCATTGTCAGGATCGGGAATTGCGTTCAAAGCGGCCAATCTCACCGAGTAGCCGGCCTGCTTTGCCGCGTGCGCCGCAACCTTTATTCGATACGCTGCCAATCTGGTACGATAGGTCGCCAGCGCCGATGCCTTCTGAGCGGCCTTTAAGGCAGGAATATCCTTGTAAGCCGAGTAAGCGGCGTTCTTGGCGCGGCCTGCCGAAACCATCGCGGAATAAGCATCATCTCTTTCGGCACGGGCAGCATCAACTTGAGTTTTCACGTGAGCTCTTGCGGCGTCCAGCTGGAGCTTCAACTGGTCGAGTGCTTCCTGCTTCTTTTCATGAAGGGCTTCAGCCTTTTGATAGGCCTCCATCGCCGCGTCCACCGCCTGCTTTCCCTTGTCGGCAAACTGGGTGAGACCTTCCGACAACGCCTGCTGGAGTTCATCGCTGAAATCAGTCTCAAGCTCTCCGTGAACTCTGAAAGACGGATTGGTCAGATTGAATCCACCGGTGGCAGAGAGCTGCGAGCGGTACAGTCCTTCGATTTCCGTCTCCGATGCGAATGACAGTGTGTCACGGGTAAGGGTCAGGTCAACCGACTTCATACTGCCGAGCAGGTCCACTTCGCCGCTCATGAGGAAGTGTGTATCCCCCGCCTTAACCTGCATGTCCACAGTTCCATCCTGCCAGGTTAACGGCCCTACCGCGAACTGGTCGACATGCCCTTTTGCCCAGATACCGTCGACACCTACATTACAGTCAACCGCGGCAAATTCGACCATTTCCCCTGCGGGATTTGGCTTGAGATACAGATCCCCTTTGAGAGCCATGCCTGCTTCGACGCCCAGATCAGGGTCACTCCTCGGGGCGAATTTCAGATGCATACTCTTCAGCGCCATATCGGGAAGCTGGTTCACCGGCAGCAGGGGCGGCTGACCGCCGCGTGCCGCGGCCATCTTCTGTTGAAGAGTGGCGATATCCTGCAATGCCACCCCGGTTTCGCTCTGGCCGTCGAAAATGAAGTTCGTGGGCACACCAGTATAAGCATTCACAGAGACCGCAACGGCGGTATTGATCTGTTTCTCGCCTATGACCAGATCGCCGGCAAAACCGAGGCCGATATTCCCGTACGCGTTCAAAGATACTTTGAGTATCACCCTGTTAAGGGTCAGGAACTGAATTCCGAACGGCGCCACCCATGGTTTCTCTGCCTGCAGCCCTCCCATCAGGGCGACTGCGACACCCGGTCCCTGTCGTTCAATCTTGCCGGCGATGAAGAAGGCGAGTACGTCGTCCTGTATCTGCACGGTCATGGTGCCGACAAGTCCGACTGACGGCTCCCCGGTAATTTCCAGAGCAAGCTGACCGGATTTGAACCATTCCGGTGAACCGGGAGGGTGCATCTCCGGAAGCGAGGCTTTCAGATAGATATCTTTGAGAATGTCCGCACCGCCACCGCTGCCGTTGAGCAACCCGAAGGCGTTTCCGAATGTCCCCTGAAGCAGTATGGTTCCGGACTGCATGCCAAGATGATCCATCAGAGTGATCAAAGGATCGTCTGGACTCATATTGTCGAGTGGAATAACCGCGATAAGGTTTATTCCCGGCTTCAGCACCATCGTATATTGATCGGCGTCGTAAAGTTGCTGATAGAAATCGTAAGTGTCTGGTCCGAGTTCGGAGGACTCGATTTTGCTGTCCTTGTTGGTGATAACGAATCCGACTCGCGAGAAGTTGATGTTATCCAGTACCGGATTAGACAAGGCCGGAATATTTTGCGTCAGCTTCCAGTCGATCGGTTTGACCCCGATAGTGAACAGTCGGTCCCCCTGATCATCTTTGGCCATCGAAAGGAGAAACGCCGTTTGAGATTGATTGAGCGTGGTCCGGCCGCTGAAGTAGAATTCGTCGGTCGTACCTCCGTTGATTCCCAGAGAAAGATTCGAGAGATTGAACAACCCTTCCGGGATCTGCGGTGAAGGCTCGGATTGATCGTTTTGTGCGCGGGTGGCCCGAGCAATCTTGATCAGATCCCCCAGATTGAATTTGTCCGCCAGCTGAGCCTTGGCGCGAAACGAGAACTTCTTAGTCGAACCGGAGGCTGTCACTGTCACCGAGTCGGCCTGCCGGTAGGTACTGTCCTTCTTGCGGGAGCCAGTCACATCCGTCTTCATGCTGGTATCGGCCTTGCCTATCTCCACGAACAGCGAATCGGTTACATGAGCCTCACCGATATCAAGCCCTCCCAGCAGGGTCACTTTAGGATTCTCCTTGTCTGGTTCCAGGCGAAGTTTGATGTCGCGAAGATTCAGCCACGGTATACCTAGATGCAAGGTCTCGTCGGTGCCGAACTCGAAGGCAATCTTGCCGGTGGAGTCGGTCGATTCTTTTTCGAGATCGACGCTTCGATAGAAAGAATGTTCCTTGTTGCTGCCAAAGCTTCCTTTGATAGTTTCCTTCAACTCCAGGTACGGAGTGTATTTGGCGGCCAATGCGGTGTCTGAAGTGGAGTGACCGGTGCTGTCCGTAGTGGTTTTGATGGCGCTGGAGTCGGTCGAAGCGGCCAGGGCACGCTTCACTCCTCCTTTCAGTTCAAACTGTCTCGATTTCAGCCACAATCGGTATTGGGAGGCGATAATCGCTGGAAACTGCGCACTCAGCGAGAGGTCAAATTCTTTCGCCGCTTTTTTGGTAAGTAGATTTTTCACGGGACCACCATGCCCCGTCAGAACCACCTGGTTGCTTTGCACGCCAATGAAATTCACGACTGTTTGAAACCAGGGTGTTCTGTCGAGATTGATCACGCCGAAGAAGTTCATCCCTTGTTCGACCGGTACCGCAAGAGTATCGAAGAAATCCGAGACTCCCGAGGGAAGGCTCTTCGACGAAAGGGTGAACTTGTCGTTTGCGAATACAAGCACATTGAAGTCGGTGGCTAATTGCTGGAACCTTCCGTAAGAGGCCAGCTCGAGAAAGACTCCTCCGAACGAAAATGTCGGCAGCTTGATGCTGAGCGCGCACTTTAACCCGTGATCGATCTGCAATGTAAGCAGGACCTCGGCATTCGGCTCGTTGTACCGTTCCGTTTTCCCACGGAATGCGATCACCTTGTCCTTGGCATCGAACGATACGCCGATACTTGAGACGCTGAAGCCGTCGAAATCTCCCAGTCCGGGAAGGGGAATTACCACCTCTCCCCCCGCTTTGATATTCTCCCACTGCGCCTTGACCGACTCAAACGTCCCCCCATTCAGCTCGCTGAGAATGTTTCGGCCGTTCTGCTCCTGTCCCGCCGGAACGATCCTGATGCCTGCCACTTCTCCTTCCGTGCCGGTGGATTCATTACCGCTGCTGTAGACAAAGGTCCAGAGTTCGCTCTTGCCGTCATTTGCGGTCGGCGGATAGCCGTTATCATCCAATGCCCTGATCTGCCAGACATATTTCTTCCCATCCTCCAGCGGCAGCGCGTCAGGAGGATACGAAAGACTCGTTTGCGTTAAATTGTCTGCCTGGTATTGGTAGTACTCCGAGGCTGAAAGCGCCTGCAAGGGGGTCTGAGTGCCGGTAACTTCGGCAATCGTGAGGACATAGTGAATCGGGAAGTTCGATGGCGCAGCGGCCGGCTGCCACTGGAACACGGGATACGCACTCCGGACGGTGTCTCCGTCGAACGGGTAGATTAGCATGGGCGGATCGGGATAGACGATCTCAAAAAACTCGCACACTTCGTCGACCAGAACACCCCCACCGGCGTCCTTTACAGTCGTACAAAGCTCGTAATCTCCTTCCGGAAGTCGTCCGGTTCGGACGGCGATATCCCGAATGCTTGAACTGTAGCTTAACGACTCGTAATCGATCAGATCAGGGGTCAGGATCGTTTGATCGGAGCCGGCCGGAAGATCGAAGATCTTGCTGGAGCCGGAAGCCACCGTTCCGCCCCCCTCCCTGCGGATGCTTACATCGATCTTCACCGACACAGCTTCGGAGGAATCGTTTCGCAGGGTCACTTGAACGAGATTTGGATTAATTTCCCAATCACTGAGATATGGAGTCGGGAATTTGTCTATCTGTAGTGATGCGGAGATCGCTTGTCCCCGGGCGGGGACCGCAGCCACGGTTACGGCGGCGACCAGCGCAAGGCCCGAGAGAAGCCTGCGAACGTTTTTACAGGACATAAACGATTGTCTCCCAGTTCGGGTTTAATCGGCTGCTCAGAAAAGATGATCGGACAATTTCGGAGGCTTATTGCCTGTTTCACCATGCTTGTACGAATCCGTACCCGCGGGCATGGCCGGGTGGGTGTGCAGGCTGGCAAGATGCGACACGCCATGTTGGTCATTCCAATAATAGACTGTATTGTGGATTTGTCAAGCCCATTTTATTGAGACAGGCAACCGAAACGAGTCAGTATTGATACTTTGCCCTTGACTTTATCACCGGTCAGTCCCATAATGCAGGAGCATTGATTAGGTCCGCCTCCGCATTTAATTCCTGACCAGCGGATTGCGGAGTCAGAAGGAGCCATGAAAACAGCACGCGCTCATCAGATCTGGAAGTCGACGGCAATTGTTCTGCTGATCGGGCTCTCGTTTTTACTTCTTGCGGTTCACCATCACAACGATCTCCAGTCGGAAAATCAGTGCCCGATTTGCGCCCATAGCCAATCTTTCTCGCTTCCAAATGATGTCGCACAGGCCCCGGTCGCGGTATTCGGAAGCGTCGCTATACAACCCCTGTTCGAAGAATCCTTCGCCGGCTTCTTCATTGCCGGCCATTTCCTGAAACGGGCTCCCCCTGCTCTTGTCTGATCTCACACCCCATTACTTTTACTTCTCCAAACGATATTGACAAACTTTCGAAACGGCCTGTTGCCGTTCGAGACGGGAGTGAACCATGGCAAGAAAACTATTCCTGCTCCTGGTGGGGAGCGCGCTTAGCTTTACCTGTGCGCAGGCACAAACCACACTGAACCCGGATATTTCGCTGATCGGTGATATTCGAGCGTACAGTCACGATGATCCGAGCCGACCGGACGAATCGAAAGATTTCAACCTGCAATCGCCGAATCTTGAGCTGATGACCACCGGTTATCTCAACCCGTATTCGCGGGCCGATGCCGTGATCGCGTGGGAATCGGGCAATAACGCAAATATCGAGGAAGCCTACGCCACATTTCTTCGCGGCCTTCCTTTGGGAATGAATCTCCGTGTTGGCAAGTATCGGCTCGAATTCGGTAGATTGAATCCGACCCATCCTCACGCCTATTCCTTCATCTATCAGCCTCTTCCCCACGAAGAGTTCTTCGGCGAAGAAGGACTCAATGACATGGCCGTGAGAGCATCGTTTGCGATCCCCACCGGTGGCTGGTATACCGAAGTGATGGGGGCGGTGATTAAGGGAACGGCTATGGAAGGCGAAGAGGGAGGGACCGATACTTCTTCCGAAACTGCGGAAGGAACGACCAGCATCAAACCAGGATTCTTCGGCCGCCTGACCACATCGGGTGCCGTTTCCGACTATGGTGAGTTCACGGCCGGAGCATCGATGGTGACTTCGTACTATGATCAGGCGGAGCGGCTTCGGGCTACCGTATATGGTGTCGACGCCAAATACAAATGGCGGCCGAACCGCAATACCTCCCTCACTATTCAAGGGGAGTTCCTCGGAAATCATCGAGCATCAGTCGATAGCGGCGCTACCAATTCATACGGCGGCTACGGATTTTTTGACTACCAGTTCCGCCAAAAGTACAACGCCGGTTCCATTTACGAATACACGCAGGGAAAATTAAACAGTGATGAACACGTCTGGAGAGTCGGCGGATTTGTAGGATTCTCCCCGGTCGAAGAGACCAGCCTGGTCAGACTCGTCGGAGACTGGACCAAACCGAGCGAATCCGACGGTTTCTGGTCTATCACTATGCAATTGGTCTTCTCGCTCGGACCGCACAAACCCCACAGCTTTTAGGTGAATATCATGATTAGAAAATTCCTACTCCTGCTGCTCGTCGCGAGCCTGCTGTCACCGGCTCTGGCGGCCAAGGTGAAAGTGGTCACGTCTACTACCGATCTCGAGTACTTCACGAAGGTGATCGGCGGTGATCAAGTCGAAGTGAGCAGTATCGCCAAGCCGACCGCGGATCTTCACTATGTCGAAGTACGTCCATCGTATATGGTCAAACTCAAAGGCGCCGATGTTGTCTTCCGGGTCGGCCTGGAGCTGGACATGTGGATGGATCGGATTGTCGATGGTTCTCGCAATAGCAAGGTGAAAGTCGTTGACTGTTCTAAGTATATCAAGCCGCTGGAAGTCCCGACATTCAAAGCCGATGCCTCCTACGGAGATTTGCATCGATTCGGCAACCCGCACTACTGGCTCAGCCCGGATAATGTCGAGCCGATTACCCAGGCGATTCTCGAAGGGTTGTCTTCGGTCGATCCGCAGAACGCCGAGACCTATAAGCAGAACCGCGACAAATTTCTTGCCGATCTGAATTCGCAGCTCCCGGCGATTAAAGAACTGGCTTTGCCGTTGAAGGGAACGCCGATGGTGACTTATCACAACTCCTGGCCATACTTCGCCGAGTACTTTGGCATCACGCTGCCCGGTTTTATCGAGAAGTATCCCGGAGTCGCACCCTCCCCATCGCATGTCGCCGATGTCATACAGCTCGTGAAGGAGGATCATATCAAAGTGATCGCAATGGAACCGTATTTCGATCCGCGCATCCCGGAGAAGATCGCGTCGACCACGGGAGCGAAAGTGGTTACGCTCTATCCCTCCATTGGGGGACGGAACAAGGACGAATCCTATATCGAATGGCTGCGCGGGAACGTTCAGGCTCTGGTGGAGGCGGAAAAATGATCGACATGCTGGATCTGATGCTCTGGCCGTTCCTCGTCTGCGTCGTGCTGGTAGGCATTCACGTCTATTTCGGCCTGCACGTCATCAGGCGCGGAATCATCTTTGTTGATCTGTCACTGGCGCAGGTGGCCGCGCTGGGAACGACCCTCGCCTTTCTACTCGGATTCGATCTCAACAGCAACACAGCCTATCTGTTCTCACTAGGGTTCGCCATCCTCGGAGCTGTGCTCTTCGCCGTCAGCCGCGGAGTCGAAGGAAAAGTCCCCCAGGAAGCTGTGATCGGTATCGTCTACGCCGTCAGCTCCGCCGCGGCGATTATGGCGGTGAGCCATGCGCCCGAAGGATCTGAACACATCAAACACCTGTTGATCGGCAGCATTTTGACGGTAACGCCGGCGATTGTCATCAAGACGGCTATAGTCTATGCGTTGGTCGGTCTGTTTCACTGGATCTACTTTTCGAAATTCTCGGCCCTCACGTTCAATCACGGCAGTCCACCGAAGAACGCATTGCTCTGGGAGATCCTTTTCTATGCTTCCTTCGGTGTCACGGTGACCAGTTCGGTAAAAATTTGCGGGGTGCTGCTCGTGTTCATTTTCCTCGTCGTCCCCTCGGTGTTCGCGGTACTCATAACCAAAGGAGTCTCACGACACCTCGCGTTCGGCTGGATTTTCGGCTTGATCGGGTCACTGATGGGTCTTGTCTCTTCGTTCTATCTCGATACCCCTCCCGGTGCAACTATCGTGTGCACGTTCGGGATCATGCTCCTGATTTTTGCGGGAGTGCGGAAGATTGGGATCAGAACGGCTTAGATCCGGACGAGCGCGACAACAAACCGAATTCGGTCCACAAAGCTAAAGAGCCTCGATTGAGATCGAGGCTCTTGGCATTTCAGGAGGATAGCTAATATTGTGTGCGACTATACGCACCGGACTACATTCCGGGCAGTTTGTTACCGGTCAGGACAGCATAGATCGCGTACAGAACGCCGCCGACTGCCCCACCCATATTCGCCAGCAGGTGGGCGCCGATTGCCGGAAGGAGACTTCCGGTTCGTGCCCTCAGATGTCCGGCCAATAGTCCGACCGAAAAGGTAAAGAGCAACAGGATCACAACCGTCTTGTAGTCGGCACCGCTGACAAGCAAGATCAGGTGCATACAGGCGAAGAACAGCGCGCTGATGAAAGTCGCCCGATCGACTTTGAACAACGGGACATGCACCGAGCTATCGAGAACGCTCGCCAGATGGCTTTGAATGAACCCCCGCGTGAAAATCTCTTCGATCGTGCTGGAGAATATCCAGACAAACAATACTATTTGAGGAAAGGACAGTTCCTTGAGAAGCGGATTGCCTTTGGCTCCGGTGATAAGAACCGCGAGCGTCGCACACGCGCCCAGCGCGATCGCCAATACCCCGAGAAGGAGCCATCGCACCGCGCCGCCCGATGGTGTGAGCTTTTCTATGCGCAGGCGGAAGCCATATTCCGAGAAATTACCTTTTCCCAGCAAACCGATCGCGAGCAACGAAAGCAACAGCTCCAATCCCTGCGTAGTAGCAAGTCTCGGAATGAGGCTGTCAAGAAAGAATCTCGGGCACACCACCGAAACCATAAAGATACCGACACCAACCGCCAGAGCGGCTGTTATTCGCGATTTGCCGTTAGTCGTCATGATCTCCTCATCTTAGTTGAAGGTGTGGTTCTGCGTAAACCCGCACCAGGGGAACTTACCTGAGTCGGAACCGAAGTATAACCGACTTCGAAAGGGTTGCCAACCCGAAAATTTGAGGGAGGACGCATTGCATCGATGGAATTACGAAACTATTGTCGGTACCCGGGAGCGCCGGTCATCAGCGCTCCCGATGCAAGACTCTAATAGACGACCGTTACGCCTCTTGATTGAAGAGTCGGAATGTGTGTATTGATCGACTCGCTAGACAGCGGATTGTTGGTCAGGTAAACGTGATCGGTCGGTCCCATGCCCGAGTTGTTTACCAGGGGCGAAATATCCTGAATTAGATTGTCGTTCAACGATAAGTAACCCAGACTTTGAAGTCCGGAGAGTACCGATATATCCACAATCGCGTTGTTGTCGAGGAACAGTTGAGTCATAAGCGGACAATTGGCTAGCGGTGAAATATCGGAAATGTTGTTTCCCACCATGAACAGAAACCGAAGTTGCGACATCGGCTCCACAAAGCTGCAATCGCTGAAGCCAACCTGATTGATCGATAGATACGTGAGCTGCGTCAAAGCCGCCAGCTGCCCGACATCGCTGATCGGATTACCGGTCAGCTCCAGACTGCGCAGACTATACAGGTAGGCCAGTTCGCTGAGATCGCTGACATCGTTATTCATCAGATTCAAGACTCTCAAATTCACGCAGTACTGCAATCCGGTGAGGTCGGCGATTCCGGCATTGGCGCAATTGAGAGAATCCAACGGCCGGAGATCATCCTTGTAGATATCGCCGGTCGGAATTCCCAGCGCGGCCCTGACAGCACTTTCGAGCGCCGACATCGGGAAATGATATGATCGAATTCTCATACGGCCGAGCTGAAACGATATTCGACACGCTGGCATAATTGTTGGAGTTGTCCTGAGTCCGAATGCCAAAATAGTAAAGACTGTCCTCGGTCAGGCCTGTCACTGTGAAGAGCTGGATGGTACCGGCGGTGTCCGGCAGAGGAAGGCCGCTCGCAAGATGTCCCCCGGTCCAGGTTTGAATATCAGTCTGTGTCGTTGAATATCGGAGTTGATAAATATAGGCGATACCCTCATCCCAGTCCTCGCCCGGAGCTGTCCAGCTGAGTGAGACCGTCGTCGCCGTCACGCTGTCGGCAACAAAGTCCGTGATAGTAGACGGTGGGAGGGTGTTGGCCGCCCAGCCGACTGTCACGCCGTGCGATCTCAGGGCCGGAATGAGCTGTGTAATCGACTCGTGACCTAAGGGATTACCGTTCAGCATAAGGTTATCTCCGGCCCCCAACCCCCCATTTGCCATCAACGGCGAGATATCGATAATCCGATTGGATGTGAGATTCAGGTTCGACAACTGAAGAAGTCCGGACAGAGGGGATAGATCGACAATCTGGTTGAAGGGCACATTCAGGTCAGTGAGAGCCGTGAGATTTGCCAGCGGTTGAAGGGTGGTTAGATGGTTTGAGGCGAGACCGAGCCAGGTCAAGGTGGTCATTCCCTGCAACTCCGAGATATCACTGATCTCATTATCCTGAACATCGAGAGTCTGAAGATGTGTCAGTGTGGTCAACGGAGAGAGATTACTGATCTGATTCGATATCACCCGTAACGACTTGAGGGCGCTTAGCCCCGAAACGGGAGTCAGGTCGGAGATCGTATTCTGACTTGCTCTCAACTGCTGCAGCTTAAGCAGTTGACTCACCGGAGTTAAATCGGTGATCGAATTGTCGCTGACATCGAGAATCTCCAGATACTTGCACACCTCAAGTCCGGTAAGATCCGAGATCGAATGGCCGGTCGCGGTCAGATCCTGCAAATCGTACAGATCCGACTTCTTCAGTTCACCGGTCGGCTTACCTATTTCCAGACGCACCGCTGCGCGCAGACCTGAATCGGGCATAGTAACAACATAGTCGTTGTAACAGGTGGCGTGCGGTGAATTGGAGATGCCTTCGAAATTGTTGCCGTCGTCAAGAACCTTCAAGGCGAAGTAGTAGGTGCTGTCGGTCTTCAACCCCTTGACTTCAAATTGCTCCTGTTCCCCCGAGGCTTTCGGAGTGGGCAGGCCTGAGATAACCGTGGCTGAATCAAAATTCCCCCAGTGAATCGATGCCCGCGACCTCCGCAGGTCGTACTTTGTGGCTGTACCCGTGGTTGAGTCATCACCGGTAGCGATCCAGCTCAGGGTAACCGAGGTATCGGTGAAGCTCATTATCGCGAGATTGCTAACCGTGGTTGGCGCGACATTATCGCTAACCGTGTTATCATCCCCGGTACTCTTCTTTGAGCATGCCGCCAGGGTCACGGTAACACCGAGGGCACACAGTACTAGTATTTTCCGCAAAGAACTTCTGGTCATCTTGTTTTCTCCTCCCTTAAGCATCCGGTGAGACAGTTTGAGCGAATGGAAGGATCGCCCTGCTGCCCGGAATAGCTCTGAGGTAATTTATCGCAGTAAAAGGACTACCAAACTCCGTTTGGTGTTCAATATATAGATAGGGGGATCTATCTTGCAAGGAGTATGCGGAAATTGGCCTGAGGATCGGGCTCCACACCCCGACCGTATTAAACAGTATCGCGCAACGCCTTGACATTCAGCGTATTACCGATAGGCAGGCTTGAGCGCAAAGCTTCGTGATCAGCGGTCTCCGGTGATCAGCTTTTCGATATTCTTTCGGAGATCATCGTATGCTCCGTTGTCCTGATTGCTGAAGATGACGAATGTCAGGTCTTGAGCCGGGTAATACTGGAAGGCAAAATTGACTCCGGGAGCGATTCCGGCATGTCCGAACGAGCGAAGTCGTGTCCCCTCGTAGGCGAGCATCAGCCCGTAACCATACGGGAACGGCCCGTGCAGATCGTGATTTCTCACCTTCGACATTTCGGCGAGGCTCGCCACAGGGAGAATCTTTCCGGCTTCCAACCCCCGGGCGAATTTGAGCATGTCACGCGGAGTCGAGAATCCACCCCCCGCAGAAGTTCCCCTGCGCCCATGGCGAGCATCGATCCATCCCGAGTCGGATCGAGACAACCCTTCGGCAAGCATTGAATCCCCGCTGTCCATATCGTAAGAACCGGTGCTGGTCATCCCCAGAGGTTTGTAAATGTGTTCCGCGACATAATCGAAATAATCTTCTCCGGAAACCTTCTGTACGATGAGCCCGGCCAGGATAAACCCCGAGTTGCTATATTGGAACTGTGTACCGGGCCTGAAAGCGATATGGTCATCGTACACAAACGGAAGCACCTGTTCGAGTTTCGTGATGTGATCCCACGCCTTTTCGTAATTATCGTCCCAGTAATCTCCCAGGCCCGACGTATGGGTCAGCAGATTCTCGATAGTGGCGGACCGGATGAAGTTCTTATCCGGAAAGTCCGGGAAATACGGCTCGAGTGTGTCGGTCAACTTCAATTTGCCCGCGTCCCTCAGTTGCATAATTGAAATGGCTGTGAACATCTTGTTGCCGGAGCCAAGGTTCATGCGTGTTTCCGGTCCGATTTTATGCGTCCGGGAGGCATCGGCGTAACCGACATATCTCTCAAATATAATCGAGTCCCCCACCGCGATCAGGACACTCGCTGCCAGATCGTTCTGAGAAACGAGTTTATCGATATAGGTATTGAGCCAATCGAGCGTGAACTGACTGGTGATCCCACCGTTGGGCAGGAAGACCGGCTCGGCCACTTCCGCAATGAAGGCGAGCTGCTGCAGTTCCATCGGTGGGCCGGGGTCGAGATAGAATTGAAAGTCGCGCCACTGATTGTTCGAGGTTGCCTGAGCGAAAACATGGACCGTATTCCGTATTCTCTCAGTATGGTGGTAGTTCAAGTGGCCGTAATCGTCGAACATTCGGCTGAACAACTCGATCAGTTTTGCCTCGCCGAGTTTTGTCACGGTTGATTGAGAGTATATCTGGTTGACGAGTGTAGCGCGCTCCTGAGACGATGCAGAATTTACCCCGGCTACGAAGCCCTGGCCGAGGGAATCAATCCGGGCGTTGTCATCGGAGCCGCGCACTCCGGCACCGACAATCAGTACGGTTACCAGTGAAACGAGACATGATTTCATCAGCCTATCCTTCCTTGCCGTGCGACATCAGATGAACCTTGCATCCGCCATGGTGGCGCCGGGCGTACTTCTGGTACGGAAGAAAGGGAGGATGGTTTCGCCTATCACCTCGCTCTATCCTTATTTCAGCAGGAGCATCTTGCGCGAAGCCGAGAATTTCTCAGTCGTGAGCCGGTAGAAGTAAAGCCCGCTCGCGACTTCATGGCCACCCGTATCGCGGCCATCCCATTCGACTAAATAATGCCCCGCCGCCTCGGTTTCATCGACCACGGTTCTCACCCTTTGACCCAGGAGATTGTAGATAGTCAGGGAAACGTGCGATCTGACCGGCAGGGCATACTCGATCGTGGTCGTCGGATTGTCGGTGGACGCGATGAGGATCGTCCGGCCCGGGTTTCAGCCGAGTCAATGAGCAGCTCGCATTGACCGTCCGGACCGTACGCTCTTCGATCCACTTGAAGTGAATCGAGGTACGACACGGTGTATGGAAGGGAGAAGAAGAATGGACTGGCGCTGGAATCGGCAGTGTGTACGGTAAACGCCCCGCTCGATCCTATATTATTTGAGATCTGCGCCGGATATCCGCCCGGATATCCTGGACAATGAAGTATTGTGTCAAAGGCTCAAACCGGACGGTTGGGCGAGCAGAGAGAGCCTAGAAAAGATTATATGTGTCCATTTTGACCATAAATCAAGCGATTGTCACGGGGGCGGTATGTTTCAGCTTGTATCAGTCGCCTTTTGGTGCATCCGCCGCAATCGTTGAAGTGTATCAAAAGGCAGATTTTCGCCCTCTACCATGATTTGCCCTGCACTGTAACGGCGTTCAGCGAAGATATGGATCTTACAAAAAATCCGACTTAGTAAATTCTCGTAGCCAGAATTAACGTGAAAGGTAAGTATGGAAACTCTGCAGATCGCATTGGCCGATGGGGGAAAGAAAGTTCTTGAGAGTCAGAAACTGGAGCAGCTGAGGACCTCCTTCCGGGGGAAGCTGATCCGGCCCGGTGAGCCGGGATACGATGATGCCCGGTCTATCTGGAATGCGATGATCGATCGGAAACCGGCCCTTATCGCCGTCTGCGAAGGGACCGAGGATGTCAGGGCGGCGATAAACTTCGCCCGGGCAAACAAGCTCAGAGCATCGGTAAAAAGCGTCGGTCACAATATCGCCGGAAATGCCCTGTGTGACGATGGGCTGGTTATCGATCTTTCGAAGATGCGTTCGATTTCCGTTGACCCAAAGGCGCGCCGGATGTCGGTCGAGCCGGGCGCTACTCTCGGTGATGTTGACAAGGCTTCGCAGGCCCACAAGATGGTCGTCCCTTTCGGGATCAATTCCACCACCGGAGTCGCCGGTTTGACGCTCGGCGGCGGATTCGGCTGGCTGTCCCGGAAGTTCGGGATGTCGGTTGACAATCTTTCGGCCGCCGAAGTGGTGACCGCCGACGGAAAGGTACGGCGGGCTGCATCGGACGAAAATCCTGAACTCTTCTGGGCGATTCGCGGCGGAGGCGGAAATTTCGGCGTCGTCACCAAATTCGAGTTCCGCCTCAATCCGCTCGATCACGACGTCCTGAGCGGGCTGGTGGTCTATCCGGTCGAACAGGCCGTAACTGCCCTCAAAAAATATCGGGAGTTCGCGGCTGGCCTGGGCGATGACACCAGCGTCTGGGTGGTCCTGAGAAAAGCGCCACCCCTTCCCTTTATCCCGGCCGAATACCACGGAAAAGGGATAATTGCGTTCGCAGTCTTTCATGCCGGTGATCCCGACAAGGGTAGAAAGATCCTTCAGCCGATCTGGGAGTTCGGAGAGCCGATCGGCGAACATGTCGGCGTGCAGCCGTACGTCAACTGGCAGTCGGCATTCGATCCTCTGCTTACCGAAGGTGCGCGGAATTACTGGAAATCACACAATTTCGCGAAGTTGAGCGACGACACTATCAAGGTAATTCACCGATATGCCACCAGCCTCCCTTCGCCGCATTGCGAAATTTTTATCGCGCAGTTGGGCGGAGCGATTAATCGCGTGGCCAAAGACGCCACCGCCTATCCGCATCGCGATATCCAATTCGTGATGAATGTGCACTCCCGGTGGGAGACAGCCAAAGAAGATACCACGTGCATTACCTGGGCCCGGGATTTCTTTCGGGATACCCTGCCCTATGCCACCGGCGGAGTCTACGTCAACTTCATGACCGGCGAGGAAACCGACCGCGTCCACAATGCGTATGGACCCGCCTACGACCGGCTGGTGAAGGCCAAGCGGGAATACGATCCCGAGAATATTTTCTGCATGAATCAGAACATTAACCCGAAGATGTAGTCGGGAGACCGAAACTTATCTTTCGCCACGACGGCGCTCCAGCCACTGCTTGGCCAGAGCGCCGTCTTCTTTTGAAGGCAACGCGATGGCGCTCTTCGGAAGTGGGCCGCCGTCCCCTGACAACCGGTCCTGAGCAAGTCCTCGCTCGGCTTCTTCGCGTTGTGGAACAGCCAGTTAGCGATGCCGCCGTTGTTCGGGATGGCAGCCTCGACCGGACCAGAGCTGATTTAATAACAATCACCTCTTGATTATAGATAAAATATACCTATATTTCCCCTGATGTACCACCGTCCCTATCAATTCAGAAGAAAGGCGAGAAATGGCTCTTGAGTCCGGGCACAAGTTAGGTCCTTACGAAATTATTGCCCCGGCCGGGGCCGGTGGGATGGGTGAAGTCTATCAGGCGAAAGACACCCGCCTCGATCGTATCGTGGCCATCAAGGTACTCCCTGAACAAACTTCTATCAACGCCGATCTGCGCGCCAGATTCCAGCGCGAAGCCAAAACAATTTCCAGCCTGAACCATCCGAACATTTGCACACTTTACGATGTCGGTCACCAGGATGGGCTCGATTTTCTGGTCATGGAGTATCTCGAAGGGGAGACCCTCGCGGAGAGGATGAAGCGTGCCCCGCTTGAACTGAACGAAGTCTTGAGAATCGCCTCCCAGGTAGCGGACGCCCTGGATCATGCCCACCGGCAATCGTTGATCCATCGCGATCTCAAGCCGGGGAATGTCATCCTGACGTCGGAGGGGGCAAAGCTGCTGGACTTTGGACTGGCCAAGTTTCAGGTGTCCGGCGGCCGCATCGAGGGGATGGCCGATATTACCATGACCTCAACTCCGCTCACCGGGGCAGGCACGATTATCGGTACGATTCAATATATGTCCCCCGAACAGCTCGAAGGCCAGGAGGCCGACACTCGCAGTGACATCTTCGCTTTCGGGGCGATGCTTCATGAAATGATAACCGGACAGAAAGCATTTGAAGGAAAGAGCCAGGCAAGTCTTATCGCTGCGATCATAGAACGGGAACCACCCTCGATCACCCAGGTCAAACCTCTTTCTCCCCCCGCCCTCGATCGTCTGGTAAGAAAGTGCCTCAACAAAGATCCCAACAAGCGCTGGCAATCGGCCCGTGATTTGTCCGATGAACTTCGCTGGATCTCGCAATCGGGTTCGCAGGCCGGAATTCCGGTCCAGCTGTCGGCACGGAGGCACCTGCGCATGCGGCTGGGCTGGATAATTGCCGCAATCGGCGTTCTCTCCTCATTGTACCTGGGATTTCTGCTGTTCGCCCGCAAGGCGCCGGACAAACCGGTAGTGAGATTCACGCTGACCACCGAGCAGAAGATCAGCAACATCAGCTGGCCGCGACTCTCTCCCGATGGGAAGATGGTGGCGTTTCACGGCGATGATTCAACGGGCCATGACTACATCTGGATCAGACCGCTCAGTTCTCTGAGTGCATATCCACTCCTGGGCACCGAAAGCGCCAAGCGTCATTACTGGTCGCCTGACAGCAAGTATCTCATTTTCTTCAGCGGCTCGAAGCTGATAAAAGTCCCCGTAAACGGTGGTCAGCCGCAACTGCTCTGTGAAGGACCGCAAGGTTCCGACTGCAGTTGGGGTACCGGAGGGTATATCGTCTTTGACGGGAATTTCGGTGACACCTTGCGTATGGTGTCGGCAGAGGGTGGTCTGGTTTCTGCCGCAACTGTTCTTGACACTTCAAGCGGAGACAAGTACCACGCCTGGCCCTGGTTCTTACCTGACGGTGATCACTTTCTGTTCATTGCCAACTCCCGTGATTCGGCAGGTAAACCTGCGACCATAGTAAAGGTTGGATCGGTAAAGACCAAGGAGAACAAGACCGTGTACCGACTCAAGCGCGAAGGGCGTGTCGAATACTGTAAAGAGGGATACATTCTTTTCGAACAGGACAACAACCTGATGGCCCTGCCACTCGATGCGGGCAAACTTCAGGTGACCGGCGAGCCTCGCCCGATAGCCCAGCAAGTTTCATTCGATCAAAACGCTCCCGTTTTTTGTACATCGAACGACGGTACCCTCCTTTACGAGAGCAAGAAGGCGGCCGGCGCGAGCGAATTGATCTGGGTTGATCGGGACGGGAAAGAACTCGGTAAAATCGGCCAGCCAAAACCATATAGGGATATTGATCTCTCACCCGACGGATCAAAGCTGGCGTACGCTCAGCAGGACGAAAAAGCCGGTTTTGACGATATCTGGGTTTACGACATCGCTCGAAACATCCCCACTCGTCTGACTTTCAATCCTTCGAACGAGGACGTACCAATCTGGTCGCCCGACGGCAAATTTATCTATTATTCCCAGTCCAATGGAAGTACCTGGAGTCCTTTCAAAAAGGGAGTCGATGGATTGAGTGATCCCGTTGCCATCCACACCGGCGACAGTGTAAGTTCAGGCGCGACCGCCATCACACCCGACGGCAAGAAATTGATTGTCGTAGTTCTTTCCTCTCCGTGGAAATTGGCGATCGTCGATCTTCAGGACACCACCGGGATCAGGATTATCTCGACTAGCGGCTTCACGGAGGCGGATGCGAAAGTTTCGCCGGATAACCAATACCTGTGCTATACGAGTTATGAATCAGGCGAGGCTAACGTATACGTGCGTAAACTTGATGGCAGCGCCAAGTGGCAAATTTCTACGGGAGGTGGACTGGATGTGAAGTGGCGATCGGACGGAAAAGAGCTCTTCTATTATGCCAATGGCGACCTGATGTCAGTCCCGGTGAGCACCGAAGGCGGATTTCACGCCGGCAATCCCGTCAAACTCTTTTCCCGAACATTGAACACAACCGGCGTTGCCGAAGCGCCGTATTGCCCGACTAAAAACGGTCAACGATTCCTGCTGAATGTCAGCGTCGAGGCTACCACTCCAGGGATAATTGTGGTAGTGCAAAACTGGTCAATGGATCGTTAAGCGCTGTCGGGCATGGGTATAGCGCAGCCCGAAGAAGACCAGCTGCTTCCGGGAAGGCGTGAAGCGTTCGAAACGAACTCAAAAATAGACTATTTAACTCAAAAATAATCGTAGGTTTCTGCCGATACAGTAGGTATACTTTGTGTGAAACATTGATTTGAGTTCGAGTCTTATCGTAGTCTTGTTTAAATCTACAACTCTCCGCTAAATCGTAATCTCGAATTGATCGCGCAATTGTGCGTAAACTATGACTTATCCTGTAGCATTCGGGTCCACGGTGACTCAACGCGAAGCGGGATGAGCAACTTGGGAGTGTAGAATGAACATCTACATCGGAAACTTGTCGTTTGATACGACAGAAGCTCAATTACGTCAGGCCTTCGAAGGCTTTGGCGAAGTATCGACAGTCAGCATCATTACGGACAAATACAGTGGTGATCCGAGAGGATTCGCATTTGTTGAGATGTCCACCAAAAGCGAGGCGGTTGCCGCCATCAGCGGCCTTAACGGCCAGGAGCTGAACGGACGTCCGCTGAAGGTTAATGAGGCGAAGCCGAAAACCGAAGGTGGGAATCGCAACGGTGGAAATAACTACCGCAAGATGTACTAGCTGATAGGAATTCGATTCCCGTTAGCTTAACGCGGAATAGACTTCAAAGGAGACCGGCAATTAACCGGTCTCCTTTCCTTTTGCAATGAAAAAGGCCGGGCGGAACCCCCGGCCTCATGTTGATCCAATTTACTTACTGCGGACTATTTGGCCTTCAGCAATTTATCCAGCTTCTCATTCAGCTCGTTGAGCTGCTTTTGCAAAGTATCATTCTGCTGCTTGAGCTGCTGACTCTCAGACTTCAGTTCCTTATTCTGCTTGGTCAGTTCCTTGATCGCCGCCAGAGCGATACCGGCCGGGTCTATGGTCGAGATCGTCTTGTCATTCTCGCCGACTCCGAACGCCTTCTGGAAATCCTGCGCCGTCGGACCAATGTGTTTTACCTCGTCAGACTCGGCTTTATAGTTCCACTCGCTGATCGGCAGGGATTCAACTTTGTCGAGAATCTGTTCGCCGTCGACCGGCTGGAAATTCTCTTTCAGGTTAACGTCGGATGCGTTCGTCCAGACTCCCCCGGCCGTCAGGCGGGCGCCACTGGAGTGAACGATCGGATCGGCCGAACTTGAGCACTCAACTGTCACTGAATTCAGACTGCCTCCCCCGGAACTCGACCAGGTGGTGCGGGAACTTATTCCATCGCAATCATCGTCAATTCCCTTTTGGTCGCCTGCCGAACTATGGTACTGCAGGACGCGTGAGACGCCGCCTTTGGACTGCTCGGCCCGATGGATGCTCCATTCGGAAGTGACATTGTCGATTACTTCCGATTCAGAACTGACTGAATCGGGGGTGCAGGCGGCCCGGCTCGACGAGGACCACTGTCCCGTACTCTGGATTGACAGTCCGACTCTCGCGCCCGTCGCATCAAGAGTCACGCTGAAATCGTCTTCATTGGGTATACTTCCGTCTTCGAAATGCTGAGTCAGTTCGGATCTGGTGGAAGAAGCAGAGAGCCCCGACGATACATCAACCGACCCGTCGTTGTTCAGATCGACCGAATTGGTCAGACTGGCATCGAGGTCATCGCAGTCTCTTTCCGATGAAGTCGTTCGCAGCAATCCTATATTCTGAAGCTTTGACTCAAGGTCATTAACCCGGGTCCGCATGTTGTAGACCGCGCTGCTGCTGCCGTTGCTGACTACTCCAGTTTGCACGATCGAGTCGGCGCCACAACGCTGCACCATTTCGCTCTCGACGATACCGTCGCCGTCATCATCGATATCGGTCACCGAGCTGACTTCGCCCAGCGTTGTGCTGGTGGTGGATGAAGCGGACCGATTGCTATCGGCGCCGGTCCCTTTGGTCTTGATTGCGACACTGCTTGTGGTTGGTGTGATTATCTGATCGACCTCATTTTCATTCGTACCGTCGCCGTCCGCATCGATACTGGTCGTAACGCTGGCGGTGGTATCGTCCGTCATGCCGGTCAGTCCCACCGTGCGATCTTTGTCGGCACCGGTTCCCTTTGTTTTGATCGCCACGCTCGACACATACGGGGTGACGCTCATTCCCGCCGTTACATCCGGATCGCCGTCGTCATCGTTATCGATACCGTTGGTAATACTTGCCGTGGTATCATTGACCGATCCGGTAACGGCGGTGCGATTCTTGTCAGCACCAGTCCCTTTGGTGTTGATGGCAACGCTGGAGGTGCCCGGAGTAACTACAATGTCGACGCCCTCTTCCGGCACCGTATCACCGTCGTCGTCTATACCATAATTCTGGACCGCGCTGGTGTCATCGGTGATCGATGAGATTGACACTACGCGATTGTGATCGGCGCCGGTCCCTTTGGTCTTGATCGCCACACCTGCTGTAGTCGGCGTAACCGATTGCACCACCGAACGGTCGAGAATACCATCATCGTCATCGTCGATTCCGCAGTCATGGACCGCGCTGGTGTCATCGGTGATCGATGAGATTGACACTCTTCCATTGTCATTGGCACCGGTTCCTTTTGTCTTAATCGCCACACCTGCTGTAGTCGGCGTAACCGATTGCACCACCGAGCGGTCGGGAATGCCATCATTGTCATCGTCGCAGTCCGTATGCAGGGTAGCATCGGTATCGTCACAATCTCCGCCCACCGTGGTCCGCTTGGCGCTGGTTCCTTTGCTATTGATCGCAAGGTGGGCCGATGTCGGGGTGATGGATTGGATCACCTGTTGATCAGCGATCCCGTCACCGTCGACATCGCACTCGGCGTGCAGCGTTGCGTCGGCGTCGTCGCAGTCTCCGCCCGAAGAAAACCGTTGGGCGCCGGTCCCTTTCGTTTTGATGGCCAGCGAAGAAGTGGTCGGGGTGATGGACTGCGACGCTTCAGCTTCCGGTATCCCGTCGTTGTCACTATCGTAATCGAGCGCGAAAGAGCCGCCGGATCCGCCGCCGCCACCGCTGCCGAGCGAAATCGCACAACGCGTATCACTGACGCCGTCGCCATCGCTATCGACATCACGAACGTCTTGCAAGCCGCCGTCCTGGGCGGTGATGGTCATTGAAGAATGGAGGGGATCAGCCGAGGACTTGCTTTCCAGCGTTATTTCGGAACGTGAATCCCAGATGCCGATTCTTCCACTGCGAGCGTTGGAGCCGGTGCGGCTGATCGAAACACCGCCGCTATCGGGACCGATCATCACATCCACTGCCCCGTCGCCATCGACATCGCCTACGGTAATCTGATTCGGACCGGTGCTTATGTCTCCCTTTACTCTCCGTGAAAGGAATGAGCGAGGAACATATCTCATGGGAATTCGCGGCACCATAGGCGGCTGCCCTCCGAGTTGCACCTGCAGGTAGACCGAAGAGTCGGTGAAGATGTCGAAGAAGGATGAGTTGTCGCATCCCAGGCAGGTCGTATAGAGACCGCTCGACGTCTGCACGGTCCGGACTTCGCTGTACAGCATCGTACCGCTTACCGAATCGGACCAAAGAGAAAGCGTGAGATCGACCGACCCGTCCGCAACCGGGTTATTCCCGGAGTCGGTCAGACGGCCCTGAAAAGCGACAGAGTCAGTCACAGGACCCGAAACGACCGCTGTGGCGCATACGAGCACGCACAGAGCAACGAGGGCGCTGAGAGCAAGACGCATAATGCACTCCTTACGCAGGACATGTTTAAGATATACAGATGTTGCAGAATAGCTCCTCCGGAGCCCGGGAAGGCTCGAGGCAGTATGAGTTAAAATATATAACTCGGCCCAATTTAGTCAATGATTATTTTCTCGTGTCGGCCCCGGGCCCGGTCAGAGGCATCTCCGTCTTCACTGTCAACTTGTTCCGGCCTATGACATTCGTCACCAGGGCGTGAGTTAACCGAGCCGATCCGGGAACTGTCGCGACCGGGGGCCGAGACCCGAATAGGAGGCGCTCGAGTGTACGACGGAACCCCCGGTCAGCCTCTGTTGTTGGTCGTAATATAGGCCCTTGGAATGATAGAAGAAAGGAACGCAGAATGCGATCATATCTCAGGATCATTTTCACTTTAATCGCGCTAATTGGTACCGCCGGCACGTCGTTCGCCTGCTCGGTCTGTCAATGTGGCGATAACTTATTTTGTCCCCTTGACCGGCAATCCCGGGAAAACGATCCGAACCTCCCCCTCCTGCTTCAACCGCATGAGTTTCGGGCCAAGCTCCAGAATACCTATTTGTCCAAGTCAAACGCGCTGGACCCCGAAGAAGGGATAGGATCAGAAAGCCTGAAGGAGTTTCGTCCCTCCCTGCGACTGGGTTACGGCATAACGGATCAGCTTTCGGTGGCCGCGGAGCTTCCCTTCTCGTTCAAGACGAATGAAGCTACCGATCAAGAGGGATCGACCCGTGAGCGCTCCTCCGGCCTGGGTGACCTTCAAATGTCCGCCGTGTGGACGCAACCGTTCGGGTTTACGGCTGCTCACGGATACGCGGCCGGCTTGGCCGTGGCCCTGAAGCTCCCGACAGGTAGAAATAACCTTCAGCGGAACGGCGAACGCCTCGATGAGCACCTGCAGACGGGAACCGGAAGCTACGACTGGCAAACCGGAGTCTCGCTGAGCCGGAGCGCGAAGACCACGACTCTCTTTACGAGCGTCTATTACAAGCATATGGGTACCAACAGCTACAACTACCACTTCGGGAATGCTGTCCTGTACAACCTTGGTCTACTATACCATCTGTCGCACAGCTTCACGCTTTCGGCTCAAATCAACGGCCGGGCGGCAAAGAAAGATGTGGAAGGAGTTGAAGCGGTTGAAAACACCGGCGGATCAGTAACATATATAGCCCCCGGTGTGAAGATCCCCCTCATGCCTTCGGCGAGCTTCTTGCTGAATGTTCAGGTACCTCTCTATCAGAATCTCTACGGCACCCAGTCGGAGAAAACGGTAGTAAACACAGGAATCAGTCTCAACATCCTTTGATAATAACTGCGGGATGCCTGTCGGTCAATCGGTAACCGAAATACTGTAGTTGACCGGCTCCCACCGGTCCGCCTCCGGCCAATAGAATGTGAAGTCTATATTTCTTCCCGCCTTCAAATCGGCCGTATTCAGATCCACCAGATGGATCCCGATGCCGGTGTCCCGGGTTTGTGTATCGTGGACCGTGTTCCAGCCGTCCTCACTCCAGTGTACCACGGCCCGGGTCAGCGACTCGATGCGAAGATTCTGGCCGGTCGGCATCGTGCGGCACTTATGGTTGAACCTCCAGATGCTAAAATGCGAATCAACTTTGTCTACCTGATATCTTTGCACCGGCTGCGGTGGCATGTCAAACACCTTTCCATCCTGCAACGATCGACTCAGCTTGAGGTACTCTGAGTGCGCCCAGACCAGCGGCATAGCCGAACCGGAGGGATGGCCAAACTTAAGTTCCCGTGAAGGGATATCCGCTGATTCCCAGACTTGTTCCGGGATGAGCCCGGTCGGCCCGGAAAATCCTTCCACCACCTTCAAGAGCCTGGCAGCTTCGTCGGCATCTCCGGCTGCGAGGCAATAATGCCCACGCTCTCCGGTCAGGAGAGGCCACGCACGTCCCGTACCCGATCCGTCGAACGGGCTCCCATCCTCGTGCTCCCCATAACCGTCGTCGTTGTATCTCCTCCAGGCAGGGCCGACCGACGTCTCCACCTTAAGAAGGGCATCGATTACTTTTACCGTGTTCTTGATTCTCGGATCGTTGGCCGAGCGGAGCCCGAACCGCACCAGTGCCAGTGCGTCGGGACTGATAATTTCAGCGGCCTTCTCCAGATCCACTCCGAGCGGGCGATTCTTGATCGGAACGAACCCTTGCATCGGCGAGGCTCCATCGGCCGTATCCGGTGGTGCGATTCTGACGTAGTATCCCTCAACCGAATGCTGACGGGCCAGATCGGTCCCAGTGGCATAGGTCCAACGTTCGATTTGCGAGTTCCAGGCATCGGCCGTTTCGCGAAGATAAGCTCCTACCGACGGTTCGCCGTTCGCATCGGCAAAATCGGCGGCCGCCAGAAGGGACGAAATCTCAACGGCCAGGGTGAAGGGCGAGAACCCGGGATCTTCTTCCCACCGATCCTGTTGCGTCACCGGACCGTTGCAAACGATAAACTCAGCCGCGCGGCGGATCATCGGCCAGTAGCTTGATGCCTCGGAGTTGCTCATCGCCTTTTTTCGCACGGCGAGGTCTACCAGAAGTATCGGGAATGCGGTCTCATCCATTTGCGAACCCGACCAATAGGAGGACCCGTCGAGCCACATATTTTGCGGCCAGTGACCGTCGGCCTCCTGAGTCGCTTTCAGGAATCCGAGGGTGCGACAGGCATCGTCATGGGCGCCTACTGCGATAAGCCCCGAGGCTGATTCGACAAGATCCCTCGGCCACACCAGGTGATACCCTCCGAGGTCATCGTCTCCCTTGTTGAACCCCCAGGGGATCGAAAGACTGGCGATCATCCCGCCCGGAAACCGCTTGGCCTCATGAATTCTCAATACGGTTGCACTTACGGTCTCCATATTACGTGAGGGACCCGGCGATGCGGCCGAGGAATGGAGCGTCGCGTGAAACGAGCGCCAGCCTTCCGTATACGACGCTTTCAGCTTGTCGAATCCGTCGTTGAGACTCGAGATCGCCCGGAGCGCCGCTTCGGAGGAATTCGTCCCGAACCCGATCGCGAGAGTGAAGAAACTTCCCTGCTCCGCCTGCCAGTCAATTTCTCCGGTGAGAGCGATATTCCCCTGGTCCGCTCGCTCAAACTGCCATTGCATTCGTTTGTGTTGTATGAGATCCTGCCAGCCGTCCGAAAAACCGACATAGCCAACCGATCGGGCTTTCCACGGAACTGATGAAGCAAGGGCCAACGCGACACCATCGCGCTCCGCGAAAAGCATTTGTTTTCCCTTGTACTCGCCGACCGAGCCGGTATTGCCCGATCCCCGGTTGCCAAGATGAGGCGCAAGCAGAATATGCAGATGGTAATCATGCGCCTCCGATACCAGCGGATAGAAGGTGGTCTTCTGGAGAACGGCCGCTCGCTTCGGATCGGCAATGATTTCCTTCTCGATACGATACTTCCCCTGGTTACACGTGTTGGTGATCCGGAAGGCCGGGACCGATCCTTCGATATACATGATCCTGCTCTCAGTGTGTCGCTTTTCCTCGGAGAAGAAGTCTCTGCCGTCAGTCACTATCATGCCCATATCACGGGTGCACGCTTGATCTATTCTGGGGTAGTAGATTTCATTGAATATCCCGTGACTCAATGTAAACCAAACCCGGCTCGCTTCTCCGATCGCGGTTCCGATGCCGCTTTTTGCGCTCGATGTCCATCGCGGTTCCGTTCCCGGCGCGCCGAACGCATTCTTCGCAACGTCATTCATAATCTTTCCTTTACTCTCCTTCGCGTCGCCACGACATCGGCAATCGTCAGCTTGTCCATTCGAGAACTACTTTGATTTCGTCCTGACCGTGGTGTTCAAGGCCGGAACTGAAATCGGTATAGGGGTGGCGATCTGTTATCAGCTTGTCCATAAGATCTCCCCACCGGGTACGTGCTTTGACCAGATCATCGACCGCCATCTGGTAATGATCCTTCGAAGCATTGACACTCCCTACCATCACTTGATTGTCCAGCACGAGTCTTCGAATAAGTTCCGCCCCCGGAATGCTAAGTGGTCTGCTCCCGGCCGGGATGCCGGTGAGAACGTAGACGCCGTTGAGCGCGAGGGCGTCAAGCAGATTGAAGGCCAGGCCGGGGACCCCGGTGGCTTCGAATATCATGTCCATCGGTTTGACGTGCGTGAGCATATCCTTCGGTGGCACCAACCGTCCATCGAGATAGGTCCCGCCAATTGCTTCCAGCCACTTTGGACGGACGCTGGTTTCATCGACAATATCAACACCCCAAACTTCGGCTCCGCGAAGTCTGAGGGCAACGGCCGCCAGCAGGCCGATCGGTCCGAGCCCGGCCACCAGGCAGCGCTTTTCTTTCAACCAGGAAACCGGATCAGTAACATCAGGGAGTCGCGCAACCTGAATGCGAACCGACTCATCAATCGCCTTCTCGGCCACCGAGAGCGGCTCGCTCAAGACACCAAGGCTATTGATCTCCGTTGGCACGTGCACCAGATTTTGTTCGGAGTCGACCACAAATTCGGTCTGATAGCCATCGAGCTTCCAGATCCCACGTTCGCTGTACTCCCCGCTGTAACACATGTCATATCGCTTCATCCTGCAGGCCGGACAGATTCCACAGGAACGACGCACGGTAAAGACGGCAAAGTCTCCCGGTTTGACACTTGTTACAGCCGAGCCGACTTCCACCACTCGCCCCATCATTTCATGGCCAATCACCAGTTCATCATGTCCTTCGGGTGCGGCACAGCGGCCTCCCGCTGCTTCTTCCCGATCAGTCCCGCAAATCCCCACTCTGATTACCTGTAACAAGATCTGATCGGCGGAGGAGATCGAAGGTTTTGGGCGGTCGGTCAGGTGTATCGATCTGGTGCCCGGTTTAACTGCTATCGCTTTCATGACGTTGAGTCCTCAGACTGTTGTATGTTTGTTTGTCGAATTCAAGTAAACTCCACTCGCCCGGTTATCGCGTACTTCGAAAAATGCCGTGTGGATCGTGTTCAAAGTGATAGATCTTGGCGACTTTGATCTCGAACTTCTTCAGGAAGCTCGCCTTTTGGAGGAACGCACCGAAAATCGCACCCAGCGCTGGTCCTATCCAGTAGATCCACCAGCCGGTCCAGACATTCGCAATTACCGATGGGCCGAGGCTTCGCGCAGGGTTGGTACTCGTTCCCGAGACCGGTGCTTCAAGAAAGACCATCGCGGCATAGAGAAACGGAAAGAGCAGAGGAGTCCAGGGAGCGAGCCGCTTACGGCCGATAAACAGAAACAGACCGGCGACAAGTGCAAAAGTTGTCACTACTTCTCCGAGCAGTGGCGTCCAGACGCCATATCCGTTACCGGGAAGCGTGGCGCCATAGGCGACACTCCGGCCAATCTTCCCCCAAATCAGCAGTGGCAACGCACCCACGACCGCTCCGGCTAACTGAGCCAGAACATAGCCAAGCGCTCTGGTTCCATCCATCTTATTGAGAATCCAGAATCCAAGGGTAACGGCCGGATTAATGTGCGCGCCGCTCTTCTTTCCGACCCAGGAGACGGCGATTAAGGCTCCGGTGCTGCCAAACAGGAATCCAGTGATAAGTCTTCGAATGCCCGGGTTGGGGATTATCGTTACTCCGGGTCCTCCGACTCCGAACATCGCGATCACGATGCTCAAGCCGATTAACACGAGCAGCGCGGTGCCAACGAACTCGGCCGTCAGGGCCAGGACGACCCCGTTGATTTGTCTTCTTCTGTTGCTCGATTCCGTTTCGGTTTCCATCAGTGTAAGTTCTACTGTACTCGGCGTCTCAGTGAAGACAGGGTTGTTGTGTATCGATCAGTCTATTAAAGCAAAGAACACTTGCGGTCCGGATAAGTTCGCTTTTTAGAAGCGGCCCCTGCACTGGTATCGGCAATTGCCTCGCCGCATTAACTGATTGATAATCAAATTTGTACAATGACTCGAAGAACATCGCCAGAGCAATAGAGTGATCAGTAGTAGGGGAAAATGCCGGGGCTTCTGTCCGATGACCCGGCAGTCAATGTTGATCGTGCTGAAATAAGTGGATCCAACTCATTTTCCTCTGCGTTTCTGATTCTGGCGCTCGTATAGCACAAGTAAAATGTCGAATGGCCAATCTTGCGTTGTCCCAGCAACTACCGGGCTGCGTTTCCTGCGGTACTTCGATGACTTAGCGACAACAAAGAACATGGCCGCGGTTAGCCCACATATCCACGGTCAAATAACTGATCAGACTCAAGCAAGGAGGTCCGGGTGAAAAAATCGTTATTGACTGCGGCAATTGCACTGCTGGTATGGTGTGGGTCCGTTTACGGGCAAATCACAATTTCGACGAACAACTATCATCCCGCGCCAGGAACGACGGTCGACTACTATTACGACGGCGCTTTCGACTCAACTTATTTCGCTTCACTCAAGGCCGGTTCCGGCGGACCGATGGTGTGGGACTTCTCGTCGAGGACCTACGGCCTCGGAATAAGCTGGCTCTCTATTGCTCTGCCCGATGTGCCGGCAATCGACAGCTTCCCGACCGCTAACCTGGCGATGCTTTTTGTCCAGAGCGGAGACAGCATCTGGTATCTGTATAATTCCGTCCCGACTTCGTATTCCACGCTGGGAAATGTCTCGCACTATTTCGGACTGGAATATGTTTGGACCTATCAAAACGTCACTCCGTGGTACACCTTTCCGTTTACGTACGGCGACACATGGACCTCGCATCACACGAGTCTTCAGCGCACTTCGTTTACCTACACTTACACCTATGACACAACGTACTATACTGTCGACGCCTGGGGAACGGCGAAGTACGGTTCGAACACCGTACCGTGTCTTCGCGTCGTCAGCAACGAAGACATAATCGTCAAGACATTCGACAACACGAACGCGCTTCAAGACAGCAGTTTTCAGACAGTCAACCAAGTCGATCTCATCGGCGCCGGTTTCCAGTATCTGGTTTCCGGAGTGCACTCTGTCTCATCCAGTCTTGAGTCTTATGTCGGCACGGCGTCGCCGGTCTTCCTTAACACTCCCACCGATGTCCAGGAGATTTCAAACGGAAACATGCCGTCGACCTTTGAACTCTCACAGAACTATCCCAATCCGTTCAACCCGACCACGGAGATAGATTTCTCCCTTCCGACAAAATCGAAAGTCGACCTGGCGGTTTACGATGTACTTGGACGGAAGGTCAACGACCTTGTCAATGAGTCGCTGCCGGCCGGTACATATGCGGTCGAGTGGAACGGCAAAGACCAGGCGGGCGATCAGGTCGCCTCTGGAGTCTACTTCTATAAACTCACAGCCGGAGATTACAGCTCCTCAAAGAAAATGGTGTTGCTGAAGTAAGTTAAGACATATTCGATTCACTGTATCCTCGTCGCCACACCCCGGCGACGAGGATTTTTTGTACCGGGCAACATCTTTGACCAAGCTGTAATTCTAAGTCTAATAACGAATTAGAAAGCTCGCCTCAACACCAAAGACACGCGGGAACGCAGGTCAAACCGACCGATTCCGGGACGATAATGCCTCTTCGACCCGGGCCGGCCGACCTTCGAAAAAAAATAGACCGTCGCGCTCTAATTTCACTGCGCTTCCGGACCCCGTTCAGCGTATAGCAATGATGAAATGTCGAGCGGCCTGACGGCTCCCTCACGCGAGCGGAGGACAGCTGTTGCACGGCAGACCGACACAGTCAATAAAATGCTAATCAAGAGGCGGTCAGCCAGAGAATGACCGACCGATACACACATCCTACTTACGCAAGGAGGTCCGGGTGACCAAATCGTTACTGCTTTTGTCATGCGCTCTGCTGGTTCTGTGCGGGTCCGTTCTGGGACAGATCAATATTTCAACGAACAACTACCAGCCTGCGCCGGGAACAACCATCGACTTTCGATTCGATATCAATTTCAACGCCGCGGCCATGAACACGATGCTGGCCGGTTCAGGTGGACCGAACGTCTGGGACTTCAGTTCCCGAAGCTACGGGACCGACTACATCCTCACTTCCGTGTCCACGGTCGATGTTCCTTCGGTCGACAGCTTTCCGACCGCCAATATGGCCCTTCGCACCGTGGTCACCGGCGACACGATCTGGACCGTCTTTAATTCGGTCGCGTCTTCACTCACGACGCTGGGAACAGTTTCGAAGTATTCCGGATCGCTCTATTACATCGTATATCAGTCTCCGACTCCTGACTGGGTCTTCCCGATAGGCTATAACAGCTCCTGGACCTCTCATCGACTGACGGTACAGAGCACCGGCTTCACGACCACCTATACTTACGATACGACGCAGAATGTGGTCGACGCCTGGGGGACGGTGAAGTACGGATCGAATTCGATCGCCTGTCTTCGTGTCATCAGCACCGAAAAGATCCTTCTCAAGACCTATGACAACCTGAACGACCTGCTCGATACCTCACTCACCACCAACACGACTGCAAATTTCATCGGCTCCGGGTTCAAGTACCTGGTTTCGGGCACCCATTCGGTGAGCAACGGGTACGAAGGATTCAACGGCTCGATCTCCAACGATCTGCTGAATTCCCCTACCGATGTTCAGCAAATCACTGACGGGGATCTTCCGAAAACATTTGAGCTGTCACAAAACTATCCCAATCCGTTCAACCCGAGCACTGAGATCAACTTCAGCGTGCCGGTCAGGTCACAGGTCAATTTGTCGGTGTATGACATTCTTGGCCGTCAGGTTAACGCATTGGTCGATGGATCGATGTCGGCTGGGAACTACGTGGTCGACTGGAATGGCACGAACCGCGCCGGTGAGCCGGTCGCCTCGGGAGTCTACTTCTATAAACTCACGGCCGGAAATTACAGTGCGGCGAAGAAGATGGTGCTGCTGAAATAGGTTTTGAACTCTAACAGTGTCGCAGACATCCTCGTCGTTACACTTGACGACGGGTATTTTCTTTATGCATCCCGCTGGAGTTATTGCGAGAATTCTTCCGGTGTCTTAAGCTCGCGGTGGAATTTCTCTTCGAAAATCGTATACAACACCGGTACGAAGAACAGGGTGAGCAGAGTCGAGACCGACAATCCGCCAATCACGGCGATTGCCAGCGGCGCCTGGGTTGATTCACCGCCAAGTCCCAGCGCCATCGGAATCAATCCAAGAACGGTCGCAAGCGTGGTCATCACGATCGGTTTGAGTCGGGTCTTTCCCCCCTGGACGATTGCCTCGCGTAACTCGATTCCCCGGACACGCAGATGATTCGTGTAGTCGACCAGAAGTACGCCGTTGGACACCACGATTCCGATCATGATGATAATTCCCTGGAACGACGTGACGGAAAGTGTCGTCCCGGTCAGGAACAAGATCCATACTACTCCGACCAATCCGAGCGGCACCGTAAACATGATGATAAACGGATCAAGCAGTGACTGAAACTGCGATGCCATGACTACATAAACCAGCAAAATAGCAAGCAGGAGCGCAAGCAAGAGCACTTTGAACGTCTGCTTCTGCTGTTCAATATTGCCCGTCTGTTTCAGTTCGAATCCGGCAGGCACGGTCACTGTGTCGAGCTGCGCCTGGATGTCGTCGGAAACACTTCCCAGGTCGCGACCGCTTACATTTCCCGAGACTTCGACAAGGCGCTGCTGGTATTTCCGGTTGATCTCAACCGGGGACGCCGTCTTGGTAATTGTTGCGACACTCCCGAGAAGCACCTGCTGACCGCCCGAAGTGGTCAGGACGACATTGTCGAGGTCCTCGATATGCGAACGGAAATTCTCGCTCAGCCTGACCAGAATATTGTATTGGTTGCCGTTCACCGGATCAGTATACAGCGAGGCCACGGTACCGTCGATCATCGTATTGATAGTGTTTGCGATGTCGGCAACACTGATCCCAAGAACCCCGGCCCGTTCTCTATCGATTTGAACGCGCAGCTCGGGCAGGTTGTCTTCGCGGCTCACTTCGACATCGGTAGCACCCGGAACTGACCGGACGATATTCGCGACCTTCTTCGCCAGCGCCGATCCGGTGGCCAGGTCAAACCCGCGGATCTCGACATCGATAGGCGCCGACGATCCGAAATTCAGCAGGAACCTGAGGAATCCACCCGAAGAAATGAAAATGGAGGCTCCCGGAATAGCCATGAGTTTCGGTCGAATGTCCTTGACGATCTGGAAAACCGATCTTTTTCTCTGATCGACCGGAACGAGCGATACGCGGATATTGGCCGCATGTGTACCGGAGTTGCGGCTGAACAGTCGACCGCTTCGCGACGATGGTACGCCGATATCACTGATCATCGTATTCATTTCCGGGATGTTATCTTTTAGAACCTGCTCCACCTTCCCGACAAGATCTTCCGTTTTTTCGACTCGGGTTCCCACCGGGAGCTTCACGTTTACGGTTAATTGACTTTCATCCTGGTCCGGGAAAAACTCCGTCCCGATGAACTTGAACAGCGTCATCGATCCCAGACTAACCACGACAACGCCGATGATGACCGATTTCCGATGATCCAGCGCCCAGCGCAATCGCTCCGCATACCAGTTATCCATCGATTCGATCAGATCGTGCATGAACACACGGGTTCGGTCGGCGATTTTCTTCGATCCTCGTTCGAGCGCTTTCTCCGGCGGCAGAAGCCGCAAACACATGAGAGGAGTGACCGTTCTTGAAATGAAGAATGAGCCGAACAGTGCGACCGAAATCGTCACAGCGAGTGGCACGAACAGAAGTTTCGCTATTCCGCTCACGAACACGATCGGCAGAAAGACGATAACGGTACTGAGCGTAGAGACGAAGATCGGCGAGGCCACTTCGCGTGCCGCATCTAGCGTCGCCTGTAGTTTGCTGATGCCCGATTTGCGCTCATTATAATGTCGGGAGATCGCTTCAAGCTCGACGATTGAGTCGTCCACCAACCTTCCTACGGCCAGCGCCAGCCCTCCAAAAGTCATGATGTTGAGCGTGGAGTTGCCAAATCTGAACCAGATGAATGCGATAAGGATGGACAGGGGAATGGCGACAATGATGATAAGCGTTCCGCGAAGATTCCGAAGGAACGCCATGATGATCAGCATCGCCAGCAACGCACCGATCAGGGCTTCGTGCTGAAGGCCGGATATCGTCTGCTTGATATACATCGACTGATCGAACGACAGCGACATCTTCACGCCGTCCGGCACCCCGACCAATTTCGGCAGGGCATTCACGACATTGTTGACGACATCGATAGTATTCGCGTTCGCCAGCTTCTGGACACTCAGGTTCACGCCCGGCTTGCCGTTGATACGTACGACTTCGGACTGTTCCTGATAGCTGTCGTCGACGGTCCCGATATCCCTTATGCGGATCGGGACGTTGTTCACGTTCTTGACGATGACATCTTCCAGCGGTTTGACGACGTTGAACTGGCTCTCGGTCTTCAGCGAGTAGTCAAACGGACCGGTCTTGATATCTCCCGAGGGAATTACCAGATTGGAATTGGCGACTGCGGTGAGGACTGACTGAACCGGCAGTTGCAGCGCCTGGATTCGGTTCCGATCGAGCGTAACGTGAATCTCCCGAATCCGCCCTCCCGAAACAGAAGCCGACGCGACTCCGGGAAGATGCTCAATCTGCGGCTCAATCGTGTTCAACGCGAGATCATATAATTCGCGCTCATCCAGATCGCTTGAAATTGAAATATTGCAGACCGGAAGATTGGTTATATCGAATCGGAGAACAACCGGCTGTGAGACACCGGTCGGGAGCTGATTCAAAATTCGGTTTACCCGCTGGACAACGTCGACCAGACCGACATCGAGATTCGCATCCCAGTTGAAATTTATCCTGACCTGCGAGATCCCCTCCCGCGTCGTGGACTGCACATAATCCACGTCGTTGACCGAGCTCACCGCCCTTTCAATGAACACCGTGACCGCCTGCTCCATATCGAGCGGGCTGGCGCCGGTATAAAACGTAATGGTACTGACGACTGGAACGGAGATGTCGGGAAGCAGGTCGACCGGAAGCTGGGTGAAGGAAACGATGCCGAGGACAAGAATCGTAACTGCGAACAGAAACGTGGAAATCGGATAGCGAAGGGCGAGTCGGGTCAACCACATGGTGTATGCTTACCTACTGGACAATTGAAATCGTTCCCCCGTCGCGTGCAAACTGCTGCCCGGTGGTAATCACGCTGTCTGTTTCTCCGATGCCGGAGAGTATCGCGATCCGGGATTGCTGTTCCCCTCCCGGGTCAACCGTTACGCGGTGTGCCAGACCGTTCGACACCGACATGACATAGTATCCGTCGGCATCTCTTAGGACCGCCTCGACCGGTAAAGTCAGCACATCGTTTTTCTGATCGATAATTATGGAGACATTCGCGAACATTCCCGGTTTCAGGGTGTGGTCCCGGTTGGCAATATCAATCTCAATCGGCATTGTCCGGGTCGCCAGATCCACCGCCTGACTCATCCTCGCAATTGGGCCGGTAAATTCCCTCCCGGGGATGGCATCGGCCGTGACCACCGCCGTCATACCGGTCTTCACCGAGGGGACATCTTTTTCGAGAATGTTCACAATCACCTTGACCGTGTCCAGATCCATCAGATTGAATAGCGTCGCATTGGAAGAACTGACCAGATTTCCGGCATCGAGGAACCGCCGCGTAATATATCCGGAGAATGGAGCGGTGATATCGGCGTACTCGAGCCGGGTCCTCGCCGATTCTACATTTTCCCGGGCTACTTCCATGGAGGTCCTGGCGTTGTCCAGATCCTGTTTGGAAATCAGATTCTGGTCCTGGAGTGGCTTTGCCCGGTCGTAGACCGCCTGAGCATTCTGATAAGTAGCTTCTGCCTGGCGGTACTGCTGGGCAAGTTCCGTCGTATCTATCCGAGCCAGAAGCTGATTGGCTTTCACAAAATCGCCGGCGTTGGCATTAACAGTCTCGATATTGCCGTAAACTCGCGCGAACACTTGCGCCTGCTGTATTGCAATGATGTTTCCGGTCAGGGAAAGATTACGGGTGATCGTTTCCCGCTTTGGAAGCTCCACCTTGACCAGCGCCTTCGGCTGTCGACGGACTTCGGTCTGACTCTCCTTTGTCGAAATCCTGAGCACGACGGCCGCCGCCAGCGCAACCACTATAAAAAGCATCGATACTTTGGTTCGTATCTTCATCGCACACTACCTGGATTGAAGTAGATTTATCAGCTCAATGGTCATTTTTCAGATTCCATGCTGGTTGGTTTGCTTATACCGGCCAGAAAGATTCCGGTAAACAGTGTCATCTCTCTATGAAGCCGACTCAAAGCCTCCGAGGTCGGTCTGATACTCTCCGACTGCCTTATAACGCGAAGCCTGAGTCCTCGTAATACGTGTTGGAACATCTCAGCCACCTCGTGAGGTTCCTTAACATGGAATTCTCCCGCGTGATTCCCCCGATCGATGAGATCCGCGATCCACGCGATTTCCTCCGCAGCGTGCTGGCGGAACATCTGTACCAGTGCTGGCAGGTTATGAGTGGCCTGTTTGAAATCGAGGATATTCAGTTCCTGAAGGTTCTTGAAATACTCGAACCGGACGCTAACGAACTGCTCCAGTCGGGCTGCAGCCGTCTCTTTCCTATCGAGTATTTTGCTCACGCAGGCTTTGAATCCGGCGCGCTTCTTATCGACTACCGACCTGAACAGCTCTTCCTTGTTGGCATAGTAGTAATAGAGTGATGGCTTCTTGAGACCGGCTCCTTCGGCAATCTCGTCCATGGTTACTTTGGCAAATCCGAATCTTGTAAACAGCCGCTCGGCTGCCTCAAGGATGATTGCCTGCGTCCCTTCCGGGCTGGCAGTTTCAGTTGACATGGCGATTATACGTTTCGACTATTTGAGTAGTTCGGTCGAAAATCGAAAAAATGACGACAATTCTGCTTAGGATTAGCTTTGCTCTTTCCATTCTGGCGGAGTTACGCGAGACACTGTATGGCGTTGTTATATATAATGTTATGCCTAACCAGTGAGGCGCGCTCGCTCGGAGTGACCCTTGCCCTATTAATGAAGGCCGGCTCAAACGAGTTTGAGCCGGCCAGCGACCGTCCCTGAAGCCGGCGTCGGTCCTACTCTATTCAAACCGATTAGTCCCGGTTGCGGGGCGGGATGAGTTACTCGCACCGGCACCTGACCGTCTACATAGGCCGTGTCGACAGGCATTCGTGTGCCTCTCGACTTAAGCAGCAAGTCATAATATGTCGGATAAAACACTGCTGTAATGTATGGACTCCAGAAATAGTTGTTGGCGTCATAATCGTTGAGCGCCTCCAATCTGAATGTGTAATGGCCGGGAGTAAAGATGACATAATCACGTGAGATCGCAAATGATGACCAATCGAATCCAGAGTTCGGCGTGCTCCCCCGGCCAACCAACTCATAATAGTAAGTCTCCTCACCGCCACCGGCAGTCTGGTCGATCTGAAACGCCATGGCATTGATGGCTCCGGGCTGCGCCGAAAGACCATACTCGCCACTTGCTTCCACCGCAATGTATCCGGCGGCCGGCGCACTGATTCCTACTGTCACGATATCGGTCATTGTGGTGCTTGCGGTTGTGAGGTAGACCCCGCCAGGGAATGCTGAAAAGCTAAGACCTGCTTCATCGGTAATCTTGGCGGAGTTCAAGCTGCTGTCCGGCACTGTGCCCGGCCATATAGGCGTAAGGGACCGAAGCCAGTTTCGAACGAGGCGTCATTTCAGCGCCACTGTTAACTGAGATCCCCAGATACAGATTGGTGTCCTTGACGAAGATCGAATCCGGAAGATACGCCTGGCCGGGGGCTCCGAGGTTTACGGTAGAACAGTCCGGTTGCAGTTGTAACCGAAACCGAACCGCTCTCCCAGAGTTTATTCGAAAGAGAATTAGCGGTGGGATCGTTCCAGATAGCGAAATTTACATTGTAGCTCCCGTCGGCCACCGGACTCCCGCCGGAGTCAGTGAGTCTTCCCTGATACGAAATTGTGTGAGGCTGTGGTGGTGTGACGGCTGTCGCAACAGCAGTGAGAGCAGAGCAGCAAAACTCCCCATGCAACGACAGAACGGAAATACATGAAGAACTCCTTTAGTAAAAGTGGATCTATTAGATCAAATATCTCGTGCGACTGGAATTCTTGCAAGAGGATTGTTACAGAAGGCCGGGGTGTAGAATTGATCGGAGATTTTTGATGCCATAATTAGGGGATCGGTGCGGCATCAGACGACCGATCCCCATAATTTGCAGCGGAACCGGATCTACTTCTTCAATAATGCATCGATCGGCTGCGCCACATGATGAGTTACCCGTACCGGCACCTGGCCGTCGACATATGCTGTATCGAGCGAGCCCACGCCGTCGGTCGATTTCGCAAGCAGCCCGTAGTAGGTCGGAAAATAGGTCGCGGTGATAGTGGGGCTCCAGAAATAGTTAACGGCCGGATAACGATTCTGTGCTTCCAATCTGAAGGTGTAGTGTCCCGGGAAGTAAACCACGAACCCCTTGGTAATCGAAAACGATGACAGGTAGTTCATGTTACCCGGGGACTGAGCGAAGCCCACTAACTGGTAATCGTAATCGTTCTGCATGCCGCCGGCCGTCTGATCGATCTGAAACGCCATCAGATTCGGATCTCCGGTGGCCGCGGATAGGGAATACTCGCCGCTGGCATGCACCATGACGAACCCAAAGGTCGGGACATCGATTCCGATTGTGATGATGTCGCTCATGTCCGTAAGCGCTGTATCCAGAATTTTGCTTCCAATGCCATATGTGTACACCACGCCGGCCTCGTTGATGATCTTGGTCGTGTACAGGCTGCTGTCCGGCACGGTACCGGCCTCATAGGCATAAGCAACCGAAGTCAGTTTCGTACGAGGTGTCATCTCGGCGCCGCCATTGACGGTCATGCCGACATACAAATTGGTGTCCTGTACGAAGATTGAATCGGGAAGCACGGTTTGACCCGGCGCCCCGAGATTGACGCTGAAGAGACCGCTCGATGTCGAAACGGATACCGAACCGCTTTCCCACATCTTGTGGCTGAGGGCGTTCGAGGAAGGATCGTTCCAGATGGCAAAATTCAAATTGTAGCTGCCATCGGATACCGGACTGCCACCCGAATCCGTCAGTCTTCCCTGGTATGAAATGGTACGAGGCGGAGGAGGGGTACCGGCGATTGCCACGGCGGCAAGACAGAACACGAAAATCCCCCACATCCCGGTTGTACGGATACGCATGATGCTCTCCTTCATGGATGATTGGATGTAATAGATCAAATATCTCTATTATCGTCGTTTTTTGCAAGAGATTTATCGACGGGCCGGTCGATGCTCCCGGACCACAAATTTCGGCAACCGTCCGAAAGCCTATAACTTACGGAACCGACCGGGCAGCGCCAGCGTTATGCTGGACACTATCAGGAGAAAAAGTTCTATGATCCGGCTGGGACTCTGCTGCATTTTTCAGAAGGAACCGATTAAATTTCGCACCACCACGGCGGCGGCCCTCCGGCTCCTCTCTCGGAGGCAATCGCTGGAAAGGTTGGCGGGCATCTGCCTGGATAATGTCGAATCACTCCGGCGGGCCCTGGCATATTGCGCCGAGCATGGAATCGGATCCTTCCGCATCACCAGCGGACTCTTCCCGCTTCGAACTCACCCCGATGTTGGCTATGATCTCTCCGATCTTCCGCAATCAGAGAGCATCCTGACAGGATTGCAATCTTGCCGTGAATTCAATGCAAAGCACGACCTGAGAACAGTCTTTCATCCCGATCAGTTCGTGGTGATTAACTCTCCGAAGCCCGAGGTAGTGGAAAGCTCCGTCCGCGAATTGGAACATCACGCCGAGATAGCCGAGATGATTGGAGTCGACGTAATCAACATCCACGCCGGCGGCGTCTACGGAGATAAATCAGCTGCACTCGATCGACTTGAGACCAATCTGTCGCGCTTGTCCCGCCGCGTACTCTCAAGGCTGACGCTGGAGAACGACGATCGATGTTACTCTCCGCTTGAATTGCTTCCGCTCTGCTGGCGCAACCGGATTCCGCTGGTGTACGACGTCCACCACCATCGCTGTCTTCCGGATGGATTCTCGGTCGACGAAGTTACTGACATGGCGCTGAGCACATGGGACCGGGAGCCGCTCTTCCACATTTCCAGCCCGATCGACGGGTGGAGCGGCAAGACCCCGAATCGACATCATGATTTCATCGACCCGGCGGATTTCCCCGAGTCATGGCGGAAACTCGATATCACACTTGAAATCGAGGCCAAGGCAAAAGAGGTCGCGATCGAGCGCTTTCGCGCTCACCTGAATGAGCTGAATTCGCAGTCGTCAAAGCCCGCAAAAGGGCGACGCCGGTAAGATCCGTTACTTGCCGATCTTATCGAGAATTTCCTTTGCGATAGTCTGGTAGTCTCCTCCGAAATGATGTCCCCCTTTCATCTGCACTTTGGTCACCCACGAGTCGTCCAGGCTGTCACAGAGGGAGTGCTTTTCATCGACCCCATACACGCAGATGATATTCATACCGCGCAGCTTTTCCAGCTCCGGTTTAACCGGTAAGCCGTCTGATTCCGAACCACCCAACCAGTCGGAGAGATGGAACTGAAAATCGACCGTTCCTTCAAGTCCGAGCAACGCGAGCCCAACAACCTGTGCCTGCATTTGTGCCGGAAGCCTGTTGGCCATAAAGGGTAATACATCGGCACCCCGCGAGTATCCTATCAACAACACCTTCTGTTTATTCCAGGCCGTCATGTAATGCGAGATTATCCGCATGAGGTCGCTGCCGGATCCATCCGGAGTCCGGCGAGTCCAGAAGTACTTGAGCGAGTTCAGACCCACCACCGGAATGCCTTGCGATGACAGATAGCCGGCAAGCTGTTTGTCGATCCCGGCCCAGCCGCCGTCACCGGAAAGAAGGAGGGCGAAATAGTCGCTCTTGGATTCTTTCACCGGTAATTCGATCAAGGGCAGATCCCCGATCAGGTCGGGAGTGACGGTAGCGGTTGTCGTATCAAACGAGAAGGCAAGCTTGGCGAAAGATGATCGAAGCTGCGGGAGCCAGTTCTTCTGAACCGAGAACCCGTGTCCTACCTTCGGGAGTACGACCAGCTGCGCGCCGGGAACCTGACTGACGAACGCCTTCACATCGTTCACGTTGCACACCTGATCGATATCCCCCTGCAGAGCAATCCATGGCGAGGTCAGGCCGGGTGCCGGCAGAAAACTGTATCCTTTTCCCTTCGGACCGGTTGTAGCCTCTAGACCGTCGCCCTTGCACAACGGTTTGGTGAGGGGAAGATCGGGACAAAATCCCATGCTGATGGCGCCTGAAAAGGTTCCGGCAGGCGCTTCGACCAGCACAGCGTAGGCAAGCGTGGCCCCCGAGGAGTAGCCGATCAGGACCGGGGTGATGTAGGACGGAAGATCCAGCTTCTTCTGGACATACTGGCTCAGAGCTTCAAAGTCCGAAGCCGGATTGGAACATCCGCCGGGGGTCTTGTCAAGCTCCGCGAGATAGTGTGTGATGTCGGTCCCGATAACGAGCGCATTGTCTTTCGAGATTTCGCGAGCCATATCTACGACGCCCTTATTCCAGCCGCCGTCTCCTGAAATGAAGATTGCAACTCGGGAAGGGGGTTTACTGTCCCGATAGATGTGGACGAGTCCGAATCTTCCGAAATCGAAACTGCTTTCGGCCGCATGGGGTGCAGCCGCAACCGAAACGACACACAGCAGGGCCAGGATGAATCTCATTTTTTCACGACTCCAATCATGCCACCGGATATAATAGTGGCCACATTTCTCAACACACGAAAGGCGGTGACGCCGCCCGGGGATACCAGGTAACGCGGCTTCCACACGGGTTTGAATTTTTCCTTATACATACGAAGACCCTGAAAATTGTAGAATCGCCCGCCATGTTTGAAAACGAAAGCTCCCAACTGATTCCAGAACGGAGCTACCGGCTGACTGCCCAGCCCGGAGAGAGGCGCCATACCCAGGTTGAACCAGCGATATCCTTCCTTGCTGCCCCACAACATCAATTCGATTATCAGGTAATCCATGACACCCGCCGGAGCATCGGGAAGGTGCCGCATCAGATCAATGGAAAGCTCTTCATGGCTCTCCAGCTCCCACACGTTGGCAAACGCGACAATCTGCTCGTCTCGCTTTACGACCGCGAGCGGAGTCCGGCTCAGGTAGGCTTCGTCGAACGCCCCCAGTGAGAACCGCTTCTCTCGCACGTTCTTGTAATCCATCCATGCATCCGAGATCTTCTTCAACTCCGGCAGGATCTCAGGCACCCTCTCCTTAGGTAACAGCTCGAATCGACATCCTTCGCTTTCCGGCTTGCGATGCCAATGACGAAGCGGTTTGTTGGCGTGACCGTCCAGCGAGAACTGCTCCAGTGGAATCCAGGCTTCTTCTCCCAGCTTGAGCAGATTCAGTCCGAAGTCAAGATAGAGCGATTGGTTCTCGTCCGAGACCTGGTAGAAGGCGACGGTTCCGCCATGACGATCGGCCATGTCATGGAATTGCCAGAGCAGTTCGTCCCACTCATCCCTATTACCGACAGGGTCTCCCATCGCAACCCAGCTTCGATCCAGGACCCGATACATGATAAAGGCCCCGCCACTCTTACTCAGAAGAATCTCCTTGTCGCCCATGAGAGCAAGATGGCCCGACGAATGACCGGCTCGCTTTACTATAGGTGTGATAAGATCAAGAGTTTGAGGGGTTGGGACCGAGGGTTCAGGCGGAGACGGCTTGAGAAATGCTCTAAACGAAAGAATAAGCGCAAGCAGCATGACACCGGTTTCGGCGCGGAGCGATCGCGAAGCATCTGCCGAAATACCGAACTGCCACCAGAGTTCCGCGGAGTAGTCGACATGTTTGAATGAGAACAGGGCCAGCCAGGCGGAACATGCAATCACAATGGCGATAGAGCCTATCCAAGGAAGGCTGAACTGCCCCTCAAGCAATCGGGATTTACGATAAAAGAACTGGTGCGAGGGAAGCATAAGAAGAAGCATTATAGAAAGGACGATCGCCTCTTCGTAGTCGAAACCTTTTAGCAAAGAGGCGCCGATACCGACAATAAGAAGTCCCAGCGTCAACACATACGCGGCATCGACCCGTCTTTGCAGACCACGGGCGAGTACCAGCAAGCAGACACCGACGATACTGCCGACAAAGTGCGAGACATTGATTACCTGGAGCGGGAGAAAGTCCTCCAACCACGATAGCCTTCCATGCTCAGCAGGGGTAGCACCAGAGAAAAGCAGAACGATCCCCGCAATCACCGTCATAAGAGCAGAAATCGGCGGGACAATCGCAAAAACCATGTTCCTCATGCCAAGGGCTATCCGGCTGCTGCCGAGTTGTCTCACGCGGATTTCAAACGACGCCAGAGAAACTGCCGCCACCAGAAGCGGGAGCAGGTAGTAGATGACTCGATAAACGATGAGTGAGCCGACTACCGAGGGTGTGGCGGCAGAAGGTCCGACCAGAAGTAGAAAGACCGTTTCGAATACACCCAGCCCTCCCGGCACATTGCTGACCAGTCCCGCCACCTGGGCCAGCAAAAAGATCCCGAGCACCTGGCCGTATCCAAGGTGGAGCGAGTGCGGAAGCAATACGAAGAGGGCGGCCGCAGCGACTGCCCAGTCGAGCATTCCAAGAACCATTTGCGCGCCGGTTGTGGTACTGGATGGAACCTCGTAAACCCAGGCTTTGAATTTCAGCGGCTTACGTACTCCCAGTACCCACACCATGTACAGCATCAATACGGCAAGAAAGATCAATCCCACCGGGAAGGTGGTCGAGAACGGAAGATTAAGGTCCACCGGAATTTTGATTGGAAAGAATGTCATCACAAGCGACGAAACCGAAAGATAGCCCAGCCAGAAGGTTGACACCGCCATTCCCATGACGCTGGTGATCTCAAGAGCTGACAGTCCCCAGACACCGTAAATGCGATACCGAACCGAGCCGCCGGTGAAAAGTGAGAAGCCCAGATTGTGACTGATGGAGTACGTAATGAACGAAGTCATACCCACTTTTGAGTACGGCAGCGGATGCTTGATATGCCTGAGAGCGAGGACATCATATCCGGTGAGGGCGATATAGCTGGCCGCGGCAAAGAGCAGCGACAGACCCAGCCTCCACTTCGGGATTTGAGCAGTCGATGCAAGAATCTGACTGAGGTGATATCTCTCCAGTTGATGATACAGTACGTACAGCGCCAGTCCGAAAATGACAATAGCGGCGACCGAACCAACTACCTCAAAGAGCCTTCTGTTCATGGCGGGAGTAAATATACTACTTCGCGACTCCGGATGCCTAACGATTTCTCTCGCCTTGACCATCTCTCTAATTCCGGGGCGCCGGTATTTTTGATCCGATTCCGACTATCATGCCCGATTCACCGTCCAATCGATTTATTGCCGGCCATGGCGAGACCGTCTCACCAGGTCACCACGACTCCGCGGCTTTGCAGGATCGGGACTTCAACGTCAATCGCCTGCTGAGACAGCGGGTTCCCGCTAAGATCCACATGATCACCACTCGACAAACCGGTATTGTCCACAAGCGCCTGAATATCGGTGATCTGATTCAGGCTGAGATCCAGTCCTTCAAGTGCCGTCAATCCGGCGAGCGGTTCCACCGAGGTAATGTGATTACTATTGAGCTTACATATACGCAGATGTGTCAGGTGGCTCATGAACGAAATGTCGGTGAGATTCATCAGTGAGAAGATTACGTCATCGAGTTCAGACAATCCATAAAGCGGTGAAAAATCCGTTACCTGAGTCGCGAACATAAAAAGTTGCTGCAGCGCGGTTAATGATGCCAGCGCATCTAGGTTACTGATCGGATTGTCGCTTATACCCAGCTGTCGCAGGCCGGTAAGGCCTGACAGGGGAGACAGATCGGAAACATGATTGCTCGAAATATCAAGTCCCCAGATGTTCTGAAGATTTGCAAGTGGGGTAAGATCCGTTACCTCGTTGGTGTTCAGGCTCAAGCCTTGAAGTGATGTCAAATTTTCAAGACCAGAGAGATCAGTGATATGTTCGTTCTGGGCGACCAGGTAAAATATGGTGTCAAGGTCGGAACTCAGGATATCGCCACTTGGTTTGTTGATATGCTGGCGAATTACCCGGTCGAGTGCGGTGTCCGGAAACGTGACGACTTGTATCCCCGGACAGTGGGCCTGACAGCAATTTGAAATCGCGCTCCAATTCCCCTGATCATCACACGATTTCAGCGCAAAGTAGTACATACTGTCCGGTATCAGTTCGTCCAGCTCAAGAAACTGAGCGACCCCGGCCGGCATCGGCTCAGGAACTGAATCGAGCTGGTACTGATCCGCGAAATTCTCGCCGGTGATACTGTCGTACGCTATGCGCAAGTCGTATCCATCGACCAACCCTGCGGAATGGTCAGCCCGGTAATCGTGCGGTGCTGTCCATCGAAGCATCACCGAGTGTGAAGTCACCGCCGTGACCACCAGATCGGCTATTGCATCCGGCGGGACCTTATCCGGCTGCTCATCGTCATCCGAGGGTGATTTTGAGCATTGTGCTACCAATAGGACCGCAACTACCGCAACAACCAATGAAATCTGCGGACGAAAATTGTTGAGCATAGATAACTCCGAACAAGTATGGTGGTGCCTGAGAGTCAGTTCAGCGGAAACTCACTCCATGGATAGAACCGTTCGAGCTGGATACGCAATGCTAGCGACCCTGTCGAAAGATCGGGATCGGATAATGATAATGTTGTGCGAGAAGACCCCGAGCGATGACGGGGTTTGAAACCTTCGAGATGATTCTGGCGCTCTCCTTAGCCGGAACTAACCGGGCAAACAGCAAAAGTTGCGCAGCCACAAACGACTAAGAAAACTACTCCAATCACTATACTGATAATGGAGCACCGTGTCAATAACACAAATCTTTTGGGGCAACGCATTTTCCTTACGATGAGACTTGCGCAGAACCGAGTCTCTGAAATAGATCTGATTGACTCTTGTTTGTGTGAACAATGATCCGGTTTCTTTCCTCGACTGTCGACGCCGATCCACAAGAGGTGTGACGAACAATTTCGGGAGAAACGTGGATAATATACTTGACTTTGCGATTTATCGTACATTAGTTAGTCCTAACGCAGGTTGAATTTTATGCCAAGATCCGGGACGCAGACAAGACAGAGAATTCTCGAGGTAGCCGTCGAGCTGTTTGGCGAAAAGGGCTTCGACAAAGTAACTGTCAAGCAAATCGCCAATCTGCTGCACATCTCAGAACCGGCGGTATACCGCTATTTCCCGTCTAAAGACGATCTTACCTCTTCTGCTTTGGACTATCTCGCGCAACGTCTTGAATACGAACCGATTTTCGCTCATCTTCTTGCGGAAGACGATGTGACGAAACTGCTCGGCGAGTTGGCTCAACATATCGTCGATTTCTTTACGCAGAAACAGGAAGTTTACAGACTGCTTCTGTACTCCGCCCTGGCCGGTCACTCCCAGGTGCGTCAAACATACACCAGTATCAGAGGTCGATACACTTCGTTCCTGAAAGGACAGCTCGATCGGCTGTTCAAACTCGGCCACATTCGGAAAGTCAATAACGAGATTACCGCCCGATGTTTCATCGGTATGGTTTTTGACTGCGCGCTGGCCAACACCCTCTGGAGAGGGATGCAGGGGAAGCTGTACACCCCGTCACTGGTCGTAGCCAACAACGTGGATATCTATGCTAAAGGGCTTAAGAAATCGAGGGAGTAAACATCAATTCATGTGCATGATTGACAAACTAACGGAGGTAAGATGAAGTCATTGCGAAAGAGGTCGTCTCGGACTTTACGGGCCATCTTGCTGCCGGTTGTGCTGTTGGTTCTTACGGCTCGACCTGGTACAGCGGGGTCGCTTGATATGTCCCCATGCGATCAATGTCATAGCGACATTTGTGAAACTTTTCTCAAAGTACCCCACGGGGAACTGGTTCAGAGCGACCTGGTTCGGCACGACAACGTGTGCGAAAGCTGTCATGGCTCGGGCGCCGCTCATGCGACATCGGGGGACCCGAACGATATTATCAACCCGGCAAAATCCGGACAAGTGGGCGGTAATCAATTGTGCCTGTCGTGCCACAAGGGTTCGGAGTTCGATGACTGGCCGTTCGCCGCGCATCAGTTGGCTGATGTCTCGTGCGCCTCTTGCCACCAGGTCCACGCATCGTACACAGAGCCCCCTTCCCATCGGGTAACACAACACTGCCTGAAATGCCATCCAAGGGTGAGGGCAGAGATGACCATGCCTTCGCACCATCCTATCCTGGAAGGTAAGCTCAGTTGTATTGACTGTCATAATCCCCACGGTGGTCCTACCCGGATGACCCAGGACCGCACTGGCCGGGAGCTCTGCTTCAGTTGCCACGCCGACAAAGAAGGGCCGTTTGTTTACGAGCACGCTCCGGTGAACGAAGATTGCATGATCTGTCACACCCCTCACGGTGCAATCTCGGAAAACCTCCTCAAACAGAGTGAGCCGACACTTTGTCTGTCGTGCCATGCCATGCATTTCCATGCAACCGATGTGGGTGTGGACGGTCCGTTCGCTGTTCCGCTCGACAGCACCCGCAATGGCGTGTCGACCCCCAATGGATGGAAGCTCGGCATGCTGACCAAATGCACTCAGTGTCACGGGGCGATCCATGGCACCGACTCCCCATCGCAAACCATATCAACCGGCGGCAACGCCTTAACCAGATAGGAGGAAGCCATGAAACGTTTAATCATACTGGCGCTGGTGGCCCTATCTGGTCTGATGATAGTGTCTGTTATTAATGCCGAAGACTCAAGTACCTATGTTACGAAATCGGTTTGGATCGGTGGTCACTACACGACGCTCACCGATTACCGCCGAAAAGTAGGCGAATACAACCTGGGGAATGACGAGTTGCTTCCAGAATTTCGGTTTGATTTTCTCTCTCAGAAGTCGGGAAGTATTTTTGATCTGAAAACTCACTATTACGATGATCGGAATATCACCGGCGAGCTGAACGCTTATGTCACCGACCGCTTAAGTGCGAGCGTCCAGTACCGATCGCTGACCAAACAGTTCGGTCAGGACCTGCTTACGAATCTCGAAACTCGGGAGTGGCTGTCGACCAAACCGGGTGGCAAGATCCTAACTCACGACCTGAGCGATTCGGGGGCGGACTATAATATCCACAGGCAGGAAGTCTTGACGAGGGTCAGCCTGCTGCTGTCACACGAAAACAACGTACGGTTTATGGCGACCCATCGCGCGATTCTCGAGAAGGGAAGTGTCCAGCAGGTCAATACCAGCCACTGCTACAGCTGCCATGTGGTTTCGCAAACGCGATCAGTCGATAACCGGACGCAGGAGTTCGAAGCTGGTCTTCAGGCGGATGTCAGTAAGATGACGGCCGGCTACTCGTTCGGCTATCGATCCTTCTCCTCGCATGCCCTTATCCCTACTTACGCGTACGACTCGGCGGCCCATCCGGTCAACGGCGGTTCCGGCCCCGAATTCGTGACGCGTCTGAACTTCAGCGATACCACATTGCCGGTAGGGGCGTTGCCAAACTCACACAAGATGTCGCACAAAGCACGATTGAAAGGTCAGGTTGCGGGGGGATATCTGGCCAGCTCGATCGTCTACAACTCGGTGAAGAATACCAACTCCGGAATATCCAGCGACGCCTACGGAGCCTCGGCGCAGTACCTCCACGCGCTCTCGGCTCGCACCCGGATGGTTACCAGAGCCTCATTCATGCGACAGAAGACGGATAATTACTATGTAAACTTGCCTACCTTCAGAGAAGGCAGACCCGGTCCGGAGATTAGCTTCGATTTCACGCGGTATTCCTCGCTGAACCGTCTCAACGCCGCCGCGAATGTCGAGCTCGTCTCGCGACTGAATCCGAAAACGGTGCTTTCATTGCTTGCTGCGTACAATCGAGTGCGCCGCGATGACTACCCGTTTCACGGTTCCGACTATACGACCAACAAGTACACCGGTCAGGCCAGGCTCCGGTACCATCCCATGATGAAACTCAACACGACTTTCTCGTATCGCTTCGAAAAGACCTCCAGGCCGTTCGAATCCGGTCGTGGTCTCTTTGAGGAGAGCGGCAGGAACACGCTGAAGCCACTGGCCGACAACTTCGCTTTCATTTTCTATTTCCAGCGCGAGGCGCTCCGATATCAGTCGATCACGACATTGCCGACCGATCGTCATGAAGTGAAGTTCGACGGCTCTTATGTTCTGGGGCCACGGGTCAGCATGTTGTGGAGCGTCAAAGGATCGTACGACAGAAACAACGATCTGGACTCGCTCGATATACAACACGTATCGATCCAGCCAGCCGTAAGTTTTTCACTGGTGATGAATAACAAGTGGACTAACGCTTTCGGTTATTCGTACTCTTATGAGAAATCGCGATTGGCTGTGGCCGTTCCATTATTCGATGGCTGAGCGGGTCATCTCAGTACCGACACCGTGAGTGTCGACCCGTTTGTCATTCTGGCAAAACATTATGGTTCTGCCTATACCATGAGCGACTTCAAATCACGCGTACATTATGCCTACTTGACTACTTCAGTCACCCCAACCCCAAAATTCCGGGCAACCGGGACTGTGGGTTACACGATATCCAAATCATCTCTTGACCAGGTGATCATGCCCGATGTCTCCAGCCGTCTCGGAGGAGATCTTGCGCATCAGGACTTCACTTTTGCCGAGATGAATGCGTACTCTGATCTTGACTATCGAATGCTTCGTCTGTCCGTAGGCGGGGCGTTGCAACTGGCTCGGTCCGTCACTTTGACGGCCGACGTCGACTTTGCAGATTTATCCGACAAGGCCAGGTACGTTTATGGATCCGAGACCGGTACGATGACGATCATTCGAACCGGCTTGAGATACGATTTCTAGTTGGACCGAGACAGCTCAAAACGAAATGCCCGATTGAAAAATCGGGCATTTCTGTCAGAATGCGTAAGGCATCATTCGGCGCAGAGCACGTTCTCTCCCCGCCTACTTCTCGCCTTATGCTGCAATCATACAATCCATCCAGAGTCATGGTTTCGAACCGGGGTGGTATGCGAATTCAGACACCGGCATCGAAGACGGCACCGGGTACACCCCGGCCCCCGAACAGAGCGGACAGGGATTTTGATCGACCTGCCTTACTTCGATGAGCCCGGTCCCATGACAGGCGTAACAGGTGTTCTCAAGGGCGTCAAAACCCTTTCCATCGCAATACATACATCGATGCGAATGATCCGGTGTGATGCACCTGTTGTCGACCCAGCCCAGTCCCTGACACTCCGGGCAGATCTTCGGTTCACCGTCAGGCGACGGCGTCTTTTTGCTTTCGTGAGCCATCGTTCACCTCACTCGTCTTATCTCTGATCCATTGCTTTATCATGGCAACCGCGTCGGGCACGGCCGAACTGACCGGTTCGGTCATCTCTTCCGATAAAGTGGTTACGTCGGATGCTTCGACTGCAAGGATGTCTATCACCTTTGGAATTCGATGCCCCAGCATCTTCCCGAGTTCTAACGCCGTCGGCAGGCTAATCTGATGACTCGTTATCAAGCCGCGACTTGGCGTCCAGTGTCCTCTGGGATAAAAGTGCAGTTCCCCCGGTTCGACCTTCCCGGTCACCACGGTGTCAACAATCAACACGGAGTCGCGTCCATCGAGTAGATCCAGCAGGGCAAAACCGGCGACTGCAGCCGTCACGACCTCGACGTGACTGTCGACGCCATCACAAGTCAGTGCTTCCCCGACTCGAAACCCGAACGCATCGTCACTCAGGACGTCGTTACCGAGACACAATATCAGCAGCGGTTTCACCCATCCCTCCGCACCGAATCGATCACCTCGCCGGTTGCGGAGTCATGGATGTAGAGAATCAAGGGCATAGAACCGGGCAGCGAATGGGTGGCGCAGCCGAAACAAGGGTCGTAAGCCCGGAAGGCCATCTCGATCCGGTTGAGCATGCCGTCGGTGATTGGGGTTCCTTTCTTAATGAGTCCCTCGGCCGCCCGTTTGATCGACATCGTAATTGGGGCGTTGTTGTTGGTCGTACCGACGATCAGATTCGCTTCGGTGATGATTCCGTTCTTGTCCGTCTTATAGTGATGCGTCAAAGTACCGCGAGGAGCTTCGACAATGCCGACCCCCTCCCCTACGATGCCGGTCGGCGGCTCAAAGATCTTGTCCGATATGATCTCTTCGTCTTTTGCCTGTTGAAGCACTGCTTCGCAGGCATATACCAGTTCCACAACCCGCGCCCAATGGGTCGCCAGAGTAGCGTGAACCGGTGTCTTACCGGATCGATCGCCGGTCAGCGTTTCATAGAATCGCTCGTACTCCGCCTGGGCAAGCGGAGTAGCCATACCGTTGGAGACATTCAGGCGGCTCAGAGGGGTTGCCTTGTACACGCCCGAATCCATGCCGTCGACAAACCCCTTCCAGCCGACTTTCTTGAGGAATGGGTATTTGAGGTAGCTGTAAGGTTCCACATGTTCCGAGACGAAGTCCAGATAATCCTTCGGTTCGTACATCGCATGCTCCGAACCATCGGGCGCCGTGACCCGAACCTTACCGTCGTAAAAGGTTACTTTGTTGTTTGCGTCGACCAGCCCCATGTTATAGGTCTTGTGGCTGTACATGTCGCCGATAATCAGATCGACATACGCTTTGTTCGCCAGGATAACGTCGTTGACAATCTGAATCGTGAACTTGGCGAACTCCACCATTTCTTCGCCGATTTTGATCATCTCTTGCTGTTCTTCCTTGCTGATCCGCTTGGACATGCCGCCGGGCAAAGCGGTCACCGGATGAACTTTCTTACCACCGATAATCTCGATTATCCGCTGGCCGCGCGCCCGCTGGGCGATCACTTTCTTGCCGGCATCGATGCCGACTTTTGCGATCACCCCAAGAATGTTCCTTTCCGCCGGCGGCGCGTCCGGGCCGCAGACAAAATCGGGACCCCCGAGGGCGTAAAAGTGCGTGGTATGATCCCCGGCATAGAAGCCGTTATAGACCAGCTCACGGAGTTTCTTTGCCGCCGAAGGAATCGTGACGCCATAAACGGCATCGACTGCCTTGGCTGCCGCCATGTGGTGGGCGTCCGGGCAGACCCCGCATATACGAGTGGTAATGCGGCACATTTCTTCGACCGGTCTTCCCACGCAGAACTGTTCGAATCCCCGGAGTTCCGGCACCTGGAAATAGCAGTTCGCAAGCGAACCGTCGTCATTCACGAACAGATGGATCTTCCCGTGTCCTTCGAGACGGGTAATAGGATCTATCAGAATCTTCTTCATGGTTGCACCCTCCTGATCATCGAATCCGGCAGACTGAATCGATAGAACGTGCCGATCGGATCGGCGATCGTATCGATTATCGTTTCGATCTCCTCCGGATCGGTGGAATCGATCACACTGGCCAGCGCCGAGATCATCTTCGCTCCCTGGTCCCGCACGTTGACGGGCAGTCCGTAGCATCCCCTGCACGGGACGCCGGCCGAAACACACTTGGCGCCGCAGCCTGCCCGGGTGGCCGGACCGAGACAGACGATCCCTTGCTCCAGCAGACAGACGTTTGGATCGATTTTGATTTCCTGCGGGCGATAGAACCTCTTGATCTTCTTGACGTTCTTCTCCCGCGTGCACTCGTCACAACAGGTCTTGTCGGTGGCGCCGAGAACCGTTCCTTTCGGCGGCAGCGGTTTGCCGTTCTTCAGAATATCAATTACCGCTTCGACCACAGCCGCGATCTGGTTCGACTGCGGCGGACAGCCGGGGATAATATAGTCGACATCGACCACCTGCGGCAGGGTACGGACCGTATTCCATAGAAATGGAATGTGCAGCTCCCCTTCGGGAACCTTGACATTCGGTTGCGGCACGGTCGTGCTTCCGCTCTCCAGCGATGGAGACTTCTTGTAGACGTAATCGAAAATCGCCTCTTTTGTCGTAAGGTTGGCCAGGCCGGGGATACATCCTTCCGAAGCACAGCTTCCGAACGCGCACAGGACCACCGACTTCGCGCGCAGCAGTTTCGCCAGCTCATAGTTTTCATCGCTACGAATTGCGCCGTTGAACAGTGTCAGAGTAATCGATTTGTCTTCCATTTTCCTGATATCATCGTACTTGGTATCCATGGCGCAGGGCCAGAAGATCGGATCGAAAAAGTCAGCCACCGCCAGGATCTTTTCTTCGATATCGAGGATCGCGATATCGCAGCCGCCGCACGATGCTGCCCAGTATACTGCAAGTTTAGGTTTCGCCATAGCTCGTTACTCCCTGCTCGCCGCTTCCGGTTCGAATGCCCAGTCCTTGATTTCCATAGGTCCGAGCGCCCGAATCTGTTCGGTGAACTCGCCGACCACCTGCTGGAAGCGAACCCCTTCGGAGGCGGACACCCATTCGAGGCGGAGTCGGCGTTTGTCTATTCCCATGCTTTCGAGCACCTTCAATGTAAGTGGCACGCGGCGCATGCATTTGTAGTTACCTTCGACATAATGGCAGTCGCCCGGATGGCATCCGCAGATCAGGACGCCGTCGGCCCCCTTCTGGAACGCATCGAGGACGAATCCGGGATCGACCCGGCCGCTGCACATCACTCTGATACTCAGGATATTCGGGGGATACTTCAACCGGGCAGTCCCGGCCAGGTCCGCCCCGGTGTAGCTGCACCAATTGCAGAGAAAACCTATTATTTTCGGTTCGAAGCTCATACCAGCATCCCCTCGATTTGGGCGTAGATTTGTTCATCGGTGAAATGACGCGCGACAATCGCGCCGGCCGGACAGGCCGCCACGCAGGTACCGCACGCCTTGCAAAGCGCCGCATTGACGACGCTGACTTTCTTCTCGACATCGAAATCAATAGCGTTGTAAGGACACAGCTCGTTGCAGACGCGGCATCCTCCGCAATACTCCTCTTGAATGACCGCATAGGCGGCATCCATGAGGATCTCCCCCTGACAGAGGAGCTTAAGGGCGTGCGAGGCTGCCGCTCCCCCTTGCGCCACCGTATCCGGAATATCTTTCGGGCTCTGACACGCCCCGGCGAGGAAGACTCCCTCGGTAGTTGTCGAGACCGGTCCAAGTTTCGGATGGGCCTCGATAAACCAACCGTCGGCCCCTACCGAGATATTGAACTTGCGAGCCATTTCTTTGGCATCTTTCCGGGCCTCAAGGGCGGTGCAGAGAATCACCATATCGACCGGGATCTCACGGAACTTGCCAATCAACGTATCCTCGCAGAGAACCAGCAGCTTTCCTTCATCGCCGCGCCGATACCCGGCGGGAACGATCTCCGCCGCCTTGCCACGGATCACATTGACATCCTCATCGAGAATCCGCTGATAGAATTCCTCATAGCCCTTGCCGAAACTTCGTATGTCGATATACAGTTGATAAACCTCGGCCGATGTCTTCTCTTTGACCAGATGCGAGAACTTGAACGCATACATGCAGCAAACGCGGCTGCAGTATTTGTGATGATTCTGATCCCGGCTCCCGATACAGTGCAGAATCGCGATTGATCTCGGTTCTTCGCCATTCTCGAGAACGATCTTGCCTCCGGTCGGCCCGGCCGCATTGTTCATCATTTCAAATTCCTCTGCCGAGATGACATTCGGATACTTGCCGTAACCGTACTGCTTCATCGGGGTAGGATCGAAACTGTCGAACCCGGTCGCCAGGACGACCGCCCCGACATCGAACTCCTCGAACTGATCCTGATCATCGTAATGAATGCATTCTTTCGGACAGACTTTGGAGCAGACCTTGCATTCGCCCGTATTGAAGTGAATGCACTTCTCCGGATCGATAAAAGGAACGTTCGGCACTGCCTGTCGGAACGGCAAGGAAATGGCCGAATTAGGTCCGAGTGCAATTTCATGGTGGACGATCGATCGGCCGTGGATTTCTTCGAGCTTGATATGCCCGGTCGGACAAACACTCGCGCAGGCGCCGCATAGAATGCAGTCATCGCTGCCACCGTCGAACGGCGTCGTCACTCTTCGATGAATCCCGCGCTCTCCGAAAGCCAGGGCATGGGCTCCGACCACTTCGTCGCACACCCGGACACACAGACCGCACAGGATGCACGTATCTTTGCCTATACCCCAGCGCGGCTTGTCGATGCCGAACTGTTCGGCGAGTTGCTGAAGTATCGGCACCGGAGCACACCGGCTCATCAGCATTTCGAGATTGACTCTTCGCGCGTTCATAACACGGGGAGTCGACGTATGTATCTCCAGACCGTCCCAGACCGGATAGTTACAGGCGGTGACGATCTTGCTCCACCCCCTGCTGTCGTGTGCCTCCACGGCACAGATTCGGCAGGCGGCGTAGGGAGTCATGTACGGATAATGACAGAGGGTAGGAATATACAATCCGAGCGCCCGCGCCCCTTCCAGGACAAACGCTCCTTCTTCCATCTCTATCGGGTGTCCGTCGATCTTTATGTTCACTTTTGCCATCTTATCCTCCTAAGCCACCGGTGCCGGTTCGCGTTTGACGGTTGGCCGCCAGGCTTGTTGCGCCTTCTTCTGAACGGCCTCTCCGTCACCCCGCTTGACACGGACGATCGCATCGTACTTACAGATCTGGTAACAGGCGCCGCACTGGATGCATTTATCCTGAAGGATGACGTGCAGCTCTTTCGGCTTGCCGACAATCGCGTTGGTCGGACAGGGCTTCAAGCAGGCCACGCACCCGGTACATTTCTCCGAGATGGCGTGAGAGACCAGCTCTTTGCACACCCCCGCCGGGCATCTCTTGTCGACAATGTGCGCCATGTACTCCTGCCGGAAATACTTCACGGTCGAAAGGATCGGGTTCGGGGCGCTGCCCCCGAGCTGGCAGAGGCTGGTATCAATCAGCACCTGACCCATCTCTTCGAGCAAAGCCAGATCTTCCACCTTTCCGTGACCGTCGCAAATTCCGTTGAGCACCTCAAGCATGGTCCGAATTCCCTCACGACAGGGCAGGCACTTTCCGCAGCTCTCTTCCTGAAGGAAGGTGAGGAAATACCGCGCTACATCGACCATGCAGGAATCCTCGTCCATCACGATCATCCCGCCCGAACCCATCATCGATCCGACCTTGGTCAGCTCGTCGAAATCAACCGGAAGATCGAGGAGGCTGACGACCTCTTGGTCGTCCCGGATATCTCCGTGGGCTACCATACTGTCATGGATCTTTCGTTCGCCCGTCTCGACAATCAGCGTACCGCCCGATGGTCCTCCGGTCTGCACCGCTTTGAACCGTTTGTTCCCGCGAACGCCGCCGCCGATATCGTAGAGGATCTCACGCAGCGTGATTCCCATCGGTACTTCCACCAGCCCTGTGTTGTTCACCTTACCGGTCAGGGCGAACACTTTGGTCCCTTTAGAACCGGTCGTACCGATATTCGCGTACGCCTTCGCCCCCATTTCGATAATGACCGGGACGTTCGCCCAGGTCTCGACATTATTCAGGTTACTCGGTTTTTCCCAGAGGCCGGCCTCGACCGTATGAATATACTTGGCCCGAGGTTCCCCCGTCTTTCCTTCAAGGGAGGCCATGAGCGCCGTCGATTCACCGCAGACAAACGCGCCGCCGCCGCGAGAGACTTCTAAATCGAAACTGAATCCAGTCCCAAGGATATTCTTGCCCAGCAGCCCGAGCTCCCGAGCCGCTTGAATCGCAATCATGAGATTCTTGACCGCGAGAGGGTATTCGTTTCGTACATACACGAACCCTTCGGTGCTTCCGATCGCATACGCTCCGATGATCATCCCCTCAATTACCGAGTGAGGATTGCCTTCGAGCAGCGACCGATCCATAAACGCCCCCGGGTCACCTTCGTCGGCGTTGCAGATTACATACTTGGGAGTCCCTTTGGCTTTACGACAGGTCGCCCATTTTTTGCCGGTAGGGTACCCGCCGCCCCCGCGGCCACGAAGGCCTGATTCGATAATCTCCTGAATAATCTGCTCAGGCTTCATCTTCAACGCCTTCATGAGCGCGGTATACCCGCCGAGAGCGATATAGTCGTTGATCGAGGTCGGGTCCATGTGGCCGTTCTTGCCGAAAATCAGACGCATCTGCTTCTTGTAGAACGGAATCTCCGCCTCTTGCGTGATCGTTTCTTTAGTGAGCGGATCGCTGTAAAGCAGCCGGTTTACCGTCTGCCCTGCTTTGATCGTATGATCGACGATCAGTTTGGCATCGGCCGGCTTCACCCGTTGATAGAAAATCCCTTGTGGATGCACGACCACGAGCGGACCCCGTTCACAGAAACCGTGGCAGCCGGTCTTCTTCAATTCGACCTCGTTCTCCAGGTGACTGGCCACCAGCGCCGCATGAATGGCGTCGCTGACCTTCTCGCAGCCGCAGGCCAGACATCCGGTGCCGGCACAGACCGAGATAATCGTACGTTCGCCGTCACGCTGATTCACAAGGTTCGTGCGTAACGTCTGGAGTTCGGAAGGAGTGTTGAGACGGGTCAGTTTCATGACTTCTCCTTCCCTTCTTTTAGCTCCTCAAGCATCTTGTCTACCTTGGCGACCGTCATATTCCCGTGATACACCTCGTCCGCTGTCACCAGAGGACCGAGTGCGCAGGCACCAAGGCAGTTTACGGTCTCGAGGCTGAATTCTTTGTCGTCGGTAGTTCCACCAGCCTTGATTTTGAGCGCGGTTTCCAGGCGGTCGACTATTACCGAGGCCTGGCGCACGTGGCAGGCGGTGCCGGTACATACACAGACGTGATGCTTCCCCTTCGGAGTCAGGCTGAACGAACGGTAAAAGGTCGCCACTCCGAATATCTGGGCCAGCGGAAGATCCATCTTTTTCGCCACCAGCTTGAGCGCTTCCATCGGCAGGTAACGATAATGTTTCTGGACATCCTGCAGGATCATGATCAGGGCAGTCGGTTTCGCTTCGTACCTGTTGACGATATCGTCGATCGCTTCGGCCAGATCGTATCTCTGTTCGGTCAGCACGGTCACTTGGATCCTCCTTCCACCGGCACGAGGACCGGCTCCGGCATCGGCTGTGCTCCGGTCAATTGTGTAAGGTCATGGTCCGGCCCCATCACGCTCGGGTGGCTGATCTGCAGCGCCTTCCCTTCCTTAACGACCTGCTCGCCCAATGACAATCTTCGTTCTGAGGGGTAAGGTTTGCTGGGACAGGCCTCGTAGCAGGAACCACAACTGTTACATTTGGTTGGATCTACATAACGGGCTTTCTTTCGAACCCGCACCTTGAAATTCCCGACATACCCCTTGACCTCCTCCACCTCGGAGTAGCTCATCAGTTTGATATGCGGATGTTTTCCGACCGATACCATCTTGGGCGTCAGAATGCACGCGGCGCAGTCAAGAGTCGGGAAGGTCTTATCGAATTGCGACATGTGACCGCCGATCGACGGCTCCTTCTCGACCAGGACAACTTCGAAACCGGCATCGGCAATCTGCAGAGCCGCTTCGATACCGGCGATTCCGCCTCCTACGACCAACACTTTCTTAAGGATCGGGACTTTGCGCATTTCGAGGGGTTGGTGGAATTTTACCCGGGCCACTGCTCCCTTGAGAAGGGCCAGGGCTTTGTTCGTGGCCAGTCGGGGATCTATCGTCACCCAGCTGACTTGTTCGCGAATATTGGTCATTTCAAAGAAGTAGCGATTGAGCCCCGCGTCTTCGACCGCCTTGCGGAATGTCGGCTCATGCATAAGCGGACTGCAAGCTGCCACGACTACCCGGTCAAGCTTGAGTTCGCGAATATCCTTCTGGATCAACTCCTGCCCAGGATCTGAGCACATGAAGCGATAATGTCTTGAGACAACGACGCCGGGAACCTGGGCCATCAGTTCGGCTACTTTCACCACGTCGACCGTTTTTGCGATATTGGTTCCGCAGTGACAGACGTAGACGCCGATTTTCGGTGTTCCGTTTTCGGAATGAGCAGGCATCGTATTCATACGGCCGCTCCTTTCATCAGTCCGAAGAGCTTGGTCGGCTCTACCAGGAGTTTGTCAAGACCCATCTCATGTGAGGTGATCCCGAGCGCCGCACCTACCAGATGGCTGAAATAGACGACCGGTATATGGAAATGACGACCGTACGTCTTATTGATCTTCCCCTGATATGCTTCGAGATTCATCTGGCAAAGCGGGCAGGCGGTTGCGATAACTTCAGCGCCGGTATCGGCCGCAGCTTGAAGCAGCTTCATGTTGAGGTCGAGCGCGATCTCTTCCTGCGTGGTCATCAGCATACCGCCGCAGCACCGGACCTTACACGGATAAGGGACAACTTCGGCGCCGACCGCAGAAAGCAGCCGATCCATCATGACAGGTTCGTCGACATCGTCGAAATACCCGTGCGGACGAACGATCTGGCAACCATAATAGGGGGCGACCTTCAGGCCGTTGAGGTTATGCGTCACCCTCGCCTTGATCGTGCCGATACCGAGATCATTAACGAGAATATCCAGCGGATGTCTTACTTTGACGACCGTATCATAAGTGAGGCCGGCAGCCGCCAGCGCTTCGTTGATCTTCGCCCGCTCTTTTGGATCCCAGGCGATATGCCGGTTCGTCTTTCTTAATATTGTATAGCAGCTGCTGCATGGAGCACAGATCTGCATGTCCATCGATTGGGCCAGGGCCAGATTGCGGGCGCTGATCGCGTAGCCGACAATCTTCTTGACCGACATGTACATGGTCGCGCCGCAGCAATTCCAGTCCTCGATCTCGTGAAGACCGATATCGAGCGCTTTGAAAAGCGTCCGGATCGATTTGTCGTACGGGCTGGCTGTGTGCTCCAGACTACAGCCCGGATAGTATGCATAATGGAGCATCACCCTTCTCCAAATTCATTGGCCTTCTTAATGATGGCCTGTACATCGTTTACTCGTTTCAGTTTTTTGGGAAGCAGCCCCATCCGGCCACGGCGAATCATTGACCAGCCCATTGAAGCGTTCGAAAAAAGCCTTCCGATTCCCGTGCGCATGAAGTACCGCACGCCGAGGCCAAGTTCGTAGTTCCGGCCATAACGGTAGACATTGTTAGTGAAGGACCGGGAGAGGGTGTGGACAGGAAAACGACCGGGATAAATCCCCTTGGCCATGGCGATTCGCTTTAGCGCGTACATTGTGTCGGTTACTCGAATATCCGAAGGGCAGCGGACGGTGCACGAGTAACAGGATGCGCACAGCCACACGGTACGGCTCTTGAATATCTCCTCCATCCGTCCCGCGCGGAAAAGTGCGATCACCTGCCGGGGAGTAAGGTCCATTGCGTACGAAACCGGACAGGTCCCGGTGCAAGTGCCGCACTGAAGGCAACGCTTGATTTTGAAACCCTCCGGAAAACTGCCGACCTGCTCCCAGAATGCAGCTCGAAGTTCCGCCTCTTTGGGCTGAAGAGACTCGGTCTTCCCGCTCATAAAGTCTCCTTGCTGGCTCGGTATCTCTTGTGATCCTGCTGAATGATCAAGCAGGCATATAACTCATAACTCTGCTTACATATAGATTAGATTATCCATGTTCTCAAATATGGTCAAGAGATTTTTTTCACAAGCTTGCCCAGCATCATCTATGGTATGAAGAACTTAAGAGATTGTAATCGTCCAAGTTAATTAAAATAAATATCGACTATTAACACCATTTATTGTATGATTTATAACATTACTTACGATGCTGTTACAGGAGATCTTATTCATTATGTCCCATCGGACAGCAGTTCTCGAAGCAATAGTCACTAATCGGTGACGCTGATCCAACGTTGTCACATACTGGTGACAAAAGTACGGGCCTTTACCTATCCACAAAGCCTGAGCAAACTTAACGGACGGCTGCATTTGCGAAGCACGGTCGACCATTGTCTCCAAGAAGTGACTTGACAGTCTGGCTGTCGAATGACAGCTTTAGATGATAACAGACTAGGAAGACTACATTCATTCGAAGGATATCTCACGATGGAAACCAAGAACAGGCCGGTCAAGAGAGACAAGCAGCAGACTCGCGCCAGAATACTTGCAGCAGTCGGTGACATTCTCTTGAATCAGGGATTTGAAAAACTGGGAATCAACTCCGTCGCTGGCGCGGCGGGGGTTGATAAGGTGCTCATATATCGATATTTCGGCGACCTGAATGGACTACTAACCGCCTACGCCGATGAGAACGCGGACTCGGCCGCATTGCCGCCCCTCGCGTGGCCCTCACGGGAAAGATTGCTCGACCCGGCAGCGGTTACTTCGGCGCTTCTCAAAAATCAGCTTGAAGAGTTGCGGCGACGTCCGCTTGCTCAGGCAACCCTGCGCTCCGAGATTCATGACGAAAATGTTCTCACGCAAAAGCTCTCGCCGGCCCGGGAAAAACTTGCCAGGGAGTATCTCGCGAAACTCCCGCTTGATCTCGACAAACATCCGGAACTAGACCCCGGAACCGTCTTTGCGCTTATCCATGCCGGGATATCTTACCTTGTTGTGAGTGCGTCACGCCTCGATGCGTATCAGGGAATTGACCTGAAATCGGCAAGAGGATGGAAGCGGATCGAGCAGGCAATTGATAAGTTGGTCGCGGGTTATTTCAATCAGGAGCTCGGAGCCGATCAGTCCCACCGATCCTGATCGGTCAACTGGTCTCTTCTCCGGACTCTATCGCCTTGCGAATTGCCCAGACCTGGCTCTCGTGAGCTGCGTTTTCGGCAAACCGGTCGATCGTGAGAATGAGAAGTTCATGGTCCGGTTCTATCCCGGTACCGTTGCGATCGAGCACTTCGCCTGAAAAAAAGTGACTGATCTTGTTCACGTGCTTCCCCATTTTCGGACTGACCGTGTATTGACCGGCTACCGCAACCTCCCGTCCCAGCCTCACTGTCCAGCCGATCTCCTCTGCTATCTCCCGTAAGAGCGCCTGCTCGATCGTCTCCCCTGTATCAACTCCGCCTCCGGGAAGAAAGAACAGTCCCCGATGCTTGACCGCTACGACTCTATTAGCTTCTTCAAACAGAATCACATAAGCGGACAGACGATCTTCATAGATTGTCCCCGCCTGTCTTTTGCCGAATTGTCTCAGACTGACTCTCCCGGATAGTGATTGGTCGCAAAGTGATGATGCTTCATTGCTCGGTCATCGTGCAAACTAAAGATGTCATCTGCACCCTCAGATCAGTTTGAGCGAGGCCTCAGCCTCAACACATAGTTCATTTCCGACCGAGATCCGGCAGACCGCCCAGACGAAATCGCCCCTGGACTTAACCATACTCGCCCGGGCTTCCAGCTCTTCGCCGATCTCAACCGATTTCCTGTATCGAATATCGAGATGGCAGGTCATCGGCCGCCCGCCGAAGCGGGTACGGGCCAGATGCACCATCGTGGCGTCGGCAATCGAAGCAAGGATCCCTCCATGAACGATTCCATCATAGCTTTGAAACCGCTCGCTGACCCTCGTCCGACATACAACTGCGCCCTCAACGTCTTCCATTGTAAGCCCGAGCCCATCCGGATTGTGCTGACTGCATGCGAAACAGTTGTCATGGGACCTGAATTCGGCCGTCCCCTTCATCCCTTCCTCCTCTCCGCCCAATATTTCACTTGACTTATAATGAGCATATGCTCATTATACGACCGGAGATTAGATATGGCAAGACCAAAATGCGCGCGGTTCATCAGAGAGTTCCCGAATTCCACTTTCTTCAAACCGAGGGGAATCCCCCTTTGCGATTTGGAGGAAATCGTGCTGACCTTCGATGAATTCGAGGCGCTTCGCCTTGCCGATCTCGACGGGCTCTATCAGGAAGAAGCTGCCAAAAAGATGAAGGTCTCGCGGGCGACATTCGGTCGTATTCTCGCAGCCGCCCATCGGAAGGTCGCAGACGGCCTGATAAACGGAAAAGCCATTAGAATCGATGGAGGTATTGTAGAGATGGTACAGAAAAGAACATTTGAATGCGCCGACTGCGGGCATTCGTGGGAAGTCGGATTCGGCACCGGCCGACCGGCCTCCTGTCCTCAGTGCGCAAGCGCCAATCTGCATCGTTCCGACGCCCAGCGGGGTCAGGGACGCGGCGGTCGAGGTCAGGGGATGGGTTGCCGGAGGGGACAGCGAAAGGCGACCACCGCCGGAAAGGAGACCACATGAAAATAGCAGTAGCCTCGGATGATCAGGTTTCGATCGCTGGACATTTCGGACGATGCGCCGGCTTTGTGATCTATGAAGCCCGCGATGGCCAGGTCGAAATGATTGAGTTCCGCAGCAACGGTTTCGGGCATCATCATCAGGGACAACACGAGCACCATCACGGCCATGACCATGGTGAAGAGCCCCACAGCCATGCCGGATTTGTCGATGCCCTTCGTGATTGCGAGGTTGTCATCTGCCGGGGCATGGGCCGTCGCGCCCTCGCCGATCTATCGGCCGGGGGGATCAAACCGGCAATCGTGACCGACCAGGTAAGTGCGAAAGAAGCAGCCGAGCTGTACGCCAAAGGGAATCTGGACTGGTCCAGCGATTCCTCATGCTGCTCGCACTAAGAGAATTCAAACGTAAACCTGTACAATTGGAGATTGAGAGGAAACTAAGAATGGAACCTAACACAGCCACCGAGATTATTTCGATGCCGCGCATAGGCGACAAGGCGCCTGCGTTTAAAGCCGTCACCACCCAGGGGGAAATCTCGTTCCCCGATCAGTACAAAGGACACTGGGTCATCCTGTTCAGCCACCCGGCCGACTTCACCCCTGTTTGCACTTCGGAATTCATGACCTTCGCGACCCTCGAAGATAAGTTCGAGGGAATGAATTGCAAGCTGGTTGGATTGTCGGTCGACGGTCTTTACAGCCATATCGCCTGGCTTCGCACCATCAAAGAAAAGATCGAATACCGCGGCATGAAGAATGTCGAAGTGAAGTTTCCACTGATCGAGGACATCACGATGGAAGTGGCAAAGCGGTACGGCATGATTCAGCCGGGCGAAAGCACGACGAAAGCGGTTCGCGCCGTATTCGTGATCGATCCGAAAGGAATCATCCGGACTATTATTTACTACCCGCTCTCTTTGGGAAGGAATTTCGATGAATTGCTCCGGGTGGTGGTCGCCCTCCAGACCGCGGACAATTTTGAAGTTGCCACGCCTGCCGACTGGCGCCCGGGCGACGATGTCATCGTTCCGCCGGCCGGATCATGCGGCACCGCCAAGGAGCGGATGGAAGGTCAGAAGGATCTCACCTGTTATGATTGGTTCTTCTGTACGCGGAAGCTCGACAAAGACAAAGTCCTGAGCGCTTCAGCAAAGAAATAGGGAGAAATCAGAAGGAAGTGGAACCTCACCTGAGGTCACGAGCGCACTTTTCCTCTTAAAGAGGCAGCCGACGAGAAAAGCTTGTCGGCTGTTTTATTTCTGATGGATTCTGTTACGGGGTTGCTCCGACTTCAGTTTCGACGCTATTAGCGCCCCGATCCAGCCACCCGGCCATCCGACAAACACGGCGAACCCGATTTCAAACGGCCACAGATTATGGCTGGTTGGATCGGCCGTGCACTCGACGACGACCCGGGCCATGGTAGCGCAGGCAAATCCGACCGCTACCAGGGAAGCGATCAAGATGACCGGCTGTCTGAAATAAATCCGGCTGAAGAAACCTGCGACTGCTGCCGCAATCACCCATCCGAGGAGGAAGCCCCCTTCCATGCTTACATTACTATAGGGAATGGGCCAGAGATAAATTCCGGCCGCCAGGAAGCCGAAAGCGGCCGTGGCAATTTGCCTTTTGCCCTGGGCTTTGGTCCTCTGCGACCCGAAGTTCGATTGAGAAGGCTTGTAACTTTCAATACTCATAATACCATACTGATCGGCCATTTGAGTCGGGGAATTTAGCCGCCTCCGAGTCTCTTTTGTCCCTTGTCTTACTAAGGCACAGAACAACAACGAGTTATTCGCAGCTATCACTGTCGTCGGTCAACCGGACAAAAAAATAGACAAAATTTCTAAAATAGACCCGTTTAGTCGTTATCACTTTCGCCTCCTTTTTACGCGATTACCAATAGACAACCCAATCCAGTCATTTGAAATCCGAAAGGAGGCGGCCATGTATACCTGGCCCATTCACAAAACCACTTCACCCTCGGGAAGAAATCCCGGCGGACGCAGGACGCTGCTTCATGCCGTCCTGCTTCTCACCCTCAGCGCCCTCGCGCTGCTTCCGATGCTAACCGGTTGCGGCAGCAGCGGGTCATCGAACTCAACCAACCCATCCCCGTCACTATTTGCCGTCGTCTCGACCAATCCGTTGAACGGCGAGGCGGTAGGGCCGAACGGATCGGTTACCGTGACATTCAATCATGCGGTTGACCCAACCACGGTGTCTTCGAGTTCATTCTCGGTAAGCGGTGCCTCAGGTGCACTGGTTGCCAACGGTACAACCATAACATTCACCCCGAGCCCGAGCCTGACCGCCGGTCAGACCTACACGGTTACGATCAGCACCACGGTCACAGACGACAATGGTCAGGCGCTCAGCTCTGATTACACCTTTAGCTTTAATGTGGCCAGTGTACCTATAGCTAACGGCGGCGGTGATAAAGTCGTCACTAAAGGTCAGTCGGTTACCCTCGACGGCAGCGGGAGCAGCGATCCGAACAGCGCATCCCTGACCTATCAGTGGACCCAGGTCAGCGGACCTTCGGTCGGCAACCTCACCGGGATGCAGCCATCTTTCACCGCACCTGACGAAGTGACTTCGATTGTCTTTAATCTGGTCGTGAACAACGGTGTGGTCTCGAGTGATCCCGATCGCGTGGTTGTATTTATCGCCGAAGACGGCAGCAACGCCTACTTTGTCAGCAAGAACGGTAATGATGCCAATTCCGGCAGTCTCTCGGCACCTAAAGCGACAATCCAGAACGCGATAAGCGCGGCAACCGCTTCGAAGGGTGATGTCTACGTAGCGGCCGGAACGTACTCCGAATCGCCGGTTCTGGCCGATGGTGTCAGTCTCTATGGCGCCTTTAGTGCGACTGACTGGACTCGCGATTTTGCGGCCGATGAGACGATCATCGATGGCGGCACCTATGCGATAAAGGGCACGAGTGTGACCCAGCTCACTATTGAAGGCTTTACCATCAGAAGTGCCAATGCTACCGGAATCTCGAACAGTTCGGTTGCAATCAGCCTCTCCGCGAGTACCGGTGTGACGATCAATCAGAATCAGATCGAAGTTGGAAACGGTTCCGACGGCCAGAACGGAAGCAATGCAAGTGATCGCACCGGCCACGCCGCTAACGGAGGCGGCGGTTCCAATGCCTATTTCGCCCTGACCTGCAGTGTGAGCGGCGGCGGTTCCGGCGGAAATGTTTCATACGGCCGCGATGGTGGTCATGGCGGTAATGCCGGCGGCGCCGGCGGCGGAACGAACGGTTCTGCCGGTCAGAATAGTGGCGGATACGGTGGTGCAGCCGGAGGTTTTGGTGCGACCGGCCATGTGGGTGGCACCGGTAATCCGGGCGGACCCGGCGGAAACGGTGCCGGCGGCCTTAGCTTTGGTACCGTCTCAGGCAACTTCTACTACGCAGCCAACGGATCTTATGGAGGCAATGGCGGCTACGGCTGGGGCGGCGGCGGCGGCGGTGGTGGCGGCGCTGGTGCTGCCTGCTGCGCGGCCGGCGGCGGTGGTGGTGCCGGCGGCCTGTACGGTGTCGGCGGCAGCTACGGTACGGGCGGCGGAGCCTCGATCGCCATTCTCCTCTCCAACGGCAGCAATGTGACCGTCACTAACAACACTATCACGACCGGCAACGGGGGCAATGGTGCCTTCGGAGGGAAAGGCGGCGTCGGCCAGGACGGCGGCAGCGGCGGTTCCGGTGGATCCGGAAACATCAACGGCGCCTCCGGAGGCAATGGCGGTCATGGCGGCAAGGGCGGAACCGGCGGCTATGGTGGATGCGGCGGCGGCGGTCCGTCAATCGCAATCCTCCAGAGCGCCAGCAACTCCACTCGTGACAACAATGCGATCACCCTTGGCAATCCCGGTACCGGCGGCGTGAGATCCGACAACGGCGGGAATGCCGGCGAAGACGGCGATCGTGCCGAATTCAAGGTGTTGCTTTAATCCGATACTATGATGATTCGGGTCGGGAATAACCTTCCCGACCCTTCGAAAAAGGAAACAATAATGAAAACTCGAAACTTCAAACTGGTGCTGGTCGGCCTCTCGCTGATTGTCCTGATGGGTGTCGGGTGCTCCAAAAACTCACCCACGTCGCCTACCAACAACAGCCAGTATCAAACGACGATCAACTCCGGAGGGGCATTCCCGTCGGTGACTCCTATGGACTCGGTCACCAGCGCTGATACGACGGTTGAGACACAAAACAACGAGCAGTACTTCTGCACCACCAAGCATTACTCGGTGGTGAAGACGCCTGACGATTTCCCGACGTTCGATCCTTTGGCCGACGTCATATATCCCGGCAATTTACTTCAAGGAAACAGCCTGGCTAATGCCACGCCGAATCCAATCCCGGCAAAACGGGCGGGCGGTACGATCGTGATGACCATTCTGAACGGATCTCCGGCCGCCAGCGAAACCATTCCGGTGGTCGATCTGGGCCATGTCATCACCGCTCAGAATGACATCATCGCCCGCGCCTCCGACACGCTGCCGGCTCGGTTCACATTTTCGTACGAAGCTGTAGACTCTCGGCAGCAGTTGGCCCTGGCCCTCGACATCGAATACAGTAACCTTACCGGAGATCTCTCCACTTCCCTTTCCTTCGATCAGGACAAGGAGTACAATCGGTACGTGGTCAAGCTTGTGCAGTCTTACTTCACGATGGCCTTTCAACTCCCGACCTCGATAGACGACATATTCGCTCAGGATGAAACGCCGAGCGATCTTGCGCAGTACATTGGTCCCGGCAACCCGGCGGCCTTCGTCTCCTCGGTCACCTACGGACGAATTTTCTACCTGTTGATCGAGTCGACTTCGTCCAAAAGCGACATGCAGGCGTCGATCGATGCCTCGTTCAACGGGGCCGTCGCCGGCGGATCCATCGGCGGCAGCGGTCAGTATTTGACGGCGCTACAGAATGTGCGGGTAAAGGCATTTGCGATGGGTGGCGAGGCCTCGGCGGCGATCGGTGCGATTACCACCGACTTCAACACGCTGAAGCAGTACCTGGCCCAGGGTGGGTCGATCAGGACCGGCGTGCCGCTCTCCTATGTGGTCAGATCCCTGGCCAACCCGTCACAAATCGTAAAAGTCGGTCTCTCCTCAGAGTACGACGTCACCGATTGCGAATTGGTCAGCTCTTCAGTGCCGAACCCGATTTTCTGGTACCGTCTCGATGACCCCAAGTACTATACCCGTGGCTCGGGATCCAACAGCGGATATATCAGTCTCCTCAAAAACGCGTTCGGAGATTCCACGCTCAATGCTGTTCCTCCGACCAAGACATATGGTGCCGAATTTCTTGCCGGACAGCTCAACGGTGGTGCCCTCCCGGTCATGCGATTCCGAGGAGGTCTGTCCGCGGTCGACGGCAAATTCCAGTTCCCGGGAGTCCGATTAACCGGCTCCGATTATACAGTATTCGCGGTGGTCAAACTACCCAATTTGGCTATCAGTTACCCGGAGATGTTTCTCTTCGGAACTGGTACCAGTCAGCTCACCAGCCTGTCGCTCGGATACCGGGACAACATCCGTTGGACAATGTCACACGAAAACTACACGCTGGATGCCGTGTCATCGACCCCGCTCGACCAGTGGAATGTCGTGACCTTCCGATTCAGCCAGACCGATGGCATGTCAATCTATATCAATAACGATCCGACTCCGATCGGTACCGATGCCTCGAAAACGAGTCCGCTGGTCTCTTTTCTTGGCGCAAGAATCGGTTCAGAGTTCGGCAATCAGGTTCTGATGGCAGAGATCCGCGCCTATGGTGCGGCTGTGACACCGGCGGAACGTGACGTGATCGTGCGATCACTGCTTACTAAATACTCCTTGTAGTTTTAGCCCGACTACATCAGGCGGACCCGCAAGGGTTCGCCTTTTTTTATGGCATGGGTAGAGTCGAATCGACCGGAAGCGGCTTTTCCCAGTCATCGTACAAAGCGACCAGGACCTTGCGAGCCTGTTCCGTTCTCGGATCGTTATTGCCAAACTTCTCGTAAAGCACCTGGTAGCCATGACTGGCCAGTTTGGATGCCTCTTCAAAGTGTTTGCCTCTCCTGAGGCAATCGGCCAGAACAGATTCTACGGTAGCCGTTCTCCAGTGATCGGGAGGAAGAGTGTTCTGCCGGATCTGAAGAGCCTGGCGCAAAAGCTTCTCTCCTTCACGAAAGTCACCATGCTCCGAAAGCAGTCGCCCGAGCCCGATCAAGGCGTCAGCATGTGCGGGGTGGTTGTAGGGCAAATTCTTTTCGGCAAGCTTGAGAGACTCGTCGAATAATCGGTGAGCCTCTTCAATCTTCCCGTCGTGATACATGGCGTTCGCCAGTTGTTCCGTTATCCCGCCGTAGTACGCGTGCTGGGTGCCGACTACCCGCGCGAGCGATTCCCGAGCCACGGTGAAAACCGATTCGGCCTGGGCGTAATGTCCTTCCGCAGAAAGAATCCCACCCAGATTCCCCATCGCCGCGATGACCTCAAAGTGGTCGTCCCGCTGATAGTACGCCCGGAGATTGGCGACCGCTTCCCGCGCCAGCGGCTCCGCCTTGTCGTACTCGCCCAGTTGAAAATACAATCTGGCCAGATGATTCAGCGTGTTACCCACTTCGACATCGGCATCGCCGAGAAGCTCGCGTTGAGTCTCGAGCGCATGATTGTAGTAATATGCTGCCGAATCGAACTCTCCAAGATGGCGATACAGATACGCCACCGAGATCTGCGCAGTTGCTACCGTCGTATCTTTGCTCGGAAATAGATTCGTCGTGATCGCAAGTTCTTTCCTGGCGAGCGTCAGGGCGGAGTCCGTTTCACCGGCATCGTCGAGAAACATCGCAATCTGGTGCAAGCTCGAGGCATAATCGGCATTATTTTCTCCCTGCGTCTTGCGGGTGATATCGAGAGCTTCATATCCCAGTTTGCGGGCTTCGTCGTATGCCCCCAGATCAAAATAAATATCGGCCGCGACCGACATCAGGTTGGCCTTGACCGCCGGCTGATTGTTCAACTGCGATCTCAGCCGAACGGTGGCCGTGTCGAGAAGCTCCCGGGCAGTGATCTCTTTCCCCTGCGATACATTCGGATCAGAAACTTCGAAAATCCCGGTCAGAAACGAAGATATCGCCTCAGCTTTTCGAGCTTCCAGTCGGGCCAGGTTGCGTTCTCTCGCAAGACGCTGAGTGTATACCGCGGTCGTGACCGCTATGGCGACAACGGCGATCGATGCAATAGCCACGATGGTCCGATGCCGCCGGATGAACTTGCCGAGCATGTACGGTACCGAATCCATCCGCGCTTCAATCGGAAATCCGCTCAGGTATCTTCTGATATCATCGGTCAACTGTCGGACGGTATGATAGCGGCGCTGCAGGTCCTTCCTCAATGCCGTGATACAGATAGTGTCAAGATCCCCTCTGAGCTGGCGACGCAGCTTGTGAAGGTCCTCTCTGTTTCCGATCTTATCCCCCGGTCGGGTGATAGCGTCGTCTTTTCGCAGAACTACACTCGATGGACGTTCCGGCTCCTGGGTGATTACGGCACGTTCGAACTCGGCGGCTGAATCCCGCTTGGCCTGATACGGATAATGTCCGGTCAATAGTTCATAGAGAACGACACCGAGCGAATAAACATCGCTTGCGGTCGTGATCGTCTCGTTGCGAAGCTGTTCCGGGGAGGCGTATCGCGGGGTCAGCGCGCGAAAACCGGTGAGCGTCAGGGCGGGTGAATCGGCTGCGCCTTCGGCTCCTTCGGTCACCTTGGCGATCCCGAAATCAAGCAGCTTCACCCGGCCATCGTTGCCCACGAGAATATTCGCCGGTTTTATATCCCGATGCACGACCAGGTTGCTGTGCGCGAATTCCACCGCTTCGCAAGCCTGCAGGAATACATTGAGTCGGGCGGCTACCGAAAGGGCGCGCTTGCGGCAGTATTGATCGATCGGCTCGCCGTCGACGTATTCCATGACGAAGTAGGGTCTTCGGTCAGGCGTCAATCCGCCATCGATGAGCTGCGCGATATTGGGATGTTGCAGCCGCGCAAGAATCTGTCGTTCCTGATAGAAGCGCTTGAGAATCACGCTGGTATTCAGCCCCTGTTGAATCACTTTGACCGCAACCGTCTGCTCGAACTGCTTGTCGACACGCACACCCAGATAGACCGAACCCATTCCCCCTGAGGCAATCTCCTCCTTCAGGAGAAAAGGTCCGAGCTGTTCGCCGACAAGCGAGGTCGCTTCCGGAAGCGCTTCAATCGCCGATCGATGATCGAGCAGCGAGTGTCCTTCGGAGTCGGCGGCAAGCAGCGCCATGACTTCGGCAAACATCGCTTCGTCATCACCGCAAGCGGTGCGGACGATCTTCTCCTGTTGCGAGCTGTCGGCATCGACGGCGGCTTCGAAAATTTCCTGAATGCGATTCCAGCGTTCGGACTGCATGCGCTTCCTTATCGATCAAATCCGCTTTTTGAATTATACGTCGATCATTGAGCAGAGGAACTGCCTTTGCGCAGCTCGTTAGCGAGCCAGGCTTTGGCAATTCGCCAGTCGCGACGGACGGTCGGCACGGATACTTTCAGTACTTCGGCGATTTCTTCCTGGGTCAGGCCGCCGAAAAACCGGTATTCGACCACCTGGCTTTGACGTTCGCTCAATTCGCGAAGACGAACTAATGCAGCATCGAGCGCCACCACTTCCTCAGCCCGCTGATTTCCGCCGATCAGCGAATCATCGAAGGTCACGAAAGGACTGTCCCCCTGGCGTTTCTTGGCCAGTCGCCGACGGGCATAGTCTATGAGGATACGACGCATCGCCTGGGCCGCAATGGCAAAAAAATGCGCCCGATTCTCCCAGGAAAGCTGATTCTGGCCGACCAGATTCAAGTATGATTCGTGTACCAGAGCTGTAGCATTGAGGGTGTGACCGGGCCGTTCGGACGCCAATTGGGCCCGAGCAAGCGCGCGAAGACGGTCATAAACAAGCGGAAGAAGGGCATCAATCGCAGCCCTGTTCCCGTCCCGCACCGAGGAAAGCAGCTGTGTGATGTTGTCTACATTAGTCATTAATGACTCATTAACGCATTTTCCCAGTATTTGGTTCTGATTTCAGATATCGGCAGAATACGGCTTTGGACTTTTTTATCCAACATTAATTTTGCAGGAGATGAAAATCACGGCGTCAAATGACTGTGATTCAAGAGGAAAAAGATAATCAGCGACCAACCGGCTCCGAGTGAGGCACGCCTGATTTGTCCGGCCACCTGGTGGTGAACATTGTGCCCCCGTGGGGCGAATGGCCGATCCTGACCTCGCCGTTATGCAGCTGCAACACCTGACGGACGATCGAAAGCCCGAGCCCAACTCCCCCGGACTCGCGACTTCGACTTCGGTCAACCCGGAAGAACGGTTCGAATATCCTCTCCCAGTCCGATTCAGCCACCCCCGGACCATCGTCGCTGACCTCCACCAGGACATCGTCTCCTTCGCGATACGCGCGTATCTGCACTTCCGATTCGGCGTAGCGCAGGGCATTGGTCAGGAGATTTCTGATGACACACTTGAACGAAGCCGGGTGCGCGTATATTTCCAGATCGCCCGGCGAGTCCTGGACGATCTTGACATCGATACCCTGGCCAAATTCAGAGAGGTGGTCGGCCGTTTCGGTCAGCGCCTTTCTAACATTGAAAAATTCCGGCTGGATCGCTATCCCCTCCGCACTGAATCGGTGGAAATCGAGTAGTTCGCCGATGAGTTGATCCAGTTCGGTGAGAGAATCATCGATCGATGCCAGAAAGCGAGCACGCTCGTCATCCGTTGAAGCTTCAGACAGCATCTCGAGCCCGAATCGGATTCGTGCGGTTGGAGTGCGAAGTTCGTGCGAGACGGCCTGCAGTAACTGCTTCTGCCCTTCGATTCTTTTCTGCACACCGTCGGCCATCGCATTGAACCTTCGGGCCAAACTTCCTACCGCGTCCCGGGAATCGATCTGTGCTCTGGCTCCAAGATTCCCCCCGCCGAATCTCGCGGTGGAGTCTTCGAGAGCCTTGAGTCGCCTCACTACGGGAGCGGCCAGAATGAATCCGGCCAGCCCGACGATGATTATCACCCCTCCGAATACCAGGGCGAGCAGCCAATGACTCGGTTTGGGGGGATCGGGCAACGGCCCGGCGACGAGCACCCGGTCGTCGGCCAGGGGGATGTACAGCATCCGCCGGTCGCCGAATCGAGGCGGCCCCGGCATGGGCATATTGTCGAATCTTCCGCGCTCGAATGGAATAGGGAGCGAATCCGATCGGGGTACGATTGCCAGGGGAAATCCGAATGAGGTTTGCAGGCTGTCCAGCTCGGCCCGGGCTTTCTCGCCTGGCATGCGATCGAGGCGTTCCTGAAGCAGCCTGATCGATCCCCAGAGTTCGCTGTGCCCGTGCGGGTCATCCGGCCAACCGACGAATGCGCGTATGACGAAAACGCCGAAGGCCGAAGCGACGATCAGCGTGACCAGAATACCGAGTGAGATGCGTACGAAGAGTCGTCCCATCAACCGTTCACGAGCAGATAACCGACACTTCGAATTGTCTTGATCTTCTGCGGGTGCTTGGCGTCATCACCGAGCTTCTTCCGAAGGCGGGTGATGCGAAGATCAACCGAACGGTCCAGCCCGTCGTACTCCAATCCTCGGAGGGTGCTGCAAATTTCATCGCGGGTGACCACTTCACCCACCCGGGCGGCCAGCAACCAGAGCAGATCGTACTCGGCGGTGGTCAGATCGACCGCGCGACCTCCCACCGTTACTTCCCGCGTGTCTCCGTCCAGGGCGACCGTGCCGATTTCAATTTTCTTTGACTCCCCATTCGAGCGTTGACGGCGCAAGAGCGCATTGATGTGGGCAAGGAGAAGTTTCGGACGAACGGGTTTCGCCATGTAGTCGTCAGCACCGGCATCGAGACCGACCAATTCATCGGTTTCCTCTCCTCTCGCCGTCAGCATGAGAATGGGTCGGCGGTAATGTACACGAATCTGTCGGCAGGCGGAGATGCCATCGAGCCCCGGTAGCATGAGATCCAGAATGATCAGGTCGGGATGTTCCTGTAGAACCCGGTTGGGTGTTCGGTCCCCTCGCGTCTCTGTGGCAACTTCGAAACCATGCCCCTGCAGAAACCCTTTGATCAATTCTGCAAGCTTCACATCGTCCTCAACCAGCAGAATACGAATCCTCGGAGTCGAGTCAGTAACCATTTGTGCTCCAGTTCGAAGTGATTGTGTTTTTCACCACATGCAATAGTTTAGACAATCAAAGACTGCCGGAAGCTTAAATTGTCTGGTCTATTATTCTCGAATTCCGGCCGGATATTGCTGACTGGCCGGCAACAGAAATGTATCGAATTGTATTCGGTGCCTCCGGATATTGAATGCCGGTCGAGCAGGTGTGTTAACTCGACCGGCCTGGGGATAGACTACGCGAGCAGATTCACTGATGTTAACTGACTGGTATAGTTCTGCATATACTGCTGGATAAGGGTATTGATCTCCGATGCGGCAGGGTTACTGACGGCCGCAGCGGAACCGGACGCGGACAGATTCGAATTCTGCATAACCTGTGAAGAGGCAGCAGGATCGCCGGCCTGACCGGTGCCGTTCTGAGCGTGCATCTTCTCGCGATATGCGTCGGACTCCGCCTTGCTGATAACACCGTCGCCGTTGGTGTCCATCGCCGCGAAGAGCGAGTCGATATCGCTGCTCTGGTCGGAATCGCTGTCACCATCCGCATCCGAAGCAGCCTGGGCTCCTGAATGCCCGTGATGGGCCGGACGGTTCTTCATGAAGGCCGTGAACTCGGTCTTGTCGATGGAGCCATCCTGATTGGTGTCCATCCGACTGAACATATCGGGCCGGTTGGCCGCCATCCTGGATTGGAACGCATCGGATTCGGACTTGCTGATCGATCCGTTGCCATCAGTGTCGAGCTTGCTGAAAAGCTGGTCAATATTGACGCTGTTGCTCTTCTGATTCGCCTGACTCTGAATGAACGATGTCAGCTCGGCCTTATCGATGGTGCCGTCCTGATTGCTGTCGATCTCGTTGAAGAGATTCGGACGCTGCTTCTGCGCGCTGCTGGTGCATTGACTTGACGCCTGTGCGATAAAACTTGTCACTCCTGTGATCATGGTTCACCTCCTTTCATCCTCTGAGTGAGTGCGTCGTTTGTTTAGAGAGTTACATTCCTTAGAAGCTGTGTCGGCAAAACACCGTGGTGTTATTCCCCCATATTCAGAACTGATTCGTATCAGATTGTAGAGAAGAAACCTTTTTCTGAGTGTGGTATTGGGCTCCGGGCGGAGTCGATCGGCAGCAAAGAGCCTTTCCTAACCTACGGCCGATGGAACTGTACGAATTTGTATCTGTTCTACTAGTGAAGACGATAGGACTGGCAAGAAGAACAATTAGAGGTGAAGGCGGGCACCGGTGAAGCTCGCATCCCAGCCCCTTTCACATGAATAGGAGAGGTGTTATGGCACAGAAAATCGGCGTTATCGGTTCCGGTTCGGTGGGTCAGACGCTGGCCAACGGCTTCATCAAGTTTGGGTTCGAAGTTATGATTGGAACGAATGACAGCACTAAACACGCCCAACTGTCGAAAGCAACTTCAGGCAAAGCTAAAGTCGGAACTTTCGAAGAAACGGCCAGGTACGGTGACATGGTCGTACTGGCTGTAAAAGGGACGGCGGCCGAAGCTGCGGCCAGATTGGCCGGTCTCGATAACCTTTTCGGCAAGACAATTATCGATACGACTAATCCGATTTCCGAGGATCCACCGGTCAACGGTGTCCTTCGCTTTTTCACTTCGGCCAATCTGTCTCTTATGGAAAGTCTCCAGAAGCTCGCTCCCAAAGCCAATTTTGTCAAGGCGTTCAGTTGCGTCGGCAGCGACCTGATGGTCAGTCCGCAGCTCCCCGGAGGTAAGCCTACGATGTTCATCTGCGGCAACAGTGACCAGGCCAAGAGTCAGATCGGCAAAATACTCGAGCAGTTCGGCTGGGAGTATGAAGACATGGGCAAAGCCGAAGCTGCTCGGGCAATTGAACCGTTGGCAATCCTCTGGTGTATTCCCGGTTTTCAGAGAAACGACTGGACTCACGCCTTCAAGATGCTCAGACCATAGTTGCAAATCGGTTGAGGTTCTCTTTCGTCCGGCTCAAAGCGAGAATTTTCGGACGACTGAGGGCACTATTCCTACCCCAAGGCGTTAAATAGTAATATTAATGTGAGTGCGGCTTCCCGGATGCAATACCGGCAAAGATCCGTTTCTCGATCGTCCTGGCCGCAAAAGACTTTGACGGGTGGGATCTATTGCAGTTGGAAAGCCTAGTGCACGCCTGAACAAGATACAATGGAAAGCGAGGCAACTGATGGATCAAGCGGGCAATCTGGATACGCTCTGCATAAATACCATGAGATTTCTGGCGGTCGATGCTGTTCAGAAGGCGAATTCCGGTCACCCTGGAATGCCTTTGGGAGCGTCGCCGATGGCCTACGTCCTCTGGACCAAATTCCTTCGTCATAACCCGACCAACCCGAACTGGTTTAACCGGGACCGATTCATTCTTTCTGCCGGCCATGCTTCAATGTTACTGTACAGCCTGCTGCACCTGACCGGTTACGATCTTTCGCTCGATGACATCAAACAGTTTCGCCAGTGGAAGAGCAAGACACCGGGGCACCCGGAGAGATTGCACACCGCCGGAGTCGAAGTCACGACCGGTCCGCTCGGACAGGGGTTCGCCAACGGCGTGGGAATGGCGATCGCCGAACAATCGCTGGCGGCAAGATACAACCGACGAGGCTTCAATGTGATAGATCACTGCACCTATGTCCTGGCCAGCGACGGAGACATGATGGAAGGCGTCGCTTCCGAAGCAGCTTCCTTGGCCGGACACCTGAAGCTCGGAAAACTGATCGTCATGTACGATGCCAACCATGTCTCCTTGTCCGCCGGTACCAACGCGACTTTTACCGAAGATGTCGGCAAGCGCTTCAGAGCGTACGGCTGGCAGACGCAAACGGTCGATGATGGTAACGATCTCGAAGGGATCAGGTCGGCGCTGTTCGGTGCCCGCAATGAAGAAGACCGGCCTTCGCTCATAATAGTGCACTCTCATATCGGTTATGGATCTCCGCACAAACAGGATTCTTTCGAAGCCCACGGGAGTCCGCTCGGTGAGGACGAAGTGCGGGCGACCAAGAAGAACCTGGGCTGGCCTGAAGACAAGTTCTTTCACATTCCCGAGTTGGTACTCAAGCATTTCCGTACCGCGGTCGACTCAGGCAAGGCGGCCGAGGCCGAATGGACAAGGCTCTTCGAACAGTTCCGTCAGACTCATCCTGAACCGGCCAAAGAGTTACAGATGGCGATCGAGGCCCGCCTCCCGGATGGCTGGTCCGGCAAGTTGCCGGAATTCGCAGCCGGCGAAGAGATTGCAACCCGATCGGCATCGGGGAAAATCATGAACGCCATGGCGCCGAATCTCCCAATGCTCATCGGCGGCTCGGCCGATCTGGATCCGTCGACTAAATCGGCGCTCAAAAATTTTGGCGATTTTCAGAACCCTGCTTATGCATCCGGTGACACTCAGGGATCGAGCGGCAACGGCTGGTCTTATGCCGGCAGAAACATCCATTACGGAGTCCGCGAGCACGCTATGGGTTCCATTTCCAACGGCATGGCTGCTCACGGCGGCGTGATCCCCTACACAGCAACTTTTATGACTTTTTCCGACTACATGCGCCCCTCTTTCAGATTGGCCGCCCTGATGAAACTTCACGTCGTCTTCCTCTTCACTCATGACAGTATCGCCCTGGGCGAAGACGGACCGACTCATCAGCCGATCGAACAGCTGGCGTCGTTGCGAGCAATCCCGGATCTGGTCGTTCTGCGTCCGGCGGATGCAACCGAAACCGCAGTAGCCTGGGAGATTGCAGTCGAAAGCAAAGACGGGCCGGTCGTTCTCGTGCTTACCAGACAGAATCTGCCAACTATTGATCGCCAGAAACGGGCACCGGCCAAAATGGTCAGGCACGGCGCGTATGTACTCGCGGACAGTGAAGGCGATGAACCGGACATAATACTCATGGGAACCGGATCCGAAGTTCATCTCCTTCTGGATGCGAAAGACAAATTGAAAGCCTCGAATATAGATGCAAGAGTCGTCTCGATGCCGAGTTGGGAGCTTTTCGAATCGCAGAGCGAAGAATACAAGCAGAAGGTGCTTCCATCGACGGTAAGGACACGAATATCCGTCGAGGCTGGAGTCACACAGGGGTGGAAAAAGTATGTCGGTGATTCCGGTGATATGATCGGGGTTGACCGATTCGGGGCATCCGCTCCTGGTGAGAAAGTCTTGGAGGAATACGGCTTTACGGTTGAACATGTGGTCGCCAGGGCGAAGAAGCTGGTTTCGGAACAGGAAACGGCCACCCCGTAAATTCCGGATATAATTTTGTTGAATGATTTGACTCGATCTCCGGTGCGACGAAACTGCCTCGGAGGAAAGTGAGGACTCTTATGAAGAATAATCCATTGCTGCAATTACATGACTATGGCCAGAGTATCTGGCTCGACTTTCTCCGCCGCAACATGCTGATTTCAGGCGAACTCAAGCAACTGATTGACGAGGACGGCCTTTGCGGCATCACCTCGAACCCGGCCATTTTCGAAAAGGCAATCGATGGAAGCGATGACTACACCTCGGCGATTCACACGCTTGCCTATGAGAAGAAGACCGTTGACGAGATCTATCTTGACCTGGTAATCGGCGATATCCAGCAGGCCGCTGATCTGCTTGGTGATACTTACGAATCGCGGAACCACCAGGATGGTTTTGTCAGTCTCGAAGTTTCTCCGCATTTGGCCCGAAACACCGAAGGTACGATTAAAGAAGCGATTGACCTCTGGAAGAGAGTCAATCGCCCGAATGTCATGATCAAAGTCCCCGGCACGAAAGAGGGTCTTCCGGCAATTCGAAAATTAATCGGCGAAGGAATCAACGTCAATGTCACGCTGCTGTTCGGACTGCCGAGATACCGGGAAGTCGTTGATGCGTATCTCAGTGGGCTTGAGGATCGGCTCAAGGCGGGTAAGCCGATCGACTCGATCGCTTCGGTCGCCAGCTTCTTCCTCAGCCGGATTGATGTACTGGTTGATAAAATGCTTGAGGGAATAATACAGAAGCAGGGTACACATGCAAAGCAAGCTGAACAACTGCGCGGACAGGTAGCTATAGCAAGTGCAAAAGTCGCCTATGAGATATTCAAAGAGGAGTTCACAAGTGAACGCTTTGGGAAACTCAAAGCGAAGAACGCCAATGTGCAGCGACTCCTCTGGGCAAGCACCAGCACCAAGAACCCGCAGTACAGCGACGTGAAATATCCGGACGCACTTGTAGGTCCGATGACGGTTAATACGCTGCCGATGGAGACAATTAACGCGTATCGGGATCACGGCCATCCGGCCGAGGGACGCCTGACCGAGAATATCAAAGAAGCCCACGCCGTGCTGAATGCTCTCCCCGGATTCGGCATCAATCTCGATTCCGTCACGGCGCAGCTGGTCGACGAAGGGATTGAGAAATTCGTCAAACCATTTGGAAAACTGATGGAAACGATTGAACAACGCCGCGATGAAGCTTTTGTACAGAACGTCGATCATCAGCTCATCGCCGACCAAACGTACCAGGCCAATATTGACAAACGTACCGCCGAAATGACCGGCAAGGCATTTTCGAAGCGTCTTTGGAGAAAAGATCCCTCTCTGTGGAGTGGTGACCAAAAAGTTCAGACCCAGATATCCAATAGTCTTGGCTGGCTCCATGTGATTGACAAAATGCAGACCGACCTGCCCAACCTCCTTGAATTCGTATCCGAAGTGAAGAAGGCCGGGTTCACCCATGTCGTGCACATGGGGATGGGTGGCAGCAGTCTTGCCCCAATGGTGTTTGAAAGATCGTTCGAAACGGATAAGAATGGTCTTAAGCTGATAGTTCTCGACACTACCGACCCGGCAACAATCAGAAGCATCGAACACAGCATTCCCATCGAAAAGACCATCTTTATCGTCGCAAGCAAATCGGGCACCACGACAGAGCCGCTGCGTTTCGGCGATTACTTCTACGAGCGGGTACGCCAGATCAAGAAAGACAGGGCCGGCGAGAATTTCATCGCCATAACCGACCCGGGGACGCCGCTCGTACAGCAGGCGCTCGACCGAGGATTTCGGAAGGTATTCCTCAATTTCCGTGATATCGGCGGACGGTACTCCGCCTTATCCAATTTCGGTATCGTTCCGGCCGCGCTGATGGGAGTTGACGTCGGCAAGATTCTCGAACGAGCTGCCCGCATGACTTGTGCCTGCGATTCTTCGATACCGCCGGATCGTAATCCCGGTTTGAAGCTCGGTATTGCAATCGGCGAGTTGGCCAACCGAGGCAGAGATAAGCTGACCTTCGTGATCCCGGAGAATATCGAGACCCTCGGCATGTGGCTGGAGCAGTTGATTGCAGAAAGCACCGGCAAAGAAGGAAAAGGGATTCTACCGGTAGCGGGGGAGCCTCTCGGCAAACCAGACGAATATGGCAGTGATCGGGTGTTCGCCCACTTTCGTTTTCTCGGTGCCGACAACAGAGACCGGCAGGTGAAGGCAATTCAGGAGGCCGGACATCCGGTCATCACGATCGAGATGGCCGATCTGTTCGATCTCGGTCAGGAAATGTTCCGCTGGGAGATAGCCACGGCAATGGCCGGGGCGGTGATCGGCATCAACCCGTTCGATCAACCGAACGTTCAGGAAAGCAAAGATAATACCAATCGGCTCTTGAGCAAATTCGAGCAGGACGGCAAGCTTCCGGCCGAGAACTCAATACTATCCAAAGGTCCGCTGACCGCCTATGCCTCAGAGAAAGCCACGGAAATGAATGAACTTATCGCATCGTTTCTTGATCAAGCCGGAACGAATGACTATATCGCACTGCAGGCGTACCTGACTGATGACCCGGAAACTGAAAGCATCCTTCAGAAGATCCGCCTGCGTCTTCGAGATGAACTGAAGATGGCGACGACGATCGGTTACGGTCCCCGTTTTCTGCACTCTACCGGACAGTATCACAAGGGGGGGCCGAACACCGGACTATATCTCCAATTAACAGCGCACGACAACAACGACCTGACCATTCCAGGGCAGAAGTACTCGTTCAGCGTTCTCAAGCAGGCGCAGGCCCAGGGAGATCTGGAGGCGCTTCGCCAACACGGACGACGCGTTGTCCGAATCGACCTCGGTACCGATATCGTCAAGGGACTCACGTCGCTGAGCGAACTCCTGGAGGCGGCACAAGTCCATGTCGTGTCATGACCCAGCCGACAGCAATTCAGCAGTGTCACCTCGGCCGGCCGGAGAAGATCTCGCGCAGCCAAATCAGTCCGGTCGGGAGCGGATGAATCGATGGGAACGGCTCGGCATGAACCGGGGTGTGGTGGCGCTCTCTGTCGCTCGCATGGCCGACGCGCTGGGAAATAGCATCCTCATCGTTATCATCCCACTCTACGTAGCCAGGACACCGGATCTGCTCTTTCATCTGCCCTTGCCGATAATGATCGGGATCCTTATCTCGTCCTACGGATTCATCAACACTTTCCTGCAACCGTTTACGGGAGCGCTGAGCGACAAACTGGGAAATCGAAAGTTGATGATTCAGATCGGGCTCGGCTTCATGGCGGTCGGTACGGCGGCGTTTATAGTTGCCGGGCGGTTTCTCGATCTCCTGGGACTTCGTATTTTGCAGGGAATCGGCGTGGCCATAACGGTGCCCGCCTCAATGGCCCTGCTTGCCGCTCTGACCAAAAAGGAAACTCGCGGCGGATCGATGGGCTTCTACACCACCATGCGACTCATCGGCTTCTCGGTCGGCCCATTGCTAGGCGGCTTTCGTCCAGGTGCGCTTCGGATTTAATGTCTCCTTTCTCGTTGGGACTGCATTTCTTCTTCTGGCTTTGACGATGGTGCAGATATGGGTCCGCGACGTGCCGCCGACAAAATCAATTGAACCGGCAAAGAGGTTCAAGATTGTCGATCGCTCCCTCCTGACGCCGGGCATATTGAGTGCCGCTCTGGCGACATTCCTCATGGCTAATGCCTTCTCTATGGTTTCGACCCTGGAAAATGAGTTCAACTCACGACTCGACATGAACGCCTTCGGTTTCGGACTGGTCTTCAGCATGCTCATGGTCGGGCGCCTTATCTTCCAGCTGCCTCTGGGGAAACTGTCCGATTTCGTGGGACGCAAACCGCTGGTGATTACTGGCCTTGTGCTCATGGCTCCGGCAACAGCCCTCCTCGGACAAGCCGGTTCCGAATGGCATCTGATCCTGCTCCGTTTATTTCAGGGACTCGCGGCCGCCGCGATCGCAGCTCCCGCCTTTGCGGTAGCCGGGGATCTTGCACGCAAAGGAGGCGAAGGTCGTCAGATGGCCGCGCTTACTATGGGCTTTGGACTGGGCATCGCCGTAGGACCACTTCTGGCCGGCCTGCTCTCGGTCGTCTTCTTTGAGCTTCCCTTCCTGTTGGGTGGACTGATGTCGCTGGCAGGTGCGTGGGTCGTATACAGATATATGCCGGAAACCATGACCGGCCCCAAAGTACTGTTCAAACAGACTCCACATTCGGCGTGACGATGAGCCGTCGTGAAGTCCGTGAGAACCAGAAAGGATATGCAAGTGAATTCGAATCATAGGATTTCGACCCTGTTTACCGATATCGGCGGTGTCCTGCTTACCAACGGATGGGATCATCATGCCAGGAATCGCGCAGTGGAGCGGTTCAAGCTCGACCCTGAAGAACTAAATGAACGTCATCATCTGACTTTCGATACCTACGAGGAGGGGAAGTTGAGTCTCGATGACTATCTTCGACGTGTGATCTTCTATACCGATCGTTCGTTCAGCCCGCAAGACTTTCGCCAGTTCATGTACGATCAGTCGCAGCCACTCGATGGCATGTTGAAATTGGTGGAAGGAATTCGAAAGCGAACCAATATCAAAACGGTTGCGATCAGCAACGAGGGCCGGGAGTTAACCGACTATCGCATTAGCCAGTACAAACTGGACGCCCTGATTGATTTCTTCGTCTCCTCCTGCTTTGTGCATGTGCGTAAGCCGGACCCGGACATTTATAAGCTCGCACTGGACATTTCCCAGACCCGGCCGGAGCAGAGCGTATATATCGATGATCGCCCGATGTTCGTGGAGATCGCTTGCAGTCTGGGAATACACGGAATTCATCATACCGGCCTGGAATCGACCCGTCGCGAACTGGCCTCTCTTGGCCTTGATGTCTCTTTGGATGCCACCCCGAGCGGCGGCGAACGATAACGAGGAGGAACCATGGAAACGGACAAAAAACCGGAACCGATGGAACTGATTATTTTTGGTGGCGGCGGCGACCTTGCCTGGCGCAAACTGATTCCCGCACTTTACGACCTCTGGATTGATTCCTGGATGCCGGACGATTATAGTATAATCGGAGTTGACATCAAAGAATTCACGAACGAAGATTACCGAAAGCATCTGCTCGACGGTGTCAAGCAGTTCTCCCGACACGAGTGCGATGGGGCCGAAAAATGGAACGAGTTCGCGACTCGAATTTCGTATTTTAAAATGGATTTCTCCGATCAGGCGGCTTACAACAACCTCGGTGACGTGCTGAATAACCTGGCCAAAGACCGGGAGACAAAGATGGCGCGGACTTTCTACTTCGCCATTCCTCCCGCGTTCATCGAGAAGATCGCCGAACTTCTGAGTAAGTCAGGCTTGGCGAGTGACCCGAAGAAAAATCGCCTCGTCATTGAGAAGCCATTCGGCCACGATCTGAAGTCAGCTACAGCTCTGAACAACCTCCTTACCGGGACATTCTCGGAGAATCAGATTTACCGAATCGACCATTATCTGGGGAAGGAAACCGTTCAGAACATTATCGCGTTTCGCTTTGCCAACGCCCTGTTCGAACCGCTGTGGAATCGAAACTACATCGATCACGTGCAGATTACGGTGGCTGAACAGGTGGGAGTTGAGCATCGGGGAACTTACTATGACAAGGCCGGCGCCCTGCGTGACATGATCCAGAATCATATCCTGCAACTCCTGTGTATTGTAGCTATGGAACCGCCCGTGTCGCACAACGCCGATGAACTCAGGAACAAGAAAGTCGATGTCCTTCATGCGATCCGGCGCTATCGTCCGGAGGAGGTGCATCAGTTCGCCGTCCGAGGGCAGTACGGTCACGGCTGGTATCGCGGGGAACAAGTGGCGGGCTATCGCGAGGAACCGGGGGTGGCAAAAGATTCAACTACCGAGACCTTTGTGGCCGCCAAATTTTTCGTCGATAACTGGCGCTGGCAGGGGGTCCCCTTCTATGTTCGGACGGGCAAGCGAATGCCGAAGAAAACGAGCGTAATCACGATTCAATTCCGACCGGTTCCGCATCAGTCATTCCCGATCGAAGCTGCTGAGACGTGGCAGACCAATCGACTGACCCTGAATATTCAACCGCAAAAGGGAATCCGTCTCAGATTTCAGGCCAAACGTCCGGGACTTCGCATGCTCCTTAATCCGGTCGATATGACCTTCAACTACACCGATACCTACAAGTCGGAACCGCCCGAAGCTTATGAGACGCTGCTGCTAGATGTTATGTCCGGCGACGCGTCGTTGTTCATGCGGGCGGATCAGGTCGAAGCAGCCTGGAGTCTGCTTGAGCCTATCCTCGAGGTCTGGGATGCATCGTATCCGTCCGACTTCCCCGACTATTCCGCGGGAACCTGGGGTCCCGAGGAAGCCGAGGCCCTCATCGCACGGGATGGAAACAACTGGATCGATACTACTCTCGACGGGGATGAGAATGACAGTTCCGACTGACTCGGAAGTCAAAGACAAAATTAAGAATTGTCAATAGCTCGATTTGTCCAGCTTTACCTTCCCCCTGAAGATCCAGTAAACGCTAGTGGTGTATGCAAGCACCAGCGGAATGCCTATGGATGCAATGATCAGCATAATCTTCAACGTGCCGGCCGAAGAGGCGGCGTTGTAGATATCAAGGCTGTTCGCGGCATCCGGCCTCGCCAGCACCAGAGCCGGATAAAGTCCAAGTCCAAAGAGGGCGGCCAGCGCCGCGACTGAGACGCACGAGGACAGGAATGCAAGAAAGTATTTCTTATGATGCATCTCCCGTGGGATATTCGCGATGGCCAGCATATTGACAAGGGGAAGGGCAAACAGGAGCGGATGTTCACGAATGTTCTGCGCCATGTGCTGAACATACAGCAGCGTGGTCATCGTCGTGATGCCGTAGCAGATGATGAAGAAGATAATCGTGTTGTTCACCCACCGGCGGACTTTGTCGTGCAGCTCCCCTTCCGTCTTCAGCGCTACATAAATCGCGCCGTGCATCATAAACAATCCGACAGTTGTCACTCCCACCAACAGGGTGTACGGGTTGATCAGTCCAAGGAAGCCGCCCTGATATTGAAAGTCCGCATCGAGCGGCACTCCCCACGCCAGATTCCCCATCGCAATACCTATCAACAGGGCGGAGAAAATACTGCTGACTGAAAAACTGACATCCCAGAACTGCCGCCAGGTCATTGAAGTATGCTTGCTACGGAACTCGATCGCCACCGCCCGGAAAATCAGTCCGAGCAGCAGGAGATATATCGCCACATAAAATCCGGAGAATACCGTCGCATAAACATCGGGAAAGGCCGCGAACAGCGCCCCTCCGCCGGTTACCAGCCAGACTTCGTTGCCATCCCAGACCGGGCCGATCGCATTGAACATGATCCGCCGCTCCTCGTCCGTTTTGGTGAACAGGTGCAAGGCGCCGACTCCGAGATCGAATCCATCGAGCACGGCATATCCTGTAAAAAGCGCTCCGACCAGGAGGAACCATATGGTGTTCAGATCGAACGTGAAGTTCATACGAGGTGTCCTTCGGGCAACGGTTCCAGATCGTCCGGTCCATGTTTGATTTTGCTGTCAAGCAGATAAATGAACAGGGCACCGAGTAGGAAATAGATGATGCCAAAAATGACAAGCGATCCCTCAACCTGCGAAACGCTGACATTCTTTGAGACCGCATCTTCAGTGCGTAGCAGTCCGTATACGATCCACGGCTGCCTTCCGAGTTCCGCGGTGAACCAGCCCAGCTGATTGGCCAATTGCGGCAGCAACACCGAAAAGACCAGCACCCAGAGCAGCCAGCGTTTTTCGAAAATGAAACCCCGCCACCATCCGATAGTTGCGACGATCGCAATCAGTATGAGGAGCAGGCCGATCGTTACCATGGCATGAAAACCCTGAAAGACGATGTTGACTGGCGGGCGATCCTCTTTCGGGATGGCATCGAGACCGGTGACCGGTTTCGATGCATCGCCATAGAGCATGAAGCTCAGCATCCCCGGTATTTCAAGACCGTGAGTCGTCTCGTTTTCTTCATCGACCCACCCGAACAGGTACATCCCGGCCGGTTCGTGGGCCGGATAGTGCCCTTCGAGCGAGGCCATCTTAGCCGGCTGGGTCCGGGCTACCGTTCGGGCCGAGATGTCGCCGGAAACAAGTTGCATGATTGAAGCAAACAAAGCGATCGCGATACCGATCTTCATTGAGGTCACGGCGAACTGTCGATGTTTCTTCTTTAACAGATACCAGGCGCTGACACTCAGGACAAGAAACGCCCCGGCTTGCCAGCAGCCCATGTAGACATGACTGATGCGATCGAGCGAGGAGGGGTTGAAGACTACCTGCCAGAAATCGGAGACTTCGGCACGCATCGCAGATCCATGTCCGACTATTCTGTAGCCGGCGGGCGTCTGCATCCATGAATTGGCTACCACGATCCAGATTGCCGAAAAATGCGCGCCGAGCGCGACCATTACGGTAGCCAGAAAGTGTGTTCCCGGCTTCACCTTCTCCCAGCCGAAAAGCAGAATCGCCAGAAATCCTGATTCCAGGAAAAAGGCGAATATCCCCTCGGCGGCCAGCGCGCTGCCGAACACATCGCCGACATATCTCGAATACGGCGCCCAGTTGGTGCCGAATTCGAATTCCATGACGATTCCGGTCGACACACCGAGCGCGAAAATCAGTCCGAATATCCGCACCCAAAACTGAGTGATGTTTTTGTAAAGGACATTTCGGGTCTTGAGATACAGACCATCGGAAATGATCAAAAACAGCCCAAGACCGATCGTGAGCGGCGGGAAGATATAATGAAATGCTATGGTCAGGCCAAATTGAAGGCGTGATACCAATGCGGCATCCATAACGTCCTTTTCTCTATTGTTTGTACCCTCGTAACAGGGACACTCGTGATAAAGTTCACAAATTTCGACGACAGGATTCAACTTGCCGGCGCGAATGTCAAGATCGATTTGGCCCCACGGCGAAAGAGGATTCTATCAGGAACGTATGCGTAAGTCCGGCCGTTATATAAGCTAACTCGAGACTGAGTCGAGTCGCTTCAGATCGATTCACTCAGGAAGACAAAGGAGTTTCAACATGTCGGAAGCCACCTCTTCATCTTTCACGAATTCGGGCAAACAGATCGACCAGCTTATTGCCACGCTCAACGACCATGACGGATTGAAACGTCAGGAGGCCAGACGAACGCTCGTTCACATTGGAACACCGGCCGTGCCCGAGCTCATCACCGCGCTCAGCAATAAGAACCTTCGAGTGCGCTGGGAAGCTGCCAAAGCACTTGGCCGGATCAAGGATCCGTCGGCCGCGCCTGCTTTGGTGCAGGCACTGATGGATGAGAATTTCGAAATACAATGGCTTGCGGCCGAGGGCCTGATCGAACTGGGGCACGGAGCGGTAAAGGCCCTGCTTGAAGCTTTATTATTGCACTATGATTCCGTCTACTTGAGGCAGGGTGCTCATCACGTACTCTACGAACTGGAGCGTCAGAAGCTACTGTGCGATCAGGAAAAGGCGGTGATCGACGAACTGCGGAGTATCGAACCGCTGCATCCGTTTCCCGAGATCGCCCGGGCAGCGTTGGAAGTGCTGAATCGGGCGGCCCGGAGCTAGCGGTCGTCACTCTCGGTGACCAAAAACGATGCGATAGTCTCTGCGTACACGTCCGGCTTCTCCAACATCGGGATGTGACCAGCACCTTCGATTTCGAACAGTTCCCCTTCGAGCGACTCGCTCAGCTGTTTCGCATCTGAGGCAGTAGAGAGTAGATCCCTCTTACCTCTGATGATTCGTACTTTCGATCCGTCCCCCATCCCGAGAGAATCGAGTTTCAACGGACGGAACAGTTCCTTTATGAGATCCTCGGCCGTTTCTGCGTCTGCACTCTCTAAACAATACTGGAGTATCGATCCCGTGGAAAGCACATTGGTTTTGGAGATCCTGTAGATCACCTTGAACAGAAAGTATCGCATCGAATTTGGCAGTATCCGGAGAGTACGAATTGACAGCGAAACAAGCCCTTTCAGCTTTATCCAGCTCAATATCCACGGAAGTCCGTTAACGGGACAATCGCTCAACACAAGGCCCTCTGCAGGTATTGCTAACCGTCGGAGCAGCCGAAGAATTGCCAATCCACCAAAAGAATCGGCGACCAGAAGTTTCAGATCATCGTTCCGGGAAATCTCCGAAACGACAGCTTCGACGATAGACGCATAGCCATCCAGAGTCCTCATCGATTTTGGCACGGGCGGAGATTCGCCGAAACCTGGGAGGTCGATCGCAATCAGCTTGAACCGGAGCGGCAGGCGCAAAAACGTCTCGGTCCAGATCCGGCTATTGGACATCCAGCCGTGCACGAAGAGAACAACAGGACCGGAGCCTTCCGACCAGTATCGAATCGGCACAACGACATTTCCAATGTGCAGTTCAAGCAGAGATTTGGCATTCGTTGTTGTACGATGAGTCGTTCTCCACTGCTTAAAGCGACGGTCAATCACCGGCTTCAGTTTATCAAAATTCTCCCAGGTATCCGGGACGTGGTATTCGCTCTTAAGTCCGGCGACTAATGTCCGGGAATAGTCTACCAGAAAGAGAGGGTCTTCCTTCGCCATGCTGTAGTAGAACTCCGTAAACTCGTTGCCTTCCTCGTTCAGATCCTCGTCGGCGAACTTGCCGTCGCAATACTTGAGAAAAAATCCGCCCGGAGTGATCTCACGACGACGAAGTCTCTGCAGCCCTTCTGGGACGTCGCGGATATGATATGAACCTGAGAGACCCGCAAGGAGAGCCCAGGTTAGGTACATCCCAATATGGGTCGCCCCAGCTTCGATTGGCAGATCCTCAGGAAACTGTCCGCCCGAGTGCCATGATGCATCGTCGTACTTCACAGACCTTGTTCCTCGCTTCCTCTCCGACAACGCTCGGGTGTCACGTCTGGCCGATCATCTGGCCGGCAGGAAAGCAAGACGGATATACTATAATTAGTTTGAACCGTATGCTCCGCTCCTATCCCTTCTTCGTGCCAACTCACTGGTGTAATGCCGGCCCAGTGTTGCGGCATGTTCACGTGCCCATTCAGTTAATCGTGTAGTGCCGCTGGGAGGTGCGTCGACTTTGAGCGTACCGGCCATCAATCCCCTGACTTCTTCCCACGTGAGAAAAGTATCAGATACGAACCATCCTACGATCCTGGCAAACGTGTAACCCAATCGCGGTGGCATCGAAATAACCGGCCGCTTCTTCCCGATAATCGCACCGATTGTCTGCACTAATTCTTTGTAGGTAAACGTCTCCGGACCAATTGCGTTTATGATGACGTTGGCACTTGAGCCTCCCTGCGCAACTGCAAGCCTGGCCAGGTCATCGACAAAGATCGGTTGCAGCTCATAATCACCGTCACCGAAGACACCGAATACCGGAAATCTCCGCACGGCCCAGGCGATATTATTAATGAGGATATCTTCCTTCCCGAACAACACCGCGGGGCGGAGAATACTATAGGACAGCCCGGATTCAATCAATGCCTTTTCCAGAACCGCTTTTCCTTTAAAGTACTCGAGGCCGAGATCTTCCGATGGGTTCGTAATACTCACATGAACGATTCTCTCTACGCCCGCCCGTTTCGCCGACTCGAACAATACCTGTGTGTTTCTGACGGCATCGGCGTGAGTGAACAGCCTGTGGTTGAAGCGTACCCAGTAGGTATTGTACAGAACCTTCACCCGCCTGAGGGATTCGGTAAGTTTTTCAGGGTTATCGAAATTGAACGGCACAACCTCGATTCGCTCGCCGAACGGATTATTCCGGTGTTCGGAGTTCGTCAGGGTGAGAACTTTCTTCCCCGCCTCCAGCAGCCTTCGGGTGATATATTTCCCCGAGTACCCAAACGCCCCGGTAACGGCATGAACGTCTTTCTGATCGGACAACTTCGGCTCCCATCCCTGCTAAAATGTGCTGACCTCATTAATATAGCGGCTGCAAAATTTCCCTCAAGTTCTATTTGATAGCCAGCCGTAGAACCGGACTTAAATTGCCTGCTTACTCCATTTCGGCTCTAAGAATGCCGATAATAGAGGTGTAATCGTAAATCGTCTAGAGACGGAGTTCGGACATGTCATTCCTGCCTACGATCGTCTGCTTTTTAGCTCCGCTGGGAGTGTTATTGTACCACCGTATGGATCCGGAAAGCAAGATCATCCCCTATTTGATCCCGAAATTCCTGGGCAAGGAGACTCACCCACGACTGGAACTGAAACAAGCCGGCGCCGGGTGGATTCTGTTTAGCCTTTGGGTCATCGCCCTATCCGGTTCCTTTCTATCGGCGCAGACGGACGAGAACCCGAGTGGCATCATGGCCGTACTTACGGTGGTGGCCTTCATTGCGCCGTTCGTCGCGTTTATTCTGCTGATAGCAGGGATATTCTATCTCGTCCAGGGAATATTCTCTCGCAAAGAGAATGTCAGTCCGGCGCTACAGTCAATGTTTGCCGCTGATCCTTCCCGCCTTGATTTCTATGTCCGAAAGCTCATGCTATATACCAAGATCAACCTGGTTGCGCTGGCTTCTGACCTTGTCTGTCCCCGTAGTGGAAGCTGCGATTAGGAATAGAGGCATCGGGAACGGTTGTACTGATCAATGTCGTCTTTTTGATAACAACCATTCTCACCTTTCGGCGGATGCGGTTTTATTTTGTGAAATGTCGAGTGGTTATGGGCACCTCGAAAATCGCCATATTGGGCGGACCTTTTCGTTTCGGGTGAATTCATCTGGTTCCAGATATTGGCAATCAAGAGACAATATAGGAACTGGCAGAAAGAAGGGATTCCTTTCAGCAATTCAGTAGAGACGGCAGAGAAGTCAAAGGAGCAAAGGCCTGCCTCTACAGGATTCTGAATATTTCCCGTCGCCCGCCGATCACCAGATCCATATACCCTTCCATCGCCTTCTGGAATTCCGGTCGAGTAGCATAAGTTGCCATGTGATGATCGAACTGGTCAAGGCTCTCGACTTCGGCCTCCAGCACCACCGTCCAATAGTTCGCCACATAATCAATCAGTATCCGGCTGTTTCTGAATCCATCGGCCTTCTCGATAATGCCGATCGTAGCTTTCGCTTTCTCCGCCAGAGCCCGGGATTTCCCCGGCTTGCACTGAAAGATGTCTCTGATCAAGTACAAAGGTCCTCCTCGATTAATAGTTGAGGATAGTACGGCGGGACATGGGTGTTTGATTGCTAAATCGATTGCGAAGCTGAGTGAAAAAACGATGTAGCTAGGGGATCAGAATCTGGTGACCGCTTCCGTCCACTCTATAGAACCTTCCCCTCTTCCCAGCGCAACCCCTGCAGTGAACCGAGTTCATCGGTTGGGACATCCAGAGCATATACCTTCCCTCCATAGAGTCGCACACACTTCCGACTCCTCAGTATGTCCAACCACAATGGAACCTACACCATAGTAAGCAAGGATGCTGTCAAGTTGCGAAGGTGCGCATTCCGGCGGCCGACCCTCGTCCGGAGCGTGATAGCCACGATACCAGAGTGGTCCATCACCCCGGAGCAGGAAATAAATCGAAGAATCGGCGGCAAGACCTTCCTTTGAGAGATCGATCCCCTTGCGGATTCTTCGTTCATTTCGTGAATGGAATATCCCGCGATGGATTGCCTCGCGGCGAAATCCCACCGTGGACGAACAGGATGTTATTGATTTTAACCGCACTATTTTTAGACCTGAGCCATCTTCCCAGAACAGACTCCGGACCGTACAGCTCCTTGAGCTCAAGATGTGATTCGGCAACGATGTATTTCGTATATTTCGGGTTGACGTAGCGATAATCCCCGCGCATGATCATCAGCTCATGGTTGCCCAGAAGCACATGAACATCGCCGCCTGCTTTCTTCGCTTCAAACTCAAGTCGATGCAGCAGCCAGAGGCACTCGGTAACCTGATCACCGCGGTCGAATATATCACCATCGACCACCAGATGTCCGTCACCCCAGGCCCAGGTGCCCCATCCTGAGATAACGCCTGCATTCTGAAGAAGACTGTACAAATGTTCGTATTCGCCGTGAATATCACTTACTGCAAAGATCCTTTTCACACCTGATAGAGAGTCGGCTGGTATTTCGAAAGTTCTCGCTATTGCGTGCTCAGGACCATCATCAATACATATATCACTAGAGACTGTGCTATTAGTAGAAACCTGCATATGCATGGTTGTCAGGCTGTCCGCACAGACCTGCAATACCTCATATGCCGTGTCTGATTCGATCAACACATACGGACCATCGCTTACAGATTTTGAAACACTGGTATCGACAGCCGAGGCCAGTTTGCTACTGCAGATAACAAAAGTCGCGGCAAGTAAGAACCACTTCGATCTGAACATCGGCTTCTCCACGAGAGTTAATCAGATTCGGATCGCCACAATAAGAGCAAGTGCCCAAACAATGTCAAGCCGACAATATGTTCGGAGATCTAGCAAGCAGTGGAAGGCGACTACCCGACTATTTCTATCAGAATGTCTGCCGCCCGCTCGCATTGTTCGCGGGAGACGTCCATGTGGGTCACGGCTCGGACGGTCCGAGGTCCGAAAGCAAAGATGAGCAAGCCTTTCTCTTTGGCTCGGGCGACTACCGCAGGGGCGTCGGGGACATCTGAGGTAAGATCAAAGACAAGAATGTTGGTCTGGACAGCGGTAAGATTGACTTTGAATCGAGGGCTCTGGGCCAGTCGCTCGGCGATCAGCCGGGCATTTTGATGATCTTCCTGGAGTCGGGCGAGGTTGTGATCCAGGGCGAACGAACCGGCTTCGGCAAAGAACCCGATCTGCCGCATCGCCCCGCCGAACATCCTGCGGTAGCGGGTCGCCCGGCCGATCAGCTCTTTCGATCCGGCCAGCAGCGATCCGCCCGGCGCGCCGAGCCCTTTTGACAGCGCCACCGAAACGAGATTGAACGGTGCGGCAAGCTCAGCCGGTGATTTGTCCGATGCTACTGCCGCGTTCCACAGACGGGCACCGTCGAGGAACGAGGCTATCTCACGCTCTCTGGCCGCCTGACATATCTCTTCTGCGTCCTTCAAAGGAAAAACCACCCCACCGGCCCGGTTGTGGGTGTTCTCTATCTCAACGAGCGTAGTAGGTGGATAAATGATATGTCCACGCGGCTTAACGGCCTTAATGAAGTCATCGACCGTGAAGCATCCCTTCTTCCCTATTTCAGTGAACTGAATTCCGGCATTCGCCGCTGAACCCCCGGTCTCGTGCCAGACGGCATGGCTCTCTTTACTGACGATCACATCGTCCCCGGGCCGGGTCAGCACACGCAGGGCGGTCTGGTTAGCCATCGTTCCCGAAGGCAGCCAGAGCGCTGCTTCCTTGCCGAGCAAGGCCGCCACCTTCGTCTGCAGGCGATTCATCGATGGATCTTCGCCATACTGGTCGTCCCCGACGGGTGCTTCCGCCATTACCCTCCGCAATTCGGGAGTCGGAAGGGTGACCGTATCCGATCTGAGGTCAATTGGTTCTGCTGCGGGTCTATTCTTGTTGTTCATATCGTATTGATGTTAGAGAAAGTCGTGTCAATGACGTTGGCATTTTCCACGATGTAACTGCCCTGCTTTTTCAATCCAGTTTGACATCCCAGATTCCGGTTCGCTCAATGGCGGCTACGAATCGAGGGTGCGACCTGATAGGGTTGAACAGCGGACTCCACCAGAAGAATGACATGAAACTGCCGTTCTCCTTCACCGCTTCTTCGATCAGATCGAGCGCTTCGTCGTTACGGCCGAGCGCCACGCAGAGCTGGGCAACCTCACCGAGCATGACACGATGTGTCGTCCGGCCCTCATGAAACTCTTTGAGCAGTTGCTCACCGTAAGTTTTGTCGCCAAGTCTTGCAAGCGCCGTTCCGACGTAGTACCTGGCGTCCCTGCTTTTTTCGTCGCGCTTTCCTCCCTCTCTCTCCTCATCAACGATTCGTCGAGCAACCTCGATGTGGGACCTTGCCTCGTCTATCCTCCCCAACTCGATCAGACTCATCGCGCAGGTCAAATGGTACAAGGAGAAGGAATCTCCGAGTTCTTTATACTCCTGAGCGAGGGCCAGTGCCTTTTCGTACTGCTTCGTTCCGTGACTGAGCATCATATTGAGGTGACCGATGGCTGTCGAAAGCGGGTCATAACTGCGTGCCTTTTCGGCGTGCTTAATGGCGAGATCAAATTTGCCGAGTGACGCGAGCACAATCGCCCACCAATGGTTGGCGGTGGGATAATCCGGCTTCATAGCGAGGGCCTTCTTGAACAGCCTCACCCCTTCATCCCAATGACAACTGAAATACTCCATCATGGCAAGTGAACTATACGCTTCGGCAGCTTCAGGATCCAGCGTGAGCGCCTTCTGCGCCATCGCCTTCGCTTCCTGCATGAGTTCGGGCTTCTTCGGATCGTTCGAGTATTGGACGGCACGAACCTCTGCCAGACCGGTGTAGGCAAGAGCGAATTCCGGGTCAAGGGCGATCGCTTTCTTGAGATACTCCCCTGCCTGTTGCAGTGCTTTTTCGGTCCTCCGACCCCAGAAGTATCTCCCTCTGAGATAATAATTGTGAGCTTCAAGATTGGAAGTAACTCGCTTCTTGATAGCCTTCTCTTCGCCTCTAAGCAGCTTGATCTTGAGCTGATCAACGATCGCGAGCGAAATATCATCCTGAATGGCGAAGACGTCATCGAGTTTGCGGTCGTAACGTTCCGACCAGATGTGGAATCCATCCCCTACATTAATGAGCTGTCCGGTAACACGAATGCGCTCACCCGCTTTGCGCACCGAACCCTCGAGAATCGTCCCGACATTCAGCGCCATCCCGATTTGGCGGACATCTTTGTTCTGCCCTTTGAAGGCGAAGGCCGAGGTTCTGGCGACCACGCGAAGACCGGCCACATTGGTGAGCGCATTTATGACTTCTTCGGCGATCCCATCGCAGAAGTACTCCTGCTCCGGGTCGTTACTCAGGTTGGCGAAGGGAAGAACCGCTATCGAGGGCTTGTCATCGTCCGGCGTGCTGCTTTGCTTAACAATTTGTATAGATACATTCTTAAGATCATCCGAAACTTCCCTCGCGCTCTGATATCTCTTCTCGGGGGCCTTTTCAAGAAGTTTGAGAATGATGTGCTGGAGAGCGGGCGGCAGATCGGCACGGAATTCAGAAGGAGGTTTCGGTGCGTCGTTAAGGATGGAATTCAGGACGGCTGCCTGATTGTCCGATGCGAACGGACCTTTGCCGGCCACCATTTCGTACATCACGACTCCCAGCGAAAAGAGATCGGAACGAACATCGGTCTTGTCACTCCGCACCTGCTCCGGCGACATGTAGCCGATTGTGCCTATAGTCGAGCCGGTCTTGGTCAGATTATCCGCGGCCGCCACCGAGGCAAGACCGAAATCAACGATACGCGCCCGACTGGAACTGTCTATGAGAATGTTCGACGGCTTGATGTCCCGGTGGACTATCCCCTTCTCATGCGCCGCCCGGAGACCTTCGCACAGTTGAATGGCAATGTCGCAAATCCAGCCGATTTCATGCGATTCGGAGCGGATAATGTCGCGCAACGATCTCCCCTCGACATGAACCATGGAGAAGAACGGGTCTCCCTGATGATCTCCGACTTCGAATACCGGAACAATGTTGGGGTGATCGAGTTTAGCGGCCGCCTGCGCCTCCCGGATGAAGCGACTTCGCATTTCCGGATCGGCGGAGAGATTCTTGGGAAGAAACTTGAGGGCAACGCGTCGGTTCAACCGGGTGTCTTCGGCCAGATATACTTCCCCCATTCCTCCGGCGCCCACCCGGGATATAATCCGGTAATGTGAAACGGCTGTCCCCGGGGTTATACCGATAAATGTCCGGGTGTCGTCGTTCAGCTGGCGCTCATTGTCCATAATGAATTATACACCAAAATAGTCCAATTAACAAACCGTATGATTGTGAGCCTAGCTCAGCCCGAGTATTGCCAGCAGAGCGCTGAGCCTCGGGTTAGTGCGAACACCTGAATAATACGGCATCACGGCCATAAAAATCAACTCGGCGTCGTGACGGCGCAGTGCTTCGTTGAGGCAAGCGACGGCTGATGTCTCGTCTCCAAGAACGTGGTGAAGCGCGGCCAGGTACGGTTGCGATACATAGGCCGTCTGCTGCAGTACGGTGAACTCCCGCACTGTCTGACGGACGGAAGCAAGGTCGCCGGTCGCAGCGTACAGGAGGGCGCGCGTGGTAATCAGCGCCTCCGAGAACTCCAGCCGTTTGATGTTTGCTTCTATTTGCACGATTGCCGCTTGCATATCTCCCAGCGCGGCCAGGCAGTAGCTGATCAAAGAGTAATTGTAGTCGTTCGTCGAGCCGATTTCCTCCGCCTGCCTAAGGAACTTCAGTCCTTCTTCATATTGCCCAAAGCGAACGTAATGCCAGCCCATCATCGTTAAGGCGATGGGAGAAAGAGGATTCAGCCGAAGGGCAGTTTCGAGCTGTTTACGGGCTTCGTCCTTGCGTCCGACGAAGGTCAACAGTTCACCGTACCACTGGTGGGCGGTCGCATGGCTCGGGCTGAGCTTGAGCGCCTTGCGAAACGACTCTTCTGCCTCCCGCCAGTCCCAATCGTAAAAAGTAAGAATACCGCCCAGGGTAACATGCGCATCGGCCAATTGATCGTTTATTTCCAACCCACGCTGAACGGCAACGCGGGCCCTGGAGATAGCCTCGCGAGGCGGCATTTTGTCATAAGCGAACATCAGGAAATATGCATCAGCCAATCCGGCCAGGGTCGGGGCGTAATTGGGTGCAAGCTTTTGACTGGCATCAAAAAACTCCAAAGCCTTCACGAACCCTTCCGCCGTTCGCTTGTTCAGCTCGAATCTCCCCCGGCTGTACAACTGATACGCTTCAAACGGAACTTCCTCATCGGCCCGCCTGGCCGGATGTCTCCGATCGATTTCAAGTTTCATTTCGTCAACTAACGCCCCGGCGATATCGTCTTGAATCGCGAAGATATCTTCGAGTTCCCGGTCATACTTTTTCGCCCAGATCTGAAACCCGGTCGTAACTTCGATTAGCTGCGCCGTCACCCGAATCCTGTTGCCGGACTTTCGAACACTTCCCTCCAGCACGAAGGCGACATTCAGCTTCTCGCCAATCTCGCGCACATCACCGCTCTTTCCCTTGAAGGCAAAGGCCGAAGTTCTTGCCACTACCCTGAGATTGGGAAGACGATTCAGGTCGGCGATGATGTCTTCGGCGATTCCGTCGCAGAAGTACTCCTGATCCGGATCGGTGCTATTGTTCGCGAAAGGGAGGACTGCGATCGAATGCAGAGATTCGGATTCGATTTCTTCAACACTCGACGGATCAACCTTCTCCAGGGCCACCCTCACGTCTTCGGCCGATTGGTATCTCCTCGCCGGATCTTTTTGCAGAAGTTTCGTAATTACTTTCCGCAATGGAATAGCCAAAGGTCCGTCACCAAATTCAATAGGTGTCGGCTCCTCGTGCGCGATCGCATGAAGAGTGGCAATATCACTTTTTCGTTTGAATGGCGTAACGCCGGCCAGCAATTCATAGAGCACAACGCCGAGTGAGAACAGGTCTGACCGTTGGTCGGTTTCTTCGCCTCGCACCTGTTCCGGGGACATGTAGCTCACCGTACCTATTATCGTACCTGCCTCTGTCAGGTTCTCCCCTCCCGCCATCACCGCGAGGCCGAAATCAACAATTCGTACCCGACCCGATTCATCGAGAAGGATATTCGATGATTTGATATCTCGATGAACGATGCCGTGCCGGTGGGCTTCACCGAGACCTTCGCACACCTGAGTGGCTACATCGAGCACCCACTCCAGTGGCTGACGATCCCCCGCGACTATTTCTGTCAGGGTTTTACCACCGACGAACTCCATCGCGAAGAAGGGACGGTTGTCGTGCTCACCGACCTCGTAAACGGTGACGATGTTGGGATGGTTGAGTTTGGCGGCCGCTTTTGCTTCGCGGGTGAATCTGGCTACCAGGTCTTTATTCTGAAGCAATTTGTCGGGAAGAAATTTGATCGCCACCTGCCGGTCGAGCTTGCTGTCTTCCGCCAAATAGATTTCACCCATTCCTCCGGCACCGACCCGAGAAAGAATCTTGTAGTGCGAGATTTCTTTGAGCGCTGAGACGGGGACAAAAGTCTCGGTTTGATCTTTGCGGGGATCTTTGTCTTCCATTGAACATCCGGTCAATAGACAACATGAGTTGCTACTGTTTCATCTCCTGAGTCCAGTTCTGGACGACGACAAACTCCGAGGTTCCCGCCTGATCGGCCGGCGCCAGTATGTAGAACCTCTTTCCATCATTCGTGGGAGCATACGGACAGAGCGTTGCGTTGCCTCCGCTGTCATAGTAGCTGTGTTCGAAAAGTTTGATGGGTGTTCCGATCTGCAAGCCGTTGACATAACTGATCGAGACCGCCATGAACGAACGGTTGTCGTCGCCAAGAAAATACAGCTCTTTTCCATCAGGACGCCAGCGAGGGAATTTGCCATGATCGGTGGAAACCTGCCATTTGCCGCCGGAGGGGGAGAGTTCCCTGATATAGATTTCAGGTGAGCCGGTTTCATTGCTCTGGTAAGCGATGAGTTTCCCGTCCGGAGAAATCGCGCCGCGTGTCTCCGAATACTGCTCGGTGAGAAACGGCTGAGCCTGCTTGGTAGTCGCGTTGTAAATCCAGATATCACCTCGATCTTGATCGACAATAAACGACATAAGCGTGCCGTCGCGGGATAAACTGGTCAAACCGACACTGGCTGTATCCAGTGAGAAGACCTTCTCCGCTTTTCCGGTTCCGTTAGCCCTTCTCCTTTTTGGGAAAAAGCGTCCGCCGTCCTCGTTTGTCGTAAGCAGGATCTCGGAGCCATCCTGACTCCATTGCGGCCAGACACTAACACCGGGTCCGAAAGTGAGTCGCGACGCTACATCCCGCTTGAGATCGCGGACCCAAATGTCGACTACGTCCGGACGATCCGAACCGACACCGTAGGCCAGGCGAGTATTGTCCGGGGAAAGCGTGAAATCGGAATAATTGCCAGGCGGTCCGATTTGAACAAGCGAATCGCCTTGCCGATTCACCGACACAATATCGTTCTGTCCACCAAACAACCCCTGCTCGAAAACAAGAGTTCCGTTTTCTGACGCACTGAAATAAACCAGTGCGCCCAGAGTTGTGACTCGATCGGATAACGGCGCCGCTTCACCTATTATCTTCAGACTATTCGCGTCAAACGGCTGCGCTACGAGGATCCGGTTCCGCACATATATGAGGTATCCGTTCGAATATTGGACGCGCGAGTTCACCACCGTCAGCGACTCGGCATCGAAAGAGTTGAGCTTACCGACTTTGAGAATGAGATCTACAGCCGAAGAATCCTTATTGGCAACGAACAGATAATGTTTGCCGTCAGGGAGGAAGCAGGGCCAGGCCCCCATCTTCTCGCCCCGGCTGTGGTCCAGCCGGCTGGCCGCAACCGGCGTGCCGCCCGAAGCGGGCACTTGACGCAAGGAGTCGGTCGACCGTCCATCGAACACGATCACCCCTTCCTTCCCCCAGGATCCATCGGAACCGAACGCCGCCTCGCACACGAGCTGGGCCAAACCGCCACCGGCCGATACCTTGTACAATTTGTTGTTCTCAAAATAGGCGAGCGCTTTGCTGTCAGGAGACCAGAACGGTCGTGAAAACATGCTCTGCGTCTTCACCAGGAGATGGGCATCAAGTGAATTCAGCGGCCGTATGTAAATCGCCGACTGGCCCGCCGTATCCCTGGCAATGAAAGCGATGGTGTTGCCATCAGGGGAAATTTGTGGCCAGAAGATATCGGTCAGGCCTTTTGGCGAAGGGATGATAAACCGAGCGACTTGTTTTGTCGGGGCCTTTTGCGTCAAAGATTTGAACGCGAGAGAAGCAGTCGCAATCGCGAATACGATAGCGGCACCCCACAGCACTCGCTCACGGGTTTTTCGCCTCGCCGAGACTTTAACCGGAATCCCTACCTGCGAACCACCTTCGCTCGTCCATTCCAGAGCGCGCTTTAGATCTCCGGCAGTCTGCCAGCGATCATCCGGATCTTTGGCCAGACATTGTTTGACTACTCTCTCCAGCGCCGGCGGCGACATCGGCTGCATTGCGGAAATCGGTCGCGGTTCCTCTTTCAGGATCGCCGCGATCAGGCTGGCCTGACTCTTTCCTTCGAACGGCCGCTTGCCGGTCGCCATTTCATACAGCACCACTCCGAACGAGAACAGATCGCTCCGCGCGTCGGCTTCTTTCCCCTCAAGTTGCTCCGGAGACATATACTGGAAAGTACCGACTATCGTCCCCTGGCTGGTCAATGGTGTCGAGGTTCTGGTGAGTTCCGAAACCTGTCCGGCCGCGTCCTGCTCCTGCCACTTGGCGAGGCCGAAATCCAGAAGTTTTGCCCCGTTCTTGGTTAAAACGATATTGGCTGGTTTGAGATCGCGATGCACCAGCCCCTGCTTGTGTGCCTTGTCCAGGGCATCGGCAATCTGAATGGCGATTCTCAGAAGCTCTGAGGTCGGGATGGGGCCCTCCTCAAGCAGCTTCGAAAGTGGCTCTCCTTCGAGAAATTCCATCACGAGAAAATCGATGCCGTCCTGATGGCCGATATCGTAGAGCGAGCAGATGTTCGGGTGGTTCAGACTGGAAATCGCGCGGGCTTCGCGATCGAAGCGCTGGCGAAAATCGGGATTCGCAGCCATGTGCGAGGGGAGCACTTTGATCGCGACTATCCGATCGATACGAGTATCACGCCCTTTGTAAACTTCCCCCATTCCCCCGGCGCCCAGCGCGCCTTGAAGTTCGTACGGCCCCAGCCTGCTGCCCGGTTCTAGTGCCATTAGTATATGACTCCTATTTGATTTGACCCTGAATGAATGAAATCGCGTCTGTGAATGGTCTTGTTGTTAACGGCAAATATAGAGCATCTAAGTCAATAATGCAATCGCAAAGATAATTCCCCTTGAAAGGAAAAGAGGAGTCACGTATACTGCGCGTATGCTTGTGAAACGTCGGTACATACTTACCCTTGCTACCACCGTCCTTGCAATTGCGGCATGCGGCCGCAAACAAGTGACAAGCGATCTTCCCACCCCCGCCACTTTCACAGGGACGATCCCCTGCGCCGACTGCCCCGGCATCGAGCTCTCGCTTACTCTCCGACCCGACAGCCTGTTTTACGCGACCCAGATATACATTGAAGGCAAAGACCCGGAAAATTCCTCATTTACCTGGTGGGGACACTGGTCGATTGATACCGCCCGTAAGAGAATCAGCCTGATCAGCGGCGATCACCCCCAGTATATGAAAGTCGTTGATTCGAATCGAATCCGGATGCTCGATGGCGATGGTAACGAGATACCGACAAAACTTAATTACGACCTGACCAGGGCTCCTGAAATCGATAGCCTTCCTGACACACTGAAATCGTCGGGATTGTTCCGATAACTTCTTTCCGCCAATGTTCACATCAATTGATCTCTCTTTTTACATTGACACCAGCGACATAATTGTCCATATTGAAACAATTGTGACATGCTCATAGCTCGGTGGCACGTGTTCTGCCCCTAAGTGACGTGCCCTGGATAGTGAATTCGGATGAAAGGAGTTCCGGGCCATGCGAATTCGGTGCAGGGCAATGCTCTTGTTCTCGTTGTTGGTCTTGCTGCTGGCAGCCGGCTCCGCCTTTGGGCAGGCTGACTGGACCGCCGACCTGCTATTTGATCCGTACCCTTCCCCTTACATTTCCGACTGGGAGAGCAATCCTTCAATCGGCCAGGCGATCATTACCAATGGCACCTCCACCACCGAACGCGTCCGGGTTTACCTTGCGATAATCCATGACACGCGCGGAAAACTTGCCACCGCCAATAGCCGGTTGTTCGACTTCCCGCCCGGATCCTCGCAGACCATTGCCACCTCTGACTTGATCGATGATAAGTCGATAGACTACGATCATTCTATCCGCGAACTGGCTGTCAGAACGGGACGGCTCCCGGAGGGAAAATATCGCGTCTGTATTCGATTGGAGACCGAATCGGGGACGGTCCTGATTGACAATCAGTGCGCCGAGTTTACGATCGTCTACCCCGATCCCCTTTATCTTATCTACCCGGTGGACGGCGATTCAATCACGACGACATACCCGATGTTCCAGTGGACGCCGGTGCAGGTTCCGATTGGATTTCGCGTCCACTACAACTTCCTGATGACCGAAGTATTTCAGGGACAATCCCCGGCTCAGGCGCTTGCTGCGAACTACCCTCAGTACAAGAATACGAATGTGTCGGGAGCGGGTCTTCTCTACCCGCCCGAAGCACTCCCCTTGCAGACGGGAAAACGGTACGCCTGGCAGGTTCAGGTCCTGGACGACATCGGATATCCACCGTCCGCGAACGACGGAAAAAGTGAGATCTGGACGTTCGTCTGTGCGGTCGACACCACCACACCGGTGGAGCTTCGCCAATTAGCCGGGCATATTTACGATGCTTCCGAAAACCGCCCACTCGATTCTGCCAGAGTAGTCTATCGCGCGGTTAGAAGATCAGTAAGCGGGTCCGACACGAGTTGGGTCGAGCAGGATGATTCTCTGGTAACGGTTACCGGAAGCGACGGCGCTTTCAAGTTCGACAGCACGCTCGACAAAAGCTACTATTCAATTAGCGCCTCACGGCGTGAGTATCAACCGGTTCATCTCGTTGGACAGAGTCAATATCAAGACGGCAACATAAGTAACGTTGCGGTTCGACTCGAGCCGGCGCCACCGGGGAATCAAAGACTCGCCGGAGTCCTCCGTGACTTCTATTCGGATCAACCGGTTCCGAATGCAACTGTCACCTATCATGTTGTCGACGGACAGACCGTCACAGACAGCGGCGGAACGAATCACATTGCACTGATCGAGAATCCCCGCAAGACCTTCACCACCATGACCGACGGGGACGGACGGTTCGAGTTCCTACAGACCGCGGACTCATCGTTCTTCAGTCTGAGAGCCTCCAATCCTCCGGGGTTTCTGGATGCAGTCGATATCGGCCCGGAACAGCGCCAGGTTGGCGATATTGACAACTATATTCTGCTGATCAAACCGAACGCCGGAAGCATCACCGGAACCCTGCAGACATTCGTCAACGGCAATCATCAGCCGGTTTCGAAAGCAATTGTCCGCCTTGCCCGCACCACCGTCACACAGGTAAGCTATTCTTATATTGGTATCCCTGTCAGAACGACAGAAACCACGCTGGATACTTGCGACGTTTCCGCCTATTCGGACGCCTCCGGATTCTTCAAGATCCAGCGAATCAGTCAAGAGAAACCGATAACGATTACCGAACGCACGATGTATTTCGCCTTTGTCAAGTTTCCCGTGCGAACCACCGTATCGGTCGAAAGCTATTCGTATCGCATATTCGTCAACGACGATCGCTTCCAGCCTTATCTTTCGACGGACAGCTTTATCGTCAGGGCCGGCGAGACTACCGAATCGGGGCAGCACGATCTGAACTACAAGACGGGTGCTATTGTCGGCAAGATTTCGTGCGACTCGATTCCGGTCGAAGGAGCGAGGGTCTATCTATACCGGGCTGCATATCACCAACCAAGCCGCAATCAGAGTAATGCTTCGAGCGGGTCGCTTGATATGAAAGGAGGTCTGGGGCCTTCGCAAACCACTGTTGAAGGATCGGAGACTCTTCCGGCAAACGATACCACCTGGGGGGATGCCGGATCGCAACGTCCCGATGGAGATCCACTCGACCTCTATCAAACCGATGCCACCGGCCGCTATGCTTTCATGAGTGTCCCGATCAACACTCCCGGCCAGCAGACTGATCAATATGTACTTTGGGTGGAAACCGACGGTTACAGTCCGGCCGCCAGAGGGGATCGTGTCGAAGCGGAGAACGAAGTAGATACCGTCAATCTCGGGCTGTCTCGCGAAGGTGGAATCATTTACGGGCAACTTATCGGGTCAGATGGTGCCGAGATAAGCAATGTCCGTGTAGAACTAATACAGCAGGCATCTTCTGAGGCCGATACCAATGGGTCACAATCGACGAGTCGATGGGTCGCCACCGGCGGTGACGGCAACTATAGTCTTGGCAATATTCTCCCCGGGATCTACCATCTTCAGTATTCGCGGACCGGATACAACAGCCTGCTTACCGATACTTTCAGCGTCAACTACGGTGACTCGTTCAGACGAGACGAGATTCTCAACGCCGCCAAAGGGTTCATTGCCCTGACTGTGACAGACAAAGACGGCAAGGGATTGAGCGATGTTTGTGTCAAGTCTCCGCAGATCCCGTCGCTTATCGGATTCACCGACTCGGACGGCAAGCTGATCATTGGCGATGCGGTCGCCGACAGTGTGACACTGCAGCTCCGTAAGCTTTCGTATGAAGATAAGGATATCGCTTTGTTGGTGGCGGCTGACGATACCGTCAAGCAGAGTGTGACGATTTCAAAATCGATCGGTCAGATTCTCGTTCGGGTGGTCGAAAAAGGCAACTTAGAGAAGCGCCTTGAGAAGATGACCGTTCAAATCGGCAAATCCGGGAACGAATCGAGCATACTCAAGAAGACGACCGATGTCTCGGGCGAAGCAATGTTCTCGGAGTGTCCGACCGGCCAACAAACGATCACCGTCTCACCACCAACTGACAGCACGTATGCCCAGGACTATGTCATCGCCGAGACCCAGGTTCAGGTCTACTCCGGGTTGAATGCTCAGCCGCTTGTAATCGAGATGGTTCCGGCCGCCCGGATGCAGGGATCTGTGCGGGACAAAGACGGTGGCAGCTCGATTAGCGATGTCACCGTTTCGATCGAGGGCAACAGCAAGGTCAAGGCGACCAGCGATGCCACCGGCACTTTCAAACTGCGGAACGTCCCCCCGGGCTCATCGGTCACCCTGACGGCATTAAAATGCGGTTTCAAGTCGGCTCGATTTAAATACGACAAGCCGATCGCCGCGGGCGACAATGTAACCGGGATCTCGATTGAACTCGAAAAATCACCGATGGATTCCCTCTTCGGATTCCCCGTCGCCCTCGACTCGGTCAAATCCGGATCGAACGGTCATAGTAGGGTCTGGGGATCGATTCTGAATGTCCCTCCCACATTCGGACTCAAACTGCGAAACGAAGCAAGTCAATTGACGTTCGCGGATCTCGAAGTCGATTCAGCTTACCGTCCGATCAAGGATTCCATTCCGTTGGTGCAGCCTGAAGTCGAAGTGAACATTTTCGGACTCGACGGAAAGATGGCCTGTCAGGGGGGACTCTGTCTCCAATGGATCGACTCGGTCAAATCGGGACGAATCAGTGGATCGGTCACCCTGTACGACCCGATCTCGAAGGCGTTTTCCGAAACGCAGTTCATGGACGTCACAATTCCGAAGAAGTATGCCCCCTCGTTCTGGGCCGGCGGGGTCAATCGCGGACTCAGCAAATACGGACTGACAGCAACCGACCATGAAGTTCAGGTGCAAATCAAGGCTGTGAAGATTGGGCTGGATTTTGCCAGGAGCAATCTCGACTCAGCAGGCATGCACTTATTCGGTTCAATTCATTTCGGATCGACATTCAAAGTCGGATTCGAGGAAATGCTGATCGGCAGAAACGACGCTGGTGATATCGCCCTCAAGTCGATTACGCTCAAAACCGAGCCGGCAATCAAGATCCCCTTCGGCGTCTTCACCGTACTTGACAGCAGCATGACCTGGGAAGCTACCGGCTTCCGCGCCAGCGGTGCGATTGTCCTGAATGCCTTGGAAAACCGTGAGTTCGGATTCAAGGACCTTCGGATTTCACCCGAAGGAGAGTTCCTGAGCCTGACCGTCACGACCGATGAAAAGAACGGAACGATCAATGTCTACGGTCAGCAATTCCAGATAGAGAGTCTCGGATTCGGCACCGAGAACTTCGACTCGGACAGCCTCGAACATGTAAAGTTCTTTACCTTCGCCGGTAAGTTGACGGTCAAGCAGCTCGACAAGCCGGTTGGCATGTCCCTGCGCTATACGGAAAAAGGTCTGTTCACCGGCAAACTCGAGTTCAACCAGTCCCGTACGTTCGGCAAGATTGTAACGATCTCCCTGGAATCGATCGAGCTCGGCTATGATTCCACCAGGACCGATCGATTCGTCGGCTTCTCCGGCGGAGTAAAATTCGGAGCTATAAACGGCCTGCGCCTTCAGGCCAACAATCTCCGCTTCTATTTCAGCGGCGCTGTCTCGTTTGATGAGATGGCGATGCAGTTCATTGCCGGGCCGGTCGAAGTTCAAGTGAGTGTCGCCTATTCCAACTCGGTGTTCGAAGGAAAGGGGTTGTTCGAGGTCCGTCCGGTCTTCAGCGCCGGAGCGGAATTCCGATACGGAGGATCGAATGACTGGTGGGTGCGCATCATCAGCGGAACCCGCATTCCTCTCGGGGCATGCGAGATTGTTCAGGCTTCGGGAGGGATCGGTCGGAAAGACGATGTTTGGAAATTCAGCGTCGGCGGCGTAATCGCACCGGCCAAAGCAGACAAGGGAATCCGGCTCGAAATCAATGTCGAAGTTGATAAGACTCCCGAAGGAATTATCATCCTTGGAAACGCGATGGTCGATGTCGCCGACGGGACCCAGATCGGTCGCGCGACGCTCGAAATCAATATCCCTGAGAAACGGGTGAACGGGTCGATCGTCTTCGGCATGGACTACAAAGCGATCACCGCATCGGCCCAGCTCGATCTCGGTGTGAAGTTCGGCGAATACTGGTATGTCTACGGCCGGGCGAGAATCGATGTCCTCAAGTTCTTCACGAACGAGGGCGTGATTGTCGTCGCGAACAACTGGCAGTGGCAGCACGACGGCAAGACCCAATTGATGAGTGGCATCTATATCGAAGTCAACAGCAACTTCAATGTCAATGCCAACTGGTATGTCGTCCGCTGGGGGGTGAATTTGGATCGTCATGCTATGGTTTACATCGGTTGGAACGGTGATTTCGCGGGCGAAATCAATATGAACGGCGGCGCCTATGCCTGGATCGGATTCGGTGCGTTCGACTTGATTCAGGCGAGAGCAAATATGGGTCTGGCGGCGCATCTCTCCTATATAGATCCGGAGTGGACTGCCGGTGCGCATGGACAATTCAGTCTCAAAGGAAGTATCGGTTGGTGCGGTAACACCGGCTGCTGGAATATTTGCTGGAAATGCTTCATAAGAATATTCGGTCACTGCATCTTTGCGCTACCGACCGGGGCGACCGCGTGCATCGGCATGAATGCCGACATTGAGTATGCCACCAGTCATGGCATGACCTGGAGTGTAAGTTTCTGAAAGTGATATCAATATGAGAACGAACATAGCGAAAATGCCTGGACGAGTTTCATTCGGACGTTTGGTTCGATTGATGCTCGCTGCAATTATTCCAATATTATTAATTTCATCGCTAAGCATGGGACAGGATCAGCCGGAATTCGGCGTTGTGCCATTGTCTGGACCGGGTGGCATGCTCCTCGTAGTCGGAGGACCGCCGTTGCACCCCTCCACTGCTTCGGCCAACGGCGGTTGGGGCGGATACTACATCTATCGCAAAGCAGTAGGTGATACCGGATTCGTGCGCATCTCCACCTCTCCTCTTTCCCGACCCGGCAGCCTTGCCGCCCTCGAAAAAGCGATGGGCGGACCGCTTGACGGTTTCGAACGCTACGCCGGACTATCCACCAAACAGGAACTCTGGCAGGCCATTGAGCGGAACGACACTTCCATAATCGCGATCGCTTTCCTCAGTAAAAACTTCCGCCGTGCTCTGGGCCTGCTTATGACTGATACTAATGTCAAACAAGGTGTAACTTATGAATACCGTGCCACTCTCGTGGCACCAAATGGACTGGAATCGAAACCATCGGAAGCACAGATGGCGACCTTCGGCGTTCCCATGATACCGTTGCTTGGTCCGCTCAATCTCAAGGCGGAGTCGACCGACAAGGGCGTGGTACTCACCTGGGTGACGAACCCCGATGACAGCGGGCTGTTCAGCTACTCGGTCTATCGCTCCCCCGATCCCGATGGATCCTTCCTCAAGCTCAATCTCGCCGCGTTGACACAACTGGCCGACTCTGCTGCCACATCGGATAAGGGCAGCTTTACTGATACCACCGCCCGCGCAGGACGGACCTACTATTATGCGGTCGTATCGACCGACTACGCCGGCAATGAAAGCCCACGCGCGAATCTTCTTGCTGTGGAGCCTTCCGACCAGTCTCGTCCCTCGATCCCTCAAAATGTATTCGCGAATCCATCCGACCTGGGCATTGAAATCACCTGGGATACTGTGTCGGGCGGAGATATTGTCGGCTACAACATCTACAAGAGCGTCGACGCCGACAGCGGATACACCAAACTCAACAATCTCCTCCTCCCGCTCGATTCCGGTTGGTACGAGGATCAGGGGACAACGTTAAGCGACCGGTACTTTTATCGAGTCACTTCTGTGAATAAATCCGGCCTGGAGTCGGAGCAGTCGGCCCGCGCGCTTTCCCTGTTTGCGAACCGCCGTCGTCCGGTCCCGCCGCAGGATGTTCGCGTAACTCCGGGGGAAAATAGCATCTCCATTTCATGGACCGCGAGTCAGGAACGGGACGTTCGAGGATATTATGTCTATCGCGCCGACAGCTACAATGGATCCTTGTCGCAGATCTCGCCCCTGATTGGTCGTGACACCAGCAGCTTTACCGACTCGTCCGCCTACGTTTCGTCGAACGGCGAATACTGGTATCTTCTGCAGGCCCTGAACTACACCGGAATGACAAGCAATTACTCAGTACCGGTTGCCGCATCGCCTCGTCAGCACCAGGCGGTGGGAGCCCCCTTGTCGTTTTTCGGATACGCCGATGAGAATAGGGCGAGACTTTTCTGGTCGGTACCGAATGATAACGACCTGGCCGGATTCATTCTGTACCGCGCTAACGCTGCTGACAGCCTTGTTTGGACAAAACTCACTGCCACCAGGATCGCCCGGACGATCGGCGAATACACCGATACTACCGGAGAGATCGGTGCCGTTTACCTGTACCGTCTGACGGCCGCCAACGACGACGGTGTCGAGGGGGAGCCATCGCACAGCATGCGCATCTCCTTGTTCGCGCCCGCTCCTCTCGCTCCGGGTGGCCTGCGCATTTCACAGGAAGGCAAAGCGCTGACAGTCGTCTGGAGTGCATCGCTTCAACCTGATCTATCGGGCTATCGCATCTATCGAAGATCCGATACCGAACCGAAGACTTTGCTGACGAAAAATGTAGTCCCGATCGGTACCGTTGAGTACAGGGACAGCTCGGCAAAGGCCGGAACCAGATACTACTATTCCGTTGCTGCGGTCGATAAGCTCGGACGCGAAGGTGAGCCGAGTCCGGAAGTTTCTTTTTTGAGTGAGTAGCCATATGTCAACTCGGGCTGGAATCAGACTCAGGCGCCGGTTCGGTCTTCGTCTATCGATCTCGATGATCGCCTTGATCCTCCTTGGGACAGGCCATTCCTGGAGCCAGGAGGCGGTCCAGAGCACCCCGCCAACGACTACCGCTTCCCCCACAAATAAGATTGTCGACTTCACGGGAGAGGTCGGCATGTTCGGCGAGCTGTATAACATTTCCGGAATTCCCGCCCGAAGACCGAGCAGTACTGGAAGGGTCTATCTTCGCTCGACGCTCACGGCGTGGAACAGCATATCGACCTCGATCAACCTGATGCTGTCGAACGAAGGAAGTTCGGCCCGCCAGGATATCAACCAGTTCGACTTCAACCCGCGCTGGAAATGGGGCGAGGCCCATGCCGGCGATTTCTTTCAGGATCTCAGTCCGCTTACCCTGAGTGGAATCAAGGTCCGTGGCGGCGCCCTTCTCCTGGCTCCCGGCAAATGGCGACTCTCTCTCATTTCGGGAAGAACATCGCGATCGGTGGATGCTTCGAACGGCAACCGATCCTACGAACGCTCCTTGACCGGTGCGAGGGTCGGGTTCGGGCGGATCGACGGTACCTCATTCGATTTTATCGTTGTGGATGCCCGAGACAGGTTGTCCTCACTCGCAGTTACCCCCGCCGACACGACAACTACCGACACCCTGCAATCCGATTTCGAGCAAAATCCTCTCTCTGTGACCCCGCAGGAAAACATCGTCGCTTCGACTGTGTTTAATCTGGTTCTGATGAACCGGAAGGTGCATTGGCGAAACGAGGTCAGCGGTTGCGGGATTACGCGGGATCGAAGATCCGCGGAACTTGATAATTCCGATGTCCCGAGCTTTCTCACCGACCTGTTCACGCCGCGCAAAAGCTCCTCGGCCGATTTCGCCTATACGACCGATCTCAGGGCGGAGATCAAGCGGCTGACACTTACAGGTGGGTTTCATTATACCGGCCCGGGCTATGTTTCCCTTGGATTGGCCTCATTGATTTCGGATAAACAGGAAATAACATCCGGAGCATCGCTCAGACTCCGCAAAGGGGTTGTAAGGCTCGATGGAGCCTTCCAGCACGACAACCTGATCCACCAAAAATCCTACACCACTAATCGCCTGCGATTCAGCTCGCTCTTGTCCTACCGACTTCGTTCAAACTGGAACGCCACCATTGCGGCCATTTATACCGGGATGTCCAACGATGCCCCCTCGGACACCACCCGTCTGGACTATGGCAGCTGGATCCTGCGCACCGGTCATAACTACATGTTCAACCGCCGCCAGGGGTTCCGGAGCATTTCCCTTGACCTGCTCTACCAGCATGCTGCCGATGGCAACCCGCTCCGGAAGAGCTCCGCAACCGAATCTGAGTCCGGAACATTGTCAACGAATTACGGCATCAGCTCATCGCTTGAGATCGCCCCGTCAATAGGACTTATCTCCTCTCAAGTGGGAGAGGCGGGCAGGATTCTTACTCAGAACTATATGCTCACCGCCCGGCATACTGCCTTCCGGGAAAAGCTGAGTTCAAGCGCGACTCTGGCGGTCATCGTGGGGGATGTAACCACCACGCTTCGCCCGCAACTGAGATCCGCTTATTTGTTCGATCATGATCTTACGTTGACGGTTGAAGCTGAGGCTACTTCGCTCAAAGGTGGCCCGGAGTCCGGCAGATTCGATGAAGTCGCCGGAAGACTGATTCTCTCCCGACGGTTCTGATTCCTTGTTCGATACCTCATGCAAAGCAAAAGGCCCCGTGTTCAACGGAGCCTTTCTATAACCGTTACAGCGTCAGTGTGTTATTCGGTGGCCCACGGATCGGTCAGGTGGGCAGTCGGCATATCCTGTCCGCTAAACAGCAGGTTATCGTTCAAATATTCTGAGTATGCACTTATGAGGCCGCTTCCCTCAGAATAGTTGGGACCGAATACCTGATCGTAAATGCCTTCCGGATCCGGTTCGGTTGCGGTGATCGGGGACAGCATACAGAACTTCAGAGCGAATTCGACATCTCTGTTGCCACCACCAACGAGGCAATACAGGAATTCAGTCGAGTCAGGCGGGTTGGAGACCCAGGCCATACGATAAGAAAAGTCTGCGGTTGAGGCGGAGCCGATATTGAATGCGCAGTTGAACACTTCGTCATCACCGTAGTGGACATACCTGATTCCCTTGAACGCGAACGAAGAGTCGGTCGGGTCAAGGCTGGCGTAGTTCAGCAACGAAGTGGTTTTGTCGTTCTCTTCGGTTGAATAGCTATATTCGAAAATCGTCTCTTCGGTACTATTCAACGTCACCCCGAGTTTTATCGTGGAGGCCGGCTCCTCTTCCACAGCGATCTCGACAAGATAGCCGACATCGACCGTTTCGCCGAACATCCACTGGGCATCCGTAGGGACTGCCGTCGGAGAGGACAAGGCGGTCACGGTCGCAGTGTAATGCATCATCATGTCGTTCACGGCCGCTGAATCCACGTAGGTACCGGTAGCGATATTACCGTCTCCGTCCGTGAGCAGGGTATTCTGGAGAATAGCGAGCTTCAACTCGAATTCATTGATATTCCGATACAGCGCCTGAGGTTCGTTCGCGCCAAAGACAACTTCGAGCAACGGCTGGCTGCCGGCGTTCCAAATTGAATCAACAGCCGCCGGCGAGGTCGACGGGGCGGTGAATTCAGGCGGAGCCGCCTGGGCAATCACGGCGCCGATGTCTACCATATCCAACGGAGCCAGTTCCGTCGTGCTGGTGGTCGTCTTTTTGTCATCGCTGCATCCCAGCGCCATAAGTACTGAAAACGCGCCCAGAGCCAGAATCAATGCTGCCTTCTTCATAGCCAATCCCTCCTTGGGTTGATGTGTCAGTGAGTGTTTTATTGGATATCGGCGTCTATGATGAACTGGCGTACCGTGTGTGCGATCTTACACCTCAAAACTGGACAGTCTGTTCAATTATCAGTCAGTTCGCGCCGAAAAATGCCGGGACACGTTGTGCGGATGAGGCTTCTGTAAGACCTGTGCCCCGTGACCTTGCAGGCGGATTACTCGTATCTCAGGCTTGCCACCGGATCGGCGGTCGCCGCCCGCCGGACCTGCCAGGAGACGGTCAGGATTGCAATTACCGCCACCAGGAGGTTCGCCGTCAGCATAGCGCTCGGGCCGACTCCGACGTGGTAATACCAGATACTGTCGAGGAACCACTTGACCAGAAAATACCCGACCACGTCGGCCATTACAATCGCTATCGCCAGCACGACTATCAAGTCTCTATTGATGATGAACGCAATCAAATCCGACCGATGCAACAAATCGAGATGTAGACTCACAAAAGAGAACAGGCGATTGATACCCTTCATCAAAAACTCGGCTGCGCAAAGACCGAGCACTATCGCGATTAAGCAGATGATCGCATGCTCGCAGAGAAACTGCGCGATAAGTTGCCAGCGGTCCGCACCTACCGTCTTCCGGACGCCAACCTCTTTCAGCCGCTTTGAGGAGAATGCAATCGACGTACTAATGTAGTTGAATATGGCCAGAAGCATAATGAGCAATGCGGAGAATAGGACGCCGTTTAGAAAATAGGCCGGCGTGAACCATCGGTAATTGTTATTCGCCGTTTCGTTCGCCCTCTTGCTCATCTCCTTGAGAGGGTCCATATCGAATCGCTTTTCGTGACGATGGTCAGGTCGAACTGATAAACAACGCTGCCTGCCGTCTGCTCCACCTTCCGAATATCAGCAATATCGAGAAGCTCAATGAGGTCAGTCCGTATCTGGCCGACCGGGTTCGCGAAGCCCCTCCCGGGATGTTTCGCCTGATCACAATCAAGAATGGGTCGGAGCCACAGCAGCTTTCCCTGCTCGCCACGAAGCTCAACCTTCGCGATCGGCGGATAACGCTCGCCTCGTTTCAAAACATTACCGGCGAGTTGAGCATCCGGGAGATGGAAGCCTGGGAGAATCTGATTCGCGTCCTGACTCACGAGATTCGCAATTCGCTCACCCCTATAAGCTCGCTCGCCGCCACTGTCGAGCAGTCATTCAGAAATGAAACTGCCGGTGGATCGGTCGTATCTCCTCCCGATCGACAGGATATTTTCGATGCGCTCGGAACGATCCGCCGTCGAAGCGAGGGATTGTTCGGATTTATCGACTCCTACCGCAAACTGACCCGGATCCCAAAACCGACTTTCTGCTCACGTTAAAGTGAACGATCTGTTGCTGGATGCGACCAGATTGATGGAACCGCAGTTTCAGGAACACGCAATTCAGTTGATAAGCGGGACGGAGCCGCAGGATCTGATCATTTTTGCGGATGCACAATTGATAAGCCAGGTGCTGGTCAACCTCCTGAAGAACGCGGTTGAGGCGCTGGCGGGGCAAGCGGACGGGCAAATCGAAGTTCGAGCTTTCCAGGATAATTACGGCTCCGCTCGAATCACGGTCACCGATAACGGTCCGGGAATTGTGTCCGAAGCACTGGACCAGATTTTCGTTCCTCTATACACAACCAAAAAGGGAGGCTCCGGAATCGGCCTGAGTCTGTCCCGCCAGATCATGCGGCTGCATAACGGCGGCCTGACCGTTACTTCTCAGCCCGGACAGCAAACGGTCTTTTCGATTATATTTTGATCTCTCGGCAAACCGCTTGGTAACTGGCGTTACTCGGCTTTCCCTTTCATCTTGATAAGCAGCGCTATTATGGCGGCGAGGATCTCGCTGCACAGATTCCAGCCGCGAGCGGTTATGGCAACTCCCGCGGCAACCGGGCCAAGAAAAGGCGTCAGCACGGTGGTAAGTACCCACTCTCGTGCGCCGATCCCTCCCGGCGCGAACAGTGCCATCCAGCCGATTATATATGCCGCCACGAACGCACCTATTCCCGCAACTACCGGAACCTTCGTGGTCCGGCATGATACTCCGCATGAAAATGTAAAACGAAGCACCATAGCTGACCCAGCCGATAAAGTACCCGAGATAGACTTTCAAAATGATCGACTTCTTCAGCTCGAATGAAACAGCCGGTCTTCGCATCAGCTTCAGAATCCAGTTGAACATTTTCACCAGCTTGTCCGGTACGAACGCGGTGCTATGACGACCCGATAATGATCGCAGCAACTATTACTTCCGGGCCCACCCCGAGACTTAATGCCCAGTCGGTCGCTTAGCATCTGGGGATAAATCGAAATGGCGATGAACCCGGCCAGAAAGGCGGGCGGGAATCCAAGGAGAGTTCGCGATTCCCCATGAAGCCAGTGCTGTTTCTTTCTTCACTTGTATTCGTTGAGATAATAGACCATGCCGAACACCTGCCATATCTTCCCCGGAATGTATCTGCCGAGATTCGCGATATACGATACTTTGTAGCCGTATCGAAGTGGCACATCCGGTGACCGAATCCCTTCATCAGCATGCACCAGGTGCTCGAAAGTATCAGGAAGGTGAAAAGGTGCATAACAATCGCGACTGACAGAACGAGCAGATACGGGTTGATCGTCCAGTGTACTGTCTGATCGAAGACCAATTGTTGACCAGCTGGCGCCCGGCAAAATAGATCACCACAGCGGCCAGGATGATTTTGATCAGCAGATATGGCAAGTCGCCTGGTCGATCCATCTCCCCGGCTTCGAACGCTATTGTCGTGTGGTCATAGTCTCCCTGCTGTCTCACCAAAGGTTGTCTAAATCCGAATCGAAGAAACTGATATGGATCTGTGCCGTGATTGCCGGCGGAACGACGACTATATAGGGTCTGGCGACATACATCCCTGCCTTTTGTATTCGGGCTGTCAACGTCCGCGCCGAGCGCGGTTATGCCATAGGCTCCGGTCGATACGCGAAATCCATCGCCATCGCCGATCAAATCTCCTCTTGCTGTTTCGATGCTACCAGGTCACAAATCTTCACCAGTTTCATATTACGCAGTGCGATGTTCGCATAGCGGTAAATGATGTATCCGCCGTCTCGTGAATGTACACCTGGTAATCCCTGTCAGGCTGCTCGAGTTTGTAATTGAGATAATTGCGTCCCGGACACCGTACAATTCGTATCTCTCTGAAAGCAGTCGATCCCATTCAGCATCCCTCTCGGTTCGAACCGATGATCCTCGTCACTTTCTTCTTATCGACACTTGCTCTGGCGGGCGCGATAGAACGTATTGGCCACCTTCATCACGGGAGCCAGACATCCCGGACTTTCCTATGTATCTCAATGCCGGACCTGGTGCAGTGAAGCGGGCGTACATCTTTGAAGCATCGCGCCGAACGGCGTGACCCCGCTTGATATAAGTACTTTCGATCTCAGGAACCACTCCGCTTCCGGCAAACTGCCAGGGTTTGTTTCGTTCAACTTTTGTAATAGCTCATGAGTCGCAGCCGATCGGATCGAAGCTCGAATCCGGCCTGTTCTCGACCACGATTGTCACTCCCCAACCTAATTTTTCGTCTTCCTTTTCCGCAAACTGCCTGCCGTAGCGAAAAGTCTTGGGGAAGCTGGGTTATGTACCCGATCAGAGCGTCCTTTGGAGCGGGACATGAAGTGGATATCCGCGCTGCCATCGCATAATTTTGCCCTCGCCCAAGCTCAGGGTGATCTGGAGCCCATTTGGTCAGGAACGCGAGGACTTCCTGAACTTCCTGTTCGGTTAAATCGAGACATGTCGACCCTGGATTCGCTGAAATTGTTCGAGATCAAACCTTAGATCCACTTCGCGGCAAAATTCACGTAGAAGATCGTATCCATCCCAGATCGTGGAGAACTCCATCGCCTGACCAAACGGTACGATCCGGTTGATCCCTTTCGGACGATATTCCGTAATAAATCGAGCCAGTTCTTCCTTCTCCATCCCAAATGCTGTTACCGTCTGATCCTTGGCAGTGATCATCGTCGGCGAGGTCCCCAAGCTTCTCGGATCCGGCACTCGTAGAACAGCCCTCCGCCGCAATGCATTTCTCTTTGTATGTCAGCGGGATTCTCGAGCCAGACTCTGCTTACCAGACTGTTGGCTCCGGCTCTACCCTCACTGCACCTGACGACGCTATCGCCAGCGAACTTTCCGCCACCAGCTTGTCCATCGCGATCGACGGTGCAAACTCGGCCTGTTTCTCGCGGACTTTCTTCTCGACCAGACTCCAGAACAATTTCCGTGCTTCGTGTGCTTTCTCGTTGGATCCGAGCCAGATAACGAGCCTCGGCGATGAACAGGCATTCTGGCCGAACCAAAAGGCATCGTTATAGAAATTCGTTATTAAGTTATCCGTCTTCGCTGAGGCCAGGAACGCTGACGCATCGATCAGCGACATCGAGAATTTGTCTGCAAATGTCATCTCGGTGGTGGTCGGCGGGATTGGAATCGCGCGGATCCGCCGGATGGTCTCATCCCCGCCCCAGATTACGCGAAGAGCGCACTCGGAAGAAAACAGACCGGTGATCTCGTCGTCGTGTTCGTAGCGTACAACCAGAAAGCGCTCTCGTACCTCGCGGAATTGGTCCCCGGCAACGATCTCGTTGAGCAGATTGACCAGTGACTCGATCTGGTCGTTGGTGCGGCTGGAGATACGAACGACATTCGTGTTCCCAACCAGCATCGAGAGCAGCCACGAGTACATGAAGATCGTGTCGACGTTTGAAGGAGCAATATGGAAAACCAGCCCGCGCCCGATCCAAAGTCGGTCGCCTCGTCTTTCCTCGAAGCTGGCTTTCAAGCGGGCGACCGTCGCCCGGCGCATCCAGAACGCCATGGCGACCAGTTCCGGAAACCGTCGAAACGATTTATCCTGAAGAATCCGTTCGGCGAACGCGTCGATAAAACTCATCGCCCGTTCATCAAAAGGCATCCAGACCTTCTGCGCGAGCAGGTTACTCAATTTTCCGCCGGTTGGCGTCGCTATCTCATAGTTCAGCACTTCACATTATCCTTCGTATGTATCACTGCAGCCGCGCACTTCCGCCTTGGGAATTCTGCCGGAGAGGCGAAAATACTTTCCTTTCCGTCCGCACGGGCAATCATCCTCGCCCAGCACCGTTCCCAGGTCTTCGGTCAGGAGGATGTGTCCCGGGTAACTTCGTGGAAGAATCGACAGAAGCTCCACTACCCCTTCCGTGCCGTTAGCTACCGGTTTCCAGTTAAACGGATCGCGAATGATGATATCGGAAAAGATCGGTGTGTGGAAGTGCCCCTGCTCGCATTCCATGTAGACCGAACCGATCTGTTCGACCATCCCGTAAAAATTGTGCACTCGTGAGATACCGCAGACTTCGCTTAAAGCCTTTTTGAATGAGGCATTGTCAACCGCCTGCTCGGTCAGCTTCTTCCACCCGCCACTATGAATCAGGATCCCTTTGGACAGATCTACCTTAGTACCAAGCTTCGCCAGCTCCTGGTAGAAGTGCTGCCAGACCATGAAGGTGAAGCCGAACAGTAATATTGGCTCCCCAGTGAATTTCTCGCAGAACGACACCAGCTCATCGACTTTCAGATTCATCTGATCATCGAGAATATACAGGTGATCCCGTCCGAAATTCGCCATTCCCAGAATCCCGGCACCTCGCGCAGAGAAAAGTCTTCGATCCTTGATGACATTGGGACTGTCGACAATGAGCATCGGCAACCGTTTCTTGCCGATAAAGTCCTGAACGATCGCCGCCAACGCTTTAGTCTGATAGCGCGAAGTTTCTTTGTCGAGAAAGATCTTCGAGACTTTCGCTCCGGTTGTCCCCGACGACGTCAACGTCTTGATGACATCGCTGTTGTCGATGCTCTTAAGTTCGAACTCTTTGAACAGGCGGATCGGCAGATAAGGGAAATCTTCGATTCTGTTCAGGGCCGATCCGTTGCTGCCGAAGGCATCGAGCAGTTTGCGATACGGCACACACCGCTCCCGGTGATGCCGGTAGAGTTCGTTGAAGTGCCCTACCAGCAGGCGCTGCTTGTCATCGTGGGACGATTCGTAGGGCGCCAGCTCGAAAACATCATCAAGCTCGTTCATGAGAGCACCTTCTCGAATATTTGCTCGTACTGGATCTTCCCCGACGAACTCTTCAGGATTTCATCCACCTCGATCACTTTGACCGCCGTATGATGAAACCCGTATGTCTTCGTCACAATGCTCTTGATCTCGTCTGCTTTGCCGTGGTCGGTGGTGGCGATACAGAGCAGATCGTCCCGTCCGCCGCAGACGCTTGAATAGCCGGCAGCCTTGAGGTGATGTTCAATTTCATCGAGATTCACCCGATTGCCGTAAATCTTGACAAACCTCTTTTTGCGTCCTGTAATATAGAAATATCCTTCTTCGTCGAATCTCGCGATATCCCCGGTGATCAGCTTGCCTTCCAGTTCGTCTCCCCTTGCAAGGTCCGCTTCTCCTTCGGCATAACCGAGCATAACGTTCGGTCCGCGATAGACCAGCTCGCCATCGACTCCCGGCCGGTCAATCACCTTCCCGTCTTCATCGATCAGCGAAAGCTCTCCCCCGGGAATAGAGATGCCAATACTGGCGTACTTCGTGAGATTGTCCCTGGGAGGGAGATAGGAAATCCGTGCCGTGGCTTCGGTCTGTCCGTACATGACAAAGAAATTTATGCCTCTCTTGTGCGAGAACTCGGCGAACTCCTGTGCGAACTTGGCCGTCAACTTCCCGCCCGCCTGAGTCATCGTCTTTAGACTCGGCAGCTCCATCTCGAAGAACTTGAACCTGCGGAGAACTTCGTATGTATATGGCACGCCGGAAAATGAAGTGGCCCTTTGCTGGTTAAAAAAATCCCAGAAGGTCCGGGTGATGATCGAATCATTCGTCAGGAGAATCGTCGCACCCATCAGCAGATGGCTGTTGATAACCGAGAGGCCGAATGAGTAATGCATCGGTAACGATGTGATCGGTCGCTCTGAAGCATCCAGGCCGAGATATTCGGCAATCGAGGCTGCATTGGCGTGGAGATTGTCCGCAGTCAGCCGTACCATCTTGGGACTGCCGGTGCTTCCGGAGGTGGAAAGCATCAATGCCAACCGGGAGTCGATCTTGACCGATCTCGCAATATCGTGCGCCACCAGCTCGTAATCACCGAACTCGTATGCCGCTCCTGAAACACTGGCTTTGGGCCGCCAGATATAATCGGGGCGATACAATTCTATGAGATTGGAAAGCAGCTCCTCGTTCGTATTGGCTGCCAGCAGGACTCCGACATTCCCTGAGCGAAGAACGCCGACGTATCCGCTTATCGATTCGAAGTTGTTGGCGCAGAGCACGAAAACGAGATTTTTGCGCCCTGAATGCAGCGCTGCTCCGAATCGGTCGCTCTGTTCGATCAGATCTTTGTAGGAAAAATGTCGACCGGAAACGTCCGTCGCCGCAACTCGGTCGGCGAACCGTTCCAGGTCCTCGAAAAACCTCATATCAACATGCCCCCATCGACACCGATCACTTGTCCCGTGATATAAGCAGACAGGTCGGAAGCCAGGAAGAGGGCACAATTGGCGATATCCTGCGGAGTACCGATCCGACCCATCTTGATCGAATCCATCCGCTCCTTGAACTTATCCTCGGAGAGCGTACGCACCATCCCGGTATCGATAAACCCCGGCGCGATCGCATTCACGCGAATCCCCATCGGGGCAAGTTCTTTCGCCGCCGAGGTGGTGATTCCTACCACGGCCGCTTTGCTTCCGGCATAGGCTACCTGACCGGCATTGCCGTGCACTCCGACAATCGAACTGACATTGATGATCGATCCTGATTTCTGTTTCATCATCATCCGGCTGGCATACTGCATCACGTAAACCGTCCCAAAGGCGTTGACACCGTAAACTTCCTGCATCGTGGAAGGCCGGATCATCGGAAGCAGATTATTGTCGAGGATCCCGGCGTTGTTTACGGCGATATCGAGCTGTTTGGTCATTTTGATGATCTTCTGGAAACCGGCCTTGACCGCATCCGGATCGGAAACATCGAACTCGACCGATTCCACTTCCGCCCCATGCAGCTTCTTCATCTGCTCCTTTAGCTCGGCGAGCGACTCCTCATGGCGGGAGACTGCGATCACCCGGGCGCCATGGGCCACGAAAGTTTCCACTACCGCCCGGCCGATCCCCCGATTGGCACCGGTAATCAGGGCGCATTTGTCTTTGAGCAGGCTCAGAACTCCACCCCATATTTTTTGAGAATCTCTTTTGCCTTACCGTACGAACTCATATCGATCACATCGTCGGTTTCCATCATGATGTCAAACCCGCTGTCGATGGCCGCGATCAGCGACATGTGGGCAACCGAATCCCACTGGGGGACGGTGTTGTATTCAAGCGAGTCGACGATTTTCGATTTGTCGATCTCCAGCGCCTCGGCGAATATCTGGCGAAGCTTCTTCTCGTTTTCCATCAGATCTATTCCTCCAGAAGTTTCTTGCGGTGGTGCTGCAGGCCTGCGTTCTTGTTCCAAGGCGCTGTTATTCAATTCCTTAGACACAAATAACAAATTCCGGTTCCCGGCTCGGCAAGACCCTGCAAGCACCCGGATGTTCAATATTGCGATAATATAACCAAAAACCAACCCCAGAAAAGGGTAATGTTCTAACGGAATTCGCTTCACTTGTGCCCGCGAACGGCCCCGGCCTGATCCCCATGACTTGCGTTATTTCTTTGTCGGCGAATTGCTTGGGTCGACGTACTCCGTTCTCACCTCCACAATTAATAGGCCCCGGCATCTGCTTCCGGAGCAAATCTCCGTCTGACCCAGGCTCCCCGGCCGCCCCGCCAATGCTCAGAATCACAATAGAATGATTCGGACCTTATTTCGCCAACTCGGCCGCAAGGTCAAACGTATTCAGTGCATCGAAATTTGCTGCCTTGCCGGTCCGGGGTTCCTGGCGGCCCGACATCCGGGAGAAGAGTTTGACAACACCTGCGCTGATCTCATGAAAGGAGATTATGGAAACCTCAATCGGAATTGCAGCCAACCACCGTAGTGAAACCGCTTTGGCCCTTAGCAAGGTCCTGGCCGACGAATTCGTGCTGGGCACGAAAACACGAAACGCTCACTGGAACGTCGAAGGCATCGACTTCCACGCTAAGCATCTGTTCTTTGAGAGCCAGTATAACCAACTGGACGAGTTGATCGACGAAATTGCCGAACGAATTAGAGCGCTCGGTCATTATGCTCCAGCCTCGCTCAAAGACTACCTCTCCCTGACCCATTTCTCGGAAGATTCATCCCCGGGCAGCGACAGTCTCCATTATATCAAGCTGCTCCTCGCCGATCATGAGAGCATGATCATGGAGTTGCGCAAACTCGTCAACAAGCTGGCCGACGAATTCCACGATCTCGGCACGAGCGACTTCATCACCGGCATCATGGAAAAACACGAGAAGATGGCCTGGATGCTCCGGGCGCATGTGGGGCAGAATGGATAACTTCGCCGAAAAACCATCGACTACATCGGCAGCGGAAACTATTTTGCCATCGATTCGGGATCCGTTCCAGCGGCTCTTTCCGGTCCTGAGCGACGAACACGTGCGCGTACTCTCCTTGAAAGGATCAACGCGCGAGACGCAACCGGACGAAATTCTGGTCAATGCGGGTGATCGCTCTACGCCGTTCTTCGTCCTGACATCCGGTCAGATAGAGATCGTTCGGCCGTCTTTTACCAGCACGGCAGTGGTAGCCGTTCTCAATCCGGGACAGTTTACCGGCGAGATGACACTGCTCTCCGGCCGTCGCGCCCTCGTCACCATTCGGGTGAGAAAGCCGGGCGCGGTGATCGAGCTGTCACGGGAGGATCTCGTATCGCTCGTCCAGGATGAATCCGAGGTGGGTGAGATCATCATGCGGTCGTTTCTTCTGAGACGGGTCGAGCTGATCTCGCATGGTCTTGGCGATGCCACCCTTATTGGTTCCCGGCACAGCGCCGATACCCTCCGCGTTCAGGAGTTTCTGACCCGCAACGGCCACCCGTACTCCTATCTTGATCTGGATCGAGATCCCGAAGTTCAGCAATTGCTGGATCGATTCCAGGTCTCGGTAGACGATGTCCCGGTTTTGATCTGCGGATGCGGTAAGGACGCGGTGCTTCGCAACCCAACCGATGAGGAGATCGCGGCCTGTCTTGAATTTAACGATGAAATCGATCCGACGCCGGTCCGCGATGTAGTCGTGGTCGGCGCCGGACCCTCGGGACTTGCCGCCGCCGTCTACGGTGCTTCCGAGGGACTCGATGTTCTCGTGCTGGAATCGGGTGCGCCGGGCGGGCAGGCCGGTTCAAGCTCCAAAATTGAAAACTATCTGGGTTTTCCTACCGGGATATCCGGCCAGGACCTTACGGGAAGAGCTTATACCCAGGCGCAGAAATTCGGCGCCCAGATCGCAGTCGCCAAAGGCGCTGCCCGTCTTTCGTGCGATCAGAGACCTTATTCAGTCATTCTGAACGGAAACGAACGGATCCTTACCCGAGCGGTGGTCATCGCCTCGGGAGCCGAATATCGCCGGCCATCGCAGGAAAATGCGTCGCAGTTCGAGGGATCCGGACTCTATTACGAAGCGACTCAGATTGAAGCACAGCGGTGCACCGAAGAGGAAGTCATTGTCGTGGGAGGCGGCAATTCGGCCGGACAGGCGGCGGTCTTTCTTGCCCGGACCGCATCGAAAGTTCACGTGTTCGTCCGATCTCATGGCCTGGCGGAAAGCATGTCGCGCTATTTGATTCGAAGGATCGAAGACAACCCGAAGATAGAGCTTCGCACGCAGACCGAGATCGTGAAGTTCGAGGGGAACGGCCATCTCGAGCAGGTAAGCTGGCGCGACAAGTCAAGCGGAGCCATCACTACCGCAAATATCCGACATGTTTTCTTCATGGCCGGCGCCCTCCCCTGCACCGGCTGGCTGGGCAATTGTGTGGCGCTCGATGACAAAGGGTTTGTCAAAACCGGCATGGACCTGACTCCGGAAACCCTCACGACCGCGCATTGGCCGCTAAAGCGACCACCACATCTTCTGGAATCCAGCATACCCGGCATCTTTGCGGTTGGCGATGTCCGCAGCGGATCGATCAAGCGCGTGGCCTCAGCCGTAGGCGAAGGTTCTATTTCGATCGCATTTGTTCACCAGTCCATTCGAGAATAAAGGAAAATCATGTTTCTGTCCGATCCCCCCTGCTCCCATCTGGGCGAAGTAGAATCGCTCAAACAGGCGAAGGCCCGCGTTTGCGAGGAGTGCATAAAGACCGGCGACCGATGGGTACATTTGCGAACCTGTCAGGAATGCGGGGTCACTCTCTGCTGCGATAGTTCGCCCAATCGCCATGCCTCCAAACATGCGCATGCGAGCCGGCCATCCGGTCATAAGCTCCGCCGAGCCGGGAGAACGCTGGCTCTACTGCTACCCGGACGATCTGGCCGCGGAATATTGATGAAGTCAATCTCATGTGACTCTTGAAGTTCGCGTGTGCCGTCGGCGCGAAAGAGGCCGGCTTATGCGAAACAATATGGCCTGCTCGGCTGTTACGGATGAAAAGACCTCAAAACTCGAGAGATTTGCAGATGACGGAATATCAATATCTCATAATCGGTGGCGGAATGGCGGCTGACTCCGTGGTAAAAGGCATCAAGAGCGTTGACAAATCCGCCTCTATCGGAATTATTAGCAACGAGGGGCATGCCCCCTATCGACGTCCCCCGTTGTCTAAAGGGCTGTGGAAAGAAGATCCCCTTGAAAGTATCTGGCTGACTGACGCGGAACAGGGTGCGATCATTCGTACCGGGCGAACGGCTACGGCGATTGTGCCGGATTCAAAGCAAGTGACCGACGATACAGGTGAAACCTATCACTACGACAAACTCCTGATTGCTACCGGCGGGACGATGCGATTGCTTCCGTACGAAGTGGAAGGAGTCAACTACCTTCGAACTCTGGACGATTACCAGTTGCTCAGAAAGCAGGCGGTCGAGGGCTGCCAGGCGGCAGTGATTGGCGGTGGTTTTATCGGCTCAGAAATGGCCGCGGCGTTCGCCATGAACCATGTCAAAGTCTCGCTCATTTTCCCGCAGAACAGTATTGGCGAACGCATTTACCCCACCCGGCTCTCCAAATTTCTCAATGACTTCTATCGCTCGAAGGGAGCCCAGGTCCTCCCGAGAGAATCGGTGACGGCGCTCACCAAACGCGGCGACAAATTCCACGTCACAACATCGAAAGGTACCGAACTGGAAGTTGATATGGTTGTCGCGGGAATCGGCGTCCAACCCGATGTTGAGCTCGCCCGCGCGGCAGGACTTAAGATCGACAACGGCATCCTGGTCGACGAATTCCTCAGGACTTCGAGCAAAGACATTTATGCGGCCGGCGATGTTGCCAACTTCTACAACCCGGTTCTCGGCAACCGGATGCGCGTCGAACACGAGGACAACGCGGTCAAGATGGGAGAATACGCAGGCAAGAACATGGCTGGGGAGGAAAGACCGTATCATTATTTGCCCTTCTTCTATTCCGATCTCTTCGAGCTTGGCTATGAAGCAGTCGGTGAACTGGATAGCCAAATGGACATCGTCGAGGACTGGAAGAATGAGTTTACCGAAGGAGTCGTTTACTACCTCAGAGACGGTCTGGTACGCGGTGTTCTTTTGTGGAACACCTGGGGACAGGTCGGCAACGCCCGCAAGTTAATCGCGGAAAAGGCGAAGCTTTCTGCTGACAAAGCCGCCGGGATGCTTCCCCGATGAAGAACGAATCGATCGCTGACAAAAGGGAATCGCATCAAATCGAAGGTGTGACGATGAATGTGCAGGAATTCTTGCAGCACTACAAAGATGTACGGGGCACCACCGAACAGATCTGCCGTCCGCTGATAACCGAGGATTATGTCATCCAGTCAATGCCGGATGTCAGTCCACCCAAATGGCACCTTGCACACACCACCTGGTTCTATGAGCGGGTCATCCTTCAGCAGTTCTCGCCGAACTACACCCCGTTCAACGAGCATTACTACTTCCTCTTTAACTCCTACTACCAGAGTCTCGGAGAACGATGGAACCGGGATATCCGTGGAACCCTCTCACGCCCTTCGGTGGACGAGATCTATGCTTATCGGGCGGCGATCGACAGCCGCGTGCGAGCGCTCGTGGAATCAATGCCCGACACAGAGTTCCGGAAGCTGGCCGGACTCCTTGTACTCGGGCTCAACCACGAACAGCAACACCAGGAATTGCTCATCACAGACATTAAACATATCCTTGCTTCGAATCCGTTGCAGCCGCCATACTTGACCAAGGGCGCCAACGTGACATCATCTTCGGCAACTTTAGAACCTGCCCGTTACGTAGGCTTTGAAGGCGGGACATTCGAAATTGGCGCGACTGGCGACCGCTTCGCCTGGGACAATGAATTTCCGAGACACAAAGTGCTGCTCGAAGACTTCAGCCTGATGGATCGCCTGGTTACCTGCGGAGAGTATCTTGATTTCATCAACGACGGCGGCTATCAGGATCCGCTGCTATGGCTATCCGATGGCTGGGAGACGGTTGGCAAAGAACGCTGGACCGCCCCGTTGTACTGGCGCAACGATGACGGTGACTGGCGAATTATCACGCTCACCGGGATCAGGAAGATCGATCCCGCTGAGCCGGTCTGTCATGTCAGCTATTACGAAGCCGCTGCCTATGCCCGCTGGGCCGGCAAGCGGCTGCCGACCGAAGCTGAATGGGAGAGAGCCTCGGCTACCCTCAATGGATCTGCCCTTACGGGGAACTTTCTCGAAGAAGGACATTTTCACCCGGTTCCACGGCAGGAACCCTCGAATTCCGGCAGGCTGTCGCAGATGCTGGGCGACGTATGGGAGTGGACGGCCAGTTCCTACCTCCCCTATCCCGGCTACAAGCAGGATCGTGGCCCGCTCGGCGAGTACAACGGAAAATTCATGATCAACCAGATGGTCCTTCGCGGTGGATCCTGCGCCACCTCACGAACCCATATCCGTCCGACCTACCGCAATTTCTTCCAGTGCGACAAGCGCTGGCAATTCACCGGCGTCCGTCTGGCCAGCGAGGACAATTGATCATGCCCAGTACATCGTCATACAGAATCCTTCAGACCGATGACTATGCCGAGTCGTTCCGGGCGGAAGATGCTTTCGCTCTTGACGTCCTTGTCGGGCTGTCCTCGGAACGAAAAGAAATATCATCCAAGTACTTGTATGACGAGTGGGGGAGCGAACTCTTTCGACATATCACTGAACTGCCGGAGTACTATCTTACCAACTGCGAGCAGGAGATCATAGAAACTCACGCTGATAATGTCGCGAAATATCTTGACCACAGCTCACCGTATAACATTGTCGAACTCGGCGCCGGCGCGGGAAAAAAGACGTTGACCCTGCTCAAACGATTGATGAGACGGAAACTCAATCTCAGGTATGTTCCGATCGATGTCTCCGAGGGAGCAATGCGGCTGCTGGTTGCCTCTCTCTCCAGCCAGATTCCCGCACTCGACGTGCACGGGCTGGTCACTGATTATTTCACCGGTCTCAAGTGGATGAAGGGCAGGCCGAACGAAAGAACCTCGTGCTGTTCATGGGATCTTCGATCGGCAACTTCACCCATGCCGAGAATTGTGTGCTGCTGCGAAGCCTCTGGAACTGCCTGAGTCACGATGATCTCCTCCTGACCGGTTTTGATCTTCGCAAAGATATCGACCTGCTGCTTCGAGCCTACAACGACACGCAGGGGGTGACGCGCGAATTCAACCTGAACCTGCTTCACCGTATAAACCGGGAGCTGGGCGGAAATTTCGACCTGAACAAGTGGCGCCACTACGGCACCTACGATGTCTTCGGGGGAGGAATGGAGAGCTATCTGGTGAGTTCGGAAAGGCAGTCGGTACTGATTGCGAAGATCGGTCGCAGCTTCACCTTTGAACCGTGGGAACCGATCCATACCGAAAATTCATACAAGTACCTCATCTCCGATATCGAGGATCTGGCCGGAGAAACCGGCTTTAACGTCCGTGAACATTTCATGGATTCAAGAAATTATTTCGCCGATTCGGTCTGGAGTGTCAACAAGCCGGAGTCCCTGGCGAAATAGCTCCCTTTCTGTTCACCCCTTTCAAACCACTACTTCACGGCGGCTCAGATGTATGACCGCTATTACCGTACACACCAACCCTCCGCCCAATCCAAGTAGAAGTGCCAGCTCAGGAACTCCCGGAATCGCTGCTTGAGTATTGGCGATCAACTTCCATGGCCAGAGTTTTTGAAACCAGCCGGTCGCACTGACCATGCCGGCGAATGTCCCGGCTATTCCGACTCCAAGTGTGAGCGTGAAGTTCGGCTTGTAGATGGCCAGCCATTGCAGCACCGCCAGAACAAGCCAGCTGGCCAGATAATATTTGAGAAACATCTCCGCGATTTCACCGAACGGCGGACGGAAGGAAAACCCGAACTCCGGTCTGAACAGATGGATGAGAGATCCTGCGCCCCAGATGCCGAGGACTATTGTCGCAGTGGATGCAATCAGGAGGGCATGGTGTGCAATGAATTTTGTCGAGATAATAGCGTATCGCCTGACCGGCAGGGCAAACAGATGCTTCCAGCCGAGCGAATTGTGCTCGTACGAAGTGACCAATCCGGCGATCAGCGCAATTGTCATCGGCAGGACCATCACGCTCCAGAATATCGAGGTGTTCGAAATCAGCCAGGCCCAGCCGTCCTTATTATAGGCTCCCGGCAACTCCTTCATCTTGAGCCCCGCCGCGAGAAACATGGCACATACGAATAACGGCGCACCCAGCGCCATCCACAGCGCCAGCGTTCGCTTCAGTTTCAACGTTTCGGCATAGACGGCACGCGCGATATCGATCATCTTGCCGCCTCACTTTCCGTCTGACCTGTGAGAAATAAGAATCGGTGCTCAAGGGTTGAACGAACAAAAAGCATCTCGGACACTTCGATCCCGTTCTCAATCAGCGTCCGGTTAATCGCCGCCGAATCAGCTTCCCCGCCCACGACCAGTTCAATACCCCCATCGACAATTGTCGCATCTTCCCCTCCGCGGGCTTCGAGAATCGCAAGCGCTTCAGTCGGCCTATCGACTTTCAAACGAAGCCGCTTCGCCTGATCCTTGTTTAGCTCGGTGAGCGGTCCTTCGAAGAGCAGTTTCCCTCTGTTGACGATTCCCACCGTATCTGCAATCTGCTCGATTTCGTGGAGCAAATGGCTCGACAGGAAAATAGTCACTCCGGTCTCTTTCGGAAGCCTCCGGATCAACCGCCGCATTTCGTGTATCCCGGCCGGGTCAAGTCCATTGGTCGGTTCATCCAGAATGAGCACTTTCGGGCGATTCAAAAGCGCCATCGCCAGCCCCAATCGCTGCTTCATCCCCAGTGAGTATGTTTTCGTCAGCCTACCTGCCGCGTAGGCGATATTCGTCGCCGCCATCGCTTCATCGATCCGGCTTTTCGGCACCCCGATCAGCCGTCGCGTGATCTCAAGATTGTCCTTGCCCGAAAGATGGCCGTATAACGACGGGTTCTCAACCAGGGCCCCGACTTGTGAAAGCGTCTCGATTCGGTTTTTCGAGAGCGATTTGCCGAACATTTCGATTTCCCCGTCGTCCGGCTGGATCAGCCCAAGCAGCATGCGGATTGTCGTGGTTTTGCCCGATCCGTTAGGGCCGAGGAAACCATAGATTCGCTCGGCCGGCACGTTCAGAGACACTTGATCGACCGCGGTCAACTCGCCGAATTTTCTGGTAATACTGCGGGTGGAGATAATGTCGGACATGAAGTTTACCTACGGACAAGCCGCCTGCAAGTTTCACATCGGGACCTCCCGGCCCGAAATGATGCGATCTTCGGCAACTAACGGGGCTTTCCGAAAAGTTCTCGTCGGCTCAGAAATTTGCTTGAAGCCCGGCTCGTTCTTTGCCATTATGTGTAGAAAGACAAGGACCTGGAAGCGGCATGGTTTCAATGAACTTGGCGCAGGGTTATCTTCTTACTGCCTCATATCTGCGTACCGATAAACGTCAACCCGTACATTTTAGTGGGAGAGGATTATGGTTGCAATGAACCATCAGCGACTGGCCCGCCTCATGGCCGGTCGAAACCGAACCGCCCTGATCGCGGTGGCGATTGTCGGCGCGGTGCTCATGCTGGTTTCCACGATCACCAGCCTGCCGGATAACGAAATACACGTGACTTCGTTCACTCCGAGCGGACATGTCGATCTCAAAACCAACTTCACCGTCAAATTCTCGAAACAAATGGTGTCCAAAGACAGCCTTGATCTTCCCGTTACCGATCCGCCGATTGTATTCTCTCCCCCGATTCCCGGTCTTGCGCGTTGGATCGATGTCGATATGCTCCGCTTTTTCCCCGACACCACCCTGCTCGCGGCTACTGCCTACACCGCCAGGGCTCAGTCCGATAAGACCTGGATCAGCGGATTCAAAATTGTCGACAAGTCCACCTTCAAGTTCAGCACTCCCGGACTCACAGCGAGCGTGCCGCGTTACAGCATAGTACCGGACGACAAGACGCCAGAGATGGCCCGGCTGAAGATTGCGCTGTCGTTCAACTACCCGGTCAAAGCGGAGGATCTCAACAAGAGGCTGAAAATCAAGGGTGAGAACGGCGCAAGTGCATCGAGCCTGGATTACATCGTGCAAGTGCCGGAACTTTTGGGTCAGTCGCTTTCAGACAGCGCTGCGGCCGCGCCGGTCCCCGACGACACCTGGCTCACGTCCTATATTATCACGTCGGCACCGTTCGAGCTCTCCACCAACCAACAGACCTATCGACTCACGATCTCCAAAGACCTCGGGTGCAAGAACTGCGGCATGACAATGAGTGTCGAATTCAGCTACGTTCTGGTTGTCCGACCACAGCGTAATTTTGTTATCAACAGTGTTGAGCCCCTGACGCAGACCGACGGTGGGGTAATCTATATCTATTTCTCAGACAGAATCTCGGCCGACCAGGTAAAGCCGTATATCAAGCTGGATCCGGATACTAACTTTACAGTCGAAGAGCAATACAGCGCTGTTCTGCTCCGCGGCTCCTTCCATCCGTCGCAGGTATTTACCTTGACGGTGGGACGCGGCTGTCCTTCCGCTGAGGGCCAACCGTTACAGAGGGAATTCTCCTCTCGCATCGTCTTCCCGGATCTTCCGCCATCTATCAGTTTTTCATCCCAGGGGACATTTCTTCCCAGATTGGGCAACGGGCTGCTTGAATTCAAGACGACCAATGTCTCTAAACTGACGGTCGAGGTCGAACAGATATTCCCCAACAACCTCGTCTACTTCCTGACCTCGGGATACGCCGACGTGAACAATTACTATCGCCCCCAATCGATTCAACTCGGCCGGACCTTTTTCGTAAAGGATGTCGATCAGGAGACGCCGCCCAATGTACCGACTGCGACTACGGTAGATCTTAAGACGCTCGTTGGGGATTCGGTCCAGGGCGTGTATAGAATTGCCGTCCGTGATCGGAGCCAGCGCTGGGTCTCCGACACCCGGTTCGCCATGCTCACCGATATCGGCATCACCGCCCGGCTATCGGGAGATTATCTCATGGTATGGGCAAACTCTCTTGCGTCGACCGAGCCGATCTCCGGTGCTTCGATAACTTTGCTCAGCCGGAGTAATCAGACCCTGCTTGAAGGGAAGACTGATTCGCACGGGATCGCTACGTTCGAAAATGTCAAAGACAAGCTGACCGGGTTCGATCCCTTCGTCATCGTCGCAACTAAGGGCAAGGATATGTCCTACGTTCGCCTCGATCAGAGCATGCTGCCGTTGAGTGATTTCGATGTTGCCGGTCGGCCCTATCTCGCCTCCGGTTATGAAGCTTTCGTCTACCAGGATCGCGGAGTCTATCGTCCCGGCGACACCGTTCACCTGGTTTCTCTTGTGCGTGGCGTCAAGGCCTCCACGCCTCCTTCGTTCCCCTACTCAATTACCGTCTATGATCCGACTGGCAGCAAGTTCACGAGCTTTCGGCTCTCCACCGACGGATCCGCAATGGAGACGGTCGATCTGGCGATTCCGGATTTCGCCGGAACCGGCAAGTACACAGCCGTTGCGGAAATCGGTGACGAAATCCAGATAGGGCGTACGGCGTTTCAAGTCGAAGATTTCATTCCGAATCGGATCAAGGTGTCGTTGACGGTGCCATCGGTGAGCTACGATTCCGGTGATACCCTTCGTGCATCAGTAGACTCGAAATATCTGTTTGGTCCGCCGGCCGCTAATCATAAAGTTGCCGGTCATCTGACCATTGAGCCGATGGTCTTCGCGCCCAAAGGCTGGTCATCGTACGATTTCAACGACGATAACAAATCATTCACCCGCATGGAGGCTGATTTCCCCGATGCCCGCCTCGATGACACCGGCGGATATGTCTACACGTATGCGATCCCCGCCAAGCTTGTCGCACCCTCGACCCTCAAGGGTCTGATTTCAGCGACCGTCTCCGAAGACGGAGGACGAGCGGTGAGCGCCTATTCAGAAGTGGTGATTCACCCTTATAAGAAATATCTAGGGCTCAAGATCGGTCTCGATGGTTATGCCAGGAAAGGCGAGCCGGTCACCACGCAGATCGTAAGTGTCGACCAAAGCGGCACGGCCGTAGCATCGGATTCCGTCAAAGTGAAGTTTTATCGAGTTGTGTACAACACGCTTTACAAGACCGATGCTTCAGGATTCGGCCATTTCGTTTCCGAAAAGCGCCTGCAGATCCGCGATTCTTCCTACGTAACCGTTCCGATTACAGGGGCGTCAGTCACTTTCACCCCAAACGAATACGGTCAGTATGAGATCGTCGCCTCTGAACCGGGGAATGGACACTCGGCTTCCGTTCGGTTCTATGCCTCCGGGTGGGGTTTCTCCCCCTGGGCGATGACCAACCCGGACAAGATCGAACTGAAGCTGGACAAAGACAGCTATGTCGCCGGAGACAAGGCAATACTTCAAGTTCAGGCACCATTCGGTGGAAAGCTGCTTGTCACGATCGAGAAGGATAAGGTCTACAAGACGATCACACGGGATATGAAAGAGAATACGGCGGAAATCGAGCTGCCTGTAAAGGAGGAGTATTTTCCGAACGCCTACATCACCGCTTCGGTCATTCGAGGCGCCAACGATCTTGAACCGAATATGCCGGCGCGTGCGTTCGGCCTGGTCCCATTGAAACTTCAAACGGACAACAAGCGATTAGGTATCACTCTAACCGCCCCCGAGGTGGTCAAACCGAAAAGTGTCGTTCACATAGACCTGCAAGTGAATAAAGCGAAAGTTACCCAGGTTACGCTGGCGGCAGTCGATGCCGGTATCCTGCAGCTTACGGACTTTACCACGCCTGATCCAATGGAGTTCTTCTACGGCAAGAAGCAACCGATCCTCAAGCCGTACGACATGTACTCGGTCCTGTATTCGCACGTAAATCAGGCGGAAAATCAGATTCGCCCGGGGGGCGGCCAGATGTTCGCGGCCGCGCGCAAACGACACTTGAATCCGATCTCGGCACGCCGAGTCAAACCGGTTGCCCTCTGGTCGGGCCTTATCCGGACCGACTCATCGGGGAAAGCGACTGTCAGCTTCACCCTTCCGGAGTTCAACGGCAAGTTGGTTCTGATGGCGGTAGCGACCCAGAACGATCTGTTCGGCTCGGCGACGGGAGAGATCACGGTGCGTGACAAGATCGTGATACAAGAAAGCTTCCCGCGATTCGTCAGCCCGAACGATGTCTTCGACGGACGGGTTACACTCTTCAACAATACCGGCAGCCAGGCAGACATTCATGTTACTCTTCACGGCAATGGCCCGGTTGAGATTCTTCTCACCCGTCACCGTCACTACTCCGCATCGCCAACGGAAAGGAAGGGATCCGCTCTATTTTCGATGCAAAGCGGGGCAGGTCCCCGGAAAGATTACGTTCACTGTCGATGCCGAAGCATCAGGCGAAAAATCATCCCTCTCGATTGAATTACCGAATCGACCAGCCCTTCCTCTGACGCACCTGTTCGGTTCCGGCGCCGTCACACAGTCCCATCCGGTCGAATTCAGCTTGCCGGACAGCTGGGTCGAGGGCACCGATGAGTTCGTACTCAAGACATCTTCGCTGCCGGCCGTTTCGTTAGCACATCAATTCCAGTTCCTTCTTTCATATCCGTATGGTTGCGTCGAGCAGACAACTTCGAGAATTCTCCCGCTGCTCTATTTTAATGATGTGGTAAAGGTGCTCGATTCGGCCATGTTCGGAGGGCAGGGCCCGCAGTACTTCGTCCAGGAAGGGATCCAACGACTCCAGACCATGTTCCTTCCCGACGGCAATTTTTCCTTCTGGCCGGGTGGAAGCTACAGCAACAATTGGGCAACGATATATGCCTCGCAGGGAATTATCTGAAGCATCGCGCGCCGGTTACTTTGTCGACAAGAAATTCCTGTCGAAAATCTATGACCATCTCGAAGATTTGGCAAAGGGATATGCGGCGAAGGACCTGACCGAAGCCCATCGCATCTACGCTGCGTACGTCCTTGCCCAGGCGGACCGACTGCCGCAACGAGTCGTCTCTTATCTTAAGCATGTCGATCCCGATAAACTGCAGCCCGACTCACGATATCAACTGGCCGGAGCCCTGGCGGCCAGTGGCAATCTCGATGATGCCCTGAAGCTTCTTCCGGCATCAATACAACCCAATCTGTTTGAACCGGAGACCGGCGGTGATTTTCGCTCCGGGACCCGAACCGATGCGATTCTTTTGGAACTGCTGTTGACGATCTCTCCCGGAGATCCGTCGATTGAGGTTCTGGCGAATTCCCTCATAAAGCGGGCTGAAATCAATCAGTGGTACACCACCCAGGATAATGCCTTCGCCCTGATGGCGCTGGGCAAGTACTTCCGCGGCAAGAGCGATCTTGCCTACGAGGCAAAGATCACCCTGGAAGGAGACAGAACTTACTCGATCGACTCATCCGGCTTCAGCCTTAAACGCGACGATCTATCCGGCCGCAAAGTAGACATTGCCGTGACCGATGGCGGCGGAACCTGCTTCTATTATTGGCAGGCGAGTGGCGTACCGACCGTACCGGCGGCCGAGGAATTCGATCGCGGATTGAAAGTGCGGCGCGAGTTCCTCGATGAAAGCGGGCATCCGATCAGTCTCGACACGGTCGCCTTAGGCACCCCTATAGTGGCCGTTATTACGGCGAAGGCTATCGAGAAAGACGTCGACTTCGTGGTCATCAACGATCTTCTCCCGGCCGGATTCGAGATCGACAATCCGCGCCTCAAGACCACGCCGCGATTGTCATGGATACCTTCGAACGCCAACACGCCGGACTATACGGACATCCGCGATGACCGCATGCTGCTTTTTACGTCACTCAGTACGAAACGTGAATCAAAGTTCTATTATAGCTTGCGCGCAGTTTGCCCCGGTGATTTCAAAGTTCCGCCTGTGACAGCGGAGTGCATGTACAACCCATTGATCGCCGGCTCCGCTTCGTCCGGAGTGGTAACGGTGACAAAGTAAATAGGATCGTTGTAATGCCTGGTGTGGGAATCATACAATTTTGGAATCAGCGAAACCGCTGGACCCGGAGAGCCGTCATCGCATCGACCGCGCTTTTGGCCCTATTCGCTGTTTTCAACTGGATTGTCTTTCCACTCCCCAAACAGCTTCTGAGCCGGCCGTCCTCGACTTTCGTGTACAGCGGTGACGGCCGCTTGCTCAACTGTTTTACCTCGTCCGACCGATTCTGGCGGAAACCGGTCAAACTATCACAGATCTCTCCACTTATGATCAAGACCGTCCTCCTCTCGGAAGATCGATGGTTCTACTGGCATCCCGGATTTAATCCGATTTCGCTGGGCGAAGCGGCGCTTGACAATCTGCGGGCCGGCAAGATCGTACGAGGGGGCTCCACCTTGACCATGCAGATCGCCCGGATGATCGAGCCGAAAGATCGCACGGTCGGCAATAAACTGATCGAGATCTTCCGCGCCGTTCAGCTCGAAGTCAGTTACTCCAAGGAGGAACTGCTGGAGGTCTATTTCAATCTGGCGCCTTACGGCGGAAATATCGAAGGGATCGGTGCCGCCTCATATCTGTATTTTGGCAAGTCCCCCGATCAGTTGTCCTTGTCTGAAATCGCCATACTCACCGCTTTGCCGAACTCCCCGACACAACTTCGACCGGACCGGGACCTGCCGGCCTGTGCCGCCAATCGAGAGAAGGTGTTGGTTCGCATGCTGCACGCCGGATTGATCAAGCGACCGGAATTCGCTCAGGCATTGCGCGAAGAGATCCCGACTTCGCGGGTGACCCCCGTGGTGGCCGCTCCGCATTTTTGTCAGTACATGGCAGGGTTGCATCCGGACCAACCGGAAATTCATTCCACTCTCGACTACTCGATACAGATAACGTGCGAACGACTGGCCGCAAACTATCAGAACATCCTGGCTGCAAAAGGAATTCATAACCTTGCCGTCGTTGTTATCGACAACAAGACCGACCAACTTCGCGCGATGATCGGGTCCGCTGATTTCGCCGACACCGACCATCAGGGACAGGTCAACGGCGCCGTTGCTCCGCGCTCCCCCGGATCGGCCCTCAAGCCGTTCGTTTACGCCCTCGGATTTGACAGAGGGATCATCTCGCCTCAGCTGAAAGTCGAGGATCTGCCGGTCAATTACTCCGGCTATTCGCCGGTCAACTATGATGAGAAGTATCACGGTGTCGTTTCCGTATTCGAGGCGCTGGTACAATCGCTCAATGTACCGGCGGTGAATCTTACTTCCAAAGTGGGCATTCAACAACTCTACGATCTGCTCAAGAACGGTGGTCTAAGCACACTGAATCGGAAGCCAATGCAATACGGACTCCCCTTGATTCTCGGATCATGCGAAGTAACTCTTCTCGATTTGTGCAACCTGTACTCCGCTCTCGCACAGGGGGGTGTCAGTCAACCGCTACGGATGCTCGAAGGTCAGAAGCCGGGCCCCCCGACGAGGCTCGTCTCTCCCGAGGCCGGCTGGCTCGTCTCGGATATTCTCACCGACTTGAAGCGTCCCGATCTCCCCGGTTCATGGGAGTTCACCGCCGACATTCCGAAGGTCGCCTGGAAAACGGGGACCTCTTACGGTCGCAAGGATGCCTGGGCGATCGGTTATGATCCGGACTTCACGATCGGCGTCTGGACGGGGAATTTCTCCGCCGAGGGATCGATTGCCATAGTCGGGGCGGAGACGTCGGCTCCGCTCATGTTCGACATCTTTTCGGCAATTCAGCCGGACGGCAACGACTCCTGGTTCAAGATGCCTCCGGGAATCGATCAACGGACCGTCTGCGCTACCAGCGGTCAGGTCAACACGGAGGCCTGCCCGGACGCAATCAATGAGTATTACATTGTTGGTGTATCCCCTTCCACCCGATGTACCGTGCACAAATCCATTCTTGTCGACACCAAGACCGGTTATGAAGTCTGTCGTGGTTGTATGGTCCCTGGGCGATGTAAGGAGATGACGGTCGAGGACTGGCCGCCGCGACTTGCCTCATGGCTGGCCCAAAGCGGAATTGTCAATAGGGAGCCTCCGCACAATCCTGACTGTCGCGGAGAACTTGCCGGCGACGGCCCGGTGATCGTGTCGCCGGAACGGGACGCCGTCTATTCCCTTCGCGCGTCCGTCCCCAAGCAGTTCCAGCATATTTTGTTCAAAGCCTCACTGCCGCTTGACAGCAGAGAAGCGCACTGGTTTGTCGACGGACAATTGATCGCATCTGCCCCTTCAGACAGCAGCGTCTTCTATCTTCCGGACAAAGGGAGTCATCATATTCTCTGCGTAGATTCCTACGGCCGATCCACGAGTGTCAATATCAGAGTGCAAATGAAGGCAAGTTGTCAGCATTGATACTTCGCGTCAGCCTACCATAGCCACCCACCCGAGCAACCCACCCAGTGCAACAAGCGTCACCGGGATCCCCAACCGGGCGAACTTTCCAAACGAGATATTGATTCCCATCTCCCGGGCCTGAAGGACGACAATGATATTGGACACGCTGCCGACAATTATGAGGCTGCCTCCGAAACTATTCGCCAGCGCCAGGATATACGCAGTCTGCGGATCCGATATGTGCACCACCTTTACCAGAAGCAAGACGGCGGCCGAGTTATTCACCAGATTGGACAGCAAAGCTGTCACTACCGCGAGGATCGAAGGAGTCTGAAGATTCAGCCCTCCGGTCTGGAGCCACTGCACCGCCTCATGACCGAACCCGGTATTTTGAAATACGCCATTTACGATGAACAGGGACATGAAAAGGACCAGGATCGGCCAGTCGACCAGCTTGAACAGATCTTCGGTTCTGAATTTCGTACTTGCGAAATGAATACCGGCCGCGGTCAAGGCAACAAGTTCCTTGGGGATCGAGGTGAAAAAGAAAGCAACCACCAAAACCAGAATCACCAAACCTTTAATCGTATGGAATCGGTCGAACGGCTGAAGCACAGGCAGACTGTCCGTCTGCCTCGTTTCCGTCAACACAAACTGTTTGCGGGACATGAGCCAGATGATCCCGTAAGCGCATCCGAGGGCGAAAATCACCGGAGTGATGCACCAGAGCAGATAACTCCCGAAGTTCAATTTTGCCAGTTGCGCGATCATCATGTCCTGCGGATTTCCCACGAGAGTTGCTGCCGCCCCGATATTACTGGCGATGGCAAGGGCGATGAGAAACGGAACCGGGTTAAGTCGCCGACGCAGCAATGTGACTCCGACTATGGGCGTGAACACAAAGCAGACGATGTCATGGTTCAGGAACGCCGAGAGGCCGGCTATAACAAGCATCAGGATGAACAGGAATGAGGCCGGATTGTCGAGCCGAGATGACAGATCATTCGCCACTTTGTCGAAGAAGCCGGAGAGGCGAAGCTGCGACGAGAGGACAAAGAAACCGAACAGCAGCAGCATCGTGGGCCAATTGATCAGACCGATTGCCGCGGTGCTTGGCAGACCGGAGACAATTGTGGTAGCGATTGCTCCGAGCAGGGCTATGCCGGTTCGGTTCAGCTTAAGTCCGGGCACGTGTCCCACTGCCAACCCAACATAGGTCAGTGCGAAAACCGCCAGCACTGCCGGCGCCGTCGACTCATGAATGATCAGAGGAGTGTCCAAGTCGCTTCTCGGTTTGCGATTACTTATCCAGTTGTTTACGGATCGACAGCAGATCCTCGCGCTGCTTCTCATCCGGCTTCGGATAACTCATTTTGAGAGCACCCAGGGTGTCCAGGATGATCTGCGAAGTGATCAATCTGGCATTTTCCTTGTCATCGGCCGGGACCACATACCACGGGGCATGTTTGGTGCTGGTGGCTCTCAAACAGGCCTGATACGCGCTTTGATACTCTTCCCAGCGTCCACGCTCGGCGATATCCGCCTGACTGAATTTCCAATTTTTATCCGGATCATCGATTCTCGCGAGAAAGCGCTTTCGCTGCTCATCTTTGGACAGATGCAGGAAGAACTTCACTACTCTGGTGCCATTTCGATACAGGTGCCGTTCCAGACCGAGGATCGAGGTGTATCGGCGTTTCCAGAAGTGTGGATGGGTGAGCGTTTCCTCAGGAAGGGCCTGACTCTGCAGGATTTCCGGATGCACTCTCACGATCAGTACCTCTTCGTAATAAGACCGGTTGAAAATACCGATCTGTCCGCGTTCCGGCAGCCGGCGGATCGTGCGCCAGAGAAAATCATGTTCCAGTTCCTCCGCAGACGGGTGCTTGAAGCTGTACACCTGGCACCCCTGGGGATTCACCCCGGACATGACATGCTTGATCGCGCCATCTTTGCCGGCGGCGTCCATCGCCTGGAATATCAGGAGCAGCGAGTACCGATTGTGAGCGTACATCAGGCTCTGTAAGCCGCTCAGTTTCTTTACATGTTCCGCGAGGATTGTTTCGTAGTCATCTTTCGATTTGTAGAACGGCTTCACCTGCGTGGGCCATGTGTCGAGCGATATTTTCATTCCGGGCTTAACCCGAAAGTCATTGGTGTCGATTTTCATATTCCGCCTCTTAAACCTGCCGTTTCCACCTATCTGACCGCATGATCCGGGGACTTCAATTGCAAATGGAATGATGGCCGCCCGGCTGAAGCGATGCATCGGTTCTGCGAAGCTAACGAAGTATACCGTATTCGAAGCAGCCTGTAAAGCTGATCCATCCGAACAAGTGCGACTGCTGGCAGATCGGCGGTGCGTTTAAGGAGCATCCCTGGGATATTGACCGTTGCCTGGGAATTGAATTCACATCGGGCACTCGTGGGATAGCCAAACCGGGTGTCAGTGCTGTTCTTAACCGGGCCATATCCGGTCAGTGTGAACCTCAGTCTGTATTTTCCCGGTCTTAGCTTATCCACCAGGTGAATTGAGGTCGGCACCAAATCGATTCTCATCCCCTTGACATAAGTGTAAAGAAATGGCTCATCGACCTGATTCTCAAGGGTTACGTCCAACTCACCGACGGCTGCTACCCCAAGTACCGCCGGCCAGGGGGAGACATTTATGAAGTCGGCCCCGGCACTCAGGTCGATGAACATACTATCTCCGGAGATTTCAAAATCGACGAGGAGTTCCTCAAAACTCTAGGCCGTGCCCTCCTGGTCGTCTCGGACGTCGGTTCTTTCGGCGGAATTATCGATTTGTGAAGTGAAAATCACCGTTCCAGACGATCCATCCGGTCCTCTCGACAGCGTTGAGCTGTGTTGGACATCCAACAGCGTCGAGCAGGACGCACCACCGTCGGTCGTGCACGGTCCGGTCGACGACGCGTAGATCTTCCCTGCCGTTCCGGTCGTGTCGTATTCCTCCACATCCTCATCATCAACTACCTGGCAGTCGATTGTTGGTCCGCCGGGAGAGCCGCTATTGGTTTCCGTGATTCTTTGCTGATAGTGATAGTATAGGCTCCTGGCCTGAAAGGCCACTCTGCCTCCGCCGCAGCCGAGCATATTATCTCTCACATCAGGGTCGCCCGTGTAAAGCTGCGAATAGGCATAGTATCGAAGAATATCATAGTCGCTCAGGTCGGTCTCGTCAAACGATGAGTCTGCTCCGCATATCTGCTCCGAAGCCGTGCCGAAAGCCTGAGGGTTGTTGACATCAAGATCGAACCGGCCCCCGCGTATGGTGCTGTCCCCGGTTATCCCGTCGCCGTTTAAATCGAACCTTGAATAATCGGGAGTGGTTGTCGCCGTCCCTCTTGCGTCTTCAAAGGAGTGAAACTTATCCATGAACATCATGAGGTCGTGTTCGTCGAATTGCCCATCCGGACCTTCGTCATCGTTGTTATCCGCAATGTCAAGCAGCCGTTTTCGAACCGGCGCATGTGACAGAGACTGATCGATAGCAAGCACTGCCGAATAGCCATCGATCTGATTATTGAGATCGCTTCGCAAAATTATATCGCGCAACTCGCTGACCGTAAGGTTTGGATCCAATCCCCAAAGATATGATGCAAGTCCGGCGACCTGCGGTGTAGCCATTGAAGTGCCGGAGTACCAGCCGTCCGATCCGTCGCAATAAAATCCGACATTTCGGACATAACCGGGATCGACATCGACACAGGTACTGAATACCAAATCCCCGATACATCGGACATCCGGATTTTTCCCCGAGCTGGCCACTTCATTACCAAGGCCATCGTTGCTTCCGACTATGATTGTGTTTTGTAACGGCGAAGCTGCCTGTGGAATGACGCTCAAGATTTGCTGCACAAAATTGGCCAGTCCGGTGCTGTCTGCTGCCGAAATCGCCACCCCGGAAAGCATGTCGAATGGGTTGCCAAAACGAGCGGCCGAGCAAAAAGGAGAGTTATAAGATGCCAGTCGGCTGTCGTCGGTCGCAATCCCATCGTTTCCGGCAGCCGTAGCATGCAGAAACCGACTCTGCTGTGTGGCCATCCAGGCGCGCCAGCCGATCATCAGCAGGGCTCGGTGGAGCTTGGAGTATCGGACAAAACCGCTGTCGTTATAACCGAGGCTGGTGTTGAGAACATACTCGCCTGTGGCAGGGAGTCGTTTCCCTATTTCGATTGCCATATTAGTTAACGCATCGTTCCAGTTATATCCCCCAACCGGCATCGATTCGATTACCAGATGTTGATCTCCACTCGGATGTGTTCCGGTCGCCTTGGTCGAGTCAAACTTAGCGCCGATAATACCGCAGACATGAAACCCGTGATTTCCTACCCACTCCTGAGCTACGCGTGCATTTGAAACGCTCCCTGCGCTTATGAATCTCTGTTCCGGTATTTCGGGGTGTGGAGTCACCTGCTTGTATTGGTCGGGCACAATCACCGTAACTTTCGAGGCTGATGGGATCATCTCTTTGACATTCCAGGCAGCCGGCATCTTCATCGCCTTCAGATGCTCGATCTCGAATACCGCCGGTTCTCCGGGTGTATCCAGACTCTCGGAAGATCGGGTTTTTCCCGTTGTCGATGATGTGTCAGGAGTCAAAACGTACGATCGAAAGACAAGACTGAACGCGCCACTGCCATTGAGGATCGTGATCAAGCTGTCTACCGAGGACCTATCAGCGACTCTTGGTGTCTTGAGCGTCACCATCGCTGAGTTCCCCAACATACAGGAGATGGTCATGTCGTTAGCTGTCAACACTGAGTCCACCAGCCCCACCGTCGCCGTTGAAGCAATGACCGCTTCGAGCCGGGTCACCATAAGACCGTCATCCAGGATGTCAGCATCATCGGCCGGTATCGGCGGCAGCGTGGTAATAGCGCCAAATGCACCCGCCCCCGGATCTCCCGAAAGAAGAGTGCCATTCGGATCGGGACCATTACCGGTACTGGATGTTGGATTTCCACTCTTGCCGCACGAAAACAGAGCCGTGGCGATCAACGCAAAAACCATCGCGCCGACCAATTTGACCAACGGCCGTCGGCCTTCGATAACCCTGCCCTTCAGTAGCATGTGTAAAGCCTTTCGTATGTATCGGAAACGGGATATGATCCGACGATATGATTCCCTGCCCGGAGAGTATGATGGACCTATCATATCTTCTTATCCCCTCAAGATATTCCATTTTCCGAATCAGTCAAGAAAATATAATTGCCCGTCCCGTCCGACTACCGCTCCCACATGTCGACGATCTCATCGTTGGTCCGGAGCAGCACCATACTCTCCAGATTGGCCAGCGACCGGTCATGCCGCTCTTTGCTCATCGAAGAAACGGCATCTCGAGCAATCACCGTAAAGAACCCCCGATTCAAAGCGTCCCGCGCACTCGACTCCACCCCAATCTCGGTCGTGATTCCGGTGAACACAAGAGTGTCCAGCCCGGCATTTCTGACCATCAATTCAAAGTTGGTCCCGATAAAGATGCTGGTCGTATTCTTCGGGATCACGATATCATCCTCCGCCGGAGCAATCGCCAGTTTGAGTCCTTCTTCCGTTAGCCCCAGGCTGGGGTTCTTCCAAATATGCCGTCGCGAGGCCATCTGAAACCGTTCGGGCAATGGCGTGATACGGGTGAAGAAGACCGGAATCTGTTTGCTCCTGGCTGCCACGATCAGCTCGTTGACATTCTTCAGAAACGCGTCGCGATTGAAGATCCTGTCCACCAGCGCTTTCTGGACATCCCACACCACCAGCGCGCTCTTTTCTGGTCTACCCACTTCCTTCAGTACTTCCGGATCCATCTCTTAGTCCCTTTGTAGTGTTGCTATCTTTTGCCTCGTCCGTTATCGATCTTTTGAGAGCCGTTCAAGCATCCAGTACGGATACGCTCTCGGCGGCTTGCTGAGTTCATCCAGGCGAGCCACTTCGTCGGCCGTCATTTCCCAGTCGCTTGTCTTCATATTATCGAGAAGTTGCTCTTTGGTTTTGACGCCCATGATTACCGAAGTCACGCCCGGCTTCCGAAGCAGATAATTCAGAGCTGCCTGGGTAACGGTGGCATCGTGCACCCTTGCAATCCGCTCCAATTCGTCGATGATGTCGAACCCATGCTCTTCATCGAACTGCAGGAATTGATCGGTCGGATCGCTTCGCCTTGCTCCCTCGGGGCGTGGTTTTCCCCGCCGGTACTTGCCGGTCAAAAATCCGCCGCCGAGCGGACTCCAGGGGAGGATTCCCAGATTCTGATCGAGTGACAACGGCACCAGTTCGTTTTCAAGATCTCGGGCGATCAGCGAGTAGAACGCCTGAAGGGTCACAAACTTCTCGAGATTCTGTTTCTCGGAAATCGCGAGCGCTTTCATCAACTGCCAGCCGGTGTAATTGGAGACGCCGATATACCGCACCTTGCCCTGCCTGACAAGATCATCCAATGTCCGAAGCGTTTCTTCGAGGGGGGTGCGAGGATCGAAACTGTGTACCTGGTACAGATCGATATAGTCAGTGTTGAGCCGCCTCAAACTTGCGTCGCACGATTCAATAATGTGCCGGCGTGACAGGCCGACATCATTCACCCCCGAGCCGGTTCGCCCCCGAACTTTGGTTGCGAGGACGATCTCTTTGCGTCTGCTCCCGAGCGCCTTGCCAAGCATTTCCTCGGATCAGCCTTCAGAGTAAACGTCCGCCGTGTCGAAGAAATTGATCCCCCCTTCCATAGCTGCAACCACCAGATCATCAGCTTCCTTTTGTTGCACCTGCCCTATTGCCGTCCAGTAACCTTTGCCGCCGAATGTCATGGCGCCGAAACAAAGTTCCGAAACCCGAACTCCCGTGTTGCCCATAAATCTTGTCTTCATGAATCAGTTCTCCCTTGCGCGTCATATCACATCGAGTAGACAGATCGCATTGTACACTTTAGATAGTATAACGCCTGGTTACCCGTTCGGTGCTCGGATTCATCCCGAAGCTTGCGCAATCTGGTGTCCTTATTCCTCATCCGATCGCTGGCTCGATTTCAGTTAGTGACAGGCCAAATCGTACTTCCAAGGGACGCTGAGATCGCCCGAAATAAGCCGTACCTTACTGGTATTCAGCGGATTAGCATTTCATTTCAATCTGGACCGGAATATGGTCGATTAGAAGAATGTTAGAACCCGGATCGGGACAAATTTCCCCCACTATTCCGGCCCCCGGTGTCGTATATTTAATAAGCGGTCGAACATGTTCTTTTCATGCGACCGCCGCGTTTTGTTTACCTGCTTTTGTTACCGCAGGGAGCGGTCATGTCGCGCTAGTGGGAATGAAGTGCGACGACGAAGCAGCCGCTCCGTCTGGGAATGGGAATGTGAATCATATATTTGTCAGAGGTCCATCGAGACCTGTCGTATCGCTGCCTGCCGGGTAGCTTTGTGGTGTTTCGGGAGAAAACCCTTCCCGACACTTCGATGCAACAGTTACGCCTGCAGCCGGGCGACAGTCTTGATCGCTTTTGACATCGCATTTCCGACCAAGGATGGCGAGACAGTGTTAGGGATTGCTGCGAGTACGCAACCGCAACTAAGTACTTAACTGCTCTTGGAAGGAGATACTATGGTTCCGAAGCCAACGAAATCACGTTCGGGCCTCTTGCTTAACCTCTTTATCCTTTTCTTACCTCTCTCCGGCCTCAGTGTTGCCGCGCTTGGAGCAGAAAATCTCTCGGTGTTATCGGCCGAAGAAGACACCGGAGTTGTCCGATCGATTGGATCAGTGCCGGCCAAATCGGCCGCCGCCCATCCACCGATTGGAGTCGGTGGCACCAGGACGCTCGGAGTCAATACTGCCTACCCTACATCCGATCCGCTTTTGTCGTCATCACGCTACCGTGGCGGTATCGACGGCGACACGCTGGTTTTTCACATCGCGCAATTCGGACGGGACAACCCCGCCTGGTTCTATTCCTACGATCGCGGAGAAACCTGGCACAGCGCAGTGACCCAACTCGACGATGACTACTCGCTCTGGTATATGGACTATCATTCAGCCGGATGGTTCAACGGAAAGTCGGGATTCCACACCGCCTGGCGCTATCGTACCTCGCAAAATCGTCCCTTGTACCGCCATGTCTCAGCTCCGTATACGGCCAATGACCTGGATGATCCAGTCCGACAGCTCGGTCCGAGTACCGACATCAGCTACTATCCGGTCGTCTGTGCCAATGACTCCGAACAGTTCTTTCTCAATCTCACCGCCAACGTCAACCAGCCGCTGATCGTGTACCGATCGACCAATAACTTCGCAAGCTACTCGCGCACCGAACCGCGACACATCAGAATCACCGGCGGCGGATCGACCCAGAACGGAATGCGCGCCAATATCCAGATGGGACAGGACGGAAGGCCGGTCATCACGGTCCTCGATGTCGGCACTCACGCCTTCTACGCTCTGAAATGGAACGGCGCGACCTGGGATTCCACCATGATCACGAATTCTATCAGCGGTCTTGCCGAGCGGGGGTATGCCTACGCCGATATGAACGGCCGGGGTCACCTCATCTATATGCGTGACTCCGATAATCGATGGTTCCACTGGTGGAACACCGGCGGAAATACTTGGGCGGTAGACACCCCGTCGACCAGAATCAACTGGTCCGGCCTTGGCGCCCAGCAGTTCTCGGTCATCAATTCCGGCTCCAACGCCCGGCTCTATATGTTCTATATGGTGCAGAACGGCGCCGACTCGAGCATCTGTCTCAAGACCTGGACGCAGGACGACGGATGGGATTCGGATTCGACTATTATCGTCCAATCGGCCCACTGTACCTGGCCGCAGTGTCCTCCCTATGTTCCGGCCGATTACGACAGCGTGGCCGTGATCTGGAAATCAAATGCCACTAATCTTGTGTACGAAGTCAATGTAGCGGCCGTCCCTGCAGGCGTTGTCGACACCATTCCGCCTGCACCGGTGACAGACCTTCGGACTGGATCCGCGACCGGATCATCGATCACCCTCTCCTGGACAGCCCCGGGTAATGATCAAAATGTCGGCACTGCCGCTTCCTATGACCTCAAGTACTCGACTTCGACAATTACCGCTTCCAACTGGAACGCTGCCACATCAGTGACCGGTCTGCCCGCACCCGCTGCTTCGGGATCTCAGCAGTCATTCAGCGTCACGGGACTGAACGAAAGCAGTACATATTATTTCGCGCTGAGGACTGCCGATCAGTCCGGCAACTGGTCCGGCTTATCTAACGTAGCATCGGGAAGAACGGCCGATGTGACTCCTCCCGGAAACATTACTGATCTGAGCGCCGCACCTTCGACCGCAGCCGGCGGTGTGGATCTTTCCTGGACCGCCCCCGGCGATGATCGGCAATCAGGGACGGCCTCTCAATACGACCTCCGCTATTCTCTTTCTCCGATCAATTCTGCAAACTGGAACTCAGCCTCCAGTGTCACCGGTGAACCTTCACCGCTTCAGGCAGGTTCGCACCAGTCATTTCATATCTCCGGACTGAACCCTGGTTCTACCTACTATTTTGCGATGGAAACCGCCGATGAGGCCAACAACTGGTCGGGACTTTCAAACGTTGCCTCCGCAACTCTGCCTGTACCTGCCGACATTACCCCGCCGGCTCCGATCACCAGCCTGCAGGCATCGAGCGGAACTGTCGAAGGTACCGTGGATCTCGTCTGGACGGCTACAGGTGACGATGGTACCAGTGGGACCGCCAGCAGCTACACTATACGATACTCCGCCGATTCGATCACGGCATCGAACTGGTCTTCGGCAGCCAGCTACCCGTCCCCTCCTGCTCCCGGACCTTCCGGCACGACCGAGTATCTGACGATCGGCGGCCTGACTCCGGGGCAGCGCTACTATTTCGCCGTCAGGGCGACCGATGATGCTGGAAACATTTCATCGCTATCCAACGTGCCATCAGCCAGGGCCTATCAGCAAACCGATGTCGGCGTATCCAAACCGCTCGCTGTCGGCTACACTGCCTCGGACCACGCCCTGCTGAGCCTGGCGACATACCGCGGCGGACGTCAGGGCGATACCTTGATTATTCTATCTTCACAGTTCGGAAGCGATCAGACCGGATGGGTCGTTTCCTACGACCGAGGGGAAAACTGGCACGATGTTCGCGCCCGCTGGATGACCATGGATGATGGCACTGAAACCTGGTATTCGCATCCTCATAGCGATGGCGCGTTCGCCGGCGGCTTTCATATCGCTTTCCGTGGCTATTCGCAATCGGATCCCTCCGGATATCGTTATATCAAATCTCCCTATCTGAGTGAAAACGATATCGGGACGGAGCGCTTCCCCGATGCCGGTATGAACGGCTATTATCCACTGGTGGTCGCGAACGGCGCGAACGACGTCTGGTTCTTTGACATGAGCGAAGGAACCAACCGCAATAACCTCCGCTACTGGCACTCAACCGATCGATTCGCAACTTCGATAACACCTCACCGCGTCTGTTCAATCGCCGATGATCCTCAGAACAACTGGCGGATCGGCGTGGTCATGGGACAGGACGGATACCCGAGAGTGAGCATTTTCAGATTTCGTGGCGGGTTCACACTCTGGACCTACAATCCGAACACCCAGAACTTTGACTCCACGCTGGTCGTCGCCGGTGACATTGGCGGACTCGGCCGCAGCTATGCACAGGCGGAAATGAACGGCCTCGATCATATTGTCTACACCGGTGGTACCAGCGGAAATCTGGTGCACTTTTACGAAACCGGCACGGGACACTTCGACTCGACCATTATTTCCAAATCCAATGTCGATGCCTACGCTCCCCAGTTGTGCGTCTATGGCGACGGTCCCTCGGCGAAACTCTATGTCGCCTATGTCGCCCATGACTCTTCTGTCTGCGTGAAAGGCTGGACTGCTGCCGCCGGCTGGGACGCTGACTCTATCGTGGTCACCGGGGCCGGACAAATCGCGCTCGATCCGGCAATGGTCCCGCAGGTTCCTTCGAGCTGGGGCTTCATCCCCATCTGGTACCAGAACCTTCGCAATGACAGCCTCTATTTTGTAAAACTTAATCTCTCTACCCCGTCGGCAAGCCCCGGTGGTGCTTTAGAGACTCCACTTGCATCGGTTACGGTCGACCGATCGTCTGATCTCAATAGCTCCGTCACCGGCGCTGACTCCGCGAATGCCGAGGCAGCGAAGACGGACGGCTTGCTTCCGCATGAGTACAAACTGTCGCAGAACTACCCTAATCCGTTCAATCCGACCACTACTATCGATTACGATCTGCCCAAAGAGAGCCACGTGCTTCTCACGGTCACGAACGTGCTCGGTCAGGTGGTCTCAACCCTGGTCGACCGGGATCAACAGGCCGGCAGTTATCGGATCGAATGGGATGGGAAAGATGCCGGTGGCCGTCAAATGGCAACAGGCGTGTATTTCTGCCGTCTCGAAGCGGGAAGTTTTGCGCAGACGACGAAGATGGTTCTCCTGCGCTGACAATTTGCAGTCGCGTCCGTAAGTTTCACTTGCGGACGCGATCCACAAATTCCTTTGCGGTCAATATCTCCGCCTGGGCCCGACGACAGGCTATCAGAATTTTGTGGTACACTCCGCTGGTGAGTGGATGTTCCGGGTTGGCGAACTGTCCCGGATGAAAGAGAATCGTGAGCGCCCCGCCTATCTTCGAAAGATGATCCAGCTGCTGCTCTATGGCTGGTAAGGCATTTCCCCCATATTCGTTTACGAGGGCATCGTCCATCACTGTCATGGGAACTTCCCAGATATCCAAAGGTTCGTCCCGTTCGAGATCGTATGCTTGAAAACAGCCGGCGATTCCGTTTCTAAACGCAACCTTGTCGGACCAGCCGGAGGATTCATCGACATAGATCCCGAACCCTCTCAGAAACGAGAACGATCGGAACGGGTCGAACCTCAAATAATGCGCCCGTCCGGAGACGATCGGTCGTGTCACGATTCCCTGAAGCTGTTTCAACTGCGCTTCGAATCTCTCGTGATTCAGGAAAGTGTCATAGTTGTAGTGAATACCGATTTCCCATGCGGGTGGGACGTGATCGCGTAATCGGATAACCTCACTGAAAGGAGTTCTCGCGCCGAACCGTCCCCCGGTGCCGTTGAGCAGGTAGAGGGCCGACCTGCCGCCGAAACATCGTTCGATATCGATCATCCCGGTCACATTATCGAAATAGTATTGACGCGGTAACAGGGCATTCCGGAAGATCCACCATACGTTACCGATCTTCGGCAATTTCCCCTTCATAAGAGGACTGACCACACGATACAATCGAATTGCTTGCGTGGTCAGATCGTTCCCCTTCAGCATGTCGCAGTCATGCGACAGAACCACTATCGGTTTTCGGGGGGAGGTATTCAGCCTGAACGATGGATCCTCTGATCGTGATGCGGAATCCAGGGCATCGATGAGCACCGCGACTGCTTCGTTTACCGCCGGGACCCCCAGCAAGCCTTCAGCAGCTCTGGGGCTGGACTTCCAATGGAATCGACCATGCTGATCTCTCTGGCCGGATCGTTTCTCTTCACCGAACGTCAGGAGATCGAACAGATTGCCAATCAGATTCCACGCCGGAATAAGCGTCCCGGAGGCGTGGCGATACCAGAGGGGAGCGGTCTCGTCCGGAAGCGCCGACCAGTCGGCCCCTTCAGGTTTGGGTAGACGGTTCCAGACCGTAACGGAAGTATCATTGAAAGTGACCCGTGAGACGGACTCGGGTCTGGCGGGGATTGGGATATCAATCGGAATGACCACGCGACACTCTCTGGCGGCGATCGCTTCGGCGTATCGACGAAACTCAAGTAGATCCGACCTCAGCAAACCGGCGACGGAATCCGAGAAGAAGAGCTGCGCGTGGTTGGCCAGTTGGGACCGAACGTAATCGATTCTCCCTTCCACGTTCAACTGAGGGCACCCTCCGTATAGATTCGCGTTACATACCAATTGTCGAATTTCTCAGCCTGTTTCCGCCTGAGTCCGGACGGGCAGGTCAGTAATACGGCGGAATATCCGCGCTTGATATGGTAGAACCCAAGTCGGCGGGCTTCTTTCGCAACTAATTGTTCGAACGGATGCTCGTTGACTCGCCAGGTACGTATACCCGAAGCACCCATATTCCGCGACCCTCGCACCGCCTCCATAAGCAGACTCCGCACCAGTCGTCCGGGGAAATATTTCGAAGAATCGCAGGCCACCATCAGATCCACAAGATAACCGATTCCATCGTCACCCAGCGTGAAAGCCACCCAGCCGAGCAATTCGTCGTTGTCGTAAACACCCTTCACGATGCTCTTGCCGTACGGATTGTCGAACAATCTCCATTTGAGATACCGGGCGTCCCGGTAGATCGTGTTCCCCCCCCACTGTTTGATGAATTTCTCGCACACCGCGCCAGCCTGTTCATCCGCCTCTTCCATCGTACGTATCGTCAAACTCTGAGGTAACTGTTTTCTGTTCAGCGACATCTTCACGCTGCTCAGGGTCGCGGCCATCGAACCGGCAACCTTGATCGCGGCCGTCCTGACGAAGCTGGATTCCCCGACCGTCCCTTTATTTGCGAGCGCCGTTACCGAACGCGAGCTAAACGGCAGAAAGAGCTGTTCCGTCTTGCCCGGAAATTCAAAGGGAAGTTGGGCGAACGCTTTCACCGCCGGAGTGAACCCCCAGACGAACGCGAAGTCATGTTTGTCGGCGTATTCAAGAAGTGGATCATACATCTTCTCCAGAAGATGCTGCCCCCAGTATTTGAAATCGATCAGGGTGGCTTCAGACTTGGCGGTCCAGTAAACACCGCCGGTATCGATCATTCGGATCGGGATAAACGCCTGGGTGCCGATAAGTTTGCCCTCTTCTCGGGCGCACACGAACGGAGCCGGCGTTTGGCCGAAGGTGTTGTCAAGAAACTCCCATCGCCATTGATCCAGGGTCCGATGATCTTTTCGAAGCCGGTTGTGGAACTCGACGCATGCCGCTTCCTCCCCCGGGCGTACCAGCGAAATATCCAATTGTCTCCCTTTACTCCTGACCGATCAGTAATTCGCGGGGAATATACCCGGTTGCCTCTTCTGGCACAACGGTTTTCGAGGCATGATAACGCTGTGGCCCCCTGGGAACAATCTGATTTCGACCCGAACCTAATGCGAGTTACCCTACTCCGGTATCAACTCCACGGCGTGGATCCGGCCGAAATCGACACCCAGTTCACCATCGTCGTCGGTCACGTACATATCGGCGAACTTCGCACCATCGGTGATCTCGTGCGCCTTGTACGATGAACGCGTATGCACCTGCTGGGCAAACGTCTCTTCGATTCCGGTCACCAAAACCAGGAATTCTGCATCGGAATCCATCAGATCCTGCTTGGAAATACCTTCCAGCGGGCTGGTGGAATCGATTGGATGCACAATCGTCCAGCTCAGCGGAAAGAAACTGACATGTCTTCGCTCAAGATTCAAATCATAAAACTGGCGCAACACCCGGGATCCCACATGTTCGAGGCGGCTCAATACCACCTTCACATCTACCTCGATTATTTGACTGGAGCGTGCGTTGATGATTCTGAATTCGAAAGCCTTCTTCCCCCGATAGGGGGCGATGATCGCCTGCTTGCTGAAAATGATCTTGGCCGCCGGGCGCGAGAATCTGGCAAACGAGAGACCGGTCGCAAACGCGAATCCAAGCAGCCCGGTCAGCGCTTCGACCGACACAAGGATATTCGCCGCCGCCCCTACCGGACTTACCCGCCCGTACCCGATTGTCGTGAAGGTTTGAATGCTGAAAAAGAAGCAGTCGATATACCTGCTGAAGACATGATTCGAAGCTGCGACTAACAGTGCGTTCGGGCCGCAAAGGTAGTAGGCCGATGCAAAAATGAGATTGATCGCCAGGTACCCGGCCACTACAATTGCATAAAAGCGCACCCAGCTTATCGTCAGCATCGAGTGATACACACTCAAGGATCGGAAGAACGGAAGACCATAGCGGCGGACATTGAAGGTCCCGTCCCGATTAAGAAACCGGGTGCGGGACTGTTCGATAACTCTCGTTCCGAGTCCGAGATCACGGTTTTCTTCCATCTCTGAGATCGATGCTCCATCGTTTGACAAAGTCGACATATCCTATAGATCTCCCAAAAGATAAGATTCTTATTTGCAGAAGATACGTGTGCGAAACCCGGACGATTGAAAAACGCGCGACCTCCTGCTCCGGACCTGCCAGTAGACGTCGGCGAACAACCTATCAGAGGGAAACAAACTCTCTCGAATTTGGTTCCTTCGACGGTCGCAAGTATAACGGACAGAACTGTTAGGGTGTTACCTAGAAGATCCCCGGAATCAGCCGTTTGGTTCGCGCGGAGTACTCACGATAGCTGTCGCCGAAGAAGGCGGCGAGCGCCGATTCCTCGATCTTAATCCGGTACATGAAAGCTGCCGTTATCGGTATCACGATGACCAGAATCGAGTACCAGTTTGAAAAAACCAGCCCAAGTCCCAGAAATGATAGAAGGCTCCCGGTGTACGAAGGATGTCGCACGATGCGGTACAGTCCGAACGTCACCAGTTTGTGGTCCTCGGCTATCGCCACATCCACCGTGAAATACTTCCAGAGTGTCAGGATCGCGATCCACCGGATTACCAGCCCGATCACAATCAGAGCAAACCCGATTAGCACTACGCCGGCATTCTCCTCACGCATCGCACCGATGTGGTAGATCGACAGCATAACCCCGGCAGTGATACCAAGCACTATGCTTGTCCACAAAACCCGGAGCGAAAACTTGTCTTTCTCCGAAGCTTCCGCACCGGACCGTTTCAGTCTTGCAAGAGCGATCTCGGAGATAATCCAGAGCAGGATAACGACATCAAAAATCACGTTTGTGTTCACGAAGACAATTCCTTTGTCGGTAGCCATTGACCCTTTCGTATACGAATGGTAAACTAACATAGTTGCCTTGTCAAATGTCGCAACCTGGGCTGCGAAAATTCGTAGTAGAAGCCGGGCGAAAGCTTCGGTGTTAAGGAGGTAATATCAGTGAGCAACTCAGCCAATCTGTCACAGAGGACCTTCACCTGGTCCAGGGTTCCCCATACCCGTCCTCGCACCTATGTTCTTAAAGAAGGAGAAACCACCCTGGCCATGCTCCGGTGGGAGAAAGGTTGGGGATCACTGGCTTCGGGAGAATCGCCGGCCGGTTCCTGGAGTTTCAAACGGGTTGGCTTTTTCCATACCAGGGTCTCTGTCCGCCCGGCCTCTTCGGAGACCGAGATTGCCGCATTCTATCCACATATGTTCGGCGGCGGCCGAATCGAAATGAGCGATGGCCGCACCTGGCGACTGCTGGCGCACGGGATGTTCAGACAGAAGTTCGACCTGGTCCGACCCCTCCGGCAACTCGGTCCTTACGCTCGAGGAATCAGGAGAGGGAGTTGAAGTTACCTTTGGCTCGACCGGACTCGACAATCCCACTGCTTACCTGTTGGCCTTGTTGACCTGGCACGTAACCCTGTTGGCGAACGACGACGCAACGGCGGCCGCGGCGGTAATAATCGCGACATCGTGATGTGTGACGGTTCGGATACAATCTGAAATGATGGGGTCTTTTCCCGCCGCTATCCAGGTCTGCCGGCTCGTCGCTTTACCGCTATAACCACATGCGGGATAGCGGACTATATCGAATTTCCCGAAAACCGGCGGGGGCGCGGTTGTTCGCGGAATCCGTCCGATTTACTCAAAAGATTCTCTTGCAAGTGGATTTCATGGGTCCTATATTTCCATAAGGCTAACGAGTATTCTCTGACAACGCCGAACAAGAGTCGTGGTGTTCATGTCGGTCCCGACGAAAAAAACAATTGGCCTGATTCTATTGACGGGAGTTGTGGTATTTGCTGCCGTTTTCCTGGGAATCCGGGCGGCCGATGTCATTGCCACGAACAACTCCACGCTGTCTCCGGAGGATCTCTCCAATCAAAGCTCTCTGAAGATCGGAGATCCGCCCCCGTCCCTTGACATTGCCACTCTCGAGGGCTCTCCGATGACTCTTGCCGATCTGTCGCACGAGCATCCGGTGGTCGTAGCTTTTGTCATGCCCGGATGCGGACCTTGCGGTGAACTGATGAAAGACTGGGACGCCGTCGGATTCGCCGAAGGTGCTCGATGGAAACCGGTTGTAGTTGTCGCCGGAGATTCATCGCAAGCCCGCAATTCTCTTCCCCGGGCGATCCTGCAATCTTATCCCGTGTACACATGCGATGAAGGGGAACTGGCCAATACGACAAACATAACCGTCTCTCCCACCCTGCTGGGTCTCGGGAGCGATGGTACCGTCCGCTTCGTAGTAAGCGGCTACACCAAACAAGTTGGAGTCGATTTCTTTACCAGGTATCTTCGTTAACCCCTTCGGCGGGATGCCGAGGGAAAACTTCTCACCTATTCTTTCGCAAGGAGGCGATCAATGAAAAAGCTGATTGCACTCGCAACCCTGTTCGTCATGGTCTTTGCCCTGGCTGTCGGGATTACGCTTATGTCGACGGAAAGTGCACATGCATTTCCGACCATCATCTACTGTTCGCGAGTCACCGGCCCGAACTGCACGAATCCGGCCAATCCGTACTACCTGTACGTCCGCGACCGAACCGGACAGCACTTTGTCGGCTGTTGCAACGCCAACACCCCGGACTGATTTAAGGGCATAACGCCACGAAGCCGACTCAAATAGATTGGGTCGGCTTTTCAATTTCTCCAGCAAAAAAACCTCTTCCGTGTCAAATTGGGCGCAAATCCGGCGGCAGGATTTGCCGTATCACCCCTATCTGTATAAGGCGGCTGTCTTACCACTATTCGCCAGCAGCCTGCATTCGCCAAATAGTAAATTCCAAAACAGAACTTGCCGTGGAGGTCACATGTCTATCGCGAAAAAGATTCTCTGCGCCGTCTTGCTCGCCGGTTCCTTGACCGCCGTAACTGACAGCACACTAATGGCCCAGATTCCTAACACTATGCTCTATCAGGGCCGTCTTACCGACCCTTCCGGGAACCCTCTGAATGGAACATTTCCCTTGAAGTTCGAGATCTACTCCGATCCCAACATCGGCCACTGGACTGAAACCGACACCGTCACCTGTGTAGAGGGTCTCTTTTCTGTCATCCTCGGCAAAAAGACAAACATATCAACCAGCATGGCTCACTATGCCAACCCTTCGATTGGTGTAACGGTCGGAACCGACCCGGAGTTATCACCCCGGCAGACTTTCGCCGGCTCACCCTTTTCGCTCTTTACTCATTCTCTCGAGGGAGCCGGCGGCGGTGCCATTCAAAGCGCGATAAGTGTTGACGGCTCGACGACCAGTAACCCCGCCATATTAGGCGCTGGTTGGGAAGTGGGAGGACGTTTCACGTGCACTCAAATTGCCCCTGAGACTATTGCCTTGGATGCCGAAGTTCTCGGAACCGGAATCTACGATGTGGTAGCCGTCAAAGGTAGTTCCGTCCCGGACGTCGATCACGGGAACGGCGGTTACTTCGAAGGTGGATATATCGGATGCACGGGTGTATCTCCCGGCGGTCGTTCATCTAATGCCACTCACATTGGCGTTTATGGTGAAGTCCATAATCCTGATGGTACCAGCGCCGTAGGAGACGAAGTCGGCGGTTTGTTTCTTTCATACTATGGATACCGTAATTACGGCGTCTATGCATCTGCCCAGAACGCACCAATTGTCCCCTCAGTTGGGAAGTCTTTCGGCATCTATGCCACAGCCAACAATGGCAACGGCATCGGTGCGTGGGCAGGTTACTTTACCGGAAACACCACCGTCGAAGGCACGATGCAGGTGGTGGGTAACCTGATCAAGTCAAGCGGCGCTTTCCGCATCGACCACCCCCTCGATCCGGAGAATAAGTATCTTCAGCATTCCTTTGTCGAGTCTCCCGATATGAAGGACATTTACGACGGTATCACTACGCTTGACAACAACGGTGAAGCGACGGTTACGATGCCGGACTGGTTCGAAGCGCTGAATCAGGATTTTCGATACCAGTTGACGGCGATCGGCGCACCGGGACCAAATCTCTACATATCGCGCGAAGTAAAGAACAATCAGTTCTCTATTGCTGGCGGACACCCGGGAATGAAAGTCTCCTGGACGGTGACCGGTATACGGCACGACGCCTACGCCAACGCCAACCGAATCCAGGTCGAGGTGGACAAGAGCCCCAGCGAACGCGGCAAATATCTCACACCGGCGGCCTATGGTCTGGGGCCGGATAGATATGTTAACGCCGATATTATCGCTTCGGCCAAAGCACAACGGGAAGAAATAGAGAAGCGGAGCGCGCATTAGAACAATGGCCGGACCGTCAGGAATGACTTGCAGCGATAATCCACGCTGCGGCCAGTTTCGCGGCAGCCTCATTGGATAACCCAGACTCTGATAGCGACTGCCAGGTAAAGAAGTCGAGGGCAACCCTGAGACTTGCCGTCACCGCCGACTCAGCAGTATTGCCGGGCCACCCAACCGTGAGAATGCTGACTATCTCCTCCAGCATCGGCTGCCATTTCTGACGACGGATCTGGTCCATCGCCGGAACTACGGGAGCATCGCTAAGCACCCTGCTAAGCAGTTGACTGCCCTCGCCGAAATAGTTGTACATTTCGAGAAGGGCTCGCTCGCTCCGTTTCTCTGGATCTTCAATCGACTTCCAGGCTGAGCTGTCGGGCGGCGGATTTTCCACAAACCAGTGCGCGCTACAGGCATCGAGCAGATCCAGTTCGGTCGGAAAATGGTTATACACCGTCGCTCGCTGGACCCCGGCCAGATGGGCGATCTCTTCCATGGTCGTTTTGGCCGGCCCGACCGTTTCATGTAACTTCAATGCCGCCAAAGTAATACGCTCATGCGCCTGCTCCCATCGGCGGGCCCTGACTTTCAGGGTATACGGCCCTCGGGGACCTCGTTTCTTATTTTTATTAGACATAGTGTAAAATTATTGGAACCTCTCATCTGATCAACCGTTTATTCCCTCAAATCGTTATACGTGCTGTATAATCAAATGTTCGCTGCTTGTCAAGCGGGCGGCGAAGAAATTGAGACATCAGGAAAGGAAAAAGTCATGAAACCGACCATCATCAAATCAGTCGACGGCAAGCGCTTTGATTTCGGAGGGCTCGGAGTGCATTGGAAGATCGAAGGGGCGCCGACGGAGAACCGCTTCTCGGTGGTGCATCACCCGATCGCCCCGAAAGCCCTGGCCGCACCACTGCACTACCACGAAAACGAGGATGAGTATTCGTTCGTCATCAAGGGTCAGCTTGGGGCCCTGCTTGGCGACGATGTGGTTATTGCGAATGCCGGCGACTGGGTCTTCAAACCGCGCCACCAGTGGCACACCTTCTGGAATCCCGGCGATGAACCGTGTGAGATTATCGAGATCATCTCCCCTTCGGGTTTCGAAAACTACTTCCGCGAACTCGCCGATGTCTGGGGAAAGATGGAGGAGTTCGAGCGGATCAACGAGAAATACCGTCTGGGCATGAAATTCGAGAGTGTCCCGGAGTTGTGCGAACGCTTCGGCCTGGTCTTCGGCGACCGTGAGCCGGTGGTGTGAAATTCAACCGTCGGCTTCCCGCAACATCATATCGAATCGTTGGAGGGACTCACTTCATGGGTCTCTCCCTGTTTCTTACTGACCCGATGTTTCTGCCGACATTTTGAACTCATACTGGGGTTTGTCATAACCCCACTGACCTGCATAGGCCCCATTCTCCGACGTCAGCCAGATATTGATGAGGCCGTTGCGGGTGGCGCCGAGCAATCTGAGCTTGCTATTGTCCAGCACGATCTCGACGATCGGTATTGTGTCCTTGTTGAAACCGATAATGGAGCCCGAATTGTCGTGGATTTCAATATGTCCTTCAATCGGTTGCTTTTCTTTCAGGCCCAGGAAGGTATAGTGCCCGTTGGGAACCGGATGATCAGGCTTCGCGTAATCCCCGAGATAGTAGCCGGCAATTGTTTCCGCTTCTCCTTCAAAGAGCGGGGCGCCGAATACGTTCGCAAGCAGCACTACCGTTAACCTCTCGTTTGGATATATGAGCACGAACGCCCGGGCGCCTTCGGACTCACCCCCGTGACACACAACCTTTCGCCCTTTCCAATCCGTGCCTATCCTGAACCCATAGCCGTATGAAATCTCTTTGCCGTTATTCAGCCGCTGAGGAGAGAACAACAATGAAAGGTATGAAGTATCGACAATCTTCCCGGCCAACAAAGCACTGCCGAACAGAGCCAGATCCGATGCGGTAGCGACGTAACCTCCGGCGGGCCATTTGTAACTGTAGTTTTCCGCTTTTGCGATGGTGAAGCCATCACTCTTCCGTGACCGATAATAGAATGTGCTCAGATCCTGGATCGCCGAGTCATGAACTTCAGGTTCAATATCGCGGAGGTCTGCAGGCTGTAGAACGGTTTCGGAAATGAGGTGATTGAAGGACCCCTTGGTCACCTTCTCGAGCACAGCGCCGAGTAGCACATACCCGTAACTCGAGTACTTGCTGCTCGTGCCGGGCGTAAACAGCAGTGTATCGCCGATGAATTTCTGCAGAGCTTCCTTGAGGCTCGCATACTCGTGGGAATTTGTACTATAAATTTCCTCCCTGGTGTAATGGCGAATGCCCGACATGTGTCCGGCAAGTTGGGCCAGGGTAATATTGCGATAGGCTTCGGGAAGTTCATCCAGGTAACGTGATACGGAATCACCTGAATGAATAGTGCCGCTCTCTATAAGTTTGACGGTTGCCGCAGCGGTGAGCAGCTTACAAATACTGCCGATTCTGTATTTCGTGTCATTGGTAACGGGCAACGTGTGCTCAATATCAGAGTATCCGAACGAGCTTTCGTAAACGAGGTCATCCCCCTTCGAAATGGCCACTGAAATACCCGGAATGTCGGACTCTTCGCGAAGGCGTTGAACTAACTCATCGCTCTTCTTGTTGGCCGAAGCATAGTCTTCGCTGAAGCAGCTCGCGACCGCAATCCATAGAAATGCGATGGTGAGGCAGATGGTTCGATTCAATGCAACTCCCTTCTTGAACTCACAATATATAGACTACGCCATAACGGAGCTAGAGGATTCCTAACGTTGTCAATAAGAATACGCACCGATCGCTGTCGAAACATCCACTGGAATCTGTCAGCTATCTTGTGATGGATATGGACCATTATCCCTTTGCAGACCTGACGCTGGCTAATGAAACGGTGACGTATTTTGGCATGTTCTGATCTTCAGCGACACCCCAGTACGTGGTAACGCACGGACGTCACAATCTCGATTACCCAGATATCGACGGAGTTACGTCCCAGAATCGAGAGTTCTCTGATTACTCTCTCGAAGTGAATCCACCGTGCTTCAGCACGATTTGATCCCCTCTTTGAGCAAATCCGGGCGGTGTACTTGGAAAACCACTTTTCACCGGGGCACCTTCGCCATTTCGCCTCGATTGTAGTCGATTCTAATCGATTCATCACGCGAGATTCCGTTGTCGGACATAGACGAACTGAGTGCACTCTTGTACCAACTCCGGCTGAATCTCACGAGCAGCTCACCGGGTCGGGACCGCCGTTGAAAGAATAGTCGACCAGATAAATCGCATCAGCAATGTCTATTCCCCCCGATCCGTCCACATCAGCCTCTTCCAGACAATCGGGCGCTGGTCCGCCGTTAAACGAATAGTCCACCAGATAAATGAGATCGCTGATATCTATTCCCGGCTCACCGCCTGCGCCATCCACGTTACCCCGGATGCCGGTACAACATTGATCGCAGGCATCGCCGATGCCGTCCCCGTCCGTGTCCGCCTGGTCGGGATTATAAACGGTTGGACAGTTGTCAAAGCAGTACACCCCGTCCGTGTCCGGATCTGATACCGGTTCGGTAAGGAGCAGCGTTTGATCGATCGCTATGACGGCGGTGTCGGTGACCAGACCCGAAGGCCAGGTCACCTGGATCGAATCAACCTGAGAAGCATCGCGCAATCCGAAATGCAGGTCGAGCTGATTCTCCGAGAGCCAGCTATTCTGGGTCCCGACTTCTCTCAACTGCCAGATCGGAACTCCGCTCAGCGACGCCAACAGCCTGACTCGCGCTCCCACCGCAGTCTTGTTCGAACAGACTCCCTCGAGTTTTACATTGATCCAGCCGTAACCGTCGGCATTATCATTATGAAGAAGCATCCGGGTGTTGTCCATTCCACACACGAACAGATCCATATTCCCATCGTTATCGTAGTCACCGGCTGAGGCTCCGGTATGACGGTCGCCGGTCCCCCGGAAATCCCCGGTCGTAATCGCCGTGAACGTTCCGTCTCCGTTGTTGTGATAGAAATCGTTGCTCGGGTTCAACGACACCGGACCGGCGTTCGAGACAAAACAGTCAAGATATCCATCGTTATCGAAATCCTCCCAGACCTGACCGAGTGAAATGTGGCCGTCGGTCACGATCTGACCGGTAGTAATCCGGGTGAAAACTCCTCCTCCATCGTTCCGATACAGTCGGTTCGGTTTGAGAGTGAAGCTATTCCCACCCCAGTCAGTACAGTAAGCATCGAAATCCCCGTCATTATCGTAATCGATCCAGTTCCAGTGCTGACCGTCGCCAAGGTCCGTCGCAATAGGTGCGGTTGTTATGAGAGTGAATCCGGCCTTACCTGTTTCCTTCAGTTGATTCTGATACAACCGGTCGGGAAGACCTGATGAGCTATTCGCTGGACCGTCCCCCACAAAGAGATCCATATCACCGTCTTGATCGTAGTCGGACCAGCTCGCTGAGGTGTACGGCAGATTGACGGTACTCACGATACCGGTATCGATTCGGGTAAAGGTATAGTTCGGCGGTCCGTCGTTGTGATACAATCGGCTCGGTCTCGATCCGGCATAAATCATGAACCCGGCCGGCAGGGTAATGTAAAGATCCAGGTTACCATCGTTGTCGTAATCGGCCCACGACGGTGACCATCCGCCTGAAAGCGTCTGATCGAAATCGCCGGCCGAAATTTTGGTAAAGACGCCGCCGCCATCATTTCTGTACAGGTTTCCTTGCTCACCGGCGACGAAGCAGTCCAGATCACCGTCGTTGTCATAATCCGCCCACGTCGTACCGTAAGCGTACACGGTATCAGCCCCCATCGCCGTGGAGACCCGCGCAAAATTCCCGCCCCCCAGATTGTGATAGAGGAAACTGCCGTTATCAGAAGCTACAAACAGATCGACCAGGCCGTCATTATCATAATCCACCCAGGCACACCCGGTAAACAGACTGTGGGTGGAATCAACAACTACCGGGTTAGCGGGATCAGTAACTTTAGTAAACGTCTGGGCGCGAGGTGCGCTCCCGAATCCGACAAAAAAAACAATTATCCAGACCAAGCATCTGGTCGCTCCCAGAATAGTTTTCGATAGCTTCTTCGGTGACATGGCAACTTCCCTCTTTCAGTTCCGTTTCTGGTGTCGAAGCCGGAGGCGGTTCGCGCCGGCTCATTCACGAGTCGAGTCTCCCGGCCTCTGGCTTGATTAATCGCAAGGATCATTTACTGACCGCAAAATAGACAATGAAAGTACACTATCCGAGGTGCAGGAGGTAGAGGAGTCAGGTCTTGTCGGTGAGCGGTCGGAATGGTGCGGTGAGCGGTCGAGATTGAGGGGTCAAGCACCCCGGTTGCCCCTCTCCTGCCGTTGTGTTTTCGACGACACTGTACTATACTTGAGTTCAGGAGTGAATTATCGCTTGAGAGATTTGACAAATTGAATGCTCACGACACAGCACCGCGTGCCCGCGAATTCCGCTGGCGGATAATCTGGCTGATACTCTTCTGGAGTCTGGTCGGGGCCGGATTTTCAATCTATTACTATATCCGGGCCGCGGTGACCGACCAGGCCGCCGACCCGTTGCTCTGGGCTGCTTCCGGTGCGGTCGTCTGGCTGTACTGGGCTTTCGCCACGCGCGTGATCCAGGCGCTCGCAAAGAGATTTCCCTTCCAGGGTCCGAAGCGATGGCGCCATATTACAATACACAGCGCCGCCAGCGTCGCGATACCCCTTGTGCATGTAGTATGGTCCGTTTTTTTCACGCCGTTACCATGGATACTGGGAGGACGTGAGTCATTCCAGGCTGCTTACGGACATATCGACTGGATCGATCAAACCCTCAGCCTTCGCGGCCCTCTGGATGTGATGCTGTACTGGGCTATTCTGATCGCGATTTTCTCCGTGGAGTACTATCGACGATATCTGGAACGAGATTTACGAGCCACCCAGCTTGAAAAGCAACTGGTCGAAACCGAACTCGACGTGCTCAAGCTCCATATCCAGCCTCATTTCCTTTTCAACACCCTGCACTCCATCGTTGCTCTCATCCGGGAGAACGACAGCGAAGGTGCCGCGAAGATGGCTATCGGCCTGGGTGAACTGCTCAGAAGAGTGCTGAGTGAAACCGAACGCTACGAATGCCCGCTTGAAAGACGAGCTTGATTTTTTGGAACGATACCTTGAGATCGAGCGGACCCGCTTTCAGGATCGGCTTGATGTCTCTATGAAAATCGGTGACGGCACGGAAACGGCTTTTGTACCGGTCCTGCTGCTCCAACCGATCGCAGAGAATGCGATCCGTCACGGCCTTTCCGGAAAGACCGGAGCCAGCAGCCTCGAAATTTCCACTCTAAAAGAGGGAAAGAATCTGATTATCGATATCGTTGACAGCGGGGCCGAGAGTGACGCTGCTTCGGCGAACCCGGGACTGGGAATAGGGCTGGGAATTACTCGCCAGCGTCTTGAGGCCATGTACGGCAACAAGGGTCGGATCACATTGGAGCAGTTGCCCGATTCAAAAACGCGCGTGCGTGTTACCCTTCCATTCACTTCGGAACCGATCTTTGAGAAGAGGGACGAGGGGCATGGCTGATCTTATCAGCGTATTAATTGTAGACGATGAACGTCTTGCGCGCAAATATCTCCGATCATTGATCGCAGACGATCCCGCTGTGCGCATCCTGGGCGATTGCGCAAACGGCCGAGAGGCCGTGGAGGCGGTCAAAAACCATCAGCCCGATATCGTATTTCTTGATATTCAGATGCCGGATCTCGATGGCTTTGCGGTCATTCGTGCGCTCCCTTCAGAAACATTGCCCGCCATAGTATTCGTCACCGCATTCGATCGCTTTGCTCTGAAGGCGTTCGAGGCTCACGCTGTTGAGTATCTACTCAAACCATTCGATCAGAAACGATTTGACCACGCCTTCCGGCATGCCAAAGAGGAAGTACGAAAACGACGTATGGGTGGGACTCTTTCCCGAAGAATTGAATCATTGCTCGGTGAGCTTACCGAACAGGCTAAACAAAAACGAGAAATTGGATCGGGTAAGGAGTCTGGCTGGATGGATCGTATTCCCATCAAGACGGCCGGGCGATCCTACTTTGTTCGCTCCGATGAGATCGATTGGATCGAGTCAGCCGAACCTTACGCGGTCATCCATGTCGGTGACAAGAAACACCTGCTGAGGGAAACACTCACCTGGCTGGAGCAGCACCTTGATCCCTCACGATTTTTCCGCATTCATCGAAGTGCCATAGTTAATCTGGATCAAATACTGGAAGTGCATACCGGCTGGCGCCACGGCTCAATTGTTGTACTCCGGACCGGCAAGAAACTTCATCTGAGCAGGCGCCGACGGAAGGATCTCGAAAGAGTTCTCGGTCATTCGCTGTAATTGGAAGGGTCGATGAGGATGTCCGCACGGGGCACCAGATACGAAAAGCAATCTACTCTACTAAATTCATCTTTTTCACGAAAGCGAACCAGCGAGGGTCGTCGCGCAGTGAACGAAAATAATAACTGGCCATGACGAAGCTGAGTCCGCTGTCATGATACTCAAAAGCCTTGTCCAGCCAGTGGAACGCGGCGTCTTTGTCTCCTCGGGCCGCGCAGATCTCCGCCACCTGGTAGCTCATAGTTTCACGGTACTTGTGGATCAGTTGATCGAGAGTTTCATCGGACGACTTGTCATCCCCCAGAATGTGAGCGACAATGGCTAAGCCCCACAAGCGATAGGATTCCTGGGGTTCGTTCGCAGCTTCGCGCAGAGCCTCCTCACCTCGTCCCAGTACGGCGGTTTCCAGAGCAAGGTAGGAGTGCAGGACAGATCTTCCCGGAGCAAGTTCCAGTGCTCTTCGATGCGCCTGTTCGGCCCGGGCGAAGTCCCCTGTCGCATGAAACAGGTACCCCAGCGCGTGGTAGGCACCGGCGCTTAACGGATTTGTCTCGAGTATTTTATTGTACAGTTCGATTGCCTCGTCAACCTCCCCTCGTGATCGGGCCAGTGACGCGAGTCCTCCGAGTACCGAAAGATCATTGGGAGCCAATTCCTTTGCTTTGTGAAACGACGCAGCGGCACCACGCCAATCCCAGTCAAAGAACAATTGGATCATCCCCTTTTGCACGTATCCTTCAATGAGATCCGGATCCAGCACGAGGGCTCGGTCGACCGCCTCTCGGGCCCGGGCCGCCCCCTCGGCCGGTTTGACCCAGCCTAAATCAGCCTGGATGAAATACGCCTGGGCAAGCGCAGCCCGGGCCGACGCAAAACCCCGGTCTTGCTCAAGGGCCTGCTTGAGATATGCGATTCCGGTGTCCGTATCTTCCGGAGTATTGCGACTGAACAGATGCCGCGCCAGTAAGTAGAGGCGTTGCGCTTCGGGATTCGACGTACGCCCCACCACCGCGTGCGCCACTTCGGCTTTCACGGCGACACTCGCGTTTGAGTCAGCCGTCTCGCCCAACAGCGTCGCCCTGATCTCCTTGACGACCGATCGCGCTATGTCATCCTGAACGGCAAAAATATCATCCAGCGTACGATCGTAGCTTTCTGACCAAAGCTGGTACCCGTCTGGCACCTTTACCAGCTGTACCGATATGCGTACCCGGTCGCCTGCTTTGCGAACAGACCCTTCGACAATCGCAGAGACGTTCAGCTTTTCGCCAATGACCGCCAACTCCTCATTGGAGTCCCTGAATCTGAAAGAAGACGATCTCGCTGAAACCCGAAGACCGGTGATTCGGGAAAGTACATTCAGTAATTCGTCCGCGAGACCGTCGGAAAAATACTCGTCGTCCGGGTTCGCGCTTCGATTCGCAAACGGTAACACTGCAATAGAAGCAATAGCGTCCGAAGGCGGTTTTACCGAAATCCCGCTATCCATCAACTTGCGTGCCCGTCGTAATTCGTTCGAGACATCGAGTGCCGTCTGAATCCGTTCGCGGGGATTCTTTTCCAGACATCGATTCACCACCCGTTCGAAATCGGATGGAATATCGGTGCGGATGGTACTGAGCGGCACAGGTGAATCACGCAGTATGGCCGAGATGATATCAGCATGTGAATCACCGGTGAATGGGCGATGCCCCGCCGCTAACTCATACATGATCACTCCCATGGAGAAGAGATCACTCCGCTCATCTACGATTTCACCGCGTATTTGCTCCGGTGACATGTAAGGTACGGTACCGACGATCTGACCCACCGCTGAAATCAGGGGGGCGGCCACTGCGGTTTGCGTCCGTTCCGAATTGGCATTTACCTCATTGAACTTTGCCAGGCCGAAATCAAGGACTTTCACCCGATGGTCCCGGGTCACCATGACGTTGCCCGGCTTCAGATCACGATGCACCACTCCTTTCTCGTGAGCCGATGCCAACGCGTCGCCGAGGGGAATCATCAGATCGAAAATCTTGTCGACAGACAGCCCCCCGAGCGCCATTATCTCATTGAGCGTCTGGCCGTCGACCAACTCCATCGTGAGAAAATGTATCCCCTCGGAGTTGTCGACTGAAAAGAGTGTTACGATGTTTGGATGATTCAGTCCTGCCACGATCCGGGCCTCGCGTTCGAACCGGGAAAGACGATCCGGATTCGAGGCCACCTCGGCGGGTAGTACCTTCAGCGCCACCTCACGACCAAGCCGCGAATCTTTGGCGCGGTAGACTTCCCCCATTCCCCCGGCACCGAGCGGTGCGATAATCTCATATGAACCAAGCTGTGACCCGGGCGTCAATTTGCATATCAAATATCCGGACTGTCAGTAATTGTATGAAACGTCTCCCCACAAGCAAAAGGGGAGGATACTTGATTATATCTGAATATGTGTGTTCGGGCCCCGTTTACAAAGGAAATAATGGACAAATTCGGTCGAAACGGCCCCCTGCCCAACCTGAATCCAGTGCATGTCTGATTGCTGGAACACCGCCAAAAGAAAATGGGCGACAGGATAACCCGCCGCCCTTGTTCGCGTGACACCTGCTCCTGCTTACTTCCGGGTCGCCGTGACCGTTACCGGTACTCCCTTCGTAATCGAGTCGAACATCGGCGAATAGGTCGGGCCGAGATTACACAGCTCCTGCAGTTCTTCATCGCTGACGTCCGCCTTGATGCGATAGTCCATCTGGATATTCTGATACCCGGGACGAACATCGTCGCGAAGCCCGAGAAAGCCCTGAAGATCGACATTTCCGCTGACCGTTGTCTCCATCTCTTCGATGCGGATCCCCCGGGCAGCCGCGTGATACGCGATGGTACCGGTCACGCAGGCGGCAAGCGCCTTCAACAGATACTCTCCCGGGCCCGGAGCCGTATCCGTTCCCAGAATAATCTCAGGATCATCGGAATCGATGACGAATGTTTTCTTATGATTGATGTCCTCGCAGGCACCGTGAAATTTCTCCACCGTCGAGCGACTGCGGCTGCCGTCGACCCATTCGTTGGCGAGATTGAAGCGAAATTTGGCGATCATTGGATTCGTCTTGATATGATCGATAATCTCGTGCAGCTTGTCGACATTGACTCCGTTCACGGTCATCGTCCGTTTGGTCTGAGTGTCCATCTTTACATCCTTTCGTTAAGGTGCAAGGTTTATGGTTACTGGTTCTGACAGACCCTTTAGCAGACAGCGTGCCAACCCGTGAATTCGTCGTTTAACGCGTTGCTTGATAACGAAATGAAGCAGCGGATGCCGCGTGAGTAACTGTTTCAGAAAGGTTAATTCACGAGATATCGTGATCACGTCAACGAGATTTCGCTATGGGGACAGTTGAATGACACGAAACGAACGGGAGTAATGGATCAATCAGGTTTGACAATATTGAGCGATCGCATGCGCGAAGAAAGAGTCGATGCGGGGATTCCGAGCAGGGCCGCCGCGCCATCAGCACCGGAGAGTTTCCAATCGCACTGACTGAGCGCCCTCTCGATATTGGCGCGCTCCAGCTCGCGAAACTCGGTGTCGGTCATCACGCCCGCAAGATCGGGAGCTTTGTCCGGTGAACTTCCATTTGTACTGAGAGGAATAATGCTGCTGAGATTAAGTTTCCCTTCGGTGGCGGTAATAACGGCCCGCTCGATGACATTCTGAAGTTCCCGGACGTTCCCCGGCCAGCGATAGGATTTCAGGCAAGAGCGGTCTGAGTCGCTGAGGGGTTGGAGCTTCCGCCCTATCTTCTGGGAAAACTTCTGCGTGAACGATTCGGCGAGCTGTACGATGTCGCTGCCGCGATCCCTCAGGGGTGGGACCGTGATTGGAAACACATTGAGGCGGTAGTACAGATCCTCTCGGAACGTGCCCTCCGATATCGCTCGAGACAGATCCTTGTTGGTGGCGGCTATTACGCGAACGTCGACCCGATGAGTCACCGAACTTCCTACCGGTTCGAACTCTCCCTCCTGAAGCACCCGGAGCAATTTAGCCTGAAGATCCATCGGAAGCTCCGCCACTTCATCGAGGAAGATCGTTCCGCCGTCCGCGAGCGTGAACCGACCGGCCCGTTTCTGGGTCGCCCCGGTAAAAGCACCTCGCTCGTGGCCAAACAACTCACTTTCAATTAGCGCCGAAGGAATGGCGGCACAATTCAATTTGATCAGCGGATGATCCTTACGCCTGCTCTTGTCGTGAAGCGCGCGGGCAATCAGTTCCTTGCCGGTGCCCGTTTCGCCGAGTATGAGCACCGTCGTGTCCGTAGACGCTACCTGCGACACGGCTGCGAGCGTACTTTTGAGAGCAACTGAGTTTCCCACGATATTCGAAAAATCGAGGATGTTGCCGAGCTCCTCCTTCAAGTAGCTGGCCTCGGACTCCAGTGGCATCGATCCTCTTCTCCGCCTCGATCCTGTCGTTCACATTTCTGAGGATTAGCGTGAAGAAGGTCTTTCCGCGATCCTCGAACCGCGACAGGCTGGCTTCCGCAGGAAAGCTGGCGCCGTCGGCCGATTTCCCCACCAGGCCTCCGGGAATCCACAACTTCTGACGATCCTCAGCCGATTGCTCCAGTCCGTGAGCGAGCTCGCGAAACTTTTTACAGCTCGGAGCATCCAGAATGTCGTCAATGGACTTTCCAATCAAGTCGTCGGCCGAATAGCCAAAGGTGCTTCTCACGGCACGGTTAGCGCGGGTAAGCATAAACTGCCCGTTCAGTTCAACGATGGCGTCCATGGCACTGTCGACCAGGCGCACAAGCTTATCTTCCCGCGCCCTAAAATTCGCCTCTGCACGAAGTCGCACCAGTTCAGCGCCGGCGCGGGAGGCGAAGATCCGCATCAGCGTCTCGTTTTTCGGCTTTTCATACATCGCTTTTGAATCGATCACTGCCAGGTGACCCATAATCTTATCGTCAGGGTCAAAGATGGGCAGACCCATGTAGCTTACGGCGCCAAGCTTGATCAGCTCGTGATCATCGGGAAACAGATCGATAACTTTCTCCGGGATATGTACGACCGTTCTCGTGCTGATCACTCGTTCGCACGGAGTCCCCTTTATGTCGTATTCAAAGTCCGACAGAAAGCTGTCGCGAAACCAGAACGCCCTGGCCCTGAGCCGCCCGAGGCTGGGAAAATACTCGGTCACCCAGGCACCGTCGGTTGTCAGGATTTTCGCGAGATTCTTGACCAGGGCTACAAAGAACTCCTCCCCGGTCGCCGAGGCGGTCCCTTCAAGAATCAGCCGTATCGCCTGATCCTGCTGATTGCCACTGACATCGAGACGGGGTGTTCCGCCCGGGGTATTGGCACCGAGCCTTTCATCACTCATAAATACAATGATACTACACCAAACTCAGGGCCACAATATCAAAGTGGACGAACACAATCTAGTATTCCTAACGGCATGTCCTGAAACGAAATATGCGGACCGGGCAGGCACCGCCGAGGCGAAAGAGGATTGAAACCGTCCTGTCAAACTGCCGGTCGCATACCACCTCATGTGGAAAAGACGAGCCGGCCTTCGGCCGGACATAAATTAATGACAAATTATTCCTAAATAGGAACTATTCGACAAAAATGACCATTACAGAAACTATGAAAGACGGTGGCGCTGAGATATCTGACAAGATGGATGGATTCGAAAAGGTCTGTAAGGCCCGGGGACTGAGAATTACCCACCAAAGAACCGAAATCTTCAAAGCGCTGCTGAAACACTCCGATCATCCCACCACCGAGGATGTCTTCAACCAGGTGAGAAAACATCTCAAGACCATCTCCCTCGATACCGTTTATCGTACGATCGCCACTTTCGAAGAGTACGGACTGGTGCGAAGAGTGTATCATATCGACAATGCGACCCGATTCGATGTCAACATTTCAAACCATCATCATCTGGTCTGCACAAAATGCCACAAAATTGAAGATTTCTACTGGCCTGATTTCGACGAGATGAAACTGCCCAAATCGATCTCGCATTGGAGCAACACCGACATCAAGCATGTCGTGATCAATGGCGTGTGTTCGAATTGCAGAAAGAAGAAATAACATGACCCTTTTCATACAATGGAATCGAAACCAACATTAATAGTAGGAATAGCTATTCCATAAGGAGCGTTAGTAATGACTGACAAGACGGAAAATAGTGCGGGCAAATGTCCGATGCACGGATCGGCAACGGGGACATCGAACCGCGACTGGTGGCCGAATCAGTTGAATCTGAATATTCTACACCAGCATTCTCCCCTGTCCAATCCGATGGGCGAGACATTCGATTACGCCAAGGAGTTCAAGACTCTGGATCTGGCTGCGGTAAAGAAGGATCTTTACGAGCTCATGACCAATTCTCAGGACTGGTGGCCGGCGGACTACGGTCACTATGGGCCGCTGTTTATCCGCATGGCCTGGCACAGTGCCGGAACTTATCGTATCGGTGACGGCCGCGGGGGAGCCGGGACCGGCAACCAGCGCTTCGCCCCGATCAACAGCTGGCCGGACAACGCCAACCTCGACAAAGCGCGCCGCCTGCTCTGGCCGGTCAAACAGAAGTACGGACGGAAACTCTCCTGGGCCGATCTCTTGATTCTTGCCGGCAACTGCGCTCTTGAGTCAATGGGTTTCAAGACCTTTGGATTCGGCGGAGGACGCGAGGATATCTGGGAACCGGAAGAGGATATCTATTGGGGTAAGGAATCGACCTGGTTGGGCGACAAGCGCTACTCCGGCGAACGTGATCTGGAGAATCCCCTCGCCGCCGTGCAGATGGGACTGATCTATGTAAATCCGGAGGGCCCGAACGGCAATCCTGATCCGGTCGCATCCGGCAAAGACATTCGCGAGACGTTCGCACGCATGGCGATGAATGACTATGAAACGGTCGCCCTCGTCGCCGGCGGACATACCTTTGGCAAGTGCCACGGTGCCGGTGATGCCGCCCTGGTCGGCGCTGAACCGGAAGCGGCCAGTATCGAAGAGCAGGGACTCGGCTGGCGGAGCAAATTCGGCAGCGGCAAAGGAGACGATGCTATCACCAGTGGAATCGAAGGGGCCTGGACCCCGACGCCGACGAAATGGGATACCAGTTATTTCGATACTCTGTTCGGCTACGAATGGAAAAAAGTGAAGAGCCCAGCCGGAGCCTGGCAGTGGGTCCCCACCGATCCGGCCGCCTCGACCATCGTACCGAAGGCTCATGATTCTTCGAAACGGACCGGGCCGATGATGACCACCGCCGACATGGCCCTGCGGATGGACCCGATCTATGAACCGATCTCCCGGCATTTCCATGAACATCCCGAAGAACTGGCCGACGCTTTCGCACGCGCCTGGTTCAAGCTGACCCATCGTGATATGGGACCGCGTGCCCGCTATCTCGGTTCGGAAGTTCCATCCGAAGAACTTATCTGGCAGGATCCGATTCCGTCTGTCGACCATGAATTGATCAATGCCCAGGATATTACCGCTCTCAAAGGGAAGGTTCTGGCCTCAGGTTTGTCCCTCTCCGAGCTGGTGACGACCGCCTGGGCATCGGCCTCAACCTTCCGTGGCTCCGATATGCGCGGTGGCGCGAACGGTGCCCGCATCCGTCTTGCTCCTCAGAAGAACTGGGAAGTCAATCAACCCGATCAATTGGCGAAGACGTTGCTGGCGCTGGAAAAGATCCAGAAGGAATTCAACGGCGCCCAGTCCGGAAAGAAGAAAGTCTCACTCGCTGACCTGATTGTCCTGGCCGGTTGCGCCGCAGTCGAGAAAGCGGCGAAGGATGCCGGTTACGATGTGAAAGTTCCATTCGCGCCGGGACGCATGGATGCTTCGCAGGAACAGACCGATGCCGACTCGTTCGCCCCGCTCGAACCTAAGGCCGACGGTTTCCGGAACTATCTTCGCGAGGGGCTTGGCGCCCGGGCCGAAGAACTGCTGCTGGATAAGGCCAACCTGTTGACCCTGACCGCTCCCGAGATGACTGTACTCGTCGGCGGCCTGCGCGTCCTTGGCGCCAACTTCGGCCAATCAAAGAATGGTGTCTTCACCAAACAGCCCGGGAAGTTGACCAACGACTTCTTCGTCAACCTGCTCGACATGCACACGAAATGGCAGGCCACGTCCAAGTCCGAAGATCTATTCGAAGGACACGACCGCAAATCGGGCGAACTCAAGTGGACCGGAACCCGGGTCGATCTGATCTTTGGCTCCAACTCGCAGCTTCGCGCACTTGCCGAAGTCTACGCCTGTGCCGACTCCAAAGAGAAGTTCGTGCATGATTTTGTCGCCGCCTGGAACAAAGTCATGAACCTGGACCGCTTCGACCTGGACTGATTGACCGGAACAATTCCACAGAGCCGGCGAGCTCTATCTCGTCGGCTCTGCATCCCGGGCTCGATCTCAGTCGTTTAGTCCGCCCTTCCTGATCCGAGTAGGTCGATTGCACAGTGTGATCTCGGCTGTTCGGGAACAATTTCGACGAAATGAACGGGGCGGGGACTTGGTACTCGCCTTGTGGATCAATGACTTAGGTCCTATAATGGCCCGAATACGACCATTTTTTCCCATCCAATCAAATCCTTGCCGGAAAGAAAATCAGCGCCCGGCAATAATGTTCGTAGCTTTTCGACAATCGAACCGATATACTAATGTAGTAACAACAATTTGAGTTCGACCTTTACGGTAGTCTTGTTCTAATCCCACAACCCTCCGCTAAAGCTTAATCTCGAATTACTCGCGCAATAATGCGCACCCAATTTCTTAATCCTGGAGCGTCTGGCTCATTCGTGAGAAAGCCGACTCTAAGATAAGCTACCGCGGAGTGTAGAATGAACATCCACATCGGAAACCTGTCGTACAACACGACAGAAGATCAATTACGTCAGGCCTTCAGGGCTTTCGGCGAAGTATCACGCGTGAACATCGTAACCGACCGGAGCAATGGAGAGCCACGAGGCTTCGCATTTGTCGAAATGGACTCCGAGTCTGACGCTGCTGCCGCTATCAGCGGTCTGAACGGACGCCAGTTAGGCGGTCGGGCATTGACGGTCAGCGAGGCAAAGCCGCGCCCGGACAATGGCAATCGAGCCGCAAACAATCATTATCGTAGCCTCTATTAGTCTCTGAATCCAGGAGGATGCTCGATGACCGGGGCCTCTGACGATGAGAAACCGGTCTCGTACCGGTTTTTTGCGTGGTCCGGGTTATTTAAATCTCGACGACGAGGTGGGGCGGCGGGAAGAATCGGCGAAAAACTCCTGGACATAAAGAGATAATTTACTCGCAGATCCGGGATCGTATGCGTATTGATTGAAGTTTAAGGAATATAGATGATACGTTCACTATCCAATACCCCGGCTCCTTCTTGGTCGGCGTGCATTCACGCGACCAAACTATGGCAAGAGAAACGGCATTCGGTCAGCTCCCATGGTACGCTTGCTTCTTCCGACAGTTCCGCCGAGATCACCATTCAAGAACACAGCCATAACACCGGAACTCCAACCTCGCGAAGGTAACCATGACAAACCTTGCAAACAAGCAGACTGAAATTACAAAGATAACACAGGATATCAGAAAGAAGATCGGGTATTTTGAAAAACCCCAGGTGGTAAAGAGCCTCTGGCAACTGGCGAATTCCCTGGTGGGCTACTTGCTCTTGTTCGGGCTCTCCTGTTGGGCGATGCGGTATTCCTTCTGGCTGGCCCTGCCCCTGATGGCGCTTGGATCCGGGTTCCTGCTTCGGCTGTTCATCATTTTCCACGATTGCGGGCACGGGGCGTTTTTCCGCTCAAAACGACTGAACACTCTGCTTGGCATAGTCACAGGATTGCTCACCTTTACCCCCTACCACTACTGGCACAAAAGCCATGCCCGGCATCATGCCACCTCCGCCAATCTGGACAAGAGAGGTTTTGGCGATGTCTGGATGATGACCGCAGATGAGTATTCTCGGGCCTCGCGCAGCACACGACTGAAATATCGCTTGTATCGAAATCCCTTCATCATGTTCGGACTTGGCCCCCTCTTTCTGGCCCTCGTAACGCACCGCTGGCCAAGAAAAGGATCAAACCGCACGGAAAGACTCAGTGTCCATCTTACCAATGTGGCCTTGCTCGCGCTGGCGGTTACGGTCGCCCTGGCGGTCGGTGCCGGAACATTTCTTCTGGTGCAGGGTCTCATACTCTATTTCGCCCTGGTCCTGGGAATCTGGATCTTCTACGTGCAGCATCAATTTGAAGGCGTCTACTGGGAGCGCGAGAAAGAATGGGACTTCATTACCGCGTCGGTCGATGGAGCGTCCTTCTATCGACTTCCGGCAATTCTCAACTGGTTCACCGGAAATATCGGATATCATCACGTGCACCATTTGAGTTCCAGGATTCCGAACTACAATCTTCGCCGATGTCACCGCCAACTCCCGGTCTTTACGGCCGTTCCTCAGATCAGTTTATGGTCCGGCTTCAAGGCTCTGGGGTATCGACTTTGGGATGAACGCAAACGTGAGTTGATAAGCTTTCGCGCCCTCAAGGCCGAAGCGAAGAATTGAATTCATCCTGGGCGCGTGAGCTCCGGTTCTGCCCGCCGCACGATATGGTAGCTCATCACGCCGATCGCTCCCAGTATATGCTGGATGCTCTCAAGTCATAAGCTTAACATACGGGTCCGATAAAATTAGACCCGGACACAGACAAAGAGTGCCTGAGTGCACGGTCACTCTTGATTTGTTTCATCATACAAAATCAGAAAATTGGTGGAGTGGGGAGATCCAAACCCACACTCCGGTTGTGGGGACAGGACTTCTGTCGTATTGCGGCCAAGTTGTGGCCGTTTTCTTCTCGGGCCTGATGACGTGAAAAGGGATCGTTTTGTGACAGGTGCTTGCGCCCGGTGTTGCGATATATGAGACCCGTTATATTCAGACTGGTCCGAAGTATTTATCGAGCCATGCGAGCGCTTCTCTGACGAGTTCCGTTCGCGGGACCGAATGGCCAAGGGCATAGGTCATGCGGCGTTTGTGCTCAGGAGGGGTTCCCAGCAGATCGAACATGGGAAGTTGCGATGACTCTACCGGGAAATAGAAATCTCTTTCACCATTAAGCATGAGTGTCGGCTGGGTAACACGAGAGACATAGTTGATCTGATCGACTTCCGGCAAGGCGTGCTGGAACGTCATACCTGCAACATAAAGAATCACGACTTTTATTCGCTGCTCAATCGCCGGCATAATTGCACCCATAGCTCCACCCCAGCTGAGCCCCAGGTAGGCAATCTTTGTCGGATCGATTTCATTTCGGGTTTCTAAGTAGTCGATAGTCCTTGCCAGATCTTTGCTCCACATGATAACATGATCGCGATAGAAAGCTGTCTCTTCAGGATAGTCGGATTTCAAACTATCACTTCGCTGATATGTGCCTTTATAGATCGGAAGCACCAGCGCCCGGCCGCTCTTGGTGATGAAGTCAGTACGGCGGAAAACGTCAGGACCGACTTCCGGAGCATGGATCGCAAGCGACCCGGGAAACATGATCACTGTCTGAAGCTTTTGAGGAACCCGCGGCGGAAGGAAGATGTAAGCCAGCATTCGCTCACCACCGTAGGCAGCATTGAAGCTAATGAGTTGACGCTTTCCCGCCGGCATTTGAATTTCCTCCTCGATCACCGCATCGAGCGGTCCCTTGTCATACGTAAATTGGCGGAGGAAAAAATCGAACACGGAATCGGGTACCGGCTCTTCGGCTCGAAAATCTCTGAAGGGAAGTTCGATCACACGCTCCAGGCGCGCACTGTTCGGCTCGGGGCAGATCGGCCGGATACACCGGAAGCCATTCGTCACTGAGCGATCGAATGCGGACTGAGCGTAGGCGTCGGCAAAGGCGTACTCGGGATCATTCCATCCGCCGCCCAGAATAAACCGCTCGCCCGGACGGTCACACCTGTTGAATGTCCATTCACGCACATTGCCGGCCAGATCCCGCACCCCGAACCGGTTCAGGCTATCGGTGGTGCCTACCGGAACCGGGCCCTTTCCCGAGAAGTTGGCAAACGGTATCATCTGGGACCCGGCGACAGAGAAGGCCACTCGGTTCCAGTGGAAAATTGTGGGGAGCTTCTTGTCCGCCCACGCGGCGTAGGCAGCTGCTTCATACCAACTAATGCCGGTCACCGGGAAATCATCCTCACCGTCCGGATACTCACCCAACTCCCAGCCCGCCGGACCCGGCTGACCAATCATGTCAACCAGTTTTCGCGTCCCTTCCTCCCACGGCAGTTCGCGGTCCCCCTCGACGAAGGAATGGTGCCAATGCTCCCTTTGCCGATACCCTCCCGCGTCAACGAACTGTTTGAATTCGCGGTTCGTTACGGGATCACGATCGATCAGGAAGGAAGCTGTCGGTTCGGATTCCAGATGGTCCAGCCCCGGCATGAAGAGCGAAGAATGCCCGGCGGGAACCAATTCCATCTCAGCGGGAACGTCCCCGGGTTTTGTGAGGGGATAGACCCATGTCGCGGTCGAGGGATCGGTGGCCCCAAAGACAGCCATTTCAAAGACCCAGAGCACGTCGTCGACAGTGCGATATCCGGCGTGCTCGATTCTCAACCGCGTAAATCCCCTGGGAAAACGGATCTTCTCAAGCGGAGTTGTGCCAAGGGGAATCCAGGCGCGGTCCGGCTGGCCGTAGTACTTAATTGAAACTTGAGCGCCCGGCGGCTCAGTAACGATGGAAATTTCGCTTGTAAACTCCGGCCAGAGTTTCTCCAGTTGAGGATCATCCGGAACCAGTTGTTCCATCTGTCGTCCCAGTTCAAACGCCTGCCACGCTTCCGGTCCTTCATCAAGTGCCTGAATCTTTGCGACAATGGAAGTGAGTGCTGGTAGAGCGGCCTTTTGCCCCCAGTCCCTGACCCCAATCATTGCGTCGCGCAGCTCTACCGCCGTGCCATAACGTTCTTTTGGATCACGTTGCAGGCATCGCTTAATTATCGGAACCAATTGCGGAGGGATCTTCTGGTCAAGCTCACTGGACAGATCCGAAGAACCTTGCATAATTGAATTCAGAATCGCGGCACTGGTAGTACCTCTGAAGAGTCTGTCACCGGTTGCCATTTCGAACAGCACACAACCGAGCGCATATATATCGGTGCGACCATCAAGCTCCCTTCCCTCGACCTGTTCTGGCGCCATGTAGGGAAGTGTTCCGACGAACGCCCCTTGCGTCGTGAGCGGAAGGTCGGCGGTCTCCGGTGAAATGAGCGACTGGTCACCGCTAATCGGCGTGACCGGTCGGGACAGGCCGAAATCAAGCAACTTGATGCCTGAGGAAGTCAGCATGAGATTGCCTGGCTTGAGATCCCGATGTACAACGCCGAGTTCGTGGGCCGTGGCAAGGGCATCGGCAATCTGTATTCCAAGCGAAAGGACTTCCCTAAGAGGCAGTCCACCCTGCGACAGTCGAGCTGCCAGCGTATCTCCCGGAATGAACTCAAGAACCAGAAATTCGCGATCACCATCGCGCCCGATATCGTAGAGTGTGCAGATGCCGGGATGGTTGAGCCGGGAAATGACGCGGGCTTCACGTTCGAACCGGACCCTGGCTTCCGCTGAGCTGATCAGGTGCGGTGGAAGAAGCTTGAGAGCGACATCGCGGCCGAGTCTGGTGTCTCGCGCCTTATATACTTCGCCCATCCCACCGGCGCCGGCTTGCTCGATTATTTCATAGGGACCCACTCTTTGTCCGACCGACAGACTCACCAAAAAACCTCTTTACTTTAGTTTGCTGCGTTTACTTCTTTCGCCTCTTCGAAGAAACTTCTCTCTTAGTAGACTCTCGACGATTTGCTGGATAGTAGTTTTTGAGGCCACCGCGTGCATCTTAAGTCGGTGATGCGTTTCTTCATCAATCCGAATATGGATTACCCTGTCAGTAGCTTGTCTTATGGTTCTTCTATTCATTCTCAATGAACCGCCTGTTACAAATTGATATAAATATATCAACTTGAAGCGCGAACACAAGCATAAAAGCGACTTTGCTTATCCATGTTAGAGTTTCCCCAAATGTGACCGTATGGTGTCTGAATCGGTAACACGTCATACTGTGTTGTCGGGGAGTATGCGACCAGAGAGACGGGGTGGGGGTGATATCTTTATCCACTGGTAAGATATTGAATTGTATCAAATTATGTTTGTGGTGGGGAGCCCGCATGCCATACTCGCGCTGCGGCGTCATGACCTACACCGTATTGCGGCCAAATTGTGACGTTTTCAAATTGAGTCGCACCTTGGCGTGAGCCAGCTTCCCGGCGGACATCTGTAATGGACTCTCATGTTTCCGGATTCTATCTGTTCCCGACCGTTCAGTCAGTCTCACTTGTTCCAGGGAATCCATCAGAACCCTCGATATTTCCAATGATTCGTGACGATTCGGAAACGATCGAAGTTATATCATGCGACTTTTGGTTCTCGTATGACAATGATTCCGAACTCAATATGGAAAGTCACGCCGAGAGGCATTCCTTCGTGAATCACGTCATCAACAAGTAACGCCTTATCGATCCGCACTACTGGTCGTGGCCAGAATCGCCATCAAACGCGACTTAACTAGTTTCCACAGCCAAAGCAAGAATACCACTGTGCGATCAGTGGTATTGGGACCATTAATCCGGAGCCCTCAGAAAGACTCTCAGACAACCTGCCACCGGATGGCCATTTAACTACCTCAATCAAATGAACTAGCTCCCATTTCAATCCTTCGACCGATTGAGCGGTTCGTAAATTCCTGGTATACTGAATACATGATGGTGGAGTGGGTCCTGGTGGTCGACTCATCCTACGAGTAACGCTGTCTCAAACCTCGCAAACCCAAACCGTGTCACGCGATCCCGACATCAGGCGATACCACTAACATCTCCGGAATGGTTGATCGTGGCACATGTGAAAGGAGCAAGATACTGATCTTCCATCGCCTTTATCGCAATGTTCGACCGATCTTGCTGCTAATCTCCATGGCCGTCGGTATGGTCATAGTAGGTGGCTGTGGCTCGACCCAGCTGGCGAATCTCTGGGTGGATCCCACGTACAATGCTACCCCAATGACGAAAATCCTGGTGATCGCAATGCGCAAAGATCAGGTCGAACGCCGCATTTGGGAAGACGGGATCGTGACGGAACTCAAGAGCAAAGAACAAGCCGGTACAATTGCCATTGCCTCCTACCAGCTGTTCCCGGACAACGTGCCCGACACTCAGGCTGTGCGGCTTAAGACGAATGAAGAGCAATTTGACGGCGTCCTGGTCGTCGCCAGGGCTCAGTTCGGTACGATCACGAGCAACGTGTCCGGCTACACAGCCGTTGAAGCGGTGTCCACATTCAGTCGCAGGTGGAACGCATATGTGACCCGTTACGTGGATGTCTATCATCCGGGTTACACTGAAAGCGAAACTACCCTCAGTGTCCGGACTGATCTTCTGGTCCCGCAAGAGGACGGCAAATTGGTCTGGTCCGTTACGAGCGAGTCAGTCGATCCGACATCAGCTCAGGATTTCAGGGAGTCGGTGGCCGATCGAGTGGTGAGCCAATTGAGAAAGAGCAAGTTCATTGACTAGTCACCCATCTCTATCCGGCGTCCGTCTGTTGGCGAGCCGCGCACGACCCATCCACTTGGGAAGGTCGGACTCTTGACGCCGATGAATGAACCGGCCGAAATGAAGGGTTTCAATCATACGGTAAGAGGAAGATGAAATGGCGAAAATAGCCTTAATGAAACGGTTGACAATATGACTGATCACCAGTCTGCCGCAATAGTACGAGAGTGCTTTCACGGACGGATTCCCGATGCCGTCGATCGATCGGCGATCAGCCGCATTTCAACTTTTGTTGCGAGGGAAACATGATGAGCAAGAACCTGAAATGTCCCCGAGCGGCGTTTGCGGGTGAATCGCAAGCGCGCCTCAAGCGAACGTATTTCGCAGTTATCGCCAGACGGAAGGGGTACCATTCCACGGCGCAAACTTTTGATGATACTGCGAATAACCAGAGACGGCACGCCAGGGACGAGTTGGCTCTCCCCAACAGCAACGGGTACACGGTGACAATCCTCAAGGGCGCTATCGAAGGCGATGTGCTCGAAGCAACGGAGTTGTGCCCGACCTTTGCCGATGAAGTCAAAGTGGAAGGCGACCAAGCGGCCGCGCTCTCTTTCATGAAGATTCTTAATGTCGAACAGCACCACAAGGAGAAATTCCAAAAGCTGCTGTCACTTGGCGAACCGGGGATGGTTCGTAAACGCAAACAACCGATCGCGTGGAATTGCCGTGTCTGCGGCTACGTCCATGACAGCGATGAACGACCGAACACTTGCCCGTGCTGCCTTCACGCGGGGGAATTCCACAAGCCGGCATGCTCGGAGGGCCATTAAGATTAGGTTGAAGATCAAAACTGAAAAGAATCCGATACTTGCTGTGTCGGGGAAGACACAAATGCAATGCGTTTGACGTTGTATTAATGTTATGAACTCCATAAACAACCAGCACCGTGCCCAGCTCCAGCGAATTGCCCGCAGAGTAATGGCTGAACGAGGCTTGCTTCCCGATTTCTCTGCGGAAGCGCTTCAGCAACTGGCCAGAATACAGGCCCCGGCACGAGACCCCGGCAGGCAGGTTCGTGATCTGACCGACATTCTTTGGGCTTCGATTGACAACGATGACTCCCGGGATCTTGATCAGCTCACGTATGCCGAAGCAATGGCCGGAGGGAAGACCAAAATTCTTGTCGCGGTGGCCGACGTGGACTCACTTGTGAAGGATGGCTCGGCAATCGACCAACACGCGCACCATAATACTACATCCGTGTATACTCCCGCCGAGATATTTCCAATGCTCCCACAAAATCTTTCTACCAACCTCACCTCTCTGAACGTGAATGAAAATCGACTTGCGATTGTCATCGAAATGGTCATAGACACGGACGGATCTCAGCTGGACTCGACCGTTTACCGGGCTCTGGTTCGAAATCGAGCGCAACTCGCGTATGACGGTGTCGCGGCATGGCTTGATGGCACTGGCCCTGAGCCCGTTGCGATAGCAGCAATAAAGGGGCTTGGAGAGAATCTTCGATTGCAGGACAGGATTGCTCAACGACTAAAGGATCTCCGGCACACTCATGGAGCCCTGAGTGTCGAGACCATTGAAACGCAACCAATTTTCGATGGCGATACAATCCAGAAGCTCGTGGTGATGAAGAAAAATCGAGCCGACAGCATTATCGAAGACTTTATGATCGCTGCGAACGGTACCACGGCCCGATTTCTTTCGTCGAAACAGTTTCCTTCACTACGCCGTGTGGTGCGCACACCCAGGCGATGGGAGCGGATAGTTGAAATTGCCGATGAACGCAAGTTCAGTCTCCCTTCCGTCCCGGACGCCAAAGCATTGAACAAGTTCTTAATGAGAGAAAAAACGGAGGAGCCCCTCACCTTCCCGGACCTCTCACTGGCTATTATCAAACTCATGGGACCGGGTGAATACGTGGCGGAACTGTCCGGAGACCCGGCCCCGGGACACTTCGGCCTCGCGGTAAAGGATTATACCCACTCTACAGCTCCCAATCGTCGCTACCCGGACCTCATCACACAACGTTTGCTTAAGGCCGCCATTGAAGGCGACCCAATTCCGTACAGCAATACCGACCTCGAAAACCTGGCACAACACTGTACCGAAAAAGAAGATGCCGCAAACAAAGTGGAGCGGCAGGTCACAAAGTCAGCGGCGGCTCTGCTTTTGCAGTCCAGGATCGGAGAACAGTTCGACGCAATTGTCACTGGTTCCGGTCCCAAAGGTACCTGGGTCCGTCTCTTATTTCCGCCCGTTGAGGGTAAGCTAATTCAGACTTCCGGGGCTATTGATGTGGGACACAAGATTAGGGTTCGGCTAAATCATGTGGATGTGGAACGGGGATTCATTGATTTCATAGAGGCTTGAAGGACTTATTCATTGAGCATAAACCGACCAGTACGAATGCCGATCGCGCAAAACTATGTCCCGCCGAACTCCCCCACAGTTGGTCCGGCGGTGCAAGATTTTCAACTTGACAGTGTCTATGCGAAGGTTATAACATGCTTGTGGTTATTGCCTTGGCGACTTTGGTAGTTTCTTATCCACAAATTTTGACCGTTCCGATCGCGGTACCTGTGGAAACAGCAGATAGAGGAATCTGAATTATGCCAAAAATAAAAATACTGCTGATTGAAGACAATCGGCTCCTGCGCGAAGGCATGACCAAAATGCTGAATGCGCAGGAGGACATGAGAGTCATCTCCTCTTCAGGTAATGGCGATGCCTTGGAAAAGGCCGAAAAGCTGGTACCGAATGTCGTCCTTCTCGATTTGGGACTCAGGGCTCAAAGCAGTCTGAAAATAGTTGAGAAAGTGAGACAGCATTTCCCCGATGCTCATGTAGTTGTCATGGACTTGATCCCGGTTCACGCGGATGTAGTCGAATTTATCAAGGCCGGGGTGGCGGGATTCATCCTCAAGGACGCGAGTCTTCCTGAATTCTTACGCACGATAAGGACGGTGGTGAAAGGGGCTAAGGTCCTCCCCCCGCTGATGACCGATTCACTCTTCTCCCAGATTGTCGAGCACGCGCTTCAATCCGGCAACAAGAACAAACTGATGGCTTCCGTCAAAATGACCAGTCGCGAGAAGGATGTAATTGCCCATATAGCTACTGGAAAGAGCAATAAGGAAATTTCCAGGGAACTCAATATCGCCGTCTATACTGTCAAAAGTCATGTGCACAATATTCTGGAGAAACTGGCTCTCCATACCCGCTTAGAGTTGGCAACATTCACTCTCACACAATCAGAGAGTGAGAAGTCCGGCCCCAAATCTTCCGAAAATCAAGAATAGTTCACCGGCCGCAACGGACATAGGGACTAGCTCTCTTTTCATCCTTTCGAGCGATTGCCATCCCTCAGGATCGGCCGTATGGTTATGTAGGGTAGTGAATACCCTGACCCTTCCATCTGATACCTTTCAGTCGTGGAAACGCTGTCAATTAATTGATGAAGGGATGATTCAAGTAATGAAAAAGATTAAGGTTCTACTTATAGAAGACAATCGTCTTCTTCGCGTAGGGACGACTGCAATGCTTAATGAACAAGAGGATATCAAGGCGGTGTCTTCTGTCGGCAACCGAAGTGCCATCGAGAAGGCCCGGGTGTTGAGACCTGACGTGGTATTGCTCGACCTGGGGCTCAAGAGTGGCAACAGTTTGAAAGTCCTTGAGTCGATCAAGAAGAAATTTCCTCGGATGGAAGTGGTAGTTATGGACTTGATCCCCGCCCATTCCGAGATGGTCGACCTGGTGAAGGCCGGAGTCTCGGGTTTTGTCGCCAAAGACGCGACGCTCGATGATTTTCTTGGTACGATCAGGTCGGTTGCCAAGGGAGTGAAAGTTCTGCCTGCTACCATGGCCGATTCGCTTTTTTCCCGGATTGTAGAGGGTGCTATTCAAGAGGGAACGGTGGATCGAGTGATCGCATCGGTCAAATTGACCGACAAAGAGCAGGATGTAGTTTCTCTTCTGGCGGAAGGGAAAAGCATAACTGAGATTTCGCTTAAACTCAAAATCGCCGTCTTCACTGTCAAAAGTCATATCCGCAATATACTGGACAAACTGGCGCTTCACACGCGCCTGGAACTCGCGACTTTCAACCACAAAAGCAAATAGTTCTGGCAGCTTAATCGCGGCAATGAAGACCGCGATCGGGCCATCATCCCCACGGGCTAGCTCGTCTTTCAATCCTCTGGCCGATTGACGAAGCGATCAATCACGCCGTAATTGTAATTATAAGCTGGGAGCGAACCATCCCCGCAAAGGATAATGCGAATAAAAAATGGACGTTTACGAGCGCTTGCGCCGGCTTATGCCTTAGGTGACAACATCCGCCGATGCATCCTACGCTGCCGCGCTCAGAGTACCGCAGTGCTATCACAATCGTCTGCGATACTGACTTTAAACTGTGAGAAGGGAATCTTCATTTTATTTTTCGGAATTGATGTTAAATGAACTAAACAATCGAAAGATGAGATATGTGTCTCATTAAAGAAACAGAGCATGAAAATGAACATTCTGAAATACCCTGCAAAGATACTAAGTACGACTATATTGATGGCATTGCTACTAGGGGTGCTGATCGCAGGCTGTGGAAGCGATAACAGCACCGGTCCAACAGGCGGAACGACCGATACTACACCGCCTACCGTAGTCTCCACAAACCCGATTAACGGCACGACCGGCATGGCTCTCATTAACGTAACCTTCAGCGAAGCAATGAACGCCTCAACTATCAACCAGGCATCGTTTACCGTTACAGGTCCCGGTGTGACCGCCGTGCCGGGGGTGGTCTCTTATGATGCCGCCAATGACCGCGCATCGTTTGTTCCCTCGAACGATCTGGTAGCCTCCAGCGCTTTCACCGTGACGATTATGTCGTCAGTGGAAGATACCGCCGGTAATGCCCTTACCAGCAACTATATCTGGCACTTTACGTCGGCCGCCTCCGCGACAGTCCAACAGCAGGTGGTTCTGGCATCGACTGCGGACTACGTAGTCTTGGCCGGGGCGTCGATCACGAATACTGGTCTCACCAACATCACCGGAGATGTCGGAATAAGTCCTGGAACATCATTGACCGGCTTTCCTCCGGGTATCATTGTCGGCACGAATCATATAGCTGATCCTTCCTCAGTTCTGGCAAAACTCGACTTAACGACCGCCTATAACAGCTCAGCAGGTCGGACCCTGGGCCCGGTCACCGTGGCTGGTAACCTTGGCGGGATGACCCTGCCCCCGGGTTTATACAAGTCCACTTCTGGCCTGGAAATTTCGTCCGGGGATCTCACTCTGGACGCCAAGGGAAACGCCGACGCCATCTGGATATTCCAGATAGCATCAACGCTCACCACCAGTTCGGGCCGCAAGGTGATACTTATTGGCGGTGCAAAGGCGACTAACGTCTATTGGCAGGTTGGAACGTCGGCAACGTTGGGAACGACATCCATTTTCAAGGGAACCATTATGGCCGATCAATCAATCACGATGAATACCGGTGCGTCTCTTGAAGGCCGAGCTTTCGCACGTAGCGGCGCGATTACGATGAACGGCAACACGATAGTAAAGCCTGCGCTCTAGGATAAAATTTATGGAGTCATTCAAATGAATGACTGACCGTGTACCATTACTTCGTGATATTGTTTAAAACGCCCAGGAATCGTCCTGGGCGTTTCCCGTTTGCGTGCGAGAAATATCTGTCGAGCGAACAGGGCAAATATTCCTCTGGACGGTCTATTTACATACTCGTCGCGGTGAGAACTCCACGGACCCCGTCGACTCAACGCTTAAGATAACACCGTCCGTTTACTCGTTCGCCATAGATCATGAGTTCAAGCGATTCGCGTCGGAGTACCAGGTACCTTCCCTAATGCCATGGGCCTGCTCCACGATAATTCGTCGTGACTATGGAAGCCGCGATGAGTCCATCATCCCGACGGGCTAGCTCTCTTTTCAATCCTGCGACGGATTGATTCAAACCTTCACTTGTACGTAATTGATACCAAGGAAAGAACTTTCTGATGGAAGTGTAAGGACCTTCCGGGAAAGACAGCCTTGTTCCGGGGAATCGAAAGATCACCAAGACTCCCCTCACCAGTCCACCTCGCATAGAGTTCTGAATCCAGGAGATGTCAAAACCAAAGAGCAGTTTAGAAGAATGAGGAATAAAAGATCATGAGTGAACGTGTGACAAGAGCGGACTTCAAGGTCAGAATGCTGCCGGAGTTGGAGGGCCTTCTACAACTCTCCTTGTGGCTCACCAAGAACGGACGCGACGCTACCAGACTTCTGCGGGAGGTTATGGCGGAAGTGTACTGGAAGTGGGATGAGTACGTAGCGGGAGATGCTCTCCGTATAAAGCTGCATGACTTGCTGACCAGACGGCTCCTGGATGGCACTGTAGTCAGTGTGTGCCCGATCGCTTCTCTGTCTGATGGTAATGTCGACACCACCCTCGCCGAAAATAATCAACTCCTTCCCGCCTTGTCAGACGACGTTCGACTGCAATCCTGGCTAAGTGGTGAGTCGGATGAAGATGTCAAATACCATGAGGCCATCGCAAGTCTTCCTGAGATATGCCGATCGGCCGCAATCCTGTCATATCTCGAGGGATTCTCCAATAAGGAGATCGCCGATCTGGCCGGCGCCCAGCCGCATACAGTCGAGTCAGTGCTCAATATGGGCCGCAGATTTATCCGCGATGAGCTCTTCGAAGTTCTGATGGGCAGTGACGCCTCCGAAACTATCGACGAACGCAGGGAGGCATCAGGATGAATCGAAACCTGGTCAAGAGAATTGCGTTCGAAACAGAGACCCTACCGCAACTCGATGGTCTGTATCGGGCAGCCCTGTACTTGATGGGCAACGAGTCCGAAGCACAAGAGTTGACCCAGGAGTGTTTCGTCGAAGCATACCGCTCCTGGCACCAATACCAGGGTGGTTCAAACTGTCGGCTCTGGCTATTCGGCATTATGGCGAATGTCCTTGCCAACAAATACACACCACCCACCGGTGCCCCGGCCCTTACCATAGATGCCGGTAGAATCGATGCTTCTCTATTGCTTTCCCGGACGGCAATTCAGAAACCAGCAGACTATTCTTTACCGGTTCCTATTTCAGTGCTGTCGGAAGAGGCAATCAAGAAAGCCATCGTAGACCTGCCTCAGGAGTTCAAGCTTCCGGTGGTCCTCTCGTTGCTTGAAGGCTTCTCTAATAGTGAAATAGCTGATATCGCAGGAATTCACCTGCAGACCGCCATACGCAAACTCAAACAAGGTCGCAGACTCATCACTGAGAACCTGTTGATGTTCTGGCGTGCGAATGCACCTGCAGGTAACCTTCAGATACAGTCAGGAGCGGAAGAATGAAATAATGTTCAGTGTCTGAGATAACTTTACCCAATTCTATTTAACAAGGAGTTACCATGATTAAGATACTTAGCCTGCTCCTGATAGTTTCGCTCTCGCTATTCGCTGCGTCGTGCGGAACTAACAGCAATGCCGAACCGCAAACCGGCAATTCATCAAACGGAGCCGCGACGAACGGATCCACCTACTTTGTAACGATGCCGGAGAGTACAGCTATTGCCGTTACTCTCATCGATTCGATTGATACCGATGTTCAGGTATCGGGCACGGAATTTCGCGCCAGACTGTCCCGACCCATTGTCGTCGATGGACATACTCTCTTTGCCGACGGTGCCGCAGTCAGAGGAATATTGAACAAAGTCGTCGAATCTGGTCGCCTCCAAACACCCGCCGAATTGAACTTCAGCTTGATGTCCATTCAGAATGGAAGCGGACACTGGGTCGATGTGGGCACCGACATGATTCTGGATAAGAAAGCTTCGCATACGAACAGAGAAGTTGCCTTGATCGGCGGCGGAGCAATAGTCGGCGGCATTATAGGAAAGATCGTTGATAAGAAGGGAAGCACCGAGATCGGCGCGGCTACCGGTGCGGCTGCCGGTACCGGACTGTCCATTGCGACCGGTAAGCAAGACATTTTCTACGGAGCAGGAACCGAAATCGTGTTCTTCTCGAGTCAGGCGATGCAGATAGCTTACAAATAGCGAAATGGCACATCTGCCTTTAGTCAGCACCCATTGCGTTAATCATATTTCGAAAGGATCAAAACTATGAGAAAGTTCATTTTTACATCTCTGATTGTCGGTTTGTTATGCAGCGCCCCGGCGTTCGGAAATCAACGTCAGGCCGGCTTCCACGGTATTGGGCCGAGAGTCGGATTCACGATCAACCCTGATCAATTCCATTTCGGCGGTCATATCGATTTTGGAGATCTGGCGCAGAATCTTATGATTCAACCGAATGTGGAAATCGGTGTCGGCGACAATCTGACTACGATCGCACCATCGTTTGAACTTGATTATCGCTTCCGCTCCGACTGGGGCGTCTGGACGCCGTATTTGGGCGGCGGAGTCGGTCCGGTATTCTACTCATGGAAGCACGGTGGCAGTTCCTCCGACCTCGGCCTGTACATGCAATTTGGCATCGGCAAGGGATCGGCAGGAAGTCAGTCCGGACACTTCTTCATCGAAGGGAAGCTCGGTCTGGTCGATGCCCCGGATTTCAAGGCCACGGTCGGCTGGACTTTTGGAAAGTAGTCAATACAAGAGGTTTTTGGAGAAGTGATTCGCGGGCGGGCCAGGGTCCGCCTGCGAGACTCACAGACAATGATGCTCGCATTGGCTCAGCGCGCATCCGCTTAATCGAGACACGAAAGAACACAGGAGAATTTCGAATGAAACTTAAAACCGTTAGAGTTGCAGCAATTCTGGCAACGGCCATACTTCTGCTTCTCACCATCGTTCCCGCCCAAGCCGAGAAGACCGATAATCGCATCGAGAAATCGGCCAGGAAGTCGTACGTATTCAAGACCTATCTTAAGAAAGACGCCATTAAGGTACAATCCAAAGACGGTGACGTCACTTTGACCGGTACAGTTTCCGAACAGTCTCATAAGACAATGGCGGAAGAAACCGTGGGAAGTCTGCCGGGAGTCAAGAGCGTAAGCAACCAGCTCGTAGTTACAGCCCCAGCTGCCAGTGCTTTCTCGGATGCGTGGGTCGCCGAGCGAGTAAGAGGTACGCTCCTGTATCACCGAAGCGTGAGCTATCTCGCTACCGATGTTTCAGTCACCGACGGCAAGGTCACGCTGAAGGGCAAAGCCACAAGCGATGCGCAGAAGCAGCTCACGACTGAATACACGAAGGATGTTTCCGGAGTCAAAGTCGTCGACAACCAGATGACCGTGTCAAAGTCGTCTGCGAAATCAAACAGGACAAGGGGCGAGAAGATTGACGATGCTTCAATCACTACTCAAGTCAGAATGTCCCTCCTGTATCATTACGGGACGGATGTCTACGATACGAAAGTTTCCACCAACAAAGGCGTGGTCACTTTGGCCGGTACGGCAAAAAACCAGGCCGAGATCGATCTGGCGACCAAGCTTGTCAATGACATCAATGGCGTAACAAGTGTAAATAACGAAATGAGCATCGAGGCAACACAGTCCTCGACTAACTGATTTTACGGATTGCCGCTGGCCGCTGCACGAACGCATCGGTCGGCGGCAATTCCAATGCAAAAAGAAAGGAGAATCCCATGTTGTGGACATTAGCCGTAATACTGGTGATTCTGTGGGCCCTTGGCCTGTTAACGGGGTATACCCTGGGTGGTTTCGTTCACGTTCTGATAGTCATTGCCATTATAGCAGTGCTATTCAGGATAATCTCCGGCCGACGAGTAGTATGACGCGGCGTTTGAAATACAAGGAGCATTCATGAAGACAATGACCATAATCGGCATAATTCTCATCGCACTGGGCGTGATAGGATTGATCTATGGTGGGATAACTTATACCACCGGAAGGAATACGGTCAACATGGGAGATATGCATCTCCAGGTCAATGAGACCAGACATATTCCTTTCTCACCGATCGCTGAAGCTTTGGCCATCGTTGCCGGAGTCGTTCTAATAGTCTTTGATCGGCGAGGGCATGCCTCCGGCAGAGCTGCTTGAGTGTGCGACGCGTTGGCGTAATCGTTGGCTGTGTCGCCTTGAAAGTGACGCCACTGTTCATGAGGACGTGAGTGTTGTTTTTGCAGGACAAGAGTGGTGGTCCTTACCACCTACTCTAATGCAGCGTCCAACTGGACCACGCTGAGCGATAACACCAATGGATCGTTCGTACTTGCTGCCCTTCCGGCAGAGACTTGCGGTGTCACAATTGCGCGTATCGATGCCGGCTATCCCGACACGTTTACTCCGGCTCCGCGAGTTGTGACACGGGAGGATAAAAATACAGGGATTTTCGTACTGTCCCTAACGCCCCAGGAGAATTATGAAAGCCTTAACTATTCATGTAACGGGAGTGGCACGCCGTCTTGCTGCCTTGACGTGCACCTGCCTCGCTGTGCTTGGGCTGGCAGCAGCCTTGGGCACTACCGGTTGCGCTCTGAATCGCGCCACCGGTGAGAGACATCTAAACCTGATCAGCGAGTCACAGGAGATCGCGATGGGGCAGCAGGCGGATTCCCAGGTAATTGCCAGTATCGGTCTCTATTCGAATAACGATTTGCAGCATTATGTGCAAGACCTCGGTGCGAAGCTCGCCAAGACCTCCGAACGACCTAATCTCCCCTGGACATTCAGAATAGTGGACGATCCGGCCGTTAACGCATTCGCCTTGCCGGGCGGATTCATTTTCGTCACGAGAGGACTGATGACATACGTTGAGAACGAAGCCGAACTTGCCGGAGTGATCGGACACGAGATCGGACACGTGACCGCCCAACACTCGGTGCACAGCATGTCCAGTCAGGAGCTCACACAGCTTGGCGTTTCAGCCGGCATGATGATCAAACCGGAACTTCAGAAATACAACCAGCTTGTCAATGCCGGACTCAGCCTGATGTACCTGAAGTACAGTCGCGACGATGAAAGCCAGGCGGATCACCTTGGACTTCGCTATATGCTTCGGGAGAAAAGCGATCCCCGACAGCTGATTCAGGTATTCGAGATGCTGTCCCGCGTCAGCGCATCGAGTGGCGGTGGAAGCCTGCCCGAGTGGTTGGAAACTCACCCCAGTCCGGAGAACCGAAGCGAGCGTATTCAGAAGGAACTTGATTCTCTCCGAATCGATTTCAGCCAGCTTTCGGTTAATCGTGACAGCTATCTTAGTCGCATTGATGGCGTCGTCTTCGGTCAGGACCCACGAGCAGGATTCTTTCGCGACAATCACTTCTACCAGCCTGCCCTTCAGTTCGAATTCCTATTCCCCTCCGGCTGGCAGGCTGTAAACCAGAAGGCAGCAGTCATCGCGGTCAGTTCCGATCAAGATGCCGTGGTGCAGATTACCCTGGCGCAGGCGACCTCCAGTGAGAAAGCAGCCTCGCAGTTCTTCGCTCAGGCAGGGCTGCAGTCTGAGGGACTGAACAAAAGCAATCTAAATGGTCTCCCTGCTGTCTCTTCGGTATTTCGAGTGCAGACCGACCAGGGAATGCTACAGGGTAAGGCAACTTTCGTCGATCTCGGTGGCAAGATTTACCAGCTGCTTGGTTACACGACCGAACCGCTCTGGTCCAAATATCAGAGCATCATGACAGGTTCTATCAGCAGCTTTCGGCGCTTGACAGACTCGCAAATACTTCAGGTACAGCCAGATGCACCTCAAAGTGATCACGGTGGGACATTCGTCGACCCTGGCGGAACTGGCAAAACAGGAAGGTTCTTCAGTAGAACTCGGGCTATTGGCCATCATCAATCAGGTGGCAGAAAATGCCACTTTCAAGTCTGGTGATCGAGTCAAGATAGTGACCGGCCAATGACCTGCCACTAAATAACGAGACCACAGTCGCAACGATGCGTAAGGACCTGCTTCTGGCGTTGTGGTCCAGTATGAGTCATCGAGCTCCAACTCGGTGTCTCTCGCGCAGCACGTTGTGCGCAACACGGTGTTGGATCGGATGAGTAAGTGCCACCTTAATGTGGTTGATTTCAATCGTGCCGAAGGATGCGACATGAACCCTGCTAACCGCGACTGGAGCGAAGGGAACTCCTGACTGTCGCCAACCGGAGCGAGCAAATATGCCAAGACTCCTGATACCGGGTGTAATTATGCTCTGCGTCCTCTTTACTATGGAGATACAGGCGGACCAGAAATCGACGGTGCTTATTCGGTTACCTCTTTCAGACGAGAGTATCAGTATCTCTGCCAACGAACGCGTCTATTTCCCCGGTGACACGATTCGTTTGTCAATAGTCAGGGAGGACACAGGGGCAAGCGCTGTTGTGACGCCGATATTGAATATCGAAGGTGTAGCGCTCATCCCAGCAGGCAATGGCGTATACACGGCTGTAATTCCGCGCAATGCCATTCCCGGGTCATACCAGCTTCAGCTCGATGTCCTGGATGCTCAGCATCGACGTATTGTCTATGCTACGGATTGCATCGTCGTGGTGGAGGAATTCGAAGACATTGAGAAAATAGCCCGTTATATCAGAATTGTCCCCGAAGCCGGTGGCAAGGATCCGGCAACGGCGGTCACTCTGGACCGTGAGCAGATAGCTCACCTTCAAGTAATCTTCCTGCGTGACAGCATCCGGGAAGGCATGGGACCGCAGTTCATCGCAATTCGAACGACAGTGCAGCCGCGACGTGGAGGAACAGCGCAGACATTCGAACGTCGCGTGATGACCTTTCGAAGCCACGGTGATCCGGACAAAGACCGCACAATGTTCGTACAGTACCGAAAGGCCTACGGTCCTTATGCTGCGATCAGTACCGAAGAATTGGAACGGGTCGGGTTGGAAGTGGACTCGCTGCCAAATTGGGCGATTGTTAAAGTCAGTGTGACGCCGGACTATGCGATCAAAATCGGTGCCGTTGACCGCTCCAACTCGGTGACGCGTTATTACCGCGTAAAGGGGCCCAGGATGGAGATGGGACTGACGCTGGGTGTCCCTAAAGTCCTGTATGATACTCAGGCCGACGATAGCATAGATTACGGCAATACGAGTGCCATGCTAAGACTCTACTACGTCGACGGATCCTCGGGGCATCATTTTCCGATTAATGTTGGAGCCGGATCATTCGGAGTAAACTCTCCGGTCGATATGAGTGCGGGACGAGGCGGTTTTGCCACGTCGATCTATCTGGATGTCATCGAACTTATGAGGAGGCTCGACATTGACCTCGGCATGAGAGTTAACGCGGGCCTTGAAATGACTCCCTTTTTCCCAATCAGGAGACAATCACGACTCCTGTTCGACGTACACGTGGGCCTGGCGCTCTAGGCCATCGTTGTGTCGGGGCCATGTATTCGATACAGGATTCTGGCACCTACAGCAAACGCCGATCGAGTATAAAGCCGCTCAAGAGCAAAACCTTCCGGTCATGTGGTATAAGTCCAAAAAGGCCGGCGCAGTACATCGACTGCGCCGGCAAACCGCATGTGTCGTTTTCCGGTGGAGGCATATTCAGCCCAGACGATCATTTCATGGAAAAGTGAGTCGGCCCGGCACTAATTTCTGCGCGTTCTGCAGAGTATAAGTCCTGACAGTATTCCCACCACCACAGCGCCACCAATATAAGCCCATGGATTCTTATGCACGCTGCCATTAATATCGGTCGCAACACCCATGACTCTCCGCCTACCGGTGTTATAACCTTCGGTGGCGCGGTTCTTCATCTGGTCGGTAAATGCGTTCACCACAGATGAAAGGTCAGTATACTTGCTTTCTATTGCAGACTGAAGCTCTGACTTGTTGTCGCGTGCGGCCGCGTTTAGCAATTCAAGCGCTTCACTGATTCGTTTGTCTTCAAATCGATTCATCGTTGTGTTTTCCAACATTATTGCACCTCAGTGTTTAAGTTACGGATCTTGTTATTGGTTATGGACCGGCAGAGATCTTCCTGATGCGAAACGCCCATCCAATCGGGCGATCAGGGATCTGTCGTTCCTATAAAATTGCATGTTCTTCGCTTTGAGCCGGAAGGGGTGCTGGCCGGTGCATCCCTGCACTGACCAGCACAAATCCAGCGACTTGATTGCGTCGTGGCCGACGAAGTTTAGAGTTGGAAAAGGAGGCCCAGGTTGATGGAGTAGAAGTCGGCCTTCTTTCCATCCAGCACTGCTCCTGGTAGATTCTTGAACTTATAGTCGAGAAATACATAACGAACGTCGCCGAATAATCTGATTCTCGGCGAAACCGGGAACTCCACTCCGGCCACCAGGTGCCAACCAAATTTCTGAGTCGTCTCATCGTCAATACCGGCCTGGTTGAGGGCCTGAGAGTAGTCGAGGGTGGTAAAGTACCAGCCTCCGCCAACACCTCCATAAAGCACTGAAAGCGGATAGATCAGCCCGGTGACCGTCACCGGCCAATCCCTTACCGTGACTGCGCCGGAACCATATTTCTCCTGACGATATCCGATGTCCCCCTCCGCGCCTAACACCGGTGAAAATTTCAGGCGGAGCGTCGCGCCTGCCAAGTAGTTTGCATCCTGAGCATCCTGACCTTTCTGGATGCCAAGGTGGGGACCCAGGTACGCGTTAGTTTGACAGCGCGCTGACAATGGTAGTAGTAAAAGAATCCCCAGAACGATTCCGGTGCTTAACTTAATAAACACGCTATTCTCCTTTGTATCGGGTTTGCCTGTGGATGGGAATCCGGATTAACTCGCATCGGTGCAGGCTTTGTGAACTGACTGAAAGCTAATAGAAAGTACGGAATGATCAGAAGCAAGTCCATCGCCCAAAGGGATGAAAGAGTAGTTACATCGGTCGGGCGAATCACATGACAGGGCCATAAGGTGGGTGCGTCTGGGGCGTATCACCGCGACATAGGCTACACATCGATACACGCTGTTGACCCGGGTAGAGTCAGTCATGTATCATCACCAAATCGGCGCTCTAACGCAGTCCGGAGACAAACTCGCGCCCAATGGATCCCCGCGTGTGGGATTTTAGCAAGTAAATACGAGATTACGTTCCTTGCCTTCCGCCAACCCAATCGGACGGCCTAGCTACCTTTTCAATCCTTTGACCGATTTACTTTGACCCTCATCTATGACGAGATTGATATAGAGCAAAGAACTCTCTTGCAAGGAGCAGGAAGCCTCTTTGACAAAATACCGTAACTGAGTACGAATGTACTCACCTAAGGAGCTACGATGCTTTCGAAGTCTATTTTGTCCTTTACGGGCTTCACCATAGCGGCCATGATTCTCATATGCCCGTTGTCTGGTTCCGGCGCAGCGGCCGGCGTCGGTGGAACTAAAACACTCGGAGCCAATACTGCCGCCGCGACATCAGATCCATTCCTATCCTCATCGCGCTATCGAGGCGGAATAAGTGGCGATACTATCGTCTTTCATGTCGCCCAGTTCGGGCGAAACCAACCGGCATGGTTCTACTCCTATGACCGAGGGATGACGTGGAATTCAGCGGTGACTCAGCTGGATAATATCTACTCCTTGTGGTATATGGACTACCACTCGAGCGGGTGGTTGAGCGGTAAGTCAGGATTTCACACGTCGTGGCGGTATGGTACATCGTCGAACAGACCGTTGTACCGGCATATTTCTGCTCCCTATACGGTCAGTTCCATGACTGAACCGGTTCGACAACTCGGTCCGGCAACTGACATTTCTTATTACTCCGTTGTCTGCGCCAACGATAGCGAACAGTTCTTCCTTAACCTTATGGCGAATGTCCAGACTCCCCTCATTGTCTATCGCTCTACAAACAACTTTGTTACCTACACCAGAAGTGAGCCGAGACATTTCAGAGTAACGAGCGGCGGTTCAACTCAAAACGGTATGCGTGCGAATATCCAGATGGGCGACGACGGTCGGCCCACGATCACCGTTCTCGACGTCGGTACTCATGCTTTCTATCGGCTCAAATGGAATGGCTCGGTCTGGGACTCTACTATGATCACTAACAGTATAAGCGGCCTATCTGAACGTGGCTATGCCTACGCCGAAATGAACGGAAAGGGGCATCTCGTCTACATGCGTGATTCGGACAATCGCTGGTTCCACTGGTGGGAGTCAGGCGGTTCGAAATGGACAGTAGACACCTCTTCATCCGCCGTCACATGGTCTGGACTCGGAGCGCAACAGCTCTCGGTCGTAAACACTGGCATAAACGCCCGACTATATATGTTCTATATGGTTACCACGGGTGGTGACAGCGCAATCGTTCTCAAAACGTGGACGGAAACGAACGGTTGGGATGCCGACTCAACGGTGATTGTCCCAAATGCTCATTGTACCTGGCCTCAGTGCCCTCCGTATGTGCCGGCGGGCTACGACAGTGTGGCTGTCGTATGGAAATCCAATGCGACAAACTTAGTATACGAAGTCAACGTGGCGACGGTCACTGCAGGCGTGAGTGACACTGTCTCGCCGAGTCAAATAACCGATCTGCGAGTTGGAACTGCGAATGCGTCCTCGATCACACTCTCCTGGACCGCCCCCGGCGATGACCAAAATACCGGAACCGCATCTCAATATGATCTTCGCTACTCCTCATCGATCATCACGACCGCCAATTGGAATCTGGCCACATCAGCAGTCGGTGAACCTTCGCCACTGCCCGCCGGGGCCAATCAAACGTTCACGGTTGTGGGGTTGAATCAAGGCGCCACCTACTACTTTGCTATGAAGTCTGTTGATGAATCGGCCAACTGGTCGCTCATATCGAATATCGTTTCGGCCACTACAACCTCCGATACCACTCCCCCGGCTCCCATTGTGAACCTCTCGGCCTTTGCGGGAACTGTAAATGGTACTATCAACCTGGCCTGGACCGCACCGGGCGATGACCAGAATAGTGGGACCGCATCTCAATACGACCTTCGCTACTCCTCGTCGCTCATCACGACCACCAACTGGAATTCGGCCACGGCTGCGGCCGGTGAACCTACACCACTGCCCGCCGGTGCCAGTCAGACGTTTGCGGTGACGGGCCTGAACCAAGGCGCCACCTACTACTTTGCCATGGAGACCGTTGATGAATCCGCCAACTGGTCGGTCATGTCGAATGTCGCTTCCGCAATTACAACCTCTGATACTACCCCCCCCGCTCCGATCGTAAACCTGTCGGCCGCTTCGGGAACTGTAAACGGTACTATCAACCTGGCTTGGACCGCACCAGGCAACGATGGCTCCAGTGGAACTGCCGGCAGCTATCTCATCAAGTACTCGCTCGATCCAATTACGAATGTCAATTGGCCCCTGGCTACTGTCTATACTTCAACCTTCAATCCGCTTCCTGCGGGATCAGTTGAGTATCTGTCACTTAGCGGTCTGACTGCAGGAGACATTTATTTCGTGGCAATTGAAGCGACAGATGATGCCGGGAATCAGTCCTTATTATCCAATATCGCCTCCGCTGAAGCATATCTGGGTGTCCAATCCAGTACGTCAGTACCGCTCGCTGTGGGGTACACAACTGCCGGACATGCCTTGCTCGGCAGTCCTTATTTTCGCGGAGGACGTCAGGGTGACACGTTGATTATGGTCGCTGCACAATTCGGAAGCAATCAAACAGGCTGGACTGTTTCTTACGACCGAGGGACCACATGGCATGACGTCCGGGCGCGCTGGATGACCATGAACAACGGAACCCAAACCTGGTACTCTCCCGACCACAGTGCCGCTTCTTTTGCCGGCGGCCTCCACATCGCATTCCGTGGTTATGCGGGAACTGATCCCGCCGGATATCGCTATGTAGCGGCCCCGTACTCCGGAGAAGCCGATATGGAACCAGTAGATATCCCTGCTCCAGGAACAGATACATATTATCCCGTGGTCGTGGCGAACGGGGCAAATGATGTCTGGTTCTTTGATGTGGCTGAGGGCTCCGGTCGGAGCAATCTGCGCTACTGGCATTCAACAAATCGATTCGCTACTGCCGTGACCCCTGGGCGCGTGTGTACCATTACCGATGATCCACAGAACTCCTGGCGGATGGGCGTCATTATGGGAGCCAACGGTTACCCCAAAGTCAGCATCTTCAAATTTAACGGCGGCTTCTGCATATGGACTTACAATCCCGCCACGCAGCTATTCGATTCCACCCTCGTTGTCGCAAATTCAATTGGCGGTCTCGGACGCAGTTACGCCTTTACGGAAATGAACGGACTTGATCATGTTGTATACACAAGCGGGTGGAAAGGTTCTCTGGTGCATTTCTATGAAACCAGCGAAGGACATTTCGACTCGACCATTATCTCCGCCTCAGGCGTAGATGCCTACGCTCCTCAGCTGTGTGTATATGGCGAGGGAGTTGCTGCCCGACTATACGTAGCTTATGTCAGCCGCGACTCCGCCGTCTGTGTCAAAGGATGGACTCAGGCTGGAGGCTGGGATGCCGACTCTATGGTGGTCTCCGGAACCGGCCAGGTCGCGTTGGATCCGGCTCTCGTACCACAGGTACCATCCAGTTGGGGTTTTCTACCTATCTGGTACCATAATCTCAACGACCACAACCTTTACTTCGTAAAGATGTATCTCTCACCCACTGCGGTTAGAACAAACGACAATTGGTCGGCTCTGTCTACTGTCGTGTCAGAACCTATGATGTCCGATACCACGCCGCCCGCTCCGATTATGGGCCTGGGCCCTGTTACCGGGACCAAGGATGGCACGATCGACCTGACCTGGATTGCGACCGGCAACGACGGCACCGACGGTACCGCCAGCAGTTATCTCATCAAGTACTCTCTCGATTCTATCACCGGCGCCAATTGGTCTCTTGCCACCACCTATCCTTCGTCGCTTGCTCCGCAGCCATCCGGCTCAATTGAGCATGTGACACTTGACCATCTGACCCCCGGGCGCGTGTATTTCGTCGCTATAGAGGCTGCTGATGAAGCCGCAAATCGGTCCGCACTTTCCAATGTCGCTTCCGCGGAGGCATGCCCGTATGAAGATGCCAAAATCGATAATCTCGATGGGAACCTTCCAAGTCAATATAGTCTGTCGCAGAATTACCCGAATCCCTTCAATCCCAGTACGACAATCGAATACGCATTGCCTTCGGACAGCCGAGTGCTCATAACGGTACTGAATGTCCTGGGCCAGAATGTCTCTACCCTGGTCGACCGTGATCAGCCGGCTGGACGTTATCGCGTGGTCTGGGAAGGACAGGACGCCAGCGGTGTAGCTCTGGCGACAGGTATTTACTTCTGTTGCCTTCGCACCGACGGATTCTTCAAGACTACGAAGATGGTCCTGCTTCGCTAGTCACGATCAGAGCCTTCAGTTCTCGCCGTGGGTCTGTATTACTCAAGGCTCACGGCGGGGACTTCGAAGACTTCCTCGAGAAAGCGGAACGCACCCTATGTACGCAAATGGGCGGTCGACAACTGCTGCACAAGTATCTACTTGAATGAAGTGCGAGCCCGAGAAGGACCTCGCACAAAGTCTTTATTCGCTATCATAATGGCTACGGCCGGCAACCTTGAGTAAGTCATGCAAATTATCGATAGGTCACGAAGAGAGTGCAGCAATCTAATAGCATTTCCATCGGCGCAGTTCGTTCCTCTTGACAAAACCGTGATTAGTTTCTATGTTTAAATATAGAAGATCAATCACCTCCAAAACGTGTTGACTACAAGTAGTTACACGGCGACCACGATGGGTGGCGGGGCCGCTTATGAGTATTCGTATGGAAAAACGTCCCTCGACAACAGAAACTGAGCAGAGTGAATCGATGGATGAAGTGGCTGAGCAGGTAGCGAACGAACAACCGTCGAAAGAATCGGTCTCCGCAGATTCAGCAGGCGACCAGGCATCCGCACAGTCGGATGAATCCCCCATTGAGCAGATACCTGAGGAGACCACTTCCCTCGGCTCTCCTAAGAAGCGAGCCAAAAACCCGGCGGCTGTTTCCCTCGGTCGACTGGGCGGTCTCAAGGGTGGTAAGGCACGGGCCAGGACTCTAACAAAATCGGAACGAAGCGAGGCTGCGCGTAAAGCGGCGCTGGCCCGATGGCGGAAGAAAAAGCAGACGAAATAAATCAGTTCGCTATATCATCTTAGAGTTCCCAACCCATAATACCCCGATTCCCGAGATTCCCTGTGCCGGAAGTGTCAGGGCTCACCTGGTGAAGATTTGTATTTATCTGTAATTAGAAGATACCCGGCCATCCCGCAAAGCTTCCCTTCTCATTAACGGTATGTAAGCTAATACCTTACGAACATTTGTCCGTGCCGACTCGCTCGATTCCCCCTAAACTATCAATACCCATGCCCTTAGTCCTTTTGATTGGCTCCAGTCACCACAGTCTCTCAATTATTTCGTGAGCGCTTACGCATATTTGTCTTGACTATGCGTGAGCGGTCACGTATACTGCGTCCGTAATGAACGAAATTGCTGCAAAAGAAATGTGCCGAGTGATTGGCCCGTCCAGTCGTGGAAATCCCGACTCGCACGCCCGATCACGTTTCGCTCCGGAACCGGAACGGCCAAAGAATAGCAGCGTCCGGAGACCTTTTCGGCAGTTGGAATCCATCAGCTCAATCTTCGTCCGTGAAGCGGCTGGTGCTGAATCCCCTCCCCCGGTGCCAGCCGCGGATCGGGCAATAGCCGACGAGGCTGCCAATAAACAGCCGCCAGTTGACTCGCTCTTCGATGACTCGACAACAAGCCGGCGGCTGTCTCTTTAAGTTAAGTAGGTGATCATCCACGGACGGAGCCTCACTCCCCCCGGCCCGACCTGGAAGGAACATAGCAAAATGGGAATGAACAGCCACCGGCGGATTCTTTCTTCCGTGACTCGACAACAAGCCGGTGGCTGCCTTTTTTGTCTCATGGACGGTTTCAACGGCGAACAAGCGCTGCCTGCCGGAGCTAAACCAAGATGCAGTAGGTGATACGGGAGTGGTGCGCGCTGGTCCACCAGCCACCTGACGACAGAGTCGGGCATCCCCCTCCACCACTCCCTATTTTATCACCGCGCTCCGTAGTGATTGGCTACGAACTGCGGCGCCACACTGTTGGGTATACCATCTCCATAGCCGGGGGATATGGGCAGGTCGTTTTCCGCACTTGTAGTTGATCTCCTAACACGTGACGATCAGAGTGGATTCTCTTCATTGCCCCACATTCTGCATCCTAGAAAATACGGCTCTATTTCCTCCTTCGGAGATTTCCTGTGAGGTTTCCTCCCTGCATCGAGCGGTATTTTCGGCGACCTGTTGCCTCGCGAGCCTGAATCACGACGGCCCCTCAACCTAACGAGCTAGTACCTTTATCAAACCTTTGGGCGATTGACCGGGGGGGAAATCACGGTATACTGCAATCAGCCAATAAACTCGAACCATTCCTCAGAGGGAAGCGCCCTCCGAAGAAAAGGAGCATTCATGTTCAAGCGAACAGTTATCTGTTTGATGGCGATCGTGCTGGTTATGGCATTCGCCGGTGTGGTGCACGCACAAGATAAACTGCAGAGTTACTTGAGCGACGCCGCTGGCAAAGTGAAGGCGGTACAGGATCCATTACAGAAGCGTGAGATTCTTGACAAATCATTTGAAAAGTTGTCCAGAGCCTTGACCACCGTCGAGAGTTATCCGCTGGTTTCTAAGGAGGACAAGGCAGGAATTGATCGGGTGAAAGCAATTCTTGAAGACAAACAAGACGAGCTCGCCGGTCTTAATGGTTACGAACGCGTACCCGATGCACAGTTGGATGATTTCGCTGATTACGCGGTGCAGGATATGGAGCAGGCTACCCAGACGATAACGATCAGCACCGTCACTCTTCTCCTCATCATAATCATCGCGATTCTTGTCCTGTAGTTTCTCAATGGAAGAGACATTTTTCGCCGCTCATCAAGCGGCCACTTATTCATCGGCGGTTACACTTGCACGAGGCCATTGTGTTTAACACTCTAAGAGTATTTTGCCTCCTCTCGTCCGGATTGCTTTTGTTTTCGTGCGGATCTCCGCCACACGATCAAAGCGAGGCTCCGCCGGGAGACCCGGGGGCCGAAACGCCCGGTTATGAAGTCGTGTTCGTTATCCACGGTGACGGCGATTATCTGTTTCACGATCCTGAAGGAAACAGACACCGAGCAGACGAAGAGGCTCTGGCAGGGGCGGAACGTGCCGCGATGCACAACTCTCAAGCCGAGGTTTTTATTTTTCACGAAATTCACCGAAGGCATCGTTTCTTTCTATTTCCACGCCATGACGGCGAATTCTATTACTACCGGTACGGTAAGCTCCTCGCTCAAGCATCATACTGGCGCGATCGCGGGAAATCACGTTTTGACCCCGAGGTAGATCTCTATTATCGATATCATATCGCCGGGCAGCCGCAATCAAAGAAATTGTTTCTCTACTTTGGTCACGAGATCCCGGAATTTGATGGTGCCAATTACGATGCTTCGTACCGCAAAAGGTCATTCACTGTCGAAGACCTGGCCGATGGACTCAGGCGCTTGACACGTGATTCGACAAAATTCGATCTAGTCGTCCTCTCCACCTGTTTCAACGGCACACCCCACACCGTCTCGGCACTTACTCCATACGCTCGGTACATAATGGCTTCACCCGGCAATCTCCATCTTTCATACTTTGATCTGCGCCCGTTCCAGGCACTGGACAGTGGTCTGAGCGACGGAAACGTGTCGGCGTTCGCCAAAGAGTGTGCCCGGCAATCATTCAATCGGTTGACAACGGATATCCAAACAGAAATCACCGTCGCCGTATATGACGTGGATCAGGTCCAGGGGTACTTATCCTCCGTCGACAGCGTGTACAATCAATCTCTGACCGGATTGAAGAAGGATACCCGGGCATCTAAGGCGCACTGCGATTGTGCTGAGGACACCGCCTTCGTTCGTCCGAGCATGAGTGAAGGAGTCGATATGTTCTTTCGTTCAGCGAACTTCGGGCGCTCGGCGCATAAACGGACCCACTCAGGCTGGGAATGCTGGAGAGAATTGGAGTAAAGATGCTGCTGCTTCGCAACGTTGCCGCCAATTGTACCGACAGGAGGTTTGTTCATCTCAAAGAAAGGTGTACGATCGTGAGTCTTAAGGTCATCTTGAACGAACATCCGGACATCCGAATTCCAATTGATGGAGATGCGGAGAATAGTCACCAGGAAGGCTGCCATCGCAAGCCGCTTGCATTTCGACTACAATTCAAGGCTTACAATGTAACGAGTACCGATGTACCGAAATCAATAGAAGTAGACGCATGAAACCGCACATGTCTATAGGAATTACACTTACGATTCTTGGCGTCTTGATTCTAATTTTGCCATTCGTCTCGATAACCACGCACATCAGTGGTGTACACCTCGGCCCTTTCAAAACCAGCAGCGAAGCTCAGTCGAACATTCCTGTGTCACCTTACGTGGGAGTATCAGTACTTGCCGTTGGAATCGTATTGACAATCGTTGCGCGCAAGAAGAAGCCTTAGTTTGGCCGCCACAGCCTGACACCGGTATCTGGATGCGGTCCATCCAGCAGCGACGCTGAAGGTCAGGCGAATCCCGAAAGCACTCGGCCAATTGGAGACGGAACAGGTAGTGAGGCTCCGATCGACGGAACCGAAACAAGAAAACGACATAAACGAAGCGGTCTCCCCTCATCGAATCATCCGCCGTGAGGGTCTCGAAACCGACAGGAGTGACTGCCAGTTACCGCGATGGAATAACCGCCTTTACAATAGGAGGATTTAATGCAGATCCAAATTAGTACCGACCATAACATCAATGGTCATGAATCGATGGCCGCACAGGTTCGTGGGGTAGTGGAAAGTGCTCTTATCCGGGTACGCGATCATGTCACCCGGGTGGAGGTCCATCTCGGCATTGAAGGTAGCCACGGAAGCAGTGAGAACGACTTGCGCTGCATGATGGAAGCTCGTCTCGAAGGGCGCCAGCCCGTAGCCGTCACCCACCAGGCCGCCAACTTGCTCCAGGCCGTTGAAGGAGCCGCGGACAAGTTAACGAAAATGATAGAGCGTACGATAGAGCGGCTCCGCGACAGCGAGCGTCGTCCTATTGACCCTGCGCCAGGTGAATCGATGCTCTCCGATGAGTGACGAGCATCAGATCCTCCGGCCTAAGCCGAGGAACCAAAAGTACTGAGGATCTCTGCTGCCCGGTTTGCCCATTCCCGTCGGGGGTCGCCGGTCCCTCAACGCCCGAAACAGAATTTGAACAGATATCAACTTAAAGGAGATAATATATGACTGCACTCTCACAACTTCTCAAGATTGGATGTGCACTACTCGCACTTCAGATCCTCGCAATTCCATCTATTTCAGCGGCCGATGGCAGCTCCGACAATCTTTTGCTCTCGGTTGTCCCTTACCGAACAGCCGAGGATATCCGGGCTGATCTGGATCATGCGAGTGTAGCGATTCCGCTCGCCCAGGAAAGGTACACCAAAGCCAAAACTGATTACGGAATGGTCCAGGCACGTATTGAGGCGAGGAAAGATGAACTCAAAGTAATCGAACAGAACCTGAAGAATGCGAAGAAGTCAGACAACAAGGCACAGGTAATAGCGATAGAAGCAAGTAAGAACTCGGCAGAGCAGATTCTCGACCTTCTGGAAAGCCGAAAGAGGCTCCGCAATTCTGAAGTGGATGTGGCCGAGGCCGACAATGATTTGGCGCAAGCGTCCAAGTATGCCCTTTCGTTAGAGCTTGAATTGAACCTGAAGCGGACAGAGCAGGAGAGTATGCAGACTTCGAGCAACGCAACAATGGATGCCAGTGCACTATCACAGACGATCCGCACGCTGGAAGGCAAATGTCTGGAAGCCCAACAGGAAGAGGCCAATAAGACTGAGCGTCTCGCCAATCGCGAGAAGCAAGTCATGGATCTGCGCCTGCGTCTCTTTGACTTGCAGGGCAAAGTCCTCGGTGACAAAAGATGAGCAAACCGACAAGCGGCGCCTTGGGCTAACATGCGAGTAGTGAGGTTGACCGCCAATCAAAAGGTCCCTCGACAGTGGAAGGCACCTTTTGCTCTAATCCCTTTTGGGTCTGAGCCCCAAAGAAGGTTGCGCTGGACCCGGATGAGATTGGCCGGCAGTTAAGCGGTGCGGCAGTGCTTTCTACGCGCTGCATTGTTAAGTGAGGAAAGCGTCGTGACGCCGGCAATTGGTCCCCGCTGCTCATTCAGGATGTTTATGTTTGCGAATCTCTCGCTCCGCTTGCCTCCAATCCTCATTTGCCCGGCCATCCTGGTGGCCTCGCTGTTCGTACAGTTCATATGCCCGCGTCTTGATCTGCGGAGTTAGATCGGGCGGTGTTTTTGCTTTGAATCGATCAAAGATGCTATACGCGAGCAGTTTCACGCGGTCATTTATGAGGAACCACACGAGCGCGTAGCCCCAGACAAACAACGCCCAACCCCAACCGATGGGCGTCATTAATAGTCCGTACACCGCTATCAGTGTCGCAACGATTTGGGTACCAACCACTGCCGCCCATAAGATTCGCGCCGGGCGTATGGACCAGAAGGGGCCGCGCGTGCGCGTCAGAAAGATCGTCAGATGCCCGGCAACAGACAGCTTTAGGTACATCAGCGTCTGGATGTGCAAACGATCGAGATGAAAGACTCTCTCACCAAGATAAAACAAGCCGAACGCAGAAACTACTCCGATGACTCCCAGCACTGTCGAGATCCCCAACACTACGCGCATATTCCAGGCCTCAGGCTGATTCTTGTAGTGAACGTTGTCGTAGGCGATGGACAAGATAGCTCCGTCATTGAGCAATGCCAGCATCACGATCATCACTGCGGTCACCGGATAGAAATTGAACACCAGGATTGACAGCGTCATGAATAGCAGCACGCGCAGCGTCTCGGCGATGCGATAGATGGCATAACTGTTCATTCGCTGAAAGATCCTCCTGCTTTCCTTAATGGCATCGATGATCACTGCCAGACCCGGCGTCATCAGCACGATGGCCGCTGCAGCGCGAGCCGCATCGGTTGCGTCCGAAACGGCAATACCACAGTCAGCTTTCTTCAGCGCCGGGGCGTCATTTACTCCGTCACCAGTCATTCCGACAATATGGCCACGCTCCTGCAAAACATCTACTATATGGAACTTGTGTTCAGGAAACACCTGAGCGAAACCATCGGCATTTTCGATGGACTCGGAAACCTCAGTTGTCTCTTTCCTTTTCGAATCTCCCAGGCCGGTGGCGTCAAGAATATTTGTGCCCATCGCCAACTTCTGGGCTGTTTCTTTTGCTATGGCAAGTGCATCGCCCGTAACCATCTTGATTTTGACACCCATCTCTCCTGCTGTCTTAATTGTCGTCTTTGCATCTTCACGCGGCGGATCGAACAAAGGCAGCACACCGACAAACTCCCATTGTCCATCGCCCTCGGCTCTCGCAACACCTAATGATCGAAAACCCCGTGAGGCAAATTCGTCTACAACTTTGGCGACAGCAGACTTGATCTGTTCGTCATCCGAAGACAATTCTAAAATCACCTGGGGTGCTCCCTTGGTCACCTTGAATGTTCTTCCGTCTTGGGATTTGACAGTGGCTTCGGTACGTTTATGTACAGGATCGAATGGCTGGAAATGAACGACCTCATAATTCTTTACCGAATCCCTGTCCTTCAATCCACCAAGCACTGCCAGATCGATGGCGTCGTTGTTTTCAGCGCGCGATGCGAGCGCACCATAAAGAATTACCCGGTCGACGGGGATATTGTTCAAACTAAAGGGATCTCCCAATGTCAGCTTATTTTGCGTCAGGGTACCGGTCTTATCAGCACACAGCACATCAACGCCCGCTAATTCTTCAATGGCTACCAGCTTACTTACAATCGCTTTTTTGTTGGCCAATAATCGTGCCCCCACCGCCATTGTAACTGACAACACCGTCGGCATTGCAACCGGAATCGCGGCTACAGTAAGCACCAGGGCAAACTGTAATGTAGTGAGTATCGGGTCGCCACGGAAAATAGCTACAGTAACAATCACTGCTACAAGAGCCACCGCGAGGATGATCAAATAATTGCCGATCTTCAAGACCGCCTTTTGAAAATGGCTGACCGTATGAGCTTCCTGAACTAGTTGTGCGGTCTTTCCGAAGTATGTATTTGTGCCCGTAGCATAAATCAGTGCACCAATTTCACCTCGGCGAATGATTGAACCGGAGAACACCGCCTCGCCGGACTTACGCGTCGCGGGCAACGATTCTCCCGTCAGCGCGGACTGATCCACTTCCACCGGGTCACCCTCCAACAGGCGCGCATCCGCCGGCACAATGTCACCCAGGCGCAAGCGGATGACATCCCCCGGCACCAATTCGCGCGCGGCGGGATTGATCCACTTGCCATCACGTTTTACTCTGGCTTTGATTGCCAACTTGGCTTTCAGCGCCGCAATGGCGTTGCCCGCCTGATGCTCTTCCCAGAATCCGACCACGGCGTTGGCAAGAAGCAGAAGGAGGATGATGGCAAAATCCGGCCAATGCCGTGCTACAGCCGAAAGGATAACAGCTGCCTCGATCATCCACGGGATCGGCCCCCAAAAGTACGTGAGGAATTTCAGGAAGAGATTCGTTTTCTTCTCTTCAAGCTCGTTGGGTCCATACCGGGTCAGCCGCTTTTCTGCCTCGGCCCGACTAAGGCCATCTGGCGATGACTCCAATTTTACCAGGAGTTCCGGCATGGGAATGGATTGCAGATCGTTCTGCACCTTGGATTTCGATTCGCAAAGATCTTTGGTCGAATCTGCGTGCTCATTCACTTGGGTTTCCCCACTTCCAGTTGCGGATTTCCGGCATGTCCTGACCGTGCTCGTCGATATACAGCTTGTGTTCGATGAGCTTGTCCTGCGTCATCCGCTTTAGCTTTGCGCCGCTCGCACCCAACTTCGGCAGGCGATTGATCACATCCTGCACAAGATGGAACCTGTCGAGATCATTCAGAACCGTCATGTCGAAGGTCGTTGTGATTGTGCCCTCTTCCTTGTAACCCCTGACGTGCATGTTATCGTGGTTGGTGCGGCGGTAAGTCAGCCGGTGAACCAGCCAGGGATAGCCGTGGAATGCGAAGATGATCGGCTTGTTTTTTGTGAACAACGCATCGAACTCCTGATCGCTCAATCCGTGCGGGTGCTCGGTATTCGGCTCCAGCTTCATCAGATCGACGACGTTAATCACTCGAACTTTCAGATCGGGCAGATGCTTGCGCAGAATGCTGACAGCCGCCAGTGTCTCGAGCGTAGGCACATCGCCACAGCAGGCCATCACTACATCCGGTTCTGCTCCATGGTCACTGCTCGCCCAGTGCCAGACTCCAATCCCCTGCGTGCAATGCTCGATCGCAGCATCCGTAGTCAACCACTGAGGCGCCTGATACTTGCCGGCGATCACGACATTGACGTAATGTCGACTTCTGAGACAATGGTCCCAGACCGACAGCAGGCAGTTGGCGTCCGGCGGAAGGTACACTCGCACAACCGAAGCCTTCTTGTTGACCACGTGATCGATGAAGCCGGGATCTTGATGGGTAAAACCGTTGTGAGCCTGCTGCCACACATGCGAAGCAAGCAGATAGTTTAGCGAAGCTATCTTGCGCCGCCACGGCAGTTGTGCTGTAACCTTGAGCCACTTGGCATGCTGATTAAACATCGAATCGACAATGTGAATAAATGCCTCGTAACAATTGAACAGACCGTGCCGACCGGTCAGAAGGTACCCCTCGAGCCAACCTTCACACTGATGCTCACTCAACATCTCCATCACCTGGCCCTCCGTTGCAAGAAATTCATCGTTCTCTTTCGTACGGGCTTCCCACTGACGGTTGCTGGCCTCAAAAACGGCGTTCAACCGATTGGAAAGCGTCTCGTCGGGCCCGAATATTCTAAAGTTTCTCTGCTCTCGGTTGAGCCTGGCTACGTCGCGCAGGAACTCTCCGAGCACGTGCGTGTCGGCGGCCTTAGCTGATCCCGGTGACGTCACCTTCACCGCATAAGTCCTGAAGTCAGGCATGATCAGGTCACGCAAAAGAAGCCCGCCATTTGCGTGCGGATTAGCGCCCATCCGTCGTTCGCCCTCGGGCGCCAACTCGGCCAATTCCGGCATCAGCCGACCATCGTCATCAAACAGCTCCTCCGCCTTGTAGCTCTTCATCCAGTTTTCAAGCTGTCGGAGATGCTCGGGATGTTCGGAATCCACGAGAATTGGCACCTGGTGCGCCCGGAATGTGCCCTCAACTTGAAGCCCGTCGACGACCTTTGGTCCCGTCCAGCCCTTGGGCGAGCTCAGGACGATCACGGGCCAACGCGGCCGAGTGGTGTCATTCTTGGTCCGCGCATTTCCCTGGATGTGCAGAATGCTCTCGATCGCCGAGTCGGTAGTACCGGCCATGAGTTGGTGCATCACCTCGGGATCGTCCCCTTCCACAAAATAAGGCGTCCAGCCGCACCCACGGAGGAATTGCTCCAATTCCTCACGCTCGATACGGGCCGGCACCGTTGGGTTGGCTATTTTATAGCCGTTGAGATGCAAGATGGGCAGCACGGCTCCATCGGTTATCGGATTAAGAAATTTGTTGGAGTGCCAGGCAGTAGCCAACGGACCAGTTTCCGCTTCCCCGTCACCGATAACGCACGCGACAACCAGATTCGGGTTGTCAAACACCGCTCCGAATGCATGGCTGAGCGAGTATCCCAGTTCACCCCCCTCGTGAATAGACCCCGGACATTCCGGTGAAACATGGCTGGGAATCCCACCGGGAAAAGAGAATTGAGTGAACAATTTCTTAAGTCCGGCTTCATCCTGACTGATTTCGGGATATACTTCACTGTAAGTGCCTTCAAGATAGGTGTTACCCACAAGTGCGGGCCCGCCGTGACCCGGACCAGCAATGTAAATCATATCCAGGTCATACTTCTTAATGACTCGGTTTAAATGTACATATATGAAGTTCTGCCCCGGCGTCGTCCCCCAGTGTCCGAGCAGGTTCGGCTTGATGTGCGACAGTTTCAGGGGTTCTCGGAGCAGGGGGTTGTCGTACAAGTAGATTTGACCAACCGAAAGATAGTTGGCCGCGCGCCAGTACGCGTCCATTTTGCGGAGCATTTCCGGAGAAAGATATTCTGTAGTCATGGTTCAACTCTCTTCTTTTCAGCCAAGGTCGAGAAAGCGGCAAACCGATTTGGCGATCATCCACTCCTCGTCCGTATTAATTACGCGAACGTTAGCCCGACTATGCGCGACGGATATCACGCCTTCATTCGTCGCGTTTCGATTTTCCTCAAGTTCAATTCCAAGAAATTCCAGACCATCGCAAATTCGGGCGCGGACGATGGGGGCATTCTCTCCGATGCCGCCAGCGAACACTAGCGTGTCCAGTCCACGCAACGCCGCCGCGAAGGCGCCGATCCATTTCTTGACCTGATAGCAAAACAACTCGACCGCCTCGGCCGCTCGCACGTCCTGTTTTTCACGGTCGAGCAGGTCCCGCATGTCGGAGCTGGTCTCCGACATCCCAAGCAGTCCTGACTGGAGATTTACCATTTCATTGAATCGCTTTGCATCGAGACCTTCAGTGCGTGCCAGATACCAAACCAGTCCGGGATCGAGATCTCCTGAGCGGGTGCTCATCGGTATTCCGGCAGTTGGTGTAAAACTCATGCTGGTATCCACCGGTTTACCATCGCGCACTGCCGCGAGACTCGCGCCACTTCCGAGATGAGCAAGGATAACCCGGCCCCGGGCAGTCTCCTCACCGCATAGACGGCCCAGCTCCCCCATGAGAAATTCATACGACAACCCGTGAAAACCATACCGCCGAACTCCCTGTGCTTCGTAGCGGCGCGGAATTGGCAGCATTTGAGCCACGCGCGGGAGGTCCTGATGAAACGCGGTATCGAAACACGCAATCTGCGGCAAATCAGGAAATCGGCGATGAAACGCCTCGGTCAACAGGATCTCCTCTGGCATATGCTCGGGATCAAATGGGCTGAGTCGGCGCAGTTCATCGACCATTTCCGCAGTGATTAGCTGCGGCTTGAAGTAATTCGGCCCACCATGCACCACGCGATGTCCCACTGCGGTCAAGGCATCACGTCCGTGGCGGTCTTGTATCCAGTCCATCAAAGTGACCACCGCGACCGTGTGATCCGGCGCCGTTACTAATCGCGAAAAATTGTCCGCCTGGTGAAAGCCTTTCACCTTTAAAGTGGCATCAGGCGATCCAATCCGCTCAACCGAACCCTCCAGAATTCTGTGGAGTGAGCCCTGAACCTCGAACACTGCATACTTGATGGTCGACGAGCCACCGTTGATGGTTAGGATGCGCGGGTTAGCTGGTTTCATGGAAGACTCCTTCGCCAACCTGCAATCCGAACGAGGCCAATTTCACACACGTGGATTTGCAATCCGCGTGAAGAACACTTTGAATCCCAAGACCTTCCGCGATCGTAACGAACAACGGTGTGTTCTCTATATAGACAATCTGCCGAGCCGGCGTCTGGGCGATATCCAGCGCAAGCTCAGCCAACGAATCGAAACTTTCGACGTCTGTGTGCTCAAAGCCCAAAGTTTGGCGGCTTACGCGAGTCTGCTTGTTCATGGTTTTACCTTCATTCGCAAAACGATCTCGTGCGCGGCCACAATCGCCGATTCCGACAGCTCGCCGACTTCTAAGGCTCCCAGGAGAGTTGCAAGCAGGTCGTCGAATCCATGTTCCCTTTGATGAACCAGAACATGGTGCACTCCCTGGTACAGGAAACCCGAACCCTGTCCGTCTTTTATCAACGCTCGCATCAATGGGGGCCATGCCGCCTTTTTGAATTTGCTCAAGGCTTCAGCAGCCAACCATGCGACGTCGAAGCTGCTGTCTGAAAGTGCTTTTACCAACGGACGTATAGACCTGGCATCACCGATCGCACCGAGCGCCTTGGCAGCTTCCCAGCGAACCTGATCGGAAGCAGAATGCTGCAGTGCTCTATTAAGAGACGTGACGGTGGGTTTGCCCAAGGTCACCAACGATTCCCTTGCTTTCTGGCGGACCAGGCCGTCCTTACTTGCCAGCTTGTCCATTAAGGATTCTATGTTTGTAACGGTCAATCTTTTCGCAGTCATGATCTCTCCTCTGCTTCAATTCTTTTCGGCTGACCCATCGGTTTCTCCCGATTCGAGACGCAGCAACCGTCCGTCGATATCCGCAAGTAATTTTTCCTGAACGGTCTGGCTGAGAACCCCGTGATGAAGGGCATCGGTCGCCGCGCCCTTTTCCACCAGCAACAGGCGACGTCGTGCCAGTTGTGCCTCTTCGTCGCGAAGTTCCTTTTGTTCGAGATGCAACGCCTCGAGGGCATGGCTGTCTTGCTCAACTTTCTCTTCATATTCACGGCGGAGACCGGCAAGTACTTCCGGACTGGTGAAATGGATGCTCGACATGCGATCAATTTCGTCCAGGGCGGCATGGGCGGTCTGCAGCCGGCCGCGAATAAACTCGTACGCGGCGTGCTCACGGTGACCCCGCACAATACCCAACCATCGCAGCAGAGGTGTCATTGTCAGTCCGTGGACAAGGATCGAGAGAATCACGACTCCGAAAGTCATTGAAATCAACAGTTCCCGGTGCGGAAAGTCCTTAGGGAGACTGAGAACGAGCACCATGGGCAAACCGCCGCGCAAACCGCCCCAGGTTAATACCACGCTCCACGTCCGAGGAATTCGTTCGCGCGTTTTTTGAAGCAGCAACGTGACGATGAAGATAATCAGAGCCCTGCCTCCCGTGACAACCAGATAAGCGACCAGGATTGCCTGCCACGAAGCCAGCAACGCTTGAAAGTGCACTTCAAGGCCAATCAAGAGGAAGACGATGGAGTTGAGTGCAAAGACCAGGTATTCCCAAAAAGTCTCTACCGCGACTCGGGTCGATGGCGACATGCCGGTGCGAGCACCATAATTTCCACAGAGCATGCCCGCCAAAACAGTTGCGATAACTCCGGAGTAACCAAAATGCTCGGCAGCCAGGAAGGAACCGTATGCGGCGATCGTCGTCAGCGTGATCTCGATCATTGGATCGTCGACCTGTCTTATGACCTGCGAGGCCGCCAGACCAACCCCCGTTCCAATGAGTGCGCCTACACCGACGATCTTAACGAAAGCAAAGGCCAAATCGCCGACCGTCACGACCGCCCCCGTGACCAGCGCCACACTCAGAGTGAAGAAAACGATCGCGGTGCCATCGTTTAGCAGACTCTCGCCCTCGAGCAAAACGGCCAGGCGCTTCGGGACGCCCAGGCTTTTGAAGATAGCGACGACCGCAATGGGATCAGTAGCCGAGATGATTGCGCCAAACACCAGCGCATATTTCCAGGTGAAGCCTTGCACAAACTGCAGCAGGTTGGCCACCGGAGTCAGAATGATGGCGGTTAACGCAATCGCAGCGACGACACCCGGCAATGCCAGTGATGTAACCGCGAACCTGTTTCGCCAGAACTGCTTGATCTCAATATGAAATGCGGCCTCGAAAAGCAGCCCCGGCAAAAAGACACCGAACAGTAACGCTTTGGTTAGATGGGGTGCTTCGAAAATGTGCAGCAGACCTAATACGAGGCCTGTGAATACCAGAGCCACGGTGTACGGGACAGCTAATCGTTGGACTGCGATCGCTACCGCGGTGGCCACAACGAATAGCAGTATAAAGATGGTCTCTGCTTCCATTGCGGTACGTTACCTTTTCCAAGGATCCATGACGCCCCTGGCGATGACGGATCTGGGCGCGTCGACCAACTCATGCAAGTCTACGGGCATCCAAGCGACAGGGAATTTCTCTAGGGTCATCTCGTCAACGCCCATTCTTCAGGTCAACAAATTTGTTGAAACTGAGATACAGATCACGTATGCGAAATACTCCTTTCGAATGAGCCCTAATCCCTGACGGAGCAAGGATGCTATTTTGTGCGGTCTAACACCGGCAGATACGGCGATCTCTGTATTGGAGCGCCCTTCGATATATGAGAGAATCATTGCAGACTGGAACACCGATGGAAGACGCCTGATGGCTCTTTCGTAACGGACATACTCGTCGGTGTTTTCGAATTGAGATGATTTCTGCGAAGTATCAGTAGACGTGGCATCGAACGTTCGATCAGAGATGACAACGGTACCATCAGGATTGACATTGAAGATTGGGCCAGACGAATGCGCGTGTTGTTGCAATCCGTTTAGACGCCGTCTGGTCATGATTTCATACATTTGGAGATCGTAGCTTTCTTCAGGCTTCGATTCGTCCCAAGTCAGGCAAGCTTCAGCGATCACCTCGCGCATCAGTTTGGTGGCATCGCGTCCATTCTGGGTCAGGCCTAAGGAGATTTGGGTCAAGACACCAAGATAGGGTGTAATCTTACTCGTGAAGTCCGTTATCCTTGTCGTCTGATTCATCACCGGCATCCTTTCACTTTTTTTCTCGAACGCTATTTCTATTACTCCGGGCTTGAAAATGCCCACGAGCGCACTCGGATTGCGAGAGGCCGGTAGCCCAACGCCTATCGAAATCAAGAGTATCTTTCTCAAAAGCATCCAGGACCTTGCAAGTCAAGAATCCACAATTTGCATGAAACGCTGAATTGAGGGTTCAATCAATCCATCAAAGGATTGAAAAAAGATCTAGCTACTTTGGCCTATGGATCGTCCATTTCGCTTGCCGCATCACTGCCGAGAATACTCAAAGGACAACTGCGATCACAGTGGATTTCCGATGATATAGCCTGAAACGTCCGGTTGAGCAAATGAGCCAGGCTGTCACGTCTCGGAATTCATTGCTGAAGGATTTCTCATTCGTAGTTTTGCGATCAGAAGCGAACGCTGACGGTGAAAGGAGCTGTTGCCGAAACACTTACCAACGGCCCCCAGCCTTATGATGCCTATTCACTCTACCTCTAACGAAGTGCCCAATCACAGCACCGGACAGATCGCCGGACGTGCAGTGCTAATCGTGATAGTGTCGCGATATGAATCTGAAAACCGATTTCAGGAGTGTTGGTCTTCCATCTTATCGGCCCAATACCCATCCTGAGCGTAATGCTTGTGTAGGGCGGATTCGTAGTCCCGATTGAGATTCTTGGAAGTGTACTCGGGCGACTTCTTGATGGCCTCTTGCGACAGATTAGCAAAGACTTTTGATTCTTCCCAGCTGACCCGTTTAATCCATCGCGGCGAAATCAAAACACGCTTTCCGGCCCACCAGTTTTTGGTATCTACGACCAGATATCGAATCGACCAAGTCTCGTCGTCGATAATGAAGTCTTCGACGTGGCCAATCTCTCCATCCAATGCCTCGATGTGATGACCGGTTACGTCCTGAGAGCTGCGCAGATTGTGATCCCAAGCCTCTTCACGGCGAACCGTTTCCCTCCATACATCCGGGTCTCGCACGATGTAGGGACGGTCGCCCCACTCGTAAGTACCATACCTATAGTCTGGCCACCCGTAATAACTGTTGTACTGAGTCTCATACTGACGGGAAACTGGTTGGTCACTATAAAGCGATGGGCTTTCCTCGATCTGCTTCTTGGTCAAGTGCACCGGAAGGACCCGCTCGGCCTCATTGGGGTTGGTCAAGGCGTACGGCGAAATGAGAACTCGCCTGCCGCTTAACCAACCTCCAGTGTCTGCGACCAAGTAGCGCACTGTCCAGAACCGGTCATCAAAGTAAAACTCGATGGCTTTACCGATATCGCCATCATGGGCACGGAGTTTGAATTTAGTGAAGTCTTTGGCCAGTCGTAACATGACAACCACCTTCTTCCTAGGAAGTTTCTGTTTCTAAATGTTCAATGTTCATCGGTTTATCTACCATGCCGATCCTGTGTAACTCGTTGTCTGTATCAGCAGGCAAATTATCCAATCAAAAGATAACTGAAGTAGCGGGCCACGCAATTGGCCAAAGGAATGAAAAGAGATCTAGCCCATTGGAGTGAAGAGTCTCTCGCAGCCTTCATGGTTGCGCATTGAAGCATTGTTATTATATGCCGCAGTATCGGTGAGATTGGCCAATTGAAGACTATTTCAACGAAGTAACGAGTGTGTCCATGGCGTAGGGTCCCCGGCCCGTAGTGCGCGCAATATTGTGTGTGAGGCAATTTCTGAGCGCAAACATCTGGGATGATGTGACCAAATGGTGACCATAGTGGCTTCGCGCTATTCAGAATTATTGAGGAATATAGGCTTGCAAAGGCAAGGGTGGGGCGTACAATGCCCCCGTCCGGCAGATATGCTATTGAATTGTAATGAGTTAATTTGGTGGAGGTGGGGGGAATCGAACCCCAGACTCGCGTTGTGGCACAATGATTTACAAGGCATTGTGACCAAATTGTGACGCTTTTTTCGGCCTTATCGTGGACTCGCCAAGCCTACCAATTCTCCTGACTTGGAGAATTCCCGTGCTAAACTGCGGTTTCCCGCGTATACTGTGTATATGGATATACACAGTGGCATCATTCTCTCGCAAGCGAGCGAGCGCCCCATGTATCTGCAGATCGTGGAGCGGATCAAACAGCGAGTCTCTGTCGGCGACTGGTTACCAGGTCAGGAGATTCCGTCGATCAGAGCGCTGGCCGCTGAACTGCGCATAAGCGTAATCACTGTTAAACGGGCATACTACGAACTTGAACGCGAGGGGGTCATTGTAACAAATCAGGGCAAGGGGTCATTTGTTGCTGATCGCATTTCTAAGGTGAAGTCGGAGGTGCGAAGAGAAGAGCTTCTCCGGCACCTGCAGGCGGCGTTCGAGATTTCGCTGCTTCTGGGATGGAACCAGCAAGAACTCCACGGGGCTCTAGAATCCATTCAGCGAAGAAATTTGAAAGGAGAGTAGTATATATGATCTCATCCGCATTCAAAGTGAAAGGACTGCGGAAGTCTTACAAGCATTTTGCGTTGCGAGAGATTGATCTCGAGCTGCCGGCAGGATGTATCATGGGGTTTATCGGTCCCAACGGAGCCGGCAAATCGACCACGATTCGCATCCTCATGGGATTGGTTCGCCAAGACGCCGGTGAAGTGGAAGTCCTGGGAAAATCGATGCCGGCACGGCGGCACGACGTAAAGCGGGACGTCGGTTTCGTTTCAGAAGACATGCGTCTCTACCCCGGAGCAACGGTTCAGTGGCACATGAATTTCATCGCTTCCATTTTTTCGTCCTGGGACAAGTCCTACGCCGCAGATCTCTTGAAGCGTTTCGATCTCAATCCCAATCACAAGGTAAAGGGGTTATCGCGAGGGCAAGCGGTCAAGACCTCTCTCTTGCTGGCTCTGGCGCGGCACCCCAAACTACTTATCCTCGACGAACCGACAACTGGGTTGGATCCAGTTGTACGGCAGGAAGTGTTGACCGAGCTAATGGAGGTATTGCGCGACGAAGAGCGATCCATCCTCATGTCGTCACACAACACCGTGGATGTTCAGCAGATCTCCGACATGATTGCGGTGATTGATGGAGGAGTAATCCTCGAATCGGACAGCAAGGAAGCATTTCTCGATCGCTGGCGACGGCTACTTTTCGAAATCGATCCACGGGTTTCGATCTCGGTGCCAGGCGACTGTCACACAATTTCCCGGAACGGGCGATCCTGTGTTCTGACAACCGGACAGTTCACGGATCAGTTGCTGGACTGTCTAAGGAGGGATGGTGCTTCCCTGTTAGATGTTCAGCCGATGACACTGGAAGAGATCTTTCTAGCTCGTATTGGCATAGCCAGGAAGGGAGCGATCCTATGAAGACCCCAATCGTACTACGGTTGATTATGAAAGACTGGTACTTGCAGCGAACAGCGATCGCTCTGCTGTTAACAGGCTCAATCATCTCCGGCATTCTTGCAGCAATACCTAGTTCGATCACATTCTCTATTGGTCTGAGTCTTACGATGTGCGTGCTCATAGCACTCACCTTCTATTTGCCTTTGACTACTGTGATTGGCGAACGAACCACTAAGACGCTACCCTTTACCATGAGCCTGCCAATATCTCCGGCCGAATATACCCTGTCCAAAATACTAGCAAATCTCCTGCTGTATCTCATACCATGGAGCGTTGCGGCCCTGAGCTTCGCGCTGATTCTTCGAAGCGGGTCGACCCAGGCGATGTTTGTTCCGGCAGGATTCATCGACATTCTTCTGGTCGGATTCCTCGTTGCCTTTATGTTCGTCGTCGGATTTGCTGTTATCTTCGAATCGACGGGATGGACCATCTCTCTCATCGTTGTACTGATGTTCCTCGTGGGCAATGTGGGAACGCAAATCGTGCCGCGTCTTCAATCGGCTCGCGACTTTTTAGCTGCGGCGGGTCAGCGTGGTCCGGAGTATTTTCTGGTCATCGGAAGTGAATTCGGCGCAATTGTCCTGCTGATGGTAGTTACATTTTTCGTACAGTCGAGAAAGCGCGACTTTCTGTAAGATCGCCATTCAACTTCGAAACCCACTGACTATAGCGATGTCATGACTGCCACTGATAGTGAAACTGCAAACGGGGGCAAGCCAGGCCTATGCGTGTTGACGCTTCTTCTCTGCTGCCGCATTCGCCACGAGCTTTGCCAAAACCCTCAGGTCGACGTCAGCAAGTGTCTTGATGTACACGCAACCTTTTCCCTCCTTGTGCCTGCCCAGCTTTGCTAGGAGCTGTTCGGCATTGACCGCGGCATGCAGACCATAAACGCTGATGTCTGTTTTCGGCGACGAAAACCCCACAAGGCACGAGTCTCTAATTTCTGTGACCAAATCGTGCCCAAAACGGTTGCACGTTATTCGGTGCTATTGGGGGATATAGCCTTACAAAGGAACCGGTGGGGGGTATAATACCCCCGTCCGGCTTGTAATCTATTGAATTGTAATGAGTTATACAAATGGAGGTGGGGGGAATCGAACCCCATACTCGCGTTGTGGCACAAGGACTTACACCCTATTGTGACCAAATTGTGACCGTTTTTTCGCGAACATGCGACTATCCGTATTGCAAGTGACAATGTGCCCACCCCAAGAGAACTAGAAAGCAGCCCCCGCCGCATCTGGTATCAGTTCTTGAGCATTCTGAGGAGAAAGAGATGTTGATTTCCCTGAATTACCGAAAGACAAAGGCCGACTCGAACACACAAATCCGAGAGTAGAGTCCTGCCTATATGAATCCAGCGGAATCCTGGTCCTTCTTTCTGCTTCCAAACCGGACACAGCCTAGTCGCCACAAACTTCTTTTGGGTCACTCTTCGCGCTATCACCAACACCTGGCCGTCGTCTTTCAGCAGCTTCGAGAGTTGTCTGAGCAGTCGCCTCGTCCCCTCCACCGAGCCGCCGATTCCGAGGCCGTTCCCCAGAAGTGTAATTGTGTCGTATTTCTCAGCTGTTGAAAAGGTGAAGATGTCGGCAACCACGCAAGACTGGCAGCCAGCAATTCGAGCGACTTCTATGACTTTTGGAGAAACGTCAATGCCAAGTACTTGTCCGCGATCGGCCAGTAATGGCAAGTAGTTGCCCGTACCACAACCAACGTCCAGAATGTTGCCATGAGCCAGAGATATCAGTTTCCGTTCCATACCAGAGAGTTGCCCAGCTGTCCGAAAGTATCTGCCTAAATCGACCTTAAACATCCTTCCGGAATTCTCCCTCAGGTAGAATGGCGACCTGTCTCCCCTTGAATAGGCCAGCAGGGCCTCCCCAAACACTTCCATCGATTGCTTTGCTGTCATTGATCTCTCATAACTTATTTGTTCTTGCTGCCCCGGTGTGCTCGCAGCAGAGCAAATAGGGCCAGTAAGAAAGCTGCCCCTTTCACTTCCGTCATTCCGCCAAGACCAGCTGCAGTTCGCTTACATAGACCGCCTTTCGGTCTCGATTGGCGAGAAATGTCCGCAACATGTAAGCAATATCGGGGGTCACATGGGCGTCGAAGATCGGCTGGCCATCCACGAACACCTGCACCGGTTTGGCCAAGTCCACCATGTCAGGTGATATCCGAATGGTCAGAGAACCAACCCGCGACGTCTGAAGTTCGAAGCGATTGTTGTCGTACGAGGCCTTGATCACCGCCGACGGCTTCTCGCGCCGAAAGATGTAGAAGGTCTTCGGCCGGGGCACTCTGCCATGAAGCGTAAGCAGACTATCTCCGCGCTTCACATCGATCGTAACCTCTGCCCCATATCTAAACGTCGCCTTCAATTTGCCAAGGTCAGCGCCGCTCTCAACCGTCACTCCGTTGCCGCCGACAATGATATCCGACGGCCGCACCCCAGCGTACCTCGCCACGAAATCCCCGTCTAGTACGGCGGCCACTCGCACGCCCGGACCGGTGCAGGTGTCGAACGTCATAATCCCCAGTGACACAGTGCTGTCGACCAGTGCCACATTGTAATCGACATACCAGTCAGCGGGATCGTCAATTGTCACTTCGTCGATTGTCAGCCAGCGGCACGCACCGTATTCAGGCGTCGCAGTCTCCCAGTATATAGTCTCAGGAAAGGGGTTGCGTGGATGCTGTTGTAGTGAATCGAATATCACCGCATAATCATAGGTGAATATGCTGGCAATGTGCTCGCCATCAAGTTGGTGGTGGTAGATATTGGCGCCCGCCTGCCGTGCCATTCTGATCGCGCGCTGCATTTGTGATGTAGGGTAATACTTGTCTCGACTGGCCGTTGTGGCATAAACGTAAGTGTTGCTCAGGTTAGGTGCATAAGTTGAGAAACCCCCATCTTCGCTACCCACACCCATCGATCCGTTAAGGGCAGCATACGCGGCAAAATCATCGGGGCGGACCATGGCATACAGGAACGCGGCAGAGGCACCGTCGGAGATACCGCTCAAGAAGACACGATTGTCGTCGATATTGAATTTCGACTTGAGCGCGCGAATTTGGGTCATCACGTTGTCCATGCCGACCTTGTCCCACCAAGTCGCACCTTGCTGACCAAAGGGAAACAGTACCAGCCAGCCGCGTTGCTCGGCAACCGACATGATGGCCGAGTCTCCTACATACGTCTTCAGATCAATTTCTATGTTAGGGCGACCGACAATACCGTGCAAGTGCACCAGCAGCGGAGTCTCTATCCCAGGGTTATAGTCTGACGGAACGTACATCGCATAGGGGCGTACAACACCGTCATCACACAGCGACTCTCCCCTAAGGACTTGATTCTTAGCTGTATCGGGAAATGACGGCGATGTCATTGCCACCCAAACTGCACGCCAATCGGGCTTTGCTGATTCGATCTTAGCTATGAGTGAATCCTGATTCGCGCCTTCTGCCGTTTGAATGAGTTCACTGAGCACATCACGCCAGTCCGCCGCCAATGCAGTTGGTGACATCAATGACAACAGCCCGGCTAAAACCACCACATACCTTTTCATATAATTCACATTCCTTATAAATAAACCCTAGTCCTGCGTCCCGGCGTCCACAATATAGAGGTTTCTTACCAAAACTACTGGACAGCGTCTAAAGTCAAGGAGCTTGTTCATGACGAAGACGCCAGCGGAAGGTCCGATCTCGTACCGCCCGAGCTCTTGATGTTCTCCGAGTGTCATTTGCTGCCTTCCAACTCCGCCGACCAGTTGAGGATGACCTCGCACGCAGCCGGGGTAGTTTCGTGCGTTGCAGCTTTGATGATGACGAACTCCTGGCCGTCGCTGGTGGCATCGTAGCCGAAGTAGGTGTAGCTGGCGGATTCATCCTTCCAGCGCGGACGAACCTCCAGTGGGAACAGTCTCTTGGGCTTACCCAGCGCAAATCTTGGTACGTAATCCACTGAGACTGCCATGAGATCACTGCCGCATAGGTAATAGATTTCCCGGCCATCGGATCGCCACCTTGCATAATCGCCATCCGGGTCGGAGACCCGTCTGCGTGACTTATTGTCATTCAAGTCCACGACATACACTTCTCGGTAACTGCCGACATAGGCTACCTCCAGAAGATAGCGACTGTCCGGAGACAAACCACACGCGACTCTCCGCTGAGGACCGACCAGTAGTGACTGGCTCGAATCCGGATGCGCCGCCGGGCACAACCACGCGCGCGGCAATTTCATTATGTCGGTGGTCACCGCCTCTTGAAGCAGAATGTAATCATCAGGAGTCCACTGCACAGCGGCTGCTGTCAGCGTATCCGGAAATGAAAGCCGGCTGGTATCACCAATGTTGCTGAGGTTCTGGAAGTAAACATGGTAGAAAATCGATTGCGCAGAGTAAGCAATAGTAGAACCGTCCGGAGACCACACGGGAAGGGCATCGTTCCGTTGGTCTTTCGTTATACTCGCCTCTGCTCCGGTAGACAGGTCGTAGATAGTGATGTCGAATGATTGCCAGGGCTCACGATATGAGGAGTAAGCCACCTTTCGATTGTCGGGTGAATAGGTTGGATCTCCATAGATCGCAAGCTCACCTATGGTGTCGATTGGGTTGCCCTTGCGATTGACGCGCGTTAGATAACCCTGTTGCTTGCCGCCTCGCAGACCGTTCTTGATAAAGGCCAAATGTCCATTGTTCGACGCTGCAGACCCTCCGCCGTCCTCAAACACGCCCGTTAGCCCCGAAGCCAGCGGCAGAGGATCGCCGGCAAGCTTTAGGTCCTTGGTATCAAAGGGGTGGGCCACCAGCGTATTCCCTCTGATATACAGCAGGTATCCGGGATAGCAATACTCGACCCGCGACTCTGTCTCCAGGAGTGGCTCGGAGAGCGGCGAAGTTATCGAGCCAATTTTCAAGGTCAGTTTCCAGTTCGCCTTGCTGAAGGCTACCCACTGGGATGAATCCAGCGCCATAAAGAGAAAGTGGACGCCATCGGGCATAAAACAGGGCCAACCGTGCGATACCTCACCGCGCGCCGAATCGAGAACAGTGTATTCTCTGGGTGTTCCTCCTGATGCGCTCACACCACTGATCCCGCTACCCCGAGCATCGAAAAGGATTAAGCCGTCTTCATTCCACGTGCCATCTTCGCCGTAGGAGTCACAGATTACCTGAACCAACCCGCCTGTGGGGGCCACCCTCTTAAGTTGGGCATTCGCAAAGAAAGCCAGGTACTTGCTATCCGGCGACCAGAAGTGATGGAACACACCTTCTGTGCCGGGTAAGACGTACGGTTCGGTTGCGGCCGGTCTCGCACCCAAATTCGCCGTACCCCCGACGAGTCGGTACCCGACGAAAGCGATCATGCTGCCGTCGGGCGAAAAAGTCGGCCACTCCATCGAGACCGTTCCCGGGATCTGGGGAATTGTGAAGCGGACACTCTTCGGCTGGTCGTGCTTCTGATTAATCAGATAGATCCCCATCATTACGACAGCACACAGCGCTAGCGCCGTCACAATCCACGATAGTCTCATCCGTGCGCGTCTCTTCGACACTACCGGTATCGAAATGCCCCCCTGGGATCCGGATGAGGCGACCCAGTCGAGTTCGTCCTTGAGGTCCTTGGCCGACTGCCAGCGATCATCCGGGTCTTTTGCCAGACACTTCCGGATCAAACGGTCAAGAGCCGGTGGTGAAGTCGGTTGAATTTCGGTGATCGACCGCGGTTCGTCCTTCATGATCGAACCTATCAAGCTCGCCCGACTTGTCCCGGTGAAAGCCCGCTGACCGATCACCATCTCGTATAGCACAGCACCAAGAGAGAAGATATCGCTGCGTGTATCTGCTTCCTTTGCCTCCAACTGCTCCGGCGACATGTACTGCAAAGTCCCGACAATCGCACCCGCGCCGGTCACCGGGGTGGTGCGGGTTTCGTCGTTCAGACCGGTAACAGCTTCGGCCTGCAGCTTGGCCAGCCCAAAGTCGAGCAGCTTGGCGCCCTCTTTGGTCAGGAAGATGTTCCCCGGTTTGAGATCGCGATGAACAACCCCCTTCCGGTGCGCCGCTTCCAGCGCCCCGGCGATCTGGCTGGCGATCTCCAGGACCTTCACGGTGTCGAGCTTGCCGTGGCTGAGGCGGTCAGCGAGTGACTCGCCTTCGAGCAGTTCCATGACCAGGAAGTCGACGCCGTTCTCGTGGCCAATATCATGCAGGGTGCAGATGTTGGGGTGGTTCAAACTGGAGATGGTACGGGCTTCCCGTTCGAACCGGGCCCTACTGTCGGCGTTCAATGCCGACTGCGGCGGCAGCACTTTGATAGCGACCGTGCGACCGAGCCGGGTATCTGTTGCCTTGTAGACCTCTCCCATCCCGCCGGCTCCGGCGGAAGCTTGGATCTCATACGGCCCGAGTTTCTGTCCTTTTTCGAGACTCATTCTTCCACCCCATAGGCTGCCGGCCAGTTGACCACGACTTCAATATCGCCGGACGCCTCGTCGGGTATGTCAACTGGTGTGATGAACAAGAAACGCTGACCGTCCTCTGAGATGTCGTAGCCCCAGAGTGTAATAGTCCAATCGGGAAACTGTCTCCTGGTGAAGAGCTTTCGGGGAGCGCCGAAGCTCAAGCCATTCGTTGTATCGACTTGAGCAACCATGAAGTCGTCGTGATCGAAGAAGAAAACTTCGTTCCCCCTGGGGCTCCACCGGGGTTGACGGCCACTCGCCGAAATTCTCCATCTATGCTCAGGCGCATTTATGTCGAAGGCGTATACTTCCTGCTGCCACACGAAGTTGCCGGACTGACTGAGCCCGTAGCGACCATCCGGGGACACTCCTCGAAGCGTCTGCCTGTCAGGAAGTGTGCTGGCGAGTTCTATTATGCCCCCCTGGTTAACCTTCACCCTGTACATGCGCCTGTTCTTCTGAGGTTGAACGAAGAACTCTCCGAGCAGCAATTCATCACGCGCGGACCAGTATACCGGCCAGATCTGCGAAGAATCGGATCTGATCAAAGATACGCTGGCAGGATTCTGAATCTTGCAGTACTCCAACTCGGACACCCCCGAGTCGGCAAACCCGCTGAAGGCTATGGCATCTCCGGCAGGGGACCATACCGGATACCATTCGCTGTAGCTGTTGGTCGTAAGTGGCACAACCCGGCCACTCTGCAAGTCCAGGATGCTGATCTTGAAACCCTGAATCTCGGAAGGACGCGCGTGGTAGGCTACATAGCGGTTATCCGGTGACAGCCGCAAATCACCATAGATAGCAGGCGGCCCCACGGTGTCTAGCTCCTTTCCATTGCGGTCGACCCACACCATTCGACTAAGACGAGGCGGTCCCTTCTTCCAGGCCACGATGCCGTTGTTGGAAACGCCGGCATTCATTACCAGTCCCACTGAAGCGCTAATAGAGGAGGTCGGCATATCGGTAAGTGGTATCGGGGCTCCCTCCAGTTCGAGTTTGCTGGTGTTGAAGCGGTGAATTACGAGAAAGCCGTTCTTCAAGTACATCAGGTAGCCAGGTTCGCAGTACACCGCTCGGCCGACTACCTGCCCGAGGCGCCGCGACTCGTGACTGTCGATACTGCCGATCTTCAGGTAAAGCTCGTCAGTCGCCGACGACCAGGACATGGGCTGATCGTTGTAAATGAAATGTCGACCATCCGGCAGAAAGCTCGGCCAGGAGATATATGTCTCACCGGCGGCCGTGTCGGGAAACACCGCAAGGGTCGCTTCTCCTCCTGACGCCGGCACTCGACCTATGCCTCCCATGTTCACGAAGTCGTCGAACAGGATAATACCACTAGAGCCCCAGGTGCCGTCACAGCCCTCCGTCTTGCAGATTGTGGAAGGTGTGCCGCCCTCGATGGACAGTTTCTTGAAACGCTTTTCGGCCACGTCATAGACGGCCAAGTGCTTGCTGTCGGGAGACCAGAACGGCCGTCCGACGGGGGTACCCGCCGGCACGGAAGTCTCGGGCAGAGGGAAGGCCCTCGAGGAATCAAGGGGTCGCAGCCATATCCGCGAAGTGCCCAGAGTGTCGAACCCAAGGAATGCCAGGTAGCGCCCGTCAGGCGAAAGCTGCGGCCAATCGACGTTAACCACCCCCTCCGGCTTGGGGACGGTGAAGCGGAAGCTCTGGGATGCCGGGCTCTTATGGGTCAACTGCTGCCAACCGAAGGTCGCTGCGATAACAGCGAGCAGAGCGGCGGTAATCCACGCCGTCCGCGAACCTGCCTGTCGTTTTACACTGAATTTGGAACCGGAAATACTCCCGGACTCCAGCGAACGTCTGATGCGCATCAGATCGGCCAGCATGCCGTCCGCGTGCTGATAACGAGTCTTGACATCTTTCTCGAGGGCTTTCTCGATGACAAACTGTAAACGATCCGGCAGACCCGCCTTGAAACGTGCCAGTGGTTCCGGGAGATCATCGACCACCGCTTTCAGTGTAGCCGCCTCGGAATCGCGCTTGAAGGGGTTCTGTTTCGTAACCAGTTCGTATAGTACGACCCCGAGTGAAAAGAGGTCGCTGCGACAGTCAACCTCCTGGCCCCGTACCTGCTCCGGCGACATGTAGCCAATCGTGCCGAGCGTCGAGCCGGTTTTGGTAAGCTGCTCCGCCACGGATCGAAGCCAGGCCGAAATCGACGATCCGCACCCGGCCGTGACTGTCGAGCAGAATGTTCGACGGCTTGATATCCCGGTGGATGATCCCCTTGTCGTGGGCGGCCTGGAGACCCTCGCAGACCTGTATTGCTATTTCGAGGATCTATTCAACAGGCAGATCTTTCCCGGCGATCACTTCCCGCAGCGACTGCCCCTGGACACCTGCATGGCGAAGAACGGCCGGCCCTGATATTCGCCGACTTCGTAGATAGCCGCGATATTAGGATGATCGAGCCCGGCCGCGGCGTGGGCCTCGCGGGTAAAGCGTTTGCGGCAGTCGTCGTCCTGACACAGATGCGGCGGCAGGAATTTCAGTGCGACCTTCCGGTTCAGTTTGGTATCAACCGCCAGGTACACCTCGCCCATGCCACCGGCGCCGATCTTCTCGATAATGCGGTAGTGCCCCACCTCGGTACCGGATAACAGGTGAACCTGAGTACGGGTCTTGTCGTCGTCAGATGGCATCCGGATCCTCGTATTTCTTGATCATAGCTTTGAACCTTGGATCGTCGCGCACCGGATCGAGTCGGGGATCGAGTTGAAGTATACGCGCATTGAACTGGCTCGGAATAGACAGCAAGTGCTCAAATTCTCTCAGCGCCGTATCGAAATCACCTGTAGCTAAGTGGATATAGGCAAGTTCACCGAGGAAAGCCGGGCCCCGGAACACATCATGTGCAATCGGACACAGCTTGACTGCATGCAGGCCCATATCTATAGCCTCCTCTTTTTGACCCAGACCAGCCAGTGCAAGACCGAGAGAGCTGTAATATCGCGGATCATCCGGAAACTGGCTGATCTTTTCCAAAAGGAGCACTCGAGCTGAATCAAAACAATTGTGTGACCAATCGACGTCCCCGGCAAGTTCAAGTAGTTTTGCGGCGAGAAGAGATGACGGGTAATAGAAGTCGCCAAAGTCATACTGGTCGATACCGGACTTCAGTAGCAAGTTCGCACCGTTCCCATAGTCACGTTCATAAAGGAACTGCAAGAACCAGAGATCGAGACTTCCTTCATTGAGGCCCATTTCCTCTATATGATGTCTTGCATCGGAAAGACGGCCGCGCGACCAATCCGAACTAATCAAATAACAATAGGCCCATGACAAACCCGGGTCGACTGCGAGGGCTAATTCCGCATAGTGAGCCGCCCCTGCATAGTCGCGCACAACGTTGCATGTGGCCGCAACCTCTGCTAATAGAAGGGCATCACGTGGAGCCAGTTCGAGAGCTCGCGTCAGACGAACTCTGACATCATCAAACCGGCCCTGGCGCCTCCATATCCACGCCGTGGCCTGTATCCACCTTGAGTCATGTGGGGCGAGCCGCTCTGCTTCAGCGAATTGGCTAAGTGCCTGGTCATAGTCCTCCAGGCACCAGTAGTAGTAATATCCCGCCGCCGCCCGTCCGGCCGCCAGACATGAATCCAACTCGTTAGATTTGCGTGCCGCCGTCTTTGCCAGCACTGCCAGTTCGGTATTTCTCTCCCAGCTATGGTACTTGTAAGAATATTCCATGGATAGCTCCGCCCACGCTCGAGCAAATCCGGTGTCGATCTGGACAGCCTGTTGAAATTCAAGAATCGCCTGCTCGCAATTTGCTCTCGACGGGTTGCCGTAAGCCAGCGCCAGGCCACGCAACAACGCAAGGTAGGCGCGAGGATCTTTAGGGCCGCTGGATTCCAGTCGGGGCTGCTCTGACGGCGACAGCATAATATTTAGCGCCTGCGAGACATTCTCTGCAATCTGAGTCTGGACTGTAAAGATCCCCGACAGTTCGCGTTCATGACTGTTCGACCAAATATGAGCATCGTTGGAGACATCCACCAGTTGAGGCGTAACCCGTACACGTCCTCCAGCATCATCTTTCTCCCAGCGAATCGTCCCTTCGAGTACATAGCTCACTCCAAGTTCCCGGGCTATTTGTGGCAGGGGCTTCGTCGTACCCTTGTAGGTCATACTACTGGTCCGCGAAATCACGCCCAACTCCCCGATTGAAGTCAGCTTAGAGATGATTTCGTCGGTGATGCCATCGGCGAAATAGTCGTCGCCGGGTCACCCAAGTTCTCGAACGGCAAAACTGCCAGCATGATCTTGCCCGGTTTGTACGCAGCTGTCCTTGATGACCACGGCTTGGTCAGGATTATTGTCACGGCAACCGCGACAATAACAACAGCAGCAGCAATCCACCAAACGCGCCGCTTTCGACCAGAAAA
>CAVQCT010000005.1:0-187188 GCA_963711085.1 uncultured candidate division Zixibacteria bacterium | reverse complement strand
TTTGAGGCAAATCATAAGGAGACGGTTTATGGAATACCACGAAGGTCTGATCAAGAATACGGAATTCTTCACCACTGCCGAGCTGGCCGAAAAGTTGAAAATGAATGTCCAGGTTGTCACCCGGAAAGTCCAGGCCGGGGAGATCTACGCTTATAAGATTGGAAAAGACTGGCGGATTCCGGAGCAGTCGGTTTTCGACTGGCTACAGGATCATTCCAATCAGACAAAACGGACGCCGCGCCAGAAGGTGGTCGGGAATTTTCTGAAGGAAGAACATATTGAGAAGCTCCCGGCCCAGCGAAGCAAACGGAAATATCTGCTTGAGTATATTCTCGCTCAGTTCGAACCGAACAGGGTGTATCCGGAAGACGAAGTAAATAGGATTATCAGCCGGTATCACGACGATTTCGCCACCGTGCGGAGAGAGTTCATTGCCGAGAAGATGATGGACCGAGCCGATGGCAAATATCGTCGCCGGACCGAGTATCGGCTGTCTGACTGAGTTTTTACAGAGTCCTACAGGCAAAGCAAAAGGCTCGGGATCGATAAGATCGCGAGCCTTTCGTATTTGTCTTCCCGCCCCCGGTTATTCGTCCGGTGGCAGATATCCCGAAGGGGCTTTTATTCCCAATATCTGCTGAAGCAGCGGGTCTGAGAGGTTCTGACCGTACTCCGCGAACATCAGCGCCGCCTTGCGAATATCAGCCAGTAGGTCGGGTTCCGAATGAAATCCCGACAGGGATTAAAGAGAAACCCGACATTGAGTAACATTCAGCCTCTACGAGGAGAGTGTCGGGTTTTTCCGTCATCTCACCCCGTCTTCGACGGGCCGAATCCGTCAGAACCCGACCTACGACGACTACGCAGTCACTCTACCCACGAGCGCTTTGCAATTGAAAGCCTACTCTGTCATCTTCTTTTTGGCATACTTGTACTTTGCTGCGTATGCCGGTGACAGATCGGACTCCCTGACTCCATCTAGCTGTCTGACTACTTCAGCATAGTCCTCTTGCCTCCACGCGGCGTCTACTGCAACGAGCGTTCTTTCCAACAACTTGGTTTTTCTGTACTCTGCCTGCCTCATTTCACGGTACTCCTCAAGTTTCTGGACCTCTTGCAACTCACCAGCCAGAAGAGGAGCGCCTACCCCCGCCAGGAAACGTGCCACACCGACAAGGAAGGACGAGCAAGGACCCGCAGGGATTAGGGGATCCGAATGATAGTAGTCTCTTAGTAAGTTCGCGTCAATTTCTACGGAGTAGCGGGACATTTCCGGGCAGGCTATCGAAAGTGTGTGCGACTTGTCCCTGTAATCGTAACTCAGCACGATCCAAAGACAAGAGCGGGCAAAGACAACTACGTGCCGCTCTTGTTTGATTATCGCAAAGCCGTGAGACTTAAATGTGTCACCTAGTTCCTTCACTACAGTTTCATCGAAGTTCATTATTCCCTCGCAATTCTTTGATGACTCGGAGGTCTGTACGCCCTTATACTTCTGTCAAATGTCCATCCACGGCTTTCCAGAACATACCTCTCGGCTCTTAAGAAGCCGCCCGCCATCTCGGGTTCTCCAAATGTGTCAAGATAGCTATCGAAGATCGGCTTTTCTAGTCTCATTTCTCTTCGCAATGCACCGTAGTTAGCTTTCCAGTTGAGTTTTATAGTCCCCTGGTCTGGCAGACGAAGGAAATAGTCTCCCTCCTTCCACGCGTAGTTGCTATAGTATCCCTCCTCACCTGACTTCCACAAATTCAGCCCACCTCTGATTGTTGGTGCGGCGGTTTCCTGAAAAAAGGGAAGAGCTTCAATGCCTGTTGCGGCGACCTCTCCCGCGAGTGCAAAGGAGATAGCTGTGCCGATTTCTGCGGCCAGGTTATAGGCAATAGACTTCCGATTAGTGAAGCAGCTCCAGTAGGTCGGGTTCCGAATGAAATCCCAACAGGGATTAAAGAGAAACCCGACATTGAGTAACATTCAGCCTCTACGAGGGAAGTGTCGGGCTTCTCCTTCCATTGTCCCCGTCGAAACGGGACAAAGTCCGTCAGAATCCTACCGACTGTTCATACATAGAAACGACGCGGTGGATTTACACCGCGAAGAGCAGTCTCGCCTCACTCTTCTGCCAATCTCCGCCAAATCTCATAAAGCCTTCTAAGACCGGTTTCGCTCCTTGTGCCATCCAAAAGACCCCTGGCGAATACCGTGATCAAATAGACAGGGTTGAACTGGACGCCCTTCCTGAATCCAGCTACGACCGGCTGGCCGTAGTCAATGTTAGCTCTCGGCCCTTTGTCTACGTTCTCCCAATACAGACCGCCAACATTCCTGATGAGAACTTGACTCAGATACATCCCTACATCGACTGCAATCGCATTTGTCCTGTCGGTCAGAACTTTGAGTTGGGGTTTTACCTCTCTCACCCACCAGACAGCTTTCTCCATCCATTCTTCTCGCTCAGCCGGCTCCAAATCGCGGCATTCTACCTGACCGGCGAACCATTTGCCCAATTGCTCCAGGGACTCGGGCGAGTAGTCTGCGATCCAGGTCCGGAACCGTTTGGACTTCGTTACCGCTTCATGAAGGACCTGCATTCTATGCGGTATCTGCTTAACAAACCACTCACCGTACTGAGCGATCTCCTTCTTATTCATCTCCCTCGGCATACTCGTGAGAGGGAGTTGGATCAGGTCATATTTCTGCTTCATACTTGTTGGTCCTTCTAGTGATAGATTATCCAAAATCCTGCATCTTCAAGTGCTCTCAATAAGGGCCGAGAAGCACCAATCCTACCCGTTACAGGACTCCGACCGGTGGCCCATAGCTTGCTATGGGAGAAGAACAAACCACGCACCCAATTACAATTCATATCCGTCCATCTCGAAGGGAACATCCGTTGCACCCTGATACCAGTTGTAACTCGGACCGGTGGCCCATAGCTTGCCATGGGAGAAGTACAAACCACGCACCCAATTACAATTCACATCCGTCCATCTCGAAGGGAACATCCGTTACACCCTGAAACCAGTTGTAACTCGACCAGCGATACTCGCCCGGTTGGCCGACTAATCCTCGTTTGACCGGGTTCAGATGGCAGTAGTTGATCTTCTCTCTGACTGATTCGGTCGATCTGCAATTATGGTCATAGCATCGCGTCTGCCAGAATATCCGTTGACCGACAACTTCACTCATGACCGTGGCAAAATACTCTCGGGCCATTTTTGATTTTATCTCTCGAATCACCAAACCCAGCTTCAAACCATCGGGCGGCAACAAAACCAAATGCACATGCTCCGGCATGATAACATAGCCGAATATCTTGATTAAGTGCTTCTTCCGGACCTCGTGGGTGTGCTTAATGAACAGCTCGGGAATCCCTGCACGAAGAAGACACGCTTCCCGTCGATAGCTGCTGAACGTCACAAATCTAGCGGTACCTAAATTGTCAAAATGGCGAAGTTTCGGCATAAGGAGAAGATATCGTATCTTCACTTTGATGTACAATCACAAACAACAACCTCTTAATCAACATTTCTGCAAGACGTATCCTTCCCATAGCAAGCTATGGGGCACCGGCAAATATCGCCGCCGGACCGAGTATCGGCTGTCTGACTGAGTCTCTGACAGACTCCTACAGGCAAAGCAAAAGGCTCGGGATCGATAAGATCGCGAGCCTTTCGTATTTGTCTTCCCGCCCCCGGTTATTCGTCCGGTGGCAGATATCCCGAAGGAGCTTTTATTCCCAATATCTGCTGAAGCAGCGGGTCGGAAAGATTCTGACCGTACTCCGCGAACATCAGCGCCGCCTTGCGAATATCAGTATACTGCTGCTGGTCGCTCAGGACCGAGATAAGCTTCCTGAAGGCATAGTTGCTGTTCGGGTTGGCGGCAAACGCCTGCCAGAGTCCGTTGATACCTTCGTCGATCAGCGCCTGATTCTTCGTTCTCCTCCCCAGCTCAGCTTCGGAGAGTCCGAGATCCTGCTTGTAGAAGAGGTTCTCCTCGTTAGTCCTTGAGAATGCCTTCAAGGTGTCGACCAGCGTCTGGAACAGGCTGTCGCCGGCGGTGCTGTCACCTTTCTTATCGAATATGTCGGCCCGAAGTTCGTACGTCTGCCAGTACTCCGGATAGACGTTCATCATCTTGTCGGCCAGAGCGATCGCCCGGGCGGTATCAGGCTTTTTGATCAACTGATCGTACAGACGGATCGCATTCACGCCGACGCCGATAAACACGCCGGTCGCGTTTTCATCGCGGTAGACCTCTGAATTGGAGTAACCGCCATATCGATAATCGTTCATGAACAGCGAATAACCGGTGTCAATATCAACAAGATTCGGTGGCGGCTCCTTGTCCAGACGGTAGAGCAGACCGACCGAAGTCGCCCGGCTCCTCAGATTCAGCGGTGAATCGCCGTAGGGAGGGGCACTGAAGTAAATCGGTTTCTCCCATTTGTTTTCCAGCACGATGTCGTCGACCATCATATCCTGCACCCGCACGACACTGTTGCCGTAGGCGCTCGGCGTCAGATAGGTTCGCCGCTTTCTCGGCCGGTCGTTGAACTGCTCTTTCGGCCGGCTCATCCAGACCCCCGGACTCACTTCATACGGATACCAGAGGATCTGGGCATCGGTCAGCGACAGGGGGACATGGTACTGATTCTTCATCTGGGCCACATACCAGTCGGTGTTGAGCAGCGAAAGATTTATGACGGTGACATCTTTTCGATAGTTGTACACCTCCTGAATGCACCAAAGCGGGAAGGTATCGTTGTCTCCCGAAGTAAACAGCAACGCATTCTTGTCGCAGGTGTCGAGCAGGTTGGCCGCATAGTTGTAAGCGATGTAGTTCTTCGACCGATCGTTGATGTGATAGCTGTGGGCCAGCGAAATGATAGGCAGCAGTGCGAAGACCGAAGTCGCGATGGCGATGGTCTTCTGCTTGCTGTACTGACCTCCGCCGAGTTTGTCTTTCAGGTATTTCATCACCGCCGATACCCCCATCCCCATGGCAATCCCGAAGAAGACAAAGGCGGGGGTGAAGAAGTAGTCACGGTCGCGTACTTCCAGATAGGCGTCGCCTGTGCGCGGGTCGTATTTGGTGCCATCGGCGAAATTCATATACAAGATCAGACCCGCCGAACAGAGCAGGAAGAGGACCAGGAACGGCATGCCAATCTCTGTCCGCTTCTTTATCGATGTCGCCATGCCGAAAGCGCCAAGGGCGAAGAACGGCAGGAATATCCAGCCACCGTCGGAATACTGTTCTTCGAAATACGACCAGTACCCCATGTGCGGGTGCCACATGAACTGGTTCTCCCAGGTCCCGCGGCGATTAAACATCCGGTCAACCATCGACTCCTGACCGTACTGCTTGCGGTCAAGGAAAGCAACGAAGGTTGCGAAATCACGCGACGGATTATTTTCGTCGATCCGTGGATTCATGGCAGAGCGGATCGGGATATAGAGATGGACCGAGATTCCTATGAAGGCGATCAGGACAATCGCAATTCCGGCCTTCCATTGAAAATTCCATTTATATTTTTGAGAGAGTACACCCAGAACAACCAGCACGGCCAGAGCGACCGGTGTGATATAAATGTAAGTCTGGAAGGCGATCATGACCGAGCTGACCGATCCAACGGCGATCAGGACCGCCCAGTTGATTTTTTTGTACAGCAGGATTACGAGTGCCGAAGCCAGAATGGCCGACATCAGGAAAAACATGCCGCTTCCGCCACGGCCATCCGAAAACAGCGGCACCATCAACAACTCAACTATGATGAACCCGCAAACGGCCAGCCAGTCACGGGAAGTCGCTTCTTTTTTCAAAATGAAGAACAAGGACATGGCCGGTACGACCAGAAATACGGTCATGTGAATTCCGACACCAAGGAGGGCGACATAAAAGAAGATAATCATTATCTTGTTTGCCATCACCGTCCCGCGATATTCAAAGTAGATCACGGTGAGCCAGACCAGCAATACCGACATCGCCAGGGCCATACCGTAGACTTCAGCTTCGATCGAATTTCCCCAGTTAGTCTGAGAGAAGGCGACGAAGAAGGCGCCGGCGATACCTCCGATATAGGCAATATACCGATTGATTCCCTTGTTCTCTCCGGCCGGGAAGAAATAGCCAACCAGACGTACGGTCAGCAGATAGCTCAACGCCGCGGTAGCGGCCGAGGTAATCACCGAAATGAAGTTAACGCGGTAGGAAATATCTTCAACGAAGGGGATAATCGAGAATAACCGACCAATCAATACGAACAGGGGGGTACCGGGGGGGTGCGGTATGCCCAGGATATGGGCACAGGCGACAAATTCTCCGCAATCCCAGAATGATATCGACCGTTGAACCGTCATGGCATAGGCAATGAAGGCACCGATATAGACAAAAGCTGCGATGATTGCGTTAGTCTTATCGAAAGAACCGTTTTTATTAAAGGTCATGTACGGGGCTAACTCCTTGGCTAAAGACAGATATGAATTATACCGATTAACGGCATATAGTATCACTTTTTTTGGGAATCCGAAAGAGAAAAAACGGCATAAGATTCATAGTTGGCAACGGCTTAAAAAGCCTGCCACAGGGTCGATTAACCACAGTTTAGATAAGGGTGTCTCCAATGTTTGTATGGTGTGCTATTCTATTCGTCCTCGGAATCCTGGCGTTTGTCGATTCCTTGCTCAATATGGGTGAGATTTTCCGTCAGGTCAATTCCGTGCTCTTCATGCTTCTCTCGCTGGCGCTCCTGTTCAGGACCACTTCCAAGATGAAGCAACATAAGAAAGAGCAATATGAAGATCGGGTATTTCACCTGGAACAACAGGTGAAGATGCTTCAGGCCGGGCGGGAGAAGTTAAAGGAGTTTTAAGCGGAGCCGGGCGGACCTTCAAGCTTCCGCATCGTCTTGCGAACATCCGCCGTGAACGGATATTCCGGATATTTCTCGAGAAGCTTCCGGTAAATATCCCTCGCCTCCCCCTCTTTTCCTTTCTCGCCCAGCAGCATGTCGGCTTTCATTTTCAGTCCAAAGGGCAGGTAATAGGAGTCAGGGAAACGGTCGCTCAGACTGTCGATGCTGGCTATTGCCATCGAAGAATCGGCTCGGGACAGGTAAATGTCGGCCAGCTTGTACAGCGCGACATCGCCGAGCGTAGAATTCACGTCCGAAGATATCATATTGAGTTTAGATATGGTTGAGTCGAGCATTCGGCGCTGCTCGAACAACAAAGCGTTCGAGTAGTCATATAACGACTGCTCATCCCCATCGGCCTGGTCAAACATGGTCAGCAGCTTTAAGGCATCGTTGACGTAAAACCCGCGGGGGTAGTCAACCAGCATCTTTTTGAAGATCGCCTGGGCGGTATCGACCTGCTTGCTGAAAAAGGCAATCAATCCCAGGTTGTAGTTCACCTCTTCCTTCAGATCATCGTTCAATCTCAGATTGAGCAGCCCGCTGAACGTATCGTGAGACTCCTTCAACTCCCCCTTCCTCAAATAGCTGTATCCGGAGCCAAGCGTTGATTTCACCTGGGTGACGGTATTGGGAAATTGATGGCTGGCCGAATCGAAATATATCAGCGCGCTGTCGTATTTGAACAGGTTGTCCAGATAGACGGAGCCTATCTGATAGAGCGCTTCCCCTTTATCCCGATTTTGCTCCGACATCGCGTACAGGGTGTCATAGACTTTGATCGCCTGATCGTAGCTGCCGAGATGTCGAAGCATTTCGGCGTAGGTAGCGTAGGCTTCGTACACGATCGGGCCTTCATGATAATTACGGATCATGTACTGTCCCATTTTGGCAGCCTCGGTATACAATTTCAAATCGGAGCAGGTACGCATATAGCGGATCGGCGCCGCTCCCTTGAACCCCTGAATAGAATCCAGACCGACCGTGAACTTGTAAGCCTTGTCGTACTGATTGGTGGTGAGATAGTAGTTTGACAGGACTTTCAGGGCACTCAAGTTTGAGTACAGATCTTTTGCCCCGAGCAGGACTTTCTCAGCGGCCGGAGCTGACTCCTCGAAATTAAGCAGGTCGGTAAACCGCTGTTCGGCGCTCGTACCTATGAACGTGCTGTCAGCAAGCAGCGGATAGTACTCATCGGCCGCAGCCGCATACTGCTTCCGCTTTTCCAGTATTGACCCGCGCTGAAGGGCGAACAGGGTCTTGATCCCGGTCTCCTTGCGAAGCAGGTCTATGGTGTTAAACGCCACGCTGTCCATTTCATTGGCGATCATGCTTTGAAGGACCGACTGGATGCGCATGACATTCCCTTTGTCGAGCGAGGTCACGACAGAATCATAGACTCTTGCGGCCTCGTCTTTCTTTCCTTCTCTGGCGAGAATCTCGGCGTAAGTGACCTGAAAGTTCGTGTTTGTAGGGAAAAGGGCCAACTGCCGCTTGATCATGTCTTCCGCTTTTTCGTAATACTGCAGCGACTCATAGCACTGCATGAGCATATTGATCACTAACGAATTGGTGGGCTGTGACGCATAGATCGTTTCGAGAAGGGCCGATGCTCCCTCGAAATTCCCCTGATTCATCAATTCACGGCAGAAGTTGATCTGTTGGCGGTACTGATCGTTGGCCTGCGTGGGATCCAATTGCCGGCTGTCGGTCGTATCGGGAGGCTTCCGCTGGTCAAGAGCGGCAGAGACGGCAACCGATCCGAGACAGGCCGACAAACATATCAATAGTGCAACTGCGCCAAGCTTCATAGGAGACTATTCCGTAGGTGTCGCATTGTTATCCGGAGTTGCTGATCCGCCGGCCTGCAGCAATGCTTTGAAGTACGCCTTGATCTGCTCCTCGTATTGCGGCGGATAGCTGTCGCCGAGGTACTGACGAAGACGATCCTCGAGACTTGAATGGTCATTCAGGATGTCCTGACTCAACTCGGGCGGGACGACAAATGCGTTGCTGGTTGCAGTGGTCGCCTGGCGCTGCTCCGAGAAATCCTTGCGATACAAAGAGCGGGTAGCTTCGAGCATTCGCGAATATACTTTGATCTGTCGGTCGAGCATATCCTGTCCGACATTTCCCGATTCCATCGCCTCCTGGATCTGCTTCATTTCTTTGGCAATGTCATCGAGTCTTCCGAGCACCTGGCGCGAACCGCCGAACTCCTTGTTCAATTCTTCGAGCGATTTCCGAATTGCTCCCTGCTCGGCTGCCAGACGCTGCAGGTTCTCGCGTTCGGCATCTCCCTGACCCATTTTGGCATTGTCGCCTGGTTTGTTGCACTGGCTCTGTGTCTTCTGATTCAGATTGTTTTGCTTTTCGCACAGCGACTGCAGGTTCGACGTATTCTTGTCACAGCTTCCCCCCTTGTCGCACTGGCTCTGCTGCTCCAGTGATTCCATCAGTCGGACGGAAGCTTCGTTAAGGCTGACCATGGCATCCCGCTGATTCTGCAGAGCCGAGGGGGCCAGGTTCGCGTCGAACGCCTTGGTCGCCATATCCATCTTGTCGGTTGCCGAAGATACGATCTGGCTCAATTCAGAAGCCAGGAACGGCGACATCTTGCCGAGCTCATCGATCCTCGCCTTGAGACCCTCGCACGCCGCCGTCAGGTTTACCTGGTTCTTGGCGAAATCACGCATCAGCATCGACTGCGCGGTAACCGCCGCCGCCTGCTTGTACTGGTCCTCCTGGCTTTGCGACAAATAATTCGAGTCATCGAGCGCCATCCGCATCTGTTTCTTGGCCGCATCGTCCTCATCGCTTTTCATCGCCATGAGCTGCTGCTGCATCGTGTCCAGCATCGACATGATCTTGGTATGAGCCTTCTTCCCCTGTTTGGAAGCATCGGATTTCTGCTGCTGGGAGAGCGACTGCGACATCTGCTGCATATCCTGGTTGGCGTCGGTCTGCTCCAATGCATCTTTGAACTTGTTGAACTCTTCCGACTGATCCATCTTGGCATCCTGCGCGGTCGACTCAAGATCCTTCACCTGATTTTTGAGATCCTCGAGTTTCGCCTGCAGCTTGCTTTCTTCATCGGAGAGTTTAGGCAGGGCCGATGAAGCGCTGCTGTCGGTGGAGTTGTTCATCTGCTCCTGTTGTCGGGCCAGTTGCTCGATCTGACGGACCATCGCTTCCATCTGTTGCTGCAGCTGCATTTTTTTCAGAAGGGCGAGCGTCCGGTCAAGGCGATCCATGAGATCCTGCTGGGACAGCTGGAAGTCCTTCATCGCATCCTGCAGATCTTTCGGATTCATTTTCTTGATCGCTTCGGCCAATTTCTCCTGAGCCGCCTTCATCTCGGGAGTGGCGACTTCCTGGAACAGCTTCTGGATCTCGGCCAGCTTGTCCAGAATATCCTGGCTCATCAGCGCCTGCTGGCCCATCTTATCGACCGATTTATTCATGTCCTGCGAGGACTTCTGAATCTGATCCAGCAGCTCCGCATTCTTGTCGACAATCGACTGCAGTTCCTTCTGCTGCTCCCAACTCTGCTGTTGCTGCTGCGGAGTTGTCCCCTGGGCCTCGAGCTTACGATTAACTTCTTTTAGACGCTGCGACAGCTCTTTGCTCGCCTTGAGAATGTCCTCGGTCTTGACGATCCGCTGGTTCCCTTCTTTCTGGGTCTGCGCTACGATTTCGTCCAGGGAAGGGAGCCGGGCGATGAACGTATGTGATTTGGTGATTTTCGGACCGGAGATCCGATCATTGTCGGCTACTTCGAAGTAGTAGGAAGCATAGTCACCCGGATACATGTTCAGCTTGTCCATGTCCCAGTTGAACTCAACTTCACCTTCGGTCTTGATCTTATCCGGGTAATGCAGAACGGCTACGTTCTCTTCCGACGGGTGTCCCCGGGAGACGACACGATATTTCATCACCAGCGAAGAAAATCCGTAGTCGTCGAATATATGGACCTTCAGTGGGAGCGTCATGTCGTCGGAGAGATTCACATCGAATCCGGGACGGACGACATCGATCGACGGGTAATCGTCCGGCACAGCCGTCAGATAGTATTCAATCGGGTCCGGATTGTTCTCTCCCAGCTTGTCGGTAAGTTGGATGTGGTAGGAGCGGGACTTGTCGACTACCATCGCAATCTCCGCCTCCTTGTTCAGCACCTTCATCGGCACGCGGCTGGAGTCATCAAACACCAACTCAGCCTGATCGATCGGCAGGTTGGTGGAAATCTTCATATTGACACGGCTGCCGACCACCGCCGAGAACGATCCGTTGTTCTCATCAATAACGGTGGGCTGAAGACCGGTGTAGTCCGGGTAGAATACCGAAAGCTTGATTCCCTGCACGCGGGGACGATCCACGACATCGACCTGCTGAATCTCCGTCTTCTCGCGGCCAGCCTCGACATAGTAATCGAATGACTTATTGATCTGCCGTAGAGTAATTGCGAACGAAATAGAGTCGCCGCCAGCCAGCTCAATCTTGTGCTGTTTGCGCAAGTCTACTTCCGCCTTCTGCCAGCTGCCACCGGCCATGCGGTATGAGATGGTGGCCTTGTCGGGAAGGTGATCGCCGAATATCGCGGCACCGATTGGGATATCACGGTATTTGATCCACTGGGTTGATCCGGGATCTGCCACCAGTTTGTATCCAAGGGGCGGGGCGATAACCGAAGTCGGATTGGAGTAGACTTCGTAGGAATAGGTAAACAGCCCGGGTACGAGCAGAAGCAAGGCAACGGCAACGATGATACATCCGCCGAGCAGACGTCCTGTTCTTAGCACCGGATAGAATCGAACCGACTCGTTGAAGTTGATTCCGCCCGCCTCCCTGAGCGCCTGCTTTTCGGTCATCGCGATAAGATCGGATGAATAGCCGGGGGTCTTGGTAGTCCGCGCAAATTGTATCGCAGCTATGAGCCGCCCCTTCAGGGCGGGATTCCTGGTCTCCAGATCGACCGCGACATCGTCGACCGTGCCGGAGAAGAACTTCGCGATAGCATAGCGACCGAAGAAATAGACCGTGACGAGGCCGCTGACAATGAGCAGAGCAACTTTTGCGGCCACCGGGAGAATGACGACATTGGCGAGCAGGGAAAGCAGTATCCACGCACCAAGGACCACTGTAAAAGTCAGCAACAGTCCGGCAACAGAGAGCACCAGCCTCTGTTTGAGAAGGGTCTGCTGGAGAATTTGTATGAGTCGGCGGCTGTTAGTTATCTCTTTCATGAAGGTCACCTCGCTATTGGTCGTCGCGGTTAGCCGATTGCAACCCGGATATCTATGTCAAATCAGAAATAAAGTCTGGTAAGTAATACGTGCTTTAATATAACAACGCGTAAGTCAAAAGGTTTAACCCCATCCGGAAAGCTTCCTGACGTTTCTCTTCCGGATCATGGTGCACCTGGGGATCTTCCCATCCGTCTCCTATATCGGCCTCTATCAGGAAATAGACGACCACCCGGCCGTTTACGATTATCGAATATGCACGCGGAGGGAGGCCGTCATGCTCATGAATTTTCGGTGGCCCGTTCGGAAAGTCGTAGAAACAGTGGTAGATCGGATGGTCGTAAGGCAATTCGACGATTTTTCGGTCGGGAAACAGCTTGGCCAACTCTTTCGGGAAAGTCTCCTTCATCCCGTACGAATCATTGACAAATAGAAACCCGCCGTTTGCCAGATACTGGCGAAGCCGTTCCTGCTCATCGGAACTGAAACTGATGATTCCATGGCCGGTGGCGAATAGAAACGGGTACTTGAACAGGTCGGGATCAGTAATCTTGACTTCGTGTTCGATGGTATCGACCGGAAACGGGGAATTTTCCGAAATGAATTTCAAAAAATTGGGCACCGACGAGTTCCCCCAGTACCAGTCACCGCCGCCGGAGTAATGCAGACGGGCGACCTTGATGGCAGACGGGTCCGGATTAGAGACTGATTTAGTCTGTAACTGGGTAAACTGCATGAGCTTAGGGAGCTGTTCACGACCCTGCGAAAAGGCCAGCGAAACGCTGAGCAAGGTTAGTACTATCGCCGAAACGGCTGTTTTTGAGGAGACCCACTGCATATACATAATATACAGCCGGACTCTGCTTTTCGTTGAAAAATTCTCTCACAAAGCAGGGGGATTCCCCCCGTGCACCGGTCGCTTTGTCAGAACATCCGAACAGCCAGACCACCCCTGAAAGTTATCCCCGGCATCGGATAGCCCGAGACCACCTGATAGCTCTGGTCGAAGAGGTTGTTGATCTTCAGCGAGAAATCCAGGTTGGGGGTGAGATGATAAACATGGTCGAGATTGATAAGGACATAGTCTTTCAACACTACCGGCACGCCCGATGAATCGGAGCGAGTGTTCAGCGCGGCGATCGTCTCGATTCCGAGGCGGAACTTTCGGGCCGTGAAACCACCGTCCAGGAGCGAATTTGTCAGTAGGCACCGATTCGTTATAAGTATCCTGGTTCAGGTGAGTGTACGATGGGCTCAGGGTCAGCGGGCCGTGGGCAAACCGGACAGTTGCTTCGATCCCGGAGTGCTTGTATGTTCCACTGTTCTGGAACAGGACGAATGGAGGCGGATTCGGGTTAGGCTCCGTAAGTATCAGGTTTTTACCTCTGCGCCAGAAAACGGCCGTCTCAACCGAAAGGTTACTGTTGAGCTTCTTGAAATAGCCAACTTCGTAGAATGTCCCTTCTTCCGGCTTCAGCGAGTCTGGATTTGATATGGCAAAGAGCTGCGATTCATTGATGGTCGGATTCCGATAAGCGGTTCCAACTGAGAATTTGAAAGAGCCGATGGCCGAAGGGGTCACGACCAAACCTGCCTGGTAGACAAAATGGGCACCGTACCGGTCATGGTGAATGTATCTTCCGCCAAGGATGAGGCTGCTGAGCGCTCTGTAGCTGAATTCAGTTTGCGCATGGGCGGCGAACTCGTTTTCATCGAAATTACCCGGCTGGGTAAACGGCGTACCGTCATAAGCATTCCCGCCGAGCTGGTCAAAGGACACTCCACCCGACAGCGACAGATGCTCGGTCACCACACGGTTGAGCCGCCCGAACAGGTCGATCCCGTTGTTGCGGTCGACCGAATGAAACCCGTCCGAAAACGAATGATGACCGTAGCTGTTGTAGAGCCGTGCCGAAAGCGCGTACGCGTCTGTTCTCCGATCAGCTCCCGCTGTCACTCCGGTTCGGAGGATCTTCCCGGATGCAGCCAACGGGGCATAGATCGGACCGGCATCGCTAAAATCAAACGAGGTGACCTTCCCGCTCACGAAGAGATTATACCCATGCCACTGTTGCAATTGTGCTCTGAAACCGCCGGAGCGATTGAAATATGCTTCGTTGGGACGCTGGTTATCCGATTCCAGATACTCATACCAGCCGGCAACGATCGCATGACCGAATTTCTGGGAATGCTGTATGACGCCATCGAGAGTATTGTGTGAACCCCCCTTCAGTTCCAGGTTCGTATATCGGTCGAGATCGGGACGATAGAACGACTGAAGATCCAGTACGCCTGCGATGGCATTGGAGCCATACAGCGTTGATGATCCTCCCTTGACCAACTCCGCCGAATAGAGTCCGGCCCGCTGATAGGTGTCCGGAAGTGGATGACCAAACAGACCCGCAATATCCGGACGTCCATCGATAAGCACGAGCGATCCGCGATTCGGGGTGAAGCCGAGGCCGCGAATGAGGATCCTACCCTGGCCGAGGGTTCCGAGACCGTAGCCGACGCCGTTTACGGAGGTAATGCTGACCGACGAGCTTGAGTAATTGAACAGTGAAAGCACATTCGCCTCCGGAGCATCTTGCATCTTTTCGGGAGAGACTGTGATGACCGAGTTGACCGCTTTCGAAAGCCGTACCGGTTCTCGCTGACCGACCACTACGATCGGATCGACTTCGACCGGATTCTCTTTAGTGTTGTAGGTGCTGTCGGTTACAACGGCAACCGTCAGCAAAGACAGGATAACGGAAAGCATCGTCAGGCTCACTCCTTACACGCGGGCAGGAACGGTTTCGTAGAAATGACGATGCAAAAGAAAGATGCGGCCTTCGGAGAGTCAAGCAAATATATCCTGGAGCAATTCGGGCCATCTTGTAGAACTTGTTCGCCAAATGAAAACCCGCCGGCGAATACCGGCGGGTTTCACAGACGAATATGTTACCGTCTGACTATTTGAAACGCTTCGGCGAGCGGGCTTCCCATTCGACCACGATCGGGCTGGCCACGAATACCGAACTGTAAGTTCCGACTATCACTCCGAGGAAAAGTGCGAGGGCGAAATTGTGCAGCACTTCTCCGCCGAAGAGGTACAGGATGCCGACCACGATAAGCACCGTCATCGATGTGTTGATGGTTCGCGACAACATTTCGTTAATCGAAACGTTGACCGCGTTGGCATACTCTCCCTTACCGCGGAATTTCTTCAAATTCTCACGGATTCGATCGTACACAACCACCGTATCAGTGAGCGAATATCCCGCAAGGGTCAGCAGCGCCGTCACAATCAGCGAGTCGAACTCGAGGCGGAAGAGGAAAAAGATACCCAATACCGCGAGAACATCGTGGAAAGTCGCAATGGTCGCCGCGATTCCGCTTCGGAAGTCGAATCTCACCCAGATGTAGATGATGATCCCGAACATCGACAGCAATACCGCCCAGCGGGCATCCCGGCGGAGGGTCTCCCCTACGGCGGGCCCGATCACATGTTCGGATACGATCGTAAAGGCGTTGCCGGGAAACTTGTTGGCAATCGATTGCTTCAGGGCCGTCAGCTTCTCCTTACTCTCCTGCTCGGATTGCGGCTGCTTGACTTTGACGATGAAGGCATTCGGTTTTTCGAAATCAGACAGATAGGTAATCTGGATATCCGGGAACTCCGTCACGGTGGCGTTACGGAGATCATCGATTTTCACCGGCTGATCGAAATATCCCTGGACCATGATTCCGCCTGCGAAATCGATGCCGAGATTCGCCTTACCCAGGGAGATCATGACGAATCCGATAAGGCCGAGCAGTACAAGACACGTCGACAGGACGAAAGCGTACTTCCGCAGCCCTATGAAGTCTAAATGTGTTTCACCTATTATTCTAAACATGTTGCTCTCACCTTTCGATTATATGCTCAGCTTCTGATAACCCTTACGGAAATCAAAAATCTGCTTCGTGATGATGTATGCCGTGTACAGGGAGATCGTAACACCCCAGAAGAGCGTTACCGCGAATCCCTTGATCGGTCCCGAACCGAGCAGGAACAGAGCACCGGCGGTGATAAGCGTGGTCACGTGGGAGTCGAAGATGGCGACGAAGGCACGGCTGTAACCGGCATCGATCGATGCCCGGACCGTCTTGCCCGTTCGAAGTTCTTCGCGGATACGCTCGAAAATCAGGATGTTCGAGTCGACCGAAATACCCATCGTCAAAATAATTCCTGCGATACCCGGCATGGTGAGAGTGGCGCCGAGGGCAGCCATGATGGCCAGCAGGAAGAACAGGTTGAAGATCAGACCGACATCGGCAATCACCCCGGAGACGCGGTAGTAGATGCCGATGAACAGCAGCACCAGGATAAGTCCGAGGACCGATGAATAGAACCCTTTCTTGATCGAGTCGGCGCCGAGGGTCGCACCCACGACGTTCTTTTCGATGATTTCGACCGGAGCGGGAAGCGCACCGGCTTTCAGCACGATCTCCATATTCCGGGCATCATCGATCGAGGCCGAACTGCCCATCGTGATCGTACCACGGGTCCGAATTTTCGAATTGATAAATGGAGCCGATTCGACTTTGTCGTCGAGCACGATCGCCAGCGGCTTATTGATATTCGCGCCGGTGAGGGTGGCGAATACGGCAGCGCCGTCGCCGGAGAGACTGAAGTTGACTTCGTATCCCCCCATCTGGCCGGTCCCGAGGCTGATACCTTCGAGGAATCGACCGAGGAATTGCACCTTTCTCTTGAGGAGATAGAGCATGTAAACCTGCCGCTGGTTACGCAACTCCGAGCGTGTCGACCAGGCGAACTGGTCATCGAGCGGAATCAGCGATGCGACTTCAGGCAACTTCAACCATCGGTCAATACGTTCCCGATCGTCCCGCGAAACCGAATAGGCCGGCCAGTTCGTTCCGGTGGTGCTGTTGAACAGGGACGGTTCCAGGCGTGAGGTAAGCGGATGCTCATCGGACCCGGTGTTGGTCTCGTCGAATCCGAACGCGGCGGCAGTATCGAACGAACTGTCACCCATCAGTTCGGCAAGCATATCGTTCGAGCTGTCTTTCGGGCTCGTCGATTTCGAAGGGGCGGTCTTCCCGCTCTTCTCTGTTTCGGTCTGAGCCGCCTTCGAGGTATCCTTCGCCGTCCCGCTCTTCCGGCTTTGCTCGTACTTGTAAATCACCGAGTCGAGCCTCGCCAACAGGAGATTGGCGTTGTCGTAGGTATCCAGCAGCTTGAATTGAAGCAACGCTGTCTGGCCGATCAGTTCCTCGGCGCGGGCGGCATCGGTGTAGCCCGGCAAATCGACCACGATTCGGTCGGTCCCCTGTTTGACGATCAACGGTTCGGCCACCCCGAGACCATCGATACGGCTCCGGACCACCTGGATGGCGCGATCGACTGCGTCTTTCTGGGAGTCTTTGTCAAGCTCTTCCATTTTCACTCTGAGGACGACGTGGATACCTCCCTGAAGGTCCAGTCCGAGGCGTATCGCCTTTTGCTGTAGTTTCAGCAGGGCGCCAGGATCATCTTCCTGCATCGTCTGCTTTTCGGCGGGGCTCATGGTCCACAATCTGAAGGTGTTCCAGAAGGCGATCACCGCCAGAATCACCAGCGCAATTGTGAGGACAATACGCCAATTGTGCTTGGACATATAAATTCCTTCCAAATGTTGATATTAAATGCTAATGCTAATTGTCGTTCGACTTGCGTCGCGAGGGAGGCACCGATCTTTAGCTGGTGCCGGAGGGCTTCGCTCCGACCAGCGTAAACTGAAGAGCGAGACGTGATGAGATGTTCGAAGAACTTGTCTTTATCGATCGATTGGGAATAGCTCTGGTGTTGACAGGCACCAACCTGACCGCCTGATGCGTCTCGGAGTCAATGCGTGATTCTGAATTGTCTGTCTTGACCACGATTGGAGCAGCAGCAAAGGCCGGTTGTTCGCAGTTAGGCTGGCTGTCCCGAGCCATTTTGCCGGGAGCTTCGTCCGGCGAAGGAGGACCCGGAATCAATTGGGCCAACTCAGCAATTTGTTTTTCGACTGTTTGCTGGCTGCCGTAGCCGGTGAAGAGTCGCTTGGCTGACTGGGCGCCACTGAGGGTAAACGAGACCACCGTCAGCACAATTACGCCGAGCTTGAGTCCGCCCAGAGCCTGTCTAAGTAGTTTTTTCATAATCAGTTGCCTGAATATACCGGATAACGGCTACGAGTCAATTCAATTTTTCGGCAGTTGACAAAAGGGACAACCGCCTGTAATATAACTTCTTGTCGGCTATCGAAATATACACTTGAGCCGAGCCCCTCGCACCGGCTCGCACAGGAGTCATAGATATGTTGAATTCCCGTAAGCTTTCATTCGGGGCAGTTGCATTGATTTTCCTATTTTCTGCCCTGCTCATACCGTCATCGCCAAAGGCTGCAGACAGTCTTTACACCCTCACCAACGGCATGAAGGTGATCCTCAAGGAGAATCATGGTTCTCCCATGATTGCATCGGTCATCTTCGTTAAGTCAGGGAGCAAATATGAGTCCCAATATGAAAATGGAATTACTCATTTTCTGGAGCATTTGCTGTTCGACGGCACCACCCACATGGATCGGCAGCAGCTCGATGAGTCGATTCGGAATCTTGGCGGATATATCAATGCCTTCACCCGGAAAGACCTGACCGCCTATCTGGTTCTGATGCCCCGGCAGTATATCGACTACGGCTTAGCCGTGCAGGCCGACATGCTGTTCAATTCGACCATTCCTGACTCCGAACTCCCCAAAGAACGAAAAGTGGTTATCGAAGAAATCAACCGTGACGCCGATGCTCCCGGGGCTCCGGCCGAGGACTTTTTTACCGCCAAGGCATACGCCGGGACCGATTACGGCCGCCCGGTCCTGGGATATCGGGCGTTCATTCAGAACATCCCGCGTGAGGCCATTATCGATTATTGGAAACGGTACTACGAGCCGAGCAACATGACGGCTTTGGTGATCGGTGATTTTGACACCCCTCAGATGAAAAAGATCGTTGATTCTACCCTCGGCAGTATCATGCCACCCAGGGACAGTGTTGCTATGACCGAGCGTCCATCGTACAAAAATGATGATCGCCCTGACGCTCTCACCGGCCAGCAGGTCTTCGACACCGTGGCAAATGTCAAATCAACATATATCGACTTTTCTTTCTCTGCCCCCAAATACTCTGACAGCGACTACCTGGCAATCGATCTCCTGAGCCAGTATCTCAATATGAGCGGCGTTTCCCCCTTGATAACCGCCCTCACCGGAGGGACCGATCCGTTGGCGTCGGAGGCCTCGGTCTCCCTTGCCACCTATTCCGGCTTTTCGCGCGTTGAGATCAATATCGTCACCGACAAGGGGGACAAGGCGGACCAGATAGTATCTACGGTGCTGGATCAGATCGAGAATGTCGACAGTCACATTGCGGACAACGAAAGTATCGAAGGGATAAAGACCTCTGTCAAGGCCCAGGACATCTTCACGGCCGAGAAACTGCATTATTACGGATTCATGATCGCGCCGATGATGATGACTACGGGATGGGACTTCATTCAATCGTATCCGCAGCGGCTGTCTCAGGTGGAGTGGTCGGACTGTCAACGAGCTGCCCGTCACTGGCTGAAGCAGCCCGACTATGTCGCTGTAGTAGTCAAACCGGCTGATTCCACCCAGACAGCGTACATTCCGCCCGAACCGACCGATGAACAGATCAAAGCGCATTTCGACTCGGTCAAATTCCCTCAGTTCAATCTGGCCGGTTATCCACTGGTCTTCCCGAAGACGGATTCGGTGAAATTCACGCTGTCGGATAATTCGACCTACGACCGCGAAGTTCTTCCGAACGGCCTGACAGTCATCATCAAGCACAATCCCGATACTCGGGTATTCGCCATGAATGTGCTTGGGAAAGATCGCTCCGCGAATGAACCGGACGGCGAGACCGGCATTACTGATTTCGTCAATCGATGTATCGAGCGAGGCACGACAACCAGAGACGCTGCGCAGTTGACCAAGGATCTTTCCAAAATCGGTGCCAATGTCACACTGTATGACAACCCGTGGATTCCCTACGATGATCGCTATACCACCGGGCAGTTTTCATTTTTGAAGTTCGAGACGATCGATGAATTTGCGCGGCGGGGGTTTTACCTGTTCAGCGAGATGCTGCTCCAACCAGCGTTCGATTCATCCGAAGTGGAGAATATTCGCGGAAGCATGTTGGGAACGATCGGCCGCGACGCTGCTTCGCCTTCAAAAGTCGCACGCGCTCTTTTCTACGACAAGATGTTCGATTCATCGGCCTATGCCAAACCAATCATGGGGACGGCCCAGACGATATCGGCCATTACGCTGGGTGACCTCAGGGCGTATCATGCCAAATACTATGCTCCGCAGAATATGATCCTGACGATCGCGAGTGACATGCCGATCGAGATGGTAAAACAGTGGGTGGACGATCGCTTCGGCAGGCTCTGTTATCCGGCGTCGGTTTATCTTCAGGCACAGGCCCCCGCCCCTGTCACGAAGATAGAAACCGACCATGCCGAGATGAACAAGGAGCAGATAAGCATTTACCTCGGGTCGCCCCTTCCGGGAGCCAAAGACAAGGATGCCGCCGCGCTCGAAATCGCGGCTTCGATTCTTTCTCAGCGCCTGTATCAGAACCTGCGTGAGCGTGACGGCCTGGCCTATTCAGTGGGCACGGGAGCGACATTCGACAAAAATTTCGGCTGGTATTATTCGGTAATTGGTACTTCGGCCGGCAATTTCGAGAAGGCTCGCGATGGAATCCTGCTCCAGATAGACAAACTACAGCTCGATGGCCCGACGATGGACGAGATCAATAGCGCTCGAAACCAGATCTGGGGGCGGCTCATGAGTGCGAAGCTGTCCAGCATTAACCAGGCCTATTATCTTGGAGTCGATGAATATCTCGGGCGGAAGCTCGGATACGACAAGGACTACCTGTCAGACCTTCAGGCGGTAACGGTTCAGGATATTCGACGAGTGACTTCGAAATATTTCCGGACTGACCAGTATATCATAACTTCCGCCGGTAAGATGCAGCCCTGAGGCAGAAATGAACATAACGAGAACTGGGAAATCCAAATCGCTTGACCCCTTAACCTGACGCTCATATATTCTTAACAATTTACTCGTGGGAACAGGTAAGGGTTACAGGAGCGCATGGCGGTACGAGCCGGTGTCGAAAGGGATTTCACCGTCCGGACAACTACGCGGCGAGAGCTGATTCTGAAGCTTCTCGCCCTGGCCGGTCTTGTCTATTTATTTATCCTCTCCATTACTCTTCTCGGGGATGCTTTCAAGCTGTTCGGTAAAGGGTTTGCCGAGACGATCTTCCAGGCGACCTCGAATCCGGTCGTCGGCCTCATGATCGGGCTGGTTACTACTGCGATTATTCAGTCTTCCTCCACCACAACTTCGATTATCGTCGGACTGGTCGCATCGGGCGTACTTTCGTTTGAGTCATCGGTACCAATGGTCATGGGAGCCAACATCGGCACTTCCGTTACGAACATAATTGTCTCGCTCGGCCATATCAATCGCGGCGATGAATTCAAGCGGGCGTTCTGCGGATCATTGCTCCATGACTTCTTCAACATTTGTTCGGTCATTGTTCTCCTGCCGCTGCAGATCTATTTCAATATCATCGGCGCATCGGCCAAATACATGGAAACCATCTTCGCCGGATTCGGCGGCCTCAAATTCACTTCACCGCTCAAGGCTTTAACCGGTCCGGTGGCCGAGCTGATCATTCACCTGACTCATCGATCCGGCTGGATGGCGGCCGTGGTTGCGCTTTTGCTGCTGTTTATCGCACTCAGATACATTGTTGTCGTACTGAGGTCGTTGGTGCTGACGAAAGTCGAAAAGTTCTTCCAGCGCTACATCTTCAGAACCCCTGCGCTTGGCTTCCTGCTTGGCGTTTGCCTGACCACCCTGGTGCAGTCGTCGTCCATCACGACATCTATCGTTGTCCCGCTTCTGGGTGCCGGCGTTATTACCATCCAGCAGGTCTATCCCTATCTCCTGGGAGCCAATATCGGAACGACCATAACGGCGTTCCTGGCCTCGTTCGTGACCGGATCGCATCAGGCGGTGGCCGTCGCTTTTGCCCACCTCATGTTCAACATCTTTGGCATATTCATCTTCTGGCCCCTGAAATTCATTCCGATCTGGCTGGCGAAAAAACTCAGTGAACTCACCCAGAAATCTCGGCTGGTGCCGATAGGATATATTATCGTCGTGTTTTTTCTCATACCCGGCGTCATAATCTATTTGTGCAAATAAGAGGAGCTATCATGTTCAATAAATTCAAAGAGCTATTCGGGTCGGTCAGTCTGCTGGACGAAGCCTTTCAGACCACCCTGCTGATGCTTGAGTTCGATCAGCAGATGTACCATGCTTCCCGCAAGACCCTACGCGATACGGACACTTCCGATTTGCCCTTCGACATTCGGGCCACCGATCGCAAGATCAACAAGTACGAACGGGAAGTGCGCCGCAAAGTGCTGACCCATCTGGCTGTGGCCGGAAACGAGAATCTGGTGCCGGGTCTGGCGTTGGTGTCGATCGTTATCGATGTCGAGCGAATCGGCGATTACACCAAGAATATCGCCGGCCTCGCCAACCTTCACAACAGGATGCTGAAGGGCGGGATTCATGAATCGACGCTGCAGGAGATCGAACGGGCGATCGAGAAACATTTCCCAATGGTAATCGACGTTCTCAAAACGCAGGATCAGGATCGGGCCCGCACCGTGCTGCAGGTGGAACAGGAAATCGCTAAGAAGAGCGATCAAATCGTGGACGACATGATTCTGGTCAAAGACCGATCCCTGTCAACTGGTGAATCGGTGAGTCTTGCCATGTATGCCCGATATTTGAAGCGGGTGAACGCGCACCTGACCAACATCGCGAGTTCCATCGTGAACCCGTTTCCGCGGATCGGTTTCAGGGAAAAAGAGCAGAAAGACGAATAGCCCCCGCTATTTCTTGAACATCTTCAGATTGAGTCCGATCCGGGCGGCCGGAATAAGCGACCTTCGGTGAAGATAATGAAACAGGATCGCCAGCAGGATATAAACACCCGCCACTTCGAGGCGGATTTCTTCGACAATCAATTGGGCCAGAAATAACACCAGCAGCAGCAGCCCTTCGGTGCGATTCAGCTTGAGATTCACCAGCACCGCCACCCCGAACAACGATTGAGCGGCCGTGAGGATCAGTTCGTGATCCTGTCTCGTATCGAGGATGAACGGGTGAATTGCCCGGCCGGAAATGGCGTAGACCAGCGGGATGGTACCGATTAGCAGGGTCCATTGATTCACTTTTGACGATATCAGAGCTTTCAGTGCCGATCCGGCGGCACCGCGGGTTGCCCAGGCAGCCGCGATAATAAACTCCGGAGCTTCAGAAGCAATCGGCGCAAGCCACTGTACCAACAGGAATTCGTTTACCCCAAAACTTCGTCCCATACCGACGAGCGATTCAGCGAACGGCTCGGCCACGAAAAAGATTACAACACCGGCATAGACAAAGAGAAAGATCGTGAGTATCCGCCTCGGAATGGTGCTGAGATTGGCGACGATTTTTACCGGCCCGACCACTTCCGGCTCCGCTGACTCCAATTGCGCCGCCCTTCGCGTGTACATGGCGAATATAAACACCAAAATCACCGTGTCGATCAGATTGAGGCTCCCCTTGAGTGGGATCGTAAATGAATAGAGGGTGGCCATGGCGAGGTAGAAAATCTCGACCCGCTGGGAGGATTCCAGCACGATTTGCTTCTTCTTTTTCACGAAAACGTAAAGGAAAAGAATGAACGGCCAGCCGAGTCCGACCAGAAGCCTATTTGCGCCTGTCATGTTAGCAATGGCGAAGTGCATCTGGGAAGGATCGTGTGCCGACTTCCAGGTGAAAACGAAGTCAACGGCATACTCGGGGAGAACAGCCAAAAGCGCCAGAATGACGACCGCAAGAGATTCTGAAATATCGATCTGCGCAGCTTCGGCCGCCCACGACAAAATAAAGGCGCCACAGAAAATCGCGAGACCGAACATCACCGTCCCGGTAACCGGCGCGACCTCCCAATGAAACAGCCCGGTCAGCAAACCAGGCAGTGAGATCACAAAAGTCAGCAGGAAGATGAAATAGATTGGAAACGAGATCTTGAACCTGGGTCGTTGTTCCGTCATCGGGCTCCCGTTATCCTCTGATGATCATATTAACGATATCCTTGCGGAGCAGGACGCCGACCAGCTTATTGTCGCCCGAAGTAACGAAAACTCTTCTAATGTCCTTAAAAATCATCATCGCCGCAACCTCGACAATCCGCGTCTCCGGTGTCGTTACTTCATAATCCGTACGAAACAGCTGCGATACCTTGATCTTGTCTTCCTGTTTAAGCAGTTCTTCGAACGGCTCGACATCAATAGAATAATTCAAATTCGAGATCAACGATTTGTAATCAGGAAGAGCTGCCTTTATCAGGTCACGGTCCCCGATCACGCCAACCAGGCGACCTTCCAGATCGACCACCGCCAGCGCCGAGAGACGATTCCGGAACATCTGATTGGCTACCTCTTTCAGCGTATCGTCCGCGGTCACAGTAGCGACATTATGCCGCATCACATCCTTGACCATCAATTCCTTGTCCACGGTAATGCCGGTGTCAGCAATCAGTTTCACCAGATCGCTGGTGTGGGTGACGCTGAGCACTTTCTGCAAGGTTCCGGGAGTCCGCCCGAACGCCGCCAGGCCTGAGAGCGTCTGCAAATAGAGCTTGGCGATGGTCGCCGGTGTAAGCAGCAGACAGAGGACATGAACCGGGATGTTGTCCGGAGTTTTGTCGTTGAGCCCGGATCGCGAAACCCCGATCAGGATGTACAGCTCACTGACGGCATCGGTTCGTGCGTGCGGGAAGGCAAAGCCGTGTCCGTAATTCGTGTTTTCGACTTCTTCCCGCTCGGCGATCGATCGCATCACTTCGACATAGTCCATCCGGACCCCTTCGTTCTTGATCAGGTCCAGCAGTTCGAGAATTGCCTGACCCTTGTTCTGGGCTTTCAGGTCAATGGTGATTCGACGTTCCATCAGCAGATTAGCCAGCTTCATATCCGACCTCATCGTGATCACTGTTTTTCGACGGGACTTTGCGCCTCAACTTTTCCGGTGAGGCTGCCCCTCCCGACACCAGAAACTTGGCACCCTCTTCGAGGGTCAAGTCGAGTGGAATAATTTCATTCGATGGCACTATTATTACAATTCCTGATACAGGCGTAGGGGTGGACGGGACGAAAACCACCATATGATTTTTCGGGGTCCCGTCAGCATCCAGGGTGATTTCCTTGGCCACGAATCCCACCGCGTATGCGCCGCGTCTCGGGTATTCCACCAGCACCACTTCCTTGAACGAACTGGTCGTGGGGAGGGCGATCGCTTCGAGCAGCTGTTTGGCTGCCGAATAGACCGGCCGGATGATTGGCATCCGACTGAGTACTTTCTCACCGTAGCGGTAAAGCTGTGCGCCGACAAAATTACGCGTCAGAACACCGGCGAGCAGGATCAACAGTATGGTCGTGAGAACACCGAGGCCGAAGAAGTAATATCCGAACACCTTTTCGATTATCGGCCCGAGGATGCTGTCCACAGCTTCGAGCAGGAATCTGAGAATCAGGTAAGTGAGAATAAGCGGCACGACCACGAGTACGCCGGACACAAAGTACCGCTTAATGATAATAAGTAACTGTCTCACTGCCTAACCACCGGAAATGAAGGTAACTATAGCCAGAGTATATCGGGCGGTATATCTCAAGTCAAATAATTTCGGATTGCCTCAGTGAGGCATGAAACCGAACACAGCCGAGATCTTGCCGGCGAACTGAAGGATTGGTTCCGGCAGGATGCCAACGATGAAGATACCGGCCAGGCCGATAACCACGACCGCGGAGGCTGCGGCAGTGTAGGCAATACGATAGGGCGACTCATCTTTTGAGAAGTACATCTGTTTGATGACATTGGCATAGTAGAACAGCGAAAAGACGGAGGTCAGCAGACCGACACCGGCCAGCCAGTACAGGAAATTGTACTGACCTTGCCCGGCTGTGGCAAGGTTGATGGCCGCCGCAAAGACTTTATATTTGGCCATAAATCCTGCCAGCGGTGGAATACCGGCAAGCGACAGCATGAACAGCGAGAGCCCCGCCGCGAAGAACGGCGATGTCTTGGACAGTCCGCGATAGCTTGCAATCTGACAGGAGCCAGTCTGGTCCTCGAACATAACGACCATGGCGAAGGCACCCATGTTCGCGAAGAGGTACGCGAATATATAGTACCCGACCGCCGACATGCCAAGATCCGACATCGACACCATACCGATCATGATATATCCGGCCTGGGCGATCGATGAATAGGCGAGCATTCTCTTGATATTCGACTGCCGGATAGCCACGACGTTGCCTATGATGAGCGCGAGGATGGCGGCGACAGCGACCATTCTCCCCCAGTCGTTCGGCGCCATTTCCGGCCCCCAGAAAGCGAACAGGCCGTTGACGAATATCTTCGCGAAGGCCACCAGCCCGGCCGCCTTGGAGCCGACCGACAGAAATGCGGCCACCGGAGTCGGAGCCCCTTCGTATACGTCCGGCGCCCACTGATGGAATGGCGGCAAAGCCAGCTTGAAGCCGATTCCGGCGAGGATTAACAGAGTCGAAACGATCAGCATCACCCCGATATTCTTGAACGTCAGATGGGTGATGGCCATATTTATTTTCATCTGCACGAGGTCGGTAGTTCCGGAAAGACCGTACAGAAATGAGAGTCCATAGAGCAACAAGGCGGAAGAAAACGCGCCGATTACGAAGTACTTCAACCCGGCTTCGACCGAGAGCCGATTGTCTTTGAAGAAGGCGGCGAGCACGAAAAGCGGGATAGTGGTCAGTTCAAGGCCGATATAGAGCGAGAGCAGCTCGTTCGATGACGCCAGGAACATCATCCCGACGGTCGAGAAAAGAATCAGTCCGAAGAATTCACCCCGGTGATTCACGATCTTTTGTTTGAGGATACCGAACGAACTCCCGATCGCCATGAAGGCCGCGCCGAGGAAAATGATCTTGAAGAAAAGCGAGAACGGATCGTTGAAGAACATGTTGCCGAACCCGCGTCCGTACCCGGTAAACGCCAGTATCACGCCGGTGATTGCCAGGCCGAGCATCGAGAGATAACCGGCCGCCGTCTCACTCTTTCGGCTCGTCACTAAATCGAACGTGATCACCACCAGCGCCCAGAGAAAAAGGAATATCTCCGGAAGCATCATGGAAAAGCTGATCTGTGGCATTTGCGCGTTCATCCGGCTACCTTGACATGAGGGTGATCAAATGTTGGATGGTTGCGCTCATCAGGTCGGTCAATGGTTTCGGATAGACACCGATCGCGAGGGTCAGGACGGCGAGCGGCGCCACGGAGATGATTTCGCGCAAATTGATTTCGGTCAGTCCGCCCCAGCGGGCCAGGTTGAATTCACCAAGGAAGACACGCTGGACCATCCGGAGCATGTAAGTCGCGCCAAGCACAACACCAAGCACCGAGATGCCAACCAGGACTTTATTCAGCACGCTGAAGGATCCAACGAATACCATAAATTCGGCGACGAACCCGGACATACCCGGCAGCCCGAGAGCAGCCATTGAGAACAACACCATAATGCCGCTGTACACCGGGAGCTTTGATCCCAGGCCGCCAAAAGCCGCGATCTCTCTGGTGTGGGCCCGGTCGTACAGTACGCCGACCAAAAGGAACAAGGCGCCGGTGATCAAACCGTGCGACACCATCTGGAACATACAGCCGGTGATGGCGGCGGTCGACGTAAACGCGCCAAGCGCCATCATGCAGTAGCCCATGTGCGAAACCGACGAGTAGGCAACCAGTTTCTTCAGGTCTTTCTGCGCCATCGAGACCAACGCACCATAGATGATTCCTATTACGCCGAGCAATGCGATCCAGAAGGAGAGCGATCTGAGCGCCGAAGGAAACATCGGCCAGTTGATGCGAAGCATCGCGTACGTTCCCATCTTAAGCAGCACACCGGCAAGAATGACCGATACCGCTGTGGGCGCTTCCACGTGGGCGTCGGGCAACCACGTATGGAACGGCCAGACCGGGACCTTGATGGCGAAGGCTATGAAGAAGAATATGAAGCAGACCATCTGCAGCCCGTGTGAGAGCGTCGGGCCATGGTCGAGTAAGGTAATCATATTGAGCGTGTGCGGCTCTGACGTGAAGTAGAGTATCAGGATCGACACCAGCATGAAAATCGAGCCGAACAGGGTGTAGAGGAAGAACTTGATTGCCGCGTATTCCTTTCGCGGACCGCCCCAGACACCGATCAGGAAGTACATCGGGACCAGCATGATCTCCCAGAATACATAGAAGAGGAAGAAATCGAGGGCGACAAACACTCCCATCATTCCCGCCTCCAACAGCAGGAAGAACGCGAAGTATTCTTTGATTCGATCTTTAATACTGAGCGAAGCAATCAGCGATATGGTCGAAAGCAATCCGGTCAGAAAGAGCATCGGGACGGAGATGCCATCGACACCCATATAATACTGAATGTTCAACGACGGAATCCAGCTGTACGGACCCTCGACATACGCCATCGCGGCGCTTCCGGAGAAATTGAAGAAGTAGTCCCAGGTCATCCAGAAGGTCATGGCCATCGGAATAATGCTGATACCGATCGCCGTCCACTGGATAAGTTTCGTCCTATCCTTGGGGAGTAGCATCACTATCAGCATACCGGCAAGCGGAATAAATATCAAAGAACTCAGCATTATAATCTATCCTCCAAAATCAAAACTATTCTTCGCTTTCCGAATCCTGTTCCGGTTTCGTTCTGGCCAGAACCATCTTTGAAATTATAGAAAGGAATATCAGTCCAAGCACGAACACCAGGGTCAACGCCGGCCAGCTTATGCTGATAAGCGATGACTCGAACTTGTACATGCCGAATATCACCACCAGGGTCATGATGAACAGAATATAGAACTGGAGTGACCCGGTCTGCAGGTAACGCAGCATGGATCCGCTCTTGCGGACGATCCAGCCTGAGCCGTTGACCGCCCCGTCGACTATCCAGGTATCGAACCATTGCTTGAGTTGCGCCCAGAGCGATGGTCGCCTTACCTACAAGATTGACGAATCCGTCGATCACTTTAGCGTCGAAGCTCCACATGAGCCGCCCGAACGCCATTAACGGATTAATTATGATTACCTGGTAGATTTCATCGAAGTAGTATTTGTTATAAGCAAGCTTGTACAGCGGCCTTACCGCGGCCGCAACTTTCTCAGCGGAGATCGAGCGCTTGTAATACATGAGATAGGCCAATCCGACACCGGACAGGGCCACCACAGTCGAAAGGAGCGCCATGCCCCAGTTGAAGTGCGGATGATAGGCGCTCTCGTGATAGACGAACGCGGCGAATCCATGCTCCAGCGCCGGGATACCGACCCAGCCGGCAAACACCGAAAGAAACGCCAGAAGCATCAAAGGATAAGTCATCACGGCCGGTGATTCGTGGGCATGGTCATATCTGTGCTGGTCACGCGGGCTGCCGGTGAAGGTCAGGAAGCAGAGCCGCCACATATAGAAGGCAGTCATGAACGCGATCACCAGGGTCAGCACCATAAAGATAGGATGATGCACGGTGGTGGCCACGATCTCATCTTTTGACCAGAATCCGGACAGCGGGAAAATTCCTGAAATTGAGGCTGAAGCGATCATAAATGTGATCGCCGTAATCTTCATCTTCTTCCACAGTCCGCCCATCTCCTGAATATCGTTGGTGTGCACGGCGTGGATCACCGATCCGGCACCAAGGAACAGGAGCCCCTTGAAAAAGGCGTGGGTCATCAGGTGGAAAGTGCCGGCATAGAAACCGGAAGAGTGCACTTCGTGGGCGGTGTCGTAACCGTACAGTCCGAGCGCCATGATCATATATCCAAGCTGGCTGACAGTCGAGTAGGCCAGAACACGCTTTATATCGTTTTGAACGAGACCGATAGTCGCGGCCATGAGTGAAGTCACAACTCCGATGATGGCTACCACCAGTGAAGCATCGGCCGAGCCGACGAACAGACTCATCGAGCGGGCCACCAGATAGACGCCGGCGGCTACCATTGTGGCGGCATGAATGAGGGCAGACACCGGGGTCGGGCCCTCCATCGCATCGGGGAGCCAGACATGCAGCGGGAACTGAGCCGATTTTCCAACCGCTCCGCAGAAGATGAAGATCGCCGCGGCGGTGATGACTCCGGCCGGAATCGTCCCGGTTCCTACCAGCTCAAAGACATGATGATAGTTGAATGTCCCGAAATAGAAGGCTATCAGGAACAAACCGATTAAGAAGCCAAGGTCGCCGACACGGGTCGTCAGGAACGCTTTCTTGCAGGCATCGGCCGCCGATTTCTTCTCGAACCAGAAACCGATCAGCAAGTAGGAAGTAAGCCCGACCAGCTCCCAGAAGATGAAGATCATGAAGAAGTTGTTCGCAAGCACCAGTCCGAGCATACTGAAGAGAAAGAGTGACAGGTAGGCGAAAAACCGGCTGAAGCGCGGATCGTCTTTCATGTATCCAAGCGAGTAGATCTCGACACAGGCGCCGACTGTTGTTACGACCACCAGCATAACGGCTGTCAGCGAATCCACCAGAATACCGATTTCAAGCGTGAAATTCGGGAGGTCGATAAATTTGTAGAAGGCTTCGTAGGGCACCGCTCCACGGCCAATCGTTTCAATCAGCACGAATATTGACATCAGCCACGAAGCAAGGATCATCGCAATGGAAAATCCCGAGGCGATCTTTTCCTTCCATCTCAGGACGAATACGATCATCACGAAGGAGAAGAGCGGGAGCAGGGGTATCAAATATGCGTTCTGAGTCATCTTCTCAACCTACCACTTCATCACATTGACGTTGTCCACATCGATACCCTGCCAGTTGCGATACAGAAGCAGGACTATAGCAAGACCGACCACAGCCTCGGCAGCCGCCACCACTACTATGAAAATGGCGAAGATCTGTCCGGCGAGACCGTCGGTTATAATGTATCTGTTGAAAGTCACGAAATTGATATTCGCGGCATTGAACATCAGCTCAAGCGACATGAGAATCCCGATCACGTTGCGTCGAGTAAGGACGCCAAACAGGCCGATCGAGAAGAGCAGTGCAGCGAGCGCCAGATAGTAAAACATCAGGAGCGCTCCTTCCGGGCGAGTACAATCGCCCCGATCATCGCCGCCAGCATCAGTACCGAAACAACTTCAAACGGCAGCATATACTCGGTCATGAGGGCCTTTCCGACCGCCATGATATTGTTGTCCGGAAGGCTGTCGACCGCATAGCGCCAAACGCGGGTGTTGTACAGGAGCATACAGACGCTTATGAAGAAGATAAGCGAGATAAAGAACGATACGAGCGCGTTTTCGTTCACCTGATGGATCTTCTTCGACGCCAGGTTACTGGTCAGCATGATCGCGAAAATCATCAATATAGAGACGGCCCCGACATAGATAAGCACCTGTGCGGCCGCAAGAAATTCAGCGTGAAGCATGATATAGATCCCGGCTACTGAGAACAGACAGAAGATGAGAAAGAGTGCGCAGTGGAAGATGTTCTTCAGGCTGACGACCATGAACGCGGAGAGGATCATCATGACCGCGAGAATCCAGAAGACAAAACCGACTTCAGGTGCGCCCATCATTTTTCGTTTTTCTCCTTCGGCTCGGTACCGGTTTCCGGATTCGTTTTCGCTTCTTCTGCCTTGGGCTCCGCCGATACTTCGGCCTTTGCTTCCGGCTTCGGAGCGGCCGGCTTCGCCGCAGCTTCGGTCTTGGCCGGCTTCTTCTTCCGGGTATCTATATAGGGCACGTCCCTGCCCATAGCCTGTAGTTTGTCTTTGTCCCAGATCAGGTCTGCACGTGTCCAGGTGGAGAACTCGTACTTGGTCGCCATCTTGATCGCACTGAAATTACAGGCTTCTTCACACAGACCGCAAAAACAACAGATGGTATTGTCGATCACAAAGGACTTAAGCTGCCGCTTTTTGTTCTCGTCGCGCGGAGCTTCTATCCTTATTGCCGCAGTCGGGCAAGCCCGCATACAGAGCATGCAGGAAGTGCAATTCAACTCGCCGGTCTCCTTGTCGGAGAGCAGTACCACTATTCCGCGCGAGCGTTCCGGCATTTCCATCTTCTGTACCGGATACTGCAAAGTCACGGCATGGCGTCCCAGGTGCTTACCGGTAATACCCATTCCGGCGATAAGCTCCTTGAGACCCTTGAGAATGTCGACTATAACGTTACTGCTCATTACCAGTACCATCCTGCATATTTCATCCAGCCGGCCAGAATAAGGTTCGCGAAGGTGATCGGCACGAGATACTTCCAGGAGAATTCCATCAACTGGTCGACCCGAAGTCTCGGGAACGTCCAGCGGAACATCATCAGGAGTGCCACCACTGCCAGCGTCTTGACGAGGAACCAGATCCAGGACGGAAGCAGAAGACCGCTCCATCCGCCGAGGAAGAGGGTGGTGGCGATTGCCGACACGGTGAACATATTGACAAATTCGGCCAGGAAGAACATTGCGAACTTCATGCCGGAGTATTCGATATTGAATCCTGCCACCAACTCCTGCTCCGCTTCCGGTATGTCAAACGGCGTGCGGTTCGCTTCGGCGGTGGCGGCGATAATGTACGTGATGAAGGCGATCGGCCCGAACGGCAGGCGGAAGATATTCCAGTTGAAGATCCAGCCGGACTGCGAGGTGACGATATCGACCATCGAGAGCGACCCGGCAAACAGGACGACAGTCAGGATCGACGCCACCATCGGGACTTCGTAGCTGACCACCTGGGCCGCCGAACGCATCCCGCCCAGGAGGGCATATTTATTGTTGGAACCCCAGCCCGCCATGAGCAACGATATAATCGTGAAAGTCGTGATCGCTATGATATACAGGATACCGATATTCAAATCGGCAACGATGATCCCTTTGCCGAACGGAATCACGATGTAAGCGGCAAAGGCCGCTACGAAACGCAAGGATCGGCGCCCAGAAGAACACCATCCGGTCCCGCGTTACGACGAGAATGTCTTCTTTCTGAAGCAGCTTCACGGCATCCATGATAGTCTGATACCAGCCGTGCCAGCCGGTCATCATCGGGCCGAACCGCTGCTGAATGTGTCCGGCGAATTTTCTTTCCCACCAGACCAGGAACAGGGCCAACAACGCGAGCACCCCGAACATCACGACCGATAGAATCGCATAGGTGATGACAATCGACCACATCCCGCCGATACCAATCATTTCGACCAGGTGCTGTATCCAAAGGAAGGTCGGTGACAGTTCCGTCGGCTGCATCAGGATGAGGCTCATCGATCGACCTCCGGCATGATGATATCAAAAGAGGCGAAGATCGCCACCAGGTCTGCGATCAGACATCCTGTCGCTATTTCCGGAATCAACTGGAGATGGTTGTAAGAACCGCCGCGGGTCTTCACCCGTACCGGTTTCTCGGTCCCGTCGGAAATCAGATACACACCCATTTCACCGCGCGAGTTTTCGATTCTCGCATAAGCTTCGCCCACCGGCGGCTTGAACTTCAATGACACCTTGGCCTTGAAATCCCCCTCGGGGATGCCGTCAAGGGCCTGGTCAATAATCCTGATCGACTGCCGGATCTCTTCGAGTCTGAGCACATACCGGTCGAACACATCGCCGTTGGTACGGGTGGGGATATCAAATTCGAATTTATCGTAAATGCAGTAGGGATCATCGCGACGAAGGTCGTATTTCACGCCCGAGGCCCGGAGAATCGGGCCGGAGGCTCCAAAAGCTACCGCCTTCTCCGGTGTAAGCGGGCCAATTCCAATCGTACGGGCCTTCCAGATCGGATTGCCGTTCAGCAGAGCTTCGTACTCATCCACCTTGTTCTTGATAACATTGATCGCTTCGCGGCATTTCGGCACGAACTCCGGAAGAATGTCTTTCGAGACTCCGCCTATGCGGATATAGTTGTAGGTCAGGCGCTGTCCGCAGGTCATCTCGAACAGATCCATAATCATTTCACGTTCACGGAGAGCGTACAGGAAAGGCGTGAGAGCACCGATATCCATCGCCGTTGTCCCGAAGAAAATCAGGTGCGAGGCAATTCGGTTCAGCTCAAGCATGATTACGCGGAGATACTCTGCCCGTTCGGGAACCTCGACCTGGGCCAACCTCTCCGCCGCGAGGGCGAAGACATAGTTGCAGGACATCGCCGTCACATATTCGAACCGGTCGAGAATGGGAATACACTGATGATAGGTCCGGTTCTCGCAGATCTTTTCGATTGATCGATGAAGATAGCCGATGTACGGTTCTACCTTCATGACCTTTTCACCATCCATCGTCAACAGCAACCGGCAGACGCCGTGCGTCGACGGATGGTGCGGTCCCATATTGACCTGGAATTCTTCGGTTCTCAATCCGGGTTCGGTCATACTTCAAACTCCGGGAACCTGACGAAGTCGGGTGCATCCCAATCCTTACGCATCGGATGTCCCTGATTCCAGTCATCGGGAAGCAGAAAACGTTTCAGGTTGTCATGATTCTTTATATTGATGCCGTACAGCTCCCAGGCTTCGCGCTCGTACCAGTTGGCTGCCGGCCAGATCGTCTGAACCGATTCTATATCGGCGTCATCGTAATTGAACACAACCTTGAAATCAAGTCTGAGGCGGTTTACGGTCGAAGCGATCGAATAAACCATTTCGAACTTCTCACGGGTGTCAACAGCACCAATATTACAAAGATAGTCAAACTTGAGTTTGTCATCGTCACGAAGGGCGCGGCAGAGTTCGAGCAGATCTCCCTTTTTCGCCTCATAAAGCAGATCGTAGCGGCCGGTCTCCAATGCGGTGAGCTTGCCCGAGAAGTTGCTGTCGAGGTATGCCTTAAGCTCGTCTTTGGTCATGCTACTTTTCCTGCCAGTCGCTCAAATGCTGCTTCTTGATCTTTTTCTGCAGTGTCAGGCATCCTTCGAGCAATGACTCAGGACGAGGAGGACAGCCGGGTATGTAGACATCGACCGGGATAATATGGTCGATCCCTTTTTCCACGGCGTAAGAATCGTAGTAGAACGGTCCGCCGCCCACCGTGCATCCACCCATCGCGATTACATAACGGGGCTCCGCCATCTGGTCGTAGAGGGTGCGAAGTCTCGGGGCCATTTTCTTGGTGATCGTGCCGGCTACTATAATGAGGTCGGACTGCCGGGGGGAGGCCCGAAAGATCATACCGAGGCGGTCAAAGTCGTAACGCGATGCGCCGGTGCACATCAGCTCGATCGCACAGCAAGCGGTGCCAAATAACAAATACCAAAGCGATTTTGCCTGCGCGTGGTGCAGCACCCCCTCAAGCGAAGTCACCACCAATGAACCGCCCGGTATTTTCTCTGCATAATAAGGAAGCTTTTTGATCAGACCCATTTCAGCACCCCTCTTTTCCAGGCATAGAAAAGGCCAAAGAACAGGATCAAAATGAACACTACCATTTCAACCAGGGCAAACAGGCCCAACTGCCCGAAAGCAACCGCCCACGGAAAGAGGAAGATCACTTCGACATCGAAAACCACGAATATCAGCGCAAAAATGTAAAAACGGTTGTTAAACCGAACCCAGGAATTGCCTATCGGCTTCTCTGCGCACTCGTAATTCACTGTCTTTTCGGGATATGGATGCGAGGGTCTGAATAGACGGGATATGAAAAAGGTTACCAGAACAATCCCCGTTCCGGCCGCCAAAAATATCAAAATCGAGAGATACTGAACCATTTCCTCATTCTCAATCTGTGAAATAGCCGAATATGTGACTGAATTCACAATATGTTATCGCCCAAGAAATTCCAAAATCAACATTTGTCAAGCGATTTTTTGTTTATTTCTCCACAGAAGTCCTTAAATCACAACATACACAACCAAAACAACATCGATTGATCACTCTGTCTTGAACCATCAATTGTTACTCTACTTCGTTGTAAAGTATTATCCTTCTTGCCTTCAAATAGTTATACGGGACAAAACGTGTATTGTATCAATTCTCCCTACTTCAAACCCCGGTCAACCCGCTTAATCTTGACATACAGGGCAATGGCCAGGATGGTGATGAACAGAGTCGCCAGAACGAGCCCTTTACGTCTGAAATAGTACTCATTAATAAGGGCAGCGGAAGCAACTCGGACCGAATCAGCTTCTCTGACTCCCTGCTCGGTTTTGGGGAGAACTGAGTCGGCACTGTAGGTGTGAACGAGAGTCCTTGCCTGGATGAGCGCCTGATTCACATTCTTGAAGAGGAACTCCTCGTCCGTCGTCATCATCCCCTTGGTGGTCGCCTCCTTCAGCACCCGACCGGCCGAGTCTTGGGCAGCCACCAGACCGGAGAGTGCATCGGAGATTCCCTGTGCGTTCTTCCAGCCGCTGGTACCATCGTCAGCCGAGTGGCAGTTTGAGCAGACCGAGTTCTCGCCCGTGCCGACCATGGCGTCGTTCGGCTTGAGAATCTTGTGATTCGAATGGCAGGTCTGACACATCGGAAAATCATTGGCTTCGAATGCCGCCTGGTGCGGCGATGCATTGAACAGATCAGCCTCGATCGCATGGCAGTTTCCGCAGACGGCAGCCAGCGACGATACTCCCGGCGGGGCGGCGCCATGGTTGCCGTGACAGTCGTTGCAGGCCGGAGCGCCAAGGTCGTTGTTCTGGAGCAGAGCCGTTCCGTGAACCGACTCGCGGAAACCCGCTTCCTGATTTGTGGGGATTTTGTAAGGCGCCATGTAAGCCGAGTCGGAGTGGCAGTGGCCGCAGGTAGCGGGAATGTTCTGCGGATAGGTGCTAGAGTTAGGCGTCTTGGCGTCACCGATCTGATGGACGGTGTGACACGAGATGCAGTTCGCCACTTTCATGTCTTTCTGGCCGAACAGGAGCTTGCCGTGCACCGACGTCTTATATTTGTCGAGCTGATCGGTCGGCAGGGTCGGATTATGCTCGTGCATATATTTGGCATCCGAGTGGCAGCGAGCGCAGAAGGCCGGGACTTCAAGATGCGTCGGAGCGCCCCGCCAGTCTTTCGACTTGCGCACGTCGTCCATGTCATCGAGAGTCGGATCCCCTCCGTGGCAATCGTAACAGGCGAGCCCGTGCTGAATATGAACATCTCGCGCGATCTTATGCGAAGGCCCGTTGTCGTCCTCGAAATCAAGATGGCACTTCATGCAGTTGTTCTGGTCGGAGGGAGCAGCCTTGGCGAGTCCGGCGATCAGGAAACTCAGGAAAATGTAAGCAAGTGTACGCATCACCACCTCCTATACCAGGTAACCGATAAAGGTCATTGCCACGATGAAGGCAAGCACGAACCATCCGAACGCCTTGAAGAATCCGGAGCGCTCGCCACGAGCCGATTGCTTGTCAAGGAACGGTACCAGCGTCCACACGAGGCCGCCTATGCCGAACACGATCATGCCGACCAATTCACCTTCCATGAAGAGAAGATGGGCGGGAAGCAGCTTGAGTGATTGGAAGGCGAACATGAAATACCATTCCGGTCGGATGACCGCCGGCGGAGGCGCGAATAAATCTGCTTTCGCCCCGAGCGGCCAGTGCACCACGCCGATTCCTTCGGGGAACAGCACCGCCAGAACCGCGAGGACGTTCAGCACGATCAACCAGACCAGTAAATCCCGGAGCAGGAAGCTCGGGAAGAACCGCATATACTTCTTCTGGGACTCCGGCTTATCTTTCCAGTCGATCGGCTCGCTCATCCCCTGACGCTGGATGAAAATCAGGTGGCCGGTCAACAGGACGGTGAACAGGCCGGGAAGAATTGCGACATGCAGACCGAAGAACCTTCCGATAGTCGCTCCGGTAACATCATCTCCCCCGCGCATTACGACCATGATCTTGTGCCCGATCACCGGCAGTGTGCCGGCCATTCCGGTCCCGACTCTGGTGGCAAAGAACGAAAGCTCATTCCACGGCAGCAGGTATCCGGAGAAACCAAAAAGCATGGCCAGTCCGAGCAAACCGATCCCGGAGAGCCAGGTCAGCTCGCGAGGGGTGCGATAGGCCTGCGTGAGATAGACGGTGAACATGTGGACGAACACCGACAGGATCATCAAATTAGCCGACCAGGAATGGATCGATCGGATCAGCCAGCCGAACGAGACGTTCGAGATAATGAACCGCACCGATTCATAGGCCGATTCGGCGCCCGGCCGATAGTACATCAAGCAGCAGGATGCCGGTTACCACCTGCACGATGAACAGAAACAGGGAAATGCCGCCGAAATAGTAGAAGATCGAGTGTCCGTGGAGGGGGACGACTTTGTGGCTCATGTAGTCAACGAGGGAATCAATCTTGAAGCGGTCGTTGACCCATCGATACGCCTTCGAGCGCGAGAGCTTGTTTTCAGCACGAATCTGAGCCATCATCCGGCCTCCTGACTTACATAGATGGCGCCGTCAATCTCTTTGACTTCGTATTGAGCGAGCGGCTTGGGAGGGGGACCGGAGATATTGCTTCCCGTATAGCTGTATCTTCCGTTATGACAGGCGCACCAGATGAGGCCGAGATCGGGGCGGTTCTGCACTGTACACTGAAGGTGCGTGCAGATCGCCGACAGGGCGGTCAGCTTATCTTTGTCGTTGATGAAGACGATACCGAGGTCACGCCCGTACTTGAAATACTTTGCCTTCTTGGGCTCCGCCTCGATATCCGCTCTGGTGTAGGGAAGTTTTAGTTGGGATAGTTTTGCTTCGCTTGCGGCAGGTGGGACCAGATAGTCCCAGATAGGATACAGAATCGCGCCAAGTGTCGCAAGCAACCCGCCACCGAGTAAAATTTCCAGAAACCCTCGGCGGCTAGTCTTCGACTCTGCCATTGTTACCTCCACCGGAATTATTGAACAATAACTCCGTAATGGTAACACCGCATTATGCCCGAGTCAACCTTAAAGCTTTCGTCGGAGATCGATGACTTGCCGGGCTAGATGATCGCGATCGCCTCGATCTCTATCTTCACATCCTTCGGGAGACGGCTCACTTCGATTGTCGCTCTGGCCGGCGGGTTAACATCGAAATAAGTTCCGTACATCTCGTTGACCGGCCCGAAATCGGCCAGATCGGACAGATAGATCGTCGTTTTCACTACGTTCGAGTATTCCCCCCCGGCTTCTTTGAGCACGTGCCCCATGTTATCCATAACCTGCTTGCACTGCTCGCCGGCCGTCTTCCCCACTATTTCCATCGTCTTCGGATTGAGCGGAATGATCCCCGAGATGAATACCATGCTCCCTCCGCTGATCTTGATTGCCTGAGAATACGGCCCGATCGCGGACGGCGCCTTATCGGTCTTGATAATCTCTTTCATTTGACCTCCAGTACTTTCTGTTCGGTCAATATATACATACGACCGTTCACCGCAACAGCTATAAACATCAGGACGCACGGAGCACCGAGCAGGAAGCGATTCTTGCTATGACATACTGGATCTAAGTGTGGGGTGGAATCAGATACCGACCAGACCGCGTGGTCCCATCAGCTCAACGAAAGACTTGAGGGCCTCGTCATCGTAGGCACCTTTGAGCGAAAACATGATACGCAACGCCGGGAAAGTGTCCATGGCGCGCTGATAGACCCGCTCGGTGGTCATCGCATCGAACGAATCGGCAATCGCCACGATCTTGGAATAGATGTGCATCTCACGAAGCGAAAGGGCGTTCGGATAGCCGCTCCGGTCTCCCCGTTCGTGATGCTGAAGGATCGGGTAGTACGTAGCAGCCGGTACGATATCGGTCTCGGTCAGGATATCGACACCCCATTTCGGATGCTTCTTCATGATCTCGAATTCGATAGAATTGAGCGAGGATCGTTTGTTAAGGATACGATCGGAGATCTTCGATTTCCCGATATCATGCAGCAGCGCCCCTATCCCGAGCTCATAGAGAAATTCCTGGTCGTGGAAGCCCATCTGCTGGGCAAGGGCGATCGAGAAGGTGCAGACATTGACTGAATGCGTGTAGGTGTAGTAATCGAACGACGTGATCTTCAGCAGATTCAGGAACGCTTCGCGCCCCCCGAGAACATAGTTGACGGTGTTGGCGACGAGATCTTTCGAACGCTGTATGTTTTCGCCGTAGGTCGGATTCGACAGCACTTCCTTGACCAGTCCGGTGGAGGTACTGTACAGGATCGACGCTTTCTTCTCTTCCAGAATATGGGGATCAATCAGGATCTTGGGCAGGTTCTGCTCGATATACCGCTGATACTTCCCTTTGCTTTCATTAGTGATGAAGAGTCGGTCGACCTTATTTTCGAGCAGTTTCTGGCGAGTCCGCTCAGTGAACGGAAGGTCCGCCGACCGGTAAAGGACGAGATTCCGATTGACGTTGAGAAAGAGGTCAAAATCGAGCACGGAATCCACCCGGATGGAATCCAGTTGAATTGCCATGAACTTCTCTTCGGTCCGGTTTTTAATAGCGCTGGAAGTCATATAAGGCCGTTGCCTGCCGTTGTCTACTCTTCACGCAGATAAATAGTTATGAGAGATATATCGGCAATTGGCGGGGAATCGTTATGAAAAAACCCCCTGAAAACTCAGGGGGCCTGTAGGAGGGATGGAGAAGTCAAGCCCTGGTCAGGCATTGAGATTTTTTATCGAATGAAGCACCGAGTTCAGCGAACTGGTGATATTGGTCAGAATCTGGGAATACCGCTTCAGAAGCTCCGAATACTGCCAGCGCATCTGAAATGCCTTTTCCGGAAAATCGAACAGGCTTAGAAGGATGACTTTGTAGATCTCGTCGATGTAGTTGACAACATAGAACGGATAGTCCGGGACGTTCTCGTCCTGAACTTCTCCCTTGCTCAGCCGATCTCTGTAGACCTCAACTTTTTCAAGCATCACCGTGCCGAAACACCAGGGGGTCATGATGATTCCCAGATTAGCACCATCGGTGTAAAACCGTCTGACGTTCTTGAGCAACAAGTCGAGAATAACCATTTTTGCCCGATAGAAGGCCACCGTCTCGACATAGCTGAGCTTGGTTTCAGCCAGCCGCCGTCTTGCGGCTTCTTTTTCAGCAAGGGCATTGGCGTAGGTCAGTTCAAGAAATCTATAGAAGTCTTCGAAATAGACTTTGGAGTTCTCCGACAGGGACATGATGAAGAAACCTCGGTCATCTCTGCGGATTCTGGGGTCGGTCGACGTTTCCAGTCGTTCCGGCGAAAAGCCTCGTTGAAATCTTCCTTCCAGCATATTCACTCTCCTACTTTCATAGCTGTCTGCTGGGTAGTACTGCATCGAGTGTGCCGATTGCACACAATTCGGCTTCAGGACTCGAAAACGACATTTATCCTGTTATAAGCCAATGACCTACACGGTGCAAGCAGACGATCAAAACAGGCTAGAACGGCGATGCACGAGGGTGCACTCGTCCGCACAAATGTCACGTCGATGGGTCAATGTGTAATCAGGTGCAGCATGACAAAAAGGTATAAGCCTGGCCCGTGAATCCATGTCATGTGCCGAGGACGAGGGCCTTGAAAATTTCTGAAAATCATCCGAAAAGTTGGGCCCCCCGGCTCCGACAATAATATTGTCAAATTCATGTATTGAGCAGCCTTAGATTTTTCGGAGGTTTTTCATGGCAGATAGTTGGGCAGCCGATTCTCAACGAGACGAAAAAAGCAACCGCCATCAAAGCCCAAAGAAACGACAGACAAGCTGGGAAGATCGTCTCAACCATAAAAAGAGTCGTTCTCGTAAACGGGGGAAGAAAGAATTGATCGAGGATCTTCGGCTCACCGAGCTTGAAGAGGTCAGCGAGTAGCCTTTACAGCGATAATCCTGAAATAGCGGTCAGTACAGTTCGTGATATCCGCGAATTAATCCCCTTTTCCCCGAAGGCGAGGGGAAGATGATGGGATTTCCCGCCTGCACGCTTCATGATTCGCCCGCTGCTTTTAGTCTTATGTAAGTACGAACCGTCTTCGGACCGGCCATTCATGTTCCAAGCTAGCATTGGGGGCCCTGTTATGTCAGCGAGGATCCGTTAACCCCTAATCGTCTATCCCCAGACCATCGAGAATCCGCGGAACACACTTTTCGATTCGCGATTCGCGAGTCTTGGAAAGTTTGGCTGACGAAAAGTAGAGAAGGTACTGGCGTTGTCGTCCCGGCGTCAGAGCGTTGAACGCCTTTCTCACGGCGGCGTCTTTGTCAAGCCGGGCTTGAAATTCCTCCGGCGCTTCGAACTCTGAAGTCTTCTTGAGGGTCACTTTCAAACCGGACTTTTCAACTTTGATCGCTTCATTAATATAGGCTCTTACAACTGGGGCCAATTTGGTGATCTCAGCAACATTCCTGAATCGAATCTGGCGTGGTCCCTGAACATTTTCCGTCTGCTGCACCAGGAGCTTCTTCGGGTCCGGTAACAAGACCCCCTTGAAGAACAGGAGCGCGCAGTAGTCCTTGAATCCGTGCATCAGGACGACATTCTTCTTCTCGACCATGTAACAAGGGTTTCCCCACTTCAATTCTTCGGTCACTTCACAGGCCAGACATATCTCTCTCAATTTCGCAAACTCTTTCTTCCACCTTGTCGCCTTGAGGAGGAATTCATCCACTCTGGGATTTGTTTTGTCATCGGCAGCCTTGCTCTTCTTTGGCATCGGTTTTTATCTCACTTTGCGTATTAGTTATAATGGGCAGCTTCTAAGAACGCTCTGCTCCACCTCCACTGCGTCAACTTGCCTTTCAGATCTCCGATGGCGTCCCGTAAGAATATGCGATCTCCCGGTAGGGCTAACCTGCAGCGAGGGCTCTCCTTCTCACCATCACAGATGACGATCTATCGACTACGGCTTCCAGTCGGCAATAAAGATGTTCGTCTCGTGGGGCTTGGTGCTGTTTCGGTTCGAGGCAAACACCAGCTTTTTGCCATCGTGACTGAACATCGGAAAGGCATCGAAACTCGGGCAATAAGTAATTCGCTCCACTTTCTTGGTGGCAATATCAACAGTGTAAAGGTCGAAATTCATCCCCTGGGGATCGCCGACATTCGATGCAAAAATCACAGACTTACCATCGGGGAAGAAATACGGTGCAAAGTTAGCAGCACCGTTGTCGGTAAGCTGAATCGGTTTGCGATCCTTGAGGTTCATCACATAGATCTCAAGATGCATCGGATGGACCAGCCCCTGCTGCAAGAGCTCCTTGTATTCATCGAGATCTTTCCCGGTGGGACGGGATGCCCGCCAGCAGATCCACTGGCCATCGAGCGAGAAGAACCCGCCGCCGTCATATCCGGGAGTGTTGGTAAGCTGCTCCACATTTTTGCCGTCGGAATCCATCATATACAGATCCAGATCGCCGTTGCGAACGGACGTAAAGAGAATCTTGTCTCCCTGCGGTGAGTAGACGCACTCGGCGTCATAGCCGGGCGTGTTCGTGAGCCGAACCAGGTTGGATCCATCCGGATCGGCCTGGAAGATATCGAATCCCTTATGAAGCGCCCAGACATACCCTTTGGACATATCCGGTTTGGGCGGACAGTCGTCGCCGGCCAGATAGGTTGAGGCATAAATGATCTTCTTGCCATCGGGAGAAATGAATGAGCAGGTGGTCACACCCTTTCCGTTGGAGACCATCCTGACATTGGACCCATCGGAGTTCATCCGGAAGATCTGATCGCAGGGAAGCGAGTCGCGGTTGGACTGGAAGATCAATTCCGAAGCATCGTAGGAGAAATAGGCTTCGGCATTCTGCCCGCCGAAAGTAAGCTGCTTCAGATTGGCCAGGTGGGTTTCACCTTCATAGATCGTCGGGCCGGTCGACGGATTGTCGGCCTGCTGCTCGGCCTGCTCCTTACTCTTGAGATCCTTCTGATAAGCTTGTTTATCGACTTTCTCCCCGCAGCCGGCGGCGAGACAACACAAAGCTACAGCGCTGAGCAATCTTCTCACTCACTCCTCCTTAACTCTGAAAATCAACTTGCTTGTTTCTGATAATAAACTGACTATAATACGTCCTGTAAATCGAAAAAATCTTAGAGGAAATAGCTTATGAAGGTGCATCGGATTGTCATTTTTCTGTCATGTTGCCTGAGTTTGGCTTCGGCTGTCCCCGCCCAGGACAATGATATCCTCGGCCGGATCCTTAATCAGGTGGGCTTTTCCCGAGCCGACCTCGGTTATCAGCCAAAAGGGTACTGGAATCGGTTTCCGCTGGACATCCCGTATAAACTCACTTCGTTTGACGATCTGTACGCGGAGCCGCTGAAGTTGTACGACTATGCCGAGGTCATGGGGAATACGGTCGAGATGTACCTTGACCCGTCTTACGCCGACACTGCCCATGACGGACTTTACAAGCTGGTCTATAACCTGGGAGTCGATAAGAAGCTTGGCGGGTTCAGATCATACTCTGCGAATCCCCTGCCCGCCCCCTCTGGTGAGGCACCCCTGGCACAGGCGATTGACCAACTGTTCGCTCTGGCCGGGCAATCGACGCAATTCTACACCTTTGGCGCGAAGGCCGACTGGCCCAACTACCGGCAGGAAATTTCCGACAAAACTAAAGCGCTGCCTGACAGCGTACAGATTATCCTTGCCCAGCTGATTGTCAATCTTTCCGATGCGATCTCCTGGCGCGAGAAAGCATTTCGCAATTGCGATCGCGGCGAAATGGAGCGGGCATTCGCCATCAGAGATCTGGCCGATACCCAGGGAGACGGGATGGTTTATCATCCAGAGCTTGATGACCTCGCCCGCACGATCGACTGGCCTTCGCTGCATTATGCCGCGCTCAAAGTAGCAGCGGCATCGGAGCTGGCGGAATCATCACTAAAAAGATTCGTCAGGCAGATCCCCGATGATTTTCAAATGGAGATGAACACACCGTTCGGAAGAATCGCTATCCTCTCCCCTGTCTACAAAATCGACAAGATTCCCAACAGTTTTATGGGATCGCTCAGAGCACCGCTGAATGGGTGGTATGAGATCGACGCGACCAACACTCTGCTGATCGTCGATTTCGGCCGTAACACTATCTACCAGGGAACCCCGGGCGCGACCTCTTCGGTTTCCAACCCGGTCTCGGTTGTGATAGATCTGGGTGGGGATGATTACTATGGCTATGATAAGCCATCGTATCCGCCCTCGGCCGGGGTGGGTTTGCTCGGAGTCGGCCTGGTTCTCGACAGCAAAGGAGACGATCATTACAATGGTTCGACTTTCGCCCAGGGGGCCGGGATGCTTGGCGTCGGGATCCTGATGGATCGTGAAGGAAATGACAAATACAAAGCCGATCTCTCCGCTCAGGGAGCCGGATATTTTGGAATCGGATTATGTTTCGACGGGACTGGTGACGACGAGTACTACTTGTATGGCGACGGTCAGGGGATGGGCGGAATCGGTGGAGGGGTCGGAGTTTGTGCATCGTTCGACGGCAACGACAAGTACACCGCCGAGCCTTACACCAGCGTTTACAACCGAGGCGACTACCATAGTCAAAACAAGATCAATGCGAACAATGCGCAAGGAGCCGGGTTCGGTCGGCGCGGCGATGGCTCCGATGGCCATGCCTGGGCGGGCGGACTTGGCGCTATCATTGATATTCACGGAAACGATACTTACTACTCCGGCAATTGGACACTCGGCGTTGGCTACTGGTTTTCAACCGGTATTGTCGATGACCGTTCCGGCGATGATATATACAAGTCCTGCTATTTCACCCAGGGATCGGGAGCCCACTACTGCAACGGAATTCTTCTCGACGAAGGTGGCAATGACCGGCACGAGCTGTTTGAAACAGCCGGCGCCGCGCTCGGTTTCGGCTGGGATTTTACCAATGCCTTCCTCATTAATATAGGTGGCGATGACGTCTACCGAGCCAAGATGATTTCGATGGGCCTCGCGCAGATCCGTTCCGATGCCTTCCTGATCGATATCGGCGGCAATGATAAGTACTATCTTGGTAAAGACACGCCCGGGCTTGGTGAAGCGACTTATCGTGATGACTACCGTCATCCATCCAAGCTCACGCCATACTACTTCTACTCGAAGTCATTCGGCGGTTTTATCGATATTGGAGGACAAGACTCGTACTTTGAGTACACCGACACATCAGAATCTCCGAGTTCATTCGCGAAGAACAATGCCATGTGGTTGCAGCCTTCCGCTGATGATTCGACCTACGGGGCCAATAACTTCGGAGTTGGTATCGATGTTGATTCCGGTGTCGTCCCCGAATTGGAGCAGTGGAAGAAATAAATTCGGCGATCACCGCTCATTTGCTCTTACGGTGAACAAACCGACCACGCTGCGCTGTTGCATAGGTAGAGTACTCCATGTACGGTAGAGCAGTATGAGATTCGACTAGAGAGGAAAGCATGCCGGCAAAAGTAATCGTAATCACCGGAGCAAGCAGCGGTATCGGCGCGGAATTGGCCCGACAACTCGGCAAACAGGGACACAAACTGGTGCTGGCAGCACGACGTGAAGCTGAATTGAAGAAAGTGGCCGCCGAGAGCGGTACTGAAACTGCCGTTGTAGTCGTCGACGTTCGCAAGCGACAGGACATGGAAAAGCTGAAGAAAGCGGCGCTGGACAAGTTCGGGGTGATCGATGTCTGGGTGAACAATGCCGGACGGGGTATCAATCGTCCCGTTATGGAGCTTACCGATGAAGACGTCGATGAGATTATCAGCGTCAATCTAAAGTCCGCCTTGTACGGGATGCAGACGATCATCCCTTATTTCAAGGAAAGAGGTCAAGGACATCTCGTTAATGTTTCATCGTTTTTGAGTAAAGTCCCTTTTGCTTCGATCAGGTCAATTTACAGCGCCGCGAAGGCAGCCCTCAACAGCCTCACCGCCAATTTACGGATGGACCTTGCGACCAAGTATCCAGAGATCCATGTCTCGACGGTTCTCCCCGGGCTCGTCGCGACCGATTTCGGCAGGAATGTCCTCAACGGCCCACCCCCTACTTCTATTGACTACAAAGCTATGAACGCTCAAACTGCGGCGCAGGTGGCCGAAGTTATGGTTAAGCTGATCGAGTCCCCTCAGGCCGAGGTCTACACCAACCCGGCTCAGAAGGAGATCGCCATCAACTACATCAGGGAAGTATCGGTGATGGAACAGATGGCTCGGCGGTAGCGCCGAGCTTTGTGGAATTCACGGCTGCCGATTGCGTAACAATCAGATAACAGCGGGAAACTTCGACTCTCCGAATATGACCGGATTAATCTCTTTTGATCCGGCCTTTTCTTTTCCGAAGATGAAACTGATAGTGGATAATTCGGTATTTCTTTGTATATTGTCCTGTGGGCGGGCCGATCCCTTTTTCCGGACCGGCCTGTTTTGTAAGGTAACAAAAACAGAGGAGTAACGCGAATGACTGCGGTAAAAAGCAGATATTTCCGCTACGGTACATTCATAATCATCGCGGGGCTGGTCACCTATCTTGCGCTGGGCTACGGCACCCGGTCGTTTGAGGCTTATTGCCCGTTCGGCGGGGCTGAGAGCCTCTGGGGACTTTTCACCACCGGTGAGTTCACTTGCGCCCTGGGTCCGATCAACCTCTCGCTGATGCTGGCGCTCATCGCATTGGTCATCATATCCAAGAAATCCTTCTGCGGCTGGGGCTGCCCGATCGGATTTTTGGGTGAGCTGCTGGGAAGATTCGGCGGACTGACCTGGAAAAAGCGCCCAAGAGTAAAGCGTCCGGTTAACAACTGGTTGAAGCTGCTTCGGTATGTCGTCCTGATAATTTCGCTCTACTTCACTTACCGTATCGGCGACCTGATTCTTCGCGGCTACGATCCATTCTATCTGATCTTCTCCGGGCTAGGCCACGGCAGTGTCGGATGGATTTCGATTGCGGTGCTGTCGGTCATTACGATCGGCGCTATTTTCGTTCCGATGTTATTCTGCCGGTATCTCTGTCCGCTCGGTGCGATATTCGATCCCTTCAGCCGGATCGGACTGATCAAGATCTCACGTGATGAGACGACCTGCACCTCCTGCGGAAAATGCAGCAAGGCGTGCATGTGGGATATCCCGGTACAGGAACTCAAGGTGGTCCGACATCGCGACTGCACCAACTGCCTCGAGTGTGTCGATGCCTGTCCGGAGCAGAATACCCTGCAAGTGAAAGTTAGCTTATAGGTGAAACTATGCGAATACCCAGACTCATCATTCCATTACTGTTGTTCGTCGCGCTGCTCGGTGGCTATTTTCTCCGCACCGCTTTCACGCAGCCGACCACGAATATAGCCTATGACACCAAAGCAGGTTCGCAGGTGGTTTGTGTTGTCGACGGACTCAAATGCAAGGGAACGGCCGGGTTCTTCACTTCCCTGTACGACAATATGCCGGGGATTATCGGCATCGAGACCTTCGCCACCGAACACAAGGCGGTGATTACGTATGATCCGAATGTTATCGGCCCGGACAATATCAAGCAGGTGATGGAACAGGAAATCCTGTTCCAGGACGGCAGTCGTGAACAGGTGTTCCGCTGCCTCTCGATGGACTAACCGAGACTTGCACCAATGACTGGCATTCTGCCTGCCCTGTCACAGGGGCAGGCAGTCTCTTTTTTCGAATTGCGGCGGCCGGCCGAAAGCTCTATCTTTATCCCCAACATGAAAATCGCCCTGGCTCAAATGAACCCGACCATCGGGGATTTCGACGGTAACCTGAAGCGGATTCTCGATTTCGCTGATCGTGCCAAAGGCCTGCAGGCTGATCTCTGCGTCTTTCCTGAAATGTGCCTGATCGGCTATCCCGCGCACGATTTGCTGGAACGCCCCACTTTCATAGACAGGAACCTTGCACTGCTCAAGGAACTGGCCGGCCAGGTGCACAGCATTGGCGTGATTGTCGGGTATGTCGATCGGATTCAACGAAGAATCGGAAAGGACCTTCGCAACTGCGCCGCTCTTATTGATGACGGTAAGATCGTATCGACGCACACCAAGATGCTCCTGCCGACATACGATATTTTTGACGAACGTCGATATTTCGAGCCGGCCAGCGAAGTTCATACGGTTGAGTTCAAAGGGACAAAACTCGGGATCTCGATTTGTGAGGATATCTGGAACGATCCGGAATTCTGGCCAAAGCGGCTGTACGACCGCGACCCGGTCGCCGAACAGGTGAACGCCGGGGCCGAACTCCTCATTAATATATCCGCTTCACCGTTTACGCTGAGCAAACGGCTCCTCCGCCCGGAGATGCTTCGAGCAGCCGCCAGAGATTATGGACGACCGCTGATCTTCGTCAATCAAGTGGGTGGGAACGATGACCTGGTGTTCGACGGCCATAGTCTGGCGTATGCATCGGATGGAACGATGCTGGGACGGTGTGTGGATTTCGAAGAGGATCTAATCGTTGTCGATACCGAAAACGGAACGAGCGAGATCCATCACTGCTCTGAGACCGATGAAGAAGCAGCCCTCAAGGCCTTGACGCTCGGCACCCGTGATTACGCGCACAAATGCGGATTCAAGTCGGCAGTACTAGGTTTGTCCGGCGGAATCGACTCGGCGCTGGTCGCTGTTATCGGCGCCAGAGCGCTTGGGGCTGAGAATTTGCTCGGTGTCTCGATGCCCTCGCCGTACTCTTCCCCCGGTTCGATCACCGATGCCGAAGCATTGGTGAAGAATCTCGGCATCAAGTACGAGCAGGTGCGGATCGACGGCCTTTTCAAAGATTTCGAAGAGCATCTCAAACCGGTGTTTGCCGGACGCCAACCGGACACGACCGAAGAGAACATCCAGGCACGCATTCGCGGCGTCATCCTCATGGCCCTTTCAAACAAATTCGGCCATCTGCTTCTGACAACCGGTAACAAATCTGAGATGGCCCCCGGATACTGCACTCTGTACGGCGATATGGCCGGCGGACTGGCCGTTATCAGCGATGTTCCGAAAACAATGGTCTATCGACTTTGCGACTATCATCAATCGAGAGAACGAGAGATCATCCCGAGATCTATCATCACCAAGCCGCCAAGCGCGGAACTCAAACCGGATCAGAAGGATGAAGACTCTTTGCCGCCCTATCCGGTGCTCGATGCAATTATCGAAAGATTCATCGAACGTGGCATGGGGGTTGAAGAGATCATGAAAGATGGATTCGATCGGACGCTGGTCGAAGATGTCGTGCGCATGATCATCCGCAACGAGTACAAGCGCCGCCAGATGCCTCCCGGTTTGAAAATCACGGTCAAAGCTTTCGGTCCCGGCCGCCGGATCCCTATTGCGCAGAAATGGCGGAGTTGACCGGCACGAAATCGCCGGTCCGTCCGCTCTGCTCGTGAATATACCGCGCCATCAGATCCTTGCCGGTCCCGGTTTCGCCGGTGAACAGGACGCTCGACGGCAGCGGGGTCACATGGCGGGCCAGTTCGAGGATCTGCTTCATGCGGATATTCGATGTGATTATGGTCAGGCTGGAGGCGGAGTTTGCCGGAGGCGACGCCGGAATGGATCCGGAACCTTCGCATTGAGCCAGTTCATCGCCGACTCTTTTGAGATTGGGTGCGATCTTTTCGGACTCAAAATACTCTTTCGCGAGATAGAGCATCGCCACCTTCTCGACATGGGAGTAGATCCCTGAGCAGGCGGCGGCATATCGCGTTACGGCCAGTTCGTACTGCGAACCAATCTGGCTGAACAGGTCGATCGCCTTTTTGAACCGCTCGTGAGCCCGTTCGCTCCCGTCTCAGCCTGCCTCTATCTGGGCGAGGATGCGATAACAGGCGGCGATTTCGACTTTTTGATCGATCTTTTCGGCTACCGCCAGCGCTTCGGACGCATACTTCTCGGCGATTTCAGGCTTTTGCATCTCCCAGTAGAGATCCCCAAACAGCCGCTTGATTTGGGAGACGAGATCCGAATCCGGTGCGATCTCCAATGCGATATCCAGCCCGGCCTGCAGTGACTTCTGCGCGGCAGCAAGATCTTCCGCGAGAATGTAAATCAAGCCTTCGTTCTCGAAGCAGATCGATTTCTCTCTCGCAAAGTTATCGGAGAGTTTCATACCCCTCCGCAGGCACTTCTTCGCTGCAGCGTAATCTCCCGTGAATGCGTGGGGGAGTGCAGACATCATGTGGCAGACTACCGCGTCACGGTCGATCTCATGTCCAATCACCCTGGTAACTTCCTGATATGCAGTTACTGCTTCTTGGATGCGACCGCTCCGGAGTAATACGGTTGCGAGGTTCATCATCGCAGCTTTACTCGCTTCGGCGTCTGAACTCGCCCGGGATATTCTCAGGCAGTTTCTGAGATTACTAATCGCTATATCTGCGTCCCCTGTCATGAAACATGCTCTAGCCAAGTGGTTTGGGGCACGGCACACACCCTTCTCGTCATTGTCTTGACGATATAGAACGTATGCCTCCATTAAAGGCTCTTTGCCTGCCGAGGGATTTCCAGAAAGGGTCATCAACCAGCCCATTAGGTGCTTTGCCTTCGCAAGAGTGGCAAAGTCGCGATTCGCCTTGAGAATCTCTATGGCTTTTTCAAGTCCTTCAATTCTATATTCGCCGGAGTGGATAGAAGCTTCCGCAAGCATCACTGAATGCTGGGCACGATCATACTCTTCGAACGCACTGAGGTCTACTCGCAGAAGCTCCTTCAAAGCGTCAGCGAATTTATTGCACCGTATTAGCTCTGCTGCTCGCTATAGTTGAGGAGTAAGTTTGAATTTCATGCGTTCCTTCTAGAGTTGGCGGTTTCAGGATAATGTGCCGAGAGAAATCTAAAGACAGAAGCGTTAACCACTCGGCAAAGGTTGGCAAATTGGGACTCGGTCCGACACTCTTTTCTGCATTAGATACTCCTCCCCCCATCCGTCACCATCCCCGCTCGGTCGTGTATCTGATGCATACATGTGCCCGATCTTCGGTGGGCACCAGGCGCTGGCCGGAGTGGCGAAGAGCCCAGTAGCAAAGGCAAGCACGCAGGCAACGACTACCCCTCGCATCAGCCCGCCGGTCGATTTCGGCAATTTCTTTAACATGCTACGCTCCATAATTGGCGGACCAAGCGACACCAACCGCTCATCCGCTCTTATAGCTATGTCCAAAAGTTCTGAGAATATATGAAAACAGCACTCATGCCCGGCCTGTACTATCTATCTACTGATAAGAGAGAATCTGGGTGCCGCCCGCCAAATGACCTGCCCGATGATTAGCACCCTATACCTCAGTTATAGAATTCCGGAGAGACTCTGTCGACGATAAAATTGAGTCAGGATTCGCCTGTCACTTAGTGAAAATGCCGATCCAGAAGCTCGATTTGAACACGAATCGATCCCAGCAGATCGCATTCCACCGATACTAAATTTTCGCTTGTCCGCCGCCGGAATCGCCTGCACATTACGACGATGAGTATTTACCAGTGTATGGGCGTTTCGACTGGCGGCTGACTCACGAGATCACGACATATGAGGCACAATCGAGTGAGCGTGCTCGCCGTATGACCGGGAAAGCCGAGATCGGATAAGTCCCGGGTTTACATCAGAGGAGGTTTGTATGAAGTGGTTGGCAGGTTTTGTTTTCCTCGCGGCTCTCGCATCCACGGCGTCCGCCGGCGATTCTCCGATCGAACAGGGCAGCAGTATCGTGTCGGGTCAGGTAACCTACTCCTATCAGGGAGGACGCTTGTACCAAGACGATGGTCAGCTGAGCTTCGCCCCCGGATATTCGTATTTCGTCTCGGACGGTTGCGCGGTTGGCCTGCTGCTGGATATCGAGTCCTCTACCGGGGCATCGTATACGATAGTATCCGTTGGACCGCTCTTGTCGTTTTACCTTAATCCCGAGAGGTCGCGCACGAAAGTGAAGGGGGCGGTCTTTCCGGTAATACGGACGTTCATCACCCGTACCTCCTGGAATAGGGGAGGCGATCATGGACTCTGGTCGTTCGGAGGGCAGTTTGGGTTGGATTGCATGCTCAGCAATACCGTTGCGCTCCAGCCGGCCGTCTAGGTGAGCTACGACTATATGAGCGGCAGCTACTCATCCTCGAGCGGAGTTACTGTCGTCGGCGGAATTGGCATCGACGCCTTTCTCTTTTAGTCTCGCAGAGGCATCAAAGCGGAATCACGATCAACGAAACTGAGCTTAATAATGGAGTCCATATATTGAAATCGAGATTTTTACTCATATTCATCCTGGCCCTCGCGCCTTCGATATTCTCGGCGCGCTTGCCGATCGATAAAGGATCCTGCCTCCTTTCCGGCCAGGCATCGATCAGCAGTCATTCAGGGGAACTTTGGGAAGACGCCACCCGAATCTGGCTTAACCCGGAGATTTCCTGGTTTGCGGCGAACGGGTTCGCGCTGGGCGTGCACTTCGATCTGAGCTATACTTCGGCTCGTGGCTATTATGGTTCGTCCACCGATTGGGGGATCGGCCCGATCTTCTCGTTCTATTTCAACGGAAACCACACTCGGTCCTCGGCCAAGGGGGCGGTTTATCCCATGTTCAAGGTATTCGGCCTGACCCGGCAGTCAACCCATTTGAAACCGTCTTCCATGTGGACAGTCGGTGGGCAGCTGGGCGTTGACTTCATGCTCTCGAATTCAGTGGCTATTCAGCCGTCAATTCTGCAGAGGTTTGATTTCGTTCACTACGGCTACCTCGGAACTATGACCGGGAAGGTCTTTGCCGCCTCGATCGGAATTGAGGCATTCATCTTTTGATTTACTGAATTTCACACGGGTCGTTTCTACAAATAGCCAGGGGACCGAGGCCGCTCGGCCCCCTTCGTTTTTCAAGAGCCGGTATTAGCTCAGACTCCTCAGACACCTCCCCGGCCGTCCACTCGTTCTAGCAAGCGATTGTTTCACTGATACTTACACCTCTCTTCCCACTCATTTAAAGCTAACAAGCGTCTAATCCAACGCTAACATCGAATCGGCTTTATCCGGGTTACAAATTGCGAAAATGAAATCAACCGCCCGGCCTAATGCCGGAATGCGAAACGCAAAGTAACACGGCGGGGAACCATTCCCCAAAAAATTGTTTCTCACCCCTAAGGAGGTCTTATGAGGAAACTTCTCACAATCGCCTTTATGTTGGTCATGCTGGCCGGACTCAGTTCGGCGGCGGATCTGATCAACGGCGCAGGCGCAACCTTCCCGTACCCGATTTATTCCAAGTGGTTCAGCGAGTATGCCAAGCTGCATCCGGAGATCCAGTTCAACTACCAGTCGATCGGTTCCGGCGGCGGGATCCGTCAGATCACGGCCGGCACGGTAGACTTCGGCGCCAGCGATGGTCCGATGAACGAAGCGCAGCTTAAGGAATTCGAGGACAAGCAGGGATGCCCGATCCTTCACTTCCCGACAGTTCTTGGCGGGGTCGTACCTACTTACAATCTCGTAGACATGAACCCGGACCTGAATTTCACACCGAAAGCGCTGGCCGGAATCTATCTCGGCACGATCACCAAGTGGAACGATCCGGAAATCGCCAAGGCCAACCCGGGCGTGAAGCTGCCGAACCAGGACATCGTTGTTATCCATCGTTCCGACGGCAGTGGCACCACCTATATCTGGGTCGATTATCTTTCCAAGGTCAGTCCCGAATGGAAGGACAAAGTCGGCGTGGGTACCTCGGTCAACTGGCCGGTCGGTCTCGGTGGCAAGGGGAACGAGGGTGTTGCCGGTCTGGTCCAACAGACCCCGTATGCAATCGGTTATGTGGAATTGATCTACGCGCTTCAGAACAAGATGTCCTACGGATCGGTTGAGAATGCGGCCGGCAAGTTCGTCAAAGCGAATCTGGCCAGCGTGACCGATGCCGCGGCCGGTGCGGCGAAGAAGATGCCGGATGATTTCCGCGTCTCCATCACCAACGCCCCGGGCGACGAGACATATCCGATCTGCAGCTTCACCTGGCTGCTGGTTCCGGCCAAAATCCAGGATGCGCAGAAGAAGAAAGCGATCACCGACTTCCTGCGCTGGATGATGACCGACGGGCAGAAATTTACGGAATCGCTGTCCTACGCTCAACTCCCGGCGCCGGTGGTGTCGAAAGAGCTGGCAGCAATCCAGAAAATCAATTAACTTTCGCGCATGACGAACCTTACCGCTTCAGCAGAACCCCCGCGGCCGAGTGATCGCAAACTTTCTCTGGTCCGCAGGATCTGGAGCGGTGACCGTTTAGGCAAATATCTGACTTTAGTGGCGGCCGCCCTGATCATTTTGATCACGGCCGCCATCTTTTATGAGCTGTATGCCCAGTCGGCAATGTCACGAAGTAAGTTCGGCTGGGACTTCCTGGTCACCTCGGTCTGGGATCCGGTGGCCGGAATTTTCGGGGCGTTGCCGTTTATCTACGGAACCGTCATAACGTCTATCGTGTCCCTGATAATCGCCGTCCCGCTCGGCCTGGGCTCGGCCATCTTTCTGTCCGAGCTGGCGCCGCCGAAAATCTCCGATACCCTGGCCTTCCTGATCGAACTGCTGGCCGCCGTTCCCAGCGTGATCTACGGTCTGCTCGGCATTTTCGTACTGGTTCCGATTCTTCGCGATTATATCGTGCCCGTTCTTAGATCGATCTTCGGCTTCCTGCCGATATTTGATGGTGCCTTTTACGGCGTGAGTTACTTCTCCGCTGCGATAGTCCTTTCGATCATGATCGTTCCGTTTATCGTCTCGGTCTCGCGCGAAGTCCTGCTGGCTGTGCCGAAAGACCAGCGCGAAGCCTCGCTTGCGCTGGGCAGCACCCACTGGCAGACCACCTGGCGTGTGGTGGTACCGTTCGCGTCGACCGGCATTGTCGGATCGGTCTTTTTAGCACTCGCGCGGGCGCTCGGCGAGACGATGGCGGTCACGATGGTGATCGGCAATACGCCGCAAATCAAAGCTTCATTACTGGCCCCGGGCTATTCGATAGCTGCGGTCATAGCCAACGAATTCACCGAGGCTACCGGCGATCTGTATTTGAGTTCACTTATCGAACTTGGACTGGTGCTGTTTGCCGTCACGTTTGTAATTAACGGATTGGCGCGTTTGTTGATTATCGCCACGACGCGCAAGGGTGCCCACGCATGATCTCGATCACGGCCAGAAAGCGCGCGGTCAATGTCGTGATGTTCGGGATGACCGGCCTTGCAACCTTTTTTACCATGGGCGTTCTCCTGTTCATTCTCGGATATTTGTTCTACAACGGCGCGTCGGCGCTGAATTGGTCGTTCTTCACTCATCTTCCGGTTCCGGTCGGCGAGACCGGCGGAGGGATGGCCAATGCCATCGTCGGCAGCGGGAAGATCCTTCTGCTGGCCACCCTGATCGGCATTCCCCTGGGCTTTCTCGGCGGCGTCTACCTCAGCGAGTATGCCGGACCAACAGCCGGTTTCACCCTTCAGTACATGACTGATCTATTGAACGGCGTACCATCGATCGTAATCGGTATCGTCGTATACACTCTTGTCGTGCACCCGATGCGGCAGTTCTCCGCTTTAGCGGGAAGTATCGCTCTCGGGATCATGATGATTCCTATCGCCGTCCGGAGTACCGCCGAGTTTCTCAAGGCGGTTCCCCAATCTCAGCGCGATGCCGCGGTAGCTTTGGGAGCGACCAAGTGGCAGGCAATCGTAACGGTGATAATACCGTACGCTTTCAAAGGGATCGTAACCGGAACGATGCTGAATTTCGCGCGTGTTGCCGGTGAGACGGCCCCTCTGTTGTTCACGGCTTTGAACAATCAGTTCTGGGCGTCGGGTTGGGGCCAGCCGACGGCGACTCTGCCGGTCATGATTTTCGCCTACGCCATCTCCCCTTATGAGGACTGGCATCGTCAGGCCTGGGCCGCCGGGTTCGTACTTCTGGCGATGGTTCTTCTCATCAATATCTCAGCCCACCTGATCCTGATCCGCGGCAAGAATTCGCACCGGGGGTAGTGTTGCTCGGCCATTGGGCGACCGAAAGTCACCCTCTGCTACCTATTCTGACCGTGTGTCTCCGCTTTAACCGGACACTGGTTCCCTGGTTGCCAGCACATTCCTCTCCTTGGCAAAACTGGCACTTCTGTTGACTCCCTCCCGCGTGTTCTGGCATCAAGTTTTGATTGGCCCGACCGATACATAATCCATTGGAGGGATTTATGCATTCAACTGGGGCACAACGAGGACTTACCGACTTCATTCCGATATTCACCCGCACCCTGACCGTGGACAGCGTGTTGGATTTTGATCTGTACCTGTTCGATGGCAACAGCGTCGTCCTGTACCGATCAAAGAATCTGCCGCTGACTTCTGCTTCCCGACAAGAACTGCTGCGTCGCAATTTGAACCGGCTGTATATCTCGGCCGATCAACGGCATGAGTACCAGAGGTACATCCGTCAGCATATCACGCAGGTACTGGTCGACGATGCAGTCGATGACTTCACCAAGTCCAGCATTGTGTACGACTGCGCCAAGGAATTGGTTAAGGACGTCTTCTCGGATCCGACCAAGTGTGAACACATCCGCGACAGCCAGGCATTCGTCGAGTCGACCGTCCTGTATGTACTCGAAGGCGAAAACGCGTTCCTGAATATGCTGAAGGTGATGTCGTTCGACTACAGCGTGTTTACGCATTCGGTGAACGTGTGTACTTTTTCGCTGGCTCTGGCCAGTGCCGCCGGAATAGCCCGCACGCAGGACCTTATCGAGCTGTCAACGGGTGCGCTGCTTCACGATGTCGGCAAGGCGCGCGTCCCCGAGTCCATTCTCCACAAACCTGGACCACTCGATCAATCGGAATGGGAAACGATGCGTCGTCATCCGGAATGGGGTGCGGAGCTGATGAACACAACCGATCTGATACCCGATGCGTCTTACTATCCAATAGTACAGCATCATGAACGCATCAATGGCAAAGGATATCCCAAGAGACTGGGACCTAACAGCATTCACCTCTATGGCAGAATAGTTGGCATCGCCGATGCGTTTGATGCCATGACGACCAATCGGGTGTACCATCCCGCCGACAGCACATTTTCTACCCTTAAGACTATGTCAGACCCCAGACAGGGCTTCGATGAGGATCTCCTGCGCCAGTTTATCAAGGTTATGGGGCCGGCCCGACCGGAGCTTATGTAACCCCCTGTCCGATAGGCTTTCATTCTTGAAACGTTTCCGGTACGAAACATTCGTCTCTCCATTGCGTTAATATTAACCTAGCCCTCCCCATGCGCCAATCGGGAGCAGTTCATCCTCATAACACTGGAGAATGCCTTGCGCAGAAGGCCGATTCGCAACTATCAGACGGGCTGGATCTTGTTCGCATGCGCTGTCGTGGCCCTATTCATCGGAAAACTGTATCTCTGGTCAGAGCCTCCGCTCTATGACCGCAAAGCGAAACCGGGTGAACTCACACTACAGCCAACGGTCTATACATCGGTCTATGGCGATTCTGTCCCGGCCGAAGCGGGGCACCTGAACGTCCCGGAGAAACGCGGTGTGGATACCTCGAACGTAATCTCAATCGCATTTGTGCGGCTCGCCAGTACGTCGAAACATCCCGGGGCGCCTTTGTTCTATCTTCAGGGTGGTCCCGGCACGCCGGGTATTCCGGCTGCACGGGGCGGCCTTTTTCGGTTCTTCATGGCCCTGAGGAAGCTTGGCGATGTCGTCCTGATCGATCAACGTGGAGTTGGACAATCCATGCCGAACCTGAATTGCGACGAGGAGATCGGTCTGGATACCGATGTTATCGAAGCTATCGACAGCAATCTGAACGCCACATTGGCCGAGTGTTTTCGCAAGTGTGCCGAGAACCTGCGAAAACGAGGAGTCGACCTTTCGGGCTACAATACGAATGAGAATGCCGACGATATCGATGATCTGCGAGCTGCTCTCGGATACCAGACGATCAACCTGCTGGGATACAGTTATGGCACCCTGCTGGCCCAGGTGTATATTCGCCGACATCAGGAGCATGTCGGCCGGGTAGTGCTGGTCGGTCCGGAAGCACCGGACCAAGACCATAAGCTGCCGGCCAACGTGCACGAGTACTTTGTGCGTCTGGACAGTATCTGTGCCGCCGATCCGCGGGCATCGCGTCTCATGCCTGACTTTCTCGGCACCATGCGCGCGATACACGCAAATCTGCGCACCTATCCGCGGCTCGTCACTGCTCCCTTGATGGATGCCGTAGGGGACGAGGAAAGATTCGTTAAAGTGATCTTCAAGCTCTTTTCCTTCTTCAAACCAGACTGGCGTCTTACCCTCGGCGATACTTATCTCCAGATTATGGTTGCGAATGACATGCACGATGGCGCCTGGACGAGAGCATTTCCCAGATTTTACTATCATCTGAGTCAGGGGAACTACCGACAGGTTGCAAACTGGCTCCGTAATTTCCGCCGACGGCCGGTGGGTAATGCCATGACCTACGCCATGATCGCCTCCAACGGCTGCGACCAGAGCCGTCTCGAAAGAGCCAGGAACGAAAGCGACACGACCATTCTCTCCGATCTCGGTATCAGCACCATTCGTCAGCCGCAACTGTGCGAGGCTTGGGGAGACCTTGATCTCGGAAACGACTTCAGAGAGCCTATCCACTCAGAAGTTCCTTTACTTTTTATTGCCGGGACTCTTGATGCGGTGACGCCCATGGCGAATGTCCGACAACTCATTCCCCGCTTCCCCAATTCACAGCTTATCACCATGCATCTTGCCTCCCACAGTGAACTGATCGACGCGAACAGCGCCAGAGGGATCCTTCACTTTCTGAATGGTTCTATCGTCTCCGACACCGACCTCGCGACTGATTTCTCGTTTGACCCGCTTGAGGATTATAGATATTCACTTGAAGATACCTTGTATTCAGTCGACTCGACGGCCGGAATCGATTCCGCTGTCGCCACCTATCGACGCCTGAGACTTGAGTATGGTGATTCGGACGATTACGTTTTCGATTTCGGAGAAGCCCCCCTTAATAATCTCGGCTATCGCCTCCTGGCGGCGGGGCGCTTGGCCGACGCTGCGGTCATATTCAAATTGAACATCGAGGAATTCCCGAATAGATTCAATGTGTACGACAGCTATGGAGAAGTATTGATGCGTTCAGGAGACACGGTGGCGGCCGTCATGAACTTTCGCAAGTCGATCGATCTGAACTTCCTCAACGAGAACGCTTACCGGATGCTCGAGCGGATGGGGTATACACCCGCCGATTCAAGCATCTGACCCACGGCCCGCTCAGTGGTCCATCGCGACACTCATCATGTCGGCGATATTCGTGAAAAGCGCCGGCAGTTCGATCTTCCACCCGCTCTCGGTTCTGACCGCGAATCCTTCGAGCACAGCCTCCTGAATGGCATCCGTTGATCCGTATGACACTCTCGCCTGGTACTGCACTCTGTCGACTCCGCGCGGCAGGACATCGGTTACCTTGATGAGTTTCATTGTGACCACATCGTGAAACGGCGAACCGGGATCGCTGAATCCGGCCATCGCAAATTGGAAGAACTTGCTCGCCGGCCAGATCGATATTGAGTCGATTCTCCAGTCCTCTCCTCCGAGTGAAATCTGATCGACTTCAGGCGGCAGGGTGATCTGCATGATAGGGAGACATCTCCGTCTGAACGATTCCAGGTCGGCGCTCAAAACAAAGTGAGACAACGCCCTCCAGTCCATCCGCTCCCACGCCCGGTATGCTTCTTCAACCGCCGCTTTGGCGTCGGCGAGCCCATTCACTCTCGCTCCTGATTTGAGAAAGCCTATCAGTTCGGCAATCTTCGCCCGTTGTTCGCTCTCATTCGTGGGACAGATCTTGATATATGTCTCGTAGTCGGCCAGAGCCGAATCAACCTGGCCTGTTTTTTCGTACGTCTCCGCCCGGGCTATGTAGGCCAACGGGTAGTTCTCGTTGAGGCGTATCGCAGTAGAGAAGTCGGCGATTGCCCCACGATAATCGGCATCGTAAGAATAGAGCAGCCCCCGGTTGTAGTAGGCGGTGGTATCGCCCGGCCGAAGATGAATCGCATGGCTGAAGTTCGCTATCGCCTCCGGACTGTTTCCCAAGGTAGCATACACCGCGGCCCTGTAGTAGTAGGCTTCGGCTAAAGCAGAATCCAGGGCGATCGCTTTGTTTAGATTCGATAACGCCTGATCGAAAACTCCCTGCTGCAAGGCGGCCGTTCCCAGATCCAGCCAGTAGCGTGCACTCTTTCCACCCGATCCCGCCGCCGATCTGGAGAGTTCTGCCATTTTCGCTCGCGCCATAGGAATTGCCGATTTCATGTCGTCCGGGGCGATCCGCACGAATGTTTGATAGTCGTTCAACGCTGCGTTTTTGTCGCCAAGGTCGGCATACGTGTTGCCTCGATTGTAAAACGCTGCGGCAATAGTCGAGTCTCGTCCTATGGCGTCGCTGAAGTCCTTAATTGCACTCTCGTTGTCGCCCAGATGACGATGGGTATTCCCGCGATTGTAGTAGGGCCCGGCACGATCCGGGCTGATGGCGATCGCCGAATCGTAGTCTGCCAGCGCCCGGTCGTATTGCCCCAGGGCATCGTAGGCGCCGCCACGATTCATAAACCCTCGTGAATATCCGGGTAAGTATCTTATTGCCAGATCGTAATCGGATAAAGCCGAACGATAGACGCCGGCCATAAGTTGCAATGCTCCTCTCTGCAAATAGGCCGCGCCAAGAGTACTGTCCATTCGGATAGCACGATCCAGGCACGATCTCGCCTTGAGTGACCTTCCTTCCCTGCTATATACCATGCCCAACAGGTACTGCAGCACAGCCGCATTAGGGTGCGTGTTGGACAGGGAGGTAAGCCAGTTTTCGACCGACGTGAGAGACTTCGCTTCGGGCAGAGAGGTTACGCAAACGCTTGGCCCGCAATCAAGATCCAGATTCAGACAGGCCATGTCCTTGAGAAAATCCTTCACCGATTGATCAGGCAATGCAGCTGTCGCCAAGCTTTCGTAAACAACCTGCCAGCTTCCTGAAACAACCGCATCTTCAAGACCTGCGGCATTGGAACAAGGATTCTGGAGGAACCCCGCAAGTGTCGCGATTATGACGAGTCCGGTGAATCTATTCATCTTCTGCTCCTTTTGTTCGGAGGCCGGTATGGAAGTCGGCTCCCCGCTTCAAAGGGCGTAATTGCCCATTCTAGATATATCGGCAGGATCGATTGTGGATATAGCTTCCCGGGCCGATCCATTTCCCTGACCGCATGATTGTTGGGATTGCTTAGGCGCCGATAGAAGCAGCTAAGAAAAAGGGAGTGGCATTTTACCACTCCCTGATGTCGTCAGTCTCAGTTCGATGAGTCCGTTGGGCGGATCGATCATCGCCAGTGTCGACCGCCTGCTATTTCAGCAACAGCATCTTTTTCGTCTCCCGAAAACCGTTCACCTCCAGCTTGTAGAAATAAACGCCGCTGGCGACAACCGATCCTGTTTGATCCTGACCATTCCAACTTACCACGTGCACACCGGCGTCCATAACCTGATTCGCCAGGGTCGCGACACTCTGACCGTTGATGTTGTATATCGTCAACACAACCTGACCTGACTGGGGCAGACCGAATTGAATCTCCGTGGTCGGATTGAACGGGTTCGGATAATTCTGGTTCAAAGTATAGCTCGTCGGAAGATTGTCGGCCTGTTTATTGATCACCGGAACAACAGGATTTCCGGCATTATCGGCCACAAGCGCGGATACAATCTCAGCTTGACCCTCGATCACGATCAGTTCATTCGTTCCGGCTGCGAGTCTTGAGTCGCCGTGCAAATCAAGCAGCCCAGCCTTCAAAAGTTCTCCCTGATATCCATATACAAGAGCCATGTTGCCTGGCGCAAGACTCTTGATATTCGCTGCCGCGGGAGTCGACATACTGAGCTGCACTCCAAGTACCGGCTCATCAGAGTGCAGGTATACAACTGTCTTGCCGTTCTTAAACTCAGCATACATCCTCATTGAGGAGTTGTTCAGGTAGTCAGTTCGTTTACCGCTGGCAAGGCACCCGCATTCAAGCGGCGGCGGATTGTTCAGGAAGATGTTTGCCACCATGCGAACAATGTCGGAAATGTCAGGACCGCTGCAATCACCGTTAACGTCGAGCGCATTGACACTTACCGGCGCCGGTCCGCCGCCGAACATGTAGTCCACGGCAAAAACGAGATCGGAGATATCGAATACTCCCGAGTTGTCGGCATCGCCTGGTTCGTGCGGTGCTATTGTTACAGCCCCAAGATCACGGCTGAACACTGGGTGGATCGGTAGTGAATTCGTATCGGAGAACAACAGCTGACGCGACGGATCTCTCATCAGGGCAGTGTCCCAATGCGCCACCAGATCCCGATCACAATACGGATTGCTCGCATCAAAGTGGATATTGAACAGTGTGTTGACGCCTGAAGGAATTGTCGCGCCGGTGGTGTTAAAGAGCGCCACGAAGATAAAGCCGGAGTCATCCTTCACCTGAGCAATCTGATAGTCCCAATCCTGGGTGATGAGACCGGTTGTACTGATTGAGAAATTGCTACCGAAGTCCGGGGTCTTGATCGGTACGGTAACGCCGGTGATAGGCTGAGTCGTACTGCTCTGCACCGGCTGAACATTCTGATCGAATGACGCCGTGATACTTGGGAAGATCAACGAGTCTCCGGGCGGCGCATCGATACCGAACTCAACGATCGCCCAATGCTGGTGGATGGAGGACGGGCCGCCGTTAGCAGGAAGGTCATTCCACAGACCTAAATATGGAGACCCTGCTCCCCAAATGGCAAGGCCCGTGCCGTCACCGCTGGGCTCAGTCGAATTCCAATTTGTATACGAGAACTGCTCACCCGTCACCCACTCCCACGACGTACCTGTGACCGTGCCACCAATATAGAACTCGTCTACTATTGCCGGTTGATTTGTATTTTCCTTAACGAGACTATCGACAATAAACTGGTTCTCCGCGACGCTGGTAATCGTGGCGAGATGGCCGGACAGGCTGTCGTACGTTAGAGAGGCCGCTATATCACGCTGTGCATTCCAAGAAGTGATTATGGGGATTATTCCATACCAATGGTTGTTTCCGCCAGCTGTGGCGCGCCACTGAACAAGATTGATCAACGTATCCTGGACGGTGGTATCCGGCGGCAAGCTGTCCAGACCAAATTCTACTATAGCCCAATGTTGGTGGATAGATCCGATTGGCCCATAGGCGGGAACATCGTTCCAAAGTCCCTGAAGACCGGTCGTAGCTCCCCAAATCGCAAGACCGGTACCGTCTCCACTTGGCTCTCCGATATTCCAATTTTGGTAAGCGAAAGGCTCACTTGTGACCCAGCGCCAGATTCCTCCCAGACGCTGGCCACCAATGTAAAACTCATCGGGCACGTCCGGTTGAATCAAGTCATTAGTAAGGAAGTTGTCTAAAATGAATTGGTTCTCGGCCTGACTCCCAATGGTTGCGAGGTGCCCTTGTACCCCTTCAACAGAAAGAGATTCGGCAAATATCCGTTGAGTATCCCACGGGAGAATGGTCTGAATCAAGCCGTACCAGTGATCGTTACCTCCCGCACTTACAGGCCACTTTACGAGATGTGAAATGGTATCGTCAGGCAAGCTGTCGATTCCGAATTCGATAATCGCCCAATGCTCATGCAAAGATCCGGGCGCCCCGTCTACAGGGACGTCGTTCCATAAACCGACCGATCCTGAACTGCTTCCCCAAATGGCCATCCCTGGGCCGTCTCCACTGGGTTCACTCTGTCCCCAGTTCGTATATCCGTATATCTCTCCAGTTACCCAGTGCCATTGTCCACCGCTAAGTGTTCCACCGATGTAGTACTCGTCGGCCACACTCGGCTGACCATGAGTCAGCGCTATTACATTGTCAACCATGAACTGATTTTCGGAAGCACTTTCGACCGTCGCAAGATGACCAGAAACACCGTTATGCGTGAAGGTCGTCGCAAATGAACTCTGTCCGTCCCAGGACTGTAGCGCAGCGATGACACCGTACCAGTGATCGTTGCCTCCGTCAACCGCAGGCCATTGAACTAAATTGATCAGTGTCGAGTCATGCACCGGAGTGTCTTCGCCGAATTCTATAATTGCCCAATGTTGGTGGATAGATCCCGGTACGCCGTTGGACGGGACATCATTCCACAGACCGACTTGGGAAGTCGTTGCCCCCCAAATCGCGAGGCCGACGCCGTCTCCGGAAGGCTCGGATGGACCCCAATTTGTATAGTCAAACGGCTCGCCGGAGACCCAGTTCCAACTTGCGCCGTTGAATGCTCCGCCGATATAGAATTCGTCCGCAACCGTTGGCTGATCCTGGTTCGTTTCAAGAAGACTATCCACGATAAATTGATTCTCCTCGGTACTGCCAATGGTCGCAAGATGTCCTGTCATACCGTTAAGTGTAAAAGAAAAGGCGAGATCGCGTTGAGAGACCCAGGACTGAACGATAGGTATGATCCCGTACCAATGTCCGTTGCCACCTTCTGCAGCTGGTCCATTCGATCAGATTGGTCAGTTCAGAAGTATCAGGCGGCGGTATTACATCGGTGCCGAACTCCACAATGGCCCAATGCTCGTGTAACGAGCCAACCGGCCCATCTGCCGGAACGTCATTCCAAAGTCCAACATTTGAATAGGCCGGCGCCCCATATCGCCATCGCCGGGCCATCGCCGCTAGGTTCCCCGGAGCTCCAATTCGTGTAGTCAAACGGCTCGCCGGTTATCCATTGCCATTGCGACCCGACTTTCTCCCCCCAAGTAAAATTCATCGGCAGACTTGGCTGGTTCGGAATGCCCGGTCAGGACGTCTGTCCACTATGAACTGGTTCTCTGTCCCACTCCCGATTGTGGCGAGATGCCCGGGCTTCCGTGCATGTGAGTGAGCTGGCAAGGTCCCGTTGGTCGCCCCAAGGCTGAACGACGGCAATGATGCCATACCAGTGGTCATTACCACCCATTGCCTCTGTCCACTGAACCACATTGATCAGGGTGTCCTGCTACCAGGCGAGTTGAGGTGCAACAAAAACAGCCATCATCAAGATGGCCAGGCCAACTTTCAGCGATTTTGACATGATCTGCTCCCCGCGCATTATATTAGTACCACACTATGTTATGCCCGCTCCACAACTACAAATCAAGGAGACGAGTCCTACTATACTAGAAGATAATAACTTATGCCACTATGTCAACCTCATTCTCCATGTTAGAAATTTCCTTAATCAAGGAACTGGTGGCATGAGGCATCGCAAGCTGGAATTGTTCAGGCCGCACTGTTCTGCAGTGTTATTTGAGCCAGTCTCGCAAGCTGCCGAACCCCATGCTGCTTGTCCGCTGCTATTTCAATAACAGCATCTTTTTTGTCTCCCGAAAACCGTTGACCTCCAGCTTGTAGAAATAAATGCCGCTGGCGACCGAAGAGCGGGATTCATTTCGGCCATCCCAGATCACCGAGTGCACTCCCGCTTCTTCGAACCCATCGATCAGAGCAATCACTCGCTGTCCCGCGATGTTGTACACTTCCAACATTACCTGTCCCCCCTGTGGCAAAGCAAAGCGAATCGTCGTCGACGGATTGAACGGATTAGGATAGTTCTGCGAGAGTTCGTAGGTGGTGGGAAGCCGCTTCAACGGTCGGTTCAATATCGGCACGAGTGGATTACCGAGGCTGTCGGCCACCAGCGCCGACGTCAGACTCGCCTCCCCCGGCAGTTCGAGCAATTTCGTTGTGCCGGGTGCCAGCGCGCCGCGGCCTTTCATATTCAGCACCACACCCCGCAATTCGTTGTCGGAGTATTCGTAGAGAAGGTCCAGATCACCCGATACAAGTTTCGTCAGCTTGGTTGTATCTTTAGCGTTCAAGCTGAACTGCACCCCCGGTAGCGGTTCATCGGAGTCAAGATACAGTGTGGTCCGTCCGTTCCTGAATTCTGTGTACAGGGCTGCCGACTCGGTCTTAGCATACTCCGCCTTCTTTCCGGTCGAGAGGCACCCGCACAGCAGCGGTTCCGAGGCCGGGCCGAAGATAGCTTCTATCATGCGGACGGCATCGGCGATGTCGGGGCCGGCGCAATCGCCGTTCACATCGAGAACATTTATGTTGTCAGGCTGCACTCCAAGTCCCCACATGTCGGTGACAAGATAGATCAGATCGGTAATGTCAACTGAACCCGAGTTATCAATATCCCCGGGGGGATTGGGCATGATAGTCGTCTGATCTCGATTGCGATCGAACTTTCCGGCGATCGCATGGGTCTGCGTATCGATGAAGGTCAGTCTTTTCAGCGGGTCACCCATGAAGGTCGTATCCCAGTGGGCGATCAGGGGGTCCGAACATGGTAGTATCTCTGCGTCAAAGCGGATATTGAAGATAGTGTGCTCCCCGGGTGGCATTGTTGCTGCCGAAAGACTTACGAGCACGACATACATATATCCAGCCTCTTCGTTGACTTGTAACAATTGAGTCCCCCAGCTCTCGGTGATGAGTCCCTTGGTGGAGATCGTAAAATTCGTCCCAACACTGGGAAACTTTAGAGGGACCTGAATTCCCGATATTGGCACCGATGTAATCACGTTGAAAGGTTGGATAATCTCTCCCTGACGCACCGTCATGCTCGGGACAACCAATGTATCCCACATGGTCGAGTCCTCGTCAAACTCGACCACCGCCCACAATTGCGCATTAGAGCCGACCGCCCCATCATGAGGCACATCGTTCCATTTGCCTCGTTTCGTGGACGAAGCACCCCACATAGCGAGTCCCTTTCCGTCACCACTCGGCTCACCAGGGCTCCAGTTCGTGTAATCGAAAGATTCCTCGTTTGTCCAGGTCCAGACCCAACCATCGCGAAAACCTCCCAGATAAAATTCATCGGCCACGCTCGGTTGATTGGTGTTGGTTGCCAGCACGTTGTTTAGTATGAAGTCGTTTTCTGCCTGACTTTCGATAGTGGCAAGGTGGCCGTGCACGCCGCCGCGCGTGAGTTGGCGCGCGAGGTCAAGCTGTGCTGTCCACGGTTGAACGATCGATAGGATTCCGTACCAATGATCGTTGCCTCCGGAGGATCCGGGCCATCTCGTCAGGTTGATCAAGGTGTCATCGGAGGGAAGTCGGTCAGTACCGAACTCGATAAGCGCGTACGACTGATAAGTTGAGTTGGACGGTCCGTTAGGTACCACAGTCTGCCATTGTCCCACAGCCCCGGTTGTTGCGCCCTGCATTGCTATGCCTGTATTGTTGCTATTCAGTTGGCTGCTATCCCAATCTGTAAATGAAAAGTACTCGGCCGTCAGCCATTGCCATTGTGAACCCCGCCTCAGACCGCCGAGGTAGTATACATCGGCTGCGCTGGGCTGACCAGGATGTTCGGCGATCAGGTGGTCGACTAGAAACTGATTTTCTTCTGCACTACCTATTGTCGCCAGATGTCCGAAGAGACCGTCATGTGTCAGAGATGCGGCCAGGTCTCGCTGAGCCGACCACGGCTGTATAAGTGACAAGATCGCGTACCAATGACCGTTGCCACTGTCTTCCAAGGTCCATTGAACGAGACCAGTAAGTGTATCAGGTATTACGATTTCGTCAATACCGAACTCTATGATCGCCCATTGCTGGGCACTGGATCCAGGTGCGCCATACGCGTTCAGATCGTTCCACTTGCCAATTTGCGAGGTCGAGGCTCCCCAGATCGCAAGTCCGACTCCATCGCCGTTCGGTTCCCCCGTGTACCAGTTTCGATAGTTGAACGGTTCTCCCGTTTCCCAGGTCCAGAGCAGATGTTCCTTGAATCCTCCCAAATAGTATTGATCCGGCGTGCCAGGCGGACTCGAAACCACCGAAAGCAGATGATCTACGATGAACTGGTTCTCCGCCTCGTTTGCGATTGTCGCAAGATGTCCAGGCAGAGTGTCATATTGCAGAGTCCCGGCGAGATCACTCAGTGAGGACCAGGGCAGCAGGATCGGGAGGATCCCGTACCAGTGTCCATTGCCGCCTTCAGCCGTGCTCCATTGTTGTAGGTGAGCCACCGTATCAATCGTTGGATTATCGTCAAGACCAAATTCAACGACAGCCCACTGCTGTGCACTTGACCCTATAGGTCCGTCGCTTCTCAGATCGTTCCACTTTCCAAAGTTTGTTTGGGACGGCCCCAGCATTGCCATACCCCGACCGTCGCCGCTTGGTTCGCGTGAATTCCAGTTGGCGAAACCGAAGACCTCGTGGGTCACCCAGGACCAAATACCTCTCGAATCTTTTGATCCGCCCAGATAAAATTGATCTGACGCGCCTGACGGAGAAGGATATCCGGAAAGCACATGTTCGACGATAAACCGGTTCTCAAAAGAGTCTGCAATCGTAGCCAGGTGTCCCGGAATGCCATCGTGGGTAAGCGACGCTGCCAGATCCCGTTGGTCTTCCCACGGCTGCATTAGCTTCAGAATGCCATACCAATGATTATTTCCACCTGAAGAATCGGGCCATTGAACCAGGTTGATGAGAGTATCAAACGAATGAATGGTGTCGACACCGAACTCCACCAGAGCCCAGAGTCTGTCTATCGAGTTCACTCCGCCGTCGAATTTGAGGTCGTTCCATTTGCCCGCATCTGATCTCGATGCACCCCAGATCGCCATGGCAATGCCGTCCCCGCTCGGCTCTCTTGACGCCCAGTTTACATAATCCAAGTTTTCTCCGGTCAGCCATGCCCATAAACCTTCCCCTTTCCAGCCCCCCAGATAGAACTCATCCGCAATGCTGGGCTGATTGGTGTTGCCTTCCAGCAGGTTGTCAACGATGAATTGATTTTCTTCGGGACTGCCGATCGTGGCCAAATGCCCCGGCTCACCGTCGTGCGTCAGCGTCAGAGCAAGATCCCGCTGGGCTGTCCACGGCTGGACGAGCGCAATGATCCCGTACCAGTGACCGTTCCCCCCATCTTCTTCGGGCCATTGCACCAGGTTGATCAAAGTGTCTTGAGAAAAAGCTTCATGCGGTACTAGTGTCACAAGTACCAATGAAATGATAAAGGCGAGAGTGAGCTTTTTTGACATAGTACGCTCCCCACGTAAGAGTATGGCCGGACGTTGCCGGCGCCTGAACCTGCGATTTTCCTCTAATCTTCGTGCGGCGTCAATATAGTATCATAGACCCCACCGTCAACTAAAACTCTCTGCCTAACCATAAGTTAACCCCGCCCTTAAAGCAATGCTCCGACATGCAAGAGTATGAAGATCCCGGTTTCGTTCCGGCGACGTCGATGAATCTTCAAGTAGCCGGATCCTGGAACCGATAATAGTCTTTGGGGAGTATCCATTCAGGGCTTTCCGATACAAGAGAGGTGCGGTTATGTTCAAAAGTAATCGTATATTGTTGACCAGTTTATCTGCTGCTTTAATCATGATATGCACTTTCGGAGCCGGCTGCGTCTCCGGTCAGACCGATCCATCTATTGAGCGGGCCGAAGCTGTTAACAAGGCGCTTCAAACGGCCCTTCAGCTTCCGTCCCCACCGATCGGGAAAATCTTCCTGATGTTCAATCGAAATCAATTCGATTCGATCGACGTAATTTACAGCCAGTTGCTGGCAGACTATGACAAGGATGTCTTGTACGAAGCGCCGTTCGATGAAGCGTTCAATCTTTTCGATCCCCAAAACAGCATCACCGAGAGCGAACTTACCGAGTGGATAGACAGCACCGGTTCGGCGTTCGCCTATGCCGCGCGGGGCTATTACCGAATGCTGGAGGCATCGAACGCCCGAGGAACGGACAGCTATCAGCGGACTTCCACGCAGCGCATTGAACTAATGCGTCACTACTGCGATCTCGCGGCGAAAGATCTGCGAGAGGCGGTCGACCTTGATTCCCGCATCTCTCCGGCCTGGGCAGCGCTCGTACGAATCAGCATGATCTCGGACCTTTCGTTCACGCCGGACGACGTGTTTCTTGGAGGCGATCAAGAAAGATACCTCGTCGTTCTATCTGCGACAGCAATACATGGTCGCGCTCCAACCGAGATGGGGTGGTTCGCTCGAAGCTATGGCCGGGTTCGGCGAGTACTGCGCTCACGATGTCTCCTTGAACCCGCGCTTCTGGGTGCTTCTCAGCGATGTATACGCCGATGTCGCCTACTCGCTCTGCCTCAAGGGCGATGACACCGACGCCGTCAAATTGTTTGACCGCGCCCTTCAATACGGAGACAAGTTGTACAATTTGCAGTGCCGCGCCAACTCACTGCAAAGATGCGGCCGTTACGATGAAGCCGAAAGGGATGTTCGCAAGATCCTGTCTTACGATCCGGAACACCAGGCCGCACTGACCTTGATGCGCGTGATAGAACGAAAGAAGGGCTGAGCGGTCCCATTATCTGGACTTGGTGAATGAGGCCTTCTATGAAGGGGCCTGGATTCTCAGGCTTATTGTCGCCTTTGCTTTCAGCGTCTACTGGTTTGCCTATGCCCTTTCGGGCCATATGCTTTCCTGGATTCAGGACAGTTGGTAGAGCTGGCGGCTCAGTCGGAAAGGTATGAAGGGGCAATCGGACCATCCGGCCCAGTCTTCGCACACCTTCACCAACTAAAGACAATTTTCCACTTGCATATTTCCTGTCCCCTCCGTATCATTATGCAACCAGGAGGTTGCATAATGAAAACTGATCGAATTGAGAAACAAATCGAAATCATAGCCCCCGTTTCCCGGGTCTGGCGCGCCCTGACCGACTATCGCCAGTTCGGCGAGTGGTTTCGCGTAAAACTTGAAAAACCCTTCGAAATTGGCAAGACGACCCGGGGGAATATCACCTATCCCGGCTATGACCATCTGGTCATGGAAGTTGTCGTGACGGCGATCGAACCGGAGAGCTATTTCGCTTTCACCTGGCACCCGTACGCGGTCGATCTCAAAGTCGACTACTCGGACGAAACCCCGACTCTAGTCGAATTCAGGCTGAAGAAATCCGCGCCCGGGACAACGCTCTCGCTGGTCGAGTCCGGATTTGACAAAATCCCGGCGCATCGCCGCGACGAAGCATTCCGGATGAACGATGGCGGCTGGGCGGAGCAGATGAAGAACATTGGCAAGTATGTCGCGAAATAGCGCCTCTCTCAGACCGACACGACAACTCCAGAGTGATGCGCACCTCTTTGCTGCCCTCGGCGACCCGGTGCGATTGGCATTGGTGAAGAAGTTGACGGCTGACTCGCCGCAATCCATTACCGAATTGAGCGAGGGAGCCCCGATCTCCCGACAGGCGGTCACCAAACATCTGCGGATGCTTGAGCGTACCGGAGTGGTGCGGAGTGTTCGCCGGGGACGGGAGAACCTCTATGCCTTCACCCCCGGTCGCTTGAAAGATATTCAGCAATTCCTCGAACGCATCTCTGCACAATGGGATCAGGCGCTTGCTCGTTTGAAGGCGTATGTGGAAAAATAAGGGCGTGCTTCCATGTAGGGCAGGATTCGTCTTCGAGCCTGCCCATGTCCGTAGCCAGTTGCGTATTAAACTTCCCTGAATAGCGGCCCATCAGAGTGTGCCATCCGGTACCCCACCCCTTGGGTGGGATTGCATCGCGTGTCATCCGACTGAAAGGCGGGGTACCCCGCTCAATCGTCTCAAAACAGTTTCCGAGACTGCCTTTGTCCAAAGCCCTTCGCGTCTTGTTCGTATCCAACTGGCAGCCCACACGAACACGCGACCCTACACCTTGTACACATCTGTACTCATGTACTTCAATCCCGAATCCACCATTAATGTTGCCACAGTGGCATTCGGACCCAGGCGTTCGCCGATTTGAATCGCGGCGATGACGTTTGCGCCCGAAGATGTTCCGGCGAACAGACCTTCTTCGCAGGCCAACCGTCGGGCCATCGCTTTGGCGTCTTCGGTCTTCACCGGAATGATTTCATCGACTATGCTCGGATCCCAGAGCGGCGGCGTGTAGCCGATCCCGACACCCTCGATCTTATGCGGTCCCGGCTGTCCACCCGACAACACCGGCGACTCACCCGGTTCGACCGCAACAATCCTGATCCCGGGGCTGTGCCGCTTTAGTATTGTCGCCACACCGCGCAGCGATGCCGCGGTTCCGACTGACTGCACAAAGGCATCGACCTTCCCGCCCGTCTGACTCCATATCTCCTCGGCGAGAGAATAGTATCCGGTGACGCTGTCAGCATTGGAAAGTTGGTTCGTCCAGAAGGTGTTCGGCCGTTTCGCAAGCTCGCGGGCCGCTTCGATCATATCGAGAATCAGTTTCTTGGTGGTCAGCCCACCCTCGCTCGGCACCAGGGTAAGCTCCGCACCGAGTGCTGCCATGTGCTTCAGCTTTTCCTGACTGAAAGCGTTGGAGGTCACGATATGGAGCTTGTATCCCTTCGCGACACAGATCAACGCGAGCGATATCCCCGTGCTTCCGCCTGTGTACTCGACTATTGTATCTCCCGGTTTGAGCCTTCCGTCTTCTTCCGCCCGAGCGATCATCGCCTGGGCGGTTCGGTCTTTCATACTCCCGGTCGGGTTCTCCCATTCGAGCTTCACTACAATCTTCGCGCACCCTTTCGGCACCACCCTATGCAACTGCACTATAGAGGTGTTGCCGATCGCTTCGAGAACATTGAATGAGATAATCATAAGACTGGGTTCCTTATATTGCGATCAGAAATATGTCATCGAAGGTCAATCCAATATTAGCTTTGACACGCTAATCCGAAAGTCCTTTAGTGAAGGAGCCGAAAGAAAATCAGGTCCGCTTCACCCGGTTCGTGAGCCTGAATACCGCGCAACATATTGCAGCTCGGCCCGTATTCAAGTAAGACTAGGGCGTCTCGAAATATCCCTTTTGATAAGAGGCTTTCTATGGCTCCATCAAAAAGATTGGCGCGCTTTATCGGGTTGCTCTACCTGATATTGGTCATCGCCGGACTGTTCAACCTGATGTATGTCCCCTCGAAGTTGATTGTTAAGGATGATGCGGCCGCTACCGCCGGCAACATTCTTACCAATCAATCGCTCTTCCGGATCGACCTCGCGGTTGGACTGGTGACGACCGTCGTTTTCCTCTTCGTCGCCATACTTCTTTACCGTATGCTCAAGGACGTGAATCCCCAATACGCCGCCCTAATGGTGATTCTCGTGGCCATTTCAGTCGCTCAGTCGTTTGTCAGCTACCTGCTCTGGATGGGAACGCTGGAGTTCGTTCGAAGTGCTGACTATCTTTCGGTATTTAGCCAACCTCAGCGCGAGGCGCTGGCTCTGTTCTGTCTGAAACTTGACTCCCAGGGAACCTATTTGTCTGAAATGTTCTGGGGGCTTTGGCTCCTGCCGCTCGGGATACTGGTATACCGTTCCGGTTTCCTTCCCCGTTTCGTAGGGGTCTGGCTTTTCATCAACGGCGTGTCGTATATCGTCATGTGTCTGATTGGTCTGCTGGCCCCGGACTCTTATTTTGTAGTTGCAAAGATCTCGATTCCGGCGATGTTGGGTGAGTTAGTGCTGACGCTCTGGCTGCTGATGATGGGCGTAAAGGCAGACCCATCGGTCCCGCGTACAGCGATAACTTGACCGACCCCGGACCCCTTTGCACACTTGAAGAGATCCGCGGATCAAGCTGATCCGTCACTTCCGGAGGTCGTTTCAATATTCTGCGCGAATGACCTGCTCGAGTTCAGAAATATACCGACAGCCCGAATCGCACGGACGAGGACTCGAAATTGAATGAGCCCGAGCTGTCTTCATACACCTCACGGACACCCGGGACGTAAGTGAATGTCCGGGTGCTCTTGCCATTGCCGTACAGAGCGGACGAACCGTATTCCGCCAGAATGCTCACGTTCGGTTCGGCAAACCACTCAACCCCCAGCACTCCGGACAATCCAAGCGACCACCCCGTTAACTTCCTCTCATTGGACTGTATCGCACCGCCGTCAACGGGGTTATCTTGATATGTTTCCTTACTATAATGGAAGTCGGCCCTAGGACCGAGACCCCAGAAGAAGTTGGCTGAAGCATGCGGACGAGGATAATGTATCCTCTGAATCACGATAGCCAGATTGTACGAACGGTGATTGTCCTCTGAATTATTAGTCGGATCGTCCTCGACAGAAGAAGTGCCGTCGGAATTGCTGATTTCAACATGGGCCGTAAGTCCGAGACGAAATGCGGTCTTGTCAGAGTAGTGTTTCTTGATTGATATGGTCGTTCCCTGAAACGAGGACAAATCAATTTTATCCCCTATCTCGAATTGCATCGCCCAGGCACACTTCTTGAGAGAATTGTCGCTTGCGCTGCTGATAACCGGACCGGCCGCTACCAGCAAAACTGTGAGTAGTACTCTACTTATCACACCCTACCTCCCGCTGATTACATCGTCATGTTTATTAAATTTCCTGCTGTTCTCTCACAGTACGAAATCCGGTGAGATTGTCAAGGTCGTTCTTCCCGCAAGTGGCTCCGGCAACACTCTCAATCTCCCCGGAAACCTTTCCCGGAAATTATCGACAAAAGTTGCGGTTGACCTGCTATTACCAGTAACATTTCAAGCGCATGCCCCGTATTAGCTTCGAATGCATCGGATTATCTTTGTCTGCACGAATTAACCCATTCCAAAACGCTGCCCAAATTGAGGACGCCTCCGAAGAGGGTGGTGAACTGCCTGCAATCATGCGACAGGACGATCGGGCAACAAACCGATCCGGGCCAAAGTGCGTCAGCCTGATCTGCCAGGCAACTTTAAGATCGGAAGCAAGACTATGACCCGAAAAGTTCCTTCGGTACGAAAGTCCGGTAAAGGTTCGACCGTCCTATGTTTACACAGCAGCACCAGTTCTTCGAAACAGTGGTCGAAATTATCCGAACTTCTGGCCCATCGCTTTCAAGTCGTAGCACGCGACCTCTATGGCTACGGTGACAGCCCGGCATGGGATTTCGGCCAGACCCTGAGTCTGCGTGACGAACTGGCTTTGCTCGAGCCGGTTCTGGAATCTTTCAACTGCGAGTTCCATGTGATCGGTCATTCGTATGGCGCGGCGGTCGCCCTCGCCCTGGCCACGGCTCATCCGGCAAACGTTCGCAGCATGGTCCTGTACGAACCGGTCCTCTTCAATCTCCTGCTTGAAAGCGACGAACACGCGGATGCTTCCGTGGAAATAAACTCCGTGCGAAGTGATGTAGTGGCACTGGTAGGTCAGGGAAATCTACTTGGAGCCGGGAAACGCTTCGTCAATTACTGGTCGGGAGAAGGGGCCTGGGACAGATTTGAAGAAAGACAGAAGGAATCGGTCGCGAAACGCATGCCAAAAGTAGTCGCCGATTTCGACGCCGTGATCGGCAATACCACCCCCTTGTCAGCCTATTGCAATCTCCGCATACCGACGCTCCTGCTGTACGGGGTCGATTCCCCAAGGTCGACCCAGGGGATCATCAGCGCGCTGGCGCGAACTTTACCCAAATCGGAACTGCGCGGATTCCTCGGTCTGGGACATATGGGTCCGATGACTCACGCTGAGCAGATGGCGCTGCTCATGCAGAAGTTCCTGGAAGCGCAACCAAGGGGGATATTGGTCCATCAATTTCGGAAAAAGTGAATGGGATCACAACTTGTCGGAAGTGATCCCCATTGTTTTTCGGCGACCTACTCTCCGAACCCGACCGGAGTGCCGCTCGATGTGACCGGACCGTAGGCGGTGGGGACGAACATCGCTGTAATCGACGATTGCATCATTTTTGTGCTCGCACTATTGCCGTTATCCGGATGGGCCTGCCCCTCGAGCAGATACGTATAGGTTCCGGCAGAGACCGGAAAGATCCGTTCGGTTGCAAGTGAGAAGAAATGCTCACGATGCGGCGAATCATAATCGCCGGCTCCCGCCACGGCATATTCGGCGCCGATATGACCGGTCGATGGTGCCGGTTGGACCTGCAAATAAGCCTGATTCCGACCTGTCGAACCGGTCGTGCGAAGGGTGCTGGTACCACGGACGATAATGTATCCGTTTGCGGGAACGGTGATAGTTGTGCTGGTTAGCGTTACGGTCGTGGCGCATTTCTGCACCAACGCAATCATCGGCAGCCACTTGCTCCCCGCCACCCCCGGTTCATCAAGAATCTCGGATGATGAGATTGAATTTTCCGGCAGATTCACCGTCGAATCTCCGGCCGGGCCGGCAACATCGAGCTGTCCCACCGGGTGATTCGTACCAATGCCGACTCCGCCGGCTGCCCGGATGATATACTGGTTGTTCGCGGTCGTCTCAAAATCTTCTTCGGTGTCATCCGCCCATACGAACGAACCATCGTGCATCGCTTTGGCTCGGAAGCCCGCCGCGAAACTTCGCGGAGCATCGGCATTGTTACTTTCCCCGCCCGGGACCGTTCCCCAGTCACCAGACGCGTTGTTATTCTGTCCGCCGCCGATGGTCGCGTAGTTTCCGCCGCCCACATTCTCGCTGCCACCACCAATCGACGAACCTGCTCCCACGGTTGTGTTGTGATATCCTCCTGCGATTGTGGAACTCGCGCCGTTGGTCACATTTTGCGAACCACCGCCGATGGCCGATGAATCACCGTTTGCCGTGTTCTCGAATCCAAGCACCGTCGTCTGCGTACCCGGGCTGCTGTTTTGACCCATCGTGATCTGTCCGATACCCACGATATTGCCGTTGGGCGCGACCGTCAAGGTGGTGTCCTGATCCGTCTCACCGAACATGGTCAGCCCGTTCGGCGTCATCTCCACCACTTTCTTGGCCGGAAGAGTTATGCCTGTTTTTGAGTCCACCGGTTCATACAGAGCGATCGAACCCCGGCCGCTTGTATCAAAGCCGATTTCGATCCGTCCAAAATTGCCGGCCTTATCCAGCGGATCACCGTTGAATAGAATGGTACCGTCCGAGACCACGGTAACGTTTCCGGTTACCGTTCCTCCGGTGGTGCCATCGATCGTCGATGTCCTGAAAGCATAGCCAGTCGAAGTAAATCGTGACCGCTGGCCCATCGGCTGGTCGTTCACTTTCACCTGCAAGTAGCGATCGGGATCAGCAAAAACTGACTCGTCGAGCGGCGTGACCGATCCCAACACGGTGTTGAAAAGACCGTCGGCGACCGCCACACTGGTATGATCCTCCCACCAGAGCACCGTCCCGCCGGTAGAATCACCGTAAATCAGGAATTTGATGTCGTAGTTTCCGTCGGCCACCGGGCTGCCGTTCGTATCGGTCAACCGGCCCTGATAGGAGAGTAGTTGTGGGACGGATGATGCCGCACCGACCCAGGATGCCAGTATTAGACAGAGTGCCGTCCCGATCGTTTTCAGTAAATGCATGTTCGTTTCCTCGCAAGTGTAGTTATGATGATTCAATCTCATTCTGATTGGCCGTGCGTTGATGCTCGACATTCGTCGACCAACCAACAATGTGGTCAGCCGGTTCCGAGGCTGACAGTCTGTTCGGACATCCGGTAAAAGTATCTAACGCGACTGGTTCTGGTGTGATGTATTCTCGGCAGGTAAGCGCTTGATCGAGTTGCATGTGCGCCGGTGATTTTCCAGTCACCGAGGCGAATATAACATGGATAAGATAAATCCGCAAAGGATATTTTGGACGACGGACCGTTTGGTCGCCGTACTGGAAAATTCGCGAAAAAACCGGAAGGGCATGAAGACCGGAAGTTCAGTTCCCGCCGTCACCCGAAACGGATCGTGTGAGGATTTCTTCGAGCCACTTTCTTTCGGGGGCCAGCTGTTTTTCGCTCGCAAGACTAAGTGCTTCTTGGAGTAACCGGGTTCCCTCCTGACGGTCTTCGTTAGTCCGCCCGTAGGAAAGCAAAGTCTCACCCAGAACGGTCGTCACCTGGAGCGTAAGCTGCGCGTCGCCACGTCCGGCTACTTCATGCTCGATTTTTTCGAGCTGTTTGATTCCGGCGAAGAATAGACTTTCTCGCGCGCTCATCGCGGCAAGATAGGCTGACGACAATGACATGATGTTTTCTTCGCCGATTTCCCGGGCTATTGCCATCGCTTCACCCGCCGTTTTCCTGCAGGCATCGAAATCCCCCTTGTAATAATTCAGGACGGTCAGCGCCAATAAGGCGACGGCTTCGTTGCGGCTCAGTCCTTTTTCTTTGGCCTTTTCGCAAGCATGTCGGTAATAGTCGGCGGCCGCATCAAGCTCACGCCGATAAAACGCCACTGCCCCCAGCCGGATAAAGGCATCGCATTCTGACAAGGGATGGTGGATTTCTTCGGCCAATTGTAGCGCTTTTTCTGCCGCCGCCTGAGCTTTTTCCGGCTCTCCGAGGGAAAGTCGAATTTGGCTGATATTCACCAGCGTTAGTGCGAATGTGCTTCGGTCACCCAACCGCTCAAAGGTCGCCGCGCACTTGTTAAGCAGGTCAAGCCCCTCGGAGTAATTCCCGCGCATGAGCTGGATGAGCCCCATGTTCAAATTCTGCCGGGCGGCACCAGCGTGCTCACCGAGTCGGGAATAAATCTCCAGCGATTGGCGGTACTGCTCGTAAGCTTCGTCGATCTGACCCCGGAAGTAGTGCACATTTCCCATGTTCGAGTAGCATGCGGCCTGGAGGGAAAAATCATCAACCGTTCGGGCCGTCTCCAGTGCCTCTTCGTATAGAGCGACCGCGCGATCAAACTCCCCTTTGCGGGAGTATGCGACACCCATATTCTTAAGCGCTTCCGCCAGCTTCTGCTGATCATCGAGCTTCCGGCTGACTTCCAGCACCCGCTCGAACAGAATCAGCGCTTCATCGAACTTCGCCTGCGATTGCAAAATCGTGATCAGGAGCCCGAGCGTTTCTACTTCGCCTGCCAAATCTCTCAGAGCACGGGTTAATTCCAGCGCCTGCTGAGCTGAAATCCGGGCGTTGTTCCAGTCTGACTGACGAATATGCACTCTGGTCAGCAATCGTAACAGCGATGCTTGATCAGCGCGGTGCTTTTGTTCCGTCGCCTCTTGCAATCCTTCCTGGATCGCATCTGTCGCTTCTTTGTAGAGTCCCTGGTGGATCAGGACTTCGGCAATACCAGCGCGAGCCGCCATGAGCGAGGGTTCTTCTTTGAGTGCCTGGCGATAAAGTCCCAGGGCAATATCGACATCGCCGGTATCCTTTTTGTGATCAAAAATGTATTTTCCTTTGAGGTAGTTTTCGTACGCCTTCGCATCCCGCGCCTCCGGGGCCCCCACCTGAGCGGCAACCACGACCGACTGTCCGATGTGCAGCGCCTGAATAATCCCGGCTGCAAGTGCCTGCTTGATCTTGGGCAGATCCGATGCCGGTTGATCCCACCGTTCCGCCCAGAGGTTCTGCCCGCTGGTGACATTGACCAGCTGCGCCGAAAGGCGAATGCTCTCTCCCGCCTTGTGCATGGAGCCGTCGAGAATCAAACTTACCTTGAGTTTCTCAGCGATTTCCTCAAGATCTGCGTCGGAATCCTTGTATTTCAAAACACTACGCATCGGGACCACTCGCACCGATCCCACGCGCGTCAAATCAACGATAAGGTCCTCAGTTATACCGTAGCATAAGAAATCGTCTTCGGCCGGTCCGAGATTTCGAAGGTGAAGTACGGCCAGCGACCGGGTAAGCGGCTCAATTCTGGCTGCTGTGACTGCAAAACTTGTGTTCGGTCCTTCCCCCCGGATGAGGCGGCGAAGGTCCTCAGCCATTTCTTTGCCCGACGCGTATCGCTCCGCCGGCTTCTTGGCCATCGCTCGTTCGATAACCGTGGCCAGCGCAGGCGGTACCGTTGGAATCAGGCTGGAAATCGGGGCCGGTTTGTCATGCACGATCGCATGCATGGTCGCTGGCATGTTGGATCTCTTGAACGGAAGCACCCCCGTGATCAGCTCGTACACGAGCACGCCGACCGCGAAGACATCGCCCCGTTTATCGCTTTCCAGCCCCTGAGCCTGTTCGGGGGACATATAATTTACCGTACCCAGCGCCGTACCGAGTTGCGTCAGTTTTTCGTCCCCTTCGATCCTCGCCAATCCAAAATCGAGAATGCGGACACGGCCGTCTCCATCCACCAGAATATTGGCCGGTTTGATATCGCGGTGAACCAGCCCCGAAGCATGGGCGGCGCCGAGCCCCTCGCAGATCTGGGCGACTAACTCGAGACATTTGTCCAACCCCGGTCGAGCGTTGCCGATAAATTCGCCCAAGCTTCTGCCTTTGACGTATTCCATCGCGATATACACGTTTCCTTCGTGCTCGCTGACTTCGTAAATGGTGATGATGTTGGGATGGTTCAATGTGGCCGCGGCTTGGGCCTCGCGATAGAAGCGCTTGCGGTACTCTTCGTTATTGCTCAGTTCCCCTGACAGGAATTTCAGAGCCGCCTGCCTCCTGAGACTGGCATCTTCGGCCAGGTAGACCGCTCCCATCCCGCCGGCGCCGAGGTTACCGACGATGGTATATCGCCCTATCGCCATACCCGGGGCAGGTACGAAAATAGATCTGGTATGGTCATTTTCCCGGTATTCAGTCATTTTCTGGAATCCGATTTTCGGAGGTGCAAGATTATACAGCTACTCGAACAACGGCGATAATATACTAGTCACAATGGGGAAGTGCAAGGCAGCGTGCTCTTAACCTTCGGTCCATTCGCTGCAGAGTCTAATAGCACTGCGGAAGCCACCGCAAAGGGGTTTACCGAAGATAGGAGTTGATATTTCTTGGTAGCGGGGTGAAGATTTGACCCCCTGACCTCCGGGTTATGAGGGTGATCTAATTTCAGGGTATCGGACGACACCGGATAAAAGCCCGAACACGCACCAGGTCGGTCTTTCAAGCGCAACCCATTCAGCAACTTAGGCTACACGCCTGGCGCAGCGAGACGATCGGCCGGTTAACCTTAGCTCTTGAGTATTCTTGTACGGTGACTTCGAGCGACGGACCTAAAAGCTCTTTGGAAAGCAGAAATATTCAGCCCCTGATTCTCAAGACAATTGTCTGCATAAATCGGTTTCAGCAGTGACATTCCGCAAATAAAACAGGGCAGGTCGATGACCTGCCCTGTAGGCACTATTCATTGGCAAATCAAAGGGGTGCCGCTGTTGAACATGAAATCGACCAGATAGATCAGATCGGAGACATTGACTCCCGGGCTTCCATCACAATTAGCCGCATAGGAATTCAGTGGCGCCGGTCCGCCGCTAAACATAAACTCGACCAGATAGATGACGTCGGCGATGTCCGGAGCACCGCCTGAAGCATCGATATCTCCACAGATGTAATCGCAGGCATCGCCAAGACCGTTGTTGTTCCAGTCCTCCTGGAGCGGATTGGCAACCGTGGGACAATTATCGCATACGTCCCCCACCCCATCGCTGTCCGCATCCGCCTGGTCGATGTTATTCGTCGTCGGGCAATTGTCGCAGGCGTCGCCGAGACCGTCACCATCGCTGTCAAGCTGATCGGGGTTATACACGGTCGGACAATTGTCCAGACAATAGACTTTGTCGCTGTCGACGTCGGGATCGACGCACTCGACAATTTGCAATATCTGATCGGGAGTAACATTCTCAAGCACCGTTGTTATTCCGGACGGCCACCGAACTACGATAGAGTCAATCGTGGTAGCGTCCCCCAGTCCAAAGTGTGGATCTATCTCACTTTGACCGGCATACCCCGATTGTGCGGTCACCTCGCGCATTTGCCACCGAGGAGATCCGTCGATCGTCGCTTTCAGGGTAACGCGGGCACCGATAGCCGACCAGTTACTGGCCAGGCCCTTCAACTGCAGCGTGATCCAGTGATTGCTGTTGCCGTTGTTCATGTACACAGCTTCATTCTCGGAGGCTCCGAAGCATTTTGCTACTACCAGATCGAGAAAGCCATCGCCGTTCAGATCACCGAAGGCGCATCCATACGACCAGCCCACATCGGTCGATTGCGCCCCCGAGTCAATTTTGGTGAAAGTACCTTCTCCGTTATTTTCGAAGAGAAAATTTTTATCTCCGTTGCGATTGCCGAACCCATTCGCAACATACAGATCCAGATCGCCGTCATTATCGATATCCCCCCAGGCCGATCCGATCGAATACCCGCCCGAAGTCACCACCGGGATGCCCGATACCGAAGTGAACACGCCGCCTCCATCGTTGCGATAGAGTTTCTCATTTTGATTGGCGTGATTCACTACGAGAAGATCAAGATCGAGATCGTTGTCGTAATCGGCCCAACTGGCCCCGAAAGAGACGTCAAGATCGGTGACTTCCGGACCGGTCGTGATCTCAGTGAACACGCCGCCTCCATCGTTGCGGTAGAGGCGATCCGGTCCATTGGCCGCTTCGTTAGCCACAAAAAGATCGAGGTCTCCATCGTTGTCGTAATCCCCCCAGATGCCGACACGCGATGTATCGGTGTTGAGTGTCGGCGCCACGCCGGTGATCAGGGTGAAAGTCCCGTCGCCGTTGTTGTGATAGAGAAAATTATTCAGCGACCCATAACTGTTACAGACAAAGAGATCAAGCTTGCCGTCGCCATCGTAATCCCCCCAGCTCGCCGATTCAGAATAGCTCGTGATGGTGGCTATATGTCCACTCGTGACTCTGGTGAATGTGCCGTCACCATTGTTGGTGAAGAACGGATTGGTTGCGTTCCACCAGGTTGCTACAAATGCATCCAGATCACCGTCATTGTCGAAATCAGCCCAGGTCGCGCCGTCCCCCGGATTACTGGTGGTGACAAGCGGGTCGCCGGTAACTCTCGTAAAATTACCGCCTCCATCGTTCCGGAAAAGAAAGTTCACCTGACCGGGCGGCGCCGGTCCGTTGGTGATGAAGATGTCGATATCTCCGTCGTTGTCATAGTCGATCAAATTCACGCTCCGGGAGTCGCCGCCGCTTGTCACAACCGGCCCGGTCGTTACTTTAGTAAATGTAACCGCGGAAATCTGCGATCCCAGCACGAGGATCGACAGCCCGATGATAAACCAGATCAAATTTCGCCTGCTCATAACCCAGCTCCTATGTGTAATTCGTACAGCTCCTGATATTAGATGTGCGACGAAGAACACTCGCGTCGCCTACAGCATACTAACGCAGCGTTCATCTTTTCATCTCATGGGATGCAGTGAACCGACACAAATGTGCAGGGAAAAGGGGACTCTGGCCTATTTGCGATTCAGCAGGCTGCGGATCGCCGAAAGGTAGCTCCGGCTGAGTTTGAGGCGGGTGGAGTCGACGAGAATCACTTCGTAGCCGCCATCGACCAGACGCTTCACTTCTTTGATGCGATCGATTCTGACAATGGTGGAACGATGTATTCTGATAAACTTGTCGGGATCGAGTCTCAGGGCGAGTTCTTTGATGGTCTCGCGAACAAGATGACTCTTCTTCCCACAGTGCAGAGTGGCGTAGTAATCGGACGCCTCGATCCAGTCGACTTCTGCCGCCGGTACGAAAGCAATTGAATTACCTGTTCTGACCGCGAAGCGTTCGAGATAGCCGTCGGCCGACTTGCGGTCGGCGGCAAGTTGCAGTTGGTCGAGCAGAGATACCAGCCGCGCCGAGACTTCGGCTTGACGACGCTCCGCAAGATACGATTTCACGCGCTCCAGGGTCGCGGCAAAGCGAACTTCACTTACCGGCTTGAGCAGATAATCCAGCGCGTGTACGTCGAACGCCGGCACGGCGTATTGGTCATGCGCGGTAACGAATACCACAAGCGGCATCCGTTCGGCCGGAATTTCCTTGAGAAAATCAAAGCCGTTCTTCCCTGGCATACTGATATCCAGAAAGATCAAATCGGGATGGTGATTATTGATCGCGTCAAGAGCTTCAGTAGCGTTGGCAGCTTCGGATAATATTGAGAAGGTCTGGTCGTTGTGCAGGAGTAAACGGATACCCTCGCGTCCCAGCGGTTCATCGTCGACGATCACCGTGCGGATGCTCTCCTTAGGAAGACTCACTTCCGCACCTCAGGTGCATTCGAGACGGGGATCTTGATCGTCACTACCGTCCCTTTGCCCTCTTGAGATTCAATACAGAGCGTTGATCGATCTCCGTAGATCTGCTCAAGCCTCGCGCTGGTGTGGCCGATGCCAAGTCCGGAACCGCCCTTCTTGCACTTACTCTCCTCAAATCCGACTCCATCATCGGAGATGCTAACGACCAACAGATCCCCTTCACGTCCGGCGTGAATCGACACCGTGCCGCCGGAATCGCGTTCGGAGATGCCGTGCCGTACCGCATTTTCCACAATCGGTTGAATTGTCAGCGGAGGAATCGGGAGAACCAGGGTCTCCGGAGCGGCCTCAAGTTCAAATTTAAGCCGTTCGCCGAAGCGGGCTTTTTCTATTTCCAGGTACCCGCGGACAAATTCGATTTCGTCGGATAATGGCACCGTCTGGCGTTTTCCAATGGCCAGCGTATACCGCAGGAGTTCGCTTAAGCGGGTCAGCATCGCCTGAGCACTATTGGTATCCCCTTTTCGAATCAGTACCGAGATGGAATTGAGGGTGTTGAAGAAGAAGTGGGGCTGAAGCTGCGCTTTGAGGACATCCAGTTGCGCCTGAGCCAGTTGATTCTCCAGCGCCCGCACCGCTTGCTCGTTCTCCTCCCAGCGTTTTCGATATGCCTGTGCGTACCCGAGCGCAACCACACCTCCGAAAATCAACAATGAATACGGGCCAAACCAGGTCAATTGAGCCATCACCGTGTTTCGATATTGCGCGAACGATTCTCCCATCACCCACATGGACACGGCTATCTGATACATGGTGTATGCCACGGTCACAAGCAGTCCAACCGCAAGGAGGATAATCGCTCCTTTGATGCGGTGACTCCGGTCGGCGTACGCTCGACTTCCGAGTTTGAAAATGAAGGGGGAGGCGACCGACCAGAAATTCCAGATCAGCAGCGATTCGGCCAGCCACCGCAGATAGACTGTTGGCTGCTCCACCGCTACCATACGGCTGTGGCTCAGGGTTGCTGTCATCAGACCCAGGATAGACCAGAACCCGACCAGCAGCAGCCACTGCGGAATTCGTCGAAAGTAGGGCAGCCCCGGACCTTTAGCGGCGCGGTCATAGCTAAGATCGGTACTCATGTTTCAAAGATACGAAGGATTTGCGATTTGCGTTACAGGTTTTCGATCACCCTTTTAAACACTTAATCGGGGAAACCGAACTAAAACGCCTTTATCGAATTATTCAGTCGGCCGAATTGGGAGGAGGAACTGAACAGCCGCTGATCTGACGATTTGGATCAAGTGCGAAAGATCACATACGAGTGGCTGATTGCCTGCGACGGACAGCTCCTTAATGACGCATTGGGTAGCCTGCCACCGATAGTCTTCCGGGAAAGACAAACCACAGAACTCTATTAAGACTTCGTCCACTTGACAAGGACGCTTACGATGTCGATCCGAGGATTTGAACACACCGCAATTTTGGAAGATACATTCGGTTTTCCGCGACGGAAATAGTGGTCTGTCCGGAATCGGGGAAGGGAGCATTGAGAAAGGCCGCATCATAGAATGCCGCATAGACGCTGTTTCACCTTCCACCTCAATTGATTCAGCTATCGGTACCATGCTGCAATTCAAGATGCCGTCACGAGAACCGGGGGCCACCGGACAACGCCTGCCCGGGCATTCCCTGCAGACCTCAAACCGTTTAACACGATCAAACCGCACCGAGTTGGAATCAAATTGGCTTACTTACCTGCCCAGGCATTGAACCGGGACCGCGAAGAAGGATCTTCCATGAAATCGAGATAACACTCGCCCTGAAAATCGACGTAGTGCGCTTCAAGGCCAGCGAACTTGAAGAAGTTGTTGACCGGGATTGTCTTTTTCCCGAGGACGTAATCATTTAGGAATGTTTCAAAGGAATCAGTCATCTGTGTGTCAAGGGAAGCGATGCTGTCAAGTGTGTGTATGAACTCGTTAATCGAAATTGGATAATTGCGGCAATTAACATACAGCGCACGCATCGCGTCCTCGAGTGTCTTCTCTTCATGCGTGGAAGCACGGATCATCATATCAAGCGAAAATGCGGTCACCCAGCCGCCGTTGTAGACGCCGAAACGGGCGTCTCCTCCACTCTGATGTCCGGCGGCGACCAGGGATGATTCTGGGTAAGACCACTTATAGAACAGGTAGAGTCCAACCATTGACTCTACTTTATTCAGAAATTGGCCTTCCGTTATTACACCGTTTCGCACAAGGCCGAGATTTGCAAAGTACTCTGTAAAGCCCTCGTGAAACCAGCGGTTATCGGACCAGCGGCCATCCAGTCGTAATTCGCCGCCGATCCAGTAGTGGCAGAGCTCGTGCACGAGTTGATTGGCCCAGACAATACGATTGTTTTGGGTTGGGAGATCCTTCAACGTGAGAGCGGTGCTACTGGCATATGCTTCACCATCATCCTGAAACGAGCGGAACACGGTAATCAAGTACGTGCGCTTGATCGAATCAGGGAAGATGGCGAGATATCCCTGTAACACTCTTTTTAGGATCAGATTGAGAGAAGGGGCGACAGCGCGGACGTCGCCAAAGGCAGCGATGCTGAATCTGACATTGCCGATAGTAGCAGTGTCGGCGCTTTGATCTCCGATAACAAAGCTGTTATCAAATAGGTTTTCGCGGGAAGAGGCAAGATACGAACCGTCGCCCCTCACCCAGGGGGCGGAAATCAAAGCGCCCACGGGCACATGAAATATTATCTGAGAAGGTAAGTCGAGGTTTGTGGTGATAAACAGTGCGCGAGTACAAAGGTAGAGAGTACCGTCGTCGTAGTATCCCGACTGTTCGTTGCCGACGTCCCACCGCTCTTTGACGAATTTGCAGTCCACCGTGTATGCGACATTGACACCTTGACGTCCTGGTGGGATACCTTCGATTACCCATTTGCTCTTTCCTAAGGCACGCGTATGGAACAGTTCCCCAGATTCATTCGTCACCGCAAGATCGGAGACAAACGATCCCCAGCCGTCAGGGTATGAATAGTTGGGACATCCGGGATGCATGAACAGGGTGTCGTCAGCGAGTTGAAGGTGCGCCTTTACGGAGAATTTCAATGCAGATAGGTTCGTGATTGTGACCGCATATGAGTCTTCTGCAGATACGGCTCCCAGTGGATATGCTAATAGAATCAAGGTGACCGTAAGAATAGCAATTCTGCTGGCAATCCCACGTGCGATGCGACGAGTCATGCGTTGACCTTAATACTTAACGCAAAATGTCTTCGGATGCGCCCGGGGTTACTGCTAGGTACGCGGGGGGAGATGAAATGTTTCCGGAAAAAGAATCAGTTCTTGAGCCATTGGACAGATTGGTGTCCAGCAATGAGTATCGGTGCTTGATCTCGACTAAGTGTCGGCGATGATTTGGTAGCGGGGGGAGGATTTGAACCTCCGACCTTCGGGTTATGAGCCCGACGAGCTACCAGACTGCTCCACCCCGCGATGTAGAATCCCCAATATACAGGGAGCATGCGCGATGTCAAGCGTTATCCCCAAAATAGTTAACGAGCCGACAATCAATCGCTTAGCTTTGATTCGCCGTTTTGTCGCGGGACACTGGAGCCGTCAGGAAAGGATTCCTGACGGCACGAAAAGAACGTCACCCTCGCCAACACGGGGGAGGCAGAATAAGAACGCGCGGGGTGCCCCACCTTTCAGGTGGGAGCCCGCGCCGTCATCTATTTTTCGTATATACCCACCCAGAGGGTGGGGCACCCGGAAAACGAGAGATCGCCACGGCTGTCGCGCCTGTCGGCACATCGGACGTCTCGTGATAACAATCTATGGGACTAACAACCGAAACGGGCTGCGGACGTGGGCAGGTTCGAAGACGAATCCTGCCCTACTGCAGAAAGAGCGCGGGGTGCCCCACCTTTCAGGTGGGAGCCCGCGCCGTCATCTATTTTTCGAATATACCCACCCATAGGGTGGGGCACCCGGAACGGTCCGATGTCCTTCCCCGAATCAGTAATTTCTGATCATCAGCGGGGTGCCCCACCTTTCAGGTGGGAGCCCGCGCCGTTTTCTATTTTTCGCATATACCCACCCAGAGGGTAGGGCACCCGGAACCGGCCAATACCCACCCATAGGGTGGGGCACCCAGAACCAGTTAATACCCACCCACAGGGTGGGGCACCCGGCTATAGCGGAATCATGTCTCGGTTTATCACCCACCCGTCATTCGGTCCGCAAAATGCGGACCTCATCCATAGGTGGGCTACCGAGCACGGCGGGTCCGAAGACGGATCCACCCCACAAAAAAAGGCCCGGCTCTGAATCGAGACGGACCTTCCACACCAGCTTATTATTGAATCTAACTCTTCGCTTCGGACTCAGCAGTAGCAGCTTTGAGGGCCGCCTTCTGCTCACCTTTCAGAAGCGACCATTTGAGAAGCGGCGGCGTCACCAGCGTCGTCACGATCACCATGATCACGACCGCCGAATAGGTAGCCGCTGAAATGACATCCTCGCCGTTCAACACCAGCGAGGCCCCGATCCCCGCGAAAATCAGGCCGACTTCCCCTCGCGGAATCATGCCAAGCCCGATCGCCCATCGGTTGGTTGTCTTGTCGAATATGGCCCCCGCGCAGGCCTGCTTGCCGATAATCGCGGCAAAGGTCAATACGGCAGCGAAGCCGAGGATCTGAAGATGCGCGAAGGTGGTCAGATCGACCAGCATCCCCATCCGCACGAAAAAGATCGGCACCAGAAATGTCGCGATCGGTTCGATCAGCTCCTGGATGCTGTGCTCTCCGCGCTCGCGGAACTGCTTGAAATGGACTTCTTCGAGTATGAGTCCTGCCGAGAACGCTCCCACAATCGGCGCCAGCCCGATCTTCCCGGCCAGATAGGCCAGCAGGAAACAGACCAGCAGCGAGAACGAGAGCAACACGCCTTTCACTTTGAGCCGGATGGCAAATCTGTAGTATCTCGGCAGAACGATCCTGCCGATCACGATCGCGCCGACGATAAACAGCACCGCCTTGGAGATAATCCAGAGAATCCCGATCGAACTCAGGCCTTCCGTGCCCGGCTTGGCCGCCGCCGTGATAATGCCGGCGACGACGGCCAGAATCACGAGGCCGAAGATATCGTCGATAACGGCCGCCCCGAGTATGATCTTCGCCTCCCGCGTCTGGACTTTCCCGATATCCTTAAGCACCCTCGCGGTGATGCCGACCGAGGTCGCGGTGAGCGTAGCGCCGATGAAGACGTGCACATAGATCGATTCCTGAGGCATGAAGAGATAACTGACGAACCATCCCAGGAAGAACGGCGCAATAACCCCGAAAGTCGCCACCATGAACGAGGTCACCCCTACTTTCATCATCTCCTGGACGGTCGATTCCAGCCCGACTTCGAACAACAGAATTATCACGCCCAGTTCGGCAAGGATCTCAAGGGTCAGATCGGACTTGAAAACCTCGAACGCGTTGAACCCGAGCAGGTGCAGGTTGCCGATCAGCATGCCAATGATCAGTTCGCCGAGCACCGCCGGTTGTTTGACTCGCTCCAGCAAATCTCCCCCCAGCTTGGCGGCGAGCAGGATGACGATCAGCTCGACCAGGATCTCAAGCACCGAGCCGCCGTGGCCGCTCCCTCCTTCTGTCCCCGCTCCTTCATTGCCGGTGGCACCGAACACGAGCGAATAGCAAAAGTAGACGCCGATAATCGTAAGGAAAAGCCAGAACCGCCTTTCGTTCAGAAAGCGCACGTATCCTCCTGTGAGATAAGCTGTTTATCGATTTAACTGGCCTGAATTTACCAGATTACCGGATCGCTTTCAAGTCTTTTGTTCCCATCCCCAAAATCCGGCAGGGAAAAACCTGTATCCTGTTACAAAATTGGACAATAGGCCGAGCCGCGGCGATGGGCAACTCAGGTTTGGCGGCAAAATGACGAAATAGATAGCAAATGAACCTACACAAGCAGGCATAACTTCGGATAATCGGCAGGAAGAACTATGTTTATCTTTATAGGTGCGATCGTTGTTCTCGGAGGGGTGATTACCGGTTTCGTGGCCGAAGGGGGCCAGATTCTGGCGCTGAAGCAGCCGATGGAGCTTCTGATTATCGGTGGCGCCGCCCTGGGCTCCCTTATCATTTCCACCCCGATGCCGGTCATTAAAGGAATATTCGGTCAGCTCAAGAGCGTCCTTTCCGGCGGGTACAAGAAGCAGGATTACCTCGAACTGCTGGTCATGATGTTCGAGATCTTCAATGTCGCCCGTAAAGACGGCCTGATCGGCCTCGAAAACCATGTCGAGCATCCGGAAGAGAGCGAGATTTTTAAACGCTATCCCAAATTTCTCAAGAATCAACATGCCGTTCATTTCTTTGTCGATACCATGCGCGTCATCATCTCCGGCGCCGTTCAGCCGCACGATCTCGAAGATCTTATGGACAACGATATCGACGCGGTCCATGAAGAAGAGTTAATGCCTTCAGCAGCCCTCAACACGACGGCTGATTCGCTGCCCGGACTCGGCATTGTCGCCGCAGTACTCGGCGTGGTAATCACGATGGCGGCTATCGACGGTCCGCCTTCAGAGATTGGCGAGCATATTGCCGCCGCCCTGGTCGGTACTTTCCTCGGCATTCTCGGCTGCTACGGCTTCATCGGACCGCTCGCAACCAGCCTGAAACATCGTGTCACCGACAACCGCCAGTATGTCGCCTGCATGAAACATGCCCTGCTGTCGTTCAACAAGGGCGTGGCGGGCGTGATCGCGGTCGAGTTCGCTCGCCGAACTCTCGCCTCCGAAGTTAGACCGGGTTTCACCGAACTCGAGCAGGCATGTAACGAAGCCAAAAGGAGATAACGGATCGTGGCTGACAACGCCGAGAGACCGATTATCATCAAAAGGAAGAAGGGGGGCCACGGCGGACACCACGGTGGAGCATGGAAAGTCGCCTTTGCCGATTTCATGACCGCCATGATGGCGTTCTTTCTCGTTATGTGGCTGGTCGGCCAGAAGGACGAAGTCAAGCAGGCAGTGGCCGGCTATTTCCGCGATCCTGGCAAATACCAGAGTGAAGGAAAGGCCGGGGTTCTTCAGGGATCCAGCGCGGTCATCCCGACCAAGGGTCCTACGATGGGTGTCTTGGAGAAGGACAAGCGAGGGGCCGGACCTTCCGACAAAGAAAAACAGGAACTCACGCTCGCCGCCAAGAATATCCTGAAGGAACTCGAGAAACAGGAAGCGTTCAAGCGCCTTAAGAAAAATATCAAGATTCAGCTCACCTCGGAGGGTCTTCGGATCATACTTAATGAATCCGAGAACTCACCCGCCTTCTTTGAGCCTGGTTCTGCGAAACTCCTGCAGAAGAGCGCCATTATTCTGATTACGATCGCCAAGCAGCTCGGTACGTTGCGCAATCACCTGGTGATCGAAGGGCACACCGATGCCTCGCCATCGGAAAACTCCGGTTACACCAACTGGGAGCTTTCCACCGACCGCGCCAATTCGGCCCGTCAATTGATGGAAGTCTCAGGGCTGTACAACGGCCAGGTCCGTGAGGTGCGCGGATTTGCCGACAAGTTCCCAATGATTACCGACAATCCCAAAGATCCCCGCAACCGCCGTATTTCCATAGTCGTGCTGTATGAATCCAAGGAAACGCAGTACGATCAACTTGAATTGGGCGGCGATTTGATGGAAGAAATCTCCGGCTGAACGCGGTGCCATTGAGGCAATAAAAAAACCGGCCGAAGCCGGTTTCAGAATTTTCTCATCCTGTCAGTTATTTCTCACGAAGCTCCAGCATTTCCTTGCGAATTTCCTGTGCGACGTTCTTGATATCCTGCATCGCCTTGCGGACCCGGCTGGTAGCGGCCTTGTTTCCGGCTTCCGCCTTTTCCACATCGCCACGGGCTGCCTCAACGGCATCTACAAGTTTCTGAAAGCTCGACATAAGATACTCCTATTTTGTGTTGCAGGTTTTCGTGTTTCCTAACATGTGTAAAACTCTACGAACCGGCGCAATGTTTCGCAAATAAAACATCAAAATTTCCTGTTTTTAACGGGGCTTTCACCTATATTTGCACCTGAATACACCAGACAACACCCCGGTCAATTGCAAACCGGGGCTTTTGTGTTGACCGGAACCGACTTAACAGAACCTTGAGTATGCACGTACAATCAACCCGACCGGCATCGCGAATGCAGCAGATTCTCGATCGCTTCTCCAATTACGCCTCCACATTAGAGTTGCTTAATCAGCTCCGCGGCCCCGAAATCGGATCGGCGACCGTGTCCGGTTTGAGCGGATCTTCGGGCGCTTTCCTTATCGAAAGTCTGAGCCGGCAACTGAAAGCGCCGTTGCTCATTGTCACGCAGAATTCGAACAGTGCCCACGATCTGTACGATGACCTTTCATTCCTGATCGGGGCAGAGCGGGTCGGGCACTTTCCCTCGCGGCAGATCCTCCCTTACGACTTCAAAGCCCCGGTTGGCGAAGTCATGGGGCAGCGGATCTCGACCCTTTCCGGCATGCTCGATAACCGTCTCGCGGTAATCGTCTGCCCTATACGGGCGTTTCTCGAACCGACAATTCCCGCAGAAGCGCTGATGTCCTCCCGGGTGGTTTTGCGTTCCGACGAAGAAACGGACATGCAGGATCTGGTCAATCGCCTGATCAACCTTGGATTCGTTCGCGTGCCGAATGTCGAAGAAGTCGGGGATTTTGCCGTCCGCGGCGGTTTGGTCGACTTCTTTTCCCCCGGCGCCGATGCTCCGGTTCGCATTGAGTTCTTCGGCGACGAGATCGACACGATTCGGCAGTTCGATGTCGCCAATCAGAGAACGATCGGCAAACTCGATGAAGTGATCCTCCTGCCGAAACGGGAAATTCCAATTACTCAGCAGACCCTCGAATCGTATCTCGAGAGGATCGCATCGGAGGATGCCGAATACATCCGGACGCGCTATTTGAACGACCCGGAACTGCCGGGGCTTGAATGGCTGGCGATCGCCTTTGGTCTTCCCCAAAGCGCCCTGCTCGACTATTTCCCTTCAAACGGAATTGTCTTTCTTGAATCCGAAGGAGCGTTGGTGACTGAGGCCGAGGGAATTCTCGATGAAGCAAGAAATCTCAAGGAACGCTTGAGCGGACGCTTGACCAGCCTCCCGGAACCGGAGCAGTATTATCGGCCGGTCGGGGCCACCTTCGAACGAATCAAGCAATACCGCAAGGTCGACCGGGTCCCGTTTCGCGGCGGGCGGGCGCATGTGATCGATTTCGCCTGCCAGCAGCATCCTTCTTTCGGATCCCGTCTGGATCTGCTCGGCAACACGCTTCGGGAGTACGACTCCCTGAATATCGTCTACACTATCGCCACGGACACCGAAGGGCAGGCGCAGCGGCTCGCCGAGTTGCTTGCCGAAAAGGCCGACTTCCATCGGCCTCCCCACATTGAAATGGCCGACCTCAAAGGTGGGTTTGTCTGCCCGGCTGCCGGACTGGCGGTACTCACCGATCATGAAATCTTCAGCCGGTATCATCGACGGGTCCGTCGGAAGAAATTCCGCGAAGGGGTCACGATCTCCGATTATTCGAATCTCAACCGCGGGGACTATGTCGTCCACACCGACTATGGCATTGCTCGGTATCTCGGCCTGGAAACCCTGCTCGTTGACAAGCGAAACCGGGATTGCCTCCTGCTTCAGTATGCGGAGGATGATCGCCTGTTTGTGCCGATCGAAGAGTTCAACCGCGTTTCCAAGTATTCCGGCAAAGAATCGAGCCCGACCCTTACTCGTCTTGGCGGACCGGCCTGGGACAAACTCAAGGAGAAAACGAAGAAGGCGATCGCCGACATGGCCGCCGACCTGCTGCATCTCTACGCCGAACGTCACTCCAAGGGCGGCTACTCTTTTGGCGAAGACACCGTCTGGCTGAAACAGCTCGAGGCCTCATTTATATATGAGGAGACGCCGGATCAGTCCAAGGCGATTATCGACGTCAAGCGGGATATGAGTAACGATCGGCCGATGGACCGGCTGATCTGCGGCGATGTCGGTTATGGCAAAACCGAAGTGGCGATCCGGGCGGCCTTTAAGGCGGTCGAGAAAGCAAAACAGGTCGTGGTGCTCGTCCCTACCACGATTCTGGCGCAGCAGCACTATCAGACATTCTCCGAGCGTTTAAAGGATTTTCCGGTACGTGTCGAAACATTGTCTCGCTTCAGGACCAAGAAAGAACAGGAAAAGGTTGTCGAGGATCTCGCCCAGGGAAAAGTTGACATTGTAATAGGGACTCATCGGCTGCTCTCGAAAGATATCTTCGTGAAGGACCTGGGGCTTTTGATCGTCGACGAGGAACACCGCTTCGGAGTCCGTCATAAAGAGAAGCTGAGACAGCTCAAGGCTGAAGTCGACACCCTTTCGATGACAGCCACTCCAATCCCTCGCACCCTGCAGATGTCATTGATGGGAGTACGAGATATGAGCCTGATTACCACATCGCCTAAAGACCGCCTCCCGATTATCAGCGAGATAGTCGAGTTCGATCCGGCCATTATCGCCACTTCCATTCTGCGCGAGATCGACCGCGGCGGCCAGGTTTTCTTTGTGCATAACAGGGTGCAGACAATCGAAGCCATGTATCGCTTCCTGAAGAAGATCGTGCCCCAGGCGGAAATTGCGATCGCACACGGGCAGATGCATGAGAAATCGCTCGAAGGGATCATGCTGGCCTTCATGACCCGAAGATACAATGTCCTGCTGTGTACCTCGATTATCGAATCAGGTCTGGATATCCCCTCGGCCAATACCATTATCATAAACCGTGCTGATCGTTTCGGACTCGCCCAGCTCTATCAGATCCGCGGGCGGGTAGGACGAAGCGCCCGTCGGGCTTATGCCTATTTGCTGACCCCCCCGATGAAACTGTTGAAGGCGGATGCCATCAAACGGCTTCGGGCGATCGAAACGCACTCCGATCTCGGTTCCGGATTTGCCCTGGCCATGCGCGATTTGGAGATCCGTGGCGCCGGAACGATCCTGGGGGCGAGGCAGTCCGGGTTTATCGAAGAAATCGGATTCGATCTTTACACCAAACTGCTCGAAGAGGAAGTGGCCCGCCTCAAAGGGGCTGAGATGCACCGGCTGCCGGATACGAAACTTGAAACCGATATCGAGATGTTCCTCGACAATCAGTATGTCAACGACCGAAAGCACAAAGTTGATATATACCGGAGACTCGCTGACTGCCGAAGCCTCGACGAAGTGGAAAAGATCCGCGACGAGGTCGCCGACCGGTTCGGCCGCATGCCACAGTCGGCAATGAACTTGTTCGATGGCACAGCGGCGAAGATCGCCGCCTCGCTGCTTGAAATCGAGAAAGTCAAAGTTCGCAGGGGAATGGTCAATCTGTTCTTCAAAGAAGGACGAAAATTGCAGCGGTCGGAAGTCGAAGCGCTCAGACAGGCGACCGACTGTGGCATGGAATTCTCGCTCACCGGAAATGCCCAGATCATTATTGATATGACTCCAGTCAACGAGAACCAGCGACTGAGCTATTTACGGGGAATTCTGAGCAAGGTGTAGCTGAGAGTTCTCGGGCGTTCAGTCGATCCTGAACGACACGCACCATTCAGTCTGAGCCAACCGTTCCACAAGATCTCCGATCGAGTCTGAGGTTCCTTCAATCAGGTAAGTGGCGCTAACGCTCTGGGCGGCCTTGTCGATGTCGATTTCAATCAACTGGTGCTTCTTCTTCCCGAACAATTGGGTGCTGATATCGGGTGCGGCCATGAGTCGACGGGTTCGGATACTGACCTTCTTGTGGTAGTTGCCGATCCCTCGTTTTTCCAGCATTCGGTCGTAAGCTGTGACAAACCAGACCACCAGATAAGTCAGGCCCCCAATCTCGTAATAGCCGAGTCCGACCGCCATACCGAAAACAGCGAATATCCAGATCAGCGCTGCCGAGGTGAATCCGGTAACTTTTTCCCCTGACTTGACCAGGGCCCCCGCCCCGAGGAATCCAATACCGGTAATTATAGCCCCCAACAATGGAAGCGGATTAGCTTCATTAAGGTGATAGGCCATGATGGCCAGAACTGAGGCACCAGTCGAGACATAGGTAAAGGTTCCGAAGCCGATTGGCTTATGCCCCATTTGCCGTTCCAGGCCATACAGGAAAGAGAGCAGAAAAGTCGCACAAAGGCGCAACAACACGGTCGATAAATCCATGCCGTAAATAAGTTTCAACAAACCCGAAAGGCCAGTCAATTCGCGCCTCCCGGTCGACCGAGCGTCCGATCCTGAAGTTCCTATATTGCGTATTAGATGGTAGTTACTTAAGAAGCTCTCAACTTTGCCGATACATTGTACAGGCCGGGTTCAACCATGATTAGCAACTAGTGAATGAGTTATTACCGAAAGGGACACCTTCGGTTTGCCTGAGGTATTAGTCGGTAAACGACCAGAATGAGCAGAACACACAATTCGGAAACGCGAACCGGTGCGCGCGACATCAGTCGGCATAAACAATGGAAAGCGACCATGAATCTCGGCGAAATCACGACGTATAAGACATCGTTCAGGATTTGCAGGAATCTACGCGCTGGCGGGAGGACTCTGGATCCTTTTCTCTGATCACGTTCTCGAATCCATGGTGACTGACTATGATGCCCTGAGCCATCTCCAGACTTACAAAGGATGGTTTTACGTGGTCATGACCGCGCTTCTCGTTTTCCTTCTCATAAATAAGCACCTTCGTGAACTGAAGGTATCTCGTGAAGCGCTTCAGGAACGCGAAACACGTTATCGCAATCTCTTTGAAGACTCACCCATATCACTCTGGGAGTGCGATCTCAGCGCCGTCAAGACCGAGCTTGATGAGATGTTAGAAGACGGGATCACCGATCTTCGGACCTATCTCGCGGACCATCCGGCCGAGATCACTCGAGTGCTCTCCCGATCGACAATCAGCGATGTCAACCATGCCGCCGTCGCCCTCTTCGAGGCCGGAGATAAGCAGGAGCTACTTGAGGACTTTGCCGAACTGTTCACGTCTCGCACCGCCATTCCTCTTGGGTCTTCGCTCGCCGACCTTGCCGGTGGCAAGCGGATAGTCGATTGCGAGATCCCGCTGCGCTCTCTGGCCGGCGCCTCGATCTACGCGGTCGTGAATCTTACTGTTGCCCCCGGCTGCGAATCGACCTGGAAACGGGTGATCGTGTCGATGGTGGATGAATCTTACCGGAGACGGGTGCAATTCGAGCACGCCAAACTGGAATCGCAGCTCCGACAAGCCCAGAGGATGGAGTCGATGGGAGTGCTCGCAGGGGGAATCGCTCACGATTTCAACAATATCCTCACACCGTTGTGCGGATACGCTCATATCGCTTTCGAGGAAGCTCCGAAAGACTCGCCGGTTCGTGAAGATCTGGAGCAGGTTGTTCAGGCCGCCAATCGTGCACGAGATCTGGTCAATCAGATCCTCACCTTCAGCAGAAATTCCGACCAGGAAAAACGGTCGGTTGACATGCCCACCACCGTGCGGGAAGCCTTGAAGCTTCTCCGATCCACCCTGCCGACATCAATCCAGATCGAACAGGACATCGATGACAACGCAGGTACCGTCTTCGCAGATCCATCGCAAATACACCAAATCCTGATGAACCTGTTTACCAACGCCTATCAAGCAATGCAGGACACGGGTGGTGTGCTCGAAGTAACCTTGCATCGGATTGATTCCGTGCCGGAATCCGACATCGGTGAAGGCTACAGCAGTTGTATCGAACTGGCCGTGACCGACACCGGACACGGCATGGACGCCTCGCTGCAGGAGCGGATTTTCGAGCCGTTCTTTTCTACCAAGGGTCCGGGAAAGGGGACCGGTCTGGGCCTTTCAGTCGTCCACGGAATCGTGAGAAGCTACGGCGGAGATATCACCGTAACCAGCGCCCCGAACGAAGGATCGACTTTCCGGGTAAGGCTCCCGCGGAGCGGGGAATCGACGGCTGCCCGGGAAGCGGCCGAAGCTCCGGTACCCAGAGGAACTGAAAAAATTGTCTTCATCGATGACGACCCGCACGTCTCTTCGGTGGTAAGCCGGATGCTGGTCAGTCTTGGATACAACGTCAGAACTTTTACCAGTTGCCTCGAGGCCCTTGATCTGCTTCGTACCGGCGCTGAATCCTGCGACCTGCTTATCACGGACTACACGATGCCGCATCTTTCGGGAAAGGAGCTGGCTGTAGAAGTAACTTCCTTCTCACCGAACCTTCCGATTATCCTCATTAGTGGCACCCATGTGGACACCTCCTACGAACAATCACGCGGCGTGAAGATCGTCGACATCCTTATCAAGCCGATCGAAAAAAAGCGCCTCGGCTTCGTGGTGCGTAAGGTGCTTGACGCTTCTCAAACCGCGCTCGCTTCCGCGCCCCGCCTGACTTCGTAACTACCACCCGACCCTCTCTCCTATCTCGCGCAACTCGCAGTCGTCCAGCGAATTAGATTCATCGCTCAGTCGCGGATCCCGGCGCGACGGACCAGCGGAACATATTTGCCACGGAACAAATATTGGATAACGTGGGTTAAATATGTCGTTATTGGGAAATGTTTCACACCCGGTTCAACAGGAGGATTTTTTATGAAGCGTGCAGGAGTACTGCTGGCCGTGCTGGCCACCATGGTTATGTCGGCGAGCGTGTTCGCCGATGGGTCCGACACGAAGAAGGCGGACCAGATGAACAAGATGGACAAAATGGGCCAGATGGATAAAGGGGCAATGGACGGCGAGACGGCGACGGTCAAAGGTGAAATCGTCGACATGGGCTGCTATCTCGGGCACGGCGCTCGCGGCGCCGACCACAAGAGCTGCGCGGAGATGTGCATCAAAGGTGGTATGCCGATGGGATTGCTGACCGATGACGGTACACTCTATCTGCTGACCATGAGTCATGACAACGCCGATCCGTTCAACAAGGCAAAAGACATGGCGGCCGAAACAGTATCAATTACCGGACCGATCCATACCAAGAACGGAATCAAGTCTATCGAGGTGACAGAGATAGCCGAAAACACTGCGGCGCCCGCCACCAAGAACAACTAGTCACTCCTTGGCTGACAATCAGGACAACCGAAGCATTGGCATCAGACCGCGCCACCTAATGGCCGGTCTGTTGCTTTTAGCGGGACTGGGGCTTTTTTTCTGGTGGTATCTCACCCAACCGCATCTTCCCCCCGCCGAACAGGGTCGAAGGCTGGCTGAAAAAGAAGGCTGTTTCGGCTGTCATGGACCCGATGGTACCAAAGGGGCCTTTAACCCGGACCGTCTCGAAGGTAAGGTCCCCACGTTCACCGGAGATTTGATGATGTTCGCTTCCGATGAACAGCAGATCCGTGAGTGGATCGCCGACGGCGCCCCGGCAAAGCGTGCCGCCAGCAAGACCTTCCAGGAGCAAAAGGCAAAGGGCGTCCTCAAAATGCCGGCGTTCAAAGGGCGGCTCTCCGATAAACAAATCGATCAATTAGTAGCCTTCGTCTCAGCGGTCAACGGCATGCGTAAACCGGAAGATTCGCTGGCGCTTGAGGGATATACTCGCGGGGAAGAACTCGGCTGTTTTGGGTGCCACGGCCCGGGCGGGAGGTTTGCCCGGCCCAATCAGGGCTCATTCAAGGGATATATCGCCAGCTGGGAGACGCCGGATTTCGATGACCTCGTCCACAACCGTGAAGAATTCGAACAGTGGGTCAGAAACGGTATTTCCGATCGCGCCAGGCACAACTTTCTCGCCGGCTATTTCATCGACCGGGCCTCGATCAAGATGCCCGCGTACGAGCCGCACCTTCACCCCGGGGATCTCGATGCGCTCTGGGCATACATTCACTGGCTCCGACAAAAAGATTCCTGATCTTTCTCTCCGTTTCACTCTGAAACAAAGTAATTCCGCCAGACCCCGCTCGCATTCTCAAGCCATTCTCCGACATAGCCGATAATCTTCCCTATGAGACCGATCGACCTGAATCAGTCGAATCCGGCCCTGGATCTCTTTCTCGTGCAGCTTGCCGGCAAGTACACCAAGTATCTGCCTGAGCAGGTGGTCTTCCGGGAAGGAGATCAGGGGACCACTATGCTCCTGCTGCTCAGCGGATCCGTCCGGGTTCTCAAGAAAAATCCCTCGGACGGAACGTCGATGATCATTGCAACCCGTGAGTCGGGTGAGTTCCTCGGTGAAATGGCGCTGGTGGAAGCAACTCCCCGCTTTGCAACCGTTGTGGCCGAGACCGATTGCGAAGTCCTTGAGTTCAGCAAAGAGAATTTCGAGAAAATCATTCAGAAGCGACCGTCGCTCGCCACGCGTGTACTGCGAAGCCTCAGTAAAAAACTCCGCGAATCCGATTCATTTCGCCTGCACGAACTCGAAGAGAGCAATCGGCTGCTCAGTGGACTCAATGAAGAACTCAAAGGACTCAACCAGTTCCTTGATCAGGTCATCGAGCAGTCCCCCTCGGCTCTGTTCCTGACAGCCGGAGACGGCACCATTCTTCGTTCGAACAAAGCGGCGGCTCACATGTTCGGTCTCACGCAAGCATCGACTCATCTTAATACGGATATGATCTTCGCCGGCTTCCATCCGCGGGAATTCCACGGCACGAAGAAAGAAAGCTGGGCCGGGGAAGTAAAAGGAAAGCGATGTAATCAGGAATTCCCGGTCTATCTGTCGGTTACCACGCTTCGTGAACCGGACAGCCGGACGGTCTACCTGCTCATCTGTCAGGATATCGGAGAGCTGCGGGCATTTCATCGAACCGCCGCCGATCTCGAGCGATTCATCTCGGTTCATCACGCCGTGATGGATATCGCCGACAAGGTGAGCAATCTGCTCGCTTCCATTCAGGAAAATGTCGAGTGGCTGCTCGTGCGCCTGCCGGAGAGCCAGTTGAAACAATCCGAAGGTGTCGTGCAGGGAATCAACGCCAGTTCGATTGAGATGCTTCAGGCGGTCGATGACTACACGCTTCGACGGTCCGCCGATTCGGATTTTGCCTTTGTCGATCTCGCCCACGTGCTTAAGACGGTCGTGGAGTCGTTCCGGACGATCGACGCGTACTCCGAGGTCACTTTCGATTTCGAGGTCCCTGACGATTTTCCGAAGAAGTTACTCACCAAATCTGACCTCATTCAGTCGGTGACGATGAGTCTGGTGCAGAACGCCGCCGCCGACATGATCGCCAACCGAATTCTGAGAGAGCGGCACATCCGCGTGAAGCTCGAACGGTCTCCTGACGAAAAATCGTTACTTATCGATGTTTCCGACACCGGATCGGGGGAACGCGAAGATCCGTTGCCGCCTACGGTAAACAAACGGTCGATGCTTCGACCCAGCCGATCCGCCATTGCGTTACAGGCGATCAAAGAACTCGTGGAAAACTACAGCGGTGAATTTTGGATCGATACCGATCCGGGAAAGGGAAAGACCTGTCACCTTTCATTTCCGCTGAGATCGGGGCAACGTCGTGCCTGATTTACTGTTCTTTCTGCTCGTCGGTCACTATGTCGGTGACTTTGCTCTTCAGACCGATCGGATTGCCGACCGCAAACAAAGATCGACCGGGGCCCTGACGGTACACGTCATGATCTACACCCTTACGATTGCCGCTTTTCTGGCGCTCGGCCTGTTCTTTCAGAAGAGAGCAGACTTCTTCCAACTGGCTACTCTCTATGTTCTAATGTTCGTATTCGCCGGGCACTGGCTGCAGGACAGACTGAAGTCCCGTCTGTTTAATGGCAGCAAGCAGGCTTACTATATCGACCAGTCGATTCATATAATCATTTTGTTCGCGATCAGAGTATTCATCTATAATGCTTAACACGATCTCAACTCAGGGGCGGCTGCTTCCGTACATTCCACGGACGCTCGCCCACTGGTATGCATCGTCCCCCCCTCAGGGAATCCATTCCTGCTCGGTACACGAGGGATCGGTACTCTTTGTCGATCTCTCCGGCTTCACTGCATTGACCAGACAATATGCCTCCGGTGGCCGCGAAGGTGCGGAGAAGATCACTGACCTGGTGAATGAGTATTTTCAGATAGCGGCCGCTGAAATTTATTCTCAAAACGGCGACATCCTGAAGTTCGCGGGGGACGCTATCTGGGCGTACTTTCCATCGCGGGTCATGCTTCAGGAACTGTTCGGCAGGATCCAAACCGGCATCCAACAAATTGATTCGACCCTTTCGGTACACGGCGCAGCAGACTACGGCTCGTTCCGGCTCATGTCGGCCGGTGATCCTGATACTCGTCTCGAAGCCGAGCCTTCGGGAGATATGATCGCGGAGATATATGCGCTGGCGGATAAGGCCGAGGCAGGAAATCTTCTTTTGGGAAGCCGCCTGTCAGGTCCGCTTACGATGGAGACCGAACCCGTTATTGATCCCGGGAATCCGATCGTGCCCGAAGACAAGATCCGCCGCTATCTCTCAGCCGACCTTCTTTCCCGACTCGACTCAGGGCGCCTTCAAAACGGCATCGCATACGAACATCGAAACGTCACGGTGCTTTTTGCCCGCCTGGGGATCAATTCATCCGCAGGTGATTCGAATGCGACGGACCAGCTTGCAAGCAAATTCAAACAGGCTTTTCGGATTGTCGCCGAACATCACGGAAACATCGCCCGCCTTGATCCTTTCGGGAGCGGTCACAAACTGCTCGCCCTCTTCGGTGCGCCGATACAGCACGAAGACGATCAGTTGCATGCTCTGCAGACAGCACGCGAATTAGTGGCCCTTTCCGATTCAGAGGTTGACGTCAGCGCAGGACTCTCATCCGGTCCCCTGTTCTGCGGCGAGGTCGGCACGGAACAACGACGCGAATATACGGTCATGGGGGAAACGATAAATCTGTCAGCTCGCCTGATGGCTTCGGCCGGTAAGAGACAGATCCTGTTCGACTCGGCCGTCCGGGAATCGCTCCCTCACGAGGTGATCGCCCGGGAGATGACGATTACCCTCAGGGGGTACACCGAGCCGGTCAAGGTCCATTCGTTTGCCAGCCTCGCCGACGACGTCTCGTCGGATTCCAGCGACAACGATTTGGTGGGACGGGCGGCCGAGCTTGAGCGACTGAAACAGATTTGCAGGGAATGCCGCAACGGTGAAGGACGGGTGATCCGGATCGAAGGTCCGGCAGGGATCGGAAAGACCGCCCTGGCAAAAAAGTTTGTTCAGACCGTCAAGGAGCCGTGCGTTGTGATTGACTGCCGTTCTTCGCTCCTGTACACTCCCGGCTGGACCGCCCGGACGGTGCTGGAAAGAATGCTCGGGCACAATGAACAGCATAACGGTGAGGATCTCGACAGCTATATCCGGAATCATATCGGACAGTCTTGGCTGCCTCTGCTTTCACCGCTTCTCGGCGGCATTATCGAGGAGAACGAGTGGACATCCGGCCTGAGTAACGACCTCCGCCGCCAGAAGGCCGCTTCCATTTTCGACGATCTGCTTCAGCACCTGTGCGCCAGGGAACAGGTGGTGGTGCTCGACAATTTCGAACGGGCCGATGAATACTCACGCGACCTGTTTATCAGCCTCGCGGGCGTCATCGACACATTCCCGTTACTCCTCGTCCTTGTCGGACGGGAATTACCTCCGATGCAAGTCGAAGGCGGGCGGAATCAAACCACCGATCTTATACTTGAAGTTCCCAGATCTACGGATTGGTGGCGCTTCTATGCCCGGCGTTTCCATGACGGTAAGCTCGAACATGAGTTATTCGAATCACTGTTGGAAAAATCAGCGGGCAATCCGCTGATCATAGGCCAGTATATCGAGCACTCGATCAACGCGAACGCCCTTCAACATTCGTCCGTCACGGGGAAGCTGGAAATCTCAACCGATGTTCCCCAGGTCCCCCTCCCTGATTCGATTACCGAAGTCTCTCTTCGGAAATTCGACAGCCTGGCTGAGACTGATCGGAACATCCTCAAAGATGCCTCGGTGAGCGACGGTCCGTTCGACGCCGATCTGCTGGCCGAGGTAAGCCCGATACCGCCGGACGAGAACATCCTGGTCCGTATCCGTTCTCTCGTCGCGTCCGGCATCCTGGCGGCTGACGAGAAGTCCGGGCGCATCGATTTTACTCATGGATCTACGCGCGAGGCAATTTACTCCTGCCTGCCATCAACGCAGAGCAGGGAATGTCACCGGAGATTCCTGACGGCACTCAGGAAGCGATCCGGGACATCGGACAAGACCCTCGCCTTCCATGCCTTTCGCGGCGCTCAATGGAAAGAGGCGCTTTCATACTCATTCGCCTCCGCACTCGATTCGGAGAGGCTGCATTCCCTTTCCGATGCGGCTGAATTGTATCGTCAGTGCGAAGAGTCGGTGGCAAATCTTACCCCGGAAGAGTTATCACACGAACTGCTGTTTAGCTTTTGGCGAAATTACGCGAAGTTCTCCGAATTGACAGGAGATGTCAAAAAAGCGGTTCGACTGAATCGCCGGCACCGCCAGGAAGCCCGACGTCTAACCGATACGAACGAATTCTACTCGGCTGCTGCCGAGACCGCACACCTTCTCTGGCTGAAGGGAAAGTACCGCAGGTGCGAGCGATTTCTATCACTATCTCTTGCCGATACCACAGTCGACCGGCTTCCCGAAGTGGAAGTACGCATGTTGTCAGTTCTCGCCGAAACTCATCGTCGCCGCGGAGAATTCGATCAGGCGATCCGCTTTGCGCGTGAAGCTGCAGACCGTGCTGAACGTATCGCTGACCGGATGCTCAAAGCCAGCGCTTTCAACAAACTCGGCCTGGCACTGTGGGGATCGGGGAATCTGATCGAGGCTGCGTCGGTGTATGAAACGAGCCTTTCCTACAGCACCAAGAGCAAGTTTGCTCAGGCACAGGCATCGAACAATCTCGCCATTATCTATTGGGAGCAGGGAAGTCTGGTCAAAGCCGAACGTCTGATGGGAGAAGCGCTCGCGATCTTCAGGAGTATCGGTGACCGTCGCAACGAATCCTACTCAGCGGGCAACCTCGCCAGCCTGTACAAGCTGTTCGGGAATTACAGTAAGGCCCGGGAGCTTCTTGAAGAAGCCGATGCCGTCTTTCTTCGTACCGGCGATGAGCATGCGCACCACTACGTTCTCGGCAATATTGCCGATATCGATCTGATTACCGGCAATCTGAAGGCTGCCGGCAAACGGTTCGAAACAGTCGCGTCGTTTGCCACCGGTGTCGATGACAAAGAGCTGGCCGCCGAATGCGCGGTGAGGTTCGGAGAGCTGGCGTTCTACTCCGGACGGATCGATGAAGCCGATCGACGCTACCGAGAGGCGATTATTTCAGCGAACAACATTGGCTCGAAAGAATACTTCATCAGAGCATCGATAGGCCTTGCCCGACTCCTCACCGGCAAGAAGAACGCCTCGGAACTCAATCTGGTCATCGAGGAGGTCAGACAAACAGCAACGGCATCGAGGGCGATACTCCCCCTGCATGAAATCGGATTTCTCGAAGCGGAGTGGCACCGGATCGAAGGAAATGTCGGCGAAGCCCTCAAGATGTACCGTACCGTGCTTGACTACGCCTGCCGGGAGAAGTTGTTCGAGTTGACCCTCAAGTGTTCGGTCAGACTGTTCGAGTTGTCGGCCGATTCCGGACTCCGCTTCATGCGCCTGTTGGCCGAACTGGCGGCGAACTTCGAATCGGACAACGGCGAAGGAAGCTGGCATCGCCTGATCGAGTCCCCCTATTTCGTATTCTTTGCCCAGACCCTCCTCAAGACCAGCCCAAACCGCGTGTCGACGGAGACCTACTGCTTATGGGAATGATCCCACAATCGGCGTTTCAAGTCGACTCGTCTGTCAGAATTCTGAACAGCAACTGCTCATTGCTCATCCGATCCTAATCGAATATAGCATAATCGATTACACCTGATTTTTCATAACGTAAGCGCTTCCCTGTTTCAATTGGAATCAGTTTTGCTTTCACAGGTCCCTGAAGGCGATAGTACCCGTAAAGCAGCCTGAACCATCATAAGTGTTTGATCAGGCTGGGAGAGGAGACCTATGACAGGCATGAAATCCAGATCCTTACGTCCGTATGGGGCCGGACGGACAGCATGGCTGATCACGCTGTTGGTGCTTTTCGGGCTACTGGGAATGACCGGATGCGGCCACAACCCGACCGCACCGGACACCTCGGCGAACGTCAACCTGTCCCCCGGTACCCCGGATGCATCCCCTGGCGCGTTCTACTCGAACCATCGAACCGCCTATGGATCCGGGTGGGTCACCCCCCGCAGAGGCGGACAGATTGATCTGAACTGGGGCAGCTCGAAAAACCAGTTGATCGTGCCCCCGGGGGCGGTCAACAAACGACTCTTCATCGAAGTTCGCACCTCGTTTACTCGCGAAAATCTGTCGACCGGACAGAACTTCTTCGAGTTCGAATTCAGTCCCGACGGGACCAAATTCAACACCCCGGCGACCCTGGTTATTCAGGCCCGCGCCCTCAACCGTTTGCTCGGGGATGGCGGCGTCATCAAACTCTACTGGTATAACCCTGACACCAGTCAATGGGAGGTCGAACAGTCCGCCCACGTGCGCAACGGCCGAGTAGAGTTCCAGATAGCACACTTCTCGAAGTTCGGCGTCTCGGATTAAGGGAACCCAACACCCCACGACAAAGGCCGCGTTTCCGTACGCGGCCTTCTTTATTTGCAGATGTAAGGGATGATTTATCCTGCCGAATCACCGTGAGCATTGAACTCGCCGGTGACCTGCACGACGACGCGTACGTCCTCAATGCTGTCCGGCAACATTTTCTCAAGCTTCGGTGATTTCTCAACGACAAAGATCTTGATACACGGCTTACCCTCGTTTTCGCCGATGCCAACTCCGACCACGCCGGGAGTAGCCATCCATTCCGGGGTATGTTGCTGCATGATTTGCTCGATTTTCTTCTTCATCATTTCTTCAACCCGCATCTCGTTACTGTCGCCTCCATGGCAGCCGAATATTATCAGGCCGACAATGAGCCCGACCGAGACGATCAATCGGTGCACTCCAACTCCTGCTATTAAACCGGTCTGGCCGGATCATTCCTAACAAAAAAAGAGCGGGCCGCACGGGCACCGCTCTTCGCTTATCAGGAGCTATGGGTTTACTGTCCGCAAATCGTCACGCCGAATCGGCTCAGAACCGGCGCAATCGGGGATACAATCGCCGTGCCATCGCTCGTACCGGCAAACAGCAGGGCAACCGGATTCGAGGCGGCGTCGTTCGTCACCACCAGCGAACCGGAATCACCGGATTTGTCGAAACTGCTTGAGGTAACGATCTGTCCGACAAATGTCGCCGTTCCCGTCGTGTACCCGATATTCACGGTGGCGTTGATCGCCGTCACCGTTCCTGTCGTCAGACTGGTCGTCCGACCCACTTTCTTGATCGCCAGTCCGACCGTGGCCGTCACGGTCGTCGTACCCGGAAGGCCATAATAGGAAGAAAGGGTGGCGCAGGTGAAATCGGTCGTGGAGAATTCCGCAATGGCAGCATCGTAGGTATTGGTTTCATCACCGAAGCGAATCGGCTCGAAATCCGACAGGACCGCGACCAGATCGGTGGCGACATTGTTCGCGCATCTCGGTTTGTTGTCGTAACGACCGGGCTGAACTATCGCTTCACCTAAGGAAGCTTCATTCTCGCGGGCCAGTACATGGTTGTTGCTCAAGATGTACGATTTGCCGTTTTTCGTCACGACACATCCAATCGTCCCGGCGGCGCACTCAAGATTATTTCCAACCGAGACGCCGATCGGCACCGGACGATACCGCTTGGTCAGTCCATGGGCGGTGAACTTTCCGGTTACCTGAACCTCCACCGGCACGCCGTCCAGGCTGGACGGAATTCCGGCCAGACCGGCTTTCGAAGTATAAACCTTCACGACCGGACGACCGTCGGCTCCCAGTCCTGTTGCCGTACCTTCGACACCATCGATCTTCATCAGATTCGACGTATGCTTGTTCTGGATGCCTATCACCCGGGCGACTTCGGCCGCCGAAATGTTCGGTCCAAGTGCATTCTCCAGTGATGTCAGGGAAGCGGGGGATGTGATATTCCGTGAATCGTCGGAACAACCGATCCAGATCATCGACGACACAAGAATCATGGCCAGCAGGACGGTGGCCAGCGTGAAGATGCCTTTTCTACTCATAGACGAGTGACCTCCATTCGCAGACAAGAGTGATGCCTTTTTGCCGATAGCCATACTTCAGCCCTGCGCCAACGAGACATATCGGGCAGAGCGCACGAGTCGGACCATTGGCAGTTACTTTCTACTCGGCATTCTGCCTTCCCTTTGCCTCATCTCGCATTCGTGAGGCAACGAGAGCAATGCCGCAAATACTATTCAATTGTGCGTGTGAACTATTCAGCCGCCGGTATATATAGGATGGATATATCGTGGATAAAATACAACATTTTGCCCCATGCGATAAGATTCTCGCACCCATGCCTCGGCAATATTGTGTGAGATGCTTCGCGGAATCAGCGAGAGGATCGCTCGCGATTTACCGACGGAGATGCTATCGAAGGTGCGACGGCAGCGATCTCCCGACCTTCACCATGATCGAGTGTCCAAAATCTCGTACTCGACGCACCGATCTTTTCAATGGCTGAGTTCAGTTCTTTGATCGGACGGTCCTGTCCGTCCGCACCCAGTTGAAAGGTGCCGAAATGAATCGCGATCGATGTTTCCGCCTTAAGCAGAAGATGCACTTGCACCGCTTCTTCCGGCGAGATGTGAACGCCGCGCATGAACCATCGAGGGATATAGGCACCGATTGGAATCAAGGCCAGTCGGATCGGACCGAATCGTTTGCCGATCTCTTCAAAATGCGACCCGAACCCTGAGTCGGCGGCGAAATAGACATTACCGGACGGAGCGGAAATGAGAAAACTCATCCATAGAGTCATTTGACGATCTTTTGTACCACGTCCGGAAAAATGCTGCGCCGGAAGTCCGTGCATCGTCAGGCCGTTTTTGAGATTCATGCTGTCACCCCAGTCCATCTCCGTCACCGCAACATTTCCCAATTTGCTCTCCAGAAATCTTTTGTTTCCGAGACTCGTGATTATCTGAGTTTTCGGGATGAAGGCGTACCAGTTCGCGAAGGCTCGGCAGATCCATGTGATCGTAATGATTGTGACTGACTATGATGTAGTCAAGCGGCGGCAGCTCGGCCATGCTGAGACCGGGAGCACGCTTCCGTTTCGGACCGAACCAGCTGACCGGACTGCACCGTTTGGAGAAAATCGGATCGGTGAGAAAGTTAAGTCCGTCCATTTGAATGAGAACGGTGGAGTGATTAATGAATGTTGCCCGAAGTTCACCGCTACCCACTCGCTCCGGCGGCTTCGGATAGGTCTTGTTTTCCGTCCACGACGGCCACTTATCACGCTCGGTCGAAAAGAGAAACTTGAACAGGCTGGAGGCGCCGTGTTCTTCGATCGGATCCCGATTGAGAAAATGACGGCCGTTGAAATGGTCCGATACCGGACCTTCATATCCTGGGGCTTCAAACACTGAACTTTCCTATCACGTTAGTAGGTAGACTATAACGAATCAGTCCGGGCAATGTTCCGTTTGCTTTCCCGGGCCGCTGAAATTGCCTAATTTGAACCTTGCCAGTCGATGATTCGATTCCTATCTTCGTATTTCAGTATGACATATTCACAGAACCGCTGCGACGACCTGACTGCCGACGCGCCAGTGGTTCCCAAATACAGGTAACTTGCTCGAATGGATAAATTCAAGACTGAAGTCCGCCTCAGCCGTGAGATGAGTTTGATGGACGCCACGTTGATCGGCGTTGGAGCGATGATCGGCGCCGGTATCTTCGTACTCACCGGTATTGCCGCCGGAGTTGCAGGACCGGGTCTGATTATCGCCTTCGCCTTGAACGGATTCGTCGCCCTGTTCACCGCCATGTCCTACGCCGAATTAGGCTCATGCTTCCACGATGCCGGCGGCGGTTATCTCTGGGTGAAAGAAGGCCTCCCCAGATGGAACGGATTCATCTCCGGGTGGATGAGCTGGTTTGCCCACGCCGTGGCCTGCGCCCTTTACGCCATCGGGTTTGGCGCCTACTTCGAACTGGTCTTTCACGAGTTCAACATCACCCTTCCCCAATGGGGGTTCATCGAACCGCACAAGCTCCTTGCGGCCGGGATTGCGATCATCTTTGCCTACATAAATTACCGAGGAGCATCGGAAACAGGCAAGATCGGCAATCTGGTTACGATCGCCAAGATCGTCATCCTCGCGATTTTCGTCGCTGTCGGACTCAAGTTTATTTTCTCGACTCCCGACTGGTCCGGTTCGTTCAAACCGTTCCTTCCCAATGGCTGGGGTGGCGTATTCAAAGCTATGGGATTGACCTTCATCGCCTTCCAGGGATTTGAGGTTATTGCGCAAAGTTCGGAGGAAATAAAAAACCCCAAGCGGAATATCCCCAGAGCCGTCTTTCTGTCGCTGTTGATCGTCATCCCGATTTATCTTCTGGTGGCTTTCACCGCGATCGGCGCGGTTCGACCCGAGAACATGACTCCCTGGGATTATCTCGCTTCGTATAAAGAGATTGCCCTGGTCAATGTCGCCCGGGGATTCTTCGTCGGCGGCGGCATCATGCTCCTGGTAGGTGGTCTGATTTCGACTATGTCGGCGTTGAATGCAACCATCTACTCCTCATCCCGCGTCGCCTTCGCCATGGGGCGTGACCGGAACTTCCCCGGAGTATTCGGTAAGATCAACGAGAAGAACTTCACGCCGCACTGGGCCATTCTGATATCTCTCGTGATCGTCATCCTGATGTCCGTCTCGCTGCCGATCGAAGATGTCGCGAGCTCCGCCGATATCATGTTCCTGCTGCTCTTTCTCCAGGTCAACATCGCCATGATCCGACTTCGCAAAAGGCGACCCGACCTCGATCGGGGATTTATAACGCCCTTCTTCCCCTATCTGTCGATAGTCGGTATCCTCATGCTGCTCTTCCTGGCCGTCTATATGTACAATTACAGCCTGACGGCGTGGATCGTGACAATTTCCTGGGTGGCGCTGGGTGTGGTTGGGTACTACTCTTATGCCTCCAGGCGCGAAGTGGAGCATATTCGCAAAGTCGAGGCCCTCGAAAATATTGAACGGAAACAGTACCGAATACTGGTATGCATTTCCAATCCGAAAAATGTCGACGGGCTCACCAATATCGGTCTTGCCATCGCACGAGAACATGAAGCGAGCATCATCTTCTTGACCGTGATTGAAGTCGAGGAGGGTCAGGCCTTGATGGCCGGACTGGCCGAAGCTGCGCGTGTTCGTCCTTTACTTGAAAAGGCGGAGACGATTGCCGCCGAGGCCGGGGTGTCGGCCAGATCTATAATCGAAGTATCCCACCGCATTTCACAGGGGATCATAAGCGTTGCCAACGAAGAACGCTGCAACTTCATAGTGATCGGTCGCCAGAAACAGCCTACTTTTCTCGAACGCCTCTTCTCTTCCTTGATCGACACCGTTATGCAAAAGGCGCCGAGCGAAGCGGCCGTTCTCCACGGGGAGTTCACCCGTGAGAAGATCAGAAAGATTCTCGTGCCATATTACGGCGGGATTCACACCCGGCTTGCAGCCGAAATTGCTCCTGCCCTGGCCCGCTTTTTCAAAGCGCGCCTCCAGCTGGCCGTGATCGTTCCGTCCGATATGTCGCCGCACGACCGTGAGAAACGGCTCGAAGAGATTCAAACCGTGATGGAAGAAAACAAGTTCGAAGCTGATCTTGAGATCATCGGATCGCGCGAAGCCCTGATTAGCATTCTTCGGCTAGCCCACGATGCCGACCTGCTTGTCATGGGCGGGCGAAGCGGAGAATTCCTGGAATTGATGTTCGCAAAATCTACCCTTCAGGAAATTACCGAGCGGGCAAAATGTCCGGTCCTCTGGATAAAAGAGTACGAAGAAGCCAAGTCGACCTGGACAACCCTGCTGACGCCGTATAGAGGAGATAAAGAGACTCATGCATAAGACACTTTCGGAACAGCTCTCGGGGCTGAGCGAACAAATTATCGGCTTCCTGCCCACCCTGTTGGCAGGAATAGCCCTGGTGTTACTCGGCTGGGTTCTCGGCTGGATTTGTAAGCGGGTAATCATCCAGATTGCCTATATCTTCCGTCTCGACCGGTTTCTGGTTCGGTCGCGCTGGCGGGACGACTTTGCGAAAGGGGATGTCCGGTTCGGACTATACAATTTCCTGGGCAATATCGCTTTCTTCATCATCTTTATCATCTTCCTCGACAACGCCTTCCATGTCTGGCAGCTCACCGTCTTCTACAATTTGCTTGAAACCGGCATCTATTTCATCCCCAAGGCTGTCGCCGGACTCGCCATTTTCGCCATCGGCTGGCTGATCGCATCGAGCGCCGAAAGGGCCGTCCGGAGAGGTTTGCACCGGGAAAGCATCCCCCGGGCTGCTCTCCTGTCCCGATTCATCAAAGCTGTCCTGTTGCTGTTGTTTTCGGCCATGGCTTTGGTCGAACTGGATATCGCGCGCCAGGTAGTACTGATCGGATTCGCGACCATTTTCATCACTCTCGGAATTCTGACAGTCGTTCTTACCGCTCTCGGCGGCAAGGAGTTCATACAGAAAGTCCAGCAATCGCTCGAAGACGACTGATTTACGACCCTGCTTGCGTCGGCCCACTCAATTGTATAATCTTTAGATCGATCGGGAACTGATCCCGGTCGATTTGCAATTACCAAGTTTGAGGTGATACATGAAGCCGACCCTTTCTCTGTACATTGCCGGACACCTGCTTGTGGTCGTCCCGGCTCTGCTCCTGATCGCTGTTGGTATGGCGCTCGGATCTGATCTGCCCACTTATCCGGAGACGCCGATGCGACCGGTAATCGATACCTACCACGGTGAGAAGGTTACCGATGAATATCGCTGGCTCGAAGACATGACTGATCCGGAGGTTCGCGCCTGGAGTGGCGAGGAAGATTCTCTCGCCCGGGCCTTCCTGGCGGCAATCCCTGATCGAGAAGCTATAAGGAAACGTCTCGAGCAGATCTATACTGACGAATCTCCACACTACTACGGCCTGAAATACCAGGGCGGATTTATTTTCTGCTACAAATCACAACCGCCCCTGCAACAACCTCTGCTCGTATTGCTGGAATCGGCCGATGAGCCGGGGAACGAACGGATCATTTTCGACGTCAACAAACTCGACTCCACCGGCGGTACGACTATCGACTTCTTCGTCCCTTCCAAAGACGGCAAGCTGGTTGCGGTCTCCCTCTCGAAGGGGGGCTCCGAAGATGGCACCGTCCACATATTTGAGATTGCCAGTGGAAAGGAACTGCCCGACGTCATTCCGCGCGTAAACGGACCGACCGCGGGTGGAAGTGTCGCCTGGAATGGCGACGGCTCCGGGTTCTATTACACGCGTTACCCCAGCCCGGACGAACGGCCGGCCGAGGATCTCCGCTTCTTTCAGCAGGTGTATTTCCACAAACTCGGCACTCCGGTTGAGAAGGATACCTACGCGATCGGAGCCGATTTTCCGAAAATCGCAGAGATTTCGTTGCAGACGTCTCCCGACGGCAACTACTTCCTCGCCACGGTTGCAAACGGAGACGGCGGTGAATTTGCCCATTATCTGCTGGGACCTTCAGGGGAATGGAAACAGCTAACCAACTTCAAAGACGGTATCACGCAGGCGCAGTTCGGCGAAGATAACGCGCTCTATCTGCTGTCGCTTAAGGATGCACCGTTCGGAAAAATACTCCGTATGCCGCTCGACAACCCTAGCCTGGCCGATGCGAAAGTGATCATTCCCGAGGGGGACGGCGTAGTACAGAAGCTCGTCATCACACCTCATTATTACCTGATTACCGATCTGATGGGTGGTATCTCCGAAATCCACGTATACGACCGCAATGCCGACAGTAGTTGGACCGCTCCAATTATACCCGTTTCGACCGTAAGCGGCATGCTGTCCATCGGCGGCGATACAGTTCTGTTCGCTAACTCGAGCTACACGCAGCCGGAAGCCTGGTTTCGCTACGAAGTCTCGACCCCGCGTTTGAGTCGCACTCCGTTGTTCGTCACCTCGAACGCAGATTTTGACAATGTCGAGGTTCTGCGCGAATTCGCCGTCTCCAAGGACGGGACTAAGATCCCCATGACCATCCTGAAACCGCGGAATATTCCTCTCGACGGCAATAATCCGACAATTCTCTACGGATATGGCGGCTACGGCATCAATCTCACTCCCGGATTCGATCCGGCCCGGAGCCTCTGGCTGAATCAGGGAGGTATCTACGTCGTCGCCAATCTTCGGGGGGGCGGGGAGTACGGAGAGAAATGGCACAAGGCCGGGGCGCTCACGAACAAGCAGAATGTGTTCGATGATTTCGTTGCCTGCGCCAGATACCTCATTGAGAAGAAGTACACCAGTCCGAAACGCCTCGCCATCAACGGGCGAAGCAACGGCGGGCTGCTCATGGGTGCGGTGCTTACTCAGCACCCCGAGCTGTTCCGGGCGGTCGTTTCAGGGGTTGGGATCTACGATATGCTCCGTGTCGAACTCGATCCTAACGGTGCCTTTAATGTCACCGAGTTCGGCACCGTCAAGGATCTTGAGCAATACAAGGCGCTGGCCGGCTATTCCCCTTACCAACATGTCGTCAACGGGACTCCCTATCCGGCGGTACTCTTTATGACCGGAGAAAACGATGGCAGAGTGAATCCGGCAAATTCGCGCAAGATGACGGCGGCGCTTCAGGCCGCATCCAACTCCGGACTTCCAATACTTCTTCGCACCGATGCATCGGCCGGTCACGGTGTCGGTTCATCACTGACCCAGCGCATTGATCGGGACACCGACATGTTTTCGTTCTTTTTCTATGAACTGGGTATGAAATATCTGAACGACAAGAAATAACTCATCAGTTCAAACCGAATGCGAGATTATCGGGCGCCGAAAGCAACCTGATAATCTCGCTAAATGCATTTGGCAAATAGAATATCCAAATAGCTCTTACTCAGGAGGATCCATGAGATTCAGACTGTTTCTTTCAATCGCCGCGCTGACTTTGATGATGGCAGTGGCAGCCTCTGCCGACGTGATCGTGCAGAGACAAACAACTATTGACAATCTGTTCGGATTGGGCGGATCAACCACCACGCAGACGGAGTATGTAAAATCGGATCGATCGTATTCCGAGAGTGAAACGAAATTCGACAGCAAGCTGATGAAATTCGCCACTCACGGAAAGGCCGCCAAAGAGGCGACCATCATTCGTCTCGATCAAGGGGTTATGCAGAATCTCGATCTGGACAAGAAAACCTACACCGAGATGGACCTGAATACCTTCAAGGGTCTGGCCGACAGCGCCTCGGCGCTAATGTCTCAGGAACCAAAGGCACCTTCCGGCGAGATGAACTCGGGCGAGCAAATGCCCGATCAGGAGGAGTACGACTGGACCTTCAAAGTTACCAAAGACGACAAGGACACCAAGATCAACGGCTTCAATTGCAATCATGTTACCGCTACTGCGACCGGTGTCAACAAAACTGACTCAACCAAGAAGATCCTCATCACCAACGAACAGTGGTTGACGGAAGACGACCCGTCGATCGGCGAGATGAAAGAATACGAGCAGAACTATGCCAAACAGCTCGGTATCGACCCCGAGGCGATGAAAGCGGCCTGGGGACGCGTTTTGTCAGGATTCACCAGTCAAATGAGCGATCTCGGGGAACAGATGAAAGACGTCAAGGGGTTTCCAATCAAGACCATCATAAGCATGGAAGCCGCTGTTCCGGAGAACGAAGGCAATTCCGACGAGAACACTTCAGTCGATCAGCAAACCGATCAGAACGCCGCCGCTCAGGAAGCGATGAAGAAGCTCGGCGGTCTGTTCGGGAAGAAGAAAGACAAGGATAAGGAAAAGAAGGCGGCCGCTCCGGAAACGCCCGGGTTCAAGAGGATGTTTTCTGCCACGACCGAAGTACTGAGTGTCAAACAGACAAGCGTTCCGGACAGTCAGTACGATGTTCCGGCTGGATTCACCAAGTCGACCGAATAGATCGATTGTACGACAGTCCTACTGTTGAATCCAGTCGACGATCAATTGAATCGATGTGATGACGTTGTGACACCAGAGTTTGGTAAAATTATCAGGAAGCTTTTCTTCGAGCGGGATTGTTTCGCTCGCCGTTAACGCTTTAGCGCCATCAAAATCTACATACGCAAGACGTGCTGTCAGTTCGCCGTTGGGCCGTTCGAACGAACGGCCCGGCAGGATAGCCACGCCGGTATCTTCAAGCAGCCGCTCGCATAGTTTGGTGCTGTCGACTATCCCCCTGCTCCCCAATCTGGCTGCATGATTCGAGAAATCAAGGAACAGGTAGAACGCACCTTCGGGCGCGTGCACTTTGATGTCCGCATCCTGAAGCGACCTTGCACACTGATTCCCCAGCAAAGCGAGGATTCTTCGAGCATGCCAGAGATACCGCTCGATTTTCACGCCTCCCTGAAACGCCCGCACCGCCGCAAATTGTATCGGGGCCGAGACCGATGTATAGGTCTCGCTGGCGACTGCTGCCATATTTTCAAGCAGCCAGTCCAGCTCCTTGGGGAAAGTGAAGGTCCCGAGCCGCCAGCCTCCCGCTCCACACCACTTGGAGAGTCCGGAGCTCACGATTGTCCCTTCCGGGTAATATCGAGCTACCGAAATATGCGCACCTTCGTGGTGCAACTGACCGTAGATCTCATCGGAAAGCAGAATGACTTCGTATCTCCGCGCAACATCGGCTAGCTCCTTCAATTCCGTGCTGCTGTAAGTACAGCCATCCGGATTCCCGGGATAATTCAGAATAAGTATTCTCGGGCGATACTGGTCACGCTCCTGCGCGCACATCTCTTCGAGCCGCGAAGCTGTCATGTGCCAGCGGTCTTCAAAACTGGTGTGAATAAGGTTCACCCTTCGACCGACTATTCTCGCCTGCGGAACATACGACACCCAGCACGGCGTCGGTACGATCAACTCGCCATAATAGACGAGCTGCAGCAGAAACATCAGTTCCTTTGATCCGGGGCCGATCAGAACATTGTCAGCATGAGCATCGACGCCGTCTTTTCTTCTGTGAAACTCCGCTACTTCCCGGCGGAGCTCCAGATATCCTTTTGACGGAAGATAGTCCTTCTCGCGAGCATGCACTTTGAGGGCGTCGACCACCGGCTGCGGAACCGGGAACGGGGACTGCCCCAGACCGAGGCGATAAACGATCTTCCCCTCTTCCTGAAGCATCCTGCTGCGATCATTGATCGCCAGGGTGGCCGACTGATCGAGACCTCTGGTATCGAGATTGAGGCTGACGTGTTTGCGAATCATATTCTATTCAATGCTGTCACTTAAGCTCTATTCATAAAGATTACAGCTGGTGTGTCAACCATAAAAGGCCAGGCAAATTTTTCCCGGTCCGATTTCAAAATGGATATCTGGTGGAACATTTCTCTTTTCACCGTTGTTCTCCATTTTGTCTGGTGGGGTATGCTGAATTCGCGATAATGCGAAGTGGGTCCAAATGAGCCGCTTCATCATATGAAAAAAGCCTGGTACATTGTAGCTACCTGCGTAATGTTTTTGCTTCTTCCGGTCAACGTCAGCTTTGCGCACCCCAAATACGAACGACAGCAGACAGTCACATATTCACGTATTCAACACCGACACCTACAAAACCGAAAGCCACTCACGAAGACTGACCCACCCGCACCAGGGACCTATTCGATCTCTTTGATTCTTCGTTCGTGCCTCCCACCTTGAAATTCGGATGAGAGCCAGGTATCGACCACGAGCAGCGCCGTCTCCAGCGAAATGGTCCGTTCGCCGATTGAGATGACGTTGGCATCGTTATGTTCTTTCGCGAGCCGAGCGGTCTGTTCGCTCCAGCACAACGCGCAGCGAATCCCCTTTACTTTGTTCGCCACTATCTGTTCCCCATTGCCGCTTCCACCGAGAACGATTCCGGCATCAGCTTCATGGGCCGCCACAGCTTCGGCTACCGGTCGAATGAATTTCGGATAGTCGACTGATTCTTCCGAATTCGTTCCAAAATCCACGACCTCGAATCTTTGTCCCCCTGAGGTGCTTGATTATCTCCTGTTTGTATCGGTAGCCGGCATGATCCGATCCGATGGCTATTTTTTTGATTTGGGAAGTCATGATTACTCCGCAAAATGCTTCTGCTGTTTCGTCCTAAGGTGCACTGATTCTAATCGGTTGTCAAAGAAAATGAACACAAAGCAGACGGCGGCGAAACCGGTAAAGATTTCCGCCGCCGTTTGAGGCAATCCAATGTCAATTCGAAATCAGCTCAAAGACTTTTCCAGAGCGATCGCTCGCGGAAAGAGGATGTTGTTTTCCTTATGGATATGCTGGTGCATATCCTTCTCCAGCATTTCCAACTCATGCACCATCGAACGGTACGTGTTGCATCCCCACTCAGGTACCGTGTATCCATCGGTCAGCGCCCGAAACTGCTCGAGCGCCTCTCCGGCGCTGTCGTGCTCCGCCTCCATCGCACCGATCGGATTGGCCACCGACCCGAAGGGAAAACTGGGTCGTCGTCGACGATTGCTCCAGCTGACCAATGGCCGGAAACAGCATCTGCTCCTCTTTCATCGAGGTGCGACATGATCTCGGTGGAAAAGGCGGCCATAATCGAAGGAAGCTTCGTCAACCCGGGATTATGCTCTCCGTGCTTGTTCGCGACTCTTTCCACCATCGGAATCAACTGAGGCAAAACCCTTCTCAAGTAAGCGTGATGAGTTTCAATAATATGCGAGGCCAGATCGGCAAGCGACATTTTCGCCGGATCTTCCCCTTTCGCATTGGGTGTGGCGTAGGGGGATGATTCGAGTTTGGAGAGTAACTCTTCGACTGTCAGCTCTTTCTGGCGGCAGGCTTCAGCCAGGCTCCTCTTTCCTCCGCAACAGTAGTCTATTCCGAGTTGCTCGAAAACGGTGCCGAATTCGGGATGCTCGGCGACCAGATCTCCAATCGGTCTATTTGCTTCTATATTCATTTCAGTATTTCCTTTCTCGTACTACGCCCGGTATCTCATCCGGAGATCTGCGTTGTTTGTTTCTCGGTTACGCTCGTATCGATCTCCCCGGTCACGGACCATCCGAATTTCAGCCCGAAGATGAACCAGCCAAGCGCGACGACACCGATCGCGAAAATCGAGTCACCTATCACCCTCAGCCAGCGGAGGTCGTCCATAAGGCCGGTCTGCATGAACTGAGCTGACCGGGCATACCACATACCATAAGTTACGCTCGCCCAGGTCTGCATCAGGCCGCGCGGAAGGACCGACAGGAGCACCATCGCCGCCAGCCCTATATTGATCGCCCAGAAGGCGAATGAAAGCACTTTGGTCTTCCACACCTTGCGAGACGCCATTCCTTTCAGACAGAACAACGTCAGCCCGATTCCCAGCATACCGTAGACCCCGAACAGAGCCGTGTGACCGTGGACCGGTGTGGTGTTCAGTCCCTGCATGTAATACAGAGCGATCGGCGGGTTGATGAGAAAGCCAAACAGTCCGGCTCCGACCAGATTCCAGAAAGCTACTGCGATAAAGCAGTAGATCGGCCATCGATACGCTTTCACCCAGGTGCGGGCCCGGCTGAGGGCGAGGTTTTCGTAAGCCTCAGATCCGATCAGCACCAGCGGCACAACTTCGAGAGCGCTGAACGAAGCACCGAGGGCAAGGATCGCGGTCGGTGTACCGGTAAAATAGAGATGATGGAAGGTTCCGATTATCCCTCCGGCCAGAAAGATGATTGTCGCGAACAGGACGCTTGCGGTTGCTGAAGCTACTCGCAACAGCCCCATCCTTGTAAAGAGAAATGCGATTACCACCGTTGCGAAGACTTCGAAGAATCCTTCCACCCAGAGGTGGACCACCCACCAGCGCCAGTATTCGGCGATTGCAAGGTTGGTCTGGCGACCCCACATGAGACCCGCTCCGTAGAAGAGCGCAATGGCCGCGCTTGAAATGAAGAAAAGGGTGAGTAGATGCCTGTGTACTCCCGGCTGCTTCAGCGCCGGCCAAATCCCCCGCGCCATCAGGAACAACCAGACAAACAGTCCGACAAACAGGAAAATCTGCCAGAATCTTCCGAGATCGACATACTCAAACCCCTGATGACCGAACCAGAAGTTGGCTTCGAGACCCATCCGCTGGCGGGTGCCGTACCAGGTACCGAACATGGAACCGGCCACGATTATCAGCAGGCAGATAAATAGGAAATTGACACCTAGCTTCTGGAATTTCGGTTCGACCCCGGATACCGCCGGAGCGATAAACAAGCCGGTTGCCAGCCAGGCAGTCGCGATCCAGAAAATGCCGAGCTGCGTGTGCCAGGTACGGGTCACGGCATACGGAAGCCACTTGGCCAGCGGTATCCCGTAAAACCCGGAGCCTTCAACTCCGTAGTGCGCCGTCACTGCGCCCATCGCTACCTGGACTATCAGCAAGGCGATGACCACCCAGAAATACTTCAGCGTAGCCTTCATCGAGGGTGTCGGCGAAAGCGCCAGCAGCGGATCCTGTTCCGGTAGCACGGTCTCAGGATTTTCCTTCCCCTTCATCGCCGCATAATACCAGGCCAGGGCACCGATACCGGCGAGCAAGAGTACGAAACTTATCACTGACCAGACTACTATTGAGCCCGATGGCTTATTCCCGATCAGGCTTTCGGGCGGCCAGTTCTGAGTGTAGGTGATGTTGTGGCCGGGGCGATTGGTCGAGGTCGCCCAGGTGGCCCAGAAGAAAAAGTCGTTCATCTCGGCCTGACGGGTCGGATCTTTGACGACATTGGCTGGAATCGCGTATGCCTCGCGAAGCGTGTCCAGCGCCGGATCATCGCCAAACAGTGACGTATAATGTCGGCTTACCGCCTGAAACGCGGCCGCCCGCACCGGTGATAACGTGAGCGTCCCGGTCTGGGGATCGTAGGTGTTTGCCCGAACCTCGCGCTCCAACCGTGAGCGCAAAGCTGCAAAATCATCCGGCTCAAGATTCTTGTACGACTGCACTCCATACTCGGTACTCGCCCAATAATCGAGGATCCACTCGGATTCCCGATGAAGCCAGTCGGCCGTCCAGTCCGGGGCGACATAGGACCCATGTCCCCAAATAGAACCCATCTCCTGTCCACCAGTCGACTGCCAGACATTCTGACCGTCGCGAATATCCTGACCGGTAAACAGCACCTGGCCGTCGGTCGATACCACCTTGTCGGGAATGGGCGGGGCCTGACGGTAGATGTCGTAACCGAAATACCCGAGCACACTGAACGAGGCTACGATCACCACGCCCAGGGCCACCCACAATCGCACGTACTTCATGACCATCTCCTTTCCGTATTCCTGGACCCGGCTCAATTGATACGCCGGGCTATAATAGACTACATGGCTCGAATTAGATTCGAACTTGACAAAACAATATATCGGCATTATATTAGATGTCAAGATATAAATATCCAATTATCTCGATCAGGAGGAGAAAATTTGATTTCGCAGACCGCCGAATACGCACTCAGGGCCATCGTTTGTCTTGCAGGAAACTCCAATAAGTCCTTGACCAGTCAGGAAATAGCAGATATGGCCCGGGTCCCGGCCGGCTATATGTCTAAAGTCCTTCAGGCCCTCGGACGGGCTGGTCTGGTCGTCTCCCAGCGTGGACTAAACGGCGGTTTCACCCTTACCCGGTCGGCCGACGGAATGACCGTCCTCGATGTCGTAAACGCGGTCGATCCGATCAAGCGAATCAAGACCTGTCCCCTTGGGCTTAAACAGCACGGTGAGAATCTCTGTCCACTGCACCGGCAGCTCGATGACGCGGCGGCCCTGATCGAAACCTCTTTCCGCAATACCCGTATTGTCGATTTGCTCACTTCCGCCTCCGGCCTTACCCCCCTTTGTGAGAATTGACCGGAATGTAATTCCGGCGTGACATTGCGGCCGGATTTACGTAGTATAATGATTCAGGTGGGACTTCGCGTACCCGCGCCAGGTGACAACAGTCCAGCCGACAACTGCGCCGTTTCGTTAACACTCGCGACCAGGAGTTGCTATGCGTAAACTAAGTCTGTTGATTGGAGTTGTTGTTCTTATGATTTCCCCAGCCGAATCCAAGATCCGACCGACCGGAGATGCTTTGAACAGTCTGGTCTCAGCCGAACGGAATTTCTCCACCCTCTCCCAGACGAAGAGTATGAGAGAGGCTTTCCTCACCTGTTTGTCCGATGACGCGGTCGTGTTCCGCCCGAAACCGATCAACGGCAAGCAGTACTACCGGCAGCGTCCGGACAATCCGGGCATCCTCGCCTGGTACCCCTCGGTTGGCGATATCGCTTCCGACGGCAACTTTGGTTACACCACCGGTCCGTGGCAATTCTCCGGTAAGAAGGGAGAGGAACCCTCGCTCTACGGTGACTATGTCTCCGTCTGGAACCGCCAGACGGGAGGAAAGTGGGAAGTGGTCATTGATGTCGGTGTCTCTCACGGCCGGGAAGTAAACGCGGATTCATCCTTCAACAGATATGCCAGCATGGACGGGGCATTCCATGATTCATCGCCGGTCGACACCGCGAGCGTCGACAAAGACCTCCTCGCGCATGATGAAAGCTTCTCGGACATTGCCGCCCGCGATGGCATCAGCGATGCGATCAGAGCGTTTGCCGACGACTCTGTTCGCATGTATCGTGAGCGGAGTCTTCCGGTGCTCGGACTGATGGCGGTTGATTCGGCTTTCACCGCAAGAGGTGGAATCTACAACTGGATCCCATCGCACGCCGCGGTTGCTTCGTCCGGAGATCTGGGATATACCTACGGTACCCTGGAAATCAGAATGGCGGCCGGCGATGAAGAGCCGGGACAGATCAGCAGCTATCTTCACATCTGGAAGCGGGGTGCGGATGGGAAGTGGCGCCTCGTTTTGGACATCACAAACGAACTCCCGGACGAGGAAGCCGGCCAGGGCTGAAGTATTCCAAGACGGTAGGACAACACCCTCTTGCATGTTGACATCACGACTAAAGATGTAGACACCCAAGAGGGTGTCAACCTGCCCCATGTCTCAGAATGAATAGGTGAACTGGAGCCTGTGCGTTCCGGACTGTCGGTCGACTGAAAATCCGAAATCGATGTGACTCAGAAACAGTTCCTCGTTCTTATTGTGCATAGCCACCGCCTTCTTGAGGGCTTCGGAACTCATTCCTTTCAATGCAATTCCCAGCGCAAGGCACGGAAATCCGACTTTGACGAGATTGGTCCCGCCGTCTTTCCAGTCGTTCTTGTAGAAGGCTCTTCCGATCGGAAACACGGTCAGAGCCAACCCCGGTACCATGAAAAAATTCCCCAGGTCTCTGTGTGATTGGTAGTGGTCGAGTTGCTCTAGAGCTCCGGGCTCGTCCTTCATCACCTCGCGCAATCCTTCGGCTTTCCTCCCTACCGGAAGATAGGTGATAGAATCAGTCGAGAACATCCAGCCGCTAAAGAGACTTTTTTTGAGTGTAATCTTTTGTGCGAAAGCTCTCGGACCGGCCAGCAGCGAAACCAGTATAAGCAGCGCAATACCCCACACTTTCATTTATTCAACCTCCTCTGCCCCAGATCAAAACGAATACGACAGGCTTACGCCAAGAGATTTCGTGCTCCCTAGTTGACATACTTCGATACTTATGCGCCTGGCGGCCGACGAATCGGTGTCGTTATAGAGATCGACAGCTTTCTTCAAGTGTCTTGTCGATGCGGCGTCTAAAATCATGCTGACTGCCCCCAAAGGAATTCCAACGCCCAGCATGATGGTATACGCATCTTTCCATTCGCTTCCCGCTATCACCGCGCCGAGTGGCCAACCCACAGCCAATCCGCTGGGAATACCGATGATTTCAGAAGCAAGCTTATTCGATTTGTACGAATCTAGCTGAGCCACCGCATCCGGATTGCCGTTGACCACCTGCTTCAACTCTCCGGCACTTACACCGACATTAGCGTAGTGGACACCGTCGACCGAATACTGCCAGCCTGACCAGAACGACTTCTTGAGCGTTATTTCCTGATCCCCGGCCCATACTCCAGCCGTCAGTACCAATGAAAAAAACATGATGATTCCGAAACCCCGCAGAAACATGCCTTGCCTCCTCCGCTCTCACATCTTCCTGTCGAACTAATATTTCTTGGCTGCCTACTGTCTCCAGTATAGGCGATTCTTCAGTTCAGGCAAGCGAAAACAACGCGATGCCCCACCTCGTGTCCGATCGCATCCATCACTCTGCAGCCAAATGGAAATCCAGAACTTCGGCCCGCCCTTAGGTTGTTATTAAATCAAAATAAGGAGGTTTCATGAAGTTCATGTTGTCGCTGGTGCTGCCATTCATGCTTGTAGCGAGCGCCCACTCCGAAGTCAAGACCGAAACCATTGAATACAACGACGGAAGCACTGTCCTTGAAGGGTACCTGGCGTATGATCCTGCTATCAAGGGAAAACGACCCGGTGTCCTGGTAGTACATGAATGGACCGGATTGAACGACTATGCCAAAATGCGCACCGAGATGCTGGCCAAGCTCGGTTATGTTGCTTTCGCAGTCGATATGTACGGAAAGGGGATCCGCCCCAAGAACTCTCAGGAGGCCGGGCAGCAGGCTACTATTTATCGAAGTGACCGCCAACTGATGCGAAGACGGGTGACCGCAGGATTGAACCGACTGCTCGAATCGAATCTTGTCGATTCTTCAAAGGTCGCGGCCATTGGATATTGTTTTGGTGGCGGGGTGGTGCTCGAACTCGCGCGAAGCGGCGCCGATGTCAAAGGGGTGGTAAGTTTCCACGGCAATCTTGACACACCGAATCCGGACGATGCGAAAAATATCAAAGGGAAAGTGCTTGCCTTGTGCGGCGCCGATGATCCGCATTGCGGTCCCGATCAAGTAAACGCATTCGAGAAAGAAATGGACGATGCCGGTGTTGACTGGTATCTGACCGCCTACGGTCACGCGGTGCACGGCTTTACCAACGCCGGCAATGGCGACGATCCATCGCGGGGCGTCGCCTACAACGAAGCAGCCGATCACCGGTCATGGCAGGCGATGCAGGACTTCTTCAGCGAAATTTTCAAATAATCCGGTCGGACTAACAATACCGAAAAGGCAGGACCCATTTTTGGACAACCATGAACTACCCATGCCGGAGTTCTTCGACCCGGAAGGCATCGCTACAATCCGCCCGATCGACTACCAGGCCGTCGCGGATGCAGCCCGTAGATGGAGGACCGAGCAGCAGATCCGAGCAGCAGTCTACGACCGTCCCGGCATCGCCCTGGTTCTGATTGACTGTCAGAACAGCTTCTGCACTCCCGGCTTTTCCCTCTTTGTGAGCGGACGTTCCGGCGATGGTGCGGTGCAGGACAGCCGTCGGATCTGTGAGTTCATCTACCGCAACTTGAATCACCTGACGCGGATCTTCCTGTCGCTGGACACGCATAAAGCGATGCAGATTTTTCACCCCGCCTTTCTGCTCGATGCGAACAACAATCACCCTGCCCCGTTCACGTTGATATCGTCGGCTGAGGTCGCAGAGGGTAAATGGCGAATCGATCCGGTGGTCGCTCAGGATCTGGGGCTGCCGTCGGGGGATGCCAACCTGCATCGATACCTGCTTCACTACACCCGTACTTTGGAGCAGACCGGCAAATTTCAGTTAATGGTCTGGCCGTACCACGTCATCCTCGGTGGCATCGACCATGCTCTGGTACCGGCAATCCATGAAGCTGTCTTTTTTCACAACATCGCCCGGCAGGATCAGGCGGAGTTTCTGACCAAGGGGAATCGTCCGCTGACCGAAAACTACTCGGTGCTTGCTCCCGAAGTTACCCGGGACGATCGGGGACAGGTCATTGCCGAGCCAAATGACCGTTTTCTGGAACGCCTGCTTGAGTACGATCATATCGTAATCGCCGGGCAAGCCAAGAGCCATTGTGTCGCCTGGACCGTTCGGGACTTACTTGAACGGGCTTCGAAACATGACGACACGTTTGCCAACCGCGTTTACTTGCTGGAGGACTGCACCTCTCCGGTTGTCATCGAGGGAGGGTATGATTTCACCGATGACGCCGAAACCGCTTACAAACAGTTTGCGCAGGCCGGTGCGCATCTGGTATCTTCCAAAGATCCGATAACCAACTGGCCCGGGATCAAACTTTGAGTTCAAGACCGAGAAACGAGTTCAAGCGCGCACTCCTGACTGACTTCTATGAGTTGACGATGGCCTATGCCTATTTCAAGAGCGGCAAGAGCAACGACCGGGCAATATTTGATTTGTATTTCCGCAAGAATCCGTTTGGCGGTGAGTTCACGATCTTTGCCGGCCTCTCGGAAGTTCTCCGATTCGTTCGTGATTTTGAATTCAGCGACGATGATATCCGCTATATCTGTTCGATGATGCCGCATTGCGATGAACCGTTTCGGGAATGGCTGCGGAATATCGACTGTTCCGAAGTCAGGATCTACTCAATCGCCGAGGGAAGTGTGGTCTTTCCGAGGGTGCCGATGCTCCGGATCGAGGGGCCGCTCGGTGTCGCGCAGCTACTCGAAAGTGCCCTCCTGAACCTGGTAAGCTATCCGAGTCTGGTGGCGACCAATGCCGCCCGCATGAAGATGGCCGCCGGCGAAGGCAAAACGCTTGTCGAGTTCGGTCTCCGGCGTGCGCAAGGGCCCGATGGCGCCGTATCGGCTTCGCACTACAGTTACCTGGGCGGTTTCGACGGAACTTCCAATGTTCTGGCCGGCCAGCTCTACTCGATACCCATCAGCGGAACGCAGGCGCACGCTTTTGTCTCTTCGTTCTTCGATCTGAACGATGTGAAGGGCAGATCCTTGAAAGACAAATCAGGAAAAGAGGGCGACTTCGTTGCGGCCGTATTGAGCTATCGGAACGAGCTCAATTTCCCGGATACCAACGAAGGCGAGTTGGCCTCTTTCATTGCATACGCGCAAGCATTCCCCGATAATTTCCTCGCTCTGGTCGACACCTACGATACTTTGAAATCCGGAGTGAAGAATTTTGTTTGTGTTGCCCTGGCCCTTCATCAATTCGGCTATCAGCCGGTAGGCATCCGTCTTGACTCAGGCGACCTTGCCCACCTGTCCAAAGCGGTTCGGCAGGTATTCAAAGACATAAGCACTCGGTTCAAGGTCCCGTTTGCAGACCTGAAGATCGTCGCCAGCAACGAAATCAACGAACCGACTCTCTACTCGCTGAATCAGCAAAAACACGAGATCGATATATTCGGTGTCGGAACTCACCTGGTGACGTGCCAGTCGCAGCCCTCCCTTGGATGCGTCTACAAATTGGTCGAGGTAAACGGGGAGCCTCGAATTAAACTGTCACAGGACACCGCAAAGATCACGATTCCCGGTCGCAAAGCGGCGTATCGCCTCTACGGCAAAGCCGGGTATCCCCTGGCCGACATCATGCTGGGAGTCGATGAACCCGCCCCCCAACCGAACGAGCGAATCCTCTGCTGTCATCCGAACGAGGAAGCCAAACGGACCTATGTCACTCCTCAGAAGGTCGAAAAGCTGCATAGTCTGGTGTGGGATGGTAAAGATATCGCTCCGCAGCCGTCATTGGAAGAGATCCGACAGCGAGTGGGTACACAGCTTCGCCAGCTCCGTCCGGATCATCTTCGCATGCTGAATCCAACCCCCTACAAAGTATCGCTCGGTCAGAATCTATACGAATTCACCCGGCAGCTTCTGCTGAAAGAATATCCGCTCGAAGAGATCTCGTAGCAATCGTCACCGTTTCTTCTTGTTGTTCATTCCCGGCCGGATCATATTTTCCGGTGCCAGCAGTTGATTCAACTCATCGCGGGTGAGCAGCTGCTTCTCCAGCACCAGGTCATAGACGCTCCGATCATTCAGGAGTGCCTCCTTCGCCAGCGTCGTCGACATTTCGTATCCCAGCACCGGATTCAGCGCCGTGACCAGACCGATACTGTTCTCGACCAGTTTGCGGCAACGCTCCTCGTTAGCGGTTATGCCGTCGATACAGCGATACTTAAGCGTCATCATCCCGTTCTTGAGCATCTCGATCGATTCGAATATGCTCTGGGCGATCACCGGCTCCATGACATTCAATTCGAGCTGCCCGGCCTCGGCCGCGAGCGTAACGGTCAGATCGTTCCCGATCACTTTGAATGCTATCTGATTCACTACTTCGGGTATCACTGGATTGACTTTGCCCGGCATGATCGAGGAGCCGGGCTGCATCGGCGGGAGATTGATCTCGTTTATCCCTGCCCGCGGTCCGGATGAAAGCAGCCGGAGATCGTTCGATATTTTCGAGAGTTTGACGGCCAGCCGCTTTGATCGCCGATGAATACATGACGAAGGCGCCGGTGTCCTGGGTCGCTTCGACCAGATTGTGCGCCGATTTCAGGTCGAGCCCGGTCACTTCCCGAAGATGCTTGATCACGACTCTCGGATACTCGGCGTCGGCGTTGATCCCGGTGCCTATCGCCGTTCCGCCCATATTGACTTCGAGGAACAGATTCACATTCTGCGTCAGCCGGTCGATCTCTTCTTCGAGCGTCACGGCATACGCTTCCATCTCCTGGCCCAGTGTCATCGGTACGGCGTCCTGAAGCTGCGTCCGCCCCATTTTGATGACATCTCGGAATTCGTATGCTTTCACATGGAAAGACTCGGTCAACTGCCGAAGCACCGCAATCAGTGATTCGTTTGCCTGGATAAGCGCAATCTTCAGCGAAGTCGGATAGGCGTCGTTGGTCGACTGCGAAAGGTTCACATGGTTGTTCGGGTGACAATGGGCGTAGTCGCCGCGCTGATACCCGAGAATTTCGAGAGCACGGTTGGCGATCACCTCATTCGCGTTCATGTTTGTCGAGGTTCCGGCGCCCCCCTGGATCATATCGACCACGAATTGAGTATGCAGCTTCCCGCCGATAATATCCTCGCACGCCTGAATAATAGCATCGGCAATCGGCTTCGGCAGCTCTCCCAGCTCGTAGTTTGCCTTAGCGGCCGCCAGTTTCACCATCGCCAGCGAATTGATCAACACCGGATAACGGGTGAGTGAAACACCGCTGATATTGAAGTTCTCGAGTCCTCTCAGCGTTTGAATGCCGTAATAGTAATCCGATGGCACCTCGCGTTCGCCGAGCAGGTCATGCTCGACCCGGGTTTTTCCTGAGACGTACTGTTCGGCGACGTTGACAATGCCGGTCGAGGCCTGGCGCATCCGCCGGGACATCACCCGTGCCACCCGCGAAAGGAACTTCATCCCCACCGCGGGAGTGCCCTGGCAGAGTTTCATGAACTGGGCCCGACTTACCGCGAACACGGTCGTGCCGACCACCGCCCGTGCCGAGGTCGAGTGCGGGTAATCGTCCAGCAACGCACCTTCGCCCACGAAGTCCGCCTGTCGGAACAGCAGGAGCCGACGCTCTTCGCCGAATGCTGACCGCTTAAACAGCTCGAGTTCCCCTTGATAAATAATGTACAGATTGCGGCGCGGCTCGTTCTCATCGAACAGCATGCTGCCGGGAGGCAGTTCGAGAATCTCCATAATGGAGACGAATGATTTACGCTCGGCCTCGTCGAAATTCCTGAACAGCTCGATATGACTGAGAAATTCGTTAATTACCTGTGCATCCATTACTACTACTCCCTGGGTTTATTCGCATAAATAGAACAACAGCCGTTCGGCTCCGGTTCGGATGAATGGAGAAATGAAGCGGCCACAGATTCATCAGGTGGGATCGATCAAAGTAGGCATACCGGGTGAAACGGCCCGGTAGAGGGTGAGCGCCTCGGTAGGATCTATTTTCAACACGATCGTGACTTCGCCAAACGGCTGTGAGATTACCTGTCTCAACTCGGTGATGGCGTTCTGCAGTACGGAGACGGATTTACCGCTGACGTCGGTTCTCACCTCAAGGATGAGCCCGTCGCCCCATGAAAGCTGAAACCGCTGGGGAATGTCACGCTGGAGGTGCGATGGATCGACCCGTACCGCCTCGCCGACAATCGCAAGAACCGAGTCGGGCGTCTTTTCCGACGCCGAGAACAGATGTTTGTCAACGAGCCTTCGCACCAGATTATTTTTCTTCCCCCGGAATCGCTTTATGAACTCGCGCACGTTCGTGGAATCTTCCGGTGCAAAATTCATCGGATAACTCCAGACCACCGCGTCCTTCATCCGAAGCTCGAGTTTCCTGTCTTTCGTATCGAGCACCAGGTAAAGCTCATCAGCTTTGGCGAGCCTCAGCTCCATCTGTATCTGGCGGTATTCCGTTTCGGCCTGTGGGCGATTGAACTTCTTGCCATCGATATTGGTCACCTGGGTTTTATCGGTCCGGCTGTCACCGCAACCCGGGGAGATTATGGCCACCGAAAACAGCACGCTGAACGCCGCCATGATTCCGACGCGGGCAGAAATCATTCGTGGGCTAGAATATATAGATCGGTGTGCCAATTCGTACCTTGTCATAGATATTCTTGAGGTCGTCCGCACCCACCCGGACACATCCGTGCGTCACGGAGATACCGAGCAGGCGTTCATAGATCGTCCCGTGGATATAGAAGCCGTCGCCGAACCCGATCGCATACGCTCCCATCATCTCCGGATCCAGACGATCCTGTTCGTTCTTCGGGACCGTTTCGCCTTCTTCCAGATACGCCCAATCCGGCTTGCGCCACCAGGGCTCCTTGAGCTTGGTGGTCACCTTGAACGAGCCTCTCGGCGTGTCGAATACCCAGTGCCGTCCGCTGGTACTGTCGACCAGCTCTGCGCCGGTGCCGGTGGAGCAATCTCCTTCGACCAGAATAGAATCGGCCGTCCTGAGATATACTTTGTTGGCGTGCGTATTCACTACGATGTAGGCTCCCGAGGGACGATACCGGGCAAGCTCCGTTCGCGCTTTCTTCAAGTCCTTCTGGGCCGTCCTGACATCGGCCGGAAGCGGGGCAATTGTCGAATCAGAGAACAAAAGCGGATCCTCCGGAGTGGAATGTTTGCTCCTGAGCATGACGCTGAGACTGGCGATCACCAGCACAACTACGAGAAGGCCTAACAACAATCTTTTCATGGCCAGAGATCCGATTTCCTGACAATAGTTACTAGCGTGCCGACCGATGCATATCTGCATCAGCTGATCCATCTCCTGGTTAGTCAGGGCGACACACCCATCGGTCCAGTCTTTGTTTTGACCGCCCCATCCATGGATTTCAATCAGGCCGCCGATACGGGCGTTGTCCGAGATCACTCCCTTGCGCTTGTTTTCGGCGAAGCGATTCTTGTCCGTCTGATTAGGGTAATCGACCAGCAGGGCCTTATAGAACTTTGAGCCATTCTGACGGGCTTTAGTCACCCGGTAGCGTCCTTCGGGGGTCGCTCCATCCCCGGAAAAGAATTTCTGCCGGGCCGAATTATATCCCAACTCGCAGCTGTAAACATGAACCACTTTACCTGATTTGATCAGATATAATTTGTGCTTGGACTTATCGACAATGATCGCCGTCTTGCCATCCCGACGGGACTCTTCGATCGTTTGATCCACCCATTTACGCCAGACTTTGATCTTCTGCGAGGCATCGTTATCGTATTCGGCCAGAACCTCCGACAGGTTCTCGAGCGACTGGTGTCCTTTGTCGAGCGCCTCGATCGCTTCTTTGTATTCATGATTCGCCATGAGATTCTTGCTCATCTGCAATGCGAGATCGGCCGATGACCAGTATTTTTCCGCGTTATAAATCGTCAGCGAACCATCGAGCGCCTCGCGCCAGGACTTCAGCTCTTCCTGGAAATCCTCACGTTTCGTTTCGGCGTTGGAGCGGAGTTGGTTAATTTGAGCCGTCACCGAACTACTCAGATTGTTAGCCGAGACGGTAACCACATGGAAGATCGAATCGGCCGCTTGATAGTTGCGAAGCGGTGCGAGCCGTCCGTTCTGACGCGCCATCTCCTGCCTGCCCGATTCGAGAAGCTCCTCAAGTTTGTGATATCTGTCCGCCTGGTACTTCAGCGCCCCCGCTTTCGAGGCTGCCTCCACTGCTCCCTTTGCTTTTTGCAAAGAGTCCAGCGGCTGTTTCTGACAGCCGGAGAGTAGCGAGAGAATCAGCGCCGTTAGAGCGTAGAAATACCCTGTTCGCAATGTCGTCCTGTTTTCCTGAATTCTTCTCATAATTACAATAGGGTCGCCTGTTGATAGGCGACCCCGTGCTTTACAGAAACTGGAGAGTTCAGCGAGAGACTTACTTTCCCGCCTTACGAGCCGCCGCCGTCGCTATCTCATTGGTGATCGAGTCGGCTTTGGCCTTTACCGTCTGCAGTTTGGTTTTCGCAACCAGATACTTGCCGCCGTCGAAATCCGCCTTCGCATCATCGAACGCCGTCTTCACGCCGGCCAGATCATTTTTGATCATTTCGATATCCGCTTTGGTACCTTTTCCGCGGGGAGCTTTGCTCAGCGCCGCAGTTGCAGCGTCGATCGCAGCCTGAGTTTCGGTTAGCATACCGGTGACTTCCTGGTGGACGCGTTCCTTTTCAGCTTCGGCATCCGCCTTGGCCTTGTCGGCCAGGGTCTGAGCAGAAGCAAAGAGTGCCTTGGAAGCGCCATAGCTTCTAAAGAGCGAGAACTTGGAATCCTGCTCAGTCTTGGCGGCATTGGCAGCCGCGAGCGTATCCTGAGCCATCTTATAAGCATCCGGAGCATACTGCTCGGCCTCGGCCGTCTGGGCAGCCTGCATCGACGTCGTTGCGTTGTTCATTTCCATTTCAGGAGCCTTGCTGCATCCTCCCACAAGCAACACCGCGAGTGCCGCAAACACAATTGACACACGCTTGAACATAATACTTGGTCCTTTCAGCCGGTCCGTAATTTTCATTAAAGAGTTGTTCAAAAAAAAAGACATGTACAAGTCCGGCTTACTTGCACACGTCCATTGCAGGACGTTGTTGATTTACAATTGGATCCAATCGAGACTGGATCGGGTTACTTGAATCTTCTGTTTCCACGACTCCTTCTTACCGGTTTTCATAACGGTGGTTGTCACCGAAACATAGACTGACGAAGGCACAAATAAGGCCGCGCCAACGAAGGTTGTCAAGGGGTATTTTAACGCAGGCCAGTGGCAAACCATCATCAACAGTTAAACATCACAGCCGCCCGAACTGTTCCGATTAATGTCGCCACCGGAAATTGCGGTGCTCTTATAACTCGTTGGCGTTATGTTAGTTGAAAACGAAGGAGAATGCCGGAGAGTCAGCCGCCGAGTGGCAAAGGGACTTACGGCGCATGCCGAAGCCCGAATCGCACTGCCGCTTGCGACGAGACAACGCCAGATAAGTACTATGCTGAGCCCTTTTCCGGCCCCCCGATAAACAACGCGCACTTGTACAGATCTTTCCCGTATCGCTTCATTTTATTGAACTCGGCGACGGGAATCTTGACATTGCGTGCCAGCTTCGGGTCGTGCTCGTAAAACCCCTCGTAGGAATCGTGAAAGTAGACGTATTCGCTGTCGTACCCGGTAAGAACCACCCAGTGCGGTGCGCGATCTCCGTGCAAACGATAGGTGCTGATGAGCACGATCGGGATACGGCCCTTCTGCATCTCACGCGCGATATCTCTGATCGTGACATCCTGATATTTTACGCGCACCCCGGCTTCTAACGCTCTGGCCTGAAGATCATCGTGAATAATACGAATGACCTGACGCTTCTCTTTCTTGCGTACGGAGGAGAAAAACGGAGATTGCTCCCGGGAGAGCAGGACTTTTACCGGGTAATCCCTTGTCTGCGCAGCCAGCGCTAATCCGAACGGACCGCATCCCCCCATCCCCGAAGTCATGAACACGAGGGTCGCTTCCCGCCACAGCGTAAGCTCCAGCAGGCGGCTGGGGGTCAGATCCGGGGTGAAGTATTTGAATGCCATCATCAGGCAGGCGGAGCCACAGGTGAATTCGAGAGTCTGACTGTAATACGGAATTTTCAACTGGAGCGCTCCTGAACCGACCCGGGTGAGCGGTTTGATCATGCGAAGGCCGGAGGCGCCATCGGAATAGTACCCCGGGAGGGTGTCGACGACTTTGTACCCGTGCTTTTCGTAAAAGCCGATCGCCTGCTTGTTGTCACTTCGCACCTCCAACGACATCTCTTCGCATTTTCGTTTCGAAGCTTCCCGCTCACAGGCTCTCAGGAGAATGGTACCGAGCTGTTTACCCTGAAGGTCTGGATCGACGATGATGCTGTAGAGACGGCCGATCGAAGCGTTCGCACGCCACAGCATGATCGCCGCACCACCGACTTTGCGACGGTAGACGAGCACCAGCACGGTGGCATTCGCTTTGCTCAGGAGATATTCGAACTGCTGGCGGGAGAACCGGTCCAGCGCGAACCCGCGTTCTTCGAGATCGACCAGGGCATCAAGATCCTTAAGCGTCCCTACCCGAACTTTCGGGTCACCTTTCATCGTTCATCCCCATTCCCCTAACAGGTAGCGGATGATCCGTTCGTAGAGTTGCGGAGAGTTCTGATCTTCGGCGCCGCTGTCGATAGACGGATTGTCGTTCACCTCGATGACGACATAGCTGTCGCCGACCTGTTTCAGGTCGACTCCATACAGCCCGTTGCCCACCGCCGCGCCGGCGGCCAGGGCAATTTCGAGCAGCTTGGGATCGGCCTTGTCGACATCGACACCGCGCACCGGGCCATAGACTGCTTTGCCATTTTCTATATACGTCAGAATTTTCCAGCGTTTCTTGGGAATGGTATACTGGCAGACGTACAGAATCTGGCCGCCGAGCATCCCCACTCGCCAATCGAACTCTGACCGAATGAACTTCTGCACCACGATCCGGTCGGATCGACGGAGAAACTTGTTGCCGATCTTGACGAACTCCTGCGGTGTGTGAGCTTTCTCGACATACAACGAGAAGCTGCTGTTCGGAGCCTTGAGCACCAGCGGTTCGCCGAGGTGATCGAGCAACTCCGCTCCCTTGCGGATGGTGAGATCACTTTCCTTAAGAAACAGGGTCTCAGGAAGCGGGACGCCGTGGGACTGCATGTGCCGGTACATGTTGACTTTGTCGCAACAGATGTAAATCGATTTGGAATCGTCGAGCACCCTGATGTTATTCAACTCCGCCGTGCGCGAGGCAATGTACGATGTATTCAGCGGGTCGGTCAACGCGCGGATGAACACGGCGTCATACTGGGGAATCTTGTATATGTCGGGGCGGAAGAGGTAATCGATATGATGTCCCAGTTTGCGGGCGACCTGCCCGAATTTCATGAGCGCACCCATCTCTTCAGAATGAGTGATCGTGTACCGCTCTACGTATACACCTATTCTTCCCATTGCACCCTCTTGCTCAAAAATTCGAGTTCATGCTGATTGAGGGTTTTGAACGGGAGCGGACCGATATCCGACAGCAGCATGTTACCGTCTTCGAGGACCACCACCCGCACTTTGGCGAGCGGGATTCCGAGCTTGGTCCAGACGTCCTCCGAAATATGACGGAACTTCTCATACTGACACCAACCGTACACCGAGCGGAAATACTTGACCTGTGAATTCGGCGGAAGTTCCTGGCAGCAAATCGCATAGGTATAATTTCGCGTCATTGATTTGGCCACCCGGGATTGCAGATTCTGTTTGAGCACGATCCGGCTTCGAAGCATGAACGGGTTCGCCGTATCGACAATAACCGGAGCCTCGAAATACCCGTTGGTGATGTAGTATTCCGGAGTGGGGATGCCGACAACCTTCGCCTTGGCCAGCATAATCGGCGTGATATAAGCGTCGAGCATCTCCTGGCAGGTCGGATGAACGGTATGTCCGCTGTTCTCCAGATCCTGCGAGAGGTAATAGGGGAGTTCGAGATAGCCGTAGTCTCCCGCCAGGTTGACGTAGAACGTCTCACGGGAATCCCTGGCCAGGTACTCCCTGGCTACGGCAGTTTTCTGTGCTGGACTTTTTTCAGTCGGCAAAGCACACCCTTCTTTCGATGTAGGTGGTAATGATACCGGAAAGTTACGTGAAGCGAGCGACCCGCCACACGCGGGCATAAATGCGGTTCGTCATCAGGTGTCATATACCTGAAATGCATCCTGAACTTGCGAAGTTAGTTTCCATTGTATGTTTCAACAACCGTACCCGGCGGTTGTTCAAATTGCTCAGATATAGTATACACATTGAAACAGGTTAGCAAGACCAATTTTGCGGCCTGGCGGGCTCAGTCGTTCGAGATCCCGGCCTCATGTCCTCCCGGCCCGCATCCCAACCGCCATTCCCGACCGGAACGCCTCATCAGCTCTTCGGCTGCCTCCGGTCCCCAGCTCCCCGGTTCGTACCGGGCAAGCGGCGGGGCATCCGGGCCGGACCAACCCTCGAGGATCGGATCGACCAGCCGCCAGGAGGTCTCGATCTCGTCATCCCGGGCAAATAATGAAGCATCCCCTTTGATGGCGTCAAGTAACAGCCGTTCGTAGGCATCCGGGAGCCGCTGATCCCGAAACGACGACCGGTAATGAAATTCCATATCAACCGATCTTGTCTGTTCGGCCGTGTCCGGAACTTTGGTTTCAAATTTCAGGTGGATTCCTTCGTCCGGCTGGATGCACATGCTCAGAATATTAGGCGTAATCTGTTGGTCTGATTCCATTTCAAACATGCTCAGCGGCGGGCGCTGAAAAATTACGGAGATATGGCTCGCCTTGGTCTCAAGTGCCTTTCCGGAGCGAAGGTAGAACGGTACCCCCTTCCACCGCCAGGTGTTCACATATGCTTTGACCGCGGCGTAGGTCGGAGTGGTGGAGTCTGACGCCACCCCGTCATGGTCAAGGTAACCGGCATATTGTCCCCGGACAGTGTCTTCGATTCGAACCGGTTGTACCGCTGAGAGGACCTTCACCTTTTCGTTACGAAGCGTGTCGGCTTGAAATGAGGCGGGCGGTTCCATGGCTATCAGGGTGAACAACTGCATCAAGTGGTTCTGAAACATATCCCTGAGCACTCCTGCCTTGTCGTAGTAGCCGGCGCGATGGCCGATATCGACATCCTCCGCCACCGTGATCTGCACGCTGTCGACATATCTTCGATTCCAGATCGGCTCGAATATCGTGTTGGCGAACCGGAAAAACAGGATATTCTGAGCGGTCTCCTTCCCCAGATAGTGATCGATCCGGTAGATCTGGTCTTCGCCGAACACCTTGTGGATTTTTCGATTCAGTTCCTGGGCCGACTTGAGATCGGTCCCGAACGGCTTTTCGACAATGATATTCCGGAATCCGTCCGGAGCCTGCGACATATCGCACGACCCGAGTGAATCTATGACGTTAACATACAAATGCGGCGCAATTGCGAGGTAGTAGAGGCGATCGGCCGGACGCTGCTCGAAAATCCTTAGCAGGGCATCCAGCCGAAGGAGATCTTCCCGATTGCTCAGATCCCCAGGACAGTAGTGAATTTTCGGAGCGAATGTTTGCCAGGCCGATTCGTTGAACGTGTCGACCGAGAACTCCCTGACTCCCTCGCGCAGGTGATCCCGGAAGCTGTCATCGGTGAACTCCCGTCGTGCAAACCCGACAATATGGATATTTGCCGGAAGCCGCTGTTTGCGATTCAGGTTATACAATGCCGGCACCAGCTTCCGATGCGTCAAATCTCCGGACGCTCCGAAGATCACCATGTTGAAATCGACATTCTGGACGGTGAAATTACTCATGCTTTACATCCGGCTTTCGTCCGAAAAAATGATTCATGTGGCAAGATGCGATCTTACGGTTTGTTCTCTTGTGTCTTTTTTTGACGAAGCGAGAGGGAAATTCGTTTGCGGTCGATATCGACGTTAAGAACAGTCACCCGGACTTTCTGCTGCACTTTCACGATCTCGGCCGGGTCCTTAACATACCGGTCGGCCAATTCACTGATGTGAATCAGTCCATCCTGGTGCACGCCGATATCGACAAACGCGCCGAAAGCGGTGACATTGGTGACTACTCCGGGCAGCTGCATACCGACCTTGAGATCTTCCATCGTCTTCACCGAGTCATCGAACGCGAAGGTTTCGAAAGTGGCGCGCGGATCTCTCCCCGGCCTGGCCAGTTCGTCCATGATATCTTTCAATGTCGGGATGCCGATTTTATCCGATACATACCGCTTCAGCTCGAGTCTTCCGGCGCAAGGACTCGTCCCGAATCAGATCAGCCACTGTACAGCCCAGATCCTTAGCCATCGTGTGAACGACAGAGTAGCTTTCCGGATGCACCGCACTCCGGTCGAGCGGATTGGGAGCATCGGCTATCCTCAGAAAACCGGCCGCCTGTTCGAACGCTTTCGGCCCAAGACGGGGGACTTTGAGAAACGCTTCGCGGGAAGGAAACGGTCCGTTGCTGTTGCGATAGTCGATGATATTCTGGGCCAGCACCGGCCCGAGACCGGAAACATAAGTCAGCAGTTGCTTGCTGGCGGTGTTGATCTCCACACCGACGCCGTTTACACATCGCATCACGATATCATCGAGCCCCTGCTTCAGCGCTCCCTGATCGACATCATGCTGATATTGCCCCACCCCGATCGATTTGGGATCGATCTTTACTAATTCGGCCAGCGGGTCCATAAGACGCCGTCCGATCGAGACCGCACCGCGCACGGTGACATCATAATCGGGGAATTCATCCCGAGCAACTTCGGAGGCTGAGTAGATCGAAGCTCCTGATTCGTTCACCATCTCAATCGGAATGTTTCCGGGTAGATCTATCTCCTGAATGAACGCAACCGTCTCCCGGCCGGCCGTACCGTTGCCGATGGCGATAACTTCCGGCTGATACTTCAAGCAAAGCGCCCTGACTTCCTCTCCGGCCGCCCTTCGCTGGTGCTCTGAGCCGTGGGGATAGACCGTCGTGTTGTGAAGCAGCTTCCCTTGCCGATCAAGGCAGACCAGTTTGCAGCCGGTGCGGAATCCGGGATCGATCGCCAGGACACCTTTCTGACCGAGCGCCGGAGCCATAAGCAACTCTTGCAAGTTGTCGGAAAAGACATGAATCGCTTCCAAATCGGCCCGCTTCTTTGATTCGAGTCGGGCTTCAGTTTCCATAGCCGGGCCGAGCAGACGCTTGTAAGCATCGTGAACCGCTTCCATCACCTGGGCCGAGGCCCCGTTGTCGGTATCGACAAACAGATCTTCCAGCAATTCCAACGCCTCGTCTTCAGGCGGAAATACCGACAGACTGAGAATCCCCTCGGTCTCACCGCGACGCATCGCCAGAATCCTGTGCGACGGTGTATTTGCGAGCGGTTCTTCCCAGTCGAAATAGTCGGAGAACTTGGCTCCTTCGGTTTCTTTCCCGGTCACCACTTTCGACTTGATCGAGGCCCGGGCGGCGAACAGCTCGCGCATCTGCGCACGCGCTTCGCCATCCTCGTTTACCCACTCTGCAATGATATCTCTCGCCCCGGCCAGGGCATCTTCGACTGTCGGAACCTCTTTTCCAGGGTCAACGAACGGCTCCGCCTCTTTACGCGGGTCGATATCTTCCTGGGCATACAATATCTCCGCCAGCGGTTCAAGTCCCCGCTCACGGGCAATAGTAGCGCGGGTGCGGCGTTTGGGCCGGAAGGGGAGGTAAATATCTTCAAGCTCCGCCATCGTCGCCGCGGCATCGATCCGCTCTTTCAGTTCGTCGGTGAGCAGATCCCGTTCTTCCAGAGATTTAATGATCGCTTCGCGTCGTTTATCCAGCTCACGAAGCTGAATTACGCGGTCGCGGATCGAAGTAATGACCACTTCGTCAAGGCTCCCGGTCACCTCTTTGCGATACCGGGCGATGAACGGCACGGTCGCCTGATCATCGAGCAACGATATCGTTGCCGATACCTGGCGTTGCTGGATGCTCAATTCGGCGGCAATCAAACTGATATGTGAGTCTTCCACAATGTCCTCATGTATATTCGGTGAAACTCAAAGATAGGGAATCGCTTTCGTCCGGCGAAAGTGAATTTCGCATGAACCGCACAAATCGCTCATTCCCATCAATTTCCCGTGAACCAGCCAAACCCGAATTCTTCCATTGTCTTCAGGAACGTCTCATTTCCCGTCGGCATCTGATCCGCTCTGTAATGCAGTCCAAAATAATACTGCACCGCACTGATAAACCCTTGCTGCTTGATTCTTGCGATGCACGTCTCGGCCAGTTCCTCTCCGCCGGTCTTCCTGCATACGTCGGCAATCGCCTCAAGCCGCTCAGGAGTAATCTCCCTACGGCTTTCGGGATACTTTTCATTGAAGGACTTTAGCAGCGCTGCGTCCGAAGGATCTTGATAGGTCTCGTTGTGCACCATTGATGGGACGCCCAGTTTCCGGCGCGGTTGCGGCCGGACTTTCGGATATCCGAGACTCAGTAAGACGACGGGAAAGACTTTGTCGGGCAGCTTGCAGATCTCTCTGAGTTGGGGAATGCATTCCATCACCGTGCCGACATAGACCGACCCCAATCCCAGGGCATCGGCGGCGGTACAGATATTCTGGGCCGCTATTATCGTATCCTGAAAGGAGATCCAGAAATGCCGGAACGATTCGGCCGCCGTGAAGGGAGCAGCCTCAAGTCGAGCCCAGCGTTCGGTTCGATGCCAGTCGATGCAGAACAATAGATTGACCGGCGCAGTTGCGATGAACATCTGATCTTCGTTCAAATGCGCCAACTTCTCCTTAGTCGCCTGTTCCTCTATTCGGATGATAGAATACGGCTGCAAATTGCCACCGGTCGCGGCATGGACGCCCGACCTCAAAACTTGCAGCATGACATCTTCAGGAATTTTCTTTTCGGAGAAACTCCGGCAGCTCGCCCGTTCGATTAGCAGTCGAATGGTTTCATTCGAATAGGCGCCGCCTGTTTTCTCGTGGTCACCGTGATGATCAGCCGGTTCTTGCATTTCAATAAATCCTCTTTACCAAGATCGATCTTTCTCAATCGGCGAAATATAGCTGATGCCGCCGCTCAGGTCAAAAGCGATAAGACGATAAGAGCAGTCAGTTTCCTAAACGATCGTCGTAAACCAGAGCCAGCCTGCGGCGATCAGAAGTGTGAGGATCGTCACCGGTACGCCGATTCGGGCATGATCCTTCCAACTGATCCTCACCCCTTGTTGACCCGCCTGATCTACGACAATAATATTCGCGATCGAACCGACGATGATCAGATTCCCGGCGAGAGTCGAGGAAAGGGCGAGAATCGGTCCGGCAAGGGTGTGCACCGCCGAGGAGAGCAGAAGCATCACGGTCGGTACATTAGAAACAATGTTGGAAAGCGCCACTGAAGTCGCAAACAGCCAGATCGGCTGCTCGATATTGACCCCGATCTCGGTAAGGTGCGTCTTCATCTGGCCGAGGTATCCGGACTGGTTCAGAGTGTAGTTCACGATAAAGAGCGCGATAAACAGCACAAGGAGCTGCCAATCGACGATGCCGAGCATCTCGCGGGAGCGCATTTTTTTCGAGCAGAGCAGCACACCGACAGCGGCCAACGCCACCAGTTCCCGCGGCCAAGGGGCAAAGAGAAAAAGGACCACCATCGTCGCCAGCAGAAGAAACCCCTTGCCAGTCTGCCAGACATCCAGTTTGAGCGCTCTCGGCTGGGGCGGGATATCCGAAGAACTCCAGTTCCCTCCCGTCATCGAGACGATCACCCCCCAGACAACCGCAAGTCCGAGCACCGACGGCACCCCCGCCTGCCAGAGGTAACGGGAAAACGAGAGTTTGAGCACCTGCCCGATCAGAATATTCTGCGGATTGCCGATCAGGGTCGCAGCCGAGCCAACATTTGCGGCACAGGCCAGAGCGATCAGGAACGGTACCGGGTTGAGTCGGCGACGGCGGCATCCCTCGATCAGGATCGGTGCGACCGCAAGGCATACGACATCGTTGGCCAGCAGGGCCGACAGGGCACCAACCAACGCGATAATCAGGGCCAGCAGCTTCGGAGGCTCGATCGGAACTATTGCAATCCGATTGACGACATACGAATAGAATCCACTCAGGCGAAATTGGGCCGACAAAATCATCAGGCTGAAGAGCAGGGCAATGGTTGGAATGTCGACTGCGGCGGCAATGTCGTGTACCGGCATATCCCCGCTCGCGATCAGGACGATGGCGCCCAGCAGAGTAATGCCGGTCCGGTCGAGACTCAAACCGGGGATTCGCCCGAGTATCAATCCGGCATAAACAAAGATAAAGACCAGCAAAACGACAAGGTGCATCCGATGAAAAGATCCTCAGATCACAGATTCAAGTTCACGTAATGAAAATTGCGGGGCCTCAGGAGTCAAGTTTGTGCAAATCCGGTAACGCACTAAAAACTTGACCCGGACGGAACAATGGGTGTATATGAAAGTTAAACCGTACGAACAACAGCTAACGAAAGATTCAGGCAAGGAATTGAACAACAAGGACGAGCGGATCTGCGTCGTCGGCGCAGGTCTGGTAGGGACACTTCTCTCATTATATTTGGTCAAGCGCGGGTATCCGGTCGATCTGTACGAGAAACGGCCGGACATGCGCAAGGCACATATTTCAGCCGGGCGGTCGATTGTCATGTCCATTTCGGCAAGGGGCAGAAGAGCTATTGACGGAGTCGGCCTGACCGAGGATATCATGCGCCACACCCTGCCCAAACGCGGTCGCCTGGTCCACAAGGCCGACGGAACCACCAAATTCCAGCGCTACGGCGGCGAAAATGACTCCATCAACACGATTGACCGAAGAGACCTCAACTGCACCCTTATGGACCGTGCCGAGGCCACCGGAAAGGTACGAATTTTCTTCAATCAGGAATGCGGCTATATAAATGTTGAGACCGGAGAGATCGTCTTTCTGGATACTGAAACCGGTGAAAAATCGAACCGGAAATATGACCACGTCATCGGCACCGACGGCATCTTTTCAGCGGTACGGGCCAATCTCGAGGATCATCGCAAGACAATCAGCGAACTGAGAACTCATGCCTACGGCTACCGGGAACTGGTGATTCCGCCGCTGCCGAACGGTGACTGGGCGATGGAACACGATTGTGTCCACATCTGGCCCCGGACCAATATCATGATGCTGGCGATTCCAAGAATCGATCACGCCTTCACCATTACTCTCTTTCTGCCCCTCACCGGTGAGAGCTCGTTTTGCGCATTGCAGGACGAAGAACAGGTGGTCGCCTTCTTCAAACACCACTTCCCGAAGGCATATCAGCACATGCCAACTTTGCTCGAAGACTTTTTCGCTAACGAGACCGCCAGTGTCTTTTCGGTCCGGTGTTTCCCCTGGCATTACAAAGACAAAGTGGCCATCCTCGGCGACGCCAGTCACGCGATTGTCCCGTTTTTCGCGATGGGGATGAATGCCGGATTCGAAGACTGCACCGTGTTCGATCAACTTATGGAAGAACATCCGGGGGATTTCGGTACTGTCTTTTCAGAGTTCAGCCGAATTAGAAAACCGGATGCGGATGCCATGGCAGACATGTCGCTGAAGAATTTTGCAGAGCTGGAAAAAAGCCGCGACCCGCATTATGACACAAAATGGCTCCTTGAACGCCGGCTCTGGGAACTCCTTCCCGACCGCTGGATGCCCCAGTATGCCATGATCGCCTTCAGCCACATTCCGCTGGCGGAGGTTGAGCGGAGAAGCGAGGTCCAGCGAAGGATACTCGACGAGTTGGTGACGAAATACCCGCAGGCGGAACTCGACAACGACGACTATCTCAAACATGTGGTGTCGAATCAGGTAACCGCGCTCTCGGTCAGGTAATTTTCCAGGTGAACTCCTTCATTCCCAACGGACCCGCCCTCACGGTTGATTGTGTTATTTTCGACGGTGAATCAGCCGTTCTTATTCGGCGGGCTAATGATCCGTTCAAGGGCTCCTATGCTCTGCCGGGCGGGTTTGTGGAGATTGGCGAGACGGTCGAACAGGCGTGCATTCGGGAGACCGAAGAAGAAACCGGGCTGCATCCGGCTAACCTTCGTTTTATCGGCGTATATTCCGATCCGGGACGCGACCCGCGCAGACATACCGTAACCGTGGCCTTTCTTGGTGAAGCAGATACGTCTCAAATGAAGGCGGGATCGGATGCCGCAGGAGTGGAACTCGTCGCCGACTGGCAAAACCACGAAATTGCCTTTGATCACAGAAAAATCCTCGAAGACGCCTGGACGACAGTACAAAGAAAGTGACTTCAGCCGCATACTTGCGGGTTGACTTCACGCTCGCCGTCATTCATTTTCCCTTTTCATTTTCAGACTTCGGGAGCAGAAATGTGTAAGGCCACCGTATAACTTTTGAGGAGGTCCTGAACTATGTTATCAGATTCCGAGCGCAAGGAACTGATCGATAAGATCCGTACCCTTCCCGTAAAACTTACGGAAGCAATCAAGGGGCTTTCCGACAGTCAGTTGGATACGCCGTATCGCGAAGGGGGCTGGACGGTGCGCCAGGTGATCCACCATCTGGCCGACTCACATGTCAACGCTTACATACGAATGCATTTGGTCGTGACCGAGGACCATCCAACATTGAAGCCATACAATCAGGATGACTGGGCGAGACTTGAGGATGCCAGGACAGATCCTATCGATGAATCGATGCTGCTGATCAAGGGCCTGCACGCCCGGTGGAGCAGCTTTCTGGACAAGCAGCCCGCATCCCTCTGGAGCCGGACGGCATATCATCCGGAAGACGGTGATGTCACGCTGGAGAAGCTGGTCCGTATCTACGCCAACCACGGCGAAAAGCATATCGGTCATATTATGGGTATTCGCACCGCCAAAGGCTGGTAAGGGGTTTTCCTAATATCGAAACAACTTGTTAACAGTCAGTCGATTAGGCGGGTTTTCAAGTTTGCTTTTGAGATTGCCGACAATTGGAATAATGAAGTAGTCTGCTCTGTATTTTGATGGAGCGGCTCAGTCCTTATTCGATTGGAGGCGGCCATGTTTTCGGCAAAAATGTTTGGATTTATCGGGGCCTCGGCCGGCGGATGGCTCGGCTGGTGGCTCGGCATGCATTTCGGATTCCTCACCGCCTTCATCGTAAGCACCGTCGGCAGTGGCGCCGGCCTCTACTACGGCCGGATTTTCGGGCAAAGATACACCGGATAATTTCGTTACGGCTTCTCTTCCTCGTAGGTCCGACCATTCTTACGGCCGGACGTTGCGGAGACATGCCGCGAGCATGTCATCGGGTACGCCGGGCCGGAGGGTATGACCGGTCCGCCCTACGGAAGAATTTTCCACATTGATCTCCGTTCTGACGTGCCGTTGGGAATGCCTAAAGTTCCCGATCAGCTTGGCGTACTCAATACGAGCCGCTCAGGAAAGGCTTTCGGACGGACAATGTCGACACTTAAGACGCGCTACTTCTGCTTCGCCAATCCCAATATCAATCCCAGCACAATCGACCACAACGCCGCGAGACCGATCTGGTACTCGGTCGGGAGAGAAAACGTCACCGTGTGTGCTGGAATCCAGAACCAGATCAACGTCCACCAGGCGGTGGTCAGGCCGGCGAAGTTCTTCTTCCAGAGAATGAGATTGTCCTCGAGCCGGTGAAAGAACATCATCTGCGGACCGAACAGGAGATTCGTCAGCACCGAAACGGCGAACGCCCAGCCGATACCCGATGCGCAGAAAGTGGGAAGCATCCCATGTTCGATCAGCGCGCGGGTGAATCCTTTCATGCCGGTGAACCCGTATTTGATGATGATTCCGAGCAATGCCCAGGCAAGGATCTTCAGGAATGTCTGAACGATCGTCCCGGGCAATGCGAAGCGCTTCTTTTTGAGACTTACCGGGATCATTTCCCCCAGTGTCCCGAGGATTCCGAACTGCACCGCCGCCGACAACAGCGGATTGCTTATCACCCAGCTGACATACCCTTCCATGCTCTCTCCTTGCCTTCTACCGGCATCAATAGAAGATTTCTACAACCATGTTGTGGGAATGTAAACATAACGAAGAATGGTTGCAAGTAGGTTGACACCCTCTGGGTGTCAACATTCGAGATGCGTAGAGGTCCGGTTGGATGTACCGTCGGGAATCCGCTAGTAAGACCATCACCCTGTATCCCTCTCCTAGAGGTATAGGGAAAAGACGAATTTCGCGAAGGTGAACTGAGAAGGACATTGAGAACGCGGGTGTCTCTTCCTCCCCTCGCCCCCTGGGAGAGGGGTTGGGGGTGAGGGTCCTTGGACAAGCGCGATACACAGGCGAAATGCTTTTCGACTGCTCAAATGGCGGGCCCGAAGCGGGTCCACCTTACCCGAGAGGCATCATTGACGGATTTCTCTTCCCACGTGGCGATCTTATAGCTATCGCCGCTCTCTCGGACGTGGGCCGAGATTGATTGGGACACTGTTGTTGGGTGAGAATGACACCATCTTCGGTAGCCCACCTAAAATGAGGTTCGCATCCTGCGGACCGAATGTCGGGTGGGTGATAACCGGTTTAGTTCGGCCAGAGCCGAACGGCTTCCTGTAAGACCCTCACCCTGTATCCCTCTCCCAGAGGGAGAGGGAAAAGACAAAATCCGGTTTAATGAAAAGGCATCGACGTAAAGCACGAGCACTTTTTGTTCTCCCCTCGCCCACTGGGAGAGGGGCCGGGGGTGAGGGTCTTCAAATGAGCTGGTGTGTCAAGGGTCAAAAGCAATAATGTCGGAATTCCATGCGATGCCAAAATCGTACGACGAGGATGGTGGGCTCGAAGACGAGGCCGCCCTACGGAAGAATTCGGGATGCCTACCGCCAGTGGAAATCTCTTCGCTGCTGGTGCACGAACTGCCCAATCACTTTCACTCCTCGCGGAAGAAACTGGCGGCCGATCGACAACCGCTTGAGCATCGAATACCCCATAAACTGCACCATGATCGGAATCGCCTTCTCTTTCGGTTCGTGGAAACTCAAGAACAGCAACCCGGCGAGTATTCTCAGCACCGCCGACACGCCAAATAACAGATGATAGTTGATGAAAATCTGCGGGCCGATATGCCAGTGAATGAAACTGAATGATCTCGGCAAGAAATCCGCCGGCTATCGAGGAGGTAAAATAGCCGATACCGGTGATCACCGCGAACATCGACAGATACGCCGTCCGCTTGTTTTTTGGGCTGTTTGAGATCGGGACATTGAAGGCGGCCAGGGTGAAACCGGTCCAGAGCGCTCCGGAGTAGACCGCTTCGAATCCGAGTATCCACAGGAAATCCGGGCGGGGAAACCACCAGATCAAAGGAATCATCCCGATTCCCAAGGCGCAGATCACGATAACCGGTCTCGAGCCGAACCGGTCGATCACAATCCCCCAGGGCTTGTTGAGAATGATCGCCATGATTGCCGGAATGGCGGTGTACAGAGAAATCAGGGTGAACGACATTCTAAGATTCGTGATCATATGGGCGGCGAAAAATGCTGCCGCAATGCCGACTGCCACATTCCAGACAAAGAACACCTTAAGCAGCCGCCGAAAATTGAGATCCTTCAGCGGCTCAAGGATATCAGCCCATCGAATCATCGCCGATTCTTCCTCCTCATTGGGCCGGTCGGGCAGTCTCCTGAGCAGCAGTACGGCGGCGAGGGCAAACAGGCAGGCAAACCCGAGAATGACAGCGAACCCGAACGCGTCCTGACCCGATCGGCGGTAATGGTCAAGGATGATCCCTCCCACCACGGTCGCGGAGATAGTCGAAAAAGCGATCCCGGCGCTTCGAAAGCCGAAATACCTTGCCCGGATTCGGTCCGGTACGATATCCGCCATCCAGGACAGCCAAACCGGCGCCGCCGTCATGATTGCAAGATTCGAGAAGATGAGAACCGCGAAGAATGCTTCGAGACGCCAGTTGCCGGAGACAAAAAGTAAAGGGATGACGAGCCACCAGATCTGCCGCCCGAACACGGCGCTCCAGACCGAGTATGATTTGCGTCCCCCCGTCCGATTCGCGAGGTAGGTTGAAAAGAGCTGGGCGAGCTGAGCCATGAACGGAATCGCGCCAAGCAGACCGATCTCGAAATCGTTCGCTCCGAGAAACAGCGCGATACCGGTCAGGAACGCGCCGCCGGTGATTACGATGAACACATTGGCGAACGCGCCTTCGACCGAAACTATCGGCAGCCACGGCCTGGCCGATTCATAGTTCCGATCTTCTTCCGTCTTCATGCCTGATTCCGCCACTTCTGTTTCTGCCTGTCTGCTCGGTCGGTTCATTCTCGCTTTTGCAAGGGGAGAAGAAACTTGTTCTCTACTCCCGTGTCAAGGCATCAATCTCCCCGGGACCTCTCTTTCAAATATTATCGACTCCCGGTGCCTGCTTGAGAGTAACGGAAGCAACAATTCGGTGGCATTGCTTGTTACCTCTATGTAGATTTTATGGTCCCCCTTCACCCTGTGGTCGGCTACCTCCATGCGGTGCCGCCGAAGAAATAGGAGAATCTTATGGAAGCCTTCAAATACCATGTTTACGTCTGTGACCAGAAGAAGCCGGAGGGAGTCCCCTGCTGTTCCGCCCGAGGGGCCGCCAAGATTATCGATCTGCTCCGCTCCGAAATCGCCGCCCAGGGATTGGCGGGGGATGTTCAGGTGACCACTTCCGGCTCAATCGGCCTGTGTGAGCGGGGACCGAACATGGTAGTTTATCCTGAAGGAATCTGGTATTCAGGCGTTCAAGCCGGAAGATGTCGCCGAGATCGTGACCGAGCACTTCAAAAACGGTCACCCGGTGCGAAGACTGGTTAATAGTGACCAGAAAGCGCTCCGGGCTGAGGTCGAAATGAACAAGGCAAAAATGCTGGCCGGAATGAAGGCGCGCGACGAATCCGGAGTGCTTCCTGACGACCTGATGGCGCTGACCAGCGGTTTCAGGGCAAGCCGGGTGGTACTGAGTGCGGTCGAGCTGGATCTCTTTTCGGCTGTTCGCGACGGTGCCACAGCTTCTGAGGTTGCCGACCGCCTCGACACTGATCGCCGTACTACCGAAACCCTGATGAATGCCCTTGCTTCACTCGGATTGCTCGAAAAGACCGGACCACAATACCGAAACTCCGCCGTTGCCGCCCGGTACCTTGCCGAAGGCGGCCGCAACGACTCACGGCTCGGGCTGATGCATATCGTCCACCTCTGGGATCGCTGGTCAACTTTGACCGAATGCGTGCGGAAAGGAACCTCGGTGACTTACACTGAGATGGCTACCCGAGACGATAACTGGACCGAAGCGTTTATCGCGGCGATGGATGCCAACGCCAGAGCCCGCGCCAAACAGGTGGCCGGAATGGTCGATACTTCGAGTGTGAAGAAGATGCTCGATGTCGGCGGTGGCTCCGGGGCGTACTCGATCGCTTTCGCGCAGGCCAACCCCGACCTTCAAGGATTCATCTTTGACCTCCCGTCGGTGGTGCCAATCGCCCAGCGACATATCGATGCTGCCGGTTTGACTGACCGGATCCATTTCATCAATGGAGATATGCGCAAAGATGAATTCGGCAGAGATTTCGATCTTGTCTGGATCTCCGCGATCTGTCACATGTTCGACGAGCAGGAAAACATGGATCTCTTCCGCAAGGTGCAGCGTGCGCTGAGCCCCGGAGGAAAAATAGTCATTCAGGATTTCATTCTGAACAACGACAAAACCGGACCGACCATTGCCGCCCTGTTCTCGATAAATATGCTCGTAGGCACGCCGCACGGAGCATCCTACAGCGAAGCGGAGTATACCGACTGGTTGAAGCAGACCGGATTCGAGCAGGTCCGTCGAATTCCGCTTCCGGGCTCGACAGACCTGATTACCGCCGTTCGGTCGTGAAATGCACCGATCAACGAATCATTGTGCGCGGATTGTCATTTACTTGTAAGGAAGAAGTCTACTTATCAAACGGCAGCAGCTTGTAGATCTCTTGCGTGCAGGCAGTCTCGAATTGCTTGAGGGCTTCCTGATGTTCCGGATCCTGCGTGGTAACGAAACGAACAAAGGCGACATCGCGCGGGCGGAAAGTCAGTGAACTGAGCATCTGATAGAGCTTGAAGATATAGTCGTTTGAGGTTTCCCCGAAATAAGTCACGTACCAGAAGTCCATCACCTGGCGGCTCTTGTTGAGGCGAAGATCAAACCTTCCAGCCGGAATCAGCCTGCCGTTCAGATCGACATCGTTTTGCGAAGTACCGGATATAACCCAGCCCGACCCGGGGAGACAGTTGCGCGGGGAGTGCGGGCCGCCGAAAGCGGCCTCGGCGGAGAAGAAATCGAACAGCACCTGTATTTTCAACCCCTGCGGGTTGGTGTACGAAGCGGCGAAGATCTCTTTCGGATTGAGAATCTCCATCGTCTGCTGGTCGATCATCTGCCTTTGCCCGGTCCAATCCCCGATCTGCAGCGGGAAGCTTTCGAAACTGCCGGCCGGCTGCGATGACGGCTGGTAGTATCGAAGGACACTGGTCGCAGCGAACGTCAGGATCAAAATCCCGGCTATGACCGCAAACGCTTTCTTATCCATACCAGAATGGCTCCCAGAATTATGACCAGAATCAGGGCGGTGATGAAGACCAGCAGCCCGGACAGTTCGTGAAGGAAACTTTCGGCGAGATCCTTGCTGATCGCATAGGCACCGACAGCGGTAACAAATATCCTGAAAATGTTAGTGACGATGGCAATCGGCACAGTCGCCGCGAACAGTAAGACCGGCAGCACCTTCCCGGGCATTTTCAGGTAGGCATAGAGAGCGCCGAGCGCCATCAATGTCACCAGGCTCCGCAACCCGGAGCAGGCTTCGGCAACTTCGAGCGAGTAATTTGGCAGCATGATGATATTGCCATTGCGTGCCACCGGCATGCCGATGACTTTCAACAGTCCCACAGTAACTTTGCTCGAGAGGAGCTGCATCGGAAGGGTAGCGGCGTAGTAAATTATCGAAGGAACCGGGATCATGAAGAGCAGAAAGAAAAAGGCGAACCAGACTTTCCTGAAATTGGCCGTTCCCAGATAGTACCACGATATCCCGGACAGCATCAGAACCATCGAGACCCGCGTGGTGAAATACTCACCGGCGGCGACGCCGAGAATCGTGCCGATCGCCCCCGCTACCAGCATCGCCATCCCCCAACCGGCATTCTTTGCCGGAAAGACGAGGCTCTTGCGATTGCGGTAAAACAGCCAGATAGAGATCGGAATTATGAAGAAACCGTGCGAATAGTTGTCGTCGCGCATCCAGTCGGACACCAGAGCGGCCAGGACCGGAATATTGAGAACCGCCAGTAACCCCACCAGCATGTATGCAAAGCGGTGAACTCGGACGTTATTCAGTACCAGTTCCCTGTCAACCCTCATCGGCCTATCCTTGTCGCCTTACTTGAGATCGAGAATTTTAACATTGCCGTTGTTATGCTCCTGAATTTATCATGTTCATCGGCAGCCCACAAGCTAACACTGGAGCCTTCATGAGTAAAAAATGGAAAATCGTCTTTGCTATATCTCTGATCTGCAATCTTGGAATAGTCTATGTCTCCTACAAGGCGCTTGACTACCGGAATCATGTAAACTACTTCCTCAGAAAGTATATCGACACTTCGAACGAACTCTCCGGCCGCCTGGTTTTCCACGAGGAAAATCTCAAACTCCGGTCCTGCGACCCAGGTCCCCAATCGGGTTGTCTTTCTCGGCACCCAGGTGGTCTTGAAGTGGGATCTGGCGCAAGATTTTCCCGGATATGAGACGATCAATCGGGGAATCGAGGGGCAGAAAGCAGCCGGTTTCCTGCTGAGATTCCGCCCGGATGTTATCGATTTATACCCGAAGGCAGTGGTCGTCGAGATTTCCTCCTACAATTTCCGCCAAGGGACATCGATTGCGGAAATCGAAGATTACGCTGTTTCGATGGCTGAGTTGGCCAAATTCCACCGGATTACGCCGATCCTGATGACCATCATCCCGCCTACTGCCGAGTACGAGGCAGCCGAATCTTACGAAGGGTATTCGGTGCTGGATAGCCTGCAGGAGTACAACCAGTGGCTCTCGAACTACTGCAGCACGGAAAATGTGCCGCTTGTAGATTGTGATCAGTTGCTCTCTGACCAGACCGGCCATCTGGACGAAAAATTCGCGGTGAATACGGTCGAACCGAATGAAGCCGGATATCAAGTACTAGCGGCGGCGATTCTCAAGCAGTTAGGGTCAATCCCGGAAACCTCCGGCCGATAAGATTGTTAAACGAGCAGATCAGATTTGACTCCCGTGTAGCATACAGCAAGTAAACGCGTGGATGGCCGGGACCGTCCGAGGGTTGAAAACTAACAAAAGAGGACAAACATGAAAATACTCATCGCGCTTCTGATAATTTCCATTCTGGGTAATCTTTTCGGGCTCTTCGTGTTATATAAATTCATGCAGAAGCGGGCGTATGTCGTCGAGCTGGAGAATCGCCTCGATGCCAAAAATCGAGTGCTCGATCGGGTGGGCGAAAAACTCCCGGAACGCCTCGTTTTCCTCCATCACTCCTGCGGGCAGAACTGGTTGGCCGATGGGCTCAAAGATTCTCTGCTGGCCGCCGGGGTCAGTGTCCAGAGCGTAACCTACGGCTGCCCGTTGGGCGAAGATACCGATATGAATCACTGGGTGCCGAAATTCACTAACAATATGAATGAAATCATCCGGTTTGACAATCTGACCGCCGATAATCTCAGCCCTGATGCCGAAGCTGATATTATCATGTTCAAGTCGTGCTACCCGAACAGTGATATCACCTCCGATGGAGCTAACATCGGTAATCCGGTCGAAGCGGTGAAGACCCTCAGCAACTACCGGGCGACCTTTGACAGTCTTCAGACACTTTTCGCACAACATCCCGAAAAGAAGTTTCTTTATATCACGGCGCCGCCGCTGGTTCCCTCGGCCACCAATCCGGAGAACGCCGCCCGCGCCCGCGAATTCAATAACTGGGTGAAGACGGAATTTGTGAACCAGTACCGCCAACAGACCGGGCTGGACAATTTCTATGTCTTTGATTTCTTCGATTTCCTCGCCGACAGCGACAATGTGTTGAAGCAGGACTTTCGACGGTCCGAGAACGATTCGCATCCGAACCGTAAGGGAAATCTCAGCGCCACGAAGACGTTCATGCAGTTTTTGCGAGACAACAATCTGATCGGCGTCAAGACGCAGATGGCCCGCCTGAGCACCAGCCGGACTTCGTAATCTAGAGCAAAGAGTCGTTCGAGAAAGTTTCGCAAGAGTGCGGTCAGGAATCCTTTCCTGACCGCATTTGCTTCTGCTCAAATTGTATGCCTCATAGGGTGGATCCGCTTTTGGTCCCGCCATTTGCCGCTACGAATCGAACATTATCATTTCGGCTTGTCTCCGCCTGCGTTCCAGACCCTCACCCCCAGCCCCTCTCCCAGAGGGCGAGAGGGGAATGAGCTTGCAGACTGGCACGAGTGCGGGATCAAGTATCTGACCGCACGGGAGCGAGGGCAAATTCTCCGCAAAATGTTGTCGCGTTATTTGCGGCCACCGTATATCTTTGCACGCAATGTCAACGCAACCGGAAACAATCGAGTTCCTGCTCAACAAGCTTCACAGTCCGGAGCGGTTCACCACCAAACGGATGTTCGGTGAATACGCCCTCTACGCCGACGGCAAGGTGGTCGGGTTCGTGTGCGACGATCTGCTGTACGTGAAGATACTTCCCGCCAGTGTCGATCTCGAAGCGATCTGCGAAAAGGGCCCGCCCTACCCTGGCGCAAAGCTGTATTACATTGTCGAAGAAGTCCACCTTTCCACAATCGAGAATCTTGACCGACATCCTCATCGCTATCGGCGAATCGATACCGGCCAGGAAGAAGAAATCTCCTCGCAAAAAATAATCCCACGTTACCGGCCTCATTCAGGAGAAAGTCGCTTGTTCGCCCCGAATCTTGTCCTCTTTCCCTCGCTCTCCTCCCTTTCTTGACACACTTTCTTTCAACTCCTATATTGATCTATCGCAGGGAGTACACCCGCGTATATGTGGGCGCCGCGAGTTCAATATCAACGTATGAGACAAGAGCGGAGGTTCTGTGGTAGGGATGGCCGGAATAAAGAAATTATTGCTGGTGGGATGTGCAGTGGGGTTCGTGATCGTCATGGCGTGTCCCGGTAATTCTACGAACATGGATAAGGCGTGGGAAGCGCTCGCTAACCTGGACATACATACGGCTCGACCACTTTTCGAGCAACAATTGGAGAAATCCCCCGGGGATATTGAAGCCATGAGAGGGTTGCTCCTATCGGCCTATTTCGATTTGGACACCAGGACGGCATTCAAAGAAGCTACGGATCTCATCCAGGCGGCTCCCGGGGATCCCGGTTTGCTTCCGATTTACGAATTGCTGGTAGACGAGTTTGTGACTTACAGCAAGACAAAGAGCTTCTCGGGAATCGCGGGCCAGGCTTTTGCAGATAGTGGCACCGGCGGCATGAGGTACTACGGTCGCGCAATACTTCGGGCAAAGCTTGGACAGACCTCGGACACATCGACTCAGACGCTGTCACATGAGCTGGGTACCGAAGAAGGTGCCTGGGTGATTGGGCCGTTCGACAACCGGGCCGACATTGCAGCCTATCGGGAACTCCCGCTGGAAACCGCCCCTCTTGACACGACGGCTGTAGTGAGCGGAAATCTCGGTTTCCGGGCTACCTGGAATTATATCAGGGCCGGCTTGTTCGACGAGATCGATCCCTCTTTGACGTTCGGGTCCGATTCTATCTACGCCAGCGAGGTCAGATCGTTTTTCCGCCTCCCTCAGCGCATGCCGATTACCCTGATTTACGGAGGCGCCTCCAGCAGCCGAATCAGGATCGACGGATGTGTCGTTTCTGATGACCCGGCTCCCAGGAATGCGCATCTCACCGGCGGGATCCGCCTGACGCTCGATGCCGGTCCGCACGAGATCAGCGCCGTAATCGGCACGGAGATCAAGTTTCTCAATATTTGGTTTGCCGTTGTTGACACCTCGTACAATAGCATTCCAGGACTTGAGTGGCAGCGCTACGCCCAGGTTTCCTATGTCGATAGTCTTTCCAGCTCCAGGGTGAATCCCATTTTCGACTCCTTCGATAAATGGTCGGCAGCCCACCCATCGGCTCCCGACGGCCGCTGTCTGTCGGCGATGCTTCATATGTGGAACGGCTATGCACCCGAGATCATTCACGAGTTCGAACCGTTGCAGGCCGAAGGCAAGTTGACTTTGCTGGACACCTGGGTTCTCTATAAGGCACTGCTCTTGCACAACGAGAAGGAAGAAGCACTGAAATACCTCGCCGTGCTGAAGTCCGGATCTGACAACCCGTGGGTATGGTCTGAGTGGGTCAGCAAGCTGGTCTCCAGCCACGAAGATCAGATTCGAATTTGCGATTCGTTGTGTTCCGTTTACCCGGGTCGGATGCCGCTGGAGTTGATGGCCTCGTTGAAGCCGCTCTTATCCGGAGATCTGGCCGGGTGGGAGACAAACATCGCGAACATCGTCAAAGAGCATCCGGATGAGAGTTCGCTCCATCTTTTTCTCGCATCTTTCTTCGCCGAAGGGATCGGTAACAATGACCGGGCCTACGAAGAGCTGCAGGAATACTATAAAGAAACGGGCGACCTCCAAACCTTCCGGAGCATGCAGCCGAAGTACCTCGCCCGGCTGGGAAAATTCGATGAAGCGTTGGCGACCGCCCGGGCCGGCCTTGAGGACCAGGGGACTTTCAACGATCAGATGTTCAATGTCATCGACATAGCCGAACAGGCGAATCTTCTCGATGCTTACGTACCCTGGGTCGACAGCCTGGCCCAGGTATATCCGAATAACCTGATGATTCAGTCCTTGCGGAATGCAATGTACAATCGCACCGGAAGAATGGAGGAAGCGCGGCAGGTACTCACGGCAATTCATCGCTTGAAACCGACCGCCGTGTCCCCTTACAAATCGCTCGACTCACTCCATCACAACATCCCTTACGACAGCCTGTTCGGGAGCCCGAATGTCGTTTCGCTCTGGGATGTCACGCCGACTCCGGATGAAGTTGCCGGGTCGGACTATTGGGTCCTGTACAACCGCGTACAGGAGATCGTCTTCGCAGGCGGAGTCGTTTACGAAGACACCCACCGGGCATGGGTTCTCCTGAATCAGGACGCCGTCCAGCAGTTTCAGTCCCTCAACCTGGGATTTACACCGGGAGACAACTTCTACAGCCTCGTCTTAGCCCGCCGACTGAGGAAGAACGCCCCGCCGCTCGACGCCGATCAGAAGGCCGACCAGGTTATTTTTAAGGATCTTAAGCCGGGCGATGCCGTGGAGCTGCGATATCGCAAATGGGTCGGCCGAAGCGGTGATCTGTGGAAAGATTATTGGGATACGTATGTTCCGTATCGGTCGGTCTATCAACGTCACTGGGAATTCTCGGTCATGTCCGACCGCGACGACATACATTACGCAATAGTTAAACCGGCGAAAGAACCGAAAGCTTCGGATTGGTACGGATTCAAGAAACTCACCTGGTCCGGAGACAAGACCTCGGGTGTAAGACTCGACGCCGCCCTGCTCCCCCCCAGCGAAGAGATGCTCGGATGCATATACCTCTCCACTATGCGAGACTGGGATGTGATTCGAAACTGGTATCGCTCGGTGTCCGATGCTATCCTGGCGAACAACCCCCGTTCGGAACAACTGGCGAAACAGCTCATTGCGGGGGCAACGACGGATCGGCAGAAACTTGACATCCTTTATCGGTACGTCGCCCTCACCATTCCGTATCAGACAATCGGATTCGACTACGACGGGGCGATTCCGCAACGTCCTGATCAGGTACTTCTCAACAAATGGGGAGACTGTAAAGACAAGACGCACCTCCTGATTTCGTTCCTTCGCACTGCCGGAATGAAGGCCTGGCCGACTCTCGTCCTGACGGACGATGAAGGGAGTCGTTTGCCCATTCCGCAGTTTTCCTTCGATCATGAGATCGTTGCCTGCGTCTTGAACTCTGACACCATATTTATCGATCCGACTTCGTATTCAGCCGAGCCGATGCATACGCTGTCCCGGGGTGTTGCCGGGCAGCCTTGCCTGAAAATCGACGACGCGCCATCGGGCGTCATTATCAACCTTCCTTCTATTCCGCCCGATCAATATGCTTCGGATGCCGTGCTTGAGGCGACTCTGGCAGACAGCGGCGGATGTCCGTTTGTGTATAGCAAGACTTCCTACAACGAACGTGCCGGTGGCCGCCGCCACGATGTCGCGGGGCAGTCCGACCAGGACTTGCTTACCGAAGTTGCGTCGAATCTCTCTTCTGCCTGGGGAATCTCCATTTCTCTCGACTCGGTGTCGATCGATACCGTCTCGGTGCCGGATTCGGTTTTCAGTGAGACCTGGGTCGGAAGTATCCGTTTGGGAATCACCCATATCGGTAAGACGACCCTGGTCAACTTGCCTGCCTGGGAGAGTATCTCCACCGACTTGCCTACCGACCTGTTGATTGACCAAACGAAAGAGTATCCCGCGGTCCTGAACAGCTATTGTATGCGGCAAAGCAAGGTGATTAAGCTCCGGGTGCCGGCGTCGTTCGGCACACCACAACTTTCCGACGCGGTGTCCATTTCGAAACCGCTCTACTCATTCGCGAAGTCGATCAAGTGGGACAAGTCGGAACGTGTGCTCACGGTCGAGTTTGACATCGAAATAAAACAGGGACGGTGTGACCGTAAAGCTTTCGCCGATTTCTCGAACCAGGTTATCACCGACTTCGGAACACCGCTGCTGTTCCAGTAATGTGATCGAGGAATCGCCCGTTTCTTCGAATCATTAGTTTTCGATTCGGCGGGTTCGCTTCGAACCCGCCATTCCTTTCGGTGGGGCCTCACCAGAGCCAACTGAATTAGTGTGTCCTGCCAATATGCATGCTGAATGCGTCCGGCCGTAAGAACGGTCGGACCTGCTGAGGATCTCTGAGGAATTGGATACTCTGACTATTGTGTCCAGCCGACATTCTGCGGCGGACCGATAGTGGAAAGCGACATGACCCCGAACAGGCCGTTCGGATGTGCGGCCGAGAATGAAAGATTGCCGGAGGACCCGACATATTTCAACTGAACATTTTGCGTGACTGTCCCGATCACCCACCGATTCGTGTACTTCCCGGAATACACCGAACCCTCGATACTCTCCGTCGTCACCGACACGGGCGAGTTGTCCACCCGACACTCGATCAAGAGAGCCGGCGTATCGCTGTAGTCGGTGATGAACAAATCGTTCACCGGCGTACCGTTCTGGTTGCTGATCGTAACCGTAATCGTATCCCCGGTCGCCTGCCAGTTCAAACTGACGGCGCGATCCGGAGGGGAAAACCAGCCCGGACTCAGCGTAAGATGGTGAACTTGACAACGCGACGAGCATCAGTGCCGGCAAGAACGGCGAAATAAATGCCCGAAGGGAACTGTTCGGTGACAATCTGAGCATACTCACCGGGAGACATCCTTTCTTCGCGAACCGTCTGAAGCCGCTGGCCGAGAATATTATAAATCTCGACCGAGTAGGCATCGGACAGGCCCACATTCCATTTCAACGCAAACTGACCGGTGCGGACCGGATTGGGATAGACGCTGATGGCGAAGTCGTTCGGAAGTAAATCGTGATCGTTGACATCGACGGAAATAGAGTATAGCACGGTGTCGGAAACGGCGGCGGTCGAGGTATCCCCGGCCGAAGCCACCGCTCGCACGGAGAAAATCGCCCAGTCGCCCGTGTTGGCCAGCGTGACGCTCGCGTTGCTGGTATCGATCGCCGGCGATGATCCGGTGATCGAATCGGCCACGCCATTGATGTTATAACTCCAGAGGTAGTGGTCGACCGTCCCGCCGTAGGCGGGGGGCGACCAATGCACATGAAGCTGGCCGTCGAGATCGATAAATCTCGCCGCGCTCATCGATGGAATCAATATGACCGTCAAAAGGGCGATCAGTTTACTTAATCTTCCGGACAAATTCATTCTCCGCCAAATTGTGTACCGTGCAACAGATATGAATAAAGTCGGCACGAGGAAAGAAAAAATTGAAGGATAATTTGCGTCGGGATAAGCCTTTTAGCCGCAGCGGCAACGGGAGCAGCCGGGATCATAGAGTATCTGCGGTTATGTTAGGATCGATTTCGGAGCCTGGATTCGCCCGTTGTTCGGCCGCACAATACTTGTTGCCAAGCATTCAATTTCCGGTATATTTTAAACCATACTGCAGCTTTGGCCGATACTCAGACAGAGAAGACGCGGAATCCGGCGGTGCTGATCAGTTTGCCCGGTGAACCGAAATGACGTCAACACTTTATCCATTAGGCAGGACAAAATGAATGAAATGAATCGACGCCAGTTCATAAAGGACATAGGCCGGATCACCGGCGGCACCCTCATCGGCGGGTATCTGCTGGACTCTTTCTTTTTCTCTCCCGAAAACGCCCATGCTTCGATTCACTCGGGCATTTTTGTCGCCAAAAACGGCACCCCCGCGGAAAACGTGGCGAAAGTCATCGATATGCGTTACGGCGGGATACAGAACCTGGTGGGCTACAACGATGTGGTCGTGGTCAATCCTAACGGCCAGTGGCCCAATCAGGGAGCCACCAACTGCGCGTGCATCATGGGACTGATCGATCTGATCCTCAGCCGTCCGGGCGGATTCGACGGTGAAGTCGTGGTTGTCGAAAATACCCAGATGGTGAGCGATGGCTACTGGACAGCGACGGCCGGCGGAATGGTCCGCAACGGACCGTACAACTTCAACGACATGATTTCGTACTACCAGAATCACGGCCACAGCAATGTGACCAGCAGCCGAATCTGGCGCAACCAGGACGACAATTCGGCCTGGCCGATAGTCAGCGGTCCGCAGCAGGGGCAGGGCTGGGTTCGTCCGGAATGGACTTCCCCTACCCACGGCTGCCTGTTCTATCTCCCTTATCCGATTATCCGATCGAGCTACTCGAATCGGCTGATCGACCTGAAAAACGGTATCTACAGCAACGGCTACGCCGGTCAACCGGCGCTCAAGTTCATCAAGATGCCGACTCTGAACAATCACGGAACCGGCGGCGCGCAGGACTATGCCGGGGTGACGAGTGCGACCAAGTCCTTCCTGGGAATCGCCGAGCTCGAAAATTCGACCAATACTTACTTCAACGACGGTACCCACGCCAATTTGCACGCTTACGGTGCCTGGCGATGTATCGCCGGGAATGAACCGGCCAAAGCTTTCCTTACCGGCGAAGCGGTTGGCGGCTGGATGAATCTGGTGCGCAAGCCGGACGCCTTCATCACCACAGCCGAATGGGTCGGCTATGGATCCCGTTACGGTACTGACGCCTATCAAGCCCGCACCGTCGGTCTGGGCGATGATCCGGTTTCGCTTGACTATTACATGTCCAAGTATGTCCTCTGGCCGCTGCTTCCGTCGCAGCAGTACTTCAACCCTGACTACAACGTCAGCACCAATAACACGCGGCAGACGCTCAACGGCTGCCGTGGACAGGGTTTCGGCACCGTGACCGAAGCGGAGATGGGTGCTTACATCTACGACTTCAATGCCCCGACTACCTTCCGGTTCGATATTGATCGGATGATTAAGAAGTTCAAGGAAGGTCAGGCGACCCAGCAGGATGTACTGCAACTGATTGAGGAGTACAACTCAGGTCAGTAGATAGATTCAGATCACTTCTTCACGACGTCCAGCAATGCCGCCAGTTTCTCTGATTTGTACCTCGTCGACTGAATTCTTCGGGTAGCATAAACGCGGACTTCGGCGGGCCGGTGCGCTCTTCCAAGCCGAGATACTCAGCCTCTAGAACATTGGTCACCGTCTTCTCACATTCTCAGAAGTTACGGGTTCCCGCGATGTTCCTCGAATCACCGGGCCGCGACGCCCTCAGGAACAAATGCAAGATCGGCCGCCCAGTACATACGTATTCGAACAGTTTGGCCGGCATCACACCGGCCCCGCCCGGATGAAACCCGAGAACGAGCAGGAGCATGTCCGCCTTCCAGAGCATCGGCAGGATCTCCTGTTGAGGGACATGTCCTCTGAATTCCACCACTTCTCTCCAACGGCCTTCCTTTGGCCATTGATTCATATCCGGGGGTGTTGCCATAAAAAAAACGGAGGTCTCTGCCGACCGCTTCGGGCCGGCGTGCCAACCAAGCTTTCAATGCTCTGAAGAAGAACTCCGGATTCCGTTGCCGTATAGGCTGCCAAGATGGAGCATTGTGAATTTCGTTCGTTCTTTGTTTCGGGAAATCGATATCCCGGAAATCATCCGGATCTATACCGTTAGTAATCGTGAGATACTTTCCTGGCCGATTATCCGGTTGTTCTTTCGGACGTGTTCGCTGAATTCCTCGGTCGAGGTCACGACAGCTTTTGCCCGCTTCTACGCTCCTTTCCATCCATCGGTCTTTCCGAAGGACATGGGGAGAACTTTCCGAATGGTATCCTTCGTTTTGTGTCCACAAATCGCGATAGTCGACTACGAGCGGTCGTCCGGTGAGCCAGGAAAGTTTCATCCGATCACATGGGCAGAGGCAGGCGGTGACGTTGTCATGATTACGTCGATCTTTTCCCATAAACCGTCGAGAGCCCTTTAGCTACCGCAAATGGGATCCAGAAATTATCGGAATCAGGCAGGGACATCAAATTCCTCAGAAACTTCTTGAATTTGGCCACGGCTTTCGGGGGACTGGGGCCAGCGGAACCAGCAGGCGGCTCCATGGACTTGCGAGGTACTGCTGTGTTCTGAACTGTCCGTCTGTCCCACCACAAAAGAGGTGAAATCTGCTTCGACCTGACTACCCGTAAATCGTGTGGAAGCCTTTCCAGAAGAGAATGGTCATAAGCGTAGTTAAATCCATCCTTCACGGTGAGCACGATCGGCTGCCAGCCGAATTCTGGAAGAAACTTGCAGGCCTTGATTACGCGAAAGACGCCTACTGCGGCCATCGGCGGAAAAACATAAGAGATTATGAGGACTTTCTTCAACAGTTATCCTAACTTGAGCCATACTGAAACCGAATTGCGACTCTTCAATTAGGGAATACCTGACGATTCCCCCGTCAATATCCCGAATCCAGACTCTATAAGCAAGTTCATTTCCCGGCGGCAGCAGGCACATGCCTTGAGCACACCTTGCCTCTTCCTAAAGCACGATTACAAGGACATTAGCCGTTATATTTCATAGGCGTACTTCGGCTGGAATCTGGATTATTGAAGAAAGTGATAAGTTGGTCGTTCGCCGAACTAATCAGGCGAGGGTTAAGTACTGGATTGCTGAGTAGGTATGGTCGCCTGGAAGGTTTCAGTCCTGCGATTGCCGATCACTTTGGCTGGATTTCCAGCAAGGATGCTGTATGGCGGTACTTTCTTACCGCCTACCACGGCACTGGCGGCCACTATACAGCCGTCACCTAATTCGGCGCCCGGCATGATGAATGCGTTTGCCCCAATCCAACAGTGCTTGCCGATTTTCACCGGCAGGTAATCATACCCCTGCTGGAAAATCGGTAAATCAGGGTCATGGAATGTGTGGTTCTGCGACCAGATTTTGACGCAGGGCCCAATGAGAGTATGATCCCCGATCGTTACTCCGCCGCCAGCTTGAATGTAATCATCATCGTTGAACCGGACGTGGCTCCCGATAGATATCTTTTCGATATTCCAGAACTTGAAGCCGGGCGCAATCATGACCCCGTCACCAAGCGACTTGAAATGTTTTTTGAGAATATCCTCCTGAATTCGCAGCCCGATACTCCGGGTAATTCACGAAAGAGATAATACAGAAGGCGAAAGCGGTGTGTCTTGTTGAATATCTCACCGATGAAAAGTCTCAGCGCATGGAACATGGCCACTAATCCTCTTTGTACAATTTTACAGGCTACGTTGCTCGCTTACTTGATGATATCGTAGTTCCGCCAAACATGCGGACCGCAGTGACAAATATCGGCCGCTTTGCGGGCGAGCTTGAGCATAGCCCAGAGTTTCATTTCTGCTAAGTCTATTTCAGTTATTGTATTGCAAAAAGGAAGGAGTACAACTCCATTATTCAACTGTCCTGCTTTCCGACTCGGTTGACTCATCTTCACGCCGTCGTGAATACTCGGTAGCGCATTGTCTCCGGTACCCGACCTAAGAGCTCGCAGACCTCATCTGATGAACGCACAAAACCGAAAAAGGTAGTCTTTGCTCGGAAATGATTCAACTCCGTTGTTTGGCTTCTTTAGACCATTGATCGGTTCGGCAGACCCTGTAAAAACAGCTTCGTAGCTCGAACTGTACCAACTTAACAGGATTCAATTCTGGTACGAACGGGCAATTGGGCATAGGTTTCCGGTTCGAAAGACGGGATTACAATGGGCACTATCTGCATGCTCAAATATCGCAAATTCTCCGCATAAAGCAATCATTTTCAGAGCGCTGCAGGAAAAAATGGACCTGTTTACTACATTCATCCGAACCGTTCGACTCTGCGCTCTGTTAGGTAAGTCCGATAGTACTTGACACCACCGCGATTACTGACAAAATTGCGTAACCTGAGACACCCAAAAAGGAAGTGCATGCCTCAATCGATATTGGTGACCGGCGGTGCCGGTTTTATCGGATCAAATCTGGTAGATCGACTACTTGCCGACGGTCACCGGGTCACTGTCCTCGACAATTTCAATGACTTTTACGATCCTGCGATCAAACGCGCGAATGTCAAGCCGCATCTTGACCATGCTTCCTATCGCCTTATCGAAGGGGATATTCGGGATGAGTCTACGGTAAAAGACTGCTTTGGTCGGGGAGAGTTCACCGAAGTTATCCACCTGGCGGCCATGGCCGGCGTGAGGCCGTCGATAGCTCGCCCGGTGCTGTATCAGCAGGTTAATCTTATCGGGACCATGAACATTCTCGAAGGCTGCCGGGATTTCAAAGTCAACAAGCTGCTCTTTGCGTCTTCGTCCTCCGTCTACGGCAACAACCCGAAAGTACCGTTTGCCGAAACCGACCCGGTGGACAATCCGATTTCTCCTTATGCTTCCACGAAAAAATCCGGCGAATTGATGGTCTACACATACCATCACCTTTACAAAATCCAGTCCGCCTGCCTCCGGTTTTTCACCGTCTATGGTCCGAGACAGCGCCCGGAGATGGCGATCCATCAGTTCACCCGGAAGATCTTCGACGGCGAAGAAATCCAGATGTTCGGCGACGGCTCCTCGCGGAGGGATTACACTTTCGTCAGCGACATCGTCCAAGGCATTCTCAACTGCCGGACGAAAGAGTTTGGTTATGAGATTTTCAATCTCGGAAGATCCGATACCGTTAAGTTGTCCGAATTGATCGGCAAGATAGAGAAGTATTCGGGACGGAAAGCAAAAATCAAACAGCTTCCGCTCCAGCCCGGTGATGTCAATCAGACATTTGCCGATATTTCTAAAGCAAAGCAGAGGCTCGACTTCGAACCGAAAGTCTCGATTGATCAGGGCCTGGAAGAATTCGTTACATGGTTTACCAATACTCGGAGGAAATAACTGCATGAATATCTGTGTTGTAGGGACTGGCTATGTCGGGCTGGTCGCCGGGACCTGCCTGTCCGATTTCGGCATGAATGTCATCTGTGTCGATAAGGACAAATCCAAGATCGATATGCTTAACGACGGCAAAGTACCGATCTACGAACTCGGTCTGGGCGACATGATTCAAAGGAACATGAAGCTCGGCCGCCTGCATTTCCAGATTGATCTCAAAGAGGCGGTCGACCGAAGTCTGGTGATCTTCCTGGGTGTCGGGACGCCGGAAAATCCGGACGGAAGCGCCAATTTGACGTATATCCGCGAAGTTGCCATTGAAATCGCCAAGACGATGAATGATTATAAGGTAATAGTGGTGAAAAGTACCGTTCCGGTCGGCACAGCAAAGGAACTCCGCAAACTGATGAGAGAGCACCTTACCCGGGACGTCGATTTCGATATCGTCTCCAACCCGGAATTCCTACGCGAGGGTGCCGCGGTCAACGACTTCCTTCGCCCCGACCGTGTGGTCATTGGCAGTGACTCCGAACGGGCGCTGGCGATTGTCCGGAACATCTACCGGCCGCTCTATTTGCTTGAGACACCTATAGTCAGCACGACCAACGAAACCGCAGAGCTTATTAAATATGCTTCGAATACCCTACTGGCAGTTAAAATATCCTATATCAACGAGATCGCAAACATCTGCGACCGGCTCGGCGCCGACGTCTATCAGGTCGCAACTGCTGTCGGTATGGACAAGCGTATCGGTTCAAAGTTCCTGCATCCGGGGCCCGGTTACGGTGGTTCCTGTTTCCCGAAAGATGTTAAGTCGATCATTCAGGTGGCCAAGAGTGTCGGTTACGACTTCAAGATTGCCAAATCAGTGGTCGAGGTTAACGACCAACAGCGCCAGATTGTCGTCGACAAAGGCAAGAAGCTGCTCGGTGACTTCGCCGGCAAAACCGTGACTCTGCTCGGGCTTTCGTTCAAGCCGAACACCGACGATGTTCGCGAGGCTCCGGCCCTGTTCGTAGCCGAACAGATGATGAAAGAGGGGGCCGTGGTAAACGCCTACGATCCCGCCGCCATGGATGAAGCCAAGAAGAATGTTGAGAACCTTAACTATTTCAACGATGCTTATTCCGCTTGCGCCGGATCAGATCTTTGTATGATTATGACGGAGTGGAACGAGTTCCGTGATTTGAATTTCGAAGAGATAAAGAAGCGGATGCGCACACACAACATCTTCGACACACGGAATATTTATAACCCCAAGCAGATCCGGAATCTCGGATTCACGTATATCTGTACCGGACGAGGCTGAGATTTCGACCGACGGGCGGAGTATCGCGCCCGGTATCGACAGTTCAATTCAAGGCAACGGCTGCCGAAGGACAACGACCTCGGCAGCCGAAGTGCATAAGAGAAAAACGCAAGACTTCAGATCGCAGGTATGGCGCGATCCGGTGACGGTTATGGATATTGTAAAACCTTTCGCAAAACACATCATCGACCCGCTCGTTACGCTTCGGGAAGGAAGCAGCTATCGCTCCATTCTGCGCGGGCTCGAAGAGTCGCAGTTCTGGCCGAAGGAGCGGGTCGAAGCAGTGCAGCTAGAGAGACTTCAGGGGCTGCTCCTCCATGCTTCGAAAAACTGCCCCTACTATACCGATCTATTCGCAAAGTCCGAATTCAATCCGAAACAGTTGAATTCCCTCTCCGAACTGGCCAAACTGCCTGTTCTGACCAAACGGGATATACAGGCGAATCAGAAATCAATGGTGGCGAAGAATTATGCCGAGTCGAACCTTGTTCCCAATCAAACGGGTGGATCGACTGGATCTCCACTAAAGTTCTTTCTCGACAAGGAAAGGCTCTACTCCCGAAAAGCCGCGACCGTCCGCCACGACCGGTGGGCCGGTCTCGATGTCGGTGACAAGTTGGCCGTGCTCTGGGGGAACCGGCATGATATCGCCGAGGACGAAGCGCTTAAGGCGCGACTGAAACAACGGTTGTACGATCGAAGGATTTTTCTCGACACCAGCGACATGAGCCAGGAAAAGATCGACTTGTTCATCGACACCCTGAAATCTTACCGGCCGTCGTACTACCTTGCCTACGCCAACGCCGTTTATTTGCTGGCTCGGTATATCCGCGACAAAAAAATCACCGACTATCACCGCCCGCGCAGCATTATTACTTCGGCGGAGCTGCTCACCGAGGACCAGCGGAATCTCATCGAATCGGTCTTCGAGTGCCGGGTCTTCAACCGATACGGGTGCCGGGAAACATCGGTAATCGCCTCCGAATGTCCTGAGCACAAGGGGATGCATATCTGCGCGGAGACGCTGTTTCTGGAGTTCGTACAGGAGGCTCAGGGGACCGCAAAGATTGTCATTACCGATCTGCTCAATTACGGCATGCCGCTGATACGTTATCAAATTGAAGACATGGGAGTCAGTGTGGAGGGCAAATGCTCTTGCGGACGTGGTCTCCCCAGAATGAGTATCTCCGGCGGGCGCGTTACCGATTTTCTGATTACTCCGGACAATCGCATTATTTCAGGCGCGGCAATGACCATTTATTTTATCGCCACCGTCCCCGGAATTGCCCAGGCCCAACTCGTGCAGGAGAAGAAAGATTTCCTCGTCCTTCGGCTTGTCAAAGGAAAGGAATTCAGCGATCATACCCTTGAGTTGCTCAGGCGAAAGGTCCGCGAGTTTTTCGGTGAGACAATGAAATATGAAATCGATTTCGTCGAATCCATCCCGAAAACTGCCTCCGGCAAATACCGATTCAGCATCTGCAAACTCGACCCAATGGAGTACTTGGATTAGCGCCTGTCGATGGAGCTAATGATACCACCCTTCGTATGAACAGATACTCGTCGATATTGAGAAAGACGGTCCTTCCGATTCTGCTGAATCGGGACAAACAGGGGTCATCCCTTCGTCACTGGCAAGCGCTGAACGAAAGCCAGTACTGGACCCGCCAGCAACTGCTCGATTATCAATGGCAACGGCTGATGAGCCTGTTGAACCATGTGTACACGACTACGAAGTACTATCGAAGGATCTTCGATGAATGCGGGCTCACGCCCCAGTCGTTCAAGACTTTCGATGACTTGACAAAACTGCCTATTCTCACCCGGGACCTCACTTTTGATCATTCCGAGGAGCTCCTCTCCAGCCGCTACCTTCCGCATGAGATCCAGAAATTCACGTCCGGAGGGACCACCGGCCAGCAGGCGATTCTCTATCGAGACCAGGAGAGCTTCAACATCAAGCAGGGTCTGACCTGGCGCCACGAAAGCTGGATGGGCCGCCTTCCCTGCGACAAAATGGCCCTGGTCTGGCCGGCCGCTATGGACTATCACTTCCACGGAACGTTCAAGAGCTTCATTCGGAGCCGGTATCTGCTGCGCCAGATCATGTATCATGCCGGCACCTTTACCGAGAAATCGCTCTCCCTGGTGTACAATGAACTTATGAAGTTCAATCCGGAGTTCTTCAAGGCCTTTCCATCAGCCCTGTACGGCTTCACCAGCTTCGTATCGAGAAGAACCTTCCTCTCCCGCACTTAAGAAGGATCATGTCGACCGGCGAGCCAAGGTATCCCAATCAGCGACTCCTTTTGGAGGAGACCTATAATTGCCCTAGCGTTCGACATGTACGGCTCCCGGCGAAGTCGGTAACACCGCTTGCGAGTGTAGCTTGCGGCAGGGACGGCATATCGCTATGGAAACCTCAATCGTGGAGTTTATTCGCGACGGCAAGCCGGTCGAACCGGGAGCCGAAGGGGAGATATTCGTTACCGACCTGACCAACCTGGCTTTCCCGTTAATTCGTTATCAGATAGACGATTACGGATTTCCTCCGGGGACCGAATGTGCCAGTGGACGGGGCTTGATATGTTGATGGATCGAGCGGTCGGACGGGTGACCGACGATGTCTTCGCCGCCAACGGCGACAGGGTTTCGGGCCATGCCCTCGGAATTGCGCTCACTATGGACGGGCCGGTGATCGGCCAGATGCAAATTGTCCAGCGCGCGTTGGGGGATTATGAAGTCCGCATCACCGACAAACCGGAGCCCACTAAGGAGATATTTGAGTCCCTCGACTGCCAGATGAGGATCCTGCTCGGCGATAACATTAAGGTAAACATCAATATCGTCGAAGCCCTTCATAAAGAAAAATCGGGAAAAGTCCGATTTGTAATTAGTGAAATGGACCTGCAGGAAAGCATAAATCCTTTCGGGAAGGTGGATACATGAGCTTGATGCATCATTGCTCAGAAGAACTGTGTTGCCGATTCTACTCAACCGCGAGAATCAGCTGTCCTCGCTGAAGCACCAGCCAATTCCTGCAGGAGAGCCAGTACTGGCCACGGCAGCGCCTGTACGATTACCAATGGCAGCGGCTCACTGCCCTCCTCGACACGCCTACTCGACTACCCAGTATTACCCCAAAGATCTTCGATGAACGTGGTTACGCTGAAATCTTTCACAGCATCGAAGACCTGGCTAAGCTGCCGATCCTTAGCCGGGATCTGACGTACGACCGGGCAGAAGAGTTCTTTTCCGACAAGCTCCCGCGGAGCGAAATTCAGCGATTCCTGTCGGGAGGCACGGTCGGGCAGCAGGCCGCTCTTGATCGGGATCAAGAGAGTTTCAGCTTCAAGCCGCGACTTGACCTCGCGCCACGAGAGCTGGATGGGGCTACTTCCTTGCCAGAAGATGGCTCTGGATCTGGCCGGTGGCGGCTGCATTGGAACTTCCATCGCCTTTCTCGAACGATTATCAAGGATCGGTATCTGCTTCGTCAGGTGATGTTTCATGCCGGGCTGTACACGGATCAAGCGCTCTGGACGGTTTATGAAGGGTTTATGCACCTTAAAGGCAGAATTCGTCAAAGCATTTCCTTCAACCTTCTATGCTTTTCACCCGTTCCGCTCCGACAACAACCTTCCCTTGCCAGAGCTGAAAGGGATCATGAGCACAGGCTAGCCATGCACGATTATCAGAAATCTCTTTGAAAAGGACCTACCACGGACTGGCGTTCGATATGTACGGATCTCGCGAGACCGGTAATACAGCCTGCGAGGTAGCCTGCTGACAAAGGACGTCATATTGCCATGGAAACTTCGATAGTGGAATTCATCCGAGATGGGAAGCCGGCCAAACCTGGCGAAGAAGGTGAGATATTCATCACCGATTTGACCAACTACGCCTTTCCGATCATCCGCTACCAGATCAACTATTATGGTGTTCAGTTAGACGGGGACTGCCCGTGCGGACGCGGGCTGATGATGATGGATAGGGCGGTAGGGAGAGTGAGCGATGAAATCTACTCGGAAAACGGCACCCGAATGTCTGGATTCGCTCTCGGCACTGTGCTGGAAACGGGAGGTCCGTTCATTGGACAAATGCAGTTCGTTCAGCACTCGTTGCGCGACTTCGAAGTTCGGATCACCGACAAGCCGAAGCCGACCCAGGAGATGTTTGACTTCATCGAGGAGAGAATGAAAAGCCAGCTTGGTGAAACATCCGCGTAACCGTTATTGTCGTTGATCGTCTTCAGAGGGAGAAATCGGGCAAGGCGAGGCTGGCTATAAATGAATATGATGACGCGAAAAAGGGCATTCGTTCCGGAAAGACGCTTTCGTAATTTCACATCCACTTGAATTGCCGAAATGGCAGCCGAATTGCCTCTGATTTGCCGGATCTTGGCAAAGAAAAAACAGTTCGGACCGAACAAGGATCGTTATCAGTGAAGCTGCTCGTAATCGACGAAGAATTCCCCTATCCCCTCAATACCGGTAAACGTATTCGTACTTTCAATCTCGTTCGGGAACTTACCCGGGAGCACCAAGTGTTCGTTCCTCGCCTACGGCGATCAAAGCAGTCAGGCGAGCGAATTCCTGCCAAGAAATAACATCGCCACTATGCTGTGCCGCCGCCCGACCGAAGACAATCAGGTTCGAGATTCGATTCCAGCTTCTCGCCAATCTGTTTTCTAAATATCGTTAATATCGTCACCAGTCATTACACGACGGCGTTTGACGTGCGCTACGGAGCTGGTCGACTCGAGAAGTATGATCTGATCATCGGCGACTGGACCCCCTATGCCCGGTTTATCAGGGATATCAAGGGCCCACGCAAGGTGATCGTCGCGCATAATATCGAATCGACGATCTGGGAGAAATACCAGCGCAATGAGACCAACCCATTGAAGAAGTTTTATATCGGTGTGCAGTATCGCAAAGTGCTTGCGTTCGAACGGAGCTGCTTCAGTTGGGCCGACGGTGCACGGCGGTGACTAAGCAGGAAGCCGGGACGATTCGGTCGTTGGGCGTCGGATATGAACCTGCTGTTATCGATAATGGGGTCGACACCGAGTATTTCGCCCCTGAACAAGCTGAGATAGATCCTGATACACTGGTCTTCACCGGTTCGATGGACTGGCGTCCAAATCAGGACGTGGCCATCTTCTTCGCATCGGAGATCCTCCCATCCCTTCGCAAGGCGCGTCCCGGCATCAAGGCGGTCTTTGTCGGCAGGAATCCTTCCAAACAGATAACCGATCTGGGCAAATATTGACTGCATTACAATCACGGGTACGGTGGACGATGTTCGCGGGTCTCACGGTAGCTTCGGCCGCATTGTACATTGTCCCGCTTAGAATCGGCGGCGGATCGAGGTTGAAGATCCTCGAAGCGATGGCGATGCAAGAAGCCGGTAGTCTCTACGACCCTAAAGGCCGAGGGATTGGAAGTTACCGACAGGAAGAATATCCTGCTTGCGGATGGTCCTGAAACGTTCTCCCAGAAGGATCTTTAGAGTGTCTGGACGACGCCGAGCTTTCGTCACGACTGGCGTCATCAGGCCGACAGCTTGTTCTCGAACGATATCGTTGGCAACAGCTTGGGAAAAGGTTCAGCGACTACTTACTCAGTGTCAGGAGCGGGTCATGAACGTGCTTCACCTGAGAGCATCGAACTTTGATGGCGGCCCGGAACGTCAGCTCCATTTCCACGCCAAGCTGGCGCGGCAGGCTGGAGTCAATCTCGCCGTCAGTTCTTTCACGGGGAGCAGGGCACCGAACCTGAGTTCCTCAAAGTCATCGCCAGGGACGGCATCCCCACCCACGCGTTCGAGGTGAAAAGCGGGTATGACACGAAAGCAATTCGCAAAGTAGGAGAGTACCTCAAACAAAACGATATAGATATCCTGTTTACTACGACTACCGCACCCATATGGTCGGCATGCTGGCTCGCGGCAAGGAGGATCTTCGATGGATCGCTTTCTCGCGCGGTTTCACCAAAGAAAATCTCAAAATCAAGTTCTTTCACACCCTCGACAAAATTTTTATCAGACAAGCCGACCATATCGTAGCCGTATCGGCTTCGCAGAAGAAGAAGCTGGTGAGGCTGTTCGTGCCCTCGAAAAAAATCTCGGTTGTCCACAATGCGATCGACGGCACCAATTCAATAATGTCGATCCGATCGACTTGAAACGGAAATTCGGCTTTCCGCCTGACTCAATCGTGGCCATTTCCGGCGGGCGGTTCAGCGAGGAAAAGGGACAAGTGTATCTCGTCAGGGCAGCTTTTCAGGCCCTTGATGACCAACCACAATTAAGGTTTGTTTTGTTCGGCGATGGTCCCGATCTGGAGAAGCTGCGACAACTGATCACCGAACACCGAGCCGAGGACAGGATCGTTTGCCCCGGATTCGAAAATAACCTCGCCGCCCATCTCAAGGGAGCGGACCTGCTCGTCAATCCATCCCTCTCCGAGGGGCTGCCGAATATCGTGCTCGGGGCTATGGCCGTGGGCGTTCCGGTCGTTGCCACCGACGTGGGCGGACTTCCGGAGATTATCGAAAGCAAAGTTAATGGTTTCCTTGTCCCGGCGAAGGACGTAAATTCACTGGCGCGCAGAACATCGTGCTGTTGGCTGTCAGCCCGGATGAACGAACAACGATCGCCGATCGCGTGAAAGCAGACGGTCCGGGAGAAATTCAGTTTCGCCGGACAGAACGAGCGGCTGATAGAAATATATCGGAAAGTGATGTCCCCGTGAGCAAGCCGTTGAAAATAGCCTATTTCATAGATGCTATAGAAACGCCTTCCGCCGGCACGGAAAAAACAGTTGCTCACCATGCTTCGCGGTCTGAACCGCAATCGGGTACAGCCTTACCTGGTCTGTTGGGACGATCCGGAATGGATGCGGTCACAACAGTTCGACTTTCCGATCAGAAATTCTGAATGTCCATTCCCTGTTTGCAGTGCAATTCCTGAAAGGCCTGCGGAAATTCAAGCAACTTCATAAGAAAGAGCAGTTCGACATCGTTCAGACCTTCTTCAAAGACGGCAAGATGTCTTCGGGACTATCGCCGCGCGTTACGCTCATTGCCCGGTAGTCATTTCCAGCCGCCGCAATACCGGCTACTGGCACGACAACAAACATATCAGGATGCTTCGATTCCTGAGACGCTGGACGACTGTATATCTGGCCAACTTGCAGGCCGCCGTGTTCAGTACCTGCGAGATCGAACACGTCCCGAAGGATAAAACTGCGGTGATCTATAATGCGCTCGACCTTGATCGATTTACTCAGTTAGACAAGAAACAGCGGTGCGTAAGGCGGGAGCAATGGAATGTCGGCGAAGGAGACATCCTTGTCGGCGCCGTGGCAAATCTAAGACCGGTGAAGAAGCTCAAGACGTCGATCCAGTGTGAAGCGCTGCTTAACAAAGAATCAGCCGAATCCTCAAGTTCGTTATTGTCGGGGAAGGCCCGTTGCACGCGTAACGGCAACAGTACATCTACCGCAATGGGGTCTGGGAGATCTTCAAGCTGGCCGGTCTCTCCGGCACGACGACATCGTCCCATGCCTCGCGGCATTCGATATCGGCGTCCTCTGCTCCGAAGGAGAAAGCTTTTCCAACTCGCTGATCGAGTATATGGCCGCCGGACTCCCGGTGGTAGCTTCGGAAGTAGGCGGCAACAGCGAGGCGATTGACCAGGGAGAAACCGGCCTGCCGTCTATTCTATTGAAGAGAGGGAAGGGCTGATCGGTCGCCTCCGGGAGATAATCCAGAACCCGAAACTTGCCGATACCCTGGGGAAACAGGCGACGTGAAAAAGGCTTTCTCAAGCTACGAACGCGCCATTATCCTGAAACAACACGAGGACTTCTACGAACGATTGGCGAGGGAATCACAGAGTGAAAAAAGTCATTAAGTGGGTATATTTCAGCGTAGTCTTCCTGTGCGTCCTGCCGGCCGGGTTGACCGCTCTGCTCGTTCACAAGATCTTCCGATCGTCGCTCTTTTACGATCTTTTCGCGCAGTGTTTCAGCATGTCTCCCGGATTTATTGGAACGGCCGTTCGCGCCTGCTACTACAAACAGACCCTCGCCTGTTCTTACATGGATCTCAATATGGGATTCGGAAGTTTCGTGTCCAAGATCGGCACTAAAATCGGTCGCGGCGTGTTTATTAACGGGCGTAATATCATCGGACTTGCCGATATCGGTGATGGCACCGCGATTGCAAACTCACGTTTCCGTGCTCTCGGGGGACGGCAGCACAATTTCCGATGATCCGGAGGTTGGTATTCTTGAGAAAGAAGGAACCTACTCCTGCGTGACGATTGGCCGTGATGTCTTCATCGGTGATCACTGTGTTGTCATGGCCGATATCGGTGAGAAATCGATAATCGGCTCCGGCACGCTGGTAGTTAAACCGATACCGGCTTACAGCGTCGCGGTGGGGAACCCGGCGAAAATCATCAAAGACCGGCGCCAGTGAGATTCACCATTCAATGTCTGCTGCACCTCTGAATCGCATGAGGGCAATTGCCAAGCCAGGAGAGTCGGATACACCCATTTTTTTGTTTGATTTGCGAATATACGTAGACTTGGTTTCCTGAAAGTGGGAATACACCGAGTATCAGCGAGTTCGAGCGCAGGGGCACGACCGTAATATGATGTGGAACATGCGCTACCCACTTGATCGTCGTAACTTAATAGACAGAACATAGGAGTTGTGTTGAATTCATCAATTCGAAAAGAAACCAGCCTGTTGATGAAACACTACAGCGTGTACGGTCTGACGAATATGCTCAGTCGGCTCGTCGGCTTTCTCATGATCCCTCTGTACACATCCTATATCACCCCCGCCGATTACGGCGTGATGGAGCTATTGAGATAACCATCAGCTTAATCCAGACCGTTGTTGCTTTTGGCATGGCAAGCGGGCTGGGCAGGTTTTATTTCGAGAGTGATGATCCACAAAAACGAAAAGAAGTTGTGAGTTCGGCCTTTTTCGGGTTGGGTGGAAGTGGTAGTGGTCTCGCTGGGACTCTTGTCGCTTGGCAGCGGCCTGATGTCGCGCTTAGTCTTTGACACCGGTGAATATACCAGATACTTTCAAATTGCATTCGCAACTCTCGCCGTGGGGGTCCTCACTACCTCCACATCAATTACTTCAGGATAGAGAAAAAATCAATCACCGTCTCGATCGTTTCACTGGTGAGCTTATTGGTTCTGGGGCTTAACATCTATTTCCTAGTTTCATTGAAGATGGGTATTTGGGGAATCTTTGTAAGTAATTTCATCATGGCGGCGCTTATCTTCTGCTTTTTGACACCGGTTGTTCTGAAGCAAATAGGGGTGCGGGTGTCGAAACATGTAGTCAATGGGCTGCTGAAATTCGGAATCCCGCTGATACCGTCCAATATTGCGTCCTACATAGTGGCAGCCTCGGATAGATATTTCATCAGAAAATATGTCTCCTTGAGTGAAACCGGGATATATTCGCTCGGCTACAAATTCGGAACTCTTATCACCAGCTTCGTAACTCAGCCATTCAATCAAATATGGGGGCCCCGTAGGCTTGAGATGTTCGGAAAGGAGGATTGGGATCAGGCGTACGGAAGAATATTCACGTATTACACCTTCGTGCTGATCTTTGGGGGGTTATTCATCTCCGTCCTGGCCAAGGATATTGTTCATCTTATGGCCGAGCAGTCCTATTGGGGCGCGGCAAGACTCATTCCCATCATCACACTTGCCCATGTGGTGTTCAGCTTCTATTACCATTTCAACGTGGGCATTATTATCGAGAAAAAAACCAAGTACTTTGCATACATTAATCTCCTTAACGCCGTGCTAAATGTCGGACTGAATATCATTATTATAAAGCCGCTTGGTGTATGGGGGGCAGCGCTCTCCACGCTGGTTTGTTATATCTTCAGAACCGCTATGTGCTACTATTTCAGCAACAAGTTCCACAAAATTCATGTTGAATGGAAGCGTATAGGTCTCATGTCCTTGGTGGCAGCCGTCTATTATTTCTTGATCGGAGGGCTCCACATTGGGCATGCGATAGTCGATGTTTCTGTTAAGACGCTGATAACGCTGACGTACCCGGTGGCTCTACTCGCTCTTCGCTTTTTCAACCAGGAGGAAATACTTGAGATGCGAACCCTTTTCAACAAAGGGCGTTTGTGGATCAGCAAAAAGCTAAAGAAAGATGCCACTGATGGAGACTAAAACACCAACTTTCGTTACTGGGAAGCATCTGATTTGGGTCGTTGTGGTCCTGTTTACGGTAATTTCCGGGTTATTCACCTGGTTGGATCCTCCGTACAGCCTTATTCCGATAGGTTTCATTCTGGGAGTAGCCTTTGTTGTCACGATAGTAAAATTTCCGATGGTCGGCGTATATCTGTACATGATCATCTTCTTTTTTGAACCGAATATTCTCTTTGGAATCACCTTCCCCTTCGAAAGAATCGTGGCACTTGCCCTGATCGTTGTTTTGTTTATCCATATCGCGTTCTTTCAAAAGGGTTTTCAACTTTTCCCCCTTGATAAGGCTTACTTCGCATTCGTTCTTGTCTGCCTAATTTCAGTTATGTTCGCCGGGGACATAGGCCGCGCCTGGGATTCGTTTTTTGAATTCTTCAAAGTGTTCCTTGTTTATTTCTTTGTGTCAAGAATCGCCAACACGCCGAAACGAATGAATGCCATCGTCTGGCTCTATCTGCTTTCCCTCGGATTCGTAGCCGGGTATTCCATCTACAATTACTACGCCGGCCATTTCATAATTCGTATGGGTATTCAGCGCGCAGTTGGCCTAGGAGGAACCGAGGGAAATTACTCTGATCCGAACAGTCTCTCCAATACGCTGGTTCTCGGATTACCATTCCTGTTCTTTATGGCCAGATACTACAAGACCAGATTGAAGAAACTGCTGCTATACGGGATACTGCCGATGGTCCTCTGGACTATTGTGCTTACCGGCTCGAGGGGTGGCATGATAGGTGTGATCTTCGTAAGCCTGTTCATTGCCTTTTCCTCGAGACATAAACTCGTCACAGCTGTAATATCAATTTTCGTGATGGTTGCGGTGGCGGCGGTCATGCCGGAACAATACAAGGCGAGGTTCATGACTGTCTTCCATGTCGAGGACAAAGATAAAACTGGTGCGGCAGAATCCGCCCAAGGGCGCATCAACGGCTTGATCTGGGGACTTAAATTCCTGGTTGAAAGACCCCTTACTGGAGTAGGTATCGGCAATTTCCGATGGGCCTATCGGATGCAGGGGGGAATCTGGCTAGACGCTCACAACCTGATCGGCAAACTGGCCGGTGAGCTCGGCCTGCCCGGGATAACTACTTTCGTCTACTTCCTCATCATTTACTTCAAAAGCCTCAAGCGGGTGAAGCTCAAGTATCTGGAACAAGAGTGGGATGACGATATTTACACGTTCCTTCTCAAAGCACTTAAGGTGAGTATGATTACCCTGCTCTTCCAAGGGTTTTTTGGACACAACCTGTATAGGTACAACTGGTATATCTACGCTTGCTTCCTCGTGATGATAATCCAGATAACGAACCGTCGCCTTGCATTCGCGCCAGCCCTGCCGCAACCAGCGAAGGAAATCGCTCTGGGCCCGGAGTCCACATCGCCTCAGGTCGATGCGTGAATCTGAGTTTGTCCGGATGATCGAGCGCGGGAAAGAACCTTTCTGTACCTAGCTGAAACTGCACTGCTTTGAGATTCGGACTCAGAATTTTTGCCAAGGAAAACAACCAGATAGCTCTGTAAATTTCAGCAACTCCACAGACGAAGCCAGTCTGTTTAGTGTTGCAAACTTCAACGCAGCTTCATAGATTTGATTACTTGATAGTCTTCGCAGCCTACCGGGCGCGCTGTTCGATGCACAGAATATAATGTTAGACAGACAGATACCTGGTTTTCGGGCATCTGAAACTGGAAATGAATGAGCCGGGCAAGAGAGCCGGTACCCGGCACGGTCTCGCTGTTCAGCGCTGTAATGACGCACGAGTTGTATAAAGAAAATGGTCCTATCATGCTCAGCCGTTACTGTACCAATGGGCGGGCTAATCCGCTCCAATGAGCTGGGCTTAGCGTCTGTCAACCACACCACTACCGGCAGTTCGGTGCCATAGCATCGTCGTGTTGTAGTACCAGCATGCCTAAGAATAAGGGATTTAACAACATAGGAAGTAACTTTGGAAATATCGACAAAATTCGTATGAAGGCAGAAAATTTGTATAATTGATGGCAAAAAATACCGATTAGAGTAAAAGACGGCCTGGAACAGGTCATCTTTCAGGAGTGTCGCGGAATATGGCCGCAATACCCCTTTAGTGGCAATTCCGGGTTCACGTGAATGGGAAGGTTTTTATCGGGATATGGGAACCCGTTAAGGAGGATTTATGAATGTAAAGGTCAGCTTCAACAGACCAAGAATCGTCACCATCCTTCTATTGGTGGCATTGGCCTTTTTGATCATGACCGGAAGGTCACAGGCCGCCCGGCATGTGATATCGTCGCTGCCTTATACTTTCAGCGCAAGCAGCATGACAAGCGGTCAGGTAGATACCTTGGTCCTAGGAAGTCGCAAACTTTCATCTGCCACCAGCGGTATTACTCTAGCTGCCGAATACAGTAATCGACTGCACGATGTCGTTCTGAATTTGGGAAACGACACTGTCTCATTCGGCGAAGGAGGTGGGAATAACAACGTAGGTGTCCGGATTACCGGCACCAGCTCGTATTTTCCGTACAACGTCAAAGTTGTGGGCGGATATATTATCCATAACCCTTCGGATACTAGCGCCGACGGCAATAGCTGCCTTGATATCAGAGGTAACGACTTGTTGATTCAGGATGTGCACGCAACCGTGCGCGGATTCAACGGCGTGGCTCTTTATGCTGCTGGGTCAAACACATACAATGTCGAAATCAGCGGTGGTGTCTATCACAGCGAAGTTACTGCGTTTACGAGTCGATGTAACTATGATGCACCTGTCATCAAGTTGACCAACCTGTATTCGTCCGATCTGCAGGCCTCCGGTGCGATGTATCACTTCGATGTACACGACGTGACGATTAACGGTGGCCCTCACATGGGAATTGCGGTTATGGGACGCGAAGGCAATGCTGATTTCGCGCTTGCCAAGATTCACAATTGCAACATCATGACCGATGCGCGTAATGATTTTTATCCTTCGTATGACGGACTCTGCCACTCGACTTCAAATCCATATGGGATAGTTATCAGACACGCCGAGGCCGGTTGCGAAATTTATAACAATACGATTACCAGTGGCACTCATTACGGCGGGAACCGAGGTATACTGGTCGAATACGGCCAGGGTACTCCGGCCAACCCGATTCATATTTACGGGAACTATGTCGATGTTCACGAGGGTCCGAACGTTGAGTACGGCGATGGCCTTCCCTGTCACGGCCTGAGAATCCGTTATTCGCCTCAGGAATTCGTGGTTGAGGATAATACTTTCATCGTCTCCGGCGATAGCGACCCATCCACTACCTGGACTGGCGTAAATGTGAATAACGTGCGTATCACCGACACACAGAATCCATATCCGCTTGCCCATATCGTTCTGCGACGGAATACAATTATATCGAGAGCCCTATCATCGAGCGGTGTCGATGTACAAGGTGTTATGTTCGACGCTATTTCCTATGACTCGGTAGTCTGGATGGAAAACAACCACATCATAAGCAGTGGTCACGTCTACCAGTACGGTTTCGACAACGGCGAGTCCCACGGCCAGGTAATCATGGGTGATACCGTTGAATTCGATCCCTCCATCAAAGTGAGCCCTCGTACTTACTACCTGGGCTACTTAGGGAATGCCTGGACGTGCACGCACAATGTCTCAACCGACGTCGTGTATGAAGGTGGCACCTCCTATGATGATATCGCTTTTTCGAACGGCGGTACGGCCGACATAAGCGTCCGGAAAACCATTAATGTAACCGTCCGCGGAAGCAATAACTCGGTGATACCGGCGGCTACGGTCACGATACGAAATGCTTACAACCATCAGGTGGCAAGCGGGCTGACGAATTCGGCCGGTCAGTTCAGAGCAGCAGTCACCTATCTGTATCAATCCAGAACCGGAGCTGACTCAGCGGCTTTCAATAATTTCACCGTATCGGCTCAGAAGGGTTCGGACCAGAGTAGCCAGACAGTCACGGTCACACCGACCATGGCCGGGATACAGCTTCAGCTATCCAATACCGCGGGCAATACCGATACCACCCCCCCCGGCCAGATTAACGACCTAGGTGCCGTGACCGGCAGCGGCGATGGAAAGATCAACCTGTCCTGGACTTCATCGGGCGATGACGGCTCCAGTGGGACAGCAACGCTTTACAGCATCAAGTACTCGACATCGAACATCACGACGGCTAACTTCGACGCCATCACCGACAGCGTGACAAGTCCACCGACACCAGCAATCTCGGGGACGGCACAGTCAACCGTGTTGGCAAACCTGCCCCCAGATACCAGGTATTACGTAGCGATGAAAGTATACGACGACGGGATGAACCCGTCGTCGTTGTCTAATGTGACCAGCGCCATTTCCAGTTCTTCGATTCCTACCGGCACTACCGACAGTATCCCTCCGGGTCAGATCAATGACCTGGGCGCCGTGACCGGTAGCAGCGAAAGGGAAATTAATCTTTCCTGGACATCGTCGGGCGATGACAGTAGCAGTGGGACGGCGATGTTTTACAGCATCAAGTATTCGACGTCGAACATAACGTCGGCAAACTTCGATGCTATCACCGACAGCGTGATGAATCCGCCGACACCTGCGGTCTCGGGCACAGCGCAGTCGGCTGTGTTGACCAACCTGACACCAGCCACCAGATACTACGTGGCTGTAAAGACGTACGACGATGGAATGAATCCATCGCCGTTGTCCAATGTGGCCAACGCAGTCTCCGGTGCCCCGACCCCGTCAGATACTATCGTGACCGAGTTTGTACCCAACGATGGTGCCACTGTAAATTCAAGTCATCCGGTCCTGTCCGCTCGAAATATCCCGGCTGCCGGTGCCAATTCGTACTTTTTCGAAGTCGCTGAGGACGTTTCGTTTAATCCTTTGGTGGCTTCTTCGCCCGCCGTGCCCCAGAGCTATCAGAATTACACCACCTGGGAGGTCGATTCCACTCTCACGCCGGAGCAGTCTTACTACTGGCGCGTCAAAGTGAATGATTACCCCTATTCCGATGCTGTGCAGCTTACCGTGGGAGCTACCAACGAGTATGTCGCCTATCCTAACCCGGTGAGCTTTGCCCAGGGTGAAACGGTTACCTTTGTGCTGCCTGCCGGACCGGTTGATCTGCTGATTCAATCGCCGTCGGGAGAGACCGTTCTACGTAAGACCAGCCTGAGCAGTCAGTACGTCTGGGATGGCCGCAACGCCTCGGACAATCCGGTCGCAGTAGGGGTGTATCTCTGGTACATCGAGGGTACTTCTTATAAAGGTAAGATCGTTAACATTCCGTAGTATTCCTGGATAACCGTGACAATAAATTAGCCGACCGATCTGCCGACAAACAAATAAAAGAAGTTGCTGCCCTCTGAGCAGGCGCCTATATTCGCTCATCTGACATAAACAGAATGGATCATTTTATCGTGGGTGTTCTAAAGGAAGTACTCAGAAAGTCCAAACTTTGTCGTTTCGTTGCTTGGCAATGGGACAAGTTTAACAACGAGGAGCAACTGCACCTTCGACCGGAGCAGTTCAAAGAATACGGCCGTGGAATAAGAATCGACCCCGGCGTTCGTATTAACATGCCTTCGCGAGTAATCCTAAAGGACCGGGTATTGATTCTTCGCGGCTGCAATTTCAACACGCTCGGCGGTCTCTATGTCGGCGAGAATTCCGGGTTTGGCATAAACTGCATAGTGTGGACTTGGCAGCATAGATATCTCCATTCGGAGTGCATTCCATACGATGCCAACGCCGATCTCAAACCGGTCATAATCAGGGATTTTGTCTGGATCGGTGCCCAGGTCATGATCGTACCCGGGATCGAGATCGGTGAGGGCGCGATCGTTGGCATGGGTTCGGTGGTGACCAAGAGCGTTCCCGCTTATGCGATCGTCATGGGCAATCCGGCCGAGATAATCGGCTATCGGGACAAAGAGCACTTCTTGAAATGCAAGGCAGAGAACAAATTCGGCAGCCTCACCCTCGTCGGGAACTATAAAGAGAATCTCGTTAAGATGTTCAAGATCCGCTACGAGAAGGAACTCAAAGAACTCGGCCTGATGTAACCGCTGCCACTCCTCTTCCCCATTGCCCGTTAGCACTCCGTTGGTGATCCTTCCCCGCAGACTGTTCTGTCTACGATTCCTTGACAAATATATCCTTTCGCCTATATTGAATGTATCAACAGACGGACCTGGCAGCACCGGTACCTCAATTCGGAGTGTATCCCGTACGATGCCAATGCCGACCTCAAGCCGGTCATCATCCGGGATTTCGTCTGGATCGGCGCCCAGGTGATGATCGTGCCGGGAATCGAGATTGGCGAGGGGGCGATCGTTGGCATGGGATCGGTGGTGACCAAGAGCGTTCCCCCCTTTGCAATCGTCATGGGAAACCCTGCCGAAATAATCGGCTATCGGGACAAGGACCATTTCCTGAAATGTAAAGCGGAGAACAAGTTCGGCAGCCTCACCCTCGTCGGGAACTACAAAGAGAATCTCGTAAAGATGTTCAAGATCCGCTACGAGAAAGAACTCAAAGAACTCGGCCTGATGTAATCGCTGTCCTCCTCGCTTCCCCATTGCCCGTTTAGCACTCCGTTTGCGCGTCCTTCCCGTCGCACACTGTTCTGTCTACGATTCCTTGACAAATACCCTCTTTCGCCTATATTGAATCTATCAACAGACATTTTCTGGATCATGTGCGAAGGAGGTCTCGAATGAAATTTTTCCGAGTCTCACTCCTCCTGTCTCTGCTTCTTGGTTTTGCACTTTCGGTACAGGCTCTGCCGCCGGAGGGTCAGGGAGGAAATCAAAATTACAAAATCATCGATAACACCAGCTTTATCGATGCCAATCTTATCATGATGTTGTCACGAACCACGGCAATTTCGGCCGTGATCTTGTCGGGATTGTTTGGATATGACTATGGTACCTGGTATCCGTTTAGCGACACTTGGCCATTCGCTCCAATAGTCGGGGGAGCCGGAATTCACTTCGCCTCTCTATGCCGCTGGCCTCTGGCTCGGCGGTACCGATTCGGCCACCGGCCAGATTCGCATTGCCATCGCCGAGTACAGCGATGAATATGTTCCGGGGCCGATGCTTAACGGGACCTACCAGACCGACCAATCTGCCTTCAGAGTCTACAAGCTCTATCGGGACAGCCTCGGTGCGAATCCGAACGCCGATTATCTGAACTGGCCGGTGGATCAGGGTGCGCCGGTTGATTCGCTGGGCCATCCCCGCATGTGGGGAGATCGGATGCTCTGGTGCGTGTACAACGATGCCAGCCCGACCCGGCATGATAACGCTTCCGGGGAGACTGCTCCGCTTGGGATTGAGGTCAAACAAACCGTCTGGGCCTCCCATGATCGGCGGGCTGCGCGGCCGACCATCTGATCTACATCCAGTACAAGTTGTACAACAAAGGGGAAAACGTACCATCAGACAACTTCTATATATCCCACTGGTTCGACCCGGATCTCGGATACTCCAGCGACGACCTCGTGGGTTGCGACACACTCGACCAGTGCTTTTTCTGCTTCAATTCGAGTAATGCCGATGGTCATTACGGCACACCAGTCCCGGCAATTGGTGTGAAGATGCTTGCGGGGCCGGTCGTACCGTCTCCGCTTGACACAGCTTACTGGGACGGTTACCGTCTGCAGGGATATCGGAATCTCGGTATGTCATCGTTCCAGCTATACATCAACGGCACTGACCCCAACTCCGCCACCCAGACGCTGAACTATATGCAGGGGCTCGCTCAGAATGGTTCTCCTCTGCCCAACGGCACCAGGTTCGCCGTTCCAGGGAATCCTGTCGCAGGAACAGGCGACCTTGATACCAATCCCAGAGACAAGCGGATGATGGGCACATTCGGCCCGATCGACACCTTCCGCCCGGGTGACAGTCAGTGTGTCCTGATCGTCATGGCGGTCGGAACCGGTACCAACAATCTGAGTTCGATAACAGTGACAAAGTCATACCTCGACCAGGCTGAACCTCCGTTGCCGGCACTCGCGAAAACAACGGTGAATCCTGATCCAATCTACCAGTTTATGACTCAGTCGATCGAGCCGACGGACATCGCAGTGAATCTTGGCTACGACATGTCAGGCGCTGTCGGCCACGATTTCGATCCGGGAACGATCTGCGTCAACGGAATCTGTAGTTTTGATTCAATCAACACCGCAGCCGCTATGCCCGGATTCAGCGGCAACGTCACAAGGGTATTCATGCCGGTAGCGGACTTTATCGGATATTACGGTCTTTTGTGGGACAGTGCCTCCTACGATTACACCGTGACCGGCAATTACACCGACGGCTCGTCGTTCAGCCTTACCGGGCAGGCAATCCTGATCGGACATCGCACCGGCGATTTGAATCTGGATGGTATCGTTGATATCAGCGACTTGATCGAGATGGTCGAATTCGCCTTCAACGGCGGTCCGGAACCCGATCCGATGCAAGCGGCGGACATGAATCATGACGGTGCTGTCGGAATCGGTGATCTGGTCCTGCTGGTGGAAGAGATGTTCTGAGAACCGGCTAACTACGAGGCTACGAAGGCAAATGAAAGGGCCGGATGCTTGCGCATCCGGCCCTGTTGTTTTCACTAGACTATGACAGGCTTAGAAATCGGCTGTCAGAGTGAAGTACTGGTTGTCATCGAACACATCGGTCTGGTTCCACGAATACTCGAAGGTCAACGTGGTACCGCCCAGGGGAACCTTCACGCCGGCACCGAGCGAGGCACCGTAGACATAGTTCGTATTGTCCTGGAAGGTGTAGCCCGCTCTGAGCGAGTACTTTCCGTCATAGACATACTCTGCTCCACCCTGCCAGTAATCCTGCGTATAATTGTTCGAACGGAAATTACCGGAGATGGAGGCATAGTTTTTGTCCTGGTTCAGGAATTCCCAGGCCATGCCCATGTTGATCGAGCTGGGGAGATCGAAACTCGCCCCAAGCGGACGGACCGGCTGACCGTTCAGGGAACGATTGAATCCCCGACCGGAGAAGCTCATCTGAGGACCATAGTTCTTAATGGCCAGGCCGATGGAAACGCCGTTCCATCTCGGATCATACTTGAATCCGACATCGAACGCGACCCCGGTCGCCTTGACCTCAAAGATGTCCTCATTAACGAACATCGCGGTCGCACCGAAAGATACGTTGGCCGTCAGTATTCGAGCGTACGACATGTTAATTACCGTTAGCGACGGATTGAACTCACGTCCGGTACCGGTCGGGTACTGTTCGGTCGTTTCCTGAATGTTACCAATCGTCACAACCTTGGCACCGACGCCGAAGGTACCGAAACCCTCGATTCGCGTTGCCACGCCGGCGAAATTGACATTGATGTCGGCGATGTAAGGAAGGTGCGTGAACATCGCTTCCGTTCCTTCCAGATCGGCCAGACCGGCCGGATTCCAGAACATCGACTCGATCCCTCGCGTCGAGGCAACGACGGCGCCGCCCATGGCGGTTCCGCGGGAGCCGATTGGAATGACCAGTTCCTGCGCACCGTCTGTTCCGAGGCGTCGGTCGCTCCCGGCGTAAGCCGTAGTGAGGCTTACAGCAAGGAGAACCAGTAATATAATTACAAGCTTACATTTCATTGTTTTCATCCTCCTTGCCTAGTAGATTTTCAGAACTTCGG
>CAVQCT010000004.1:0-130927 GCA_963711085.1 uncultured candidate division Zixibacteria bacterium | reverse complement strand
GTAGGGCAGATTCGCTTCGAACCTGCCAGGCAATCATTCTCTGAAGAATGCTTCATACGTCCGGCTATAAGAATGGTCGGACCTACAGGCCCTGTGAAAAAACTCAGACGTACGACATGGTGGGCCCGAAGACGGATCCACCATACGAATACAATTATGGTTCCCAGAGCTCGATTTTGTTCCCCTCTGGATCGAGAATATGAACGAACTTCCCATAATCGTATGTGGTAATACTGTCGAGGACAATGACCCCGTTTTCCTTAAGTTTGTCCACAAGGGCTTCGATGTGCTGCACGCGGTAATTAATCATGAAGTCCTTTTTGGAAGGACTGAAGTAGTCACTGCCTTTCTTGAACGGGCTCCACACCAACTGATTGATTTCGTCAGGTTTGTTCACATTTCTCGACTCGAAGGTCGAGCCATAGTCGTTGATTTCCAGCCCCAGGTTCTTTCCGTACCATTCTTTTGTTTCTTTAGGATTGTCCGAGAAGAAGAATATGCCGCCGATTCCCGTCACTTTCGGTGTCGTGTCGGCGGGCGTGCTGGTGCTGTCTGTTTGTTTGTTTTTGTCGTCCATAGTGTTTGTCTTTTGGGTTGTTGAATTACAGGCTGCGAGAGCCATGACAAGCAAAACTACTGTCCATTGTTTTTTCATTCCGCTCCTGTTTATCTGAATGTGGTTGATGACCCGTTCTCCTGCTACTGCTCTTCGGTGGCTGCGGATGGTAAGGTACCGACCGAAGAGATACACTCAATATACACGACAGTATAGACGAAGAAGAAACCCCGCGCAAGATCCTGGGCAGTCGGACGCTGTTGACGACGAATTACTGATTCTATGCCGGGACTGCCATTCAATGTTTCTCCTCACAAAGATACAGCTCATTGCCATCGGGATCGCTGAAATGGGCCAACCTGACAGCATCATCGTCGACAATCGGGCCGCTAAATCTCGCGCCTTCAGCCATCAGCCTCGTTACCACCGAATCAAGTGGTTCGGAAACCAGGAACCCGATCGAGATAGCACCCCGGCTCCCCGGCTTTGGGCTTTTCGGACCGCTGGGGTGAAGGCCGATAGTGATCTCCCCTTCGATGCCGACTTCGGCCCAGTCGTCGCCAAAACGCTTATTCAACCTCAGTCCAAGAGTCTGCGTGTAGAATGCGACCGCCCGATTCATGTCCGAAACGAACACCGTCGCGTTGCCACTTTTCAGCATATAACCTCCTTCTTATTGTGTATTACGCAGTCGACCGACCGGTGTTTGCCGCATTTCCGGCGGCGATCTTCGATCCGGTACGGCGGGCTGATTCTCACTGGCGGTTTCTATCTTGAATTTCCTGAAAACAAATAGTACTATGTCCGGGATGTAGGGCAAGAGGAAACCCTTCGCAGCCGGACGGGCGGTCGCCTAGAGAAGTACCCCCCGTTTCACCGCAGTTTCATCTTCGCTTGAACATCATAGCGACTAGTTAGCCTCGACAGGCAAGCCGATCCGGGAATGTGGCATTGAATGCCGAACTGCTGAGTCTTCCGCACGCTCAGTCGGAAGTTAGCCCGCAAGAAACAGCTGGATCGTCGAAACTCGAAAGGAAGGAATTGATTGCCAACACGACCTACTTCCCGGACCGTTCAATCACATCTCCTCAGTTTCGCTAAAATTGATCGCGTCTGGCTGCTCATCGGTATCGGCGTGGTCATTCGGCTGGTCTTTATCGGCTGGCTCAATCTCCTCCCCGAGGAAGCCTACTACTGGAATTATGCCGCGCACCTCAATATCGGCTATCTCGATCACCCGCCCATGGTGGCCTGGCTCATCTATGCCTTTCAGCTTGTGCTCGGGCGAAGTGAGTTTGCGGTGCGCTTGCCGGCGTTCCTGGGCTGGATTGCGATAGCTTTCTTCATGTATCGTCTGACGGTGGATATTGCGGGCAAGCACGTGGGCAAACTGACCGTGCTCCTGTTGGCGTGTCTGCCTATCTACATGTCGGTTGGATTTATTATGACGCCCGATGCGCCGTTTTATGTCGCCTGGGCAGGAGCTTTGTATTTCGTCCACCAGGCGGTTGTTCACAATCGCAAAAATGCCTGGTATTTGGTGGGCCTGTTTCTCGGACTCGGGCTGCTGTCCAAATACACGATGGGACTGGTAGTGGTTTCGACTGTTGTCTACTTGCTGATAGACAAAAGATCCCGCCACTGGTTTGTCAAACCGCAGCCGTATATCGCCCTGCTTATCGGCGCTGTCTTGTTCAGTCCGGTAATTTATTGGAACGCCGAGCACGGCTGGATGTCATTCGTATTTCAAGGATCGCGGCGCTGGTCGCACGGTTTACATATTCAGACGCATGCACTTATCGGTGCAGCGCTCATTCTGATAACGCCGCTCGGAGTGTATGAAGCGGTGGTGGCATTGTGGTCTTTCTGGAAGCAGAGACGGCGAGCGAGAGAGGATGATCCGACAACTTATCGCAAGTACCTCTTTTGTGCAGTGTTTGTGCTTGCTCCCCTGGCGGTCTTTCTTGTCTTCAGTCTTCAGGGGGTGCCTAAGCTCAATTGGACCGGACCTGTCTGGTTTGCCGCATTGCCGTTGATTTCGGCCAGGATTATCGGCGCCAGGTCCCCTGTATCACTAGTGTCCCCGCGTCCGATGGCCAGACGCTGGTTGAGAATGGTGGTTGTGCTTTTCGTTCTCTATGCCGGAGGCTTCGGATACCTTGTGGCCGGCATGCCCGGTTTCAACAAAGGTACCGGTATGAAACTTCCGGTGGCCTGGAGCGCGATGGGTGATCGGGTGGAAAAAATCGAATCAGCGGTCGAATCGGAAAGTCACACAGAACCGCTAATTGTCGGGCTCGACAAATACTGGCTGGCAAGCGAGATCGGATTCTATGATCGGGAGGATGAAGATTCGCTGCCTGAGGTAGCGGGGCAGAATCTGATGGGAGCGTACGCCTTGATGTGGGATTACTGGATGGTCCCGAAATCAGCCAATGGCCGGACGGTACTGGTCGTGAGTTTCACCGAGGACAAGCTGAGCGAGGATTGGGTGACTCACCATTTCAGCCACATGGGGGAGCCAAAGACCGAGATCCTCAGGAATCGATTCGGGGAGATTGGACGGTTTTCCTGGCGAGTTGGGTACGACTATAGGGCTGATGATACGGATTTGTTTTCCGGCAGCAGCAAAGTCGGGCACGACCGAAAGCTTTGAAGGCGCGGGAGGTCTGTTCCACATTTGCCCGATCCGCCATCCGGCCACAGTAGAATTGTCAGGCCTCAAGCGGAGAGATCAAAAATGAAAGACAAGAAAGCACTGCTGCAACGGTTTTATAGGCTTTATGCTACGGATCAATATTTCGCAAGGGCGGAAGATCCTTCTCAGGTTGCTGAAATCTGAACCGGACGATCACTGGCTTCTGTCCCGAATAAGCTCGTGTTACTACGAAGAACGCAATTATCGCAAGGCCCTCGTCTATTCTACCGAAGCGATAAAGTTCGCACCCAGTTGTCCACTTGCCCTCATGGATCATGCTGCTTGTCTTGACATGCTCGGGCGCGGAAAAGAGGCAATCGAGATTTGGAGAAGGCTGCTCAGGAAGGGAAAACGAAAAATCGCAGTCGGCGAATGCGGTGAAGGAATCAGGAGCGCAAAAGAGATTGTGAATTCGTGTCGGTACCGACTGGGGGTAGCCTACGCTGATCTCGGTAGAAGAGACCTTGCGATCAGATATCTTAAGCTACATCTGAAATTTCGTCAGCGTGGCATCCCTTGTCCGCAGACAAAGAGGGAAGTCAAGGCGAGACTAAAGCGAATCGAGACCGAAAATCGGGGGCGCTCCTGAACTCAGGTTTGGTTATCTACGTATCGAATATCGAGCAAATGCTCGCGTTCTACAAACGTGTGTTCGATCTCAAGCAGAGAGAGGCTAAGGATGCGTACGTCGTACTAGTCAATGACAGCTTCGAGTTGGTGCTGCTCAGAACGGCGACCTCGAAGAGAATGAACAGCGATTCCGAGGGCGCTGCAGCTCCAAGACAAGATACAGCAATGAAGCCCGTCTTTTTCGTCGATAAGACAATTCAGGAAATCAGGGACAGAGTTATCTCGTCAGGGGGCGGGTGCAAGCCAGGCAACAAGGAGTGGGAATTTAACGGTCATCGCGTGTGCGATGGCTGGGATCCGGAAGGGAACGTGTTTCAGGTGCGGAGTTTGAAGGTGCAGTAATCGTTGGCTTGACAATTCTATGGTAGACATGTTTATTTACTTTAGGAATGACGTTTGGGAGGGCGCTAGCCGGCAGAAGACTTCATCGGAGGCGCCCCATTCCCGGTTGCCTTTATGACGGGGTAAGTAGTGTTGGCACGTATCCGAACATCTCGACTCATTCGCGTACTGATCCTGGGATTTCTCTCGGTGATCATATCATGCGGGAACAGCGATTTTAGCCCGTTCAGTTCAAGTCCGCCCGGTGTTTCCTGGGAGACCAGATCGATCGGTTTCGCCAGCAATCTCAACGACATAGCATACTCCGGTATCAGGTATGTGACCGTTGGCGATTCATCTATCTTTTACTCCAGTGACGCTTACACCTGGAACATTGCGTATACGAACGCCCCCGGCGAATTGTACCGAATTCACTGGACCGGGGACAAGTTCGTGGCCGTGGGAAAGGGCTGTATTCTCGTTTCCACAGATGGCATCTCCTGGGAGCTGACCGAGGTCGAGGGGAGAGTGAACGACGTAACTTCGGTTGACAGCGTGATAGTCGCGGTTGGCGATTCGGGCCGCTCATGGCGTTCGACCGATGGGCTGCATTGGACGGTAGGCTACGACGGTATGACATCATATGCTGTCTTAGGGGCGAAAGGTTATTCGAAAGGCAATTTCATCGTGAGCGGCTCATGGAAGTTGCAGGGCTACAGCAGCCTGAGATTCCGATACTCAGATGATGGCCTGATCTGGAATGACACGGTACGCCTGTATTCTCCGGCGGACAGCATCTATGTCCGAAGTATGACATTCTTTTTTGGCGGGATTGTATCCGTTGGTGACAATGGATCGTCAATCGGATTGCATCACCTTTTTTCACCGGACGATATCAACTATACCGATCTGCATAAGATCGTGACCGGGCATGACCGAGTGGTTGTAGTCGGCGATTCAGGGCTCATTGTCATGTCGGATCCGGACACGTACAACGTGATGAGGATTGAGGACTCTCACACCAAACTGAATCTGAATGGCGCGACGGCAACCGAGTTGGGATTTGTCGTCGTCGGCGACTCGGGCATCATCATTTCGTCCCCCGTCAATAAGCACTAAAGCGAAAAACGGTAACCCAGGGAAAAGGAAAGGGTACTGTTCCTTATCGGAATCACCGAGGCATCGGGATTCGCGATCCAGATTTCATTCAAATAATCCCCTCCCAAACTGCTCGTATAGACGTCCTTCGTGCCCAGGGAATAGCGGAGATCGGCGACGACCGGGTGGTTCATCAGGCTGCAGTCGAACTCCGCACCGACCACGATCCGGGTATCGCTGTCGCTGACGTTGATAATACTCCCTTTTTTTCGCAGTCCGGTGGTAAAGCCGCTGCTGTAATTCGTGCTGTCGTACTTTCCATCGTGCGTGATATTGTACCGGAACTGCGGTCCCATAAAGAACCCGAGCGAACCGACATGCCAATCGGCGACTTCATACTTGACCAGGAAAGTGGCATCGAGATAGGCTAAATTTACGTCGGTATGTATATCCGTCTGCACGTTGTTTCTGAAGTACGACCTGTCGTACGTATATTCGCTCTTCGCATAGGCAACTTCGAATTGCGTCGAAAATCGTTTGTTGAAATGCGTCGTGAAGCCAAGGGCAAAGTCATTCCCGATATCAGGATCTATTGACTGGAAGGCCTTGTCTTTGTCCGAAGAATGATTCAGGTCCAGGCCGGCCCGAAAGGTGATCTCTTTCATGGTCACACCTTCGGGGAGATTTTCGACCGTGACAGCCGTAATCTCGCCGGCTGGCACAATGATTTTTCTCCGATCGCTGTCCACTCCAATTACCGCATTTCTCTGCTGATTGTAAGTGGCTCCCCGATCGGCGAATGTCAGGTTGTTTCTCAGCTGAGAAGTCGCCTCGCCCGAGACCTGCGATGCATATCGCTCCTGAAAAAGCGAAGGCTCAATGAGTTCGCGCTGAACGTAATTGGACTCGGCGCCCGATGTCGGGTCGACCACGAGTAAATTTCCACTCTCGATCGTCAGGAATTTGATATCGCCCAATTTTGTCGTGGTCGGCGTCCCCGATTCCGTCAGGCCGGTGATAAAGCTCTTCTCGACGACATATCGCCCACCTTGAGTTGCAAATTTCAGTGTATCATTGTTTTTGAGAATTAGTGCGCGGATCGTGACGCGTACCTCTACGCCGGTAATTTTGTGACCCGCATAGCTATCGATCCGGTCGATCGGAATCTGTTTGAACGAAGTACAACTAACGAGCCCCACCAGGATAACCCAACAGGCAGCCCATCTGGTAAAGAGTCTTTTCACTTTGTCCCCGGTCACAAATGGTCTGATACTATTATGGACAATATAATGAACATACGAGAATGGTTCAAGATAGAAGTTGATAAATAGAATCAGTTGTATATATTTAATGGTGAAATGGGCCGGCAAATTTGTGCTATGAATGTACGTAAGTTTAAATCACTCTTATTAGTCATTGTCCTGCCAGCCGCCGTTGGATTGCTGAGTTGCGGCAGGAACAGCGTCTCCTCAGACGCGACAGGGAATAATCTACACATACAAATCGTGTCCGGTAACCACACTATGGGTGTTGTCGACAGTGAGCTTACGGTGGACTACCTGGTGAAAGTGACCGACCAGAAGGGGAGTCCGGTCAGGAACGCCGAGGTGTCGTTCGAGATCGCGACTGGCGACGGGACCTTGAGTGACGCGAAGTCAAAGACCAACATCCTGGGGCTCGCGAAAACTCGACTTCACGGCGGTGCCACCACCGGAACCTACGGGACGTGGGCCACTGTTGGCGGGAAGGATTCGGTCGAATTCGAATCGTTTTTGGTGCACCCGGTGGTGATTACATCGGTATCGAAAGGCTCAGATTTTATTTCGGTGTCGTGGACGCATGAGCGATCAGAGGGATTCACCGATTTCTCGGTCTACCGACGGGATTCGACTTCGTACGGTGACAGCGTCCTGGTTGAACAAACGACCGATACTTCGATCGCAGGACTACGACTTTGACAAGAGCCGAACTTACGTCTACACTATCCTGGCCAATTATCAGGGGCATGGATCGGTTAGTACCTCTCACTACCAAATTACCGGGCAGCTCGAGGTAAAGCTTTCGAGTACCCCTTTCGATTTCGCTTATGACAGCACAAGAAATCTGATTTACGTGTCTTTGCCCAACGAAAACTGTATCGCCGTGATTTCCTCCTTAACCTGGAACCTGGTGAACAAAGTGGTGGTTGGCAGCAGGCCATACGGCATCGACATCAGTCATGATTTCTCCAAGCTCTTTATTGCTCTGTATTCACATTACGGAACTGTAGTTAACCTGGATCTGAATACATACAATATGGTCTATTATGACGAGGACGGATTCCTCGGATCTCAGGTAGCTTACGATGTCATTGAAGCTCTGCCAAATCGAATATTTATAACGGGTGGTCCTTATCTGGCGGTTGTCAAAACTGATGAAGTTCGGGGGGCTCGGGTGCCTATAGCACCGGCAATTTCCGATTTTCTTACTCAGCAGTCAGTCTTTCAGACCGGCGTTTACGATACGCTGCTTTATCTTGTCAAATCCGGACAGATTGGCATCGTTAACCTCAACGATACCGCCTACACGATAGTGGATAGATTCAGCATTGAAGCCGGTGATGTCAGGCAGGATGCGGAGAGTCCGGATGGAAGCAGGCTTTACTTGCCAGGAGGAAGTGTCGTGAGCCTTACGAGCCGGTCGGAAATCTACCATCTTCCCCGGGGGGGCCTACCCGTTCTCGATCTAACCGGGAGCAGGTTGTACATGGGACGTGGTTACACGAAGGACCGGTATGGGCGTATAGTCGATGGACGCGGATTAATCACTTCCTATGACGTCACCAACTTTACTCTCGTCGATTCCATTGTCACAGACATGGTCGACATTTACAAGACGCAAATGATGCCTGGAGACAGTATCATCTTGTTCCTTACCGGAAAAGATGTACGGGGCGTGAATATCAATTCCATTAAACCCAACTAGCAATACTGCACAGTTTGATAGCCTCTCCTTGACAATTAGGGTCGTCTTCTGCAGATTATAGTAGACGCGCAGGACTCTTAAAGATTATGGGAGATATGGGCTATAACAAGCAACTTCCAGCTTTGCCGGCGATGGCCCTTTTTATAGCATCGCTGTTTCTCGGGGGCATCATGCAATCCGACCAGATCGGAGACCAGCTCATGCACGTTACCGGCGCCTATGCTGTAGGGGGAGGCGGTGAACGTTGCGCGGATTGATTCTCTTGCTGTGTTGCAGTTTTTTCTTTGCCAGTTGTGGCCCAAGGGCGGTGTATTCGCCTATATACTATGTGGGGCCAAGAAGCAGCGCTGTCACCGATTCTCTGCAGCTTCACGCTACATTGTCCAGTTCGTCTCTAAGTCTTGCAGACGTGAAGGCCGCGAACTCATGGTCACAAAGTCTGGATTTGAGCACGGGACATCTGTCAGCCCGTTTCAAGCTCATTAATCAATCCAGTCAGGCGTTTCTTATCAGGTGGTACGATATCTACCCGGAAGTCTTCGGCAGTGGCAGGGAGGCTGCGCTGATGATCGAAGTTGGAAGTAAGACGGCGGGATACAGTCATGATGTTGAAGTCATTCCTGATCTGACGAGACCATGCGATTCCTGCTTTTATTTGATGGGTGCGCATGACAGCGTCGAATATCCCTGGCATATCAACATTTCAAGTTTCTTCTGGCCGGGCGGAGATAAACTAAGAGCGGGGCGATATTGGGCCCTGGTGTTTTACAGCAATGTATGGGCGGACAGCACTGCGAATCGGCCGATGTGGAAAGGAAAGATTCATTCTGATACGCTCTGGTTTGACCTCACGGAGTAGCCGTGACGTCTGGGATCCGTTATAGGTGACGTATTCCCGCACCGATCCTGCGAAGGAAACTATGATGAAAAGACGAGTAATTGGAATGTTGCTACTCCTCCTGATGGCCGTGCAGTGTACGCCACGAGAGCCCCGTTCTCAATTTTATCAGGTGGGGGAAGAAAGAAACGCGCTGACGGATTCGTTGCGTATTGACGCCAGGCTCAATGATTCGACCGTGTCGTTAACGACATTGAAAGATCTCAAGCTCTGGTCGTTTCAATCGGGACAGGGTGCCGGGCCGATTTTCGCACATCTCTATCTCAAAAATATTTCTTCTCGACCGCTGCTAATCAGGTGGTACGATCTGATGGCCTTTCCATCTCGCGGCAACAGATCGGATTCGATAAGGTTCATGTCGCGAAGCGGCAGTCCGGCACGCGGGAGTATTGTCGAGATATCAGGAGGATATCAGCTCAGAGACTCTCGACTTCTTCAGCTGGAACCTCGGGACAGTATCGAGTGCCCGTTTGATGTCAATGTCGCGTCATGTATAAACCTTCAATATCCGGAACTTCACGAGGGTCGGTATTGGGTTCAATTGAAGTATCGCAATCAGTGGGATAAGCGGGGATCAGATGTCGCGGTGTGGACAGGCGCCAGCTATTCGGACACACTTTGGCTCACCGTTACCGAGTAGAGCGATAGCAGTTGGCAGATGAATGATTGCCCACTCCTTTACGAAAGGCAAGTTGTACAGATCAATTTACATCGCGAATGACAGATACAAAGAATTAACCTGCCCTACCTCGGTGCAATCACGGCAAAGTGCGCGCTGGCGGCAATAATCGAGTCATCGGCTTCAATCTTCTCGAGCATTGAAAGTATGAATGGACCTGTCTCCGGATCCTTTAGCTGCTCCTCCACCGAAGATGCCATCCAGATTGGTCCTTCGATAGCGAGTAGCTTTGCCTTCTTGAATCCCGCCTGCTCAACCTCAGATTTGGCTTCCTCAGGCAGGTGAAAGTAGGCATCGGTAAAGTAGGCCGGATTGGAAGTGGGGTTGGAATGACATCCAGTCTTCAAATCCTCTTCGACAATCCTTCGGAAGATTGGATCCTTGAGTATCCCGTTCCTGGTGCCGTCCATTAATGACGCGAATCGTGAGATGAAGGCGCCAATGAATATCCCTCCCGACTTCAACACCCGATGGGCCTCACGAATTGCAGTAACGCGGTCTTGGGAATCGGTCAGGTGATAGAGCGGGCCAAGAAAGAGAACGGCATCAGCCGTACGATCGGCGAATTCGAGTCTCCGGGCATCGCCCAGGGAGATCGATTTCAGCGGAGTCTTGGTTTTGCGGTTCCGCTCATTCGCCTGCGCGATATGGATCTCCATCGCGTCAACCAGGTGAACGTCGTACCCTTGCTCGGCAAGGGGAAAGGCGTAGACACCGTCGGCCCCGCCAATGTCAAGAACGGTCGCCGGAGACGTAGCGAGATAACGCCGGAGAATCGACTCTGTTCGGATTCGTTCGAGCGCATGGCGGTCGAGGCGTGCGCCTTCGTTGCCGAGGTTGTAGTGGTCCTGAATGGATTTGGAGAGTTTCATGAGGGAAATATAAAGAATTATAACGTGAATATGAAGCTCAATTCTCGTCCAGCGGTCTGTAAAGGATTCCTGGCCGCACAAGAGACGCTTCGGGACGCAGCATGGCAGGCAAGTTGAATCCAATTGACAAATAGAGTGGTTTAATCTATGATGGGGTGTACGGAGCGCGATCGGGTTGGTGCCGCGTGCACGCCCTCCAAAGCCCGGTACAGAGTTCCGCTTGTAAAGGAGTAATCACCATGTCTATCCGGCCGGTCAAGAAAGTCATCAAAGCCAAACCAACAATCGAGGGTGCAGGGGTACATCTCCGAAGAGCGTTCGGATTCGGCGATCCGAAAGAGAACGATCCGTTTCTGTTACTCGATGATTTCCGCAACGAGAACCCGGAAGACTACCTGGCCGGGTTTCCCTGGCATCCGCATCGGGGGATCGAAACGATCACTTACGTTTTGGCCGGGAGTGTGGCGCACGGTGACAGTATCGGCAATAAGGGTGTCATCTCTCCGGGTGATATTCAGTGGATGACGGCCGGACGCGGGATCATTCATCAGGAAATGCCGAAAGGGGATCAAGTCGGGCGAATGCACGGGTTTCAGCTCTGGGCCAATCTACCGTCGGCTTTGAAGTTCACCGAGCCTCGGTATCAGGAAGTCAAGTCCGAGGAGATTCCCGAAATTACCGAAGACGATGGCACGAAGGCACGAATTGTCTGTGGCGAGTTCTGGGGCAAGCGCGGGCCGGTAGTGGGGATCGCGGCCGATCCGGTGTATATCGATGTAACCGTACCGGCGGGAAAGCGCAAGACTTTGCCGGTGGAGATGAAGAGCCATGCGTTCGCTTATGTGTTCGATGGCTCCGGCAAATTCTGCAATGCTTCGAGTCCATTAGCCGTACCGACAGAAAGCGTCGGCTGGCTCGACACCAAACCGCCGACCGAGGCGGATAATCGCTCCTTGATTTTATTCGATACCGGGGATGAAGTCACTGTCCAGGCGGGGGACGAGGGAATCAGGTTTCTGCTGGTTTCCGGTCGGCCGCTTCAGGAGCCGGTAGCCTGGTATGGCCCGATCGTTATGAACACCCAACAACAACTGGTCGAGGCGTTTGACGAATTGGACAAGGGAACGTTTCTGAAGCACAAATAGGCATCTGCCATTCCCTCCTGAGTTGGCGGCACGGGTCCCCTGCTTTTCTATGGCCAGGACCCGCAGGTTTGGGAGCTCTAAAGCAGGTCAGATGAGCCTCCGATATCATAAGTATAGCGGAGGACCAACTGATCATGATGGAATCGACAAAAGAACGTTCCCGCCCGGGACTTCTTCTCATAATCACACCACTGACGATATTCACCACCCTTTTATTAATTGACTTAATGTGGAACGACCCGCCTTCTGCCGGCAGGACCATATTCCTGTATGGGATGTCGGCGATTACGTTCGGATTGGTGATTGCCACACTGTGGCCGAATGAGGGCTGGTGGGGATTGAGACTTGTTGCTTTCGTGATTTTCTTTGCTTATCTGGCTTACATGATCGATGAGTTTGTGTTCTCGGGAGGACCATTCATCGATCCGAACGATTTCGACTCGCCAAGCCCCTTCCTTGCGCTGGCGGGCTTTATTGTCATCGGCTTGCGGGCCTTCTTCTATGCCTTTGCGCCGAGATCGGTATCGGTAGGACACGAGAAATCGAAACAATTCCGCAGGAAGTTCCGGTGGATGAAACCGACGATGCAGGTTGTGAAGTGGGTGCACATCATTGTCTCGGCCGTGGTCATAATCATCGCCGTCGTTCGAATCATTCTGTCGTGGCTTGCATCCTGATCCGCTTCAGCCGAATAAAGTTCCCCTCACGGACATCCCGTCGGCGCCGGGCCGTTATTGAATGAGAATTCAACCAGGTAGACCAGGTCTGCGATATCAAGCGCTCCGGAACCATCCAGATCCGCCCGGCTGGCATCAATATCTATCGACATCGAATCGAAGAAATAGCCGGTAAGTGAGATCAAGTCACTAATATCAACCGTGCCATCGCCATTGAAATCGCCGCATACCGAAGGGATCCGCGAAGAGAAGTAGATAGGCGAAGTCACAAACGTATTTCCGTACGGATCGACTCCGCCGATCCGAAATGTGGCATTCTCCGATTGACTTAAGGGAACACACAGGTCGAAAGTCCAGGAATAGTAGTCGGGCAGGCTGGGGCCGTTCGTTGTATCAACGGGACGCACCCTCTGGTAATCGCCGTTTATGTACAGGGCGCCATAGGGAAAGGCGAACAGTGGTTTATCCGAGACGAGAGTAACCGAGTCTTCGGATACGTTCACTGATACGACAGGAGGAGCAGGTACCGTACTGTCAAAAATCATCCGGCGGGCGCCTTCGAGCGCCGTAACATATCTGAATACGACATCAGGATGCTGATCGGCTATCAGGTCGAGTTGAAGGAGATATTGCTCTATTAAACTCTGTAGATTGTAACTGTGAGCGAACATGACTATCAGCTGGTCTGCTCCCATCTCCGCATAAATGAAAGCAGTATCCCACGTCGCAGGCGAGTCCGAAGATCTGAAGAGATACCGCTTAAGCGCGCCCGGCGATTGATAGTCGGTGGCCGATGGATGGTAGTAGGTCCAGTCGGTGGTGGAACGAGACCAGTCGAAGATGTTGAATTCAGGCTCGGTGAGGGTGCCGGTGGTCCCTTTTGTCGGTGGCGGACTGGCTGGTTCCGAATGAAGGGGGGAAAGGTTGGAGAAATCGAAGGGCGTGATGTCCTCCAGCCAATCGGAAATGTCCGTGTTTTCCCACGACCAGCCGGTACGGAACGGACCGGGATAGACTCCCTTGTCGATAATCAGCTGGGCGATCATTCTTTCGGCGACCTCGATATCGGTACCACTGCCGTACTCGGTACCATTAAACGTTCTCAGCTGGTTCCAGAAATGCTTGCCATCGTGGTTCGTGTCGGTCCAGTCGGAATGATGATAGTGCCAGCCGTAGATGTCACCCAGAGAGTCTGCACGGGCGCGGTATGGTTCCATGACTTCATGTATGATCGAACAATCGCCCGAAGTACTGGAGCACTGGAGCTGCTGGGTGAGCAGGAACCAGGAGAAGACGAGGGGGTGCCCGGTCCGGTCGAGATGGTGAATCCGGAAGGATGGTTGCATTAGCCTGTCAACCAGACCACCGGGAAGATAGTCGGTAAGATTCAAATTCTGATTGTAGGTGGTAATCGATGGGTCGCGGGGTTCGGTATCGATTGTAAACGCGACATAGACCGTTCCTGCCGGCGTGAGCGAACCGGTATCGGAGTGGGGAAGAAACGTGCTCTTTGTTCGGGTATGGGCAAATTGGACCAGCGTGTTCTGGAGGGAAGAGTCGATAGGTGGAATGACAGCATCCGGTGCCTGTGCTTCCGGTGAACTTACGGCCACCCAGAAGAGCAGGAGAAGTGCGAGCAACCCCGTCCCACTGGACGGACCAACTCTGCGACCACACGCCGCTTGCAACCTGAACCTCACACGCTCGATGAGCGCACGACGCCGTTTACCGCCGGACCGAGATCGAATTACACTCGGTCGCTACGCAGGTAACAAACCACGAGAAGCCAGACTCGATGTTGTAAGTGAACAGAATGAGAAGAGATCTGACGGTTACTTTTAGCATACCAAAATGGACCGGGTTATGCAAGTTAAATCAGTCGGGGACGCCCCCAGCTTAACTATGAAGCGACGATCGTGTTGCGATGCAGTTCGCCGCTCAGTCCAACCTGATGGTGGACGGAGGGATATGGGTCAGCGATGGTCTTCCGCGGCCCTACGGACAGGCGACCGGCGCCGGGCCATTATTGAACGAATAATCCACCAGATAGACAACATCGGAAATGTCCAGCGTTCCGGACCCATCGACATCTGCTTCCAAAGGCAGTTCAGGCGCCGGGCCGGAACCGAAAGAGTAGTCGACCAGATAGATCAGATCGGCGATATCGATTCCCGGTTCTCCGCCGATACCATCGACATTGCCGCGGATCCCTTCACAGAGCATGGTGACGGGGACATCAGTCTGGTTAAATAAGAGTATTGCCCCGCAGTTTATTCCGGGGGCAACGGCGATATCCAGATCATCGTCGCCGTCAAGATCATTGACATCGATTGCGCATGGCTGCCCTCCGACAAAGAACCGTCCCTCCTCCTGAAACCGGCCTGTGCCGTCGTTGCGATAGAGCGACGCAGATCCTTCCACAATCACAAGATCGATGTCACCATCGAAATCGAGATCCCCTCCCGTGATTGAGGACGGACTATTATAGGTCGCGAATTGCTCTCCTTTCTTAAAGGTTCCGTCGCCACGGTTCATAAACAGGAGCACCTTGCGACTTAAATACTGTGCTACAGCCAGATCACAGTGGCCATCGTCATCGAAGTCGCCGGCGAATACAGAGTATACTCCTTGACCGACAATGCACGGGTCGACGGGCAGAAAAGCGCCATCGCCGTTGTTTCTGAGGATCGCCAGATCCGAGTCATTGAATTTTGCTATTGCCAGATCAAAGAAGCCGTCACCGTCAAAATCTCCACTTGAGATACCGGAAGCACCACAGGGATACGTACCGCCCTCTCTGAAAGTCCCGTCGCCGTTGTTAATCACAAATTCCACGCCGCCGCTTCCGCCACCGACCAGATCGATATCCCCATCGTTATCGAGATCTCGGCCGATCAGAAACTCACAAGCGTGAGATACATGGAGTTCATACTCACCCGAAAGTCCAAACGGACTGTAGTTTTTGTAAAAAATCACCCAATTCCAGGCGTCGGCCACGGCCAGATCGCACAATTGGTCTCCGTCGTAGTCAAGGCAGACCGCTGAAAGTGGAGCACGCGAAATGCTACGGTTCTTGGGCGGGCCAAACTGGCGCTCCCCTTCATTCCTCAGTGTCCATACGGCATTACTGTCTGTTGAGATAACAGCGAGGTCGTTCAAACCGTCAAGGTCAAAATCGGCTGTCGCGACCGCTGTGACGCCGACTCCGGGAACGGGAACGTCGAGGGGCGACGCAAACACTCCGTTTCCAGAGTTCTGCAGTACAGAAATGCTATCAACTATCTTATTTGCGATCACCAGATCTTGATCTCCGTCAGCATCCAGGTCGCCTGCGCACACGAATCTTGGGTCTTCACCTGAGGCATATCGAGCCTGGATTTCAAAGTTGGCGAAGCCCCGATTAACGAATATCGTTACCTCGTGGTATGAGAGATCCGCAACAGCCAGATCTAGATCACCATCTCCATCGACATCCACGGCGGTCAATCCTAGTGGGGGACGCCAGGCGAAACCCATACTCATCAAAACGGGGGCGGCAAATCTGCCGGACCCTTGGTTGCGAAAATACGCAAGAGTGTAGGACCAGGTATTCGCAACCACAAGGTCAGTATCTCCGTCTCCATCGAAGTCGCCTCCCACTATGGCCATCGGCAAATCACCGCAGGTAGGATAGCTTGTGGTCATTGCAAATGTTCCATCGCCTGAATTGAAGAGCAAAGTTATGTCGTACGATTCACGATTCGTGACAGCGATATCAATATCGCCATCATTATCGAGATCGCCGGCAAATACCGAGGTTGGATAATCCCCCACCGGATATGTACCTGCCGGTTCAAACGTCCCATCCCCATTGTTCTTGAGGACAGAGACGTCATCGGAGTGGTTGTTTGCGGAAACCAGATCAAAATCGCCGTCTCCATCGATATCGCATGCTTCCAAACTGAGCGGCAATGTTCCTACCGGATAGGTTCCACTGGTTTTGAAGGTACCGCTTCCATCGTTGCGCAGAATTGAAATGGTCCCCGGGGTCGATTCGGAAACCGCCAGGTCGATATCACCGTCGGCGTCGAAGTCGCGTGCGATTGCCGCAGAAGGATTGTCACCGGTGATATAGGCTACAGCGGGGCTAAACTGACCGTTCCCGTGATTGACAAAGATATCGACTTCATTCGTCGCGATAATTGATGCTGCTATGTCCTCAAGACCATCTCCGTTAAAGTCTCCGATACTCACGAAGTAGGGCTGACCTCCACAATGATACGATGTATAGGTGGCGAACCATGAATTGTCTGCAAATGCATCTGCAGACGGCGAAGCATATTAATGCCGTCAAAAGAAGAAGGGTACTGGTCTTCGATCGAACCTTCACTATTTGCCTCCCGAATGCGCGAGTTCAGGTCAGATACTCGGTTCTTGAATTGACCGATGTCGCTCGTTGACCTATTACGGACAGGCGACCGGTTCCGGGCCGTTATTGAACGAATAATCCACCAGATAGACAACATCGGAAATGTCCAGCGTTCCGGACCCATCGACATCTGCCTCCAAAGGCAGTTCAGGCGCCGGGCCGGAGCCGAAAGAGTAGTCGACCAGGTAGATCAGATCGGCGATATCGATTCCGGGTTCTCCGCCGATACCATCGACATTGCCGCGGATCCCTTCACAAAGTACCGGGACGGGGACATCAGTCTGGTTAAACAGGATCAGAGCACCGTCACTGGCCCCTGATGCGAAGGCCAGATCCAGGTCACCGTCCCCATCGAGATCGCTGACGCACATTGCCTGAGCCGGCACACCGACAGAGAAAGTTGCGCCCAACTCAAAGCCTCCCACACCGTCATTCCTAAAGACAGAAAGATTTTGTCCGAGTACCGCCAAATCAATGTCGCCATCACCATCGAGATCACCTCCGGAGATGGCAATTAAGTCGGAACCGGCTGTAAGTTGAGTGCCGCTATCGAAAGAAGCGTTTCCGAGATTGAAGTAGGTCCTGACTGTTCCGTTAACGTTATTCGCCGTCGCGAGATCGCAATCACCATCGCCGTCAAAATCGGCCGCGAACACAGCGTAAACTCCTACGTCAACAGCGACTGAAGTTCCTGGCGCAAACGCCCCATCGCCATTATTAATCAGAAGCCGAAGCTGTGAATCGCCAAGCGCAATTGGGATGAGATCGATATCGGTATCGCCATCGAGATCTGCGGCAGTAATCAAGTTAGAATACCCGGAATAGGCGTGGGCACTATGAAATGTCCCTGGGCCATCGTTGAGAAAAATCTCTGTATTATTGCCGGCGCTGGCCAGGTCAATATCCCCATCGCCGTCAAGGTCGGCACCGATCAGGTTCTCGACATAGGGAGTAGTAACACACGCAGAGTGGTACTGCAGACCATCCGGGTTGTAATTCTTGTAAAAATGCACTCGATTGTCGCCGGTGGCAACGACAAGATCTTTCAATTTATCCCCGTCAAAATCCTGCGACACTGCTGAGAAGGGGCGATAGGACATGCTTCGATCAACGGGAGGGGCAAACTTGCGATTCCCCTGGTTCGCGAGCGTCCAGACATTGTCGGTGAGGATGGATGTTACGGCGAGATCGTTTAGACCATCGTCATTGAAGTCACCCGAGGCGATCGAATTAGCGACGTTCCCGGGTATGGGGTATTCGAGGGAAGACTGGTACATTCCGTCTCCTCTGTTCAGCAGCACGGCGACGCTGTCGGAGGTCTGGTCTGCTACCGCTATGTCCGGGGTTCCGTCGTTGTCGAAGTCTCCCTGGCATAGAGCCCGTGGCCCGGTTCCTGCCCCGAAGCGGCAGTTCAGGCGGAAATTCCCGCCGCTGAAGTTCTTGAAAATGGTAATGTTGTTATTCCAATTATCGGCTGCGGCCAGATCCACGCGGCCGTCTCCGTCGACATCGACAGCAAGTAGCGCAAATGGGGAGCGTGAAGAGTATCCCATGTCGTAGATGGAAATCGGGATGAATTCCCCACTGCCACCGTAGTTTCTGAATGCCTTCACGTTAAAGGACCATCTGTTAGCAACGGCCAGATCGATATCGTGGTCATGATCGAAGTCGGCGCCCACGATAGAACAGGGGCCATCGCCGTCAGAGGGATAGGTGGCAAGATCATCAAAAGTCCCGTCTCCGGCATTGAACAGAATAGTAATATTGTCGGAATCGTAATTTGCTATTGCGAGGTCATTGTCGCTATCACCATCGAGATCTCCTGCAAACATACTCATGGGATACTGACCGACGCCATAATTAACGGCACTCTGAAAGGAACCATCGCCATTATTCTTCAAGACTGAAATATCGTCAGACCCGCCGTTGGCCGAGACCAGATCATAATCACCGTCACCATCCAGATCCGTGGCGAGAACATACCCGGTGGCCACGCCGGTAGGGTATGGCCCGACGAGCTCAAAAGTGCCGTCACCGGCATTGCTCAAGATCGAGACCCCTCCTGATTCGGCGATCGCCAGATCGAGATCGCCGTCGGAGTCCAGATCGCACGAGCAGATACTGGCGGGTTTACCGACTAGCGTGTAAGTACCTGCTTCCTGGAAGTCCGCTTTCCCGTTGTTGAATAAGATCGTGATACTGTAGGCGTTGATATTTGCAACGGCAAGATCCTGCTCACCATTGCCGTCAAAATCCCCCGAACAAACAGAGTTTGGAGACTGCCCCGAATAATATGAGCTATAGGTCGAGAACCAGGGATCACCCTCGGTGGCGACAGCCGTGCCTCCCCATGTGAAAACGATCACTATTGAGATCAGAAATCGGGCCCGCACGGATTTCATGATTTTCCTCCCGAGTTTGGCGGCCGAAGTACAACCTGACTGGATCGCCGGTGTAGACTGAATGAACACAGATGTGACCCCTGCTGTCATGGATAATATACTACATTATCCTGACCGGGCAAGGAGCAAATTCGGCGGCCAGACCTGCGCCGGATCCGTGAAGCAGTCGATATTCTGACCATTTTGAGGGGAGATAAAGTTTGTTGTCTTTTCGCCACCTGGAGGTTATCTTAATAGGCAAAAGAGCCCACATTACAGAGTGTAAGGCGAATGCAGGGCGGTGATTTTTCGAACTCAGTCAGGAGGGTATGTGCATCATGGTGAAAAAATCAATTCTATGGTCTGTGGTACTGGCGCTCGCCGCCTTTGCGGTAGGCTGCGGCCCGAAAATCTATGTGACGCCGGATTTCGAGTCATACCGGCAAACCGAAAAGAGTGTGGCGGTACTTCCATTTGTGGTCACCATTGACCCGAAGAAACTGCCTAAAGACTTCACCCCGGAAATGGCTGAGAAGGCTGAACTCGAAGAAGGCGTGACTTTTCAACAGCAGCTGTACATGCGTTTTCTGGAGCGACACAAGAAGGGCGAATACTCAGTTGATTTCCAGGATGTTGACAAGACCAATGCACTCCTGGGTAAGCAGGGGATCAATAGCCGTAACATAGGCAATTACACCAAAGAAGAACTCCATCAGATTCTTGGTGTCGATGCCCTTATCTCCGGAACCATTTATCGGGCTCATCCGATGTCGACCGGTACGGCAGTAGTGCTGGGTGTGCTGTTCGGGGCCTGGGGCTCGACGAATGAAGTTAACGTGGCGATGAATATTCACGATGGAGCGTCGGGTGAACTGCTGTGGAAATACGAGCACAAGGCCTCAGGGTCGGTGGGAAGCTCTACAGAGAATCTGGCTGCTTCGCTGATGAAAAACGTATCGAAGAAGTTCCCGTACAAGAACCCGGAGAATCAGGAAGAGCCGATACAAAGCGAATTGTCCAAAAAGGCAATGCAGGGTAATTGATCGTGGATTGGCGGTTGTTCGGGTAAGGCAAATCTTGAAAAGATCGCTCAGGATATTCTCTGGGCGATCTTGTAAGATTGTTTCACGCAGTCATTCAGGCCGATGCCATAGTAGGCGTTGCCGGTGACATACAGGTTACCGAGACGGTCGAGCTCTGATTCAATAGCGGCCAGCTTCTGGGAGTGGCCGACGACGAATTGCGGGATGCCGTACGCCCAGCGATAAATTTTGACAACTTGAGGGGGACCGTCAATTCCGAGGATTTCGTTCAGGTCTTTGGTCGTTGCGGCGAGTAGATCGTTGTCGGAAAGATTCATTGATTCGTGATCGCCGTCGCCTCCGATCATCGTGCGGAACTGCACATGTCCTTCGGGAGAGCGCTCGGCGAATATCGAGGAAGTCCAGATCGAGCCGAGAATCCGCCGCCCTTCTTTGGATGGGACGAGGAACCCGAAACCGTCGAGATCGTTTTGTACTTGTTTCTTTTCATATCCCAGACAAATGACTGAGATGGGGGCATAAGGGATGCTGCTGAACTCACTCGCCAGTTTTGGAGACAGCTTGAGCACGAGGTTGGCAGCGTAATTCGTCGGGAGGGCGAGAACCACCTGTCGGGCCTTAATTGAAGTGCCGTCTTTGAGCGCAACGGTATAGCTCTGTTCGTCTTTCATCACGGAACTAACCGGGCTGTTGGTGACGATATGATCGGCGTAGAGCGAGTGGAATCGTTCGATTATGGCGTACAATCCGCCTTTGAACGAAGTCAGCCAGCCGCTTGGTCCGCTCGGGCCGCCCGATTTGCGTCCTTCCGCCTTTGCCTTCTTGGCCCGGCCGATCATCGCTTTGAACAAGGAACCGTACTCATCTTCCATCTCACGCATGATCGGGAAGCAGGATTTCAGCGAAAGGCGGTCAGCCACGCCGCCGTAAATTCCTGACACCATCGGCTGTAGCATGTAATCGGCTGCCTGAATACCGATGTGCCGTTTGGCGAAATCGTATATTGTCTCATCGAGACCATCGGGACGTGGTTTGGAAAACGGCTCCATCATGATGCGGAGTTTGCCGCTGAGCGCGAGAATATCCGAAGTCAGGAATTGTTTTGGGCTCATGGGAACGCGCCGCAGTTTTCCTTTGCGAAGGATAAATCGGCTGTTAACGCGCTCGTTGGCCCGCTCCAATGTATCCTTCAAACCGATTTCATCGCACATGCGAAGCGTCAGCGGTTCCCGGTCAAGAAAACCATTAGGTCCCCAGTCGAAACTGTAGCCATCGATATGATCGGTACCGATCGTTCCGCCCAGCCGCTTGTCCGATTCGTACAGGGTGATATCGAATTCCGGGTGAAGCTGCTTGATGAAGTGCAGGGCGGAGAGTCCGGAGATCCCGCCGCCGACTATGACAACATCCTTAGTCTTCATCGCTGTCCATCCGGTTGATTATGATGTCCGCCAGCACGGAGCCGAACTTCCGATCCGCATTGAACATCGGCATGCGGCGAATGCGGGATCGATCGGATTCATCGAGAAACGATTTCAGTTCGATGTCCAGTTCATAAAGTGTTTCGATATGATCGCAGACGAAACTAATCGGCACAATGAAAAGACTTCTTCCAGGATTCGCGGCCAATAGACGCTTCACCTCAGCAACCGTATCCGGACCGACCCATTTGACCGGGCCGGTGCGACTCTGAAAGGAAAGGTTGTAGGGCCGATCCCCGGCCGCCAGTCGAGCGGTCTGTTTGATCTGATCGACATAGGGATCTCCTCCGGAGACGAATTTCTCCGGGATCGAATGAGCTGAGAAAAGCAGAATATCTGAGTCGTTGATATGTGAATCGATATATTCCCTCAGCAGATCAGTGTAACCGGAATGTGAATGAAAGTCCTGAATGTATCGCGCCGTTACCTCGGGATACCGCTGAAGAATCTGCCTGGCTTCGGCAAACGATGATCCGGTTGTCGCTTTGCAGTACTGCGGATAGAGTGGAAGAAAGTAAAATGACCGATATCCTTCGGAGTATGCCTCAGCGATTGCATCTATGGCTCTGGGACGGAAGTAGCGCATCGCGATGAAGCATTTGAATCCGGGATAGACCGGCGTGAGGACGAATTCAATGTTGTCTCGCTGAGCCTCCGTCCATTTCAGCAGCGGGGAACCGCCGCCGATCAGGCTGTAATGCCCGCGTACCTTTTCCGCGCGTAGATTGCTTATCATTCGCGCAAATGGTCGGCGCAGCAGTTTACCGCCCGGGAGATTGATAATCTCCGGGTCCGAGAAAATATTAAAGAGGAATTCCTTGACGCCTGCTTCCGAGTCTGGTCCTCCCATTCCCATGAGAATGACGCAGCGTTTGTCGTTTGCGGCTGCCGGCATCTAGATCGTCCGCGAGAAGGTCGGCTTTTTGCCGCCGCCATTACCTTCAAGGTAGGCATCGAACGTCATGGCAATGTTGCGAATGAAAGTCCGCCCTATTGGCGTGATCGTCAGACCGCCGTTCGGCTCGGCCAAAAGATCGTCCTGGAAAAACTCTACCAGCTTCTTGTGCTCGTTGGTGAAGTAATCGTAATAGTTGACATTGAACTTTTGTTTCAGCGATTCGAAATCAAGATGGAAATTGCACATCAGGGCGGTGATGACGTGTTGTCGGATTAAATCGTCTTCCGAAAGCCGCATGCCACGATACGTTGCGAATCCGGTGGCGTTGACCGATTCCATATACTTGTCGAGTGACGAGAAATTCTGGAAGAAGGAATTGTCGATATAGCCGATCGAAGACATCCCCAGCCCGAGCATTTCCGGAGCGGCCTGGACGGTATAGCCCATGAAATTACGGAAAAGGCGGCCGTCCGCCTGGGCGCGGGAGAGTTCATCGTCCGGAAGCGCAAAGTGATCCATGCCTATTTGCATGTAACCGGCCGAAGTGAATTCTTGAATCGCACTGGCGAACAGTTCGTACTTTTCTTCGGTGTGAGGGAGGTCTTCGGCATTGATCTTCATCTGGTTCGACTTCACCGACGGAAGGTAGGCGAAGCTGTAGACGGCGACACGGTCGGGGCGAAGATCGATAGCGGTGCGAAGGGTTTGTCGGAAGTTCTCGGCTGTCTGGAGGGGGAGGCCGTAGATAAGATCGATATTGATTCCCTTGAATTTCAATTCGCGGCATTGCTCCATGATATTGCGAATCAAATCGGTCGACTGAACTCGTCCGATGGCCTGCTGCACGCCCGGGTCGAGATCCTGGACACCGATGGATATCCGATTGAATCCCCGTCCGGCCAGGTAGGCCAGTTGTTCGTGCGTCGTAACGCGAGGATCGATTTCGAGCGATTTCTCGCACCCATCGACGAATTCGAAACGGCTTTCCAGCTTATCAAGGATCCTTCCGAAATCGGCAATTTCGATGAAAGTAGGTGTCCCGCCGCCAAAATGGAGCTGGCTGATTTTCTTCCGTCCGCCGAGCAGGTCGGCCGAACGATCTATTTCGGTAATCAACGTGTCAATATATTTCCCGACTTTGTCGGAATTTCGTGTAATGACGGTATTACATCCGCAATAGAAACAACGGCAACGACAGAAAGGAATGTGAATATAAATAGCCAGCGTTTCATCGACTCTCGACGCCGCCGCTTGCAGGGCGGATGCGTAGACATCCGGGCCGACATCGCTTGACCAGATCGGTGCGGTTGGATAGCTGGTATATCGCGGGCCGGGACGATCGTACTTGCGGAGAAGCTCGATCGGGACGGTGGTTGATTTATTCGTGTGCTCCATAGTACTTACCTGAATTGTTTAACCGTCTCGACCATTGCCGCTACCGACTCAATCGGGGCTCCGGGCTGGATACCGTGGCCGAGATTGAAGATCAGGCGGTTATGATCCGTGAGACTTTTAAGAATTGATTCGGTGGCCTCGCGGACGTGCGCCGGCGAACCGAAGAGCACCGATGGATCCAGATTCCCCTGCACCGCCTTATTCGGCAGCTGTTTCATCATGCTGCGCAGGTCGGTACGATAGTCGACTCCGATAACTTCGCAGGGGATCTCGTTTACGATGTCGACATATGGGGCGATATTGTTTACGAACAGAATGCGTGGCACTCCTGCGCCCTTCAGTTTATCGAAAATCCTTGCGGCCGGCTCTGCTGAATACTTACGGTAATCCTCCCGCGAGAGGATACCGTCCCAGCTCTGGAAGAGCTGGACCGCATCTGCTCCGGCCTCGACCTGCGCCTGCAGGTACGATGCGACCGCGTCGGTCAGGAGGGCGATAAGTTTCTTCGCAGCCTCGGGGCATCGATGAAGAAATGCTTTAGCTTTGTCGAAATTCTTCGACCCCTGGCCCTCGATCAAATAGCAGGCCAGGGTGAAGGGCGAACCGGCAAACCCGATAAGCGGGATATCCGGCAATTCGCTTTTGATTTTTTGGATTCCCTCAAGGACATAAGGCAGGTCCCTGGCCACATCGCACAAGTGAAGACGATCTACGTCCGCGGGTTCGGTTATTGGATGAGCGATCTTCGGGCCCCCTTCGGGAAAGCTTACTTCGGCGCCCATAGGTTCGAGCAGCGTGAGTATATCCGAAAAGAGAATTGCGGCATCGAGGCCAAAACGGTCGATAGGCTGCTTCACCACTTTGGCAATAAGCTCCGGAGTCTTGCACAACTCCATGAAGGATGCTTTCTGTCGGACCTCGCGGTATTCCGGAAGATAACGTCCGGCCTGACGCATGATCCAGATCGGTATGGGACCATCGTTCTTGCCATAGCAGGCCTTGATGAACGAGGTGTCTGCTATGACCATTTGTGCGCCTCCTGCTGGATTGCGTCAGCCAGGGTGGTGGCTGCGTCTCTGAGCATCTTGTCGGGATGGGCTGCGGAAATGAAGCAGACCTCATATCCCGAAGGCGGCAGGTAGACGCCGCGGTTCAAAACTTTCTCATGTATGCGATTGTAATGCGAGATGCCGTCGCGGCTGATTGCGGCAGCCGCCCGGGGAATCTCTTTCTGGAAAACGATCCAGAAGATCGAGGCTACGCCGGCGATATTCACTACGCAGTTACGAAGATGCTCGGACATGTCACTGACGAACCGTCGATTCTTTTCTTCGAGCTCAGCGTAGATCTTTCCGTCTGCCAACTTCTTAAGAGTGGTAAGTCCGGCTACCATAGCCAGCGGGTTACCTGAAAGGGTTCCGGCCTGATAAACCGGGCCGAGCGGGGAGAGCATGTCCATGATGTCAGCTCGACCGCCAAATGCTCCAACCGGCATGCCGCCGCCGATAATCTTTCCGTAGGTGAGCAGATCGGGACGGATGCCGTAGTAGGCTGCCGCGCCACCCAGGCCAAGACGGAACCCGGTAATGACTTCATCGAGAATCAACAGCACGCCATGCTTCTCAGTGAGCGCCCGAAGCAGCCGCATGTAGTCGTGACGCTGTATGAGTAAACCATTGTTGGCCGGGATACCTTCGATAATTACGGCAGCCAGTTTGTCGCCGTAGGCGGCGAAGAAATCTTCGAGGGCGTCCTCGTCGTCGAGCGGAAGAACCGCGGTTTGACTCGTGATCGATTCCGGTACACCGGCCGAAGACGGATGTCCGAAAGTAACCAGGCCTGATCCGGCGCTGACGAGCAGATGGTCGGAATGGCCGTGGTAACAGCCATCGAACTTGAGAATCAGATCGCGACCGGTAAAGCCACGAGCGAGCCGGATTGCCGACATGACTGCTTCCGTACCGGACGATACAAAGCGAATCTTCTCGACCGGTTCGACATGATCGACAATGAACTGGGCAAGTTCCAGTTCGAACTCGGTTGAAGCGCCGAAGGTCATGCCGTTTTCAACCTGAGCCCTTACGGCGGCGACGACATCTTTGTCGGCGTGACCGAGAATAAGAGGTCCCCAGGAACAGCAGAAATCGAGATAGCAATTGTCATCGACATCGATAAGGTAGGCCCCTTCGCCTTTCCTGATAACTCTGGGAGTGCCCCCGACCGACTTGAAAGCGCGGACCGGCGAGTTGACTCCTCCGGGAATTACTTTTCCCGATGCTTGAAATATCCGTTTCGAGTTGTCCGTCTTAAGCATGGTGCCATCCGTTCGAGAGAATATCCCGCAGGTGATAAGTGAGAATGATCGAGGCTCCGGCCCGGGTGATCGCTGTGAGATTTTCGAGAACCATTGTCTTTTCATCTGCGAGCCCGGCTTTGGCCATCAGTTTTACGGCTGTAAATTCACCGGATACGTTATAGGCGGCGATTGGAACCGTGCAGTTCTGCTGGAAATCGGCGATGATGTCGAGATAAGCGAGAGCCGGTTTGACCATGACAATGTCCGCCCCTTCTTCGAGATCCAGCGAAAGTTCCTGAAGCGCTTCGGTGCGGTTGCGGAAGTCCATCTGATACCCCTTGCGGTCCCCTTTGCCGGGAGCGGAGTGCGCCGCCTCGCGGAAGGGGCCGTAGTAAGACGAAGCATACTTAGCTGTGTAGGCCATGACAATCGTGTCGGTGAATCCATTGGCTTCGAGCGCCTGGCGGATCGCTCCAACCCGGCCGTCCATCATATCGGACGGAGCGACACAGTCGCAGCCGACCCGAGCCAGCGCCAGAGACATCTGGGCAAGAATATCTACCGACTTCTCGTTATCGATCGCACCATTGATTGTCACGCCGCAATGACCGGTATCGGTGTAGGCGCAGAGACAGACATCGGCCGAGACGAACAAATGATCGCCGAACCTCGCTTTAAGTTTATCGACTGCTTGTATTACCGGGTTCCTGGCATCCATCGCCGAACTGGCCATCTGATCTTTGCGATCGGTGACGCCGAACAACATCACGTTGTGTATACCGAGGTCCTTATCGTGCGCAATCGATTCTACTAACGAATCGACCGACTCACGGTAGATACCGGGAAGGCCTTTGATTTCGTCCTTGATGCCGCTGCCTTCGCATACGAAGTACGGCTGGATGAGCCGGTTAAATTTCACCGAGTGCTCAGCAGTTAGATCACGGATGATCTGGGTGCGCCGAAGGCGGCGGGGTCTGTCAAAACGTTCCATTAAATGTACTCCAGTACTTTGTCGATATCGGGCTGATCCATCAAAATAAAGTCATGCCAGTGCAGGTCATTCATTTGCCCGGCGGTGGTCTTGCCGATTGCTATTGCTTTGGCCCGTGGCCTGCCGAATTGATCGTTGAATGAGGAGACGGCCGATGGTGCAGTAAACAGAATATAGTCGTTAGCAGTAAAACTACGCAGCAGAGAGTCAGGGATCTGATTCGCGGTGGTGCGATAACAGATCAGGGGGAAGTAATTGACCTGGTGGGTGTCGAACAAGGTTGAGGGATCGAAGTTAACACTTTCCCCCCGAGCGTAGATCACAGTCGTTCCGTTCACAGGAGTCGCGTCGATGAATTCCTGGAACAACTGCTTTCCATACGCCGCTTCGGGGATGAAGTCTGTTGTGTGCTCGAACGAAGAAATGGCAATAGACGTCTTTTCTCCGACGGCGGCCATCTTTGTATTTGGATTGAGCTGAAGATTCAGCTCGGCTAATCTGTTGAAGAAGGCAGATACACCGTTGGCGCTAGTAAAGAAGATCCAGTCGACTTCATCCAGGTTGAGTCCATCCGGAATAGAGAAAGAAACCGGCTGGACAGAGAGGACGGGAAGCGGCACGAGGTTAACCCCTCGACCGGCGGCAGCATCGGCAAGCTGCTTCAACTGCGAAGCATCTCTGGTTACACCGAGCTGTGGCATATCTGACCCGTCTTGAGGCTCTCGAACGCTTCATCAATCATATTGTCGACTTGCCTCCCCGAAATATCCGCACTCTTGAGCCCGATCCATCGGTCGGATTCCTGCACGCCGAGAACGGCCTTGAGACGGTGGGTGCCGTTGTCGCTTTCGGAATATACACCCAACGGAAGAGAGCAGCCGGAGCCGAACTTCTTCAGCAGTCCTCGTTCAAGCGTTGCGGTTACCAATTCTTCTCTCGATCCCATTTTCGCGATTACATCCTCGACCCGGGAGTCGTTGTCCCGTATCTGTATACCCAAAATCCCCTGAGCAGGAGCCGGAAGAAAAACCTCCGGGTCGAGATAAACGGTTTCAAGATCGGAGAGGTCAAGCTTGAGGCGGGTGGCTCCGGCGGCCGCCAACAGGATCTGCATCGTACTGGCCGTCGCGAAGCTTCTTTACCCGGGTCGGGACATTACCTCTGAGGTCCCTGATATCCAATGACGGATTGTGAAAGGCGATCTGACATTTGCGGCGAGCCGAGCTGGTACCGATAACTCCGCCTTTGATGACCGGAATGGCACCACCGGATTTGTCGCACGACTTCCTGTTAATGAGGAGAAGTTCGCGTCGATCGGCCCGGTAACCGGCCGCGCCGAGCTTCAGGCCTTCCGGCTGACTCGTCATCAGGTCTTTCAGCGAGTGGACGGCGAGATCGATCTCCCGGGCAAGCAAAGCGTCCTCAAGCTCTTTCGTGAAGAATCCTTTGCCTTCCATCTTGTCGAACGAGATGTTGTCAATCTTGTCACCGGAAGTCTTGATAATCTTGATCTCGACTTCACACTTATGTTCGCGCTCCAGAATGTCTTTGATGAAATTTGCCTGGTAGAGCGCCAGATCGGAACCGCGAGAGCCTATCACCATCTTCGAAGGCATTACACGGCCTCCCGATGGGTGCCCGAAGTCGATGCGTTCAGGTCAAATTCCGCCTGCGCCTGGGCCAGACGGTCCGAGAGGATTCTGGCCGGCTGGAATGACGAATGGCCGATCAGTTTGATCACCAGATTCATAACCGCTTCCTTCTCCTTTTCATCCAGAGAAGTTACGCGTTTGGCGAAAAGATCTTCGAGAGATTTCTTGGCCAGTTCGATCGATTCCCGATAGCTATTATGAAAAATCGGCTTGATCGAAACTTCGAGGCGGTCTGAGAGGAACTTCAGGACCGACTGCTTGACGATCTCATTCGCCTTACTCGCTTCCACGAACTTCTTGCGAAGAGAACCCTGGGCGCGGGATTTCAGATAAGCAATGTCAATCAGCTTTGCCTTTGGGCAGGCAAAGACATCGTGATCGAAATCGTGCGGCACGGCCAGGTCGACACAGACTACCGGATGACCGGTATTGGGCAAGCTGCCGAGGAAATCAGCATCGAACAGCGGTTCGGGCGAGGCGGTGGCCGAGACGATGGCGTCGACGGTCAGGCCGCTCCGTTCGGAATGCTTCCAGCGAACAGCTTTTTCCATTGAATTCTTCGGCCAGGGCGTTCGCTTTTTCGACCGTTCTGTTCACGAAAATCAGGCTGCCGAGGTTCGCCTTATTGATATAGGCGGCTACTTTCCTGGTCATTTCGCCGGCCCCTACGAGGGCTATTGTACAGTCGCCGTGGCCTGACAGGTTTGTCTGCATCTCTTCGAAAGCCAGCGAGGCCATGGAAAGGGACCCATTCCCGATTCCCGTTTCCCGTTTGACCCGTTTGGCCACATTGAGAGCTTCATCGGCCAGCTTTTCGAGATACATGCCGGCCAAACCAGCCGCCTGAGCATCTTCGACCGCCTGCTTAAATTGTCCGGTAATCTGCGTTTCTCCCACGACTATAGACTCGAGTGAGGAAACGGTACGGAAGACATGAGTGATCGCTTCCCGGCCGGTGAAATGATAGAAGTCATTGGGGAAGAAATTGATATCGCGGCTGTCCCGGAAGAAGAAGTCAATTAACCGGTGGAGGATCTGATTCCCGGACAAGGAATCGGAAGTTGTGTACATGAATTCGACGCGATTACAGGTGGCGATATATACCAATTCTGAGATTTGCAGGGCAGACTTCAATTGGGCCAATTGCTCGTTTCGACCCTCTCTATCCAGGGTCAATCGTTCCAGGAGCGCCTGATTTTGCTGCCAGACTGAAGTTCCTAAGATGCCTAATTCCATTATGTTACCTTATGCTTTCTGCCTATTTGCAAGTTGTTAGGGGGAATTAACAGGATATCGGGAGGTAATTGTCATAACTATGTCATTTTTTGTCCTGATTTGTGAAAAAAAGCACAAAATGGCAGAGTTGATACTCTACTAAAAAGTGTGTATTTGCGAAGTTCTTTGAAAATCGCTGAGTTCCGGCCTTGGAGTGGCCGACTAAGAATTGCGGGTAATCTGACGATATAAGTATCAATCAGCTGCCGGCACCGGGCTAGCCGGACAGTGTCGAGTTCACCAGTTCCTGCGGTAGGAAGTTGGTACCAAGGAAGGGCGATAGCATGACAAAGAGTCAAGCTGGCGAAGACATTCGATCTTCAGGAGTCGTGAATCGGAGTAGCGAAGGCGGCCGTGGGCTGGCTTTTGCCATGCTCGATCATTTCGAGACGATCGGGCAAGCGAAGGTGGCTTTCAGCAAATTGTTCGAGCACGTTAATGTGGGGCTGACCTATGTGGATTTGGATCGAAACATCATATCGTTCAACGAGGCCTTCCACGGAATTCTCGACAGTCAATCCGAGTTCGATATAATCGGCAAGAATTTCGACTCGTTCTTCTCGCGGCAGACCGGCATGTGGGCGGGTGATTGCTCTGACGAACTTCACGGGCGCAAGGGCAGGCATTACGAAGTTGAGTTGATCGACTTCGGCCGGTCACCATCGCTCGTTGCTGGCCTCAGAGTCACCGGTGTTTGACGGGCACTCACAAGTGGTTGGCGCCCTCATCGCGCTGTTCGATGTCTCCAAGAACGCGGAAACATTGCGGATGCTTCGCGAAAGCGAAGAGAGGTACCGGCTGCTGTTCGAGCATCTGTCCCACCCTGCGGTGGTGTTCGATGCGAGGACGGGTGAAATCGACGATGTTAACCACGCTTTTGCAGAGATGCTCAGATATACAGACGATGAATTGCTTCGCATGCGGGCGACCGATGTTTCGGCGGAACCCGAATTAACGATGGCCGCGATTACTCAGTTGGAGGGGGGCGGCAAGGGAATGTTAGTGGTGCCGGAACGTCGCCTGAGATGCAAGGACGGAACTCAAATCCTGACAGAGATTCGTGAATCGGATTTTCAATGGGACGGGAGATCGAAAGTCCTCGCTACTTTCACCGACGTGACGGTCAGACGAAGGGCCGAGGAAGTTTTGAGTACAAGCGAGCAGAAATTCCGGGGCGTGGTAGAGAATGCCGGAGAAGGAATCCTGGTCATTGAAAACGGTCTGGTGGTGTACTCGAATCCAAGGATGGGCGAGATGTCGGGCTACTCTTCGCAGGAGCTCCAGGGGAGACAGGTCGCCGACTTAATTCACCCCGACAGCCGCGGTGAGGTATTGACGTATCATGCCCGCAGGATGTCGGGCAAGGAGGCGCCGGCCGTCTATCAGTTGAGAGCGAGGCGAAAGGATGGTTCGAGCTATTGGGCGCAAACAAACGTCGTGATGATAAACTGGGGGGACAGGCAGGCAGCCCTGGTGTTCCTTACCGATATCACCGCGAGCCGGGCGGCCGAAGAGGCGCTGCTCGAAAGTGAAGAGAAGTTCAGAGTTATAGCGGACTCCGCATACGATGGGATTATCCTCCTCGACAGCGAGACCCGCGTGACCTTCTGGAGCAAGACCTCGAGCCGCATCTTTGGATATACCGAAGAGGAGATTCTTGGGCAACACCTCTTTGAGAAGATAACTCCATCCCAGGATCTGAACTACACACAATGGATTATCAAGGGGCAGACACCCGGTGAGCGGAGCGGTCTCGGAAAGACGGTTGAATTGGAAGCCGTGGCGTCGAACGGCGGAATCATACCGCTGGAACTCTCGGCCAACTCTATCCACCTCCGCGGGAAGCTCTGCAGCGTGGTCATTGTGCGCGACATCTCCGAGCGCAGGGCCCGTGAAGAGGCTTATGCCAAGACCGTGTCGCAGTATATGGCCATGATCAACTCGGTACCGGCCATGATGTTCCTTCGGGACACCGAAGGCAGGTACGTAATTGCAAATGAATCGTTTTGTTCCCACATACAGAAACCGCTGCCGACGATTATTGGCCGGACCAACCAGGAACTTTTCGCCGGACCTCAATCGGAAGGAGTAGTCGATCTCAACCGTCTGGCCCTCAAAGATCTGAGCAAAGCCGACACTCAAGAAGAAATCCAGATGAATGTAAATGGCAGCGAACGGTGGTACTCGGCTACTCTCAAGAAGGTGCTCGACAAGAGCGACAGGGCCAACGGAGTAGTGGCGCTGATTCAGGATGTCAGTGAACTCAGGGTAAGTCGACAGAAGCTGGCCCAGTCCGATAAACTGGCCGCAATCGGAACACTTGCCGCCGGGGTGGCACATGAGATCAACAATCCCATCGGCTTTATCAGTTCGAACCTGAACACGATGTCGAAGTATGTGAAGAAGCTGCAGACCTACCTCGCGACCCAGGATGTCCAGTCCAATTCCGAAGTCGCCGACCTTAATGACATGCTGACGGACTTTTCTGAAGCAATAGCCGAGTCGATTGAAGGGACTACCAGAGTACGGAAGATCGTAGCCGACCTCAAGGGCTTCTCCCGCGTGGATCGATCGCAAAAAGAGTATGTGAATCTCAACGAGGGGTTGGAGAGCACACTCAATATCGTGTGGAACGAGCTAAAATACAAATGTACGGTCGACAAAGAGTTCGGCGACATCCCCGATCTGTACTGCATTCCCAACCAACTCAACCAGGTCTTCCTCAATCTGTTGATGAACGCCGGTGATTCTATTCAGAAGTCGCCGGGCAAAGTCAGGATACGGACCTGGGCCGACGAAACGAGTATCTACGTATCAATTGCAGACAACGGGGTCGGAATTAAGCCGGAGATCAAAGAAAAGATTTTCGAGGCGTTCTATACAACCAAGGAGGTCGGCAAAGGGACCGGATTGGGGCTCAGCCTGGCCTACGACATTATTAAGAAACATCGAGGGACGATCGACCTGAAATCCGAAGTCGGCGTCGGCTCGGAATTCATACTCATACTGCCGCTTGAGGGGATCGAAAAAGATGGATGAAAAGAACACAATATTAATCGTCGACGATGAACCCAACGTGCTCAAATCGCTGAAGCGATTGCTTTTCGATACCGAGTATCACGTCCTCACCGCACCAACTGCCGAAGACGCGCTGGCATTGTTCGAGACGAGCCAGATCGATTTGATCATCTCGGACTACCGCATGCCCGGGATGAATGGGGTGCAGCTTCTTTCAGCGGTAAAGGAGCGCTATCCGGAGACGATCAGAATTATTCTAAGCGGATATGCCGATGTGGAGTCGATTGTCGAAGCCATTAACGACGGCCACGTTTACAAATTTCTGGCCAAGCCGTGGAACGACCAGGAGCTGCTCACCACGATTCAGCGCTCATTCGAGCATCACACCCTGCAGCAGGAGAATCTACAGCTTCTGTATGAGTTGAGACGGGCCAATACCGAACTGACCACCTTGGCGCACGCTCTGGAAGGAAAGGTAGAGGAACGGACGCGCGATCTGGCGCAGAAGAACAGGGCGCTCGAAGTGGCACAGAAGATCCTCAATCTGCTGCCCCACGGTGTAATCGGCGTGGATTCGGACGGAATGATCGTCTACGTCAACCAGGCCACGGGCCTCTACCTGGGGGACAAAGTCGGCCGGCTCGGCGCCTCCATCTCGGGATCGCTCGATGACAGGATCGTTGAGATGGTTCACGGCGCACTGGAGAGCGGTGAGCAGATCAACAAGTTAGTTCGGTTGGAAAAGCCTGTCGAGGTGACTTGCACGCCGTTGCCTGAGCGAACCGGTGCGATTATCTGTCTGTGCGCCTGGATTGCGCGCACAGAGTCCAATGTCAAAGAGGAAGAAGCTATCGGCGGGGAGGTTGCCAGTGTCTGACATGATTCGCGACAGAGTGCTCCTGGTAGACGATGAACAAGGTATTCTCCGGGCCCTGCAACGACTGTTTAAGTCGATCGATGCCGAGATTCTGACCGCATCAGGCGGCGAACAGGCCCTGGAGGTGCTGCAGACCAATTCCGTTTCGATGATCATATCCGATCAGCGCATGCCCGGTATCGCCGGAGTGGATCTGCTTCGGCGTTCACGCGAGATTCAGCCCGACGCCATCAGAATTCTCCTGACCGGCTATGCCGATATCAACGCCACGATCGACGCCATCAACGATGGAGCGGTCCGATACTATTTCAATAAGCCCTGGGATGACGATTTCCTCTTGAGCCGCGTAACCGAGTCGCTTCAGCTTTACAGAATGATCCAGGAAAACAAGGATCTCCAGCAGCTGACCAAAGCCCAGAATCTCGAGTTGACCAGGCTCAACGGACAGCTCGAGCAGAAAGTGCGGGAACAAACCGTAGAGATCCGCGGCCAGCACGAAGAATTGAAGAGCAGCTTCATGGAGACAATCAAGGCGTTCTCGACCATTATCGAAGTCCGATCGAAAGACGTGGGGAGTCATTCTCAGCGGGTGACGACGTTGGTGAAGTATATGCTTGAAGGTTTCGATCTCAATATCAAGGAATATCAGGACATCATGATGGCTGCCTACTTGCATGATATCGGGAAAATCAGCTACCCGGACAGGCTGGTGACCAAATCGGCGGACTCCCTGCCGAAACCGGATATGGAGATCGTGCAACGCCACCCGATTCTAGGTCAGTCGTGCGTTTATAACATCAGCGGGTTCGAAGAGATCGGTATTATCATACGGCATCATCACGAGCATTTCGACGGTACCGGATACCCCGATGGGATTCACGAGAAGAAGATTCCGCTCGGGTCGCGCATAATACGAATTTGTGATGCGTTCGATCATGTAGCGTTCAAGAATGGTTATCCGGATCTTAAAATGCTGAATATTGCGTCGGCCACTCTGGTTAAAGACTCCGGAAACATCTTCGATCCCGAGTTGGTGAGAAAATTCATCGATCGCGAGATCGGCAAGAGGTCAATTCACGACGAAGCTTCCGATGTAATTGCGTTGGATCCGGTGGAATTGCATGAAGGGATGGTAACGGCCGATGACATTCATACCCGCAACGGCATGTTCCTGTTGCCTAAGGGTGCGCGGTTGTCGGAAGGAATGATAAGCCGGATCAACAAGATACATCACGTCGATCCGGTTGCAAATGCGATCCGCGTGTACAAATCACGGACGGCGCCTCGGAGGGATCAACATGTTCCGGTGTGAAGACAATCGGCGAATCGAAATATCACGATGGGGCGGACACGAGGTTGAAACGCTCCTGATGACGGATAAAATGGCAGTGAGATTATCCGGCGCAATTCACCAAGAGGGGACTACATATGGACAGAGATGAAAAAATGAAGGCATTGATAGCGGAACGAATGAAACAGCTGGACAAGACACTCTCGCTGATTATTCATGAGCCCGAGGCTCAGGAAATCGCGGATGCGGTCAAGCGACATATCGCAAACAGCTTCAAGTCGACCGAGGCGGAGCCCGGACCTGAGACTGATGATTCGGGAGTAGAAAAATGATCACCGACAAAATCTCTGTAGGAGCGTATGCAGTAAATTTGCCCTCCGCTCCGGCGATCGTAGCTCACCTCTCGCATCTGATTCAGCGGCCCGAAGTCAGCAGTCACGAGATTGCCGACGTGGTGGAGACCGATCAGGGTTTTACCGCCCGCCTGCTGAAGCTGGTGAATTCGCCGTTTTACGGGTTCGCGAGACAAATTACCTCGGTCGACGAAGCCATAACCATGTTGGGGCTCGATGCCGTGCATCAGTTACTTCTGACTACCTCATTGCTGGATACGTTGTCGTGCGACAGCAAGGTGCTGAATTTGAACCAGTTCTGGCTGCATTCGTTCGGGGTCGGCGCCACCGCAAGCACCCTGGTGGAACGTCTCAACAAGGATCTGTGCAACGAGGCCTTCATGTGTGGCATACTTCATGACATCGGCCGACTGATATTTATCCGGGTGGATGCGGACCGGTACGCGAGGTTTTACGACGAAGGGGATTCAGTCACCGATCTGAAGAAGGAAGCCGAGTGGTTCGGTCTGGATCATCAGCAAGTAGCGGAGAAACTCGCGGAGTGCTGGAATTTCCCTCGGAGTCTCACGGCGGCAATCGGCAATCATCATACGCCCGATGTCGTCTCTGATTTCAAGTTGCTCGTGTCGGCCGTCCATATTGCCGACGTGCTCTGTCACGCTCTGGGGATCGGCACCAGCGGTAACGTATTCGTAGCCGATTTCTCACCGGCGGCGTATCGCCTTCTCGAACTGAACGAAGCTACGCTCGACCAGGCGATCTCGCACGCCGTGGAAAAGATTGACCGAACCCGATCCTTCATACGAGAGATTTAGGGGGCGCACGCATGCCTCCGGAAAGAGGATAGCAATGGCTGAAGTCGGTACGAAGAATCCTGAGATCCGGGACCCCGGGGTCAGCCTCCCGGTGGAACACCGAGGGGATGAGACCACGCATATCTTGTTTGTTGACGATGACCCGCAGGTTCTGAGCAGCCTGAGGCGCTTACTTAGCGTGCACCGGGTGTCTTGTCAGTTTGAGGGAATGACGTCGGCTCAGGAAGCGCTGAACCGAATCCGTCAGGGTGGACTCGATCTCATCGTTTCGGATATCAAGATGCCCGGGATGGATGGAATTGAGATGTTGGCGCGTCTCAAGGGGGACGAATGCCTGAGAAACGTGCCGATTATCATGCTGACGGGGGATGACGATGCGAACACGAGGAATGTGGCGCTGCAGCTCGGCGCGGTGGAATTTCTCAGCAAGCCGGTCGACCCGGACGAATTCGCCGCCCGAGTCTCCAATGTTCTCGCCACCAAGGCATATCAGCGTCACCTGGAGGCGCAGAACCGGCTTCTCGAGGAGCAAATAAGCCAGATTCAACGGCTCGAAAATATCGGGTTCATGGCCGCTGGAATCGTCCACGATTCCAAGAACATGGTGGCGACAATTGTCGGCAAGGCCGAACTCTGTCTTCGGGCCGATTCGCCCGAACGACGGGAGACACTCCTCAATCAGATAATCGCCTCATCCCAGCAGTCGGTCAAGTATCTCGAACAAATTCTTGAATTGGGGCGGTCGGAGAAGGCGACAGCTTCAATCGTGTGTCTCAATCGGGCAATAGACGATATCTTCCAGATGCTCAGTTCGACAAAGCCTCCGGACGTCAGGCTGACCAAAGTACTTCGCTCCGAACCGCTCTGCGTCCAAATTTCAACCCAGGATCTCGGTCATATAATCCTCAACCTGTGCATCAACGCCTTTCAAGCGATGGGCAATCGAGGGGAAGTCAAGATCATGGCCGAGGAATGCAATCTCGGCGATGCTCAGATAGCCGGACGCCGACAGGTAGTACCGGGCCGGTTCGTAAAGCTTGAGATTTGCGACAACGGTCCCGGCATTCCTGCCGAAATCCACGACAAGGTCTTTGAGACGTTTTTCACCACAAAGAAACATGCCGGAGGCACCGGCTTGGGGCTGTCCGTGGTAAAGAGACTCGTGTCTCACCATCACGGATTCATGGAACTGGAAAGCGAACCGGCCAGCGGAACCTGTTTCCGTATCTATCTGCCCCGCGCAGAAAGCTGACGGCTCCTGATCGCAAGAAGCTAAGCACCGCCACGAAGTCCGGACCAGTCGACGCGCCAAAATAAGAAGAGGCTGCCTGATCTCAGGCAGCCTCTTTTGACTTTTGTAGTATGAATGGATCCTCTACGGACAGGCGACAGGGGCCGCGCCGCTCGAGAAGGAATAGTCAACGAGGTAAATAAGATCACTGATATCAAGGACACCATCACCGTTGACATCGGCCTCCTCAGAACACCCCGGAGCAGGTCCACCGCCGAAGGAATAGTCGACAAGGTAGATGATGTCGCTGATGTCCACGACATCCGAAGCGTCACCATCGACATTACCGCGGGTACCGATACAGCATCCGCCAGAGCTTGCAAAATTCTGCCAGAAGCCGGCATTGAGAGCGTAAGATGCCGAGGATGAGGGTCCGGCCGCCGTCTGACCTATTGTGCCGCTCATAATGTAATTAGCAGAACTCGCCGCCACACCACCACCCGAAATAACCTGCCAATTGATCTGCTCACCGGAAGCAGCATTGGTAAGTCCGGCATTTGTCGTGGGATGCGCCGGAATGAGCTGCGTGGGGGTGATAGCGCTTGACGTTGAAACAGCCGGCGAACTTTGCGCTGCCCGCTGTGTTGGGGACGAATTGACAGTATTATCTGTTTTTGTCGTAGCCGTCTTCGTGACAGCAGCCTTCACCGGAACCGATTTCTTCGGATCCTTCTCAGTTTGTTTCGCTTGAATTACCGCTGTGGTGAAAAGCAACAGGCACAGACAAACCGCCAAGCTCCGGACGCGACTCTTCATGTTGGACACCTTTTGTCTATATTGTTATTACAAATCTATGTGATTTCGCATTTTTGTCAAGATAAGATTAAGGCCTTTCGCTGATTCCTTTCGATGGCGCTCAATCGGACCGGAGGCGTCTCGGTAAGATGATGGTATACATATGCTTGCGACAATCAAAATAACGCCCGTTCGAGCCGACCAGGAAACCTTGGGCCGAAGTTTGGTGTTAGGGAAACAGCACCGCGCCCGTTTGGAAGTGCTCACCTTCAATTTTACGTACACGAAAGGTTTGCGCATGATGACCAGCCTGTCCCGATCGAATCTGATGAGAATTGTGATATTGACCCTTGGCCTATCGATTCTCTACGGTTGTGCGAGCGGCCAGTCGGACGACTTACAGAATGGAACCAGTATGATCCCAGAAAAACAACTTGACGGGGAAGTGAACGCCCCTGACTTTCCAAGCGACCTGCCCTGGCTGAACACTGACCGGCCCTATTCCATCCATGATTTCAAGGGGAAGATAGTCCTTCTCGATTTCTGGACGTTTTGTTGCATCAATTGTATGCACATCATTCCGGATCTCAAGAAACTGGAAGCGAAGTACAAGGACGATCTGGTCGTAATCGGGGTGCACTCGGCAAAATTTCAGACCGAAAAGCAAACATCGGCCATACGTGATGCGATCCTCAGGTACGGTATCGAACACCCTGTTATAAATGACAGCTCGTTTCAGGTATGGAGTGAATACGGTGCGCGGGCCTGGCCAACCCTGGTGCTGATCAACCCCAACGGGAAAATCATCGGCACGCACAGCGGCGAAGGGATCTACGACCTGTTCGACAACATCATCGGTCAGGCGGTGAAGTATTTCGATGCCAAAGGAGAACTGACCCACGGTCCGCTTACGTTTGCACCTGAAGAGGCCAGGACCATGACGACGGTGCTCTCATTCCCGGGTAAGGTTTCCTCCGATGCCACATCGGGCCGCCTTTTCATAAGCGATTCGAATCACGGAAGAATTATCATAACCGATGCATCGGGAAAAATTCTCGATGTCATCGGATCAGGGATGACCGGTAACAAGGACGGCAGCTTTGAGGAAGCGGAATTCGCCAATCCGCAGGGAACGACACTGAAAGGGGACACCCTGTATATCGCCGATACCGACAATCATCTGATCCGGGCGGCCGATCTCAAAGCCAGAACGGTCGGCACGATTTTCGGGACGGGGAAGCAGGCGCGAGAGTACAATGTCGCCGGTGATGGGACGAAGCTCGCGTTGAATTCTCCGTGGGATGTGACCACGGTAGGAGACATCTTGTTCATCGCGATGGCCGGATCGCACCAGGTCTGGATGGCCGATCTGCAGACACGCCATGCTCAGCCGTATGCCGGATCGGCGCGCGAAAACATCGAAGATGGCCCCCTCCTGCATGCCGCCCTGGCCCAGCCGAGTGGAATCACGTCCGACGGCAAACGGCTGTATATCGCCGACAGCGAAGTCAGCGGGGTCCGTTCGATCGATCTCGATCCGTCGGGCAACGTACACACAATAATAGGCCATGGCCTGTTCGATTTTGGCGATATCGACGGCGACTACGATACAGCCAGACTGCAACATCCGCTCGGTATAACGTACCACGCCGGAAAGCTCTATCTGGCCGATACCTACAATTCGAAGATCAAGGTCATTGACCCGATCAGACGGACCAGCACCACCTATGCCGGGACGGGCAAAGCGGGATACAAAGATGGCGCCTTGAGCGATGCTCAGTTCAATGAGCCGGGCGGTCTTGCGTTCCTGGGCGACAGTATCTATGTCGCGGACGTCAATAATCAGGTAATCAGGGTGATCGATGTCAAAACCGGTAAGGTCAGCACCCTTGAGCTGACCAATCTCCAGAAACTCCAGCGTCGACAGATGGACACGTTTGCCGGCCGGGTTGTGGATATCAAGCCTCAGTCGCTGAAGCCGGGGGATGACAAGGTGGTGCTCAACATTTCACTGCCTGATGGGTATCATTTCAATAACGATGCTCCGTTCTATCTGAATTGGATGAGCGACGATAACAAAGTCGTCAAGTTCGCAATCGATCCTGAAAACGCCAAAGCTCACGGGCAATCGTTCCCGCTGGAGCTTCCGATTGCGGCGATGAAGGGTGGAGCGAACCTGACGGTTGATGCTATCGTCTATTTCTGCAAGAATGAATCCTCGATCTGCCTTTTCGATAATATCAGGTTCAAGGTTCCGGTGAGTGTCGCCGAAGACGGTATGAACGAGATCAAAATAAATGAAACGGTGCGAACCCTGTAGGGGACGCACCGCTTCAGTTGTGAGTATCGAGCAGAGGCTGAAAGTCGTATCAGGGGCAGCTTACGGGGTCCGGGCCGCTGCTGAACATGAAGTCGGCAAGGTAGACAACATCACCGATATCTATAGCACTGTCACCGTTGACGTCTGATTCTTCGTCACAATATGGTGCTGCTCCGCTGTTGAATGAATAATCCACGAGGAAGATCAAATCAGCGATATCGATTCCTTCGCCGGAATCATGATCGATATTTCCGCGAATTCCGATGCAGCATGTGCTGACGAAGACCTGACCGCTCAATACAACCGGATTATTATTAAAGAATGTATACCGGAGTTCGGGGAGAAAGCTGGCGTAGCCGTCAATAAGTATCGGGGAAGCATCTCCGGGCGTGCCGTCTGACGCAACCGTGAAAAACAGCCTGGCTACCGATCCGGAGCCTGGGGACAAGTCGGGTTGAGCACCCGCTGTATTGGAGGGCCGAAGAGAAAGAGCGAAGCGCTTACTGAAACCGTCAAAATTCAAGTATTGGACAACTTCGAAGTAATCAGTTCGACAACCGGCAAGGGAGAGTGAATCAAAAGTCAATCCCAGCGGGCCGCCGTACTCCACGGGAATTCTGATGTCCCGAACGGGGAGATAGTTCGTAACTGAGATAGGGATCTCCACCGTGGAGCCCGGAGCCACACCGTTCGTGTCGGCAAACATCGTATCCGCCGCCAGTTGCATGAGGGCAGCTTCATTTACCGCGAGTGTGTCTGTCCCGGAAATGGCCTTCAGGACGACATCGTGTTCACCGGGCAGCTGGTATAGGTGAGACAGAGTCTGTGCGCTTCCGGTCATGCCGTCGCCGAAATCCCAGAGCCATTCATCAATGGGCAGGCTTGACCGGCCGGTGAAGACCGTGGTGAAGGGAACGATGCCCCAGGTGGTATCTGCAAATATGACCGCCCGGTCAAAAGCAAAGGCACCCGGACCGCCGTATGCGCCCATATCGCACGCCAAAGCGCCATTCGACGGCCACTGAGCGTTGCCCGGAGAAGATGAATTCTCAGGATCGTAATAGGACGAGTCCGGGTTGCCGAGATCGATTCCTGGAGAGGAGGGAGCCAGATAGAAGTTTTCGCGACTGAATTTCGGTGTTGCGTCGAGGTTTCCGGTACCGGTAAAGCCACCCTGAACGAGATTGTACGTGGCTGTGACTGAACCCGCGGAAGTTTTTATTTCAGGTCCGCTGGAGGCGTAGTTCCCCCAGAGTATATTATTGACGAGGACGGCCGAGGTGGACCAAATGTACACGCCCCCACCGTCGAGGGCCGATACATTCCCGACTATCGTGTTATTGATGATCTGCGCAGGACTTCCATTCCCGTATTTCCAAATGCCGCTTCCACCGTAGTCCTCGCCGCCTATGTTGTGAATAATAAGATTGTTCTTTATGGTCCCTCCGCAGAAGTTCAGAGTAATTCCGGCTCCATATCGCCCGTGGTTATTGAAAATGATATTATTCCGGATCACTGGACTGCAATCCCCGAACCGCATAGCTCCGCCTCCGGCGCTGACCAGACCGGCGTCGACCTGGATAGCAGCGTTGTCGTAGAAATAATTGTATTGAATCGTGGGGAAGGCGGCCTGAACGATCATGCCGCCTCCCTCGCGGAACGTCCCGGCGCCGTGCTCGTCAGGCCAGACCGTTCCGGTTCCGTGGGTAATCGTGAATCCCTGCAGGGTGGTGCCCGGAAGCTCGTTGTGGATCATTCGGACGACACTCCCCGTGTCAGGATCCGCCGGCGTACTACCGTCGATAATAGTATTGAAGATGTACTGTGGGTCCCGGTCGTACATGAAGTAGCTCGTCAGTACGATGAGCTGGCCGTGGAAGTCGATATTCTCGAAATACGTCCCGGGTGCCACCAGGACGGTATCGAACAGGGAAGCCGCGTCGATACCAGCCTGAATGGTTGGTTGATCGGCGGGAACGTTGATAATGGCTGCCGATGCCGCGGATACGAACATGAGCAGGGCGAGAGTCAGTGTTAGCAGTCGGCGCTTCATAACAGAATCTCCCTTGGTTTATATTAGTGAAGTTTACTTTTTGCTGTTTGCTCCGGACGAGAGCATTCTAAGCTGCAACGGGAGATTCGATTACGGGATTGTGACGAGTGCGGGGGAAATAGTGACGAACGGGATTCGTGGCGTGATGAAATGGATTGATCAAATCCCTTTCAGTGCCTGATCCAGCCTCTTGCGACGGCTCCGACTTACTTTGATCCTGGCACCGCTGTGCAGGATGGCGATCGCGTCTCCATGAAAATACGGCTGAATTTCTTTGATTTTTTCGATATTTACGACAACCGTGCGGTGGGTCCGGACGAAGTGATCGGGTGGCAACTCTTCGATAAATTCCTTCATGGTCTTGCGCAATAGATACTGCTCTTTGCCCGCGTGGATCTTGACGTAGTTGCCGGCCGATTCAGCCCAGTCGATCTGCTCGGTGCGGAGAATTGTCACATGCCCGGCGGACTCAATCAGAACCCGCTCGAGGACCGGCCTGGTTTTGCGTACATGGCTGAGTAGCTTCCGGTAAGAGGTTTGGTTAATCGGCGACTTGTCGGCCAGAATATTTTGCAGCGCCCGGTCGACTGCCGACTGAAAGCGGTCCCGGTCGAACGGTTTGAGCAGGTAGTCGACGGCGTGCACTTCGAACGCCCGAACGGCAAATTGGTCGTAGGCCGTAACGAAAACCACACTCGGCATCCGATCGCGTCCGACCAGCTCGATAACATCGAATCCATCGACCTCCGGCATCTGGATGTCCAGAAAGACAAGATCAATCGGAGAGCTGAGGATGCGCGCGACCGCCTCATGGCCGTTCGAGCATTCATCGATAGATTCGAACGCCGGGTGTCCATGGAGGAGTTCACGAATGCGAACCCTTGCGAGCCGCTCGTCATCGACAATCAGGGCGCGGAATTTTCGTTCGTCTTGCAAATTGTGTTCCCGCCCTACGCCAGGCCAATTTCATATGGAATGGATATTGTAACGGTCATGCCGTGCTCCGAGGGCGCCGAAAAGCGAAGTGACTGGCGATCGGCATAAAGCTGAAGGAGCCGTTCACGGGTGTTGCGCAGCCCGAGACCGGAGGAGGCCTCGATCTCCTGCGCGCTTCTCACCCCCGGACCATCGTCGGAGATTTCGAGCAACAGTTGTTCGGAGTTGCGACGAGCCGACACGGAGATTCTGCCGCCATCCTTCTGGTTGGAGATCCCGTGTTTGATCGCATTTTCCACCAGCGGCTGCAGGATCAAATTGGGGACGAGAGCGTCGAGGGCATCGGATTCGATGTTAAACTCAGTCGTCAGCCGTTCTTCGAACCGTATTTGCTGTATCTCCAGATATCGCTTGAGGAAGTCAATCTCCTGTCGAAGAGGAAGCGTCTGGCGCCCTTCGTTGTCAAGGGCGATACGGAGCAATTCACTGAGGCGGGCGATCATCCGATCGGCGGCATCCGGATTGTCACGCACGAGCGCCGAAATTGAGTTCAGCGTATTGAACAGGAAGTGGGGTTGCAGTTTGGACTTCAGGGCCTCGAGCTGCGCCTGCACGAGGGCCGTCCGGGCCGAGGCCAGGCGAAGTTCCTCACTCCGGTACTGCTTATAATAGGAAGTGGCAGCCACGACAAATGCAATCAGCAGATAAATGAGCACCGCCGTGTGGAACATCTGCCTCAGGAACAAGACATAGAGTGAGCTGATGGTTACGCCCGGGCCAATCTGGTGATAGAACAACTTGTCGAGGGCGTATATTGCTACGGCATCGAGGAAGATTTCAAGGAGGCTCATGAAGACGGCGACGACAAGATGGATGGCGAGATTGCGCGGCCACATCCGATCGGCGAAACCGTATTTCTTAGTAACCCGAATGATCAGATACGACAGGGCCCACCAGAGATACCAGTCGGAAAGTCCCCATGAAATAGTCTGAGTCCAGGTATAGATCTGAGAGTTGACATTGGCATCGAAGTACAACCGGGCGCCTTCGAACAGCCCGAGCGCGGTCCAGCAGACAAACAGGAGAAGAAATTTCCTCCAGCCGGTAAGGCCGAAGATGCCTCGATTGAACTGAATTACATCGGCGCCCAATGTCGTTGTCCTGTCCATATATTCCTTGCCGTGGGTAAATACGAGATTGGCGCATCCCGTCTTTTTAATGTACAGTCAAATTGAACAGGGGGCAATACAAATCTGGCATAGATGCCTGCTTTGTGGAAGCCGGAATTTCGACTGATCGTCAAGACCGTCCGGATGAATTTTGTGTTCGAATATTCTTTCAATCCCGCTTGTCCTTGGGTAACCGTTCGTGACGGTGCAGTATATATTTTCAAGATTTGAAGGGGGGCTGTTTATCAACAACATTCAATTCGTCACCCTTATCGGCGGCGAGAGTCGGATTCCTAACGAAGAGGCCGATTTTGCCGATATGAAGTAGATAAGTGCTTCCCGTCTTTCAACGGGGAAAGGAGACCTGCAGCGATTGAAAATACTTGTAGTAGCCCCGCTCAATGCTCGTACGAAAGGTCTGTTTGTTCAGCTCAGACAGGTGAAAGCCACCCTTCTCACCAGCGACTCATGCCGTGAGGCGGTGAGAATCGTCGATGCCGATAACTACATTGATCTCATAGTAGTGTGGCACGATCCCGGCGATACGTGCGGCCGAAGAGTCCTTTATTCAATCAGGAGTGACGCTGCTTGCGCGCCTTTGCCAATCGTCATTGTGGGTAACCAGTTCGATCTTGACTCGATCCAGGAGTTCAATAAGCTGGGAGTAACCGATATCATGATGTTCCCTGTCGAAGCCGACGTCTTTGCAAGCAAGGTCAGCGCGGCGGTTGAAAGCGGTCGAAGAACTATACTGGTTGTCGACGATGATTCAGCTATTAGAGAGTTACTTCAGCAGTTCCTGACCTTCCATCGGTATCACACCCTGACGGCAGGCGACGGCAACGAAGCTCTGGACATACTCGCGAAAGAATCAGTGCAGGCGGTGGTAACCGATCTGTCCATGCCGGGAATGAGCGGGCTGGAGTTGCTGGGTAAAGTGAAAGCGCAATACCCGGATACGGCTGTAATCTTGATTACGGGCAATTCCAGGCAGCATACGCCGGATCAACTGGTAGCTATGGGAGCCGACGGCTATTTCTCGAAGCCGTTTCACAACAAGGAATTGGCCTTGACGCTCAAGACTGCCCTGGCGCGCTATGGTACACGGCGTAATCGGGATGGTTCGATAACGACCAGGTGAGGCCAGAGCACATGTCACCAGGCAGGCAAATTACGAAGGGCCGTTGCAACGACGGCCCTTTTTACTATTCGCTTCGCTCGATTGACCGGTTGGCAGAGGAAAAGTGCGGGCCTGTTCAAAAGCTGAGCAGACGCCGCCTTCTTGCCTTGCCGCAAGTAATCTCCGAACATGCCGATATAATGCATGGGCCGCACTTTTCGAGTACGTACATCTTCCCGCCGGCCGATTGGAACAATTTCGAGTCAGACTAAAAACTGCGTTGGAGCATAGCGATGACGTTGGAACATTCAAGAAAGCGAATCGATGAAATTCTGCTGCAGGAGCATCGGGTCTCCGAGGCGGAAATCGCCGCGGCCCTAAATCGCCAGAAAGTCGTGGGAGGCAAGCTTTGTTCTCATTTGTACGAGAACGGTGCGGCAAGCGAGGAGGCTCTGGTGGCCGCGCTCTCCGAGCATTTTGGGCGTCCGGGAATAACCTTAGAACAGATTGAAGTAGCGGACGACGTTTTGAATCTCATCCCGCCGAATTTCGCGCTCTCTCGTCTTGTTCTGCCACTCGCCATTGACCGGAGTCAAAACGCCGTTCAAATCGCCTGTGTCGATCCGGATGATGCCGAACTGGCCTCGGAACTTAACACCCTTATGCATCCGCGCTCGATAGCATTGCTGGTGGCGGTAGAGTCAACCCTGCGACGGGCGATCGATCGGTTCTATGCCGGCAAGGCGGCTGCTTCTGTTGAAGCGCTGTCCTCGTCTGCAGAGAACGAGCCCGGCAGGTCCCACCAGGCGCTGTCTCAGGGACATGATTTGACGGTCGACCGAAGGCATGTCCTTCTGTTGGCCGAAGATCCGGCAGCTTCACAATTGCTTCGTGTCATTCTGGAAAGAGACGGTTTCGTTATTTCCGAAGCTGCCAACGGCGATGAGGCGCTGGCTCGCTCCAGCGAGACCGGGTTCGGGACCATTCTCATCCAGGCTGAGTTCGGCAAACAAAGCGCCGACCTGGCCAATCGCTTACGGTCCGTTTCGCCGAACAGCCGGGTCAGTCATTTCCAATCGGTCTCTGATCTGCTGGTCAGCGACGTCCGGGCGGCCGGTTCGGCAAACCGTCTTCAGCAAAAGCTCGAGTTGTTCGCGTCGCTGCTGACGATCAACGAGCGAGCTCCAAAAAGCCAGAGTATGCGCGAAGCATATTTTGTCGACAAGCTCTGCCGTCGTCTCGACATGGACGAAAGCCAGCGGGTGCTCGTGATGAGCGCGGCGCATCTGCACGAACGAGCCAAGTTCTATTACATGACCGTAGCCCCGCGCGACTTTCGCCGATTGGTCGATCTGGTAATCAAGCTGCTCCAGACTGTCTATTACGAACCCACGGTGATCGATATTCTGAGAACGATGTACATGGATCTGTCCTTGCGCGCCTGGCGGGATCCATCGTTTGAGATCACCGCCGGGAACATTCTGACTATAACCGATTTGTTTTCCGAAGCGTTTCAACCGAATCAGCGGCTGACGATCGACAAGATCGAAGAGTTCGAAAAATCAATGCAGCGGGAGATCGGCAAACTGGTGCTTCCCGAAGTATTCTCGGCGTTTATGGCGATTGTGCGGGACGAATCAATGCGTCCGGCAACCGTCGAACGTCAGGGACAGATCATGATCTATTCCGAGAGCGTCGAGAAGGTCCAGGTGCTGGTGGACCGGTTGAAAGTTCAGGGGCTCCGCACGATTATTGCCCCGTCCTGGGCCTCGCTGACGAGGCTTTGCCACCGATCGACACCTGATCTGCTGGTGCTGCATGTCGACAGTCCAGTTCGCACCGTGTTCGCTCAGGTCAAGTCGCTGAAAGATCTGCATATCGACGTCGAGCAGACACCGACAATTCTTCTGGTCCCGCAATACGCGCTAACCGGTCTGACGCCGCTGCTGGAATGGGGAGTGGAAGATATTCTCGATCGGGAGAGCGATCCGGATCATATCGCGCTCAAGATCTCGAAGAGCTGGAAGCGGATCGAGGCGAGACTCGAGAGCCCCGCCGAACGGGATCAGCTGGCATCGCGAGGAAATCTCCGCGATATGAATCTGATCGAGCTGCTGCAGATTCTTGGAATCAGTGGCCGGTCGAGTAAGATCAAGGTGACGCCGACCGGTCGGCCGAAAGAAGTGCTTGAGATTCATGTCGAGATGGGGCAGATCACGTTCGCTCAGCTCGGTGACCGTCAGGGTGCGGAAGCGATTTATGCCGGTATGATCTGGGAGGAGGGGAACTGGACGATCGAGCCGATCACCGAACACGACACTCGAGGCAAGAATAACCAGCTTCCCAATGAAGCAATTCTTCTTGAGGGCTGTCGCCTCATGGACGAAATGCACGCGCATTGAGAGTGGCCTGACTTTGCCCGAGAAGGATTGTCCGTGCGATCCGAGCGGGAGGACTATGTTCGTGACGGCGTGAGGGTTAGGGTCTCGGGCCCGCCGTTCGAGCCGGTCCCGCCAAAATATCTGTTGATTTCGACATTGAATGTCGGTATGTTAAAGCAATGATGGCATGTCCCCAATTAGATTTTCTCAAGCTTTGATTCCCAAACCAATCCTTGCCAAACCTTAATCTGGTGACAGCGGCGCGATAATGCGCAACAACCAGCCTATGCTTGGGGTCGGCTATGTCTTAAGTCTCGGCACCAAAAGCGACAGGCAAACTGGGAGAGTAGTATGAACATATACGTTGGAAACCTGCCCCGCCAGATCGAGGAATCGGTTCTTCGCAAGGCCTTTGAGGATTTCGGAGAAGTTGCTCAGGTCAGTATCATCAAAGACAAATTCAGCGGCGAGTCCAAGGGCTTTGGTTTCATCGAAATGCCCTCTAACGAGCATGCTCAGGCGGCCATTAGCGGGCTGAACGGCAAGGAGTTGAGTGGTCGGACCCTCAATGTGAGCGAAGCGCGTCCACGCAATGATAATCGTTCGAGCGGTGGAGGCTCCAGACGTTCCTGGTAACATGCAAAGCGATCCTGCACCGGGCGGTGCGCGCGTCATATAATATTCGAAGGGTCCGTTTGTATTCGGGCCCGATGGTTTCCAGCGCCGTCGCAGGCGATGGAAATATCAAACGAAGCGGAGTAAACGTGAAACTTTTTGTAGGCAATCTTTCCTTTGATGTCGGCGATGACGATCTGCGGGCAGCGTTCGAGCCTTTCGGGCAAGTTGATTCAGCGGCAATCGTCAGAGAGCGCGGTGGCAGCGAGTCCCGAGGCTTCGGGTTTGTCGAGATGCCGTCGCGGCAGGAGGCCCTCGCTGCGATCGAAGGAATGAACGGCAAAGAACTAATGGGAAGAGCTGTCAATGTGAACGAGGCTCGTCCGATGGCAGAGCGGCCAGGGGGCGGTCGAAGACCCGGATTTTCCGGGAACAGGCTGGACTCCCGACGCCGGGATGGCAGTAAAAGGAAGTCCGGAAGTCAAAAGGGCGGCAAGACCCGGTTCAACAAGCGCTCTTTTTGAGAGGACAGGCGAATGAAAATACTTGTCGGCAATCTGGCCTCCGAAACGGCTGAGCATGACCTGCTCAAAGCTTTCGAAGAGTTCGGTAATGTCGAGCGCGTCAATATCGCCAGAACTTCGTCCGATGGTTTGTCACGCGGATTCGGATTCGTTGATATCGCATTGGACAGTGAGGCGAAAACGGCGATCGCAAATATGAACGGCGCGACCATGCACGGTCGGAGGCTTCGCGTAGGCGAAGCTCGTAGAAGAGTGCAGGACAGATAAACAGGAACGAGTGATTTCGCATCTATGGACATCTGACCAGCCGGTCTTCCGGCCCGAGTACATCACGGAGCGTGCATGAGCGCCGCAGAGATGTATCGGAAACCGTTGACCATCGGGGACAGGACTGCCCCCCTGCCGATCATTCAGGGTGGCATGGGAGTCGGCGTCTCGCTATCAGGCCTGGCTTCGGCCGTGGCCAATGAAGGGGGAATCGGCGTCATCGCGGCCACCGGCATCGGTATGACCGAACGGGATTTCCGGACCAACTTCGTTGAAGCCAACGTGCGGGCCCTTCGCCGGGAAATTCGCAAAGCCAAATCTCTTTCCCCGGGAATCATCGGCGTCAATGTTATGATGGCCAATACCTGTTGTGCGGATTTCTTCCGGGCCTCGATCGAAGAGGAGATCGATATCATCTTCTCAGGCGCCGGCCTTCCTTTGAGCCTCCCTTCATTTCTCGACGGCAACACCAGAACAAAACTGGTGCCGATCGTCTCATCGGCACGTACGACCGACCTTATCTGCAAACGCTGGCTTCACCGATACGATTATTTGCCGGACGCGGTGGTAGTCGAAGGGCCGAAAGCGGGCGGGCATCTTGGCTTCTCCGAATCACAGATCTTTGATCCGGCCTATGCGCTGGAGAATCTTCTTCCGGGAGTGCTCGAAGTGGTCGATTCATATAGATCGCGTTACGGCAAGTATATTCCTGTCGTTGCCGGCGGTGGGGTTTATTCGGGTCAGGATATTCGAGGTCTCCTGGAGATGGGTGCCGATGGTGTGCAGATGGGGACGAGGTTCGTGGCCACTCACGAGTGCGACGCCGATCCCAAATTCAAGCAGACGTATGTGGACGCGAAGAGTGAAGATGTGCTCATCATTTCGAGCCCGGTCGGCATGCCCGGTCGCGCGCTTCGAAACGATTATATAGACGACGTTCGGGCCGGCGGTCGAAAACCGTTCAACTGCCCTTACCACTGCATATCGACTTGCGACTACAATACGGCGCCGTATTGCATTGCCCAGGCCTTGATCAGCGCCCAACGGGGGAAGCTGAAGCAAGGTTTTGCTTTCGCCGGCGCCAACGCCCACCGGATTACAGAGATCGTTTCCGTGAAGGAACTGATAGCGGAGCTGGTCGCCGAGTACGATCAGGTCTCGTCGGAGCAAGCGTCGCTGGCGGCCTCAGAGCAGTAACCGATCGCCCCGTCTTAACTCATATTCCCGACAACTGCAAATCAAAAACCCCCGGGTCTGATCGACTCAGGGGTCCTTGATATCTCTTATGCGGAAGGCGGGATTTGAACCCGCACGGATTGCTCCACTACCCCCTCAAGATAGCGTGTCTACCAATTCCACCACTTCCGCAGTCATCGACATGATGTTATTTCTTACCCGAAGTGTCGGTGGCCTGGTTCGGGAGCACCTGCAGGTTGATCGTGCTGTCACCCGGCTGCGTCTGCGGCTGTTGTTGCTGCTGCGACTGCTGCTGGAGCGCCTTTTCGCGTTCTGCCTGGGCTTTCTGCGTCACGACCGACTCGACATCGTTCGACGGTGTGGAACCGGGGGCCTGGTGTCTGCCGCCGGCCGACATGAAGGCCAGGGCCGCCGAATTGACCATGAACAGGATGGCGAGAATGGTAGTCGCTTTGGACAAAAACGAAGCTGCGCCACGTCCGCCGAATACCGCGCCGGAGAGACCGCCACCACCGGAGAAAGCGGTACCCGCAAGGCCCTCGCCTTTGCTTGACTGCATGAGCACCACGAGAATCAGGGCGACACTGACTATCACGTGAAAAATGAGCCAGATCGTAAACAAGCTATAACCTCCAGTTAGACAGCATGAATAATCTTAATAAACTCGTCTGACTTCAGACAGGCGCCTCCAACCAGCGCGCCATCGATATCTGGTTCGGACAGCAGACCTTCGGCATTGTCCGCTTTAACCGATCCGCCGTAAAGTATCGGAACAAGTTCGGCGGCGGCAGCGTCTTTTTTAGCCATCCGGTCGCGAATAAACTTATGAACATCCTGAGCCATGGCCGGGGTAGCTGTCTTACCCGTACCGATCGCCCAGACCGGCTCATAAGCGACGACCGATTTCTTCAACATTTCGGCCGTAAACCCTGAGAGGGTACCATCGATCTGACTTCCGACGACCGACTCCGTTTTGCCTATATCTCTTTCTGCTTCGGTTTCCCCGACACAGATAATCGGCGTCAAACCGGCCTCAAGAACCAGTTTCGCCTTGGCATTCACGAGGTTATCGGACTCCTGGTGGTACTGCCTTCTTTCAGAGTGACCCAGTATAACATATCGGACCCCGACTGTCAAGAGCATCTCAAGGGAGACCTCGGCGGTGTAAGCTCCCTTGTGATGGACTGATACGTCCTGGGCCCCAAGACCGATCGGGCTGTCCTTGAGCAGTTTCCAGGCGACATAAAGCGATGTGTACGGAGGGCAGACGACGACAGTAGTGTTTTCCGGGAACGGTTTGCTGGCGAGCAGCCCTTTCAATAGTTCCTCAGTCTCCGGTACGGTGCCGTTCATTTTCCAGTTCCCTGCGATAAATTTCCCCCGCATTTCAGGATACTCCCGCCTTTGAGGCATTGGTAAGGGCAGCGACACCGGGAAGGATTTTACCTTCGAGAAATTCCAGCGAAGCTCCACCGCCGGTTGAGATGTGCGTCAGCTTGTCGTCGAGCCCGGCTTCGCTTACGGCTGCGGCGGAATCACCGCCGCCTACGATAGTAGTGGCGCCGTGCGACGTGAGCTCGGCAAGGAGTTTTGCGATTTCGATCGTCCCCCGTGCGAAGGCCTTGGTTTCGAACACACCCATAGGGCCGTTCCATACTATAGTTTTCGCACCTTTAAGGGCGTCACGGAATAGATCGATCGTCCTGGGGCCGATATCCAGACCTTTCCAGCCGTCGGGAATCTTGTCGATATCGACAATCCGCACTTCGGTATCGTCGGAGATCTCTTTAGCGATGACAACGTCGACCGGGAAGAACAGCTTCGCCTTAGAGCCTTTGACTTTGTCAATGATTTCTTTGGCGAGATCGACTTTATCCTTTTCGAGCAGAGAATCGCCGATCGGATAGCCCATCGCTTTGGAGAAAGTGAAGACCATGCCTCCGCCGATCAGGAGCGTGTCGACTTTGTTCATCAGGTTGGTGATGACATCGATTTTACCGGAGATCTTGGCTCCGCCCAGGATCGCAGCGAATGGGCGTACCGGATGGTCCAGCGCCTCTCCAAGATATTTCAGTTCCTTCTGCATCAGATATCCGGCGACCGACTGATGGAAAAAGCGCGTTACCCCTTCGGTCGAGGCATGGGCCCGGTGAGCCGAACCGAAAGCATCATTCACGTAGATGTCGGCAAGCGAGGCCAGCTTCCGGGCGAAATCCGGATCGTTAGCTTCTTCTTCAGAGTGGAAGCGAAGGTTCTCAAGCAGCAGGCAGTCGCCGTCCTTCATCTTGTCGATGAGGTTTTTGGCTTCCGGTCCGATACAGTCTTCGGCGAACTTCACTTCACGTCCGAGCAGCTGCGAGAGGCGTTTGGCGGCCGGAAGCAGCGAGTATTTGGGATCGTGCTTTCCTTTGGGCCGACCGAGATGCGAACAGGCGATCACCATACCGCCGTCGTTCATGATCTTGCGGATGGTGGGCAGCGCTTCGCGGATGCGCCGGTCATCGGTGATATTCTGGTTGGCATCGAGCGGGACATTGAAGTCCACCCGAAGGAGGACTTTCTGGCCACGGAAGTTTATGTCGTCTACAGTTACTTTATTCATAACGGAGTTACCTCCTGCAAAATTACATCATGATTTTCAGCATATCGACCATGCGGTTGGAGAAGCCCCATTCGTTGTCGTACCAGCTGTATACTTTGACGAGATTCCCCTGAACGGCGGTCAATTCGGAGTCGAAGATCGATCCGTGCGGGTTACCGATGACATCCATTGAGACGATCGGGTCTTCGCAATACTCGAGCGCCCTGACGAGCGGTCCGGAAGTTGCAGCCTTCTTCATGGCCGCATTGATTTGCTCCACCGTGGCTTGTTTTTCCAGGATAACCGCAAGGTCAACAATGGAACCGTCGGGGGTGGGAACGCGAATCGCCATACCGTCCATCTTTCCCTTGAGCTCGGGTATTACTTCGGAGATCGCCTTGGCCGCGCCGGTCGTGGTCGGAATCATCGACATCGCCGCCGCTCTGGCCCTGCGGAGATCTTTGTGCGGACCGTCGAGCAGCATCTGGTCGTTGGTGTAGGAGTGAATTGTGGTCATGAATCCATGGGCGATGCCGAAGTTGTCCACGAGCACTTTTGCAACCGGGGCGAGGCAGTTGGTGGTGCATGAGCCGATGGAAATCACCGTGTGCTTGGTTTTGTCGTAGAGATGGTCGTTGATGCCCGGAATGAAGGTCCCGTCATGGTGTTTAGCCGGCGCCGATATGAGCACCTTCTTGGCTCCGGCGTTGAGATGTTTGGTGCAGTCCTCTTTCGTGCGAAACTTTCCGGTACATTCCAGAACGATATCGACATTCAGTTCCTTCCACGGAAGTTTGGTTGGGTCTTTTTCGGCGGTGATCGGAATCTTCTTTCCGTTCACCACCAGGTTGTTGCCATCCGATCCGACTTCGCCGGGGAATCTCCGGTGAATCGAATCGTATTTGAGCAAGTGGGCGAGCGTCTTTGCGTCGGTAAGGTCGTTGATACCTACAAATTCCAGGTTCGTCCCTTGAGCCGCTTTGAATACGAGACGTCCAATTCTGCCGAATCCATTGATCGCGATTCTCATCTTTCTCTACCTCCATGGTCATCTGATTTTTTCTTGGGGCTGTACAGATATTTGATACCGACCGCGACCGTGAGCGCCTTATAGTCCCGGATCGTCACCAGCGGGTCGGAAAAATTGACCGGCATATATTTAGCGTTGAGATCCATGGCCCAATTGTTGGAAAAGAGCCAGTCAACGCCGCCGCTTAACGTGTAATTGAAATCAGTCTGTGTATCTTGATTCAGGCTGTAATCAGGATAGTATTGATAAAACAAATTGTTCGTAAACTGGATACTTCGCCTGCCATAGTAGACACCGCCGCCCGCCCCGATATACGGCTGAAGCCGAGTTGGCACCGAAGCAAGGGGGTAGAGCTTAAGCTGGAGAAGGATGGGATAGACCATCAGATTACCGACATCGGTCGTTCCCAGGGTACCGTCGTAAAGGGTCACGCTCCCCCGGTTAACCATGCCGAAGGAGAGCTGCACAAAAGTCTGCGGCATCAGATGGTAAGCGAAGTAGGCTTCGAAATAGAAACTGGCGTCCTTGACCGATGTTTTCAGGATGGAGCCGTCCGGTTCCTTCGAAGTAAGATGGGGGTTTTTCGCCGTTGTTGATCCAGGTTCCGAGACGAAGGCCGACCTGGTGTTTGTTGGCGAGCGTCGGCATTACCGATTCAGGCTCATCCGCCCGGGCGCTCCGGCACACGCAGAGCAGAACCGCCACGGCAGCAAAGATTGCTAGTTTTTTCACAAGTCACCTCAGTTATCGTTGCGGTCGGCCGTTCAGTGAGACTTTCGTGCCACCCGCGCGGCGGTTCCAATCGGAAGGTCGATCTGTTTTCGCGTAGTGACAAGTAAAAAAGTCGGCCGGCCAATGTCAAACAAATTACCGCGCTTTGTCCTATTGTAACAAGTTTGGCGGCTTAATGTTCGGTCTCTTGCTCTTCAGCTGGCTTGTAGAAGATCAGTTGACTGTCCGGATAGTCGAAAAGGAGCGAGAAATTCTGTAATACGAGGTTGCCGATATTGCCGGCCAGAACATTGGAGCCGGAGACACCCTCGGAAGAATCGGGCAACAGGACCCGAAGGGACTGAATCAGGATATCGCCAATCTTGAATGTCGCGGCAAAGGCACTTTTGCCGCTCACCTGCCCGCCAACACCACCAAGCAGATTAGAAGCGCTCTGGATGTCGCTCAGTTTGTGTTCCAGATCGTATTTGTCAACATACGACCGGTGGAGGATAAGGCCGAAAGCGTTGCCGAGATCAATAATGAAATCACCTTTGTACCCGTTCAATTCCCCTTCCACTGTCGGTACTTGCATAGTGAGGTAGAACGGCACCACCACACCCCCCTCGGGAGGTTCGAAGGTCTCCGGGTTGAAGACTGTCAGGGTGGAATCTTGATAGTTGATCAGGATGGGGAAGCGCGACAGGAAGTCATAGCCGAGCAGGCCGCCGAACTCATCATTTTCGTTGAACATCCTGGCTACTGATCCAAGGTTCAGACTTCCGGCGACCTGATTGTACAGGGTAAGGGCGCCGATCTGAATTGAATCGGTCCGGACGAGCGATACCTGGTCATAACCGCTCACTCCCATAGCCGGAAGGGTGCCGACCTCCGGAAGATGCAGACTTTCCACCGCCGGAGTGTGGAAGAGGTTCGACGATGCTCCGGAGTCCAGAATCATCCAGACTTTCTTTTTGGCATTAATGACGGCAGGAACACGGATATGCCCGAAGCGGTAGTCGAATTTGATCGTGACCTGCGATTTGTCGGCCGGGAAGTGGAAGTCGGTGACGGCGGTGTTGGGCATCTGGAAAATTGTGGAGTCAACCAGACCGTTAAACGATGCCGTGTCGGCAATCAATTCGAGCGTGAAGTCGGCCTGGGAAGTAGTGGCTTTGGAATCGAACGGGATGAGCACGGACTGGATCTTCCGATAGTCACTTCCGTGAATGGTTGTCGTGATCTGGTCGCTACGGTTGGACATATAGGTCTGTCTGCCGGTGGCGGTATCGAGATAGGCAAACGTGGTGTCGTTATCGAACGGGATGATCGCAACTTCGTAGTAAGTAACCCCATCGTCCAGCGTCTTTTCACCGAGAAATTCAATTTGCCCCGTTCTGCGGTCGGGGAAGAGGTAATTGTATGATTCGAAATCGACTGCCTGGAGAATCTCCTGCCTCTCCTGTCCCTGCATGACGGTGTATCGCCCGTTCAGGTCTCTCTGCCAGGCGGTGGTGCCGTCGAATCCCTGGATCATCCCGAAACCGGGGAGCTGGATACTCTGGTAATATTTATCAGGCGCCATGAAATACTGCTCGAACGTTCCTTCGGTGCCGTTTACGAACGCTTTCCCACTGCTGTGGAAGGTGCTAAAATGTCTGAGCGTTTTGTATGCAGGTTGTCCGCCCACAGATTTGATCAACAGGGAGTCGAGGTCGACCGCGCCGGCGGCGGAGCAGTCCGTACCAGAAGCGAATATCGCGAGACAAAACACTAATATAGAGGAGATCTTCGAATGTCGGTACATGCTCTTCATACACCTGTCCCGGGCCGTTTGGTTAAATAAGTTGCCATTTTCTGACAGGGAACTTAACCTATGGACTGTCCCGAAGCAAGAAAGGATTCGCGTGGTCAAGTTCTTCAGGGAACATCCGTTCGCAACGGTCATGATGGTCGCCGCCCTGGTGCGAATTATCGCCGTGGTCTATTCGAAAGGATTCATGGCGTCCGATGACCACTTCCAGACGGTGACGGTGGCGTACGACTGGTATCTGCACGGCATTGGCGGTTGCGATGGTTTCCTGCACTGGAAGAACGCTCCGGCTTCGACGATCTCCCGTTTTCCCCTTTACACGCTCGCTCTCGACGCGAACATGAAGATTGCGCACTGGTTTGGCGCTGGGACGCTCGATCAGCTGATGTATTTCGTTCGAGCTCGCCTCGCTTTGCTCTCGCTATTTGGAGTGGCGGCCGTCTATGGCATCGTGCTTTTGGGGACCGGCTCAAAGAAATGGGCGATGGCTGCGGGGCTTATTATGGCGGCGCATTTCGCCATGCCGTTTCTGGCGGTGCGAACATTGATAGAGATGGCCGGTGGCACAGTCTGGGTAGCAGGACTATTCTGCTACTACTATTATAAGAAGCAGAAAACTGAGACATGGTTGATCCTGTTCGGCGTGCTTACGGGTATAGCCTTCATGTTCCGATTCGAACTGATCTTCGCTTTCTGGATCGTGCCGTTCATGCTCTGGTGGCAGGATCGGAAGCTCCGAGCGGCTGTGGTATATGCTGCGACTGTACTTGCTATGCTGATTATCGCCGGGCTTATCGATTGGTACCTGATCGGTACTTTTATGGGATCCTCGATCAACCACGTCAATCAGGGGCTGACCGAGGGGCCGGTGTATCACTCGAATTTCCTGCTGTATATCGAAGTTATTCTGGCTTTCTTTATCCCGCCCCTTTCTCTGGTTGCCGTGATAGCAGCCTGCAGCAAGCGGTTCTGGAACAAGCATAAAGTTCTCATCGGAAGCTCCCTTGCATTCATTCTTGTACACACTGCAATCGCCAGCAGACAGGAGCGATACATGCTTCCAATTGTCCCCGCTTTCGCCGCTTTGCTGGTGCTGGCGCTGTACGAGCATTTCTCCGCCAACGGCTGGCTCGCACGGTCCCGGAAACTCTTCATCGGGCTGGTCTCGTTCACGGTGATTGTGAACCTTGTTTTGTTGGTGCCGCTGACGATAAATTACGGGCACAAAGGGCTGGTGGAGCCGCTCGTGAAGATTCAGCAGATGGATCGACATAAGCCGGGCGTGCTGTTCGTCACGCCGGAGCGGTATATTAATTTCCCCTACATGTACGGCGGCCTCGGTATGACCCGGCGCGGGTACGTCTACGAGTGGAACCAGCTTGACGCCGCAGTTGCAGCGGATACCGTAAAGGAGGCGTTTAACAAGTACTATCTCATGTATCCGATCAAACCGGAAGAGCTGCCGGAGTATGTCGACTCGATCGAAAGTCGGTTCGGGCCGATCGAGCCGGTGTTCCACGTCGGACCTTCGACCGTCGACTGGATCCTGCACCTGCTCAACCCGAAGTTCAACCACACGAATGAATGCTGGGTGTATCGACGGGTGAAGGGAGAAATACCGGTTGATTGACGCGACAGGAATTTTTCAGGTTGACCGATCGATCCGGTCGGTCTATTTTGGCTGGATATGGCAATCACGTCACGAGAAAAAGTAGAAGAGATCGTCTTCATCGACCCTCCGCCAATGCAGGACGGAGATCTGACTCTGAGGCTGGCGGAGAAAGTGCCACCCGATCACAAGAGAGGGTTTGTGCCGTTTTACACATTCGAGATGGTGCACTCCGATGAAGGTACGGTTATGGGGAGGGTGAATTTGCGAGTGGGCAACACGGAGAACCTGTTGTTGTTCGCCGGACATATCGGGTTTGCCGTGCTGGAACCGTTCCGTGGGCACCATTATGCCGCGCGTGCCTGCAAGCTGATTATTCCGGTCATACAGCATCACCGCCTCGACCCGGCCTGGCTGACCTGCAATGTCGACAATGAACCGTCGAAACGGACGATGGAACTTATCGGGGCTACGTATGTCGAGACAGTGACGATGCCGGACGATTATCCGTATGCCCCGGACTACCCGCTCGACTCGCGCTCCAAGAGGCGGTATCGGTGGGACGTACTCTAAACAGATTGACATCTATGAGAAAGGGTGGCCGATGGATCAGGCAACGATAGATAAACTGATTGCGGAAGCGAAGAAGCATGTGGGCGAGTTCACACTCTCGCGCAAGTCGTTTTCGGCGGGGGCAGTGAGCGCCGCGTTGCTCACGGCCGCCGGCAACATATATACGGGGATCTGTATCGATCTGGCCTGCGGGATCGGGTTCTGCGCCGAGCATTCGGCGGTGGCGGAGATGCTCAAGTCGCGTGAGAGCGAAATCAAAGCGGTCGTAGCCGTCAGCGAGTCAAGGATCCTTCCGCCGTGCGGACGGTGCCGCGAACTTATGGTTCAGATCAACAGCCAAAACAAAGACGCCGATGTGATTGTCGCGCCCGACAAAACGATCAAGCTCACGGAGCTTTTGCCGAACGGCTGGTTGATTGATACGCTGAGGGAGTAGGGCGACCCAAAGGGGTGCCGACACACGCAGCTCACACTTCCGGATGCCGCCTCAATTTAGTCATTGCGAGACGCGTTTTCGAGCGCCAGCGAGGAACAGCGACGTCGCAATCTGGGCTTTGCCAGCAACAGCGTATTCTCCGCCTTCCCCGCGCACGATGTTCTTCCGTAGGGACGCATTCTCATCCGCTTAGGAGGCGGCCCAAGGGCTGCCGTCGTACGCGGCTTACCTCCGTGATGCCACGTCAATTGTAGTCGTTGCGAGGAGCGTTGTCCGAGCGCCAGCGAGGAAACAGCGACGCGGCAATCTCGGCTTTGCCAGCAACAGCGTATTCTGCCTTCCCCGCGCACTATGTTCTTCCGTAGGGACGCATTCTTCTTAGAGGCGGCCAATGTGCATGCCGTCGGGCATGTCTTTCCGTATCAATTGTGACAGTCTGCGTGACCAGGGCAGCCCCGAAGACAGATGTTTCCCTACGGTCGGCCTTCCCCGCGGTCTTTTCTACCCCAAAAAACCCCTTGAAACGGGTTGGGGAACCTGTTATTATACCTCCCTTGTCACGAGATTTCGGGGCAGTAGCTCAGCTGGGAGAGCGCCACGTTCGCAACGTGGAGGTCGTCGGTTCGATCCCGATCTGCTCCATAAGATATCGAGCCCCGCTTGTGGCGGGGCTCTGTTGTCTCTGACCCGGCGCAAGACAAGACCGGCCGGGGTCGGTTCTGCGATTCGGATACGAATCCGACAAAAGACCGACCGGCGGGAAGAAAGCATGTGCTAGACGGGGAGTTAGCGGTGCCCTGTAACCCGGAACCCGCTATACCGGGGTCGAATTCCCACCCGAGGGCTTGTTATCGGCTGGATGTCGATGGTTAAGCAGCGTTGAAGGCTGGGTCCCGTACAACAGAAGCCTATGAACCCCGTCAGGACCGGAAGGTAGCAGCGGTAAATAGATACTTCTGTGTGTTGCGGGTAAACCCGGCTTGAGCCGGCTGGCCGGAGCGTCCTTTCGGTGCGGCTCGGAGGTGGGTGCACGTAAATGACAAGACCCTTCGCACTAATACCAGTGCGGAGGGTCTTTGTTTTCGGTTACCTCATTGTTAGCTATTGCCTTGCGGCGTATTCGCCAGACGCGGCCCCTCCTTCATCAATTTCCTTATTTTATTCTGCTGCTAACTGCCCCGCTTTCGTATAATTCTCTTTCCGTAACGGTCGGAAATGTCCGGCCGGGTAGTCCATCAAAGATTTCACTCAGGCAGGGACCCATGTTACCGCGGATTTACTTATTACTCGCTGTGATTTTCTGGGGCGGGTCATTTGTAGCTACAAAGATACTGGTCGGGTATGTGAGTCCGGTCGAAGTTATGGGGCTTCGATTTATTGTCGGACTCCCGGTCATGTTCGCGGTGGTTATGCTCAAACGGGTGAAATTCAATTTTCAACGGTCAGACATAAAATGGTTCCTGCTGGCTTCAACCGTCATCACGCTGCACTTCGTCATTCAGATCACCGGCATCAGGTACACGTCGGCAACGAATACCGGCTGGATCATCTCGATCACGCCGCTTATTCTTGCCGTTCTCTCGTTTTTGATTTTGCACGAGCGAATAGGCGCGAAAGAGATCGCCGGAATTGTGGTGGCGACAACCGGGATCTTCTTCCTGATTTCAAGAGGGGATTTTGGGCATATCGGCTGGCTCACATCGGTCGGAGATTGGCTTGTCCTCGTCTCGGCCCACACCTGGGCGATCTACACGGTGATCACCAGGGATATCTCTCGCAAATATAACCCGCTCGCCGTGACGTTCACGATTTTGGTTCCTTCAGCAGTGGTGCTCGTTACTTACATGCTGTTCACCTCGGACTGGGGAAGCTTCCTTCGCATGCCTACCGACGGCATCGTTTCGTTGTTGATTCTTGGCATCCTCAGCCTGGCTGCCGGGCATTGGTTCTGGCAGGAAGGAATCGCTGCGATCGGCGCGGCCAAAGCCGGATTCTATCTTTATCTCGAACCACTTACCACGACCGCAATCGCAATCCCATACTTGCATGAGAAGTTCGGCATGTGGGGTGCATCCGGCGCGCTGCTGGTGTTGGCCGGTGTATTCATCGCGGAACGAAGGCGCCGTCAGACCACTGCCAAGGTAGCGGCCTGATCGATTCGGGCGGTTTCACCGCAATTTCTTCGTTGTTCCTCTGCAATTCTCCCAGTTCATGGACAAAACTTCTCATGCAAAACGGTGGCTTCTGCACACTGCGCTCTCGTATCTCGGAACGCCTTACCTCTGGGGCGGGGACGATCCCTCGGGGTTTGACTGTTCCGGCTTCGTACTGGAGTGTCTGAAGTCGTGTGGTCTTGTCGACGAACGGTCGGATCACACCGCGGAGAGTCTCTACCGCTTATTCGCTTCTCAGGAAATCGAACAACCGGAAGAGGCCGCATTGCTTTTCTATCTCGGATCTTCCGGAAAGATGGTCCATGTCACGATCTGCCTCGATAATCTATTCCAGATTGGTGCCTCGGGAGGTGATTCTCATATCACCGATCTCCCCGGAGCATGGAAGCAGAATGCCTTTGTTAAGATCAGGCCGATCAGTTTCAATTCAACACGAATGAAAGTGGTCCGTACTTTTACCGGGTGAAGGAACTCTGTCCGATGTGGAGAGTTTGGTAGATAAACCGAGGCATATGTCGACATATGGGGGTATAAGAGCAGTTGCCGGCGAAGGCCGGTCATTCACGATACAGCTTTCGGTCGCCGAACGGGCCGTGAGGAATGCATTGACAAAACAGGGAAGTTTCGTATTTTGCGTTATAACTTCCGAGTACACGCTTTTCAGGAGGTCCAACTTTGACATCTGCTATCCGTTTTTGGTCCCGCCAGACCGGTCTGCTCTCCGTGGTGGCGATAGCGATTATGCTGTCGCTCTTTCAAGTTCCCGCACAGGCGATGCCCCCTTCACCCGAGCTGGTTCAGCAATTGAAGCAGTCGGGACAGCTCGACGAACTCGTTCAGCGGCTGCGGGCAGCACGGGCCAAAGGCGTTGACGCCGGTGTTCCCGGTTACTATGATCCGAAAACTGCTCCCAATCAGGCCCTGGCCGATCGGACCGCACCGGATACATTCCGGGTGGTAGTTATTCTCGCCGATTTCTCGGATAATCCGGCCAGTGGTGGCAACATCTACGGACAGACGACAGATTTTGAGAATCTGCTGTTTTCCGATGACAGCACCGACGGTCATTACTCGATGACCGAATTCTACTACGATAACTCATACGGTAAATTTTATCTGCAGGGGACGGTAGTCGGCTGGCTGCGGCTTCCGCAGACGTATGCATACTACGTCAATGGCAATAATGGCTTCGGAAGTTATCCCAACAATGCTCAGCGGATGGCCGAAGATGCGATAACACTGGCCGATCCGCAGGTAGACTTTTCTCAATTCGACAACGATGGCAACGGCTGGTGCGACGGTGTGTTTATTGTTCACGCCGGACTTGGCGCCGAGCAGTCAGGAGCTTCGAGTATGATCTGGTCGCACTCCTGGTCGACCAGTTACACGATGCACCTCGACGGCATCAATGTACAGAGCTATACCACCGAGCCGGAAGAATTCCAGGGGCTGGGGCTCATCACTATGGGCGTGTTCTGTCACGAATACGGCCATTTCCTCGGATTGCCCGACTTGTATGACACTGACTATTCTTCGGCCGGGATCGGTGACTGGTCGCTGATGTCGGGAGGCAGCTGGAATTATTCGGGAAGATATCCGGCGTTCTTCGATGCCTGGTGCAAGAAGGAACTTGGATTCCTGACTCCCACCAACATGACCTCCGATCAGCAGGATGTAGATATCCCCGAAAGCATATACAACCCGGTGGCATACCGGGTCTGGGAGAACGGAACGGTCGGGAACGAATATTACCTGATAGAAAATCGCGAGAAGACGGGGAATGATCCGGGGATACCAGGATCGGGGCTGCTCATTTTTCACGTCGATGAAAGTGTGGGCAGCAACACCAACGAGAACCACCCGCTGCTGGCGGTGATGCAGGCCGACGGCAGGCTGGACCTGCAAAACGACGCGAATCAGGGTGACGGCGGCGATGTCTGGTCAACCTTGACACAGAGTGAGTTCTCCGATCTTTCGGTTCCCAACACCCGCAAGTACAATGGGAATAAGACCCGGACTTCGGTGTGGAATATTTCGTCGCCGGATTCCATTATGACGGCAAACCTAGACATCAATTATTCGCGGCCACGCTTTGAACTGGTGACTTCGTCCTTCTCCGACTCGGCTTTCGGTAACGGCAATAATGTAGTCGAACCGGGCGAGACGATCACGTTCAAGTTCTCACTGCTGAATCAGTGGGAGGCCGCGACCAACGTGACCGGCATGCTGACTTCGGATAACCTTGGCATCAGCTTTGGCACTTCGACCGTGAATCTCGGCAGCATGTCCGCCGAGGGTGGTACCGCGAACAACTTCAGCTCGCCGCTCGTGTTTACGGTGCCGCAGGATTTCGATCCTTGTATCGATTCATTCTTCCTGGAGATCACCTGTGATAATCCGCTCGGTACCCGGGAGTTCGGTATGGAGCTCCATATCGGTACACCGCAGGTTCTGGTGGTCGACGATGACAATGGTGACAACTGGCAGGAAGCGGTCACGACTTCGCTCGGCAATCTTCGGTTGCCGTATGACGTATACGACAAATCGGTCTCAGGATCGCCGTCGGCCCCGCAGCTTGAGAACTATCGTGCGGTTATCTGGGTGACCGGAAACGACCGCCCGAATATATTGTCGACGACGGATGTGACCGCGATGGAAGGATTTCTCGACAACGGCGGGAATCTTTTCCTGACCGGGCAGTCGGTTGTCGGTCAGTTGAATTCCAGCAATCCATCGTTCGTGAGCAACTACCTGAAAGCATCGTATGTGAATGACCAGCTCTTCCCGGTCCTGAACGGCGCACTTGGTTCCGAGATAGGCAGCGGAATCAAAGTCCGCTATGCTTCGGGAACCAATCAGACGCATCCACAGAATATCACACCGCTGGCCGGAGCCAATACTGAATTCACCATACCGACCGGCGGCATCCAGGGGATCAGCTACGCCGGAACTTATCGGCTTGTCCTGTTCAGTTTTGGATTCGAAGGAATCTCCGATCAGTTCACCGGGACCGGCTATACGATCAAAGACACGGTGATGGCCAGGATCGCAGATTTTCTGAACCTGGGCGGAAACGTGAACGCCCCCAGTAATCCGTTCGTGGACACCGTGACGGTTGCCGGGGAAGAGGTCAATCATGTCCTCAGTTCGACCCCGACTTTCGAGTGGACTTCGACCGACACCACGGGTGGCACGGTGACTCAATATCAGGCGCAAGTGGGAACGGGCGGTCTTTGCTCGAACTCAAGCGACATGTGGGATACCGGCATCGTGCCCGGGAGTCCATCCAGTGTCGTCTACAGCGGGTTGCCTCTTGAAGTGAGTCAGTCTTATTATGTGAGGATACGAGTATATGACGGCTCTGCCTGGTCGAGCTGGCGGCGCATTCGGTTCCACATGAACGGCACGGCATCATCGGTGACATTGTCACAACCGTCCGAGAAGCAGATGCTGACAACAGCAACTCCGCAACTGACCGTGAACAACGCGGTCGATCCTGACGGAGATCCGCTGACTTATGCGTTCGAAGTGTATACTGACAGTCTGCTCACGAATCTGTTTCTGTCAACGACCGGCGTCGCTCCCGGATCAGGCACGACTTCCTGGACGGTGAGTTTTCAGCTCACCGAGGATCAACGATACTTCTGGAGAAGCCGGGCGTTTGACGGGTATCAGTACTCGCCGTATTCAAGCGCACGTTCCTTCTATGTAAATGCGGTGGACCAGGCGCCCAATGCGTTCGACCTGACCTTGCCGGCGAATTCTTCGGAGAATGTCGGCACCACGCCGGGGTTTGTCTGGCACACTACTACCGATCCGGATGCCGGCGACGCCGTGAAATACACGCTCTGGGTGTCCGAAGACTCGACTTTCGCGACCTACACCGAAGCAGCCAATCTCACCGACACCACACATACGTTCGGATCGGCCTTGAATGATCCGGGACATTATTATTGGCGGGTGAAAGCAGTCGACCTCGCCAGTGCCTCGACCTGGTCGAGCGAAACATTCGACTTCTACACAGGGGCGGCAGGCTGCTGCATCGGGATGAGAGGAAATGTCGACGGCGACCCGCTGGACAATGTCGATATCAGTGACCTGATATTCCTCGTTGACTACTCGTTCGGAGCCGGCGCTGAGCCGGCATGTCTTGACGAGGCCGATGTCAATGGCGACGGTGCCGTGGATATCGCCGATGTTGTCGTTCTGGTAGACTATTCATTCTCGTCGGGACCGTCGCCCGTATCGTGCCCCTGACGAACCATAGCAAATAGAAAATCAAACAGCGGATTCTCAAATGAGAATCCGCTTTCATTTTGCACCTGAAATCGTAGAAGGGAAGTATCACTCCATCGAGCGCAACGCGCGAATGAGCTCTCCCGGGCTCTTCAACGTCATCAGCTCTTCCCGAAAGGATTCGTACTGCAGCATTTCGGCCAGCGATTTGAAAATCCTCAGGTAGAGGGTGTCGTCGTACGGTGGGGCGGCCATGATGAAGAACATGTGGACCGGTTCATTATCTATTGCTTCGAACTCATATCCTTTGGTCGATCGGGCAAAGGCAATTATGAAGTCTTTGGCCTGCATCGTCCGAACGTGTGGAATTGCCACGCCGTGGCCGATTCCGGTGGTCGCTTTGCGCTCGCGGTTGATGAAATCGACAATCAGCTTGTGGTGGTTGCCGATCCGGTTTCCGGTCTCAAGCAGGTCGACCAACTCCTCCAGCACAGTTTCCTTGCTCCGCTGCTGGAACTTGGCCAGCGATTCTTCGTCGCCTCTCGGCTCGATTACCGTGGTCATTTCGAGCTTGACCAGTGCTTCGTTAAAATAGCGCGAGATATTCATCAGTAACCTTATTGACACCAAATGCTTACAGGCTCAGCCCAAATAACCGATACGAGGCCGATTTGTCAACAGGCAAAGCGGCCCGAGGCCGAAATTCTGATTCCTGGTGTATGCTCCGGTTATCGGCGTATTTGTCCATGATGACCACTTACCTCATCGATGGCCTTACGCAATTGTCGCTGGAAAATGCCCGATCGAAAAAGTCAGGATAGGGTGAACCCGAGAGGTTTTCGGCGGTATTGACTTCTCATTCGCAATAGCATACCTTTTATCCGGTAAGCGATTATTCTTTAATCGCTTAACGTTAACTGGCACATGCCGATAAAAGATAATGAACGCCTAATTCAAGAGGACTCTGTGCCCCCTTATATAGAAATAAAGCGAACGCACACCTGCGGTGAACTGCGCAAGACGGATGTCGGCAAAAAGGTCCGGCTCAACGGATGGGTGAACAGCCAGCGCAATCTCGGTGGAGTGCTCTTTATAGATCTTCGCGACCGCTACGGCCTTACTCAGATAGTAGTCGATCCGGAAAAGATAGATGCCGCCATGCTGGCCGAGGCGGAGCGTACCCGCAGCGAATTCGTGATCGCGGCGGTGGGTGAAGTACGCCCGCGACCGGATGGCTCGGTCAATGAAAAGATGCCGACAGGGGAAATCGAAGTCCGGGTCGACGGATATTACATTCTCTCCGAGTCGAAAACGCCGCCTTTCGAAATTGTCGATGATCCGAAAGCGAGCGAGGTCCTTCGCCTTGAATACAGATATCTGGATCTTCGCAGAAAACCGCTTCAGGACAAGCTGAGATTGCGCCACGAGACGGCGCTGGCGGTGAGGAATTATCTCAGCAGCGAGGGGTTCTACGAAATCGAGACGCCGCTCCTTATCAGGTCGACACCGGAAGGGGCGCGGGACTATGTCGTGCCGAGCCGGGTCTCGAAGGGAAAGTTCTATGCACTTCCCCAATCACCGCAACTGCTGAAACAGATCCTGATGGTTTCCGGGTTCGACAAGTATTTTCAGATTGCAAGGTGCCTCCGCGATGAGGACCTTCGGGCCGACCGGCAGCCGGAACATACCCAGATTGACCTTGAAATGTCGTATGTGACACCTGACGATGTCTTTGGGGTGATCGAACGAATGATGAAGCACGTCTTCAAAGCGATACTTGATGTCGACATCGAGACGCCCTTCCCCAGATTCGGCTATGACGAAGTGATGAACCGCTGGGGCATAGACAAGCCCGACCTGAGGTTCGGCATGGAGTTGATCGATTTGTCCCCTTATGTCCGGGATTGCGATTTCAAGGTATTTGCCGATAATGTAAAAGGCGGCGGGGTAGTAAAGGGAATCGTCCTCAAAGGAGGAGCCGGCTACTCTCGCAAGCAGATCGATGAGCTGACCGAGAAGGTCAAGAGCCTTGGTGGCGGCGGTCTGGCGTACATCCTCAGGACGGAGACCGAAGACAAGTCACCGATTCTCAAATTCATCGGCGAAACGGTGAAGGATCGGTTGGTCCTGAAGTCGGATGCGGCAAAGGGTGATGCCCTGTTCATCGTTTCGGATAAGCGTGACAAGACCGAGAAGATTCTCGGGCAGCTCCGGCTGCATCTGGGTCGTGAGCACAACCTGGCCGACAAGAGGCATTGGCGGATGCTCTGGGTGATGCGGTTTCCGCTGTTCGAGTACGACGAGGAGTCAAATACGTTCGCGGCGATGCACAATATCGTCTCTCATCCGGTAGAGGAAGACCTGCCGTTGATAGAAGCAGGCTTCACGACAAATCTGCCGGGCAGCAGCCTGGATCATCCCTGGCGGAAAGCCCGAGCCGAACAGTACGACCTGGTAATCAACGGCTGGGAGATTGCCTCGGGAGGACAACGGATCAACCGTCGGCAGCTTCAGCAGAAGGTACTGAACATTCTGGGAATCGATGACGCCAGAGCGGAGCGGATGTTCGGCTTCCTGCTTCGCGCACTTGAATACGGCGCCCCTCCGCACGCCGGAATAGCCTGCGGACTGGATCGACTCGTGACCTTGATGGCCGGGACAGATACGATTCGCGACGTGATCGCCTTCCCCAAGACGGCGAATGCGCAGTCGCTGATGGATGGCGCACCGTCGGAGATCGACCAGGTGCAGCTTGATGAACTGGGACTCGTAATCAAAGGAGAATAGCCTCGGACAGAATATGGGAATAGAAGTGAATGAGAAACCGGTGACGCGGACGTTTGTTCTCGAGGGGATCGACCAGCGGCTTTTGTTCGGGCAGAACGAAGTGTTCCTTCGTATCATAGAAGCCCAGTTTCAAACGAAAATCGTCGCCCGGGGGGACCGTTTGACGATCGAGGGAGCACCGTCCGAAGTGGACAAAGTATACCGGCTGCTCACCGATCTTGTCACCCGCATCAAGCAGGGGGATTACATCTCCGAGCAGTACGTCAACTACGCCATCAGCATGGTCAAAGAGAACGGGTTCGGTCCGGCCGAGTTCATTTCCACCGAGCAGCTGTTGACCAATTCGCTCAAGAAGACGATCAAGCCGAAAACGATCGGACAGTCCAAATATGTGGACGCCGTCGACGGCAACGATATTGTCTTTTCGATCGGGCCGGCGGGAACAGGGAAGACGTACCTGGCGGTGGCAATGGCGGTGGCGGAATTGAAAGCGAAGAAGGTAAATCGTATCGTGTTCACCCGACCGGCGGTCGAAGCGGGTGAGTCGCTCGGGTTCCTCCCGGGCGACATTCGCGCCAAAGTCGATCCGTATCTTCGCCCCGTCTACGACGGACTGTACGATATGCTCCAGCCGGACAAGATCCGAAAGCTGCTGGAGCTTGGCATTATCGAGATTGCGCCGCTCGCCTTCATGAGGGGACGGACATTGAACGAATCGTTTGTGGTCCTGGACGAAGCGCAGAACACGACGAATGCCCAGATGAAGATGTTTCTGACTCGCATCGGCGAAAAATCAAAGGCGGTCATTACCGGCGATATCACCCAGATAGATCTGCCGGACCGTCGCAAATCCGGTCTGGTCCGAGTACAGAAGATTCTGGCCGGGATCGAAGGAATTGAGTTCGTCTATCTGACCGAAAAGGATGTCGTGCGCCATCACCTGGTGCAGAATATTATCAAGGCCTACGAGAAATTCGAGACCGGCAGGAGAAAGGAATAAGGCGAAACGGAATTCGCCAGATGTTTTCACTCTTACTCAAACTCAAGAGACGGATCAAGCGGCTGGTCAAGGTTCAGGCGGAAACCCGCCAGAAGCCGCAGGCATCGTTGCAGTCCCGGACGTTCAAGTTTCTCGTCCTGGTCTTCTTTTCATTGCTGGTCGGCGGTTTCTATCCCGGCGAGTCGGTCTATGATCCGCTGAACATGCCCCGTCGTGGGGAGATTGCGCTCGAAGATATCCGGGCCCCCTTCCGGATCACCGTGCTCAAGTCCGACCGGGAATTAAAAGACGAGATGGAAGAGGCGAAAAATCAGACCCTCTTCGTCATCGACAACGACACCACAATCGCGCATAACGTCCTCAAACGCCTGCACCAATTCGTGGCGTTGGTCGATTCCGTCAGAAAGGCGCCGGGATTCACCCCGGGTGTTATCGACAGCACTGAGACTAAGGCAATATCGCAAAGATTCCCCCTCTTGAGCACCTCCGCAATCTCTCAGTCGCTCTTGTTTCCCGATGTCGACAAGATGGGAGTGCAGCTCGAGACGATCTTTACTGAAGAAATCTATCAAATCGGCGTCCTGCCGGATCATTATTCCCTTCCTGAGAGCCGGAATAAGAATGTCATCATACAAATCGGGGATACCCCACAGGTTTACTACCGGGACCGCCTGTATACATTGACCGATGCCAATACCCGCTTGTTGACGGAATTGAACCACCTGAGAGCGTCCGATCCATCGGTGGACGAAGAGCTGTACTACTCGGTCGGCAAGACGTTCATTCAGCCGAATCTCCGTGTCAACATGAGCGAGTACAACAATCGCGTGGAAGAGGCGCTGTCATCGATCTCCAAAGTAAAGCAGGTGGTGGAACCGGATGAATATATCCTCCGGCGGGGGCAGAAAGTCACAGAAGATCAGGAACGGATTCTCCGTGAGATGGTGCGGATGAACCGAAGCCAGGGGGAGGATGATGTCCTTCTCGGTATGGTTCCGGTTCTGGCGAGAATGCTGCTTGCCTTTGCGGCCTTCTCCACTCTGTACCTGTTCCTCTATTTCTTCCGGAAGGATATTTACAAGTCAAATCCCAAGCTGCTCGCCCTTATGCTGGTGTTTGCTCTGCAACTGTTTGTCACGTACCTGGAGGGGGAGCGGTTCGATCTCTCGATCTATCTGTTTGCGGTGGCGCTACTACCGATATTGGTGACGATTCTGTTCGATGCCGAAGTAGGCATCCTGTCGACCGTGGTGCTGGCGTTCGTTCTCGGTACGATGCATCGATTCGACTACACCCTTGCCTTCATGACCATTGTGGTCGGAACGGTCGCGTGCTTTACTTCGCGGCACGTCCGCAAACGAAGCGAATTTTTCCGGATCATGTACTCGACATCGCTGACCTTTGCAGCCTACATTTTTCTCGTGGAGTCGCTGAAACTTACGGTAAACCCGGACATCCTTAGCGAAGTCGGCTATGGTCTGGTCAACGGCATTGTGACGGTCCTGCTCGCCATCGGCATCCTCCCGTTCTTCGAGTCCCTCTTCGGCATCACCACCGACATTACCTTGCTTGAGCTGTCCGATCTGAATCATCCGTTATTGAAACGACTGGCGCTGGAGGCCCCGGGGACGTTCCACCATTCTATCGTGGTCGGAAACCTCAGTGAAGCGGCGGCGAAAGCGATCGGCGGCAATTCGCTTTTGGCCCGGGTCGGAGCCTACTTCCATGATATCGGGAAGATCGAGATCCCTGAGTATTTCGTCGAGAATCAACTGAGCGTGAAATCACGTCACGAAGAACTGACCCCTTCGATGTCTTCGATCATATTGTCATCCCACGTGAAGATGGGGCGGAGGCTGGGCGAGGATGCGGATATTCCGGACGAAGTGTTGAACTTCATCGAGGAGCACCACGGGACCATGGTGCAATCATACTTTTACAATAAAGCGCTCGAACAGGGTCTGGATGAAGAGGCGGCCCGCAAGTTCCGTTATCCCGGACCGAAACCGCAGATTCGAGAGACCGGTATTGCGATGCTGGCCGACGCGGTGGAGGCAGCCAGCCGGACCCTCGATGATCCGAAGCCGGCGAGGCTGAACAATCTGATTCAACGGATCATCAATGATCGGTTCCAATCCGGCGAATTGGACGAGTGCCCGCTGACCCTCAGAGACCTGGCCAAAATCAAAGAGGCGTTTACGCAAATGCTGATCGGAACGTTTCACCAGCGTATCGTCTATCCCAAAAAAGACAAGACTGACGAAGAATGAGACTCAACATCTTCAAAGAAACTCCGGTCAGGCTGCCGCGAGCCCGGCTGCAAAGCATGTGCGACGATATCTTTTCGCACGAAGCCTCCCGGAAATGGCAAGGCCAGACGAATCTGATCTTCACCACCGATGCAAAGCTGAAGAAATTGAACAAGCAATTCCGGGCCAAGGACAAACCGACCGATGTACTTTCCTTCAATATCGATACTCCGCTGGCGGACGAATCGGTATTCGGCGAAATATACATCTCAGTCCCGACGGCGAAACGACAGGCGCTGTCATACGACGCCCCTTTGAGCGAAGAGATTCTTCGATTGGCCTGTCACGGGTTCCTCCATTTGCTGGGATTCGACCACCACAAGCCGTCCGATGAGAAAGCGATGAAAGCACGAGAGGACCGGTATCTCGGAAGGGCGTTCAGGAAGTAATCGTATGCAGGACCTCGCTAGCATTCTGGTGCTGATCGTAGTGTACGTTACCGGGTATGTCGTATCGACTTACGCACTGGCTGTTTATGTCGACCCGGATGAGCTCGAAACATTGTTTCCAAAGTCAAACTCGTCCCAGCGAAGCTTCCTTAAGCGATTGGCCAATGATCCTCGGTCGCTGGTGAAACTTGCCGACATCTACAAATCATTCCTGCTCATCGTTATCAGCGCGCTCGCGATTCTCCAGCTCCAGCGGATAATACCGCTCGACGGAATACTCTCGTGGGTGATCAACCTGGCCGTCCTGCTAATGCTCTGGCTGCTGTTTGTGCTTGTCGTTGAGGTGCTGCCTCGATATTCGACCCGAAGAGCAATCAACTCCGGGATGCTTCGCTATCTCTGGATCCTCTATCTCGTCTATCTCGCTTTCCTGCCGATTCTCAAGCTGTATCAATCGGCGATTAACCGATCCCCCTCGGGTGAGAAGATAAGCGAGGAAGACAAGGAAGAGATTGTCGAGCGGGCCATTGCCACGGTGGCCGATCGGGCCGGATTCGGTCAGTCAATCGTGGACGATGAAGAAAGGGAAATGATCAGCCAGATCTTTCTGCTCGACCAGACGGTGGTCAGGGAAATCATGATTCCGCGCATTAACATCGTGGCGATTGAAAAGGAAATGAGCTTCCGCAAGATCCGGGAACTGGCGACCAGGGACGGGCACTCGAGATATCCGGTGTTCGAGGAGACGATCGATCGCATCCTGGGCATAATCTATGTAAAGGATCTGTTCAATAAGATGCCCGAAGCGGGTGAGACGTTCGATATTTCAAAATTCCTGCGCAAACCGTACTTCGTACCGGAAACAAAAGTCATCGGCGAGCTGCTCCGGGAGTTTCGTGACAAGCGACAGCATATTGCTCTGGTTGTCGACGAGTACGGCGGCGTCTCAGGACTGGTGACCCTGGAAGATATCATCGAAGAGATCTTCGGAGAGATCAGAGACGAGCATGACTGGGAAGAAGAAGATATCCGGTCGTTGGGAGGCGGGGAGTATCTGGTCGACGCCAATGTCCTGGTCGAGACCTTGCAGGATGAGTTAGATACGGAGCACGATCAGGGGGATTACGATACGGTCGGCGGGCTTATTTATGACCTGGTCGGGTCCGTCCCGGATGCCGGTCAGAAGATCCGCTGGCACGATCTCGAGTTCGAAATTGACAAAGTCGAGGGGCAGAGGATTCTGACAGTCAAGGTAAGAAAGAAGGAGTGATTCTCAATTCGTATTGAATTGCAGATAGGCAAGAATGATAACCACCAGGGTGAAGAGGATGCCGGAAAGAAATCCGGCCCTGAAGTTGTTGTACTTCGCGAAGACTGACTTCTTCGACTTTACCGCCTTCAGTTCCGAGTGACAGTGCTTACAAATGGTGGCGCCCGCTGCGATAGACTCTTTGCAGTAAGGGCATTTCTGATCTTCTTTGAGTACGCTCATACTATCAATGTGATTTCTCAGATCGTTTTTTTCAACAAAAATCAGGTACCGGTCAGCCGAACCATTCGATTCGGATCTCCTCGAATACCCCGTCCTGTTTCCGAGTGTCCGTGAGCAATTTTACATCGCTCTCGCCCGATTCCTGACCGTCGAGCAGGCGGGCAACAAGATTGGCCAGTCGGGCAAAAGTTCTGGCGTGGCCGTTAAAGCGGCGTTCGGCATAGTCCCGGGCCGAATTGGTAGTTATCAGGAACTCCCAGTCGGACGCACACAACAGCATCAGTTCTCTGGCCCCCTGTTTGAGCGCATCTTCAGCGAATCGCGAATGACCGTCCGGGCTGTTACGCCAGCGTACGGCAAGCTGATGCATCTTCTCTTCGGCGGCATATATGATCGGCCACATCCAGGCGGTCTGCTCATTGAACCAGACATAGTGATTCCCGCCCATTCCCCAACTACCTTCGGGTAGCGACGCCTCTTTCGCCGAGGGGTGTGAGGTGATATAGTCGGCCAGTGACGTCAGTTGAATCGATCCGTTCTCTTCGATCAATCGAAGCACTTGTTCCAGAAACTCCGGTCCTTCAAACCACCAATGGCCGAACAACTCGGCATCGAACGGCGAGACCACGATCCCGTCGCGCCCGGTCGACCGGCGATGAGCATCCAGGGCCTTGATTACCGTGTCGACAAAGTGCCGGGCATGTTCACCCGCTTTCTCCTGAGCACGTGATGGAAAGTATTCTGTTTTCAGCCCCAGATCACTCTTGGCCGATGTTACCGCCCAGTATCGATGACCGCTGGGGAACCGGCGTTTGTGAAACTCGAGATAATTGCCGTCGCCCGGATAACCGTATTCCCCGGACCAGACGATGAAGCCGGTATCAGGATCCCTGACGAAGAAATTGACGGGCGGGTGCTCGTCTGACCGCAGCTTGAAGAGATCCCTCGGAGAGAGACCGCTTGCGCCGCCGAAACTGTTCGCGGCAATTCGGGCGGCATACGAAGGAAATGCGGGTCGATTGTCGGTTCTGACATGCAAATCGAAGGAGCTGTTCACCTGATCGTCGATTCCCGCCGCGATGAAAAACCCAAGTTTCTGCTCGGCCAGGATGTCGTCGATCCCTTCCCGCCGAATCGGATCGTGTCCTCGGGCAAATATCCCGGGAGGTGACCAGGCTCCGGCGGGACGGTACCCACACTCCGGCAGCCAGATCCCTTTTGGTTCTTCTCCAAAATACTTTACGTAGTTGGCTTTTGCTTCGGATACCTGCGCGCGAATGGTTCCGTCGCGTGAGAGCAGAGGGAAGTATCCGTGGGTGGCACCGCAGGTGAGAATTTCTACCGCGCCGGCTTCCTTCAGTTTGCGGAATCCGCCCAGGATATCTTCGTTGAGCTGCTGGAAGTGCGTACTCGCCTGGCGATAGAAATCAATCCAGAACGAGGCGGTGCGGGCCAGGGTTGACTGTTTGTCGGCGTTGAACTCGATCAGATCGTGCTCGGCGGCACTCATCCGCTGATCAAGATAGATCTTGAATTCACTCTTGAATTCCGCGCTGGCCAGTTGTTCGCAGAGAATGGGAGAGAGGTCGATCGTCAGGTGCGGATGTCTCCCTTCATCGAGGAGGGTCTGTAGCAATCTGATGATCGGCAGGTAGGACTCGGCAGCAGCCTCGCACAGCCAGTCGCTGCCGTGCGGCCAGCGACCGTGCGATAGAACATAAGGAATATGGAAATGAAGAACGAACGCGAAGGCGCCTCGCGTCATCCTTCTTCTCCTCCGGGCATACTCGATTCAAAGCCGATCGGCTTGGACAGTTTGTCCGGGTTGCCGTAGATCTTGATCTCGCCGAACTGAGCTTCGAACTTCTTCAGGTTATCCGACAGGGCCCGGTGCAACATTTTGGCGTGCATCGGAGTCATAATGATGCGGGCCAGCACCTTGGATTTGGGAAGACGCGGCATAACGCGGGCGAAATCGATGATGATTTCGGTCGGTGAATGCATGATCATGGCCAGATTGGCGTAAATCCCCTCGGCTTCCTTTTCCCCCAACTCTATGTTAATCTGTTGTGGTTGTTGTTCTTGCGACATCGCGTGAACCTCGCTCTCGGTTAGAGTTAAAAAATGAGGCTTAATCCTTGTTCGGGAAAGTTCATTGTAATATATTCTCAGCCTCAGTCAATATAATATACAGTAAGCAAATGCAAGCAGACCAACATCAGACGCTTCTCACCGAAACCAGAATCTCCGAGATAACCGACAAGATCGGTCATGCGAAAATCCTGATTCTGGGTGATATCATGCTGGACCAGTATTTGTTCGGCACGGTCAGCCGAATCTCGCCGGAGGCCCCGGTACCGGTGGTGGAGATTACCAGCGACAAGTACCTGCTGGGTGGAGCGGCGAACGTCGCAGCCAATATCCGCGCGCTCGGCGATGAGCCTTTGCTGCTGGGAGCGGTAGGCGAGGACGAAGCCTCGATTCGCCTCAGCCAGCTTCTGAAAGAGCGGGATATCAGCAGCGACTTCCTGATCAACGACCAGTCCCGCCAGACCACCATCAAGACCAGAATCATCGCCCATAACCAGCAAGTGGTCCGGACCGATCGCGAAAATCATCATGAATTGGACAAAGCGATGGAAAGCAAGGTGCTCAGCCGGTTCATGTCAGTGGCCGACAGTATCGGCGCGGTCGTGATCTCCGACTATGGCAAGGGAGTCATTACCCTCGGGCTGCTGGAGCAGGTAATTGATGTCTGTCTAAAGAAGAACATCTTCATCGGAGTTGACCCCAAAGAGACACATTTCTACAATTATAAGAGGGTGTCGCTGATCACCCCGAACCATCACGAAGCCGGCTTTGCTTACGGCAAACGGATTCGGACGGAGCAGGATTTGATCGAAGTCGGCAATGGCTTATTGGACCGTCTCGAGGCTCGGTCAATTCTGATAACGCGTGGAGCGGATGGTATGTCATTGTTCCAGTCGGGAGCCGAGCCGACCCATATTCCGACTTTCGCCAGGAAAGTGTTCGATGTTACGGGTGCCGGTGACACGGTTATCGCCACTTTCGTTGCGGCGGTCTGTGCCGGAGCCGGGTTGGTTGAAGGTGCGATCGTGGCTAATACGGGTGCCGGGATTACGGTCGGTGAAGTCGGAACCGCTTCGGTCACCGTTCCCCAGCTCAAGGCGGAACTTCAGCGAAACTTCCGCAACGGTAACATCAAAAATCCGGTCTCAGGCTGACAGGTTCGTTATGGATCTGAATATCCTGATGAGGATTCTTCAGGTTGTCATTGGCCTTACTATGGTCGTAGCGGCAATTTTCAAACCGCAATTCATTTACAGAAAGCTGAATCTCGGGAGTCATCGGGTCGATCGCCTCTTATTTCTGATCGGCGGCGTCATTCTGGTTGCTCTCGGCGTGTTCGGAAGACTTCCTCATATCGGATAAATCGAATGACAAAAGGACTTATCGCCAGAAACAAGATCGGTTCCCTGGTACGCAGGCTCCAGAAGAATGGGAAGAAGGTCGTTTTCACCAACGGCGTGTTTGATATACTGCACCGGGGACACGTGGAATATCTTGCCAAAGCCAGGCGTGAGGGAGACATTCTTGTCGTCGGACTGAATACCGATGTTTCCGTGCGCCGGATCAAGGGCAAATCTCGTCCGCTTCAGTCGCAACGTGACCGGGCGATCATTCTGCTGGCACTTGAATCGGTGGATTATGTGGTATTCTTTGGAGAAGACAGACCTGACAAGTTGATCGAGTTGGTTCATCCCGATGTGCTGGTGAAGGGGGCCGACTACAAGCTGGGCGAAATCGCCGGGGCGGAATTCGTTCAAATCCTACGGCGGCAAAGTCAAACGGATCAGTCTTACCAGGGGGCGAAGCTCCAGTCATATCATTAAGAAGCTCTGATCTCCCGGACAAAGTCGTTCCGCGGAATGTCTGGTTCATACGGGTGCCCGGAAACTAGCGAAAGGGGCACGAAAGTAGTGGACTCTCTTTCTTTTACGGCATGGGACCTCCGCCCTCTGCCATAGGCCCCTAATGAATCTCACGAAGAGGCCAGGAATGTCGAAGAACGTTACAATCGCTTTGATGTTGTCGCTAGTAATATCGGTCAGAGTGGTACCGAAAGCAGAATCCGGAGATGACTCAATGACCACTCGACTAACGCTTGAAAGCATTGGGGATGTTGGGATGGCGATCCATCGCAGCTACCAACTTACCGGTTTTGATCACCTTAAACAGTTGTCAGCCACGAAATCTAACAACTCGACCGTAGCTCTTCAAAGCTACTCAGACTCTACCTTCCCATTTTTGGCCGCTCGACTCAATGGGCGCGAATGTTGGCATATCACTTTGGACAGCGTCTATTTGACAAAGGGACGGGACGTAAGTTCTGGTGAGATCGATGAACAGCCAAAACGTGTAGACATCTACTTGGACTCGGCTCGTGGTTGTCTGATCAAGGCAGTGATAACCGCATACGGCGAGGATTCGACTGGCTTGCCTCCGGAGAGGTCCGCAGAGATCACGGCAAAGGATATGTCACCGGGGGAAAGTTACCTGGGCTTGGTTGATCAACAGGTACCAACGGACCTTTTGGATGCCCTGCGGCAGCCGATTAGAGCTGCGGCAGACGCACATCAGGTTATTGTATATTTGGTCAACTACTCAAACTCCACCATTCAAAACAGACCCTTCTGGATCTTGATCATGAGAGGCGTAGTGCCGGAAGCGAAAATAGGTGTAGGCAGAGAATTGAACCGAAAGGACGAAACAAGAAAAATAGGACGAAATCGACTCGGCGTTGATGCTCTCACTGGCAAGCTGAGGTTCGTAGTTACGGAACCTCCTTATTCGAAATTCATCCAGGAGGAGAAATAAGTGTTTGCCCCAAATATAAGGCAGAGGTTTTTGTTGTTGGACTGAATACCAGCGTTTTTTTTCTTTGCCTCAGTGGAAAACCCCGTCTGCAAGCTGCGCGAAATCGCCGGGGCCGAGTTCGTCATGTCCTACGGCGGCAAAGTGAAACGGATCAGTCTTGACGCGCGGGCGCAGTTCCAGTCATATTATCAAAAAGCTCTAACATAGCGGACGAGACCGCTCTTCTATTGCTTGTCGTTTTCCCGCTTTCCCTTGATTTTTCCGGTTAGCGCATGTTTCTTGAGTTTCATGTTCGAATCGATCGACGGTAACGACCAGGCGGTCAGTGAATCACTAAGCACGCGGGGATATCTCCCGGCCGATGCAGTGCGGGCACTTGAATCCGGCAAGTACTCGCGCGCCGTGGAGCTTTGTCGTGAGTACCTGGCGACTCACCCGCATACTTCGTCGGTTCGATTAACCTATGCCCGGGCGCTCTTTCATGCCGGACAGATCGATACCGCCACCGATCAGTTTTTTGAGATCCTGACTCAGGACCCGGACAGTGGCGTGGCCCTGAAGTATCTCGGCGATATCAAATTTTCCCAGCAGGACGAATACGGTGCGATGGCACTTTATGCGCGGGTACTGGAGACCGACCCGGATTCTCGTATACTCCAATGTCGAGTGGAAAAGAGGAAGGCCGAGATGACCCGGACGATCACGATCTCACACCCGCCTGAAATTGCGGCAAGCCCGCGACCGGCGCCGACCCGAACCATTCATTTCTACACCGAGACGATCGCAGATCTGTATCTCGATCAGGGATATCCACGCCTTGCCGCGGAGGTATATTACCGGTTGAACGAGAAGAATCCGAACGGAAGATTCAAAGAAAAGCTCTTGCAGGCTGAAGAGAAGATAAAGGAAAAGGAAAACTCGCATGTCAAAAAAGCGGATTGACGCAATACGCAGGCAACTCGTAGCCGAGAACCTGCACGGACTGGTCGTGACCCATCTCGATTATGTACGCTACCTGGCCGGGTTCACCGGATCATCCGGTTTACTGATCATAACCCAGAAGGGAGCGGAGTTCTTTACCGACTTCCGCTACAAGGATCAGGCGTCCAAACAGGTCAAAGGAGCCAAAGTACATATCGTGAAGGGGGATCCGACGACCGCGCTGAAGGACTTCCCGCAGCTAAACAAAAGAAATGTCCTGTACGGCTACGACACCGAACATACTTCGGTCGGTGCGGCCGACCGCATGCGGCAGCAACTTCCGGAAACGATCATGCTACCGGCCAATCACCTGTTCGCGGAATTGGGCTGGGTCAAAGAAGCTTCCGAACTGGCCGATATCACCGCCGCCGTGAAGATCTCTGATACAGCATTCGAGAGGATCCTCTCTATCGTCAAGCCGGGCGTACGTGAACGAGAGCTGGCTGCGGAGTTGGAATACCAGATGAGCATGCTGGGCTCGGAGCGACCGGCTTTTGAGTCGATCATCGCGTCGGGCTATCGTTCGGCGATGCCGCACGGCATTGCGACGAACAAAATAGTCAAGAAGGGGGAGTTCATTACGTTTGATTTCGGGGCTACGGTTAACGGTTATGTTTCTGACATTACCAGGACAGTTGTTGTCGGCAAGGCGACACCCCGTCAGAAAAAGATCTATAATCTGGTCCTGAAGGCTCAACTTGCTGGCATCAAGAAGGTTAAGGCAGGAGTGGAGGGCCGGGTCGTCGATGACGCCTGCCGTTCAATCATCACTAAGGCGGGGCATGGTAAGGAGTTTGGTCACGGGACCGGGCATGGGATCGGGTTTTACGTTCATGTGGGGCCGAGGGTATCGTCGGTGTCTACCGATAAGCTCAAGATCAACAACGTGATAACAATTGAGCCAGGGATCTATATCTCCGGCTGGGGGGGAGTACGTATCGAGGATGACGTCGTCGTCACCAAATCCGGCGGTCGGGTGCTGAACCGGGCGCCAAAAAATTTGTTGGAGCTATAGATCAAACAATTTATTATAGCTCGTTGCAAAATTAGTTAAATCCAGACGGGGACGACGCCGTTATCTATGTATGTGTCCCGTCGAGGTGGGATAATGAACGAAAAATACATCCGAAAACTCATAAGACTGGTCGAGGAATCGGAGATTGAGTCGCTGGAAGTCTCGAGCTGGGGCCGGAAAGTAAAAATTATCCAGCGAATGAACGGTTCTACGAACGGCTCAGGGCATGCCGTTTCGATGATGCAGCCGATCGTCACTCCGACTCACCGGGAAACAAGTAACGCTCCGCCTCCCGCTCCGGCCGCTCCGGCTGAAACGCCGGCCGCTGAAGAGACCGGGAAGCTTGTACCGATCAAGTCACCGATGGTGGGAACGTTCTATTCGGCGCCATCGCCGGACGCCAGTGCTTATGTCTCGCTCAATGAAAAAATCTCCGTCGGGCAGGTTGTCTGTATAGTCGAAGCAATGAAGCTGATGAATGAAATCGAGTCCGAGGTAAGCGGTCGAGTGGCCAAGGTCCTGATACAGAATGGCCAGCCGGTAGAATTCGGCCAGACTCTGTTTCTGATCGACCCCGACGCGTAGCCGCGAACTGGAAAGGGAAGTCCATGAATCTAAAGCAAATGCTGGTTGAAATGCTCAACCGGAAAGCTTCGGACTTGCACATCCGTGTGGGGGTCCGCCCGCACATCCGGGTCAACGGCCGTCTCGATCAAATCGCGACCGATCCGATTACGATCGATTCCATGGACCAGATCGTTTCCCAAATCCTGAATGAGCGTCAGCGAGAACGGTTCCTCAAGAAGAACGAGATGGACCTTGCCCTGTCGGTCGCCAAGCTGGGCCGATTTCGTATCAACCTCTACCGTCAACGCGGCACCGCCGGTATCGCCATTCGTGCGGTCAACACGACCGTACCGAGCTTCCACGAACTGCATCTGCCGGACTCGGTCAAAAAGCTGGCTACGGAGCGGCGGGGGCTGATCATTATCACCGGGACGACCGGTTCCGGTAAGTCGACCACGCTTGCCGCCCTTATCGAAGAGATGAACGGCAATCGGCACGACAATATTCTTACGGTCGAAGATCCTATCGAGTATATTTATCGTGACAAGAAGTCGATTATCTCGCAGCGCGAAGTCGGCGGTGACACGGAGACATTTGCCTCGGCCTTGCGTCATGCCTTCCGTCAGGATCCGGACGTCATCCTCATCGGTGAAGTGCGCGATCTGGAAACGATGTCGATAGCGCTGACGGCGGCCGATACCGGGCACCTGGTGCTCACGACGCTTCATACCATGAATGTGGTGGAAACCATTACCCGTATTATCTCTTTCTTCCCTCCGCATCAGCACCAGCAGATTCGGTTGCTGCTCGCCGGTACGCTCAAGTCTATTGTCTGTCAGCGCTTGCTCACCCGCTCCGATACGCCCGGCCGGGTGCCGGCTCTCGAAGTCATGGTCAATTCAGGCGCCATCAAGGAGTGCATCATTAATCCGGAAAAGACGGCCGATATCCCCGATCTGATGGAGCAGGGTAGCGTACAGTACGGTATGCAGACGTTCGATCAATCGATTATGAAGCTGCACAAGCAGGGCCTGATTTCGTTCGAGGAAGCGATGAACCATGCCAGCAACCCGGACGATCTCGATCTGAGACTCCGAGGAATCACCGGCTCTGCCGAACGCTGGCAGGATGAGGAAGCTAAGGCCGAGAGCCACCCGTCACCGGACGGCCCGGCCGGTTTCAACAAGTACTAAGTCGACTTTCGATCACCGCAAAAGACAAGTCAGACAGGACAGGCCATAAGGGCCTGTCCTTTTTCGTGCCCGGGGGTCGGTTCGCTGAACCTCGAAGTCTTGCTATTCATTGAATAACAACATGTTAACGAGACACCTCAGGTGGTAAGGGAGATAAAAAAGTGGGTTTGCTTATTGTCTTGCCCATTCGTATGAATTATATTGTCGTTTAATTTGTTATAACGCAAATTGGGCCGTTGCCCGTGTGTAACAGGAAGAAATCAAAGGAGCCTGTTTGTTTACGAAAGTACTAATAGCCAACCGAGGCGAGATCGCGCTGAGAGTTATTCGCGCCTGCAAAGAATTGGGTCTTGCGACGGTGGCCGTTTATTCCGAAGCCGATAGAGACGCGTTGCATGTCCGGTTTGCCGACGAAGATGTCTGCATAGGTCCGGCACAACCTGGTCTTTCTTATCTCGATAGCAAAAGGATTATTGCCGCCGCCGAAGTCACCAATGCCGGTGCTATTCATCCCGGATACGGATTTCTTGCCGAGAATGCCGATTTCGCCGAGATCTGTGAGTCATGCGGCATTACGTTTATAGGTCCCACCCCGGATCAGATCCGTCAGCTTGGTGACAAAGTCAGAGCCAAGGAACTGATGGCGAAAGCCGGTGTGCCGACCACGCCCGGATCAGATGGAATCGTGGCGACATTCCAGGACGCCGCCGAGATTGCACTCCAGATCGGATATCCGGTGATACTTAAAGCGGTTGCCGGCGGGGGTGGCAAGGGGATGCGGGTTTGCCGGGATATGGCGGAATTGGAACGCGGATTCCATCTGGCCTCGACCGAAGCCGGCAACGCCTTCGCCAATCCGGATCTCTATTTGGAGAAAGTTTATCATCAATCCGCATCATGTCGAGATCCAGGTCCTCGGCGACATGCACGGCAATTACTACCATTTCGGGGAAAGAGACTGCTCGATTCAGCGCCGTCACCAGAAACTTATCGAAGAAACCCCGTCTCCGTCTGATGACGGAAGATCTTCGCCGGAGAATGGGTGAGGCCGCTATCGAAGGTGCCAAGCTGGTCGATTACCGTGGCGTGGGTACGATGGAGTTCCTCGTCGACGACAACCTGGACTTCTACTTCATGGAAATGAACACGCGTATTCAGGTCGAACATCCGGTTACTGAGGAAGCGCTTGAGGTCGATCTGGTACAGGATCAGATCCGGGTGGCACTGGGCGAAGAGATCAAATACCGCCAGGAGGACCTGAAACATAAATGGGTCTCGATCGAGGCGCGGATAAATGCCGAGGATGTCGAGAAAGATTTCCGTCCGACGCCCGGGCGCCTCACGGCACTTCATGTTCCGGGAGGGCCGGGAGTCCGGGTCGATCGGGCCGTCTACACCGGATACATGATCCCGCCGTATTACGATTCGATGATCGCGAAATTGATCGTCAAAGCGCGCACCCGCGAGCAGGCGATTCGCAAGATGCGAAATGCGCTGAGTGAGTTCGTGGTTGAAGGTGTGCCGACGACCATACCTTTCCACCAGGAGATATTCGAGCATCCGGATTTCGTGGCCGGACGGTTCGATATCGGTTTCCTGGAGCGGACATTCCGGAAAAATGTCCCGGAACCGGTCGCGCCCGACGCCGCGGTGCCGGGTCCTGAAAGCCCGTCCTCGACTGAGAAGACGGAGGAACTGGCGGCAGCGAACGCGAACAAAGATGACAACTAACGCTTATCATACAACCAATTCCGTAACTTCCGGGAGGCTAAGGTGAACGTACCTGGCAACTTGAAATATACCAAGGAACATGAATGGGTTAAAGTAGATGGCAAGACGGCCATCGTGGGAATAACAGATTTCGCGCAGGGAGAACTCGGCGATATCGTGTTTGTCGAATTACCGAATGTAGGCGAGACCTTCGGGCAGATGAAGCCGTTCGGGACGATTGAAGCTGTAAAGGCGGTTTCAGACATGTACGCCCCGGTCGGCGGCAAGGTGCTCGAAGTAAACACGGCGCTCGACGACGACCCGATGATAATCAACCGCGATCCCTACGGCGATGGTTGGATTCTGAAACTTGAACTGACCGATTCTTCGGAACTTGAAGAGCTGCTGGATGCGAAGTCATACCAGGAGCTGTTAGGCTAGAACGAAAAGGACAGGAAGACAACAGACAGGACTGATTTATAAGCTATGCCCTATATTCCGAACACCGACGATGATCGCCGGAAGATGCTTGCGCGAATCGGCGTGAGCAAATTGGAGGATCTGTTCGAGGCCATTCCATCGGAGCTTCGCCTCAACCGCCCCCTGAACATTCCCGCCTTGAACGAGATGGATCTGCTTCGGGAGATCCGTAAACTCTCGCGAGAAGATCGCGAAGGGCTGGTCTGTTTCGCCGGAGGCGGCGTGTACGATCATTTTATCCCGGCCGCGGTCGATGCTGTCATCAGCCGACCGGAGTTTATGACCGCGTATACTCCCTACCAGGCTGAAGTGGCCCAGGGGACACTGCAGGTTACCTACGAATTTCAGACCCATATCTGCCGACTGACCGGGATGGAAGTGGCCAATGCGTCGATGTACGATGGCGCCACGGCAGCCGCCGAGGCGGTCATCATGGCCATTACCGTGACCGGCCGAAGCAGAATCGTCATCTCCGAAACGGTGAACCCGCTGTACCGCGAGGTTATCCACACCTATCTCTCCGGTCGGAGTATCGACTCCGTGACCGTCCCGATGAAGGACGGGCTGACGGATTTCAACCGGATGGCTGACACGGTCGATGAAAAGACGGCGTGTGTGCTTATCGGACAGCCGAACTTTTTCGGCTTGATCGAGGATGCCGACACGGCGGCACAACTTGCGCATAAGGTCGGAGCCAAACTGATCATGACGATCGATCCGATCGCGCAGGCGATTCTCAAGACGCCGGCCGAATACGATGCGGATATCGTCGTGGGCGAAGGGCAGCCGTTGGGGATTCCGGTTTCATTCGGGGGCCCGCTGGTCGGATTCTTTGCCGCCAAGAAAGAACTGATCCGGTATATGCCGGGGAGAATCGTCAGCCGGACAAAGGACGTCGATGGGCGCGAAGGGTTCGTGCTGACCCTTCAGACTCGCGAGCAGCATATTCGTCGCGAAAAAGCGACTTCGAATATTTGTACCAACCAGGCGCTGTGTGCCACTGCCGCCGCGACGTATTTGACCCTCATGGGCAAATCGGGTCTGAAGCAGGTGGCGCTGCTTTCGGCGGAACGAGCCCAGGAGGCGGCCAAACGAATTTTCGAGATCGAAGGATTCGAACCGTATTTTAACGGTCCGTTTGTTCGGGAATTCGCGGTGAAGACGCCGCGGCCGGCCGAACAGATAATCCTGAGCCTGGTTGAGAATCAGATTCTTCCGGGTGTTGACGCCGGGAGATGGTACGCCGGGCTGGATGACTGCCTGGTGGTCGCGCTGACCGAAAAGCGCACCGACGAAGAAATTAACCGGCTGGTCGGTAGCCTCAAAGAATTGGCCGGAAGTGGCGTACTGTCCAGTATGTAAGTCCGAAATCGAGGCCGGTGCGTCGACCTGCTTCATTTGCGGGAGTGATCTCACTGAAAATGACGCTCCTGAATGGGTCGTGATCGGCACGGTTGAAGATAAGTTGTCCGCAGATTTCGCGAAAGAGACGCTCTCTTCGTGTAACATACCGGCTGTGGTCTTCTCAAGGTCCGGGTTCTTTGGAAGCATCGGCTTGCCATTGAACCCTTTTTACAAATCAAGCACGGCCGAATTCGAAGTATCGGTGCCGAGCCAGTTCCGCGAGGAAGCGGCCGACACCCTAGAAATGACGCTGGGCGAGAAGTGGAAACGAAAGGACGACTGAGTGGCGTATTGCCCGAACTGCAATTTTGACTATGACGCTGACATTCGGGTCTGTCCCGATTGCGATGAAGATCTTATCCCGAGTAAAAGTCATCGCGGCCCGGCGGCCATGTCCCCCGATGACAGCTGGGTGGCGGTCGGCACGGTCAGGAATCGCATCGTATCCGATCTGGCCAAGGGCTCGCTCGATTCGAACAATATCCCGTCGCTCATCGTAAACAACTATCGAGAGGATGATCCGGGCGGCAAGGCGACCGCTGCGATCAGGGACCCCGAAGGGGCCTGCCTGATTGTCGTTCCGAAAGAATTCAGCGGGCTGGCGATCGAGATCCTGCGGACCGTGCTCGGCAAGGAACTTCAAAAACCGGAAAATAATGTATTGTTATGATAACCTTTAAGCAACATGGAGCAGCTATGCGTAAACTCCAAACATTTGCCGTGGCGGCGATGATCGCCGTCCTGGCTATTGCGTGCAATCAGAAGAAGGCGGAAGAGTCAACAATGAAGTTGACCAAGGCGCCGTATGACACGACCTTCGCCGAGGCCAAAATGGCTGCCGCCAACGGGGACAAGCCGATCGTGATCGACTTTTATACCGACTGGTGTACCTGGTGCAAGAAGCTCGACACCGAAGTATACACCGATCCCAGGACGATTGACTTCTTTACGAACAAGATGGTGCTTTTCAAGACCAATGCCGAAGTGGATACGGCGCTGTCGCACCAGTTCCATATCAGCGGCTATCCGACTCTGGTCATGACCGACTCCAAGGGCAACGAGATAGATCGTATCATCGGATACGAGCCGACCGAACCGTTCCTTCAGGATCTGGAAAACTTCCAGAAGGGGATCGGAACCCTGACCGATCTGCTGCAGCGCGCCGATACCAGCACCGATCGGGATCTGTATTTCCAGATCGCCGACAAGTACAAATATCGTGGCGGAGACGATGACGCCATCACCTGGTATAACAAAGTTATCGCTGCCGGTCAGCCGACCGATTCAATGTCGGGTGAAAGCAAGTTCGCGATTGCCGACATGTATCTTCGTTCCCAGAAGTACGACCAGGCGCTGGACGGATACGGCGAGATCTCGAAGAATTTCAAGGGATCGAACTTCGCCGAGCTGGCCGATATCTACACCGGTATCGCCTATACGAAAAAGGGGGATACGGCCAAAGCGATTTCGGCCTACGAGAAGTTCGTAAAGGTGCATCCGAATTCAGAAGACACGAGTTACGCAAGAACTCAGATCAGCAAACTGAAAGGAACCGAGGCACAGAGCAACTGAGCGATGTGCCGGCGGAGACAGGTCCGCAAACATGTCAATACAAGAACCTACTTTGATTTATGAAAAGTCGGTGCCCGGCCGGGACGGGTATACGCTTCCGGCCACCAAGCACTCGGCGCAGGAGATCCTGAACCGGATCCCTGACCAGCACCGTCGGAAAGAAGACGCGGCGCTTCCCGAGGTAACCGAAGGGGAAGCGATGCGGCATTTTGTCGGTATGTCGGTGAAGAACCACCATATCGACAAAGGGTTCTATCCGCTCGGTTCGTGCACGATGAAATACAATCCGAAGCTCAACGACAGGGCCGCTTCGCTGCCGGATTTCCGGGAGCATCATCCGCTGGCGCCGTGCAGTTCCGCCCCCGGGATTCTACGGCTCATGTGGGAGCTGCAGTCGTTTTTGAGTGAGATTTCCGGTTTTCCGCACATCTCCCTTCAGCCGGTGGCCGGCGCTCACGGTGAGTTCGCCGGATTGTTGATTATGCGTGCCTATCATCAGGAGAGAAAAAGCAATCGGCATAAAATCATCATTCCGGATTCTGCCCACGGCACGAACCCGGCTTCGGTGACATCGGTTGGATTCACGACCGTTCAGGTCAAGTCCAACGAACAGGGGGTTATACCTCCCGAGGCGGTGGCCGAAGTGATGGATGATGAAGTTGCCGGTATGATGATGACCAATCCGAACACCCTCGGGCTGTTCGAGAAGCATATCAAACAGATTGCCGAGATCGTGCATAAAGGCGGTGGGCTGATGTACATGGATGGTGCCAATCTGAACGCCAACATGGGCATTTTCCGGCCCGGCGATGTCGGCTTCGACATCATGCACTTCAACCTGCACAAGACCTTCTCGACGCCGCACGGCGGCGGTGGTCCGGGGGCAGGGGCGGTCGGTGTGACAGCGCAGCTGGAGAAATATCTGCCGTTCCCGGTGCTTGAGAGCGCCGCCGACGGCAAGCTGTTTTTCAATTACGAACGTCCGCATTCAATCGGACGGCTGCACTCGTTCAACGGAAATTTCGGCAATATCGTCAGAGCCTATGCGTATATTCGTACGCTCGGCGGAGCCGGACTCAAGCGGGTGAGTGAGAATGCCGTATTGAATGCGAACTATCTGAAGCAGTTGGTCCGGGAGGACTATTTCCTGCCGTACGATTTCCACTGCATGCACGAGTTCGTTGTCTCGGGCGCGAACCAGAAGAAACTGGGCGTCCGGACGCTGGATATCTCGAAGCGTATTCTTGATTTCGGCATGCACTCCCCGACCAACTATTTTCCGTTGATCGTGCCGGAAGCGATGATGATCGAGCCGACTGAAACGGAGAGCCGTGAGACGCTCGACCGGTTTGCGGCCGTCATGAAGCAGATCGCTCGCGAGGCGAGAGAGAATCCGGAGATCGTCACCACTGCACCGCACACTACCCCGGTGCGGAGGCTGGACGAAGCCGGAGCGGCGCGGGCACTCGACGTCTGCCTTAAGAACTGAACGATTATGCTTGTAATCATGAGCCGATGCCTTTAATTGAAGGGCATCGGCTTTTTTGTGAGTGATAGCGCATGATCAAGTTCCAGAATGTCAACTTCCGTTACCGCGATGACCTGCCGTTCGTCCTGAAGGACCTTAATCTCGAGATACATCCGGGAGAGTCGGTCTGCATTATGGGGGCGAACGGTTCAGGGAAATCGACCTTTGCAAAATTCGTCGCCGGTCTGCTGACCGTTCAACAGGGAAGGTTCGGGATTGTCGGAGACAGCACGAGCCAGCTCCCGGTCGGGATCATCTTTCAGAATCCGGACAATCAAATGGTGGCGGTGATAGTCGACAAGGAACTGGCCTTCGCACTGGAAAACCTCGGCACTCCTCTCCACGAGATGACCGAGCGGGTCGACACCGTCCTGGACAGATTCGGCATCAGAGAGCTTCGTCATCGCCTGACCACGGAACTTTCCGGGGGAGAGAAACAACGGGTGGCGCTGGCATCGACGATGATTTTCCGCCCGGATGTTCTTGTGCTGGACGAACCGGACTCGTTTTTGGACAGCGAAGGGAAGGCGGCTCTTGAGTCGGAACTGGAGCAGATAGCTCTGGCAAAGCCCTCGATGATCACGCTGCGCATCTCGCAGTATCCGGAAGTGGCCGGGAAATACGAGCGGGTGTTGCTCTTTGACGATGGGCGTATCGTTGCCGACGGCCCGCCCGAGAGAATACTCGCTGACCGGGAACTGTTGAAACAGTGCAAGCTGATCTACGAAGAGAATGGCCTGAAGCAATTGAGCGTTGCGACCTTCGATTCCCCGACCGTAGGTCCCAGACAAAACATTCAGGAAATCGAATTCGAGAGCGTGGGATTCCAGTACCCGTCCGGACCACAAGTGATAAGAAAGCTGACGTGCACACTGCGAAGAGGCGAAATTCTTGGTGTCGCCGGACTTTCAGGATCGGGCAAGAGCACCTTTGCCAATCTGCTCTGCGGGCTGCTTAGTCCTACCTTGGGGCAGATCAGTTTTCTCGATAGAAACGGTAAGGAAGTCTCAAGAGATGCGCTGGCGGGCAGTATTTCTGCCGTGTTCCAGCAGCCGGAGCGCCAGTTCTTCCTTCCGACCTGTCTTGAGGAAGTAGCGTTCGGCCCAAAAAATCTCGGAAGGACGGTTGGAAGAAAGAGTCTCGAAGGGCTATTCTCGTTGGTGGGACTGGATATAGATAAATTCGGAGAACGCGATCCGTTTACTCTTTCGGGGGGCGAAAAGCGCCGACTCGCTTTTGCAGCGGTTCTTTCGATGTCGCCGGATTTCGTCGTATTTGATGAACCGACTTGCGGCCTTGACCCGGAAGGGGCGGGGAGATTCGTCCTGCTGGCGAAGACTCTGCGGGACAAAGGGGTCGGACTTATTGTTATTACCCATGATGACAACATCATACAGCGCCTGGCCGATCGTGTCATGATCATGTCGCGCGGTTCGGGGGTATCAATTATTTCCGCCGATGACTTCTCGCGAACGACCGACGGGCGAGAAGCTCACTCGTTTGACTCCGGCAGACAGCCGAACTGATTTTTTTGTATATTTCTTTCCCCTCTCTTGACAGCCCGAAGCAATCTATTATAATCAGCGGACATTACCCTTTTAAAGCGGTCCGGCGAGGCCGCAAAAGGACTCGACATGAACAGATATCTTCAGTTTTACATACAGCCCCACACATTCATCTCGAAAGTTATTTTCGTTTCAATACGTTCATATATGTCTGGAGGTCACCGTTGACTAATGACTCAGATCTCATTTTAGATGAGAAGAAGATAAACCGCGCCCTGACCAGAATTGCCCACGAGATCCTGGAGAGCAATCCGGATCCGAAATCGCTGGTGATAATCGGTATTATCACGCGCGGGGCGATCCTGGCCCGAAGGATCGCGAAGATAATCGGCGAACTGGAGGGGGTAAAGGTTCCGGTCGGCCTGATGGATATCGGCTTGTACCGTGACGATGTCCACTCAAAGCTGGATCAGCCGATTGTTCAGCGCACGGAGATACTTTTCGATGTGGTCGACAAGAATGTCATCCTCGTCGACGATGTGCTCTTCACAGGAAGGACCGTACGCGCGGCGCTTGATCAAATTGTCGATTTCGGCCGCCCTCGCACGATTCAACTTGCGGTGCTGATCGATCGCGGACATCGCGAGCTTCCCATCAAAGCTGATTTTGTCGGCGTGAACATTCCAACAGCCAAGGAAGATCAGGTGATTCTCCATGTGAAGGAAAAAGAGGGAGAAGAGAGAGTGTTCATTCAGCGAAGAGGAAGCGTTTCGAAGGCGAAGACCGAGAAAGCAAAGAAGACGACCAAGAGCAAAGCTAAAGGAGGTAAGAAATGAGCCGCCTCCAGTCACGACATCTGCTGGGCCTCGAAGATGTCCCGGCCGATGACCTGATGCTGATTCTAAAGACGACCGATTCGTTTCGCGAAGTTATCGATCGCACCATCAAGAAGGTGCCGACCCTCCGCGGTATCACCGTGCTGAATCTATTCTATGAACCTTCGACCAGAACTCGCATCTCGTTCGAACTGGCCGAGAAGCGGCTTTCTGCCGATACGATCAACTTCACGGCGTCGACGTCTTCGGTGAAAAAAGGGGAATCGCTTCGCGACACCGTGCAGAATATCGAAGCGATGAAAATCGATATGGTGGTGGTGCGGCACAGTTCGTCCGGAGTCCCGTATTTTCTCACCCGGTGCATGGACGCGAATATCATCAACGCCGGCGATGGTGCGCACGAGCATCCGACCCAGGCGCTGCTGGATATGTACACGATCTGGAAGAAATACGGCAAGCTCAAAGGACTTCGAGTGGTCCTGATCGGCGATGTCAAGCATTCGCGGGTCATCAGGTCGAACATCTGGGGTTTGAAGACGCTGGGAGCATCGGTTGCCCTGTGCGGACCTTCGACCCTGCTCCCTTATGAGGCTGAAAAGTTCGGATGTGACATGTACACGAATGTTGACGAAGCGCTCGACGGCGCCGACGTGGTCAACGTGATGCGCATACAGCTGGAACGCCAGCAGTCGGGGCTGTTTCCGTCGCAGCGGGAATACACCAGTTTGTTCGGGATCAACAGAGATCGGTTGAAGCTGCTCAATAAGAATTATACGATCATGCATCCGGGGCCGATCAACCGGGGCGTGGAAATTACCAGTGAAGTAGCCGACGGTGAGCACTCGGTTATTCTCGAGCAGGTGACGAACGGCCAGGCGGTCCGTATGGCCGTCCTGTACCTCCTGTCCGGCCGGAAGGAGGAGGAAGAATAAAGTTATGGCAAGCAAGAAATACGATTTGGTACTCAAGGGGGGACGGGTGATTGATCCGATCCTCGGATTCGGCAAAGATGCTTATATTTTCGTGAAAGATGGGTTGATCAGCAAGGTGGCTACGCCTTCGCCGGCGGTCGAGAAAGAAGTCAAGGCGATGGATCCATCGCAGATCATCGATACCACCGATAAACTGGTTGTCCCCGGACTGATCGATATCCATGTGCATCTGAGGGAACCGGGAAGAGAAGATGCCGAGACGGTAGAGACGGGGTGTCGCGCAGCGGCGGCAGGAGGATTCACTTCGATCTGCTGCATGCCCAACACCAGTCCGCGAATAGACAATCAGGAAACGGTCAAGTTCGTACAGGACCGCGCCCAGCATGCCGACGCCCGGGTGTATGTGGTGGGTGCGATCACGAAGAATATCGAAGGGAAGGAGCTTTCGGAGATCGGCGACCTGGTCAAAGTCGGAGCGGTGGCGATAACCGATGATGGTCACTATGTCCAGAATCCTGACATCATGCGCCGGGCGCTGGAATACTCACGCATGTTCGATATCCCGGTCCTTCAGCATGCCGAGGACAAGGACCTCTGCGCCGGCGGCGTCATGAACGAATCTTTCCAGTCGACCCGGCTCGGTATGAAGGGTGCGCCGGCCGTGGCGGAAGAGATTGCCGTACTGCGAGATATTGCGCTTTGCCGGTTCACGGGCGGACGGCTTCACATTCAGCATGTCTCTACAAAGGGCGCGGTTGAGGCTATCCGCCAGGCGAAGAAGGAAGGGGTTAATGTCACGGCGGAAGCGTGCCCGCATCATTTGATTCTAACCGACGAGGAGATCGGGAAGGAATTCGATACCAATCTTCGAGTCAACCCGCCCCTCCGAAGTGCAAAGGATCGCGACGCGGTTATCGAGGGATTGGTCGATGGCACGATTGACTGCATTGCTTCCGATCATGCCCCGCATTCCGAGGAAGACAAGGATTGCGAATTCGACATGGCGCCATCCGGGATGATCGGTCTCGAGACGACCCTTGGTCTGGTCAAGACCTATCTGATCGACAAGAGTCTGTTAAGCTGGGCTGATGCCATCCGCAAGATGACGGCCAACCCGGCCCGGATCATGAATCTCCCCGGAGGGTCGCTCGAAGAGGGGACGGCGGCGGATATTACGATTATCGATCCGGAAAGGAAGTGGACCGTCAAGGCGGATAAATTTCATTCCCGGTCGAAAAACTCGCCGTATATCGGCTGGAAGCTTTCGGGTCAGGTGTTCATGACCATACTCAACGGCCGCATCGTCTTCCAGCAGTAACGGGAGCTCAGAACTGTCCAACCGCTCTTTCGTGTCGAAAGGGCGGTTTTCTTTTGCGGTCCGAATATGTGATTCTCTATTCCATACAACGTCTCGATATTTCTAATAGAGAAGTGTGAAGAATCCGGTAGAAACTCGGAAACTGAAAGCAGGAATTGAATATGTCGGAAGATAAGATCCCCCTGGCGAGCGGAAAGGTTGCCGCTGGCTTTCCATCCCCGGCCGATGACTACCTGGAGAGGAATCTCGATCTGAATGAATTCCTGATCAAGCATCCGGTGGCGACGTTCTTTGTGCGTGTCGATGGCGATTCCATGACCGGCGCCGGAATTCATCACGGAGATATTTTGATTGTTGATCGGGCGCTGGAGCCGGTCGATCGGAAGGTCGTCATCGCGGTGGTCGACGGGCAGCTTACGGTGAAGCGGCTCCGCCGAGCGGACGGAAGGATTCTGCTGCTGGCCGAGAATCCCGATTTTCCGCCGATCGAGATTCCGGACGAAGCCGATCTGGAGGTCTGGGGAGTCGTTACCACCGTTCTCCACCAGGTGTAGGGCCAAGGGATTGCCGTGAGTGAATCGAACCTGCAAATTCCCGGGACAGAGATCTCGGTTCCGGCCGATGCCACCGGCCGGTGCTACGCCCTGATAGACTGCAATAACTTCTATGTCTCCTGCGAACGGGTGTTCAATCCGTCGCTTCGCGACAAACCGGTGGTGGTGCTGTCGAATAACGATGGCTGCATCGTCGCACGCTCGAACGAAGTCAAGGCTCTCGGGTGTCGGGATGGGGGAGCCGTTCTTCAAATACAAAGAGATCATCGAGAAGAACCATGTGCACGTCTTTTCGAGCAATTACACGCTCTATGGTGATATGTCATCGCGGGTGATGTCGGCGCTGGCCGGGTGCACGCCGCAGATTGAAATATATTCTATCGATGAGGCGTTCCTGAATCTGGCCGGTTGTGACCATTTACACGGATATGGAAGTCTCGAAGAATTCGCCCGGGCAATTCGCTTGACCGTGCTTCAATGGACCGGCATTCCTGTTTCGATCGGGATCGCTCGTACGAAGACGCTCGCCAAACTGGCGAATCATCTGGCCAAAAAATCCGAGAGATCGGGCGGCGTGCTCAACCTGGTCGATTCGCCGTACATGGATCGGGCGCTGGAGAAAACTCCGGTATTGGATATCTGGGGGATAGGGAAGGCGAGTGCTGACAAACTTGTCAAAATCGGAATAACAGACGCCCGCGGACTGCGTGATGCCGACAGCTCGGCGATCAAGAGCCGCCTCGGGATCTGTGGCCTGCGAACCGTGGCAGAACTCAAAGGTTTGTCGTGCTATGACCTGGTCGATGAGATCGAGCCACGAAAGGGGATCGTGTCTTCCCGGTCGTTCGGTAATCGGGTGGAGACGCTCGAGGCGTTGGAGCAGGCAGTAGCATCGTTTGTATCAATTGCGGCGGAGAAACTCCGGGAGCAGAAGTCGGCCGCCGGGTCAATTTCAGTGTTCATCCATACCAGTCCGTTTTTGAAGACGGAGCGAAGATACTCGAACTCGACGATGCTGCACTTGCCTCAGGCAGGCAACGATACCGGGGAATTGATTCACTATGCGCATGCCGGGTTGCGAAAGATCTTCCGCGAGGGGTATCGGTATCAAAAGGCAGGGGTCAGGCTGGATAATATCGTCCCGGCGACCCAGGTTCAGGCGAATCTGTTCGACGCGCCGGACCGCCGAAAACGGGAGCGGCTGCTCAAGACAATCGACGGCCTCAACGCGCAGATGGGCTCCGGGACGCTCAAATACGCCGCTCAGGGACAAGGGCAGGCCTGGCGCACCAAGTGTGAACTTCGTTCCCCCCGCTACACTACTTCGTGGGACGAACTGGCTGCCGTTCGCGCCCGGTAACTTATTATCCAGACATAAATTATCCCGGTCGTGGAGCAGCGTCGCCGGCTTGACTTTGCGTCCCGATTCGTCTATCTTGTGAGCCTTACAAAGGAACAACTATGGATATCAAATATCTCGATCTTCAGGCTCAGTATAAGACTATTCAACCCGAAGTTGACGCGGCGATTCAGCAGGTCATAAGTTCGTGCGCTTTCACCCTTGGACCGGCGGTTGCCAATTTCGAAGCTGAGTTCGCGGCTTACTGCGATTGCTCGCACTGCGTCGCTGTTAACAACGGCACCAATGCTCTGCTTCTTGCACTCAGGGCGCTCGATGTTGGTCCGGGGGACGAAGTCGTGACGGCCGCGAACACATTCATCGCCACCGTTGCCGCAATCATTCACGCCGGGGCCAAACCGGTATTGGTCGATGTCGATCCGGAGTCCCGCAATCTTGATCCGATTCTTCTGAAAATGGCGATCTCGCCAAAGACAAAAGTGATCATCCCGGTACATCTGTACGGACGGACAGCCGACATGGATCCGATTCTCACGATTGCAAAGACCCACGGAGTGGTGGTGCTGGAAGATTGTGCACAGGCCCATGGGGCTCAATATCGCGGACGAGTGGCCGGTTCGATGGGAAAGATGGGTGCGTTTTCGTTTTATCCGGGAAAGAATCTTGGCGCATACGGTGAAGGGGGCGCGATTGTTACGAGTGACGAAAAGGCGGCCAAGGCTCTGAGGAAGCTTCGCGATCACGGCTCCGACCGCAAATACTACCACGATATGATCGGCTACAACGCTCGGATGGAAGGAATCCAGGGAGCGGTGCTCGGCGTAAAACTGAAACATCTGAACAGTTGGAACAAAGAACGGAACCGCGTCGCCGTGAGTTACAACCGCCTGCTCAAAGGGACTCCGGTCAAGACACCGGCCCTTCATGATGATTACTTCCAGGTTTTTCATCTGTACGTAATCGAAACGGAGCAAAGGGACAAGTTACAGGCGTATTTGAAAGAACAGGGAATCGTAACGCTTATTCATTACCCGGTCCCGAATCATCTGCAGAAGGCCCTGGATTACCTCGGTTATCGCAGAGGAGATTTCCCGGTCACCGAGAAGCTGGCCGATGAGATCCTTTCATTGCCAATCTATCCGGAGATGACCGAAGAGCAGATCGAATTCGTAGCATCACAAGTAAAGGGATTCTTTGGCTGAGTCACCGTTAAGGACCCGTGCTTATCTTGAGTGGGTGGTCGTTGTCGCGATACTGGCCACGCTCTTCTGGATGCGTGCCTACCGACTTGATGCCGACCCGCCGACGGGACTCTCGGTCTCGACCGATGTTTACACTGACCCGCCACAATACACCCTGTTTTCCCGAATGGATCTGGAACGGGGAAGTTTCAATCCTTATAACGACAACCGCTTCGTATTCTTTCTGAAATCGTCCGTAACCGCCGTTTCATGGTTCATATTCAAGCAGTTTGGGGTAAGCGTCTGGAGTTCCCATCTGGTCGGGCTGCTGTTCGCATTCGGCTCCTTGCTGTTTTTCTATTTGTTCATTCGGAAAATCTCGGATAAGTACACAGGACTCATTCTCCTCGTGCTGCTCGGCCTGAACTACAATATCATTTTTTACGGGAGGCTGCCGTTTCTTGAGCACGCCATGACTTTCTTCGCCTTTCTCGCTCTTGCGTTGTTGGTGTGGGGGAGAGGTCTGTCGACTGCGCTATTGGCGGGAGCGTCGCTGGCGGTCGGCATATTCTTCGGCAAAGTAATCGGACTGATATTTCTCTTTGCCTTTGCCTGCTATTTCGTCTATGAACTTCTGTACGGCGAACGCAAGAAGGCGATGCTCAGGCTGTCAGGCTTTGCTGTCGGGTTTGCAGCCGTTGCAATATGCTGGCTCTTCTATTCGTATCTTCCGATGAAGCGCCAGGTGGCATCGTACCTGGACGAACAGGCTTTCTCGTTGTACGGTGCGCCGGAAGGATTCGAGTCGATTGACAATTTCATCTGGAAGCTCGTCTCATTCGGCGGCCAATCCCGTCTGTTCGAGCGGATGGTCTATCCGGCGTTGGCCGGCGCAGTCTTCCTGGCCATTTTCTTTTTCCATTTCACCCGCAGAGAATCATGGAAGAAGGGCTTCGGCTGGCTCAACAGCGGGCATGTCGTTATCGCGGCGTTGATCGTGAGCTTCTACGGCGGGCTGATGATCTGGAACTACCGGCCGCTTCGCTACCAACTGGTGCTCATCTATACATTCTATGGTGCGGCTGCTGTTATTCTCAGAAAGATGTTCCAGCCCATGTCGGCGCCGAAGGAGGGGAAGATTCCCATCCTCTGGCCGGCTCTGGTGCTGCTACTGATGATTGTGCCGTTCAACCAGATCTATGCTTCGCTTTCAGGTGCAGCCGACGCCGATGTGTTCTATCAGGACAACCGGTGGCTGGTTGTTTCAGCAGGTATTGGACTGACTGCCCTCGCCGTCTGGCTCACCAGCGCGTACCGACGTGGAAAGATTCCCGTTTGGCCGCTTCTGCCGAAAATTATCGCCGGACTCATTATCGCTGGAGTGATTTTCAAAGGCGTGATGGATTTTGAATATTGGGCGGAGCGGCCGGCCTTCTCCGGGCGCGATGACAGCCGCGATCTGGCAATGATTCTGTCTCCATCGGCGGTCATTTCCGGACCGTTCGGGCCGGACCTCGGGCTCGAGACTGACTATGGAACGATTATCCACATGTTCGGTGTGTCCAAACCGGACAGCCTGCTATTCAGGAAGCTGCCCATTACCCATTTGCTCGTCGACGAAGGGAATGAGGACAGAGCACGCGAGGACTATCCGGAAATGATGGACTCGGCCGTGCATATCCTTACTTACCATGTTGGGGTGAAGAAAGTCCGGCTGTACCGAATAGCGGGGCATACCGAGAATCCGCAGGCAGATTCGTATGAATTGTCCCGGTTTGAAATTCTGCAGGATCAGTATCGGCTTGATTCGGTCCATATTGACAAGCAGCTCGCCATTCAGTTCGTAAAGCAAAATCCTGAGAATATGTCCGGTTATCTCCTTCTGGGAGAAGCGGCTAATGCCGATAAGTATTATGACCTGGCGGAGACGATGTTCAAAAAAGCGGTTGAGTTTTCTCCGACAAATTACAATCTTAACGCAAGACTCGGCAAATTCTACCAGGATTGGTACGCAGAGGACCACCAGGCTAAGCTGAAAGACGCCGGGCTTTTCTATTACCGCCAGGCGCTGAAGTATGCGCCGGCAGTAGGCAGTATCGAGGCTGCCGTCAAGGAACTCGAAGGGAGTTAAGGTGTCCGCAGAGCCATTGTTTAATTTCGACGTTTCGGTGATCGTTCCGGCTATGAACGAGGAAGGGAATATTGACGAATTCTGTCGCCAATTCGACGAAATGCGGAAATCGGCTCCGTTCAAAGCCGAGCTGGTATATGTCGACGACGGTTCCACGGATGGCACCCTGGATAAAATAGAGGCTGCGGCTCAAAAGTACGACTTCATTAAATTCGCCGCCCACCAGAGAAACCGTGGCCTTACCGAGGCCCTGATGAGTGGATTTCAGGTCGCCTCATCGGAGGTCCTGGTTTTTTATCCGGCCGATTTGCAGTACCGTCCGAGCGATATTCCCTCTCTGGTAGAACCGATCGCAAAGGGGGCGGATCTGAGTACCGGCTGGAAGCAGGGACAGTACAAGAAATGGTTTGTGTCGGGAATCTATAACTGGATATCACGGAAGATATTCGGTCTGAAGGTACATGATCTGAATTCGGTCAAAGCCTTCCGCAGGACAGTTATCGAACAGATCTTTCTTCGCAGAGACTGGCACCGCTATCTGGTGGTCCTGGCCGCTCACGAGGGGTTCCATATCGAAGAAGTCAAAATCAGCCTCTATGAGCGGAGCTGGGGGAAAACCAAGTTCTCGATCTGGCGCATTCCGATCGGTGTCCTTGACATGGTGGCGGTCAAGTTCCAGCTCACCTTCTTCAGAAAGCCGCTGCTCTTTTTCGGAATGGTCGGGACCGTCTTTTTCACGCTCGGATTCCTGGTCGGATTGTGGGCAGTCTACCTGAAATATATCAAGCACGAGACCCAGCTTCCGCTCTTGTATCTGGTCATTTTGCTGGCCGGCCTCGGATTTGGGCTCTTTTTGATGGGATTTATTGTAGAAGGTCAGACGGCCATCAAGGAAGAGGTCGGAGATCTTCGAAGGAAAATGCAGCGCTTGTTGAGCAGGGAAGACTCGGCGAAGGAATGATCTCCGATGATCGGCTCGCCGCAGCGCGGCAAATAATTGTTGAATCGGACAAATTTCGGTGGTATCCTTCGTGACCACTAACAGACAGTCTATTTGGTAGGAAAAGGCAGTTGGCAGCCAAGAAGAAGTCCACGAAGCCGGCGATACGGTCATCGAATGGTTCGTTCGATCCGGAATCCTCTCCGTATTTTGCCCCCATCGCATTCGTGATTCTGTTCGCGGCGATGGTCATTCTCTTCCACCGGTTCATATTTTCTGACCTGATGCTCTGGGGCTCGGATACCCTGCAGGCCGGTATTTTCTTTCGGGGAATGCTGGTTGACTATGTTAAGCAGTTCCATTCGATACCACAGTGGAATCCGTACATTTTCGGCGGCATGCCGTTTGTCGACGCTTTCCACGGCGACATCTTCTATCCGTTCTCATTCCTTAAATACTTCGGTTCACTCTTCAGAATGCTGGGAATGATCCTGTTCTGGCATATTTTCTTTGCCGGGATCTTCATGTATCTGGCGGCCCGGCAATTCAAGCTGTCCAAGATCGCGTCATTGGTAGCCGGAGCCAGCTACATGTTCGCGCCGCTTTTGGTTTCCTGGGTGTCACCGGGGCACGACGGCAAAATTTTCGTGACCACTCTGTTTCCCCTGACGATTCTGTTCCTCGACCGGGGTTTCAACGCAACAACCTTCTTCAAAGCTGTTTTTGAGTTCACCGTCCTCGGTGGAATTATCGGCGTCATCATTTTGAGTCCGCACGCCCAGATGTCCTATTTCACGCTCTGGGCGCTGGCGCTCTATACGCTGTTCAGAATGATCGTTATTTTCGTGAAGCAGAAGAGCGTGATGCCGGCGATCCGACCGGCCGTGCTTGCAGTCTATGCGGTTCTTATAGGCTTGTTGATATCGGCCATTCAGTTCTATCCCGGATATTACTATACGACTCACGATTCACCGCGCGCGGAAAGCGGAAGCAAATCGGGCTGGGACTGGGCAACATCATGGTCGCTGCATGAGGAAGAGGCATTCTCTCTGTTAATTCCCGAGTTTTCCGGAACTGGAGTGCACGACCAGACCATTAAGACATATTATTGGGGTAAAAACTATTTCAAGGATAATTCCGAATCGGTCTGCATAGTAGCGCTTTTCATAGCCTGTATCGGCTTCTTTTTCGCGCGGCGAAAAGAAGCCTATTTCTTTGGAGGATTGGCAATCTTTACTTTGCTCTATGCCCTGGGTGCGACTACTCCGTTTTTCAAACTGTTCTATCTGATACCGAGGGTGAAGTCTCTTCGCGCACCTTCGATGATAATGTTCCTGTTTTCCTTCTCGATCTCGCTGTTGGCGGCGATGGGTCTCCAGGCGATCATGGATCACGGTCGGGAGTGGAAGGATAAATTCGCTCAGAAGTTCAATATCCTTCTGTTCGGGTTCCCCGGACTCATGTTTCTGATCGCTTTGCTGTTCAGCCTGAATGGTAAGGGGATGATCAATCTCTGGGCCTCGATATTTTATTCGGGCGCCGGTAGCGCGATTCCCGGTCAGCAGTACACCAAGCTGGATCTTGCTTACGGGAATCTGGGTCAAATTCAGGTCGGCGCCTGGTTCAGCTTCATCTTTATGGCTGCCGCCGCAGTACTTATCTGGCTCTATCGGACTGAGAAGATTCCGGCCAAGGCATTGCTGATTGTAGTCTGCCTCCCCGTGATCAATGGGATGCGATTTGACAGCAGGTTTGTTGACAGTTTTGATGCGACCAAGGTCTGGGCCCCCAACCCGGTCACTGAGTTCTTCACGAGTCATCCCGGGCACTATCGAGTAATGAACCTGGGAGTTCTATCCGAAGATCTGCTTCCGTACTTTGGAGTTGACGTGGTGGTCGGATATCATGGCAATCAATTGAGATGGTACGATGATTTGCTCGGCGGTCCCGCGAAGTCGAACCAGGGGAATCCTCGCTTTCTCAACCTGGTCGGCGCGAAGTATATTCTGTACGGCGGGCAGCAGGAGTTTCCGAAGGATTATTTTGGTGATAAGCCGATCACTACAGCTGCGAGTTTTGGACAGGTGCAGATACTTGAAAACGATAACGCCTTCCCTCGCGCCTATCTGGTCGATAGCTTCCGCGTGATTCCGGATATCAAGACGATCCATCAATTGGTTCTCAACGGCAACGATGATCTTCGCAAGATGGTGTATCTGGAAGAAAAGCCGGATCTGCCGATCTCGCATGACACCTCCTCCGCCGACTCAGTCTGGATACAGGACTATCAGGATGACTCGGTCCGCATAGGGGTGAATGTTACCAGCAATAAATTGCTTATTCTCGCAGACAACTATTATCGGGCCTGGAAGGTATATGTCGACGGCAAGCCGGCGCCCCTGCTGAGAGCCTATGGGACTTTCCGAGCGGTGGCCGTTCCAGCAGGTACAAAGGAAGTGTATTTCGACTACGAATCGGAGATGTATCATGTAGGAAAGGTCGTCACGCTGCTGACATCGGGATATGTTCTCTTGATAATACTGGTATATCTTGTCGCCTTCAAGCCTCGCACACCCTTGGAGAAAACAGAGGAATCATAGCAGTCATGGCACAGTCTCAGCGCGCCCTTATCATTTTTCCGACTTACAACGAGCGGGATAATATCGAGAAAATCGTTCATGCCGTCATACCGCTTGACCCCCGGATCCATTGCCTGATTGTCGATGACAACTCACCCGATGGCACCGGTGATATCGCCGACCGTCTTTCCCAGCAGGAGTCACAAGTATTCGTGCTGCATCGCCAGAAGAAGGAAGGGTTGGGGCGTGCGTACATAGCCGGGTTCAAATGGGCGATCGAGCACAAGTTCGATTTCATATTCGAGATGGATGCGGATTTTTCGCACGGCCCCGAATATATCAAAGATTTTCTGCGAGAGATCCAGCATAACGATCTGGTAATCGGCTCGCGGTACATTTCAGGGGTGAACGTGATCAACTGGCCGATGTCTCGGCTGTTGCTTTCGTATTTCGCCAATGTCTACACCCGCTTTGTCACCGGACTGCCGCTTCGGGACGCCACGGGCGGATTCAAGTGCTTTCGACGCGAAGTGCTGGAGACGATCGATCTTGACGATGTGAGATCCAGCGGATACTCGTTCCAGATTGAGATGTCGATGCGGGCGTGGAAGCGCGGATTCAAGATCAAGGAAATCCCGATCATCTTTGTCGACCGGGTCGCCGGAACCTCAAAAATGTCCAAACGGATCATGCGCGAAGCAATGTACATGGTCTGGCTGCTCAGGCTGAAGTCGATGTTCGGCAAGCTGAAGTGATTGGCGCAGGTGAGTTCGGATAAGATCAAAGTCTCAATCATTCTTGTCAGTTTCAACTCTCTTCCTGCTCTCAAGGATGCTCTGCCGGTTCTTCGGCAGCGGCGCAAAGAAATCTCCAGTGAAGTGATTCTGGTGGATAATGGGTCAGACGATGGAACGCTCGAGATGATCGAAACTGACTACCCCGATATCAAACTGATTAAGAGCGGAAGTAACCTTGGTTTTGCGGGAGCATGCAATCTTGGGGTGAAGAAGGCAAACGGAGAGTATGTTCTGTTTCACAACCCGGACGTTGTTCTCGACGAAGGTGCGCTTGGCAATTTGATCAATGATTTCGCCAGAATCGAGAAAGCCGGAGCGGCATCGGGGAGGATGCGGTTTCCTGACGGTTCTTTTCAGGCGACTTGCAGGAATTTCCCTACGATTGGTAATCTGCTGTTTTCGCGCGGTTCGTTTATCTCGCGTTTGTGGGGAAAGTCAGCGGCCTATACATTGCCGGATTATGCTGATATGACCGAAGTTCCGGCGGTGGCCGGGACGCTTATGCTGGTGAAGCGCGACCTGTTTCAGCAGATCGGCGGTTTCGACACAAGATTCTTCATGTATATGGAAGACACCGATCTTTGCTACCGCTTGAGTAAGAAGGGATATCACAACTACTTCATCCCGTCGGCGGGTGGAGTGCATCTCTGGGGAGAGGGAAGTCGAGCCGGGAGAATGGTTCGCGCCCGGTACCATCATCGCTCGGTCCGGAAATACTTTGCAAAACATTTCCCCGGCTTCACTTCTTATCTTATCTTACCCCTTTTGTTGGGATTGAATCTTCTGCTGACAGCTCTGGTACCGCCCAGAAGCGCGCACGGGTAGCCGCGAGTTAATAGTATGTCGACATGGATGCTCATAGGTGGAATTCTTTTTTCGGCCGGTCTCGGTGCCGCGATACTTCCGGCGCTTATCGCGATAGGGCAGAGGTATGGTCTGCTGGACCATCCGGGACAGCACAAACGTCACAAAACCCCCACGCCGTTTCTTGGCGGAGTCGGGCTATTCATTGTCACGTGGATCACCGTCCTTGCATTCGCACTGATAGCGCCTGAGTTCAGATCGGAATTCGGCACATCCTTGTTTTATATTTTCGTCGGTGCACTGATTATCCTTCTGGTGGGGCTCTCGGACGATCTTTCGCCGCTCTCCGCCTGGGTTAAGCTGGCTGCGCAAGTTGGCGCGGGACTTGTCCTCTACCTGGGCGGATTGAACGTCGAGCTGCTTTCAACACCGTTTGGATCAGTAAATATCGGAGCCTTTTCGGTGTTGATAACGGTCCTTTGGGTAGTGATGCTGACCAACGCCATAAATTTGATCGACGGCCTCGATGGTCTGGCCGGCGGCGTGTCGATTATCGCAGCCGTAACTTTGCTTGTCGTGGGACGCCTCTATGAGGTTGGGACGGTGCTGATTTTCATCGTCGTCCTGATCGGCTTTCTGCTCCCCTTTCTATATCTCAATCGCTACCCAGCGAGGATCTTTTTGGGGGATTCGGGATCGATGCAGATCGGGTATTATTTCGCCGTTTTTTCTCTGATGTTTCCATTTAAGTCGTATACGGCGGCAGCTTTGTACGTCCCTCTGCTCGCCCTGGGGGTGCCGATTCTTGAGGTCCTTTCGTCGTTTGTCAGGCGTCTTCTCTCGGGGAAGAACATCATGAAAGCGGACCGGAGGCACCTGTTTCACTACCTTGCTCTGGCCGGTTTTTCGCCCCGTCGGATCGTTCTGATATTCTATTTGTTGGCAATAGGTTACGGATTGTTTGCGCTGGCCATGTTCTTCTGGAACCGATTGATCGTGTTCGGGTTTTTGGTCGTTTTTATGGTTGTAATTTTCGCCGTTTTCTTTATCTTACTAACCAAAATCCCGTTCCGTAAACGAGTTAACGGATCCGCGCATCAGGGACGGCGCGGAGATTTTTGATTATGGCAGAACGAACATACCTGGAATTTGAAAAACCGATAGTTGAGCTGGAGAAGAAGATCTCCGACATGAAGGATTTCTCAGTCGGAGAGAGTATCGAACTGAGCGGGGAAATCGCCTCGCTTGAACGCAAGCTCACCAAACTTCGCGAAGAAATCTACTCCGGCCTTACCCGCTGGCAGAAAGTCCAGCTATCCCGCCATCCCAAACGCCCCTATACTCTCGATTACATCCAGATGATCAGCACCGATTTCATCGAACTGCACGGTGACCGATATTTTGCCGACGACAAGGCGATGGTCGGTGGGTTCGGGCAGATCGATGACCAACCGGTGATGTTTATAGGCCAGCAAAAGGGCCGTGATACGAAGGAAAAGCTGTTCCGGAATTTTGGGATGGCTCATCCTGAGGGGTATCGCAAGGCGCTCCGGCTGTTTTATCTGGCCGAGAAATTCAATGTACCGATCGTCATCCTGATAGATACGCCCGGTGCCTTCCCGGGGATCGGCGCTGAAGAGCGGGGGCAGGCCGAAGCGATTGCCCGGAATATTCGCGAGATGTCCCGGATCAAGGTGCCGATCGTCGTGATCATTATCGGCGAAGGAGCCTCGGGCGGAGCGCTCGGGATCGGAGTCGGGGATCGGGTGCTGATGCTTGAGTATTCCTGGTATTCGGTCATTTCGCCGGAAGGATGTGCCGCCATTCTGTGGCGCGATGCCGCCAAGGCGCCCGAAGCGGCCGAAGCATTGAAAGTGACTTCGGGAGATCTGGTTGACCTGAAGATTATCGATAAAGTGATTCCCGAACCGCCGAGCGGTGCGCATACGCACCCCAAGCAGGCGGCGGAGATGATCAGAAAAGAGATCCTGACGGCCCTGGCTGAATTGAAAGAGAAGCCGGTCGATCTGCTGTTGCATGAACGGCTCGGCAAGTACCGCCGCATGGGTGTCTTCACCGAATGACGAGGAGCTGATAGAGATGGCTTTGTCCGATAAATTGCTCGAAAAACTGGTTTGCCCGCAATGCCGGCAGAAGATGGAGTACCGACCCACCGAGAATAAACTGGTGTGTCTGTCGTGCAGGCTGATCTACCGGGTTGAAAACGACGTTCCCGTTCTGCTGTTCGATGAAACAGAGAAACTATAAACAAGGGTTGTGAAATAATGAAATTGTCTAAATTCTGCGATGAGAGCCTGGTGGTCTTCAGCCTCAAAGCAACGAACAAAGATGAAGTGATTGAAGAACTGGTTGACCTCGTTTCTACATCGAACATGGTCAAGGATCGGGACCAATTGCTCTCCGATGTGAAAGAGCGTGAGAACCTCGTAACGACCGGTGTCGGCTATGGAGTGGCCTTTCCTCACGCCAAAACACGCGCGGTGAAAGGGATCGTGATTGCCTTCGGACGCAGCGGCAAGGGGGTCAATTTTGATGCTATGGATCACCGCCCGGTCAATTTGTTCTTCCTGATTGCGGCCCCCGAGGATGCAATCGGAGCGCACCTTAATGTCATGGCCCGGCTCTCCTATTTGATGAAGTCGGAAGACAATCGGCGAAAACTCATGGAGGCATCGTCACCCGGCGACGTTCTCGCTTTGATGGATAATGTAGACTGACGCATATAACGGCAAGGACGCCACAACCAGATGAATTGGTTTACTAATTTGTTCGCCAGACATTGGCGAAACGTGCATCTTTCCGTCATCTCCGTTTTCATCGTCATCTTAATCGTAGGTCAATCCACCGTGAATCCGTTCCTCCGACAGATAACGGTAGGAACGTTTTACTGGCCGTTTGCCAGTATCAAAAATGCCTATCTCGAATACCGCTCGGTGGCTGCCGAGAACAAGAACCTCCGTGAAAAGCTGGTAGAGACCTCCACGACCCTTGCTATGTACGAAGAGGCGGCGCGAGAGAATGTCCGTCTACGGTCGGTCCTGGGATTCGAGCCGCCCCCCGGTTACAGTCTGATCCCGGCAGAGATCGTCTCAATTTCCGGTGAGTATATTCCCATTTCTGCGGTGATCAACAAAGGGTCCAGAGATTCCCTGAAAATCGACCTCCCGGTAATAAATCAGCAGGGGCTAATCGGAAGAATCAGTTCCGTCTCGGCCAATACTGCGGTGGTGCAACTGCTCACCGACCCGTCGAACCGGGTAGCCGCCCGGGTGGCGGAAAGCAGAGAGATGGGAATTATTAAGTACTCTGCCGTCAACGGGATGATGCTGGACAATTTCCCTATTGGCGGGGATATCAAAGTGGGAGACTTGCTCCTCTCGTCCGGTCTGGGCGGGGTTTATCCGTCCGGGCTGAAGGTCGGGACGATCGATGAAGTCGAACTGCCGGAGCACGAGGTATTTGCCAAGGTCAAAGTCAAGCCGGCCGTGAATTTCTATTCGATTGACGAACTTTTCATCCTGAAGGAGGCGCAACAGCCATGATTCGCCTCATTCCCTATCTGCTGTACCTCTGGCTGATCGGAATGCACGAAGTGTTTTTTGCCGATGTTTCCTCGATTTACGGCGTAAGTATCAATCTTCCCGCACTCATGGTCCTGATGGTTGCCATGTACAAGTCCGAAATTACGGCCCTCTGGTTCGCTTTTGTGGTCGGAGCTGTCGCCTACGCCGGATATCCTGAGATGATGGGTTGGCATGTACTAATTCTGGTGGTCCTGGCCATGGCCCTTTTCCATCTGAAAGAGCGGATTAACCTGGATTCGCTTACGGCCAAGCTCCTCCTGGTGGCGGGCGGTATAGTTTTGGATAATATTGCCGTATTATTACTTAGTAGGAGTGACGGATTCTTTATGCTCCTTTTGACGAAGGGATTGCCCGGCGTCGTCTATACGGCATTAATCGCCTGGGTGTTCTTTTTGTTTAAAGAAGGAAGGATCACGTTAAGTAAGTTGAAGACCATCTTTTAGCATCGGCAATCATGGATCGTTATCGCCTCTCTTTGTCCGGCCGGGTACACGTCAGCTATGTAATAGTGGGCATCGTTTTTCTTTTCCTGTTTCTCGGACTCATCAAACTTCAGATCGTCGAACACAGCGACCTCGCGGAGCAATCGGAAAATAACCGAATTCGCGTCGAGCCGATCGTGCCGCGTCGCGGCGTGGTGTACGATCGTGAAGGACGGATCATCATCGATAACCGTCCGTCGTACACACTCTCGGTAGTTCCGTCCGAAGAAGTCCCCGGAAAGACGATCGAAAACCTGGCGAATCTTCTCGGGCTCGACAGCATACAGATCCAGAAGCGGATCCAGAAAAATATGGTCAGCCCGTTCCAGCCGTCGACAGTCAAACGGGATATCCCGTTCGAAGTGGTAGCCGTTCTCGAAGAGCAGAGCAAGGAGTTCCCGGGGGTAACGTACCAGATGGAGCAGGTCCGGCAATACGACCACGATTTGGGTGCAGAGGCGTTTACCGGTTATGTCGGCGAAGTATCAGATGACGATATGAAGAAGGGGGGCGACCAGTCCTATCGACTCGGGAGCATAATCGGCAAGAAGGGGCTGGAGAAGAATTACGACAACATGCTCAGAGGACGCGAAGGAACGGCGTATATTGAAGTCTCGGCGGCCGGACAGATCCTTGGACCTTACGAAGACAAAGACGAGATCCCGGCCGTCCCCGGCGACGGACTGGTACTGACGATCGATAACGACCTTCAGAAAGCTTGCAGTCAGGCGCTGGATACATTTTGCTGCGGGGCGATCGTGGCGATGGATCCGAAGACGGGCGAGATTCTCGCCCTGACTTCATATCCAAGCTATGACGCGAATATTTTTTCTTCGGTAGTTCCCGAGGATCTCTGGGAAGAGATTCGCTCGGATAGTACTCACCCGCTGTTGAATCGTCCGATGAACGGACTGTATCCGCCCGGATCGACCGTCAAATTCGTGACGGCGGGAGCGGGGCTGGAAGAGGGCACAATAACGGAAAACAGCACGTTCAAGCCGTGTCTCGGCGGTATGCAGTTTGGCAATCGCTATTTCAGGTGTTGGCAACCGTCGGGACATGGGAGCCTGACCGTGACCCATGCGATCGAACAATCCTGCGATGTCTACTTCTATCAGCTCGGACTGAAGCTCGGGGTAGACAAGCTGAGCGAATATTTTACTCGATGCGGGTTTGGAAAACCGACGAATATCGACCTGCCGCAGGAATCTCCCGGGCTGATTCCGGATTCGAAATACTACAACAAACGCTATGGGCCGCGGAAATGGTCGCCGGCCCTGGCGCTTAATAATGCCATCGGTCAAGGGGAAATTCTGGTCACACCGTTGCAGTTGGCACAGTTTTATTGCGGACTGGCGAACAACGGAGTGGTGTACCAGCCGCATCTGGTGAAGAAAGTGATCGAGGCCTCGGGAGAGGAAATAGTTGAGCCGAAGAAAGTAGCGTTCAAGCTCCCGTTCTCGCAGAAAACACTGGATCTGCTGAACGAAGGGATGAGGCTGGTGGTCGAAGGAGATCATGGGACGGCCAGACGCTTGAAGAACAAGTATTATTCGGTCGGTGGAAAGACGGGTACGGCGGAGAATCCCCATGGAGAAAATCACTCCTGGTTTGTCGGGGTTGCTCCGCTCGATGATCCGCAGATAGTGGTCTGCGCGCTTGTAGAAAACGCGGGACACGGATCTGAAGTTGCGGCGCCCCTGGCCGGCGGGATCATCAAGGCGTACATGATGAAAAAACTGCAGGCGCAGACTCAAGCGGTAGCATCGACGGAGGGTGGCAATGACCATTAACTACCGCGCCCTCGACTGGAAGCTGATTGCGACGGCGCTGGCTTTGTCGATAATCGGCGTATTATTGATCATGTCGGCGCAGTACTACGGGCAGTCGGTATTCCAGCAACATCTGTACGTACGTCAGATGATCTGGCTGGGACTCGCATTGGTCGTCTTTGCGATCGTGATCCACCTTCCAATGAGGTTGTTCGACGTCACCGCTTATCTCCTGTACGGTATCGCAGTCGTCCTTTTGGGGCTGGTGCTCGTATTTGGAAGCGCCAAGATGGGGGCGGAGCGCTGGTTTTCGTTCGGTCCGGTCAATTTTGCCCCTTCGGATCTGGCCAAGGTAGCGCTGTTGTTTGCGCTGGCACGGTACTTTTCGTACACCAAACTTCCGGTCGAGAGTAAACGGCGGCTGGCGTTGTCGGCCACCATGACGATCATTCCGGTGATGTTGATTCTCAAGCAGCCGGATCTGGGAACCTCGCTCGTCTTCTGGGTGATCCTGTTTGCGCTCTGGTTCTGGTCAGGTCTTTCGCCGCTGTACATGTTGTTGATTCTCTCGCCGTTGGCCTCACTGGTGGCCGCCTCGCACTGGCTGGCCTGGTCGATCTATTTCGCCGTATTGATTGTCTTTCTCTTTCTATTTCGACCGGGTTTCCTGTTCGGTGTCATGGCCGTAGTCGCCAACCTGGCGTTCGGTATGATTACGCCGTTCATATGGGGAAGACTGGCGGACTATCAGAAGCTACGCATACTTACGTTTCTTGATCCCGGGCGGGATCCGCGCGGGGCCGGGTACCAGATTATCCAATCCAAAATTGCGATCGGATCAGGCGGCATTCTTGGAAAGGGATTCCTGCAGGGATCGCAGTCGAGGCTTGATTTCTTGCCCGAACCGCATACGGACTTTATTTTCTCAGTGCTGGGAGAAGAATTCGGGCTGTGGGGTTCGCTGCTGGTGATTGCCCTGTTCTGTTATCTCTTCTATCGGTGTATCCGGATCGCGGCGCATTGCCGCTCGAAATTTTCGTCGTTTGTAGTGATGGGCGCGATGAGCATTCTGCTCTTTCAGTTCTTTATCAATATCGGGATGGCGCTCGGATTCATGCCGGTCACCGGACTGCCATTGCCGTTCGTGAGTTATGGCGGGACATCGCTCATTCTCTTCTGGACGCTGATCGCTTTGATCGTCTCAGCGGAATACCGCTGGCAGGAATACTAGTCAGCCTCCGATATCCAACCTGAAAGCTCGGAGAGCCAATGGCTGCCTGGCCGGAAAATTCATCCTCCAAATATCTTCTCATGATCGCATTCGGGGCGCTGTGCATAAGTTTCGCCGCGATTTTCGTCAAGCTGATCGGACGGGAGATTCTCGGGCCGACGACAATCGGATTTTGGCGGACTTTTCTGGGGGCTGGCATACTATTCGTGATGGTGTTTATCAAAGGTGACTCATTACGGTTGTCCGGCCCGGTACTGCGTTTTCTCATCCTGGCCGGGCTGGCCTTCTTCCTGGATCTGTTCTTCTGGCATCGATCAATCCTGGATTCTGGCGCAGGCATGGCCACGATTTTGGCAAATACCCAGGTTTTCTGGATGGCGTTGATCGGAGCCGCTCTGTTTCAAGAAAAGCTTACGCTGATATTTTTCAGCGCGGTGGTGGCGGCATTCGTTGGCATCGTGCTGTTGATCGGTTTCGGGAGCGAGGTGAGCTTCTCGGCGCTCTACATCCGAGGCGTGGTGTTAGGGCTTTTGACCGGTGTCGTGTACAGTGTCTACATGACCTCGCTGAAAAAGGCGGGGCATCTCGATGTGCGTCCGAGTTCGCTTGCGCTGATGGCCTGGGCATCGCTGTTTACCTCGTTCTTTCTTGGCATCGCAATGCTCTTTGAACATGGGCCGCATATTCCGCCGACGTTGTTCACCTGGTTCATTCTGTTCGCGCTGGCACTGATTGCCCAGGCGGTCGGCTGGTGGGTAATATCCAGTAGCCTCCCGCGATTGCGCGCGTCACAGAGCGGACTCGTGCTTTTGCTCCAGCCTACTCTTGCGACTGTGTGGGGTTGGCTGTTTTTCAAAGAGGAGCTGGGGCTGCTTCAGATTTGCGGTGCGGCGTTAACGCTGGCAGCGATCTACATTGGGGCGGTCCGCGGAGTGAAGAAGAAAATCGGATCGGGCGCCGACACGGCATAAGAAAGGCGACTCCGAAATGGAGCCGCCTGTAGTATCATATCAAATGAATCTGAAAAGGGCTAGCCGACCAGCACCTGTTCGAGCTTCTCGGCAATATAGTCAATTTCCTTCTCATCGACAATCAGCGGCGGGGAGACACGGATAGTATGACCGTGGCTATCGTTGGCGAGCAGTCCGATATCGAGCAGCTTGCGGCAGAACACCATCGCATCGCCGCTCTTGACTTCGATACCTATAAACAGGCCACGCCCGCGCACCTCTTTGACATGGGTGGAACGTCTGGCAATGTCGAGGATTTTCCTTTTGAGGATCTCGCCCATCTTGTGAGAGCGTTCGGCCAGCTTTTCGTTGACGACGACGTCAATTGCCGCATTACCGGCCACACAGGCGAGCGGATAGCCGCCGTACGTGGATCCATCACGACCGGGCTGGAAGGCCATGTCCATCAGTTTGCTGTTGGTGATGAAGACGGAGACCGGAACAAGACCGCCGGAGATTGCTTTGCCGAGGATGATGCCGTCGGGAATGACGTTCTCATGCTCGAAGCAGAACATTTTGCCGGTGCGTCCGAGGCCGACCTGGATTTCATCGAACAGGAGGATCAGGTCGTTCTCATCAGCCAGTTGGCGCAGGCCCTTCAGGAAGCCTTCCGGGGGCTGGTACATGCCGCCTTCGCCCTGCATCGGTTCGACCAGAATCCCGCAGGTGTTCGGATTGATCGCTTTCTTCACCGCATCCAGATCTCCGAATTCCACCGAGACAAATCCGGGGGTCAGCGGACCAAACCCTTCTTTGTACTTTGGTGTGGAGGAGAACGAGATCGTCGTGATCATCCGGCCGTGGAAATTATTGTTGAAGACGATTACTTCCTGCTTGCCGTCTTTGATCCCTTTGGACTTGTATCCGTAAAACCGGGCAGCCTTGACGGCTGTTTCGACAGATTCAACGCCGCCGTTCTTTGGCAGGACTTTGTTGCCGTTGTTGCCGAATCGGGGGCCAAGCTGTGGCAGGAGATTGGCAGCCTTCTTCAGAAAGAGGCCGAGCGAATCGGTATACACTACATTGGAAATGACCGAGGCATATCCGCCCTGGAGGGCGTCGACGACGGCCCGGACGATTGCGGGGTGGTGATGTCCCTGATTGGCCGCGGAATAGGCGGCGAGGCAGTCCAGATGTTTGGTATCATCCTGACTGTATAACCAGGCACCCTCGGCTCTTCTGACGACCAGGTTCAGGCGGCCGTAGTGATGGGCGCCGAAGGTACTTTCAAATTCGATAATCTGACTGTCTGGTGTCTGAGAGAAACCGAACTGGTTTTTGTTAAGGGTCTCTACTTTTGCCATAGGCTTCTCCTTTTCTGCGTATATTGCGCGTAATAGATATCTATAGGCTAATCATCAAGATAACAGAATTTCGGGAAAACTCAAGGCGATTCTTTGTCGCCTTTGCTCGCCGTAATGATTTATTATTCAATAGCTTATCACATCCAATCAACGTCGTTTCCGACGTGTCGCCGCCCCGAAAAAGCCGCGCCATAGTGAGGAAATGGCGCGGCTTGGAGCGTGAACTTCTCTTTCGTTGTTACGAACTGATCAACTTGGCTTTCTCCGCCATACGAGCATCGATCTCCAGCACGTTCGGCACCGAGGCCGAAGTGGTGGTGACTTCGGTCGCGTAGAGCACGAAATGGGCCTTGCCGTCGGCAGTCGGGAATGATCCGTTCATGGGGATCTCGATACCGACCCGCTCACGCATGAACTTGATCTCGCTCACCAGTTCATCGAAACTGCCAAGCTTGCGATTGAGTCCAAGGGTCTCGGCAAGACGGCGGATCAATTCGAGATTGGTCATGCCGGTCATCGGATTTCCAATCGGGTTCGTGAACTGCAGTTTACCGCTCCAGTTGGTCAGGTGTCCCTTGTTCTCCAGGTAAGCGGAGAGCGGCAGGAAAACATCGGCCATGGTGACGGTAGCGGTGTGGAACATGTCGGCCACGACCAGGAAGTCCAGGTCGTTCACGAGGCTGTTGAACTGAGCATCTTTGGCCGGATTTTCTCCGAGTATGATCGCGGCGCGAATCTTGTTCTCACGGATTTTGCGGTTCAGGTTCGTCCCGGACTTTTCCAGCGTTCCGGCAACATCGGTCTGCCAGACCGCACCGACTTCTTTGAGCGCGTCGGTGCCGGCGATTGACCGTCCACCCGGGAGGAGGAGCCGGTCAAACCCGGTGAGCGTCATGCCGGTGTGGTTACACTGGCCGGACGTCAGAGCAATACCGGACCCTTTGACGCCGAGCTTTCCGAGCAGCAGCATCAGGGTGGCCAGGGCTTTCAATTCGTTGGGAGCGCGGTCGACGCGACTCTCGATATTATAAATCGCGACTATTTTCTTACTGCGATCAGACAGAATCTCCACCATCTGGTGGATCTTGTCGATCGTGACGCCGCAGAGGGAGACCGCTTCTTCGACATCGGAGTCAAGAAGCTGCTTGCGGATCTGATCGAAATTAACCGTGCGCTCGTCGATGAACTTCTCATCGACAGCGTTCTTGCGGATCAACTCTCCCATGACGGCGTTGAGCAGGAGGGTTGAGGTTCCACGGCGCGGGTCGGCCCAGACCGAAGCGTAGCGAGTCAGGTCGATCTGCCCGGAGTTGATGACTATCGAAGGAGTGCCGTTCTTGATTCTCCGCTTCACCTGCCAGCCGAGGACCGGGTTTTCCGAAGTCGGATTGCCACCGAGGAAAATATACATGTCAGCATCGCGGACTTCATCCTCCGTGGCCGAAGCAATGGTGCCGCCAAGCATCTCATCGAGCGCATGGTAATCAGCCTCGGTCGAAAGACGCTGGAACGAAACCAGATTGTTCGTTCCGATCGCGGCCCGTCCAAGGATACCGGCGAGGTAAAGCTCTTCGTTAGTCAGTTTCGGGGAGGCTGAGACAAGCGTCTGGTCACGGTCGATGATGTCGTTGTAGACGCGATCGAATCCCGCCTTGACAGCATCGAAGGCCTCGTCCCACGAACACTCGACCAGCTTGTCACCTCTGCGGACCATCGGTCTGGTCATACGGCTGCCGTCGAGATAATGTTCGTACCCAAACCGACCTTTCACGCACAATTCGCCATGATTCGGTTCTTTGTCGGGCGGAGCGCCGGTGACGAAGAACAGGTCGGGGGTTTTGTGATTGATCGTGATGTTACAACCGACCGAACAGTAGTTGCAGATGTTATACGTCGTTTCCATTTTCCATGGACCAGAGCGGCGGAAGGGCATCTTTTCGTTCAGTGCGCCGGTGGGGCAGACATCGATACAGTTGCCGCAGGAGACGCAATTGGTCTCATGGAGCGCTTTCTCCAGTGCCGGTTTGATAATCGTGCGGAAACCACGATTGACGAATCCAAGCGCCGAGACATTCAGGATTTCAGCGCAGGTGGCAACACACCGTCCGCAGCGGATGCATTTATTGGAGTCGAGCTTGATGAACGGGTGACGGGTATCGACCTTATATTTGTTATACGAGCCGACAAAGCGGGTTTGATCGACACCGTACTCCGAGCAGTAGTCCTGCAGGGTACATGAGAGGGCGACATCGCAGCCGCACTCGGCACACCGGCCGGATTCTTCGATCGCCTCTTCGGCCGTATAGCCGGTCTCGACTTCGACAAACGAATGAATCCGCTGGACTGCTTCGAGTTCCGGCATGTGATGGCGTTCGGAAATGCCGATATCCGGCAGATCCTGGGCGGTCATTTTGTGGAAGTTATCGCGCTTGCTTTCAAAGCGACTATGCAGCGGCGTGATGACACTCTCGCGAATGTATTTATCGATAGCTATCGCCGCTTTACGTCCGGCCGCAATGGCATCGATGGCATCGGCCGGTCCGGTGACAACATCGCCACCTGCGAACACGCCGGGACGATCGGTGTCAAAGGTGCCGTCTTTGGCGACGACTGTTTTCCATTTGGTTACTTTGAGGCCGGTTGATTCATCGGCGCCATCGAGATCCGGTTCCTGGCCGATAGCGGAAATGATCCAATCAGCCTTGAGCGTATACTCAGATCCTTCGATCTTTACGGGGCGGCGACGGCCGGAGGCATCCGGTTCGCCGAGTTCCATGCGGAGGCATTCAATCGAAGTCATCCGGTCGTTTTCGGAGTTGACCCGCACCGGGGCGGCGAGGAACTCCATCTTGACCCCTTCTTCTTCGGCCGCGACGATTTCCATTTCATTTGCCGGCATTTCTTTTCGGGTGCGGCGGTAGAGCAGGATGACTTCTTCGGCGCCAAGGCGCAGGGAGGTACGGGCAGCGTCGACAGCGGTGTTGCCTCCGCCGACTACGACCACTCTTCCAGTAATCCTGGGATTGGTCTTCAATTCGACCTGACGGAGGAATTCAACGCCGGAGAGGACACCGTCGACTTCTTCGTTCTCGACCTGCATCGGCTTGCCCACCTGGGCGCCAAGGCCGACGAAAACAGCTTCGTAGCCTTTCTTGAAGAGGCTGTCGATCGTGAAGTCTTTGCCGAGCGTCTTGTCAGTGTGGATCTCTACACCTAAGGACGAAATCCAATTGATTTCTTTGTCGAGGACATCTTTCGGAAGACGATACTCCGGGATACCGTAGCGGAGCATTCCGCCCGGTTTCGGCAGAGATTCGAAAATCACCGGACGATATCCATCGAGTACGAGATAGTAAGCGCAGGTCAGTCCGGCCGGCCCGCCGCCTACGATGGCGACCGTATGGCCGTTATCCGGCTTCGTATCCGGTGTCCACATCTCGCCGATCATATCCTGGTCGGCGGCGTATCGTTTCAGGAAATCGATTCCGACCGGAGCATCGACCAGCGACCTTCGGCAGTTGATCTCGCACTTGCGGGTGCAGACACGACCGCAGACCGACGGCAGCGGGTTCTTCTCCTTGATCAGGGCGACCGCTTCTTTGAATTTGCCGAGATGGATGAGTGACATGTAGCCCTGGATGTCGACATCGGCCGGGCAATTGAGCCGGCAGGGGCCGAAACAGTCGGCGTAATGATCGGAGACCAGCAGCTCGAGACAGGTCTTGCGGGCGCGCTTTACTTTCTCGGAGCGGGTCTGGATCTTCATCCCCTCGGCCACTTTCGTGGAGCAGGAAGGGAAGAGGCGACTCTGCCCTTCAAGTTCCACTACGCAAAGAAAACACGAACCAAAAGGAGGAAGCTTTTCGTCGTAACAGAGGGTAGGAATGTTGTTATCGATATTCTGTTCGCGGCACACCTGAAGGATTGTCTTGTCGGGTGACGCGGTGATTTCTTTTCCATTAATAGTCAGTTTAACCATTTTTCACCTCAATCCTTCACCACGGCGTCGAACCGGCAAACGGTGAAACACTTACCGCACTTGATGCATTTCTCCTGATCGACCACGTGAAGTCCTTTCTTCGGACCGGCGATAGCCTCGGTCGGACAGGCAGCCGCGCAGACGGTGCAGCCGGTGCAGTTGTCATTTATCGTATAGGTCAGCAGCGGAGTGCAGACATGGGCCGGGCAGCGTTTCTCTTTGATATGCGCTTCGTATTCCTCACGGAAGTACTTTAGCGTGGTCAGCACCGGATTTGGTGCCGTCTGACCGAGGCCGCAAAGCGAGGCGGCTTTGATCTGTTCGCTCAATTCGGAGAGATTGTCCAGATCGTCCATAGTTCCTTCACCGGCGGTGATCCGTTCCAGAATCTCAAGCATCCGCTTGGTGCCGATTCGGCAGAAGGTGCACTTTCCGCAAGACTCTGCCTGCGTGAACGTCAGAAAGAACTTGGCAACATCGACCATGCACGTCGTCTCGTCCATCACCACCAGGCCGCCCGATCCCATGATCGCGCCGGTCTGGGTGATCTGCTGATAATCTATCTGGGTGTCGCACATCGACGCGGGGATACATCCGCCCGAGGGTCCACCCATCTGAACTGCCTTGAATTTCTTGTTGTCAGTAATGCCGTCGCAGACATCGAAGATGATCTGGTTGATCGTTACCCCCATCGGGACCTCGACCAAGCCTGTCCGTTTGACTTTACCGGCCATCGCGAAGACTTTCGTTCCCTTGCTGTCCTGCGTGCCGTAAGCGGCGTAGGCGTCGCCGCCGTTGATGATGATCCACGGGACGTTAGCGTAGGTCTCGACATTGTTGATATTGGTCGGTTTCCCCCAGAGGCCGGAGATGGCGGGGAAGGGGGGACGGAAGCGGGGCATTCCGCGCTTGCCTTCGATAGAGGCGATCAATGCGGTTTCTTCGCCGCAGACGAACGCTCCGGCGCCTTCTTTGATCTTGACCATGAAGTTGAAGTCGGTGCCGAAGACTTTCTCGCCGAGGAATCCTTTTTTCTTCGCCTGGGCGATAGCCTGACGGAGTCGCGCAATCGCTTTCGGATACTCGGCGCGGCAGTAGATGTAGGCTTCGTCGGCGCCGATGGCGAATCCGGCGATGATCATTCCCTCGATCACAGAGTTCGGATCCCCTTCGAGCACGGAGCGATCCATGAACGCTCCCGGGTCGCCTTCGTCCGCATTGCAAATGATATACTTCTTTGTGCCCGGGGCATTTCTGGTAAATTTCCATTTGGTTCCGGTGGGGAAGCCGCCGCCCCCACGGCCACGAAGACCGGATTTGACGATCTGTTCGATAATCGTTTCGGCCGTCATGGTGGTGAGCGCCTTCTTCGCGCCCTCGTACCCACCGCGGGCAATGTATTCGTCGATCGATCCCGGATCGATCACTCCGCAGTTGCGGAGGACGATGCGTTGCTGGCGATCGAAGAATCCAACCTCGCGACCTTCGCCGGAGACGAGCCATTCGTCTATTGAACTATCCTGTAGAATATCTTCCTGAATGATCCGGCCGACCCGGTCGGGGGTGACTTCGCCGTACATACGCCCGGTGCCGCTGCCGTTGCTGACCTCGACAAGGACCTCGCGATAGCACATGCCGATACAGCCGGTTTCTTTAAGCTCGAACATGCCGGGGTTGGCGGTCAGTTCGTCCTGGAACGCCTTGTAGACGCGTTCGCCGCCGGCCGAAATACCGCAGGTTCCCAGTCCTACTTTTACCGTCTTCATAGGCTACCCTCAATCCTCCGTCTTTTCAGCCTGTTTGGTTTTATGTTTGTAAGTACGGAGTATCTTCCGCAGCTTGGCCGGGTTCAGACGGCCGTAGGTCTCACTATTGATAACGATCACGGGAGCCAGCGAACAGCAACCGATACAGGCTACCGAGAGCAGCGAGAAGTTGCCGTCATCACTCGTTTCATCGTAATCGATTCCCAATTCATCGTTGATCGTGTCGGTTATCGTGCGCGCGCCGTTCACGTGGCAGGCCGTTCCGTTACAGACCTTGATGACATACTTGCCAAGCGGCTTGGTACGGAACTGGGCGTAAAACGTGACCACACCGTAAATATCAGCAGCCGGTATGCCGGTCACATGGGATATATAGTCGATCGCCTTCTCGGAGATAAATCCATAAGTATCCTGGGCCGACTGGAGCAGGGGAATGAGTGCCCCGGCGTGACCGTCGTACTTCCACAGCTCGACATTGAACGGTTTGAAATTGTCAGTCGTATTTTCAGCCATCGATTCGCTCCTATACCCTGTCCAGATGAATAACCCGGTCCTGTTTCAACCTCACCACACCATCGATCACCCGCATCTGGTTGTTCACGACTCGATCGATAGCATCGAAATTCTGTCCCCTTACCAGAACGACGAAATCGGCGCCGCCGGAAGCAGGAGAGCAGAACGCCACCATTTCGAGACCAACAAGAGCAGTCTCGACCAGTTGCTTCTTATCTTTTTCCGCCTCGATGAATACATAGCTGTATGAGAAATCCGGCTGCAGCAGGGAGTCTTCCGGTTCGTTGTCGGCGGTCAGGTCGCAGGAAAGGACGGATGAGAATCCGTCGAGCTTGCGCACCCGATCGAGGACCGGATCTTTGTGGTCGTTCAGTTTGAGGACGAGATTGTAATCGCCGTCGATGGCGTTCCAGCGGCTAATACCGGAAGCATCGGTGAGCGACTGAATGGCCGGTATCAGTTTTTCCCGGTCGTTGAATTTCACAAGTAGATACGCTCCTGCGCTCATGCCAGCTCCTTTCCCGCCGTCTCGATTTTCAATTCAAATTGGCTTGGGTGCGATGCAAAGAGAGGATTTGAGTGCACAGCAAACGAGGAGTGCTTGAGAAATCTTTCACAAATCTGTTGTAAAAAAAACGTCATATCGATGACCTCAACGTCTCTTGCGGTTTGCACTTAAAAGCTAACTTAATTAGTGCTGTTTGTCAATTCTATTCGGTAATTATACAAGGAAATCGAAGGGAAATAAAGGGAAAAGTACCAAAAAAGTGGTCAATTTAGGCGATTAAAAGAGTACCTTTTGGTATGGTATTTTCAATTCGCAATTGGCTGGAGTTTAAGTATAATTCAGGGATGATGATAACATCTTCGGATATCAAGCGGTACGCAATCCAGGCTGGATTCGATCTTTGCGGGATCACCGGACCAGAAGTGATTCCCGAGGCGAAGGCCTACTTCGAGAAGTGGCTGGAGCACAATCTCGATGCCGAGATGGCGTGGATCAGGAGAAACAGAGAGCGGAGGACTGATCCGTCACTGCTGATGCCTGGAATCAAATCTGTGATCATGCTGGGGTTGAACTACTATCAGCCGGACAGCCCGGAGGTGCCAAAAGGGTTCGGGAGGGTGTCCAAGTACGCGCGGGGGAAAGATTATCATAAAGTCATCAGGAAGAAGACGGAGCATCTGATCCACAAGATCGAAGAGCGGCTAGGGTCGAATCACGGCGAGCGGTTCAAATGGTGGGTGGACTACGGGCCGTTTCTGGAACGGGCTTACGCGATGAAGGCGGGGATCGGATATATCGGAAAGAACAGCATGCTTATTAATCGGGAGTTCGGATCCTGGATTTTTCTTTCTGAAATAGTGACGACGCTCGATCTGGAGCAGGACAAACCGAGCGGGTTCGAGCATGGAAAGTGTTCGACCTGTCGGCGGTGTATCGACTCCTGTCCGACCGGCGCGATCATTCATCCCCGGGTGGTCGATGCCGGGAAGTGTATCTCGTATCTGACAATCGAACGGCCATCTTCGATATCAGAAGACCTTCGTGGCAAGATGGGGAATCTGATTTTCGGCTGTGACATCTGTCAGGATGTCTGTCCGCACAATCTCGGGCGGCAGAGGGTGACAACCCAGAAGGAATTTATTGACGAAAAAGGGGGTGGGGGAGTTTGTCGATGTGAGGAAGGTTCTCGCGATGGAAACTCGGGAGGAGCTTTTGAAGCTGACCGCCGGAACTCCGCTGACCCGCCCGAAACTTGAGGGGCTGAAGCGGAATGCGGAGATTGTGGTGGAAAATGAAAGGGCAGCGGAGAAAGACAATGACTGAAGCAGCCATCTTTTCGCTATAATCGGTTGCGGAGCGGGGGGAAAGAGTATACATTCGGCACATGGCAAAAATCGCCCCCTCGGTTCTGGGCGCCGATTTCGCCCATCTGGCCGATGAAATCGCCAGCACGATCGAAGCCGGCGCGGACATTCTTCATCTCGATATCATGGACGGGCATTTCGTCCCGAATATCTCCTTCGGACCGGGAATCGTCAAGACTATCAACAAGTTAACAAATGCCTTCCTCGACGTCCATCTCATGCTTTCGGAGCCGGAGAAGTATTTCGAGGCATTCAAGCAGGCCGGGGCGGATGCGATCACGTTTCATATCGAAGTTCATCCTGATCCAACCTTGCTGGCCCGGGACCTTCGCGAGCTTGGGGTCGAACCGGGGATCTCACTCAACCCGGACGCCCAGTTCGAACAGGTCGCGCCGTATCTTGCACATTTCGACCACTTGCTGGTGATGTCGGTGTTCCCCGGGTTCGGGGGACAGAAGTTCATACCATCTGCACTCGAGACAATTCGCCAGGCACGTAAGTTCATCGATGATCACAATCTTGAAACACAGATCCTTGTCGATGGCGGGGTGGATGCCGGGAACGCGGCTGAGGTGGTCGCGGCCGGAGCACATGTATTGGTGATGGGCTCGGCGTTTTACAAAAGTGACGACAGGACCGGACTGGTCAATTTGGTGCACTCCTTGTAGTGCCCAACGGAAACAGACAGAAAAGTGAATACTCATAAAGCATTAGGGAAGACGCACGGCTATGTTGGAAGAAGCAGAGAGGGAAACAGCGGTGAAAAGCGCATTCGACGAATGGCGCGGATTTGATCAGAAGCATTTATCCGATGACTGGCATCATAAGCTAACCGAGATGGCCCGCTATGCCCGCGGGAATATCCTCAAGATGACAACGCTGGCCAATTCGGGGCATCCGGGCGGCTCGATGTCCTCGATAGAGATCTATCTCACCCTGTACAATCTGGCGAAGGTCGATCCGAAGCGATCCGGGGCGGGATGACAGGGATCGGATTATCATTTCGCACGGACATACTTCGCCGGGTGCTTACAGTGCCCTCGGGGCGGCGGGGTTTTTCGATGTCGATGACGCGATCGCGGGATTTCGTCAGGCTGGTTCACCGTTCGAAGGGCATGTCGAGAGATCGGTCCCCGGGATCGAATGGGGAACGGGGAATCTCGGACAGGGTACTTGCGGTTGGAATCGGGAAGGCGCTCTATGCGCGGCTCTCCGGGCAGGATTTCCATACTTATGTCTTCATGGGAGACGGTGAGCAGCAGAAGGGTCAGATCTCCGAGTCACGACGGATCGCAGTGAAATACAAACTGTCCAAGTCTCACTGCTATTATTGACTACAATCGGCTTCAAATCTCCGGGAAGATCCACGACATCATGCCGCAGAACATTGTCGATGACTGGAAAGCGGACGGCTGGCAGGTGATCGAAATCGATGGTCACGATCTCAGGCAGATCTATGACGCGTTTCACGAGGCAGCCCACAATGAAGATGCGCCGAGTCATGATCTTTGCCCGCACGGTGATGGGGAAGGGTGTGTCGTTTATGGAGAACGACGAGAACTTCCACGGCGCGGCGATCAAAGAGGATCAGCTTGATGACGCCCTGACGCAACTGGGCGGATTGACGAACGATCTGGCGAAATACAAAGAGAAGCGGAAACAGGGACCGCCGACCGGTTACAAAATGCACCGGAACGACGTATCCTGATGTAGCGGCCGGAACGCCGATTACCTATCCGGTTGACAAGAAGATCGATTGCCGCTCGGCTTTCGGAAAAGCGCTGGTCTCGGTTGCCGACGCGAATCTTGGCACAGGACGTCTCCGATGGCAGTGTTTGACTGCGATCTGGCGAAATCGGTCAAGACGCACGAGTTCGCCGAGAAGTATCCGAACAATTTCTTCCAATTCGGAATTACCGAACACAGCACCGCTACCTGCACAGGTTCGCTCTCGGCCGAACAGGCTGTTTCGATCTGGGCTGATTTCGGGATGTTCGGGATGGTCGAGACATACAATCAGGCCCGCCTGAACGACATCAATCACGGCAATGCGAAACTGTTCTGTACCCATTGCGGGATCGATGTCGGCGAAGATGGGATGACCCATCAGTGTATCGACTATTTTGCACTGCTCAATTCGACTTTCGGGTGGAAAGTGATCACACCGGCCGATGCTAATCAGACCGATCGGATCGTTCGTCACGTACTTACCACTCCGGGGAATTTCGCCGTGGTGATGGGGCGGTCGGTGACTCCGATAGTCACCGATGAAAATGGCCAGACTTATTTTGGCGACAGGTATGTTTACCGTTATGGCCGCATGGAGCAGATTCGCAAAGGGAAAGGTGTCGCACTCATCTGCTCCGGGAATATGCTCTCGACCGGTCTTCAAGCGTACGAGATGCTCAAAGCGGCCGGACGGCAAATTTCGGTACTATCGGTTTCAGACTGGAGTGACATTGACGACGAAGATCTGAGGTCTCTGGGGACTACCGACGAAGTCGTCACGCTCGAAGATCACAATGTGAAGACGGGACTTGGCACGAAACTCGGTGCGATGCTGTTCGAGAAGCATATTGATACCAACCTGACCAGGATCGGCGTCAGCAGATACGGGTCTTCGGGAAAACCGGCCGATCTTTACCGGCTGCTCGGAATGGATCCTGAGTCGGTAGCGCGCAAAATACAGGGATTGGCCGGCAGGAAATAAATTTGTTGTACTCGACCGGTGGATGGTATAAGCTGTGGGTGGAGTCCAATCGAGAGATCTTTAACTGAAGCGAATACCATGATTGCCGGATATATTACAGCCAGAACGACCGATCTCGCCATTGTCACCGTCCATCGGGGGCAGCCCAAGCTGGTGGACCATCAGGTGTTCGCCAACAGCGAGTTCTCCAATTTTGACTCCGTTTTCAGCCTGTATCTGAGAAAAACGAACGCCCAGTCCGATGTTGCCTGTCTTGGGGTGGCCGGACCGGTAATCGGCAACAAAGTCACAACTACCAACCTGCCCTGGAGTATCGACGCCAGGGATCTCACCAAAAAATACGCCTTCCGCAAGGTCACGATCGTAAATGACCTGGTGGCAGCAGCTCGCGGGCTCTTTTTGCTCAAAGAGGAGAAATTCTTCACTCTCAACAAGGGCGTGCGAGTGGCGGACGGGAATATCGGTATTATCGCGGCCGGAACGGGGCTTGGCGAAGTGCTCTTGTTCTATGATGGGAAGAATTACATCCCGTACGCTTCGGAAGGGGGGCACGCCGGGTTTTCACCCGGTAATCAGTCCGAAGCGGAATTGTGGGAGTACATCTACGCGATGAAAGGGTATGTCGAAGCTGAAGATGTCATCAGCCTGGCCGGTCTCCAGACGATCTACGATTTCATTCTCGAAATGAATGGATCGGTGCGGGCATCGTGGTATGAGAAGGCCAAAGATAAACCGGGAAAACTGATCGAGAAAGCGCTGGCCGGTAACGATGAGATGGCGGTGAAGGCGCTGGATTTGTTTGTCGATTGTTACGCCGCTGAAACGGCTAATCTCGCGCTGAAAGGGATGACTTTGGGAGGGATCTATCTCGGTGGTCTGATCGCCCCGCAGATAATCACGGCGCTCGAGCAGGGCAGGTTTATGGAGAAGTTCGTCAGGATCGGCAAAATGGAAGATCTGCTCAGGCGGATCCATGTCGAGATTATTATCGACGACAACACGGCGCTTCTGGGGGCGGCGGCAACGGCGGCGAGTTCGGTGGCGGAGTGAAGCGGTATCTTCTGTTTCTCAACGGTGCATATCGCGCCGAAGATATCACATATTGTAAGAGAATCTCACGCGGCACGGTGAAAGTCGCGGTTGACGGCGGGCATGCCTATTTCGAAAAGTCAAAGCAGACGCCCGATCTGGTGATCGGTGATCTTGATTCGGCGCGTCACATTCCCAAGAAACTGTTCAAACAGGGGAAGGTCCTGCTCTTCCCGACAGACAAAGACAAGACCGATGCTCATCTGGCACTGGATTATGCTGTCAAAGCAGGGGCGAGAGAGATTGATCTGGTGATGCCGTCGATGACCGAGCCGGATCATGTGCTTGGTGCGATGATGCTTCTGGTGAGCGGTGAAGTGGCGGCGTGGATGCGTCGGGGCGGGAAAGTTCGGATTCTGAATCGCTCGTTCGAGATGTGCTATGTGAAGAATGCCGCTAAGACGTTCAGCAATGCCAAAGGGGATCGGCTTTCGGTGGTACCGCTTTCGGATGTCAAGCTGACGTGCACGGGTACCGAGTATACCTGCCGCAATCTGGAAGTCGAGCGGGGGGACAGCCGGCCGTTGCGGAACCGGATCAGCGCGAACCGGGCATCGGTGAAGGTCACCGGGGAAGCGTTCGTCTTTCGGCTGTATTCGTCGAAGCCAAAACCCCGATCATAAGTCTCGATTCGCCAACAGCATAAGACCGGCCCTTGAGTCGGGGGACGGTTTTCAGCGGGCGGCTGATCATCGGTAAATAAATCTGTTACAGCGTCTTGACAAGCGGGGGTGAATGTGTATATTGGCGCTTGAATTCGGCCCGACCTTACGGTTTTGAGAGGGAAATCTCAAGAAACGCAGTCGGATGTCGAAAGACAGAAAGATACTCTGGGAGATCGTCCAACGGTAGGACATGCGGCTCTGGACCGTAGAATCGGGGTTCGAATCCCTGTCTCCCAGCTTATTATTAGAAAGCACCCCTTTGGCCAATAAGTCAAAGGGTTTTCTGTATGCGGCTCTTAAGTTTGTACCATCCAAATAGCAGTTCGATAGTACCGTCCTAAGCAATTCTCTTCTCTGACTGGAATTCGCTTCAAGGTAAAGTGATTCAATCTGATTGGCGAGTTCGATAGTTTCAAGAGCCGTGTCATAGAGACTATCTGCTCCAGACTCCAGCGCCTGATCCTGCCGTTCAAGCGATTCCTTCCGGCTCTGTAGGTCGCGAAATACCTCTTGAAAGAAATCGTTGTCCAGAAGGCCGTCCAACTTCGCCTGAAACGTTTTCTTCATATCGGCTATGACCTTGCTCCTAGCAGACTCAATGCGATTCCTTTGAGTCTTTAGTACTCGGTCCCGACGCATCGATTCGGACTCAAGGCACTCTTTCAAGTAATTGTACCACCCGTCAGGTAAAGCGACTTGACTGATGAGCTGCGCAAATTGACTATGAAGTGTCGACTCTCGGACGTAGGTGGGTTTATGGCTCTTGCCAAATCCCGTGCAATGGTAGTAAACGTACTTCCTCTTTTTGACTTCGGCGGTGATAGTGTGACCGCACTGACCACAAAGCATCATCCTCGAATATCTGGAACTCCTTCCTCGCAAACCGTCCCTTTGAACGATTCTTGAACACGTCCTGCACCTTCTCGAAAAGTGCTTCGTCCACTAAAGCCGGATGATCTCCCTGGTATGTGACGCCATTCCAACGGAACCGTCCGATATAAAATGGCTTCTTGAGAATGCGCTCTATCTCCGACCTGGAAATTGGCCGATTAGACCCTCTGTATCGAAGTCCTAATTCCTGTGGCGTGATAGTGGAGGTCATCTATTGAGTGTTCGGAGTCCGCATAGAGGACAAAGAGCTCCTTAATGATAGCAGCTCGTTCGGTATCTACTTCAATTGACTTGTTATACCGATTCCTGAGATACCCCAATGGTACTTTTCCACCTGGATACTCACCCTGAACCGCCTTCTGATTCATTCCGAATTTCACTCTTTCAGATAGGTTTGCCAATTCGTAGCGGGCTACATCAGTGTGAATGTCAAGAGCCAACATGTCACTCGGCTTCGTATGTTTTGAAATCACCTTGCCTTCGTATGCTAGGTGCAAAGAGAGATTCTTGGAGCGAATCAAGTCATCTATTGTCACTCGATCCTTAAGGTTTCGAAATAGCCGGTCTACCTTCCAGACAAGTATGGCTGAGATGGACGGATCAGCCTCTATGCTGTTCAACATCTCGCGAAATTTGCGGCGTCCAGTTTCTCCGGCTGACTCCGATTCGACGAATTCGTGCACTACGGATAGTGACGTTCTAAGGGCGTAATCTCGCAATGCACTCAATTGTGCATCGATTGAGTACCCCTGAAGCATCTGGTCCTTTGTGGACACCCTTGCGTATAGAACAGCGTTGGACATTTCAGGAATTTAACGCTCTGAAGGTTAAGCGTCAACCTCGACTTTCCTTCTTTGCACTTCCAGAAAATTTCTTCAAGTCCTGCAGAACTTCGGCTTGAAAGTAGTAACGATAACCGTTCACCCTGTTGATATAGGATCGAACGTGGCCCTTGCGAGCCCACTTGCGCAGCGTCTTGGGGTCGATGCCGAGTATTCGTGCCATCTTGCCGTTTGTCCTCATTTGCATTAGTTCGTGTTTCATTTGTCCCTCAATTTGGATAGGTTTGACTAGAATTATCTACATGACGTTTTTGTACTTTTTCTGGAAGTGACATCGCTTCGTCCCAAAACAAGGATTTCGCGGGCACTAGCGGACCCGGGTCAAAGCAGCGGTGCATCAGTTTCCCAGTACAGAAGGGACAGGGGTAACCTCTGCGTTTCATGGCAACGTGATTGTAGAAGATGCCAAACGTATGGATCCGTCGTACACCGATGAGTAGTTCCAGAAAATAGGCTGTGTCTTCCGAACACGAATGCCGCTTTGGTTTCGTAATGTATTTCAGCAAATAACCCACCCCGGCCTTCTTACTTCGGACCGCGTTGATTCGGACCATAAAAGAATCTCCGGTGAGTTTCCGCCAGAGATTTTGAATGACTGAGTGGTGGACGTACTGCCCATACACCAATAAATGAAGATGTGCATTCCATTCTTCACCGAACTCCAAGACCGCGATTGCGCCGCAGCCGTTTTTACCGGGCCATAGGGCGTTTATGAGTTTACGAGCGCATCTGAAAAGTCGCCTTACATCTGAACGAGAAGGACGGTAACGAGGATGCGATTTGACAGTCAAGGTGAGGAACATGAGCTTCAGTGACTTGGTCTGATCTAGGCAATTTACCATGTCCAACAGCCGCTTCCTCAATTCGACCGCGAACTTCTTGCAGCATGCATCACAAATTCTGAGATCACATCGTTGACGCCCGACAAACACGCTGTCGCAGTTCAAACAGCGAGTTAGCGCATATCGCATGCCGCAGAACTCGAAGCGATCGGCCTGTTTACGCAACGAAATCCTTGTGCGATCAAGCTCTTCCCATCCTGCGAGAATCCATGTCGATTCATTGAGTGATGCCCTATGTCTGATCTGACCTGCGATTTCAGAACGTGAGCTGAAGATTTCAGGCGTTAGGTACCGAGCTTCAGCCAGACCGATATCTCTGGTTTCTGGCGGCAAGTCTTGGCGCAGAAAAGGGTTATGCACTTGTTCGCCGTTATCAAGTAAACTAAGAAAATCCTGACGCTTTCTTGCATCAGGCTCATTTGCTGGACTGACTTTCATTCAGGATGTCCATTCTCCGGCAAAGCGTTCGGATTTCGTTTGGTGGCAACCTGACCAGATTTCGGGAAATTCTTTGGAAATTCGAGTGGAGTTACGTCGTCTTGACTGCTTGCTGTGCTGCTTCTCCGAACACTTGATAATATCCTACTGAAAGACAGCAAGTTGTCTATGATCTCATCGGCCTCGCTGTCACTGAGTGAACAGCCGTAAAGAGGCTCGAACTGTAGTCGCGTCAGGTCACGCAGTTTCTGACGTTATCTTTCACCTTTGGCGGATGGCGTGGACCTGTCTGGTCCAGCGTCGCTTTTTTCCCTCATGACACCCGCAAACAGACGACTTGTCCAACGGCGCGTCAAAAGCAAATTCTTAGTCAGGTTTATGCTATATGGAAATCGTTGTGAGACCGAGTCTACTTAATTCGGCATTGAGATTTTGTTCGGTCACTGAACGTGGAAGATTACCATGTTGGTGAAGATCGTGGCAGGAATTGCCTCCGAGTATCATAATCCTTTCCCCCAAGGAACCAGAGAAGTGTTACCAGCCACTCTACGGCTGCCTCCGAAGGGGCTATGGAAACGTCCTTCCGGGCTGCGTTCGAAATCACTCGGAAGAATTCATTATCTCGGTTAGACACAGCGTGTTTTCAATCATGTCCTGGGACCACTCAGCAGCCAGGAACATCTTACTTAATCGGAGTAGGTGACGAAAATCACTGAGAGCGCGTTCGTCTAGCGCTTTTCTCCGACGTTCTGTTTTGGAACAGTAACTATAGGCACTTATTGCCAGCTGTTCGATGGTTCTCCGATGAGTAGCAAGGCAGTACAGATTATAGTGTGCGCGGTGTACAAACCAAATGAGTTCACTGTATTTGAGCCCACCGCGAGCGACATAAATGCCTTTCTTCCAGTTATCGCAATTTTAGTACGGTGGTAAGAGGAACAGTTTTGACCTTCGCTGCCGATTTTTCAATTCCGATAAACAGAATTCGCCGGGCAGTTTCTGGCTTTAGTCGCTTGATCCACGTGCGCTTCAAATAGGGTCGAAAGGACTCGACTTCAATTAGCTTCCCGCCGATCTGATCCATGCGCTCAAAGTAACTCTCCTTGAGCCACAGAATGTTTTCCCAAGCTGTATCCGAAATCATCTCACATTATCGCTTTGGGACAGCTG
>CAVQCT010000003.1:0-307012 GCA_963711085.1 uncultured candidate division Zixibacteria bacterium | reverse complement strand
GCATTTTGCAGCTCCATACTCATCGCCACATACCCTAGTCGTATATAGGTCATATCTTCATCTCCTTGCCCTTAGTATGGGCCAGGAGATGAAATTCTATATTCACGGCAAACGAACTTCTGCCAAATAAGAAAAGCCAGCCCTATAACAGGCTGGCTTCATTCAATCAATCGATTGATTATTTGCTTTGGTTCTTTGTAGATAAGTTGCTATAAGACTTCCGGCGTCCGCCTTGGCTGTTGCCTCCGCTGCGTCTTCTGTCTCCTTGCAGCGGCCATCACTATTTGTATGGACGCTTGCCGCTTCCGCCTTTTCCTTTGTAGGAGCTTTCTTTGCGGAATGGTAAAGGTCTTTCTTCTGAGATTGTAACCGGCTTCTCATCCGGCTCTTTAACGAACAATTTCAAAGCTGCTGCTACAAGGTCTTCAGCTGTTTGGTCTTCAAGCATTTCCTTTGCAAGTGGAAGGTAAGCTGTTAGATTCTCGAAGATGCTGCATTGTATAGCTTTTCTTTCGCTGTTCTTAGCTGGCCTTCAAGAGCATCTGTTACAGTTGGAGCTTTCATGCGCTCCATTTTCGATCTTGTTGTTCTTTCAAGAATTCTAAGAAAGACTTCTCACGTGGTGTTACAAATGTGATTGCTTCTCCCGCTTTACCAGCACGACCTGTTCGACCAATACGGTGAACATAGCTTTCTGGATCTTGTGGAATATCAAAGTTGTATACATGTGTTACACCTGAAATATCCAAACCACGTGCAGCCACGTCTGTTGCAACTAAGTATATCTACATCGTCCATTTTTAAACTTATTTAAACAGACATTCGTTTTCCTTGTGTTAAATCACCATGAATTCCTTCAGCACGATATCCTCTTGCTTGTAAGCCTTCCGCAATCTCATCAACACGCTTCTTCGTTCTACCGAAAACAATTGCTAATTCTGGATTTTGAATATCCAATATGCTTAGTTAACGTATCAAATTTATATTCTTTCAGGTACTTCAACAAAGTATTGATCGATATTCTCAACTGTCATTTCTTTTGCCTTCACCTTAACCTCTTTTGGATTCTTCATGAATTTTGTTGCAATATCACGAATTTCTTTTGGCATTGTTGCTGAGAAAAGTAATGTTTGTCTTTCTTCATGGAATTTGTTTTAAAATTTCACTAATATCGTCAATGAATCCCATGTTTAACATTTCATCTGCTTCATCTAGAACAACCGTATGAACATTATTAAACGCATTGTTTTTCTGTTGATATGGTCAAGAGACGCGACCAGGTGTACCAACAATAATATGTGGTCCGTTTCTTTAACGAACGAATTTGTCGCTAATATCTTGCCCACCATAAACAGGAAGAACGCACTTTTACCTCCCCTATTTTGTAGAAGCTCTTCTGAAACCTGGATTGCAAACTCACGTGTTGGTGCAATAATGATTCCTTGGATTTCATCTTTGGATATATCAATTTTTTCAATCATCGGAATACCAAATGCAGCTGTTTTACCTGTACCTGTTTGCGCTTGACCGATTAAATCCTTACCCCTTCTAATGCTAGCGGAATTGTTTCTGCTTGGATTGGTGTCGCTTCTTCAAAGCCCATTCTTTCTACTGCTTTCATCGTGTTACGGCTAATTCCTAATTCACTAAATAATGCCATTAATTTTTCTACCCCTTTTTCAATAGGTGTTATTTTAACAATTGCTTCAATATATTTTTCAGTCCTGTCTAACAGGATAAAGTGTGGGTTTATCATACCTGTCGCACAGGGTTCGATCTATAAAAAAAGCGGCCGAAAGTACCTCCGGCAGCATGAGTTCATAAGGTCAATTACCTTGGAAAATGTTCATGAAACGCATGTATTTAACTTATGTTAACAAATACATTGCCGGATTGCAAATATTGTGTACTGATAATATATGTTTGGGTGCTTCTACCGCAAGAACTCATACACTTGTTTAAAGAGCCATTCATTATTCTCACAATGACAAATCAAATGATTGCATCCATCGAGCCAAAGGGCCGTTTTATCTTTGGATGAGACTGTATCATAGAGGTATTGTGTGCTTTTATAGTGGACAATGCCATCTTGCAGCCCATGCGCGATGAAACAGGCAGCGAAATATCTTTCAAATGGGGCCGTGGTCCCTGACCAGCTTTCTGAATTGCATGGCTGCGGATATCGGGGTGTGTTTTATTTTTACATGATAGCGGATGTATAGGCATTTCTTTAAGTTTTCCTTGGAGCATTTCATGCATTAGACCCCTTAATTCGATGACGAGCTGCTTCGCGAGTAATAAAAGATTGCCGGACTGAGCAAAACTAATTTATCAATCGATTGATTAACGGCCAAAGTCGAGGCAATCATGCCCCCCATAGAAAAACCAATCAAATAAATTGTATCACAATGCCTCTGTAGTTCATCAAGTGCCTTGCTCGCAGCATCAAGCCATTCCGTATAGGACACACCCTTCAGACTGCCTCCTTCTTCGTGTCCAGGAAGAACAGGACAGGCTACTGTCGAATTTGTATGCTCCTGAATATATTCCATTAATGGCTCCACTTCCCACGGGGAACCAGTAAATCCATGAATAAAAAGGCATCCAATCATTTATATACCCCTAATTTGTCTCTATAATATATTACCCATTTCCTTATTTTAATTATAATGACATTTATAAAAATAATAAAGAAGTCACCCTTTCACGCCTTTAGCAGCAAATGGATGACTTCTTTTGGCTCAAGTCTATAGGGCCTTAACTACCTCTTCAAGCCTCATGCCGCGGGAGGCTTTCACAAGAACAAGAGCATGGGGCTCTGTCAGCTCTTTTAATTTATGGACGAGTTCCTCTTTCTCCTCAAAGTGGAAGACTCGCTCAGGGCCAAGGTTTGCCTTCGCACCTTCTGCAAGATTCACAGACAGATTTCCATAAGCCAATACATAATCAATTTCTTCGGTTATGAGTTCACCCATCTTATAGTGATACTCTGCTTCCTCTGGCCCTAACTCGAGCATATCACCTAGCACGAGAATCTTCTTCGTTGCATCCGTCATTCCCTTAACAAGCTCAATTGCCGCCTTCATTGAGGTCGGGCTAGCGTTATAGGCATCATTGATGATTTTCTCGCCATTTGCGCCGAAGGATACTTCCATACGCATATTCGTCAGCTTTAACTCACGAAGCCCTCTGGCAATCTCTTCATAAGAAATGCCCATTTCCCTTTCGACAGCGATGGCTGCCAAAGAATTAAGCACATTATGAGTTCCAAGCACCGGCAGCTGGAATGAATGCATTCCTTCCTTTTCGATCGTGAAGTTCATTTCATCCTGGCCAGGCTGTATATCAGCAGGGTAATAGTCATTCGTGATGCTTCTTCCAAAGGAGATTTTCCGGGATGCAACCTCCCCTATTCGATTTATAAGGAGCGGTTCATCACCATTATAGATGAGAACGCCTTCCGGTCTGAGTCCTTCAACAATTTCCATCTTTGCTTCGGCAATTCCTTCCCTTGAACCAAGATCAAGCAGATGGGATTCCCCAATGTTGGTGATAATGGCTGCATCAGGTTGTCCAATTCTAGATAGAAGGGAGATTTCTCCGCGGCTGCTCATCCCCATCTCCAGGATAAGCTTTCCGTATCTTCGGGAGCGGATAATACTGTCAGCGGCAAACCGATATGATTATTGTAATTCCCGCTTGTCTTATGCACGCGATATTTTGTTCCAAGGATGGAGGCCGTCATGTCCTTTGTCGTTGTCTTTCCATTCGAGCCCGTGATGCCAATCACCTTTGCTTCAAGCTCATTTAAATAGGCCTTCGCCAGTTGCTGCAATGCCTTCAGGCTATCCTCAACAAAGATGAGAGCTGCCCCTTCCGGAGGATTTGGACTGATTTGTTCCCAAAGGCTCGCTGAAGCTCCTCGCTCAAACGCTTGCAGGACATGATCATGTCCATTGCTCTTCTCTCCTTGAAGGGGCACGAAAAGATTAGCATCCGTGATTTTTCTTGTATCATTCGTTACTCCGGCGACCATGACATCTTTCACAGAGTCATGAATCTGGCCCTTTACCATGGCTGCTATTTCAGCTAGTGTACGTTTAATCATTTTAATCCTCCATTACACTTTTTCATCCCTGAAATTCAGGTAAGTACATACCAATAAGTATGTACTTACCTTTCCCCATTTAAGACTTAAATGGTATATTTAATTTTTTGTTTCTCTGCATGGCGGTCAAGCGCTAATTGAATGAGCTTTTCAATTAATTCCGGATAATCAACACCTGTATGCTTCCAAAGAAGCGGGAACATGCTAAACGGAGTGAAACCAGGCATTGTATTCACTTCATTGATATACGCTTTACCATCGCCAGTGAGGAAAAAGTCCGCTCTCACCAATCCAGAGCAATCCAATGCTTTATACGCTTTAACAGCCATTTCCTTTAAGTTGGCATATTCCTCTTCCGTGATTTCAGCCGGGATTACTAATGCTGTGTCTCCATCTTCATATTTTGCCTTATAATCATAGAAATCTTTTTTCGGAATAATTTCACCAGCGACAGATACCTCCGGATGATCGTTGCCAATTACACCAAGTTCAACCTCTCGCGCCTTAACACCTTCTTCAATGATGACTTTGCGGTCGAATTGGAATGCTTCCGCAAATGCAGCAAGCAGCTCTTCACGATTATCTGCCTTGCTGATTCCGACACTTGAACCAAGATTAGCCGGTTTGACAAAGCATGGATAACCGATTTCTTTTTCCACTTCATCACATACAGCCTCTTCATTACTTATATTCAGAACGCAGGTAGGATGAGTACCCAACTTGAGTAAGTCCTGCCTGTGCAAAAATATTCTTCATAATGACTTTATCCATTCCAGCAGAAGAGGCAAGAACACCATTTCCTACATAAGGGATATTCAATAGCTCCAACAATCCTTGTACCGTTCCATCCTCACCATTTGGTCCGTGCAAGAGCGGGAATACAACGTCAAAACCTTCGCTAGAATCCTGAGCAACAATGCTATTGAATCCAGTCGCTTCAATTGCTCCTTCATTCGCTCCAAATTCCAGCTGTTTCACAGAATCAACAGGTCCTTCGAGTTGGGGCCTTTTGATCCACTGCCCTTCTTCATTTATGTAAATCGGATGTATATCAAATTTAGATGCATCCAGCGCCGTGATGACCGCTAGTGCTGTTTGCATGGATACTTTATGTTCTGCAGATTTTCCGCCGTATAATAATCCTAGTCTGATTTTCATTATAAACGTACCTCCATTGATTGGTTCCTTAGTCTATTGTATCATCCCCCTTTAGAACATGAAATGAATCCAACAATCGGAATCATCCCATCTTGGGAAATCATACATTCCATTCATCTTATTATATGCGTTTTTGCCCAAGGATTGTGAATAATTTAAAAGAGAAAACCTCCCTTTTTACAGGGAGGTCAGTCCATTAACGAATAAGTGTCCATTCTTTTTGTTTCTTCTGGAAAACTAGTTTAGCTGTCTGTCTCGTCCGATAGATAGTTCGAAGCTCATGCTCAAGATCATCCTCATGAGAGAAATCTCCGACAGACCATATAGGAATTTCCGCCGCCTGCCGTGTATTAATGGATTTCTCGAAGCTAATGATAGCACCTTCAGTAAAAATCGGCGATAATTGCTTGATCATCTCTTGAGGAACACTCTGAAGACTGACTTTCCTCTTCGCTCCAAATAAACCTCTCTCCGCCTTGTTCAAATCCGCCTGCTCTGGAATTATTGCAGAAAGAATCTCATAGAAATCAGCCCAACTTCGATAATAAATCTTATTATAAAGGCCGTCTTCCTGTGTTAAGTAGACAAACCGATTATTCATCTTCTGGTAAAAGGGCGAACGCAAATGGTTAAAGGTATGCCTCACGTACAAAATCTCCGCAATCTCCCACGGGGCGAGTTCTTCAAGACCATCGATATCCTCAAAATCCATCCAGACAAGCCGCTCGATTTCTTTCCCATTCTCCTTACAGAACCTCTTATAAGATGGATAGGTTACATAATTAAAATGTGTATGCATGTCAAACTCAACATCCATAAAAGGATGGTCTAACAATAATAAGTTCTCGGGCGGCTCATTTACCGCCTGCATAAAGGAGCAAAAATCAATCCCAAACGAAGCGACGAAATGCTCTGCCTCTTGTTTATGAAGATAGATAAAATCTCTCTTAACACTTTTCATTATCACAAACCCCTTCGACATTTACCAATTCAGGAATACCTGTCTGAGCGTGCAACTGCCAATCCATTCAAAATACCAAAACACTTATTTCAAGCAGATTGTTTTTATATTCCTTCTCCATATATATTTTAGACGAAATAAACACCAAAAAGATTCATAAACCAGGAAAAAAATCATATTGTAAAATGGCTGTAATATTTTTTAGACATATTCAAGGATTTTGTCCATAGTTTGGGCATAGTATCCCCCAATAAATATATCGTAACAGGATAAAATACCTAAGTCGAGAGACAAGTATCTAGCTGCATATAAGTTATCGGAATTAGAGCAACGATCTATAATCCCCTTCTTCCATTTAGAATGATATGTATTAACTTCAGGCGGCAGAAAAGCAATATCTGCCGCCTTACACGCTTTTTTAGAGCTTCAATCTTTGCAGACGCAATGCATTCAGGACAACACTGACTGAGCTGAACGCCATTGCTGCCCCCGCAAGCCATGGGGCAAGCAGACCGCTAACAGCAATTGGTATGCCAAGGGTGTTATATCCAAATGCCCAGAAAAGGTTTTGCTTGATATTCTTCATCGTTTGCCTGCTAATATTTAGCGCATCGGAAACTCCTTGCACATCGCCCTTCATAAGTGTGATATCAGCTGCTTCCATCGCTACATCTGTACCCGTACCAATGGCGATGCCGATATCAGCCAGCGCAAGTGCTGGCGCATCATTAATTCCGTCGCCGACCATGGCAACCTTCTTGCCCTGCGCTTGCAATTTTCGTACCTCATCGGCTTTTCCTTCGGGAAGCACTTCCCCAATGACATTCATAATCCCCGCCTGCTTAGCAATCGCTTCAGCAGTTTGCTGATTATCTCCGCTAATCATCCTACATCAATCCCTTGGGCTTGCAGCTTTTTGACGGCGCTTGCCGAGGATTCCTTGATGGTGTCCGCAACAGCTATAACAGCAGCAATCTCTTCGTCAATGGCAACAATCATGGCTGTCTTCCCGGCGCTTTCTAATTCGGTCATAAGAGACACGTTTTTATCAACGGAAAGATGAGCCCGCTGCATGAAACGCCTTGTACCGATACGTATCTGCCGTCCGTTCAACATGCCCATAACCCCGTATCCTGGGATAGCTTCAAAGGAAGTAACCGCCAATGTTTCCAGCTGACGCTCATTTGCCGCTTCAACAATTGCTTTTGCCAGAGGGTGCTCAGAAGGTCTTTCAACAGATGCCGCTAACTGCAGCACTTCCTCTTCATCCCATTGACCAAGCACATGAATATCTGTTAAGGCAGGCTTCCCGTGTGTAAGTGTGCCTGTTTTATCAAAAATGATGGTATCAATCTGTTGGAAGGTTTCAAGGTACTCTCCTCCCTTAAATAAAATACCCAGTTCGGCAGATCGACCGGAACCAGCCATGATAGAGGTCGGTGTAGCTAGCCCCAAGGCACATGGACAGGCGATAACGAGCACAGCAATGGTATTCTCTAAAGCTTCACTGAAATCGCCAGGTGAAACGATGAAATACCATGCAAAAAAGGTAAGAACGGCTATACCGACGACTATCGGCACGAATATCCCTGAAATTTTATCGGCCATACGCTGGATTGGCGCCTTAGATCCTTGGGCTTGCTCGACAACCTTAATAATTTGGGCAAGGGCTATCTCTTTCCCAATTTTGACTGCTTTGATCTTAAGGTAACTATTATGATTGATTGTTGCTCCGTAAACCAAATCACCAGGTTGTTTATCAACAGGAATACTTTCTCCCGTGAGCATGGATTCATCAATACTTGAAGCACCCTCCATGACCTTTCCGTCAACCGGAATTTTTTCACCAGGCCGCACATAAATAAGATCGCCAACTTGAACCTCCTCAAGCGGAACCGTCAATTCTTCGTTTTCCCGAAGAATAGTGGCTGTTTTGGGCTGAAGGCCCATCAGCTTCTTAATTGCCGCTGAAGAACGCCCTTTCGCTTTTGCTTCAAATAACTTACCGAGAAGAATCAGCGTGATTAAGATGGCGCTTGTTTCGAAATAAAGAGCAGGATGATGTCCATGTCCAGCACTTCTGATAGCTTCATATAAGCTGTAAAAATACGCAGCCGATGTGCCTAGCGCGACCAATACATCCATATTTGCGCTCCCATTGCGTAATGCCTTATAAGCCCCGCTATAGAATTGCCATCCAATGATGAACTGGACAGGTGTTGCAAGCACAAGCTGTACCCACGGATTCATAAGGAAATCCGGCACATACATCCATGAGGTAAAAGAAAAATGACCAAACATCGTCCACAGCAACGGAAATGCCAAGATAGCCGAGAAGATAAATTTACGTTGCTGCTTCTTAATGGCCTTCTCTCTCAGATTATCCTCTTTCTCTGCTTTCTCTTTAAGAGAAGCCTCATAGCCAAGCTTCTCAATTCTTGCTATCAGATCTCTTTCTGACACTTGGCCCCTGATATACTCAATCGTGCCTTCCTCTAAGGCTAGATTCACATTGGCCCCAATAACTCCATCGATCTTTGCCAAGCCTTTTTCAATCCTTGTCGCGCAAGCTGCGCAACTCATGCCAGATATAATGAGATTTGCTTGATTTGTGACAACTCCATACCCGATTTTCTCCACTTTGTCTTTGATGTCCTGCGCCGCCACTCTTTTCGAATCGTACTGGACCGTTGTGGTTTCGGTCGCAAGGTTTACATTCGCCTCTTCTACCCCATCCATTTTGCCGAGAACCTTCTCAATCCTTGCAGAGCAAGCAGCACAGCTCATTCCCGTTACTTGAAAACGAAGTTCCTTCATACCTTTCACCTCTCTAAACACAGAACCTGCCAAACTTAGCGGGATGAATTATTCTACCTCATAGCCTTGGTCATCAATCGTCTCCTTAATGGAATCAAGCGTCACCGCACTCTCATCATATGATACTTCAACCTTGCCTCCGCTTAAATCAACATCCACAGACCTTACGCCCGCTAAGCCCCCAACACTTTCTTCTACTGCCTTTACACAATGTCCGCAAGACATACCGTTTACTTTCAATACTTCTGTTTTCATATTCTTGTCCTCCTATTTTTTCATTAGCTTCTGTATAGTAATTAACACTTCATCCAAGACTTCCGTGTCACCATCTTGTATTCTCTCAAGACCAGCTTTTCATATGGCCTTCAAGCAGGAGCTTCCCCACGGAATTAAGCGCTGATTGTGTTGCCGCAATTTGAGTGATGATATCATCACAATAGATATCCTTGTCAATCATACCCTTGATCCCTCTTATTTGTCCTTCTATCCGGTAGAGACGATGAACCAGTTTCGCTTTGTTTCCTCTGAATGGTGGCTTGATCTGACTGCTTTATGCTCACAGCTATTTAATGATTCTCGAAGACTATCATTCATCTTTTTGCCTCCTCTTCCTTCAACTTATTCCCAAGATATCATACCCCCATAAGGTATGCAATAAATCGAAACTCTAGAATCCCCTTATTTTGTCATTTTTCTCAAAAGCATTATTGTGAGATATAATAAATATTATCTACAGGAAAAAGGAGATATGGATTTTGCTTACCATTTATTTAACGAGACACGGACTAACCGAATGGAATGTGAATCGACGCATGCAAGGATGGGGTAATGGTGAATTAACAGAGAAGGGCATCAATGATGCAAAGGCTCTCGGGAAACGCCTGAAGGAAGTGCCGATTGATAAAGTGTATAGCAGTTCCTCCAAAAGGGCTTATGAAACAGCCAAATATATTATTGGGGACAGAGAAATTAGTCTCATTCAAATGGACGACTTGCGTGAGATAAACTTTGGAGATTGGGATGGACGTATTCGCGAGGAGATTGAAGCGGAATATCCAGATGAATTTAAGGTATTCTGGGAAACGCCCCATCTCTTTAACCGGAATTCTAGCGAGACCTTTGAACATGTGCAAAAGAGCCATTAGGTCCTTGCAGCATATCATTGAAGAAAACAGAGAGACAGGTCCTTATTGTGACACATTCTGTACACTTCCTGTTATTATAATGACATTAAGGATATTCCGCTTTCAGATGTCTTTAAATCAACTCCTCCAGGCAATACCAGCCTCTTTCAGATAAAATAACAATCAGAAAATAGAACAATTTTTTCAAAATCATATGCCACATGCTAAATCAGTCGGGAAATGGAAAGGGCGAGCCACCATACAAGGTGTCCCACACTTTCTTTCATGAAGGATTCTTAGTGCAAGAATTACTTGCAAATCTACCTACTTCCCTGCAAACAATGCAGAGTGAGCACTGCCTATCTTGCTTCTCTTGACAAGATGCGTTCGCTCAAATTCCTCCCCGATTTCATTAAAATCAGTATCATCATAATGAGATGCCTGAAATTCAACCCACTTCCTCATGCCCTCGACCAAAAGAGGAGCCCCTTCCGTTCCTTGGGTCCCCACTGTACTCTGCCAGGTGAAGGCAAGTATCTCATCAGTAGTCCCAATAAACAGAACACGGGCATCTAAATAATTACATCTCAAGGCAACTGTTCTCCAAGCCCGTATTCAAGACTGTGAAAGTTTAGAATTTAGTATTTCCTTGCTCCCCATCCCAAAGGAACATGGGGATGGCTGCTTCTTACTACATCCTTAAATGTTCTGAAAAGCTCTCGAAACCTGCCGACCCACGCGTAGGTGTAATGTCCGGTTCATAGGCAGGCATTGTGCTAAAGCACCATCTGCCACCATTCCCACAAATCCGAGACGAAGCCACTACCGGTCCGAATAATCCACTGACTGCGTCGGCATGATGATTGTCCCCTCTTCGGTCACAGCATCCCATCAATGCTTGGATAAGCGCGATTGCTCCCCGTTTATCCACCCAATAGAGGATAATGAACTATGAACCAAAAGGGTCATACCAGGTTCCACTCCAAGTTCGCGTAAATCCTTTCAGCTTGATCTTTATTGGGAAGGGGTTTTCTTTATTAAACTACTCATGGGTCACTCTCTTTTCATCATTTTCCTCTATTATCCTTTAGGCAAAGGCTTACTTAATCTCCGACTAACATCTGAATATGCTTATTCAATACAATTAATTCTGCAGGTGTTTCTGAATAAATTTCCCCATCTGTATGCACCCTTAGAACCGGACTCGTTTGCCAGAGCGATGAGGTTTCGAAATGTCTGCAAATTTCCTACAGCTCTCATTCTCCGGAGGAAGTTCCTCTAGATTGAATACTTCAATAAGAGACCCGAAGGTAAAATGATAACCAATCAGCACATCAAACAGACGGTATAATTGGTAGTTTTTGGAAACGGAATTTAGACTCGTTCCAATGTACCACCCATTCATAACTAGGATCATCGACAGCCCCTTAGATGATGCTCATCTTGCTCAAGGGTGAAATCAAAAGGTTCTGCCTGCATAGTCTCAAGGCGCTTCGAAGGTAAACTCCTTCCCCAGCCCCTCTTTATACAGCATCAATATTGGTTGAAGTGTCTGCTACAACCTCCCAGAAGTTCAGAAAATAGTGATCGTTCACCTTCCCGACATCCAAAAGCTGCGTATTGCCCTGCATAAATTTAACTTCTCCGGTTTTGCCGATGCCCGAACATCCATAAATCATTGCCAGTACCTGGCGGTATGCAGATTGGCTTACCCAATTCAGCCAGTCCATTGATGGCTTCATGAACGGTTCCATCTCCACCGAGGACAATGGCCAGATCGATTATCTCACCATTCCCTGCATATTTCCGTTGTTTCGCCTCCCGCTCCGTCTGTATAATCTGCAGCTCTTTAACATGAACGCTAATTTCCGGGAGAACAGCCGCGAGAGCTTTCTCGGTATTAGCCTGACCAGCTGCTTGATTATATATAAATAGTGCATGGTTATACATAACCATCAACTTCCCCTCATTCTTTTTTTCTTTATTTTCCGTATATGCCTCAATACGAAACCATTGCGCTGGAATGATAGATTATTTTTAACTATAATTGTAAAATAAACTGATTTTTCAGATAAAGGGGTGCGACTGATGAAAACAGCTGACCTATGTGATAAATACGCAGACCAGCTTAAGCTCTGTAAGCTACCACTTTCTTCTTACGGCGGCAAAAAAGAGTTTCACGGATTCATACGGACTGTAGAAAGTATTTGAAGATAACTCCTTGGTGAAAGAAACCTGCAAACCATTGAACCAGGAACCGTTCTGGTCGTTGATGGCGACGGTTCCAGAAACTGTGCCCTGCTTGGCGACCTCTTAGCAGGCATTGCTGCAGACCGCAAGATTAGCGGCATATCATTAATGGATGTGTCCGTCTGAGCTCTTCCGAATTAGCTGCTATCCCTGTCGGCGTTAAAGCAATTGGAACATGCCCTTTTAAAAGTAAAAAAGAGGCGAAGGAACAAAACATATTCCCCTCTCCTTTGGAGAAGTTGATTGGATCCCCGGCCAGTATTGTATGCAGACAATGATGGCATATTAATAGCGGAAAGGCCCGTGCACACATAATTAAATCAGCCTAAAAGGCATGCGTTGAAATAACGCATGCCTTTTTCACTCTACTAAATAATCGCTTGGTGTGAATTGTATTGAACCCAATTCTAGTTTTCCAACATGGCCTTTGATTGTACCCTAAGTCAAAAGTCATTTTTTAGCTAAATTATCGAACGTATGTTCTTATTTATCATATTATTTGCTATAATGGACAAACAAGGCCACATCCTAGATGCGAGAATTCCCAAAAGAAATGGGGTGATAAACTTTGAGTGTCTTCGAAACCCTTATGGTCACATTTGGCTTTGCCACGTTGCTGCTAAGCATTATTACGATAAAAAAATAGGCCCCCAGCAATTAGAGAGGCCTGTTTCCCTGTCTCCTGACAGGATGTGGATTCTTTATAAAGCCATGAATGCCCACCATTCATGGCTTTTTCTATTTAATGGTATCACAATAAAGACTCCTCTGTCACGAACATGACCCTAAAATGTGTTGAAGTTAGGCGTGAATGGTAAAGAGAAAATAGAGTTTTTAGTAGGAGGCGGTGAATCTTCTTCCCCTAAATGGAGTTGAAGAGGAAAATTGTTCACAGCTAACTTAATCGCGCTATTCATCTTGTTCCAAGCGCCATGTTATTCGTGGCATCCGAGTTTGCAATTGTCAAAGTGCGTCCAACGAGAATCAATCAACTAATCAAAGAAAAAAGCAACATAAAAAAAGGCGGCAATGATTTGCCCGTCTTTTCTCGTATTTATTCCGTTTCACCTTCCCAAGCAAGCATGCCCCCATCTACATTAGCGTGGCATTATACCCTTGAGATTCTAAAAACTGTACTGCCCTTGCGCTGCGCCCGCCTGCATGACAGACAACAAGATATTCCTTATTTTTATCCAATTCATTCATTTTAAACTCGACAAGCCCTAATGGAATATGGATGGCCTGAGGAATCTTGCCCCCTGCCACTTAACTGCTTCACGTACATCAATGATATTCAACTGTTCTCCTGCTTCGAGCCTAGCCTGTACTTCTTGTGGGTCAATCGTTTTCATATTGCTCGCCCTCCCGTTATCTACTTACCCCTATAGGTATAACAAATGTAATCAAAAAAAGCCAATCATTTAACTATCGGCTTTTTACTAATAAATTGACGGCTTCATTCACTAAAGCTTCCTGCTCTTTACCCTCGGCGGCCTTCACGCATTCAACGAGATTCTCGCTCACAACTACTCCGATTGTCCTATCTACGGCAGAACGGACCGCAGATAAGTTGCATCACTACATTCTTACAATCCTTGCCCTCTTCCATCATCTTTAAAATACCGCGCAGCTGACCTTCCATGCGCTTAACGCAATTCTCCATTTAATCTTATATTCCATCCGTTTCACCCCTTTAGATGATTATACTCGAGAAAAAGTTTCTTCATCTAATCGAAATGCTATCAAAGAAGAGTATTTCCCGTTTTCACCATATATAAACTGCTTCCTTAGCCCCGTTTTTGTAAAAATAGGTAAAAATCGGTTACCCACGTTGAGTTTTTAGGGTAAAAGAAGGATGGATTTCATATTTTTCGAAAGGAGACCTTGCCACATGAAATTGAAATACATGTCACTAGCCATCCTGTTCATATTAATCAGCATTCTTTCGGCCTGTGCAAAAAGACAAGATGGAAAGCAGCGTGAATTAATCGAAGAAGGTAAATTCGTTTATACGGCTTCAGGTGAATTCAAGCCATTCAGCTATATGAATGATGATATGACCATGACAGGCTTTGACATTGAGGTCGGAGCAGCTATTGCGAAGGAGTTAGGGCTGGAGCCTGTCCAAAAACAAATGAAGTTTAAAGGAATCGTAGAAGGAGTCAAAACCGGCCGTGCCGATGTGGCTGTTGCAAGCCATACCATTAATGACGCACGTGCTAAGCATGTTCTATTCTCCACTCCCTACTACTACTCAGGTCCGCAGATTTTCACTCGCCCTGACAGCAATATCAAAACTGCCAATAATTAAAAGGAAAAGAAGTCGCCGCTGCCAAAGGATCTACATATGCAGATACCGCAAGCCAATACACGTCAAACATTAAAATGTATGACAGTGACATAACCGCTTTAAAGGCACTCAGTAACGGCCGTCATGATGCTGTCATCACTGACTTCGTCACCGGCAAAACAGCTGCAAAAGAAGGCTTTAAAATTGTCGCCAACAGCTGATTGAACGAAGTGAACAAGCTGTTGTTATCCCGAAGGATAATCCAATTCTGCTTGAAGAAGTGAACAATGCGCTTGAATCGCTCGCGAAGACGGCACATTGAAGGAGATCAGCATGAAATACTTTGGAGAAGATATTACGACAAAACCAGAATAATAGATAGAAAGGATGTTGTTTCGATTGCCGAGTTTCTCGCATTTTTTCCAACACATTAATTGATACACGCGGCGTTTTTTTTTGACGCCATGATTTTAACACTCCAATTAACGGTAGTTTCTTTTTAATCGGGTCAAGTAATCGGTTTAGTTGTGGCATTATTAAAGATTTCACGCATCAAAATTCTTGGGTATCTCTCTGATGCCTATATTATCTTGTCCGCGGTACACCGCTTATCGTCCAAATATTTATCCTGTACTTTGGATTCAGCGGCATTTTCCTCATACCGGATTTCTGGGCTGCCTCACTCGCGCTCGCCTTCCATAATGGTGCCTATATTGGTGTTATCATCTTCTTCGTTCGAACTACGTATTGCTAGAATTACGAAAGGGTGGGAGCACCCTCGCGTCACCTTCTATTGTCTTTTTGGGATTCTATATCCCATTCAAAAGCCCAACGAAGCCAACTAATTCGCGCCATTTTTCGCGGGAGAGTACCGCTCCATAAGGCCGTTGCCACGCCAAGCGCACTTCCGACAACCGCGGATGGCAGGCCCAATAGGGGCACTGCACTGATTCCACCTATCACTGCGAGACCAACTCCACTTGCCTTGGCCAAGTTTCTAAGTCGAGGAGGTAACTCCACGCTTGCTGCTATTTCTCGGATTAGCTCAGCATCAATAGTTTGTCCACGCGTCAACTCATTCAGTTTGAATTCTCTGACACAATTGCGGATTCGGGAAAGGCATTTCACATACTCAAGTTGGGTCATGTGAGGCGCAACCTGCTCAACGGACTTCGCAAAACTCAGTACAATTGGTGGTTCACTTTCAACACGTTCCATGCCGGGCAGAAGGATGCAATCCCTCACGGGGTGATTGAGGTAATAACCGCTTTTGGGCACAAAGGAGCCATATCGCGGATATCGCAAGACTACGTCAAAAGCGTACAATAAACTGTCAGTAGAAATGTCGGTGGAGTCGGAGAGTCTTCTTAAGGCAGGGTCCCGACTCAGTTCGTCCAAGCCAAATAAGAGACCACCAGCCAATCGTTCTTTGTGCTGTCGTGCAATCCACGTTTGCTTATGCAAACTTGACCACGTTTGTAGTGAAAACGCATTTGCCGTGGCCCAATTTGAAAACCTACTGTATGCATCTCTCAGATATTGGCTCTCTAGGAATAGGGTGTCATCCGTGAATACCCTCATGGCCATGATCTGAGGAGAGTCGAATTTTTCTAAGTCGTTCAGCAATTGGGTTCCGCCGGGAATACAGCCTGCAGAATCGTGACGAATAGTCGTTAGCCAGGGCACTTGGATGGTATCAGAGTAGGCAAAGATATCTGCCATACGACCCGACAGGTAGCGCGCCCAAGGATCAATGGGGCCCTTCCTGAAAATGGACTCCACTGCGTTGAGGCTCGTGAAATCGGTCTGTGTTCCTAGCATAAGATCAGTCCAATCGTCGATCCCAGAGATTAGGTCTAACGCCATACCAGCTCTTCTGCTCGAAAGCAAGTGTGGCTAATTTATGACTACTCTCTGAATTAGATAGTTGATGTGAATCGAATCCGCCACCAGATAATAGGATAAATAAGTCGGGCACGTTCCCACCGTCTACTAAAGAATTTCGTTCGCCGAGGAGTCCAACAACGCGGACTCTGTAGGCGGCGCGTCAGCTCCTTTGGACCCTTATTGGCAGCTTGTTGACCGCTTTTGCCAAATGATCCGGTGCAAGGTGCGCGTAAATCATGGTCGTCTCAATATCTGAATGCCCCATGAGTTTTTGTATCGTCGGTAAGTCAACTCCTGCCATAACCAGGTGACTTGCGAACGTGTGTCGCAACGTGTGCACTTTGGTCAGCCCTTCAATTCCGGCTTGAATGCCGATCTTGATTAACTCCGTTCGGAGCATGTTATGCGATTTGCCATTTCCAAGGACATTGAATACGTGATCGTCGACAGCGGGCTTTGACTTCTTGCGAATCCCTTCGAGCAATTCAATAAGGTCGTCACTCATCGGAATCTCGCGTTCTCCGGTCTTCGGCTGCCAGTCGGCTTTTCGTCGAATCAGGATTTTTTGGCTGCGTGGATCGATATCGTTCCACCGCAAGTGTTCCAGTTCAGCTTTACGCATGCCAGTACTTAGGAATGTGAAATACATCGGATAGAGATTCTGCGGACAGGCCGCAAGAAATCGTTCGCATTCTTCGCGGGTCAAGAACCGGAACGGCTTCTTGTCGTCAACCTTGAGCGGTTTGACGCGCTTCATCGGATTGATTTTGAGGTAATCCCACTTCTCCGCGAGATTGAGCATCGTCTTGATGCCTTCAAGTTCCAGATTGACCGTTCTTGCCCGTGCGCCCTGCCGCGCATGGTCGGTATCTGCGGACTTGCCGTTGGGGTTAATCCACTCGTCCCTGCGGAATGCTTTGTAGCCTTCAATTACTTCGGGAGTCAGCTGTGACAGCCTAACAATATCTTTGCGCTTCGTAGAAAGGAATCGTCTGAGATGATCGGTGACGGCCTTGTACCGTTTGGTGGTGGATGCGCGGTGATTGGTGCGGTTGTACTCCAGAAATTTGTCGATCAATGCCTCGATGGCAATATCGTCCGAGGCAAAGCCGAATTCCTTCTTCATGACTTTGACCTCGGCGTCTTTGAGGGCCAGTTCGGCCATACGCTTCGAGGTTCCGACCCGCTTGCGGACCCGCCGTCCCTGGTATGCAATATCCAGATACCAGATATTCCCCCGCTGAAAAATCCTTGCCATTCGCTCCTCACTTATGTTGGCACAAATGCGGCACAGTCAACTTTATGACAAGATATGAAATGGCATAACTATCTGTCAATCAGATAGTTTAATGATGTAAGGAAAATTTGGTGGAGGTGGGGGGAATCGAACCCCCGTCCGAGAGTAACGCTAAACCATCCTCTACGTGCGTAGTCAGTCTATATTTTCTCGCCGCGACCGCTGCCGACTAACAGGCCACGATCACGACCAGCCTCTTTAGTTTAAACAGCCCTTAAAGGCATCGGGCCATCGAGCCTTCCTATTTCGACGCCGTGTCCCGAACCCGAAGGCGGGGATCGAGCACGACGGGCACAATCCTAACTAAGTTAGGCAGCCATGGCGTAGTTAAATTCGCCAGTTGTTGTGTTTGCCCGGTTTGTTAACGGAGACCCAGACTACTCCGGCACGCCAATAGTCCCTCGCTAAACCCGTCGAAGCCATGTCACCCCCGTAGTATCTACAGGCAAACTTCTGAAGGTTCACCGGGACCGGTGTAACCTCATTTGTCAAAGAACAATCAATTCAATATACTGCATCGGCATCGTATGTACAATGCCTGCGAGCATTATAACGTAGCCGCTCAATAAAGGTTTCAACAGGTGAAAAAACCGAGAAAATCAAGCCTCTTTGCCTGGCTCTCCCTCGCCGGCGCCGCCGGATTCAGCCTGCTCTGCCTCTATTTCATATATAAGATACTCTTCCGTTAACCGCTTATTCACAGACAAATCCGAATCCCGAACTGGTTGATCGATTCCGGTTCGAAAGTAGACAAAATCCGCTGGACATTCAAGCTGATCAGCGAGTTCAACGGCTTGACGATCGACAGCTCAACATAATGGTCCCGCTTCAGGCCCCAGGTATATCCGAAATTGAAATCGCCGGTGAATTCGAAATTGAAACTGGTCAGTAGTTTGAAATTGTTGATCGAGACTACCTGAATAGTCTGCCCCCGATTGGCCCCGTGATCTTCGTTGTTCACGAAGAATGAAATTTCGTTCGTGATCGGATGAAAACCGATCTGCCCCGAGGGCGTGTCGAACGATGGAATGACCCCTGCCGATAGGTTGGCCGCGGCGGTCGAGGCGAGAAACATGCAGACGAGCAGAACAAGCTTGCGCATGTAAGACTCCTTGAAGTTTGGTGTTGTGACCGAATTGTCAGGCGGGCAATATAGACAGAATCGGTCGCGAACGCAATATCCCCTCTGTCCCCATATCGCTGTTGCATTTGGACTCGTATTTTCGTACCAAGTAGAATAACGTCAACGATTTCACCAGAATCGGGATATAAGGATATGGCCTACAGATCGAGTCGATGGACCACCCCGAATTTCAGTTCTGACCGAAAGGAATCCCTGCTGAATTTTGGCCTGCTTTTCCTCCGCCTGGGGACCGGGGCACTCATGCTGTTCGGTCATGGCTCGGACAAGCTGGTAAATTTCGCGGCGAAAGCGCCGACATTCTCTGATCCGTTCGGCCTGGGAAGTTCCGTGAGCCTCGGCCTGGCCGTATTCGCCGAGTTCTTCTGCTCTCTGGCGGTCGCGCTCGGATTCGCCACTCGTCTCGCTACTATCCCCCTCTTGATCCTTCTGAGCACAGCTGCCTTTATAATTCATGGCGGGGATCCGTGGGCCAAGCAGGAACTCGCACTCGTATTCCTGGTCCCCTATCTGACGATCCTGTTCACCGGCCCGGGCCGATTCTCCCTCGACCATTTATTCTTCGGAAAGAAACATGACGGAATCTGAGCGGCTGAAACGAGCCGAGACCCATGTCGTCAAGGCGGTATTTCCGAACACGACTAACCACTATGATACCCTCTTCGGCGGGCAGGCAGTCGAATGGATGGACGAGGTCGCCTTCATCACCGGCACCCGCTACTGTCGACAGCGGCTTGTCACGGTATCAATCGATCGCATCGATTTCACCAAACCGATTCCCGCCGGCACGATCGTCGAACTGATCGGTACCGTTGCCAGAGTCGGTAATAGCAGTATGCAGGTGAAGGTCGAGGTGTTCATGGAGCAGATGCACTCCGAATCGAGAGAAAAGGCGATCGAGGGAAGTTTCACGATGGTAGCGGTCGATGAGCACAAGCGGCCGGTGAAGATAATACAATAGTAGACGCGTCGCGGCGGTCAATGCTCGACGTACTGCTCGATACCCGGTTTCAAATAAGTCCCCATGAAATTATTCGTCAGCAAATCATCGAGCGTCGTGTAAATCGATCTCGACTGATAGCCAAGTTCCTCCCTGGCTTTCTTCGAAGAATAGGCCCAGTCATAGTCCAGCAGCCGGACCAGATCCGGATAGATCCGAATATTCCCTCGGCCAAGCAGCTTATTGAAGGTAACTGATACGCGCGCGATGAAATCGTACATTGGCCTCGGGAAGCGGGTGAGGTGCGGAATTTTGCCGAGCACGGCCGAGATTGCCAGGGTGAGATCACTCGCCACCACATTGTCGCCGGCCAGGATATACCGCTCACCATGACGCCCCTTTTCCATCGCGGCGACTATTCCCGGGGCAACATCGCGAATATCCACCAGATTCACCCGCACCGGGAATTCCGGAACCAGGAATTTGTTGAATGCCTTCATCACCCGTTTACGATCGTCGCCGGAAGCAGTCGGGGCGATGATGATCGAGGGATTGACCGTAACCAGCTCGGTCTTCTTTGGATCGACCAGTTTGGACAACTCGACTTCAGCCGCCCGCTTCGTCATGATGTACGGAATATGCAGGCTATCCAGATTGAAATGGGAGTTCTCGTTGATCAGGTCAAACTCGGTGGCATCGTGCTCGCCTTCTCTGCGATCGAAAGCTCCAACCGCCGCGACCGATGAGACGTGCACGAACCGCTTTACTCCTGCCTGCTGTGCAGCCTTGAAGAGGTCCATCGGCGCTATCGTGTTAATCCCCGTGAATTGCGTCAGTCGATCCTGCCGAAAATCAACCCAGGCAGCCGTATGTGCAACAATATCTACTCCATCCATGAGCTTCGCGAACGATTGCGGATCACGGAGATCAGCCATTCGTTTCTCGAGGCCGAGTGAATCGACATACGAGGTATCCGAACTGGCACGAACATGGGCAATCGGTCGTATTCCCATCTTGTTCAGTTCAAAGATGAGTTGTTTGCCCAGCGAACCCGAAGCTCCTGTCACCAGGATCTGCTGATTGTGAATATCGATACCCATTTAACCGATAATTTCCTATACCAAAGCCGCGGCCGCCTGTTATATTAGTGGACAGCAGGCGAATGGCCGTCACAATATATACAATATTCCATGTCAAAGCGGATGAAAAAACTACTCAAAATCCTGTGGACCGGATGGAAGCGAATCGCTCACAGAATCGGGCGGTTTCAAACAAAACTGATTGTGGCAATCGCTTACCTCCTGGTCCTTTCCCCACTCGGCCTACTCGGCCGGCTGGTGGGATGGGATCCGCTGGGAATCAATCGCAAGAATGTCGCGAAGTCGACGAACTGGAGAGCAATCGATAACGGCGAGCCGGATCTCGACTCAATGCGTCGCCAGAGCTGATTATGAATATCCTCGGAATCTCATGCTTTTATCACGATGCCGCGGCTGCTTTGGTTGCGGACGGCGAACTGATCGCCGCCTGCAGTGAGGAACGCTTTACTCGTATTAAGCATGATCCCGAGCTGCCTTCGAAGGCGGTTGATTTTTGTTTGTCGAAAGCCAGGATTTCAATGGCCGATCTCGACTATATCGCCTTTTATGATAAACCGCTGCTCAAGTTCGAACGCATCCTCTCCGGATATATGGCTGAACCGTTTCGCGCTTTCGGCGCAGCTTTTCAGGCTTTCCCCGTCTGGCTCAACCGAAAGCTCTGGACATACCATGTCATCCATAAAGAACTTCGTTACGATGGCGAGGTCCTCTTCCTTCCGCACCATTTATCCCACGCCGCCGGTACCTACTTCAGCTCGCCGTTCGACCGGGCAGCAATCCTCACGGTCGATGGTGTCGGGGAATGGGCGACGGCATCTTACGGAACCGGAACCGGCAATCGCGTGAAGTTACTTGCCGAAATGCCGTATCCGCACTCGGTCGGATTGCTCTATTCCGCCTTCACTTATTTCCTCGGCTTTCAAGTAAATTCCGCTGAATACAAAGTCATGGGGCTCGCCCCTTATGGAAAGCCGGTCTATGCTGATCTAATCCGGGATCGGCTGGTAAAAATTCACGAGGATGGGTCCATCCATCTGAATATGGAGTATTTCAGCTTTCACCGGAGCCTGACCATGACCGACAGGGCACTGGAAAAGCTGCTCGGACACAAGCGAAGAGAACCTGAAGCTTCGATCGAGGAATTCCACAACGACCTGGCAGCCTCGGTGCAGGCGGTTGTAGAACAGATCGTTATCAAAATGGGGAGGCACGTTCGCCAGGTTACCGGCGAGACGAAGTTGTGTATGTCCGGTGGGGTGGCGCTCAACTGCAAGGCCAACGGTATCCTGCTCCGCCAGGGAGTGTTCGACGAGATCTATGTGCAGCCCGCGGCCGGCGATGCCGGCGGGGCGGTGGGAGCCGCCCTGTATACCTACTACCGTCTCACCGATGAACCGAAGCGAATGCAGCCATTCTTCGGTATCGGACCGGCGTACACGACTGAAACGATCGAATCTTTTCTCAAAGAGAACGGCATCCCTTACGCATCACCGGACGACGGGGAGACAGCGGCGGCCGTAGCTCATCGAATTGCCGGAGGCGCGATAGTCGGCGTTTACCAGGGGGCCATGGAGTTTGGTCCGAGAGCCCTGGGATATCGATCAATCCTTGCCGATCCTCGTGACAATACGATGAAAGAGAAGATCAATGCGGCCGTAAAATACCGCGAGGCGTTCAGACCCTTTGCTCCTGCTGTGCTCGCTGAAGATGCCGGCGAGTACTTCGAGACTTCGGTGACCTCCCCCTATATGCTGTTCAATTTCCAAGTTCGTCCTGAGAAGCGGGAGGTGATACCGGCTGTCACGCATGTCGATGCCTCCTCGCGCATTCAAACCGTTACCCGTGAAGACAACCGACTCCTGTACGACATAATCCGGGAGTTCAAAAGAATCACCGGCGTGGCGGTCGTCCTCAATACCTCCTTCAACCTCAGGGGTCACCCTATCGTGAACCGTCCGGAAGAAGCCTTCGCCACCTTTTGCTCGGGAGGTATTGACATTTTGCTGCTGGAACGGTATATTGTGGACAAGTTACAGTTGCCGGATGCTCTGATTACGAGATTCACCGTCGACAAACAACTTGATTGATTTTTCATCCGGCACAGACGGCCTTTTCACGCGACAAAAATTTTCCATAGTTACACGCGAAACGATAAGGTGAATTATGTTTCGCAGACTTGGCATTTTTTCCGAACTCTGGTATTTTTTGCACACCTCCAAGAAGTGGTGGCTCGGCCCTATTCTTATCTTTCTGCTGCTGATCTCGCTGCTGGTGGTGTTCACGGAGTCATCTGCTCTAGCCCCGTTCATATACTCATTGTTCTAGCAGACAAGTACACTCAATGAGAGACACTGCCACCCCCCAACCGATCTGGCTTAAGTTTCTATTTGCCCTGTGCATGCTGCTGCTCTTCGTGATTGCCAGCGAGATCGGACTGCGTTTGTTCGACGTCAATCTGTATTATAAAAACCAGTTTTTCCCGCTGAACCGGGATATCGATTTCCCTAACGTCTTTAAGAAAGATGCCCACTTGTTCTGGCGATTCCGCCCGAACAAAACGATCAACTCGCGCCAATACTCCGACATCACCTACCACATCAATTCCGCGGGGATGCGCGGCAAGGATTTCGACCCCCATAAAACGAAATATCGAATCCTCGCACTTGGCAACTCGTGCACGTTCGGCTGGGGCGTACCATACGAAGATATCTGGCCCACCCACCTTCAGAATATTCTCGAGCGACAATCCCCCGGCGCATACGAGGTGATCAACGCCGGTGTTCCCGGCTATAGCTCCTTCCAGGGAAAAGAATATTTCGAACGTGAGCTGGTAAAACTTCAACCGGACATGGTCCTGATCATGTTCGGGTGGAACGATCAGTGGACTGCCGGCCATGGGATTTCCGATGCCGAACAGAAAACGCCAAGCCGGATCTTTCTATCCGCCCAGAATATCCTCTCGTCCCTGGAAATCTACCAGTTTGCCAGAAAGCTGCTGCTGAGTTCGACAGAAAAACAGGCGGCCATCAGACTCGATGAGACCAAAGGGCGACGGCGCGTCTCCACGTCCGAGTTCCTGGCGAATCTTCGAAGTATCATCGACACGGCTCGTGCTCACCAGATACAATCGGTCCTGCTGATACCCCCTGTCGCCAGCCTGAGCACCTACTTTCCCGGACAGATTTCATATTTCCATGAACTTCACCAGAAATATGAAGATGAGATTGTGACAGCATCGAGATATGAGCAAGTCCCCCTCGTCGATCTACAGTCTACATTTGACCGGTATGATGATTTATATTCGAATCCAATCGATGACCCGATTCATTTCAACGCCAAAGGTCACGATATCGCCGCGAACGAAATAGCCCGCGTGATTCTCCCGCTACTGCAGCAAAAGCCGGTGGCCGGGCGTTGAGGCACGACACCTCAGCTCTTTGCTTTTGAAAACCGATCCATCACCCCTACCAACTTGTCAATATCCTGTTCGTTGTTGAACAGGTGAACCGACACCCGTATTGCTCCCTCCCGGCGAACGAGAATGATCTTCTCATCCAACAGTGCGCGATGAAGTTCCTTATCATCGGCACAACTGAAAGAAAAGATCGATGACCGGTGTTTCGGCTCCATCGATGATTCGATCTTGTAGTACGGGTTTGATTTTACATACTCAGCCAGCTTGTCGATCAGCTTATGGTTGTGCGCCTGAATGTCAGGAATACCGAGATCCTTGAAAATATCGGCCGAGGCTTTCATACCGAGCAGGTTGAGCATGGCGTAATAGCCCATTTCGTACGCCTGGGCGGAGTCGAAAAAAGGCAGATCGTATTTGAACAGATCAGTGAAGTTCATTTTCCAGTCGACGCCAAGCCAGCTCATAAACGGGAAATGGAGTCTCTTACGGATCTCTTCTGACAAATAAAAGAATCCGCATCCTTGCGGGGAAAGCATCCACTTCTGACAGCCGGAGGTAAAGATGTCGATCCCGAGTCGGTTCACATCGATCGGCTCCGCCCCCATCCCCTGGATGCCGTCCACCACGAAGAAGATGTCGTGCTTTCGGCAGATCTCAGCAATAGCAGCCAGATCATTCTTATGTCCGTTGAAGTATTGTACCCACGAGAGCGCCAGCACTCGCGTCTTGCCACTGATTGCTCGTTCGAAAGCCTCGACGTCAAATCGCCGATCCTTTGATTTCACGAAGGTCAGCTTGAGCTTACGCGTCTCGACCGCCGCACGGAAAGCGTAGATAACGGCGGGGAATTCAACATCCGACACCAGAACTTCGTCCCCTTCCTTCAGCGGAAGTCCGAACGCCGCGACATTCAAACCGAAAGTGGTGTTTAGACCGAGGCCGATATCGGTCCCCTTGGCTCCGATCAGTCCGGCGTAGTCCTCCCGAAGCTGGTCGCGGACTTCGTAAGTTTCGTGCGAATCGTCGTGATCGGCCGCGACCCGAATATCGAGATTTTTCTCGACCGCTTCGCGGAGCGCCGTCGAGAAAGGTCCGTAGGATGCAGAATTGAAATAGACAACGTTTTTCGTGTGCGGAAAGAGCGCCCGAGCCCGGGCGAATTTATCGTTCGCGTTGAGATTCATTGATGACTCCTACAATGCGTAGATATATCCAATCAGGGCAAGCGCCCCGGCAATTTTCAAGAGATAACTCAACAGAGTGTACAAAAGAAACGGCATCGGCAGTTTGACCCGAACCGATATGCTCATACTCAGCGGTACTCCCCCCAGAATAAATGCAAATAACGCTGCCGCCACGCCGGATTTAACTCCACCGTACGGAAGAATTAAGTAGAAGAAGCTGAAGCCGAGGGTCGGTATCACGACGAAGAAGAGGAACTCGATCAGAAAGTTCATGATGAATACGCCGGCGGTGCTTTTCTCCAGAAGATCCGGCGACATTCCCCGCATCAGTCCAAGACTCTTGCCAAGAAATTCCAGCAGGATACTGATAACCAGCAGGTAAATTCCGGCTGCGAGAAAACAGTAGAGTGCAAGTGTGGTCGATACCATCAAAGCCATCCTTCGTTTTTATACCATCGATAGGTTTCGGCTGCTCCTTCCTCGAAAGTCACTTCCGGTCGGTAGCCGAGTTCCCGTTTCGCCTTATCTATAGAAACCTCCCAGGATGCGAGCAGTTCATTCGCTTTTTCCGAAGTAAGCATCGGTGTTGCTCTCACCAGCTTGAAAGCAGCCCCGGAAACCGCCGCGATCAGGCGGAAGACCGGCGCCGGAAGACGCAGTGGGAACCCTTTCCTGCCGATTGCTCGCTGGAGAGTTTCGATCCAGGCCTTATACGTGAATGTTTCTTCCTCGGCAAGGAAATAAACCGCGCCCGAATCGGTGTGACCGGTGAGCGCCAGGAATACTCCGGCACAGAGGTCATCGACGTATACCATCTGCAGTCTGCGATTTAAATCTCCGACCAACGCTTTGATCCGCCGGTGAGCTGTCTGAAACACCGAGAACACTTCTTTATCCCCCGGACCATAGACACCGGCCGGTCGCACGATTACGACCGGGAATTTGCCGGCATAAGAGAGCACGGCGTTTTCCCCGGCAAGTTTGGATCGACCGTAAGTCGTCACCGGATGCGGTGCGACCGACTCCGTGAGCGGCTTAACGTCCAGGCAGGGTCCGACGGCGGCCAGCGACGAGATGTAGATTAATTTTTTGATCTGTAGATTGTGGCTTGCCACCGCTTCCAGGAGCGCCCGGGTTCCCTTTTCGTTCACATCGAAAAATCTCTCAGGTCGCCGAGCTTTCACGATGCCGGCGTTATGAATGATATAGTCGGTTTCTGTAACCAGCGCAGGCAACGACTCCGGATCGGTGACATCGCCGTATCGGTACTCCACCGCGAGCCCCTTTAATTGACTCAAATCGGATGATTTTCGCACGCCGGCGATTACCCGGAATCCTTGATTGATAAAGTAACGACAGAGCCTTGCGCCGACAAAACCGTTGGCACCGGTAATCAAGACTGACGGAGCTGGGTCAGACATGGGTCAAAGGTATGCTATTCATGGGACAGGCACAAGCCCGGAGATAAGAAGGGGCTATTCGAAAATATCGGCGGTGAATTTGTAGATCTCCGCGTAGGAATCTTTGTAGCTATTCTTGGGAAGACCCGCCTTGAGGCAGGTTTGTTCGAGGAATTCAGTCCGGTCCCAGCCATGCTCGCTCGCCACCTGCGGGAGCAACAGGCCGGAATGCATATCCATCTTGATCAGCAGACCGTCGCGACCGACTTCGATATTGCTCAGGTCGTGCACGCGTTCAAGGCGAGAGAGAACCGATATGCTGATCTTCAAATGCGGGAATTCATCCGGTTCGAGTTGCGGGAATCGCGGATCTTCCATCGCCGCCGACACCGCCATCTCCGCCACCGCTTCGTACAACGGCCCGCGCGCCTTGATCATGCCAATACAGCCGCGAAGTTCGTTATCGACTTCCAGCGTCACGAACACTCCGCGATGAACCTCGAGCTTCTCTGAATGAACCGGGGTATATTTCTTCCCCTTCAAGGCCGCTTCAATTGCTTCGCGCGCTGTCTTGAGCAGGAACTTTTTGTCCTCGTCCGCAAGTGAGAACTCCTGTTTTGCCGCCGAGGCGCCGATCAGCGCAGTTTCCTTCGCCTGCCTCGTTCCCACTATGACCGCTGAAAGGTAGCCGACTACTTCCTGAAAATCACCGGTTGCTTCCCCCGATGTTGTGTATTCTAGAAATTGTGCCCGTTGTCCGCCGAGCCGCTGGCAGGCTTTCATAACCGAAGCGACCACGCCGCCGCCACAAGCTTCACCCTTGCCTGACTCTAAAGTCTCTACCAGCAGTTCGGGATTGTACTGCTCGATCGCCCGCTGGATACTGCTGTCGAGTTTTCGCGCCGCATCTTCTGAGTGGAAATGGGACAGGTCGGTCGAGGCAACCATCAGCGTGTTGGTCCCTTTGAGTGCCGAAGCAAGGGTCTCGCCGACCGCATTGATCGTGTCCTCCTCCTGGTCTCCCATAACAATCGCCACCAGCTTAAACTTGCCGAGGATAACCTGTAGGAACGGAAGCTGTACTTCGAGGGCGTGTTCTCCCCGGGTCGATCCGCTGGCGTGACCCATATTGGAGAAATAGACCTGGGGATGGATTGTGGCGATTTTCTTGGACAGCGCCTTGTCGATTTCTACCACGCCGAGCGGGGTTTCATACCCGGCACCATCGTAGACCGAGGCTCCCTTGAAAAAGACGGTGTGGGAAGGCGAAATGATCACGACTGCATCGTACTGCTCGCCATCGATCAGTTTAAACGCCCGCGCTGCTATTCTTCCGGAGTACGGGTACCCGGCATGAGGGCAGACGAGGGCCAGCGGAGGCCCTTCGAGCGGCGCTTTTTTCACCTCGGAGTAAAGCTGGGCGATCTTTTTGACCAGTTGGCTCGGCGAGGAGGGATAAAAAAGGCCGGCCACGGCCGGTTTACGAATATCGGAAGTTTGGGCGCTCATTTCGCTTTCTTACAGTTTCTCATCTATACCTAAATGGTATACCAAAACTGTCTCAAAGTCAATTGGGGATTTGGAGGGGAAAGATCAGTATCGATACACTTGCGCGGTCAGGAAAGGATTCCTGACCGCACATGAAATTGAACCGAAGTCATGCCTTCTTCGGCGGTGCGGCCGCCTCAGCGACCATCATGGACGGGGGCGCAGCCTTGCCGCCGGTGCCGTCCTTGCGGATCCCTTCGACCATCGCGGCCAGCGAAGCAATAATCCCGCTGGCTTCGTACGGCATGAAGATCTTGTTGGCATCCCCCTCGGCCAGCTTCGGAAGCATCTCCAGATACTTAAGCGTGATCAGCTTCTCGTCCGGCTTGCTCTCATGGATCGCGGTAAACACGCTGCTGATAGCTTTCGCTTCGCCCTCGGCCACGGTCAACTGACGGTACCGTTCGGCATCCGCTTTCTTTTTGACCGCTTCGGCGTAACCTTCGGCCTGAAGAATCTGCGACAACTTGGAGCCCTCCGCCTTGGTGATTTCCGACTGCTTGATCGCCTCGGCATCGAGGATCGTTGCCCGCTTGTCGCGCTCCGCCTTCATCTGACGACTCATGGCGTCGGTGATATCACGCGGCGGATCGATCCGCTGCAGCTCCACCCGGTTAACCTTCACACCCCATTTGTCGGTCGCTTCATCGAGCACATCGCGCAACTGGCCATTAATCCGGTCACGCGAACTGAGGCATGAGTCGAGATCCAATTCACCGATTACGTTTCTCAGGTTGGTCTGGGCGAGCTTGGTCGCCGCCATGATGTAATTCGAGATTTCGTATCGCGATCTTGCCGGGTCGGTCACCTGGGCATAAATAACCGCATCCACTTCGACCGAGACGTTATCCGCGGTGATCACCAGTTGCGGCGGGACATCGAGCACCACTTCGCGCATGTCGACTTTGACCACCGTATCGAAAAACGGGACGATCAGGTTCAACCCCGGATCGAGTACCCGCTGGAATCTGCCGAGCCGCTCAACCAGGCCCCGTTCGAACGGGCGGATGATGCGGATCGACATGGTGACAATGATGAAAGCGAACACCGCCGCCACCAGCAGAAATATGACAACCGGATTCATAGTATGGTCCTTTCTTCAGATCTTTCTTTGCACGAGCAGACGGGTTCCCTGAACCGAACTCACCGTCACTTTGTCATTCACTTCAATTCGCTCGGTCGCGAGCGCCACCCATACTTCACCTTCGATTTTCACCTGCCCGCCGAGATCCGGATCGATCGCTTTGGTCACCAGGCCGACTTTCCCGATCAGGGCGTCGACATTCGATTTCGAAGGTGATTCTTTCGTAATCTTTTTGGCCAGCGTTCGCGTCAGCGGGATCAAAATCACCGACAGGAGGATGAACACGCCTATCTGACTGTAGTAGCTGTCCGGAGAAAAGTAACCGTAGATTCCGGCCACGAACGCACCTGCGGCAAAACAGCCGAAAATGAGCGTTGGGGTCATCAGCTCCAGGATCAGAAAAATGACGAAAGCTGCCAGCCAGATCCAGACGATATTCGGCATACAGGCTCCTTTCCGAATTTATTTCTGTGCGGGGATTCCCCGACAGTCTGTAATAATACTTTTTCTCGAAAGATTTATTCGACCTCGCGTGACGAATTATAAAAGCTTGCGGCTTAACCGCTTGTCAACTTAAAACAGGGTACGGGGAGTATGGGCATGAGCCGATAGTACAAGTGAAAGCCGGGTAGGCTAAAACCCCTTGCGGTTTTTGGCATTGATGTTTGAGCACAATAGGTGAAGAACGATTCTTGAATCGGGTGGAGCCGTCTTCGGACCCGCCATCTTCGGTAGCCCACCTATGAATGAGGTCCGCATTCGCGGACCGAATGACAGGTGGGTGTCAACCCGATCATCGTTCGGCCGGAGCCGAAGTGTTCCCCACGCTGCGCCCTGTTCGGCTGCCGCCGAGCCGGGCTGACGTGGGCTACCGAAGAAATTACATTCCAACGCTCTGTCGGAACACCGACCTATGGAAGAATACCATGACCATAGGCATTCCCAACACGGCGGGCTCGAAGACGAGGCCGCCCTACCGAAGAAAACGAATCACTTCATCCCCTTTTTTCACTGGCACTCGGGTCGTCATCATGTTTACATTTGGTCAATTGACGTGATCGGCAAACCGACTAAGAGACTCTGTTCAATGCAGAACGACCAGACCCAGCCCTACAGAAAATTCGCCTCCGTCTATGACCAGATGGGTGCGGATGAACATTCAAGACGAATGACCGAGTACTGCTTCAAGCTGTTCCAGAAATTCGATATCCATCCGGTCACCGGCCTCGACCTCTGCTGCGGCACCGGGACGGCGGTGAAACTCTTCTCCGAGCGAGGCATCTTGATGTCCGGGCTGGATCGAAGCGCTCAGATGCTGGCGGTCGCGGCAAAGAAACTCAAGGGGCACAAGAGCACCCTCTATCAGAAAGAACTGCCGACCTTCCGCCTGTTGGATCCCAAAGACAGCCGCAAGGTCCGTCAGTTTGACTTGATAACGAGCTTCTACGACTCATTGAACTACCTGACCACACAAAAAGATTTGAAAGCTGCGTTCCGCTCGGTGAATCAGCATCTGACACCCGGTGGCTGGTTTATTTTCGACATGAACACCGATGAAGCGCTGAAGATCATCTGGGACAGCCAGGTGTTTGCCGAGGCTCGTGAGTCGCTCGCCTGGATCTGGAAGAACGAATATCATCCGAAAACAAGCTCGGCAACCTGCACGACGACCTTCTTTCGTCCGAAAGGAAAGCTCTGGGAGCGGTTCGAAGAAGTCCATGTGGAGAAAGCCTATCCGAACAGTGTCATCAGGAAGCTGCTCACCGCGTCCGGTTTCATTGTGAAGGGATTCTACAGATGCTTCACGTTCGACAAGCCGGCGAAGAGCACGTATCGCATCTGTGTCGTTGCAATGAAAAGGCCGGCGCGAAGCCGGCCGAAACGAGCGTAAGGAAATTTTCTATCCGCGAACTGCGGAGATCTCATCCGCCTCACCGGAACCCGGACCCACCGCCGCAGGAATGCCCCGATGAGGACCCACCGTCGCCGGCCGAAGCGAAAACCGACACGAGCTTGTGAATCTCTCTCCGAACCGCACTTCGGGCAGACGATCCCTTTCTCACTGCCCAGCACCAGTTCCTCGAACTTCTCGCCACAGCTATCGCATGTGTATTCAAAAATCGGCACTACTCTCTCTCCTGTTCAATCTTCTTCTTCTCTTCTATCCCCAGGACCGCACCGGCCAGGGCACCCAGTATCGTGTAGAAATACGGGCTTGAGGCCACCTGTCAGGTAGTCCCGGCACACACCGCTGCATAGTGGATCAAAAATCCGGCCACGCCGCCTGCGGTCGCGAACAAAACAATGCGTTTCCAGGAAAATCTCATAACTCAAATGTCCTACACCGAGGCCATCATAACTTTGCGAAGGGTCGCTTCGACATTCGCCGCCAGTTCATCGAGTCCGGCTCCCGGCATCATCTCTGCGATCATGGTCGGGCGGGCCAGCGTGACGATCGTCTTGTTCCCGTCGCGATAGACCGAAAACTTACACGGCATAAAGAGCGCTACATTAACATTTTTCTTCAGGGCCTTGTCGGCGAATCCCGCATTGCAGACTTCGATAATTTTCAGCGGCTCGCGTTCCATTCCCTTTTCGGCCAGAGTTGCTTGTACATCGTGTATATGCAGCACCCGGAACTGATTGGCCGCCGTCTCTTTCTCGATATTCGCGACCACCGTCGCAAACGGCTTATCAGATTCAAGGCTGTACGCCAGTTTGTCCATCATTTCAGTACTCCCGTCTCTTGGTCAATCCCGAACGGGAATTGACATCATCTGTAGTTCGTTTATTAGATGGCCGGAGGGGTCAAACGATGCAGATTATTCAGGTAAAACCTCAAGACTCCGCACCACCTTGGTCTCCTGTTTAACTGTTTGACTGACAACGCAATACTTGTCCTCGGACAGCTCGATCGCCTGTTCGACTTTGCGCGGATCGAGATTTTTCCCCCGGGCAATATACTTGATTTCTATGGTATGATACGGCTTAGGGTAAGTATCTCCCTGATGCGCGACCAGTTCTATATCCAGCGAGGTCAACTCCTGGCGCTGCTTTTGTAATATCCGGACGACATCAATACCGGTGCACCCGGCGATTCCGAAGAGCAACAACTCGGTCGGCTTGTAGCCATCCTCCTGACCGCCGGCAGCTTTTGAGGCATCGGTTGATATCTTATGCCCATACGCCGACATCCCTTCGAACTTCATCCCTCCCGCCCAGCTCATTTTTGCAGTCAGCATGGTGTCATGTCTCCTTATCAGGAAATGTTCGCGTTATCACGGTTCAAATGGTCGATGTTCACCCGAAGTATATACAATTACCGCCTTCGGCGGAAGCGCTTAGAGTGCGCGGAGGATTTGGCGAAGTTCTTCCGCGGTGGTAACCGGCTGGCGACAGGATGAATTGATACAGACGAACACTCTGGTCTCCGCTGCATCGGCGGCCCGGCCCTCGAATAACGGCAAGCCGCCGTTCAGTGACGACCCAAGCGCCAGTGTCCGATAGGGTAAGAAGTGCGAGTGTATTTCGCCCAGCATCTTCCGACGTTCCTCCGACTCACCCACGACAACAATCTCAAGTTTGTCTGAGAGGTATTGCTCGAGGGCGAACAACGCACTGGTCATCCCACCGGGATACCGCTCCATCAGCCCGGACAGCTTGCGCAGGGCGAGTTCCGCCTTCTCGACATATCGCTTTTCATCGGTGAGGCGATTCAATTTGAGCAGGTTGCTGATCATGACCGATCCGGGCGCCGGGATAGCGCTGTCGGTGTCTTCCGAAGGTCTCAGAATCAGGTCGCTTTCATTGGCAGGGCGGAGAAAGAACCGACCTTCATCGTCCAGAAACAAATCGCAAGCCCGGTCGGCCAGCTCACGCGCCAGGGATAACCAGCGCATATTCTTGTCCGAGCTGTCAGACTCGTACAGATCTAGCAGCCCTGAGATCAAGAAAGCATAATCTTCGAGAAATTCTCCGTCAGAATGTCTACCCTCGCGATACGAGTGCTTCAATGTGCCCCTGTCACACAGCGTCCGCTCGATGAACTCTGCGTTCCTGATCGCGGCATCGAGATATTTCTTATCAAAGGTCACCTGATACCCGCGCGCCATCGCCCCGAGCATGAGACCGTTCCACGAAGTGAGAATCTTATCGTCGGTCCCCGGACGAACTCGTCGGGTGCGAACTTCAAGTAACTTTGATTTCATCCCGCTGAGCTTCTCTTTGAAGCTGTCCCCTTGCGTCTGGTATACCCGCTCCGAGGCTCCGGTCAGGTGCAGAATGTTCTTCCCTTCGAAATTGCCGCCTGCCGTTACATCATAATACTCTTCGAACAGGCTGGCATCGGCACCAAGAATGTTATCGATCTCCTGTTTGCTCCAGACATAGAACTCCCCCTCGACACCGCCGCTGTCGGCATCGAGGGCGCAATAGAATCCTCCCTCCTTGTTGGTCATCTCCCGTAAGACGAAATCAAGGGTACCCCCAATGATTTCACGATACATCTCTTTCCCGGTCGACTGAAACGCATCCGCATACGCTTTCACCAAAAGGGCGTTGTCATAGAGCATTTTTTCGAAATGCGGGACAAGCCATCGCTGATCGGTCGAGTATCTCGCGAACCCTCCGCCCAACTGGTCATAGATTCCCCCCTGGGCCATCGAGGAGAGCGCTTTCTCGGCCGCCTGAAGATAGGAGAGGTCTCCGCTTGATTTGTAGTATCGAAGAAAGAATGATATCTCCGGCGCATGGGGAAATTTCGGCGCCTGCCCGAATCCTCCGTAAGTGTGGTCAAATCCCTGCATCAATGCTGCGGCGGATCTCTTCACAACTTCTTTGCTCAGCAGTGTGGGCGAAGGCGAAGCCTGAAGACGAGAGGCAACCTGATCGAAAATATCCTGCGAAGATTCAACGATAGAAGCTTTCTCTTCTTTATAGGCTCCGGCAATCTCAGATATGACTTTCATGAAACCGGGGCGGCCATAGCGATCATCAGGTGGAAAATATGTTCCGGCAAAAAACGGCTTGAGATCCGGCGTCAGAAAGACCGTCATCGGCCATCCCCCCTGTCCGGTCAGAGCAGTTGTGAACGACATGTAGATATGATCGAGATCGGGACGTTGTTCCCGATCCACTTTGATGCTGACGAAATGTTCGTTCAGAACGTTGGCGATCGCCTCGTTTTCGAACGATTCTCTTTCCATCACATGACACCAGTGGCACGAAGAATATCCGATTGACAGAAATATCGGTTTGTCCTCACGCTTCGCCCTTTCGAGCGCCTCAGCCCCCCACGGATACCAGTTGACCGGATTATGGGCATGCTGAAGCAGGTAAGGGGAACTCTCGCCGATGAGATGATTGGTGAATTTCTGTTCGGTCTGCTCCATGTCGTTCCTTTTACAGTCTATCGCTTACCGCTCGAACAAATATCGGCCACGGCAGTTCCGTTGTCGAGCGTTTATGCGGGAACCTCGGGCCGTTCCTGGGAGTTGAATAACAGAAGTAATCTAGAGTAAAACGACCCATTAACCGTGAATTAAAAAGAGGAGAATGAAGTTGAAACGCAACCTTGTGATCCTGGCTTGCGCTGTTAGCGCGTTCGGCCTGATCGTGATCGGCGGACTCACCAACCGCCTCTCAGCCAAAACGGAAGGAAATCGTAAATTTACCTTCACCTACCAGTTCAAAGTCCAGGGGATTCCCCAAGACGCCAACACCGTGCAACTGTTCATGCCGCTCCCGCCGAGCGATGAACACCAGACGGTGACCAATGTCAACATCCAGACTCCTTATACTTATAAGAAGATTACCGACTCGCAGTACGACGATCATATCCTTGAGGTCGATGTTCCCAAGGGGTCGCCGAGCGATATCGATATGTCGGTCACCTACGATGTCGAGCGGCACGAGAATCGTGCGCTGGATATGCAGGCAATGGCCGGCCCCTGAGTCAGAGGCCAATCTGGCGAGATTCCTTCAGCCGGATTCGCTCGTCCCGATCAACGGAAAGATCGCGGCCGAAGCCAGGTCGGTCGTCAAAGATAATATGACCGATATGCAGAAAATTCAGGCGCTCTACGATCACCTGTTCGAGACGATGAAGTACGACAAAACCGGTACCGGGTGGGGACACGGCGATGCTATTTTCGCGTGCGATGCTCGCCGGGGGAACTGCACCGATATTCATTCGCTCTTTATTGGCATGGTCCGTTCGATTGGCATCCCGGCCAGATTCATTATCGGTTTCCCGCTTCCTGAAGGGGTTTCCCAGGGGGATATCGGCGGTTATCATTGCTGGGCCGAGTTCTATCTCAAAGGTCATGGCTGGATTCCGGTCGACATTTCCGAGGCTATTCAGCATCCCGACAACAAGACTTATCTGTTTGGCCACCTCGATCCGAATCGTGTAGCTTTCTCCAAGGGGCGCGATATCAAGATCGCAACCGAATCCGGTGTCGAGAGCCTCAACTACTTTGTCTATCCGTATGTGCTGGTCGACGGCAAACCGTTCACCGGCGTGAAGACGAAATTCTCCTTCGCCGACAGATAATCGCCGAGCTGGCCACAGATTGATAAATAGGCGCCGTGCGATCAGAAGAGATCCGCGGCGCTTATCATTTGCAGACTAACGGTTGAGTATGGTGTTATTCGACCGCGACCGGGAGATTGAAGAAGGTAGAAAATCTGAGCCTGACAAACGCGGAGTTCTTCTTCTGCCCGGCCAGATGACCGAAGTTTGAGTAATGCTCCAGTCCGGCTTCCCCCTGAATATAGAAATGCTCGGCAACGAAAGTCTTGCCGCCGATGCCCGCGGCGAGGGTCTTCTCTACTGTCCCGGTCGGGAACGGCTCTCTGTATGACCCTTGAATATCCAGCCATGGGGTCGTCCATGGGTCATTCACGTTCCCTTCGCCCTGTCTCCTCCATGAGAGATCTAGCGACAGATTCGAGCTTTCCGACAGCCAGTGAATCGCCCCTGCCTTGATGAGATCGTAATCGTTTCCTTCAGCATCGCCGATCAACGTTCGGTGAAACTCGTACCGATTACGAGGGAGCGGCTGATTGAAAGTACGGTTGGTAACTTTCGAGTAGGACAACTGAAGATCCGTCCCGGGGAGTGCGTCCACGAACTCTCCCCCAATCAGCAGACCATATTCGTTCGGCTCCTGATCCCCCTGCGATTTCTTTTCGATCTGGAAATCATCGACCAGCAACTGCCCATACAAGCGAACGCGATCCACCGGCAAGTAACTGAAATCAAAACCTAGGAAGGTGTTGTCGTTGATATTATCGTTTAGCTGCTCTGAATGAAAGAAGAGCAGCGGATTCAGGTAGTTTAGTTCAAGCGTTCTTCCCGCCCCGGCAAAGATCACCGTCTCGAAGATTCCGAGCCTTAATCTGTCGGTGAGATGGAAATCGAGGCGATGTCCGGCGAAATAACGATTCTCGAACACGGCCCCTGAGTCAGTCAGGCGGTTGTCGCCGTCGAGACGAGCGAGCCGATAGGAAAACACGAGATGTCCCCAGTGTACTGAGTAAGCCAGACCATCGAGATCGTTCGTCGCCGCCAGTACCAGCGATTCTCTCGGTCCCCAGAACGACGCAAACCGTCCAAACATGAGCTGAAACGATTTGGTCTGGTATGAGACGAAGGCCTGTTCCACTCCGCCCGCCAGGCCCCGCCATTTCTTTCCGGAGTAGTACTGATCTTTCGCTTTTTGCTCATCCAGGAGAAAATTGCCATAGACAAAGAACCGGTCAAACGGATTCGCGGCCAGCCCGCCACGATACGACTCGTATCCGACCGGATGCACTAGTTTCGATATCCTGGCATCTTCACCGGCAAAACCGAACAATTGGAGCGTATTTCGGGGAATATCCCTTAGATAAGAAAAAGGTCCGTAAGAAAAATCATTAGTCAGGCTGCTATAGGGACCCAATTGATAATCGAACCGATTGTGAACGATCGCCTCCTGCCGGAGCCACCGCTGATACAGGAAATCATACTCCGGTTGACCGACGGGAAGCAGTGCTGTCCCGTGAGCAGAGAACGGGAAAGCAGCAAATAAGCTGAGGATGAGAAGAAATTTTATTCTAAGACCTTTCACTCAAGCATCCATGCTAAGTGTTTGGTGTGAATGTATCGTTGCCGATCGCTTTCGGTCAACAAGAAGCAGAAACGATTTATGACGCTCCCGAGCCTTTAATGACGGCCGGAATGGTCCGGGCAATAATCTTGGTATCCTGCCACAGCGACCAGCTGTCGATATAGGCCAGATCAAGCCGCATCCATTCTTCGAAATCGACATTGTTTCTTCCACCCACCTGCCAGGTGCACGTCACTCCCGGTTTGACCGAGAGCTTGCGGCGCTGCCACGGTTGAAACTGGGCAACTTCAGCAGGAAGCGGCGGCCGGGGTCCGACCAGTGACATATGTCCGAGCAGCACATTTATGAACTGCGGGATTTCATCGATCGAAGTCTTCCGGAGAATGCGCCCTACTCTGGTAACGCGGGGGTCGTTACGGATCTTGAAGACCGGACCGGACATTTCGTTCAGCTCCTGGAGCCGGTGTTTGATCTTCTCGGCATCGTTACACATCGTGCGGAATTTGAACAATTCGAACGATCGGCCGTTCAATCCACACCGCACTTGTTTGAAGAAGATCGGGCCGCGGCTGTCCAGCTTGATCGCAATTGCGACGAGCAGAAGCAGCGGGGAGAAGACAGCCAATCCGATCAGCGCCCCGACTTTGTCGACTGCGTTCTTGGCGAACAGAAGGAACTGATTTTCGGGAATGGCGCGGTACAGCAGCACCGACGTTCCATTAATATAGGCCGGTTTGACGCTTGTAATATTGGGGTCGTGGATCACCGGCAAATAACAAACCGGAACCCCCATCTCTTCAGCCGTCGCGAATAATGATTCCGTTCTGGAGAGATCACGCGATTCGACCGCTACTATCACCACATCGACCTGTCGCGTACTCATGATCTGGGCAGCTTCGACCGGATGCCCGATCAACGGCACATCGCGATAACTCCACATCCCCTGGCGCTCGTAATCCAGAAACCCTACCAGGCTGGTTTCGAGTTCGGCGGAGTCGAGAATCACATCGGCCGCCTTCTGCGCCCGCTTACCCGTCCCGACGATCATTACGTGCTTACCGTGAAGCGGCCGGCCAGATCGATTGAACTCTGCGCTGATCCGCTTAAGGATCTTCCGGGTTGCTTTCATCCAGGCAATCTGGAGAGCGAGGTTAACAACGGCGAACAGCACCAGGACGAGAACCGGTATTGACCATCCTAAAAGGAAGCAGGCGGCGAACAACCCAACTGAAATCCTCATTTCATCGTCTACCACCTGGCTGATCTTCTTTCTCACGAGATAGGCCGACAGGACCGGCTTTGGACCCCGGGCGAAGTATTGAATCACCCGTACCGATACCAGCGCGGCGATAGCACCCAATATGAGAGAAGAGGACACTCCGACGTAGTAGAGAAATCCATACAGGACTGCTATCGATATGAGATGTGCGCCTGACTGCCCGGCCAGAAGGAGCATTATTTTCCGTAGAATATGCTTCATGATGAAAGACCGCTGAACTGACAACGTATGGACGTTTTCCGCCCTCTCGTTGAACCCATCATCCCCTTTGTATAAAGTTTCGGGGTAAGCCCTAACCGCCTGCCCCATGCCTATCGTATCGGCCTTCCAGTTCATTTCTTTAATCAGGGTCTCAGAGGTTGTCATTACTCACTATGACTTCGTAACTTCCAGAGATCGGGCGCGCTCCTTGACCGTGCCGGTAAGCAGTTCCTCGATACCGTTTTTCTCTTTGCCGACGGCCTCCGGTTCGTCTTTCCGAATCAATGTGGTCGAACGATGATCGGTGGATTTCATTGAGAAATACTGTCGGGGCATTTGCTTGAACGCTTTGATCATGTTGTCGTTAGAGAGCGGTGACTGAATTCGATATCTAAGGTATCCTTTCATCTGAGGATAGCCGTCGAGATTCTCCACCGACACCTTGTAGCCGGCCAGGAAATTGCCAACATCCTTCGGGCTTGCTACCCGCAGAAGCAAAAAGTCCGTCGCCGTAATGCGACTCTGTAAACCGACTTTCACCAGTTCCTGCGATATCCGCATGGACTCTTCCCGCACCGCTTCGAGTCGATTCTCAATCAGATCAAAGCTGTTCAAAGCGGCGAAGATGGTCTTGCGAACGGTAGAAGAGATCGTCTCCGGGCGTCCTTCCGATACCTCCTTGATCAGGTCGGAGGATCCGATGGCATATCCGCACTCCGCTGTATAGATGCCGAATGAGGCCGTGAACGACCGAAGCACCACGACATTCCGGTACACGTTAACTAGCCCGGAGGCGGTGATGCCGAAGTAGTCGTAAAAGTATTCATCGACGATCACGAGTCCGTTCGGTACCGCCTGCACCAGTTTCTCGATATCGGCCAGCGAATGATTTGCTCCGGTAACCCGGTTCGGATTGGCCAGGTAGATCATGTCGAACGGATGCTTGATCTGCTCGAGTACAAGGCTGCTGTTCCCGGAGAAAGGGGAAGTCGGGATGATCTCCGTAAGATCTACCTCGGCCATGTCGGCGGCCATTTCAATTTCCGGTGTCACATGACCGGCGCAAAGCAGCCGGCTTGAAGGGTGGTATTGCGATTTAAGAAGTGTCGAGAGAAACGCCGATCCGTCTGAGAACAGACTGATCATCGACCTCTCCGCTTTCGCTGCGTGGGCGAGCATGTGCAGGAGGTCATCGACGTTCGCCGATCCGATGGCTTGTGTCAGCATTTTCAGACCTTTCTTTTACCTACTTGAAAATCCATTTTCACTATTAGTCATCGCAAACCGAATGCCGAGCTGTATAGAAATTGCACAGTCCGTTCCAACCTATTGATTCTTGGCGATTTAATCGAATGGTCGGGAAGTCCGAAAGGCCGCGACAGAGGTCGACAAAGCGATACTTTTTCCGTCGTAAATGAAAAGTTTTCCCCTGAAAATTAAAGGCCGGAGGGGTGATCCCCTCCGGGCCTTTTAGGAAGGTAAGAAAAGAAAAAAACGCTGTAACGGACTGAAAACTATTCTCTACAATTTGCTGACGATGTAGACTGAGGTCAGCAATCCGGTAGCGGCGCTGAGTGCGGTCGTCATCGTCTTCAGGAAGTTTCTGTCTTTCTCGATCTTGGTAGGTACCACGATCACATCGCCTAGCTCGACTCGCTTGTTCAGGATCCCGCCGCCTGAAGCTACTTCGCCGGTTGCCCGGATGAGTCTGGTTTGGTTTTTGTCTGCCTGGCGGATGAAATCTCCCGCCCGCTGGACATAATACTTCACGTTCTTCCCGGGCGCGTATTTGATCGTGCCGTTGGCCCCGACCGCGCCTATCACGGAAATTCCCGACGGCAAGGTCGGAACGTATATCTTGTCGTTCGGCTGCAGGCTGATATCCCCTTCGCGGCCGTTCGAAGCCAGGATCTTGTCCATGTCGATAATGATTCGGTTGACCGAGTTGGCATTGTAGTCGACCACGTCGTTCTTAACCAGATTTCCGAGAGAGTCTTCCTTCGTCGGAGTCGTCCGGTCGATAATGTCCTCGACCCGAATCCGTTCGAGACTCTGGTGAATAGCCGAGCGATCCAGCACCACACCCTGGGGGAAGGCATTGGGAGTAAATCCGCCCGCCCGTTTCAACAACTGGTACAGCGTCTCATTGCGGCTCGACAATGTATACTTGCCCGGAAACTGCACTTCGCCATCCAGCGTGACCCCACGATCTTCGCGCCACTCGGGGATCTGTCTCACGTAGACGTGATCGTCCTCCTGAAGCAGTGTGGCCTGATCGGCCGGATCATCCGTGACCACATTGATCAGGGATACATTCCCGGTCGAATCGAGCCGGGCGATCTCGGCGCGATGCCGAAGCGCGCTGCGGGTGTACGATCCGGACAGGAAAATGAGATCCGCTATCGTCATATTTTTGTACAGAGGATACTCGCCCGGCTTCTGGATCTCCCCTTCGATATAGACATGCTTGCGCCATTCGACTTCGTCAATCGAGTACACGTAGATCGAATCGCGATCCTGCAACCTGATATCCGCGGTCGGATCGCACTCCATGGCATCGGTCAGGTTTACCGGGATAATCTCGACATGACGGTCCGGATAGCGTCGGAAGATATCCATCCGCTTGTAATAGACGTCGTACGGCTGCAACTGGGCCTTCTGGATCAGATCGTTCACCGAAGCCGAATCGGTTCTCTCATAGTAACCGGGATGCTTCACCTGCCCGTAAATGGCGACAATATTTTCTTGGCGTCGAAGATCGAATAAACCGTCATCCGATCGCCATCGACCAGCGGAATGTTATCCACGTGGGCCTGACTGAGCGTGTCGAGATTCAAATCGAGAACTTTCCATTCATCCTTGCGCGAGACTCGTTCGAGCATCACTCTGTTAAGATGAGCTTCCGGTGTGGCGCTGCCGGCCAGATTGAGCAGGTCCAGCGCGGTCTCCCCACCCTTGAGTTCATAAATGGCAGGACGCTTGATTTCACCCCGAATGGCTACCCGCGGTCCGGAGATCGGAACGAAAATGACATCCCCGGTCTGAAGACGGATATCACTGGCGTTCTGTCCTTTGAGAAGAAGATCATACAGATCGATCTCCGCCTTCTCTTCACTGTTACGCATCAGTTTGATCTGACGCATCGAGCCCTTGTCGGTCGGGCCGCCCGCCGAATACAGGACGTTGAACATCGAAGTTAACGATGACACCGTATAGGCGCCTGGACGCTTGACCTCGCCCGCCACAAAAACTCGAATAGAACGAATCTTGCCGAGCGACACGGTCAATGAGAAGTCGGTGTATGATTTGGAAAACTGGCGCTTGGCCTTTTCGGTAAATTGATCGAGCGTCAGTCCCCACCCGACCAACTCGCCAACCTGGGGGACAAACACCTTACCTTCGCGATCCAGGGTCAGCTCGTACTGCTTCTCAGCCCGTCCCCAGAGGTAAATAATGATATTGTCACCCGGCCCGAGAACATAGTCAGAGGCCGACGGAATGTCGATACTTACGTCGTTTTCGTTGTCGACATCGAACAGACTCATGCCGAATGGCTCAAGTTCATCGAACGACTGCATTTTGTCAGAGGCTGCTGTCTGGTCGTTCGATCTCTCGGGCAGCTGCGACCTGATATCAGTCGCGCCTGCTTTCGTATACCTCGTCAGACTGTCCGGCAGCTTTCGACCCATACCGGCAGCATCGCTGTCATCGAAAATCTGCGGTGACTGGTAGACGTCTCCTGATGTTGATTTGGGGATTTTGTCTTTGTACTTCTTGAGCAGCAACTCTTTCTCGTCCTGAGACAGGCTGCTCAAATCCTGGGCCCGCAGCGTGCGGAACCAGTTCAGTGATACCAGAATGATCACCAGAATAATGATGAATACTAACTTCTTGCTCATTTCTACCTTCCTATGGTATTGGCAAAGTTAATCGAGTTGACATCGAGCGCGATGTCCGCTCATCGGTTCCCTTTGCAAGGTCCATGCCATTCCCACCGAAAGTGCGATAACTTGTTTCATCTCAGCTTGATAGCAATGCGATCCACAATCCGAATCAAAGCCCGGATGGGGCTGTGATAGAAAACTGTTCCTTGAGCACCGAGAAGATTTTTCCGAAGCGGATCGACGAATGCGATCAGGGTGACTGGTTACCGAGAAATCGAACGGGCCTCTCCAAGTTCAACGGACTACGTTTGTTTGAGAAATCCAACATTAATTTCCCGGTAGATGCATAAGCACGCTCAACAGAATGAAGTGTTGTACGTCACTTCCTTGAACATGAGTAAGGCCATTGGTAACAAAAAGTTAAAAGGGCGTAAGGGGCGAAAAAAAGACGCTAATCCCTTGACATTATTAGAGGCGTATTGTAACTTGACTGCTTATTTTTGAGAACCATGGCCGCTAACAACGATGGATTGGTAAACGTTTCGACTTCGCTGCCCGGATCGCGCCCGGTTTTGCGGCCACGGCGGTCTGCTTAGCGGCATTGAGGTAAGTCTGAAGATAAACATTAGGTGCAACGTATGGAGATAAGAATGGGGATTGTTAAATTCTTCGCCACCGCTATAGTTCTTTTCGCTCTCCTTACTCCAGTTTCATATGCCGGCGGGTTCGATAACTCCGGTGTGGGAACGACGGCGATGGGGATGGCGGGGGCCTTCCGGGCTGTTGCCAACGACTGGTCCGCGGCCTTCTATAACCCGGCCGGCTATGCCTACATCAAGGACAACCAGCTCGGCGGTAATATGGCGCTCGTCCATGTGCGCGATGACCTCACCCCGAATTACCGGTTTGGAGGAATCTATGAAACCGGTATCTATAACGATCGGGTCAATTACAACGACCACAAGATTTTCAGCAACCCGTCCGCCGGACTGCTGATTCGGTTTCCGTACGGCGATGGTGAGATTGTGGGCGGATTGTCCGCGTACCAACCGTACGACAACAATATCTCCTGGACGTTGTACGACCTTCCGCTGGCCTACAACGACAGCCTCTTCATGCCGCGCGATCAATACACGAGCAATATCGATGTCGTGGCTTTCCAGTTGACCCTGGCCAAAGAAATCAAGCCGGACAAACTGGCTATCGGTATCGGTCTCCAGCTGCTCCGAGCCGACATCTATTATACGACTATCACTTTCCGCAATAACCCACTGCCGTCGCCGTTCAGCGTCCGGCCGTACGATCGCATTACGGAATGGTCGCAAAACGATGGATACGGGTTCGGATTCGGCATGAATGCCGGACTGATGTACAAACCGAACGATAAGATTACGGTCGGTGTCAGCGGTAATATCCCGAGCAAGGTCAAAGTCGATGGATCGGCTCGGCTCCAGTTCTATATGCCGAAGATCAGCTCCCTGGTCGAAAATCCTGACACGGTCGGCGTCGAGGCCGGAACGGTCGGGTACCTGTTCGCCGGCGGGAGCCGCGTAATCGATTCGGCCGACTTTAAGACCGACCTGAAGCTTCCTGCCTCGTTCGGAATCGGTCTTTCTTACAAAGTAAAAGAGAACTTCGTTGTCGAACTCGACGCCCAGTACACGCTCTGGTCGCGGTACGACGGCCTGAAGTTCACGTATAGCAATCATCAGGGTCTGAAAGGCGCCGCCGACACAGCCGCCGTGGCCCGTCAGTTCTTCACCACCGACCTGGCTCGCACGGTCACGCTGACCGATGCCGGCAAGGTTATGCTCGGTGCGAAGTACGACAAAGGACAGTATTTCACGTTCATGGGCGGAGTGGCGGCCGACCAGTCGCCGGAACGCCTGACCGCCGAGTTCATGCCTCAGCTGGTCGACACTGGTGACAAGTACAGTGTCAGCGGTGGCGCGATCTGGCACTATGGTCAGCAATGGGATTTCGGGATCTCCGGAACCTACACCCACGCCCCGGATCTTAAGATTCTGAAGTTGGTCGACTGGAATTCCGATGGGTTCGACGACAGCTTCCCTGGGACTTACAAAGCCAGCCGTTACGAAACCGTGTTGTCGGTGAACTACCGGTTTTAAGGAGAGATGCCATGAAACTTCATCATAAACTGCTCACTGCGTTTCTGGGTCTGCTTCTGCTCGCAAGTTTTGGTTGTTCCAATCGCGGCCTGAACAGCAATGACCGGCCGACCATCCAATCCGGTAGTATTCTGAAAGTAGAAGGCGCTCACGTCTTCTCAACCGAATTGACCATGCAGATCGGCAATCGCTTCCAGCAAATGAAGATCGTTGCCTACGTCCCCCAGGGATTTCCCGGGAAATTGCTCCCCGTGCTCATACTGCTCCCTCCGCAGGACGGGAATGAGTATTATTACTTCAATCACGGGCTGCAGGAGATCGCCGACGAGTTGATTTCCGAGGGTGCGATTCAGCCGATGGCGATTGTCTGCCCGGCTAACGACCGCGTTTTTGGTGGCTATTTCTGGGGAGCGCACCGAAACGACGCCAGACTTGATGACAGTACTTACTCTATAAATGGCGCAGTTGCCGCCGGCAACTACGATTCGCTGCTTAGCTACGGCCTGATAAACTACATCGACAGCAACTTCATCGTCAGCGTCTATCCCGATCCGACTATCCGCAAACTGAAACGCGGAATCGGCGGTATCGGCATGGGTGCCTACGGTGCCTTCCGGGCGGCCATTCGCAACCCGGGCGAGTTCGGCTCGGTGTCGGCGATCGATGGACCGCTCGATTTTGACGGACCCAACGGAAATACCGGCTTTGTTTCTCTGTTTGACAACGCCCTGAGCGAGCAGGGCATTCTGGGTGACCCGGACTGGAAGACGAAATTCGACAGCTCCGGCGCCTGGCATCTCTCGAGACTTTTCATCAGCGGCGCTCTGGCCTTCTCCCCGCATGACACAGCCCTTACCTATGTGAAGAGATTCAACAACAACACCCAGGCCCTCACGCCTATTATTCTGCCCGGCACTCGCCTGCAGCTTGCTGACAGCACCACGTTGATCACCGGAATTGTCAAGGGTGATCAGAATGACTTCGACTTCAACCTGCCGTTCGATGGTACGGGTGCTGTCTACACCCCGATCTGGGACAAATGGAAAGCCAACAATCTCGAGAACATGCTCACTCCGGCCGGCAATCAACTCGCCGGTGTGAACATGTGGATCGCCACTTCGCCGCAATCCACCTTCGGCAACTATCACGAACAGACCCAGTCGTTCTATCATACGCTGACTTCGGCCCCCTACCTCTACCCGGTTGAGGAATATACCTATACCGGCTATCCGGGGAAACCGGCGGTGAAAGACCAGTATCTGTATGACTTGTTGAAGAAGATGCTCATATTCCACTCGGAGAGCTTCGGAAATTAATTAGGACGGACTGAGAATAGATGCGAGCCCGGAGGAACAATTTCCCCTCCGGGTTCTTTTTATGCATATGGTTGATATGAATAAAGATTACGATGTTATCTCGATTGGGGCGCATCCGGACGATGTCGAAGTCGGCAGTGGCGGGGTGCTGATCGATCTTCACAAGCGGGGGTATCGCTGCGGAATCGTCATTCTTACCCAGGGTGAGATGGGGACCGGTGGGACGGCGGAAATTCGTGCCCGCGAGGTCCAGAATGCGGCCAAAATCCTCGGTGCCGATATCGTGCAAACTTTCGACTGGGGAGACACGAAACTCGAAGACACCTACGAGCACCGGCTGGAGCTGGCCGGCGTAATCCGGAGATGCCGACCCAAAATCCTTTTGGCACCCTATCCGCACGTCGGTCACGGACGACGTCAGTCCCATCCGGACCATGTGGCCGCGGGGATCATCGCGGTGAACGCGGCCAATCTTGCCGCTTTAAAGAAAGCGAATGTGCCGGGGGAGAAGCATCTCGTTAATCGTATTTTCCATTATTTCCTGCCACCCGGCGTAAATCCGAATTTTGTCGTCGACATAACCGCGCACTTTGATCAGTGGATCAAGGCCCTCTCCGCACATGAGTCGCAGTTTCTCAATCCTGAGAAATCGCGGGATTATATCGAAAGTCTGACTGCAATGGCCCGGTCATTCGGGCTGCAGGCAAGATCGAGGTACGGACAGGGGTTCCATGCCGTTGAGCCAATCCTCGTCCACAATATTATGACGCTCGTCGAGACGGAGGAAGATATGCCTCCCATGCCTACTTTCGAGCATTTTCAGCCTGAATAGCGCAGTTTAGCGTAGTTTCCAGCCCGGCATTAGCCTATTTCCGCCCGATCACGAATACCGAAGACTCCGTTACCTGGAGGGTGCCATTCCGATCGGCCAGCCCGTCAAGCAGTAGCCTTCTGACTTTCTGCCTTCGGGTTTCCGACCTGACATGATCCAGGTAATTTTCGTGGACGATTGCGTTTACCCGCCGGTAGTAGTCGGGAGCGGTTATCGGTTCGCGGGTTGTAAGCTCGAATTGCCTGATCACTTCAAAGCCGGCCTTGTTCACCAGCTTCTCAAGTTCGGCCGGTGAATGAAGCCGCGCTCCCATCAGTTCAAACGGACGGCCGTTGGGAAAAAGACCTTGGTTGTCCTTGCTGATCCGGGAAAAGACGCCGGAAAATTCCCGGTAGCATTTGGTGGAAAGGGCGACCAAACCGAACCGTCCCCCCGGCTTGAGGACTCGGTGCACTTCGGAAAGGAACTTCGTGCGATCCGGCACCCACGGGAAGGCGTTCGATGACACGATTATATCGAACGAGTTGTCCTCGAATTCCAGATTCAGTCCATCCCCCTTCCGGAACGCCACATTCCGCGCCCCGAAACTTGTCGCATTCTTTCGGGCCAGCCGGACCATGTTGACCGAGAGATCAATTCCGAGCAAAAAACCTCCATGAGTGAGTCGCGAAGCAAGCTGGAGCGACAGTTCTCCCGGACCGGATCCGATATCCAGCACTTTTTCTTTCCCTCTGGGACTCAGCTCATGTACCAGAGTCAGAAACTGAGAGTAGCGGTACGGCGCCACTGATCGTGAATAAGCGCCGGCAACCGGATTGAAATCATTCATCTTCATGACTGGACCTCCGTCGTTTGGAAATCGGGCAGACCTGTAGCCCTGCCTTCGCAGCCACGAAGGTCACCCTGGTCGAATGAGTTTATGTATGTGATGCCGGCACGCCCGGCCGATACCGGGCTGTGAGTACTTTCAGTTCAATGGCGCCTGCGAAATCTCAGGCATGCTTGAGCGCAGGCTGGATGGTAGCGAAGGCGGTACGCAGGTCAATCAGGAGGTCATCGACATTCTCCACTCCAACTGACAGCCGCACCAGACCATCCCCGACTCCGTGCGCTTCGCGAATCTCTTTCGGAATCGATGCATGCGTCATGAGCGCCGGATGGTTTATCAGCGATTCGACTCCGCCAAGCGATTCCGCCAGGACGAACACTTTGGTCGACATGACGAATTTCTTCACCACTTCCAGATCCCCCTTGATCGTGAAGGAAACCATGCCGCCGGGAAGCCGCATGTTGTTCGGTATCGCTTTGCCATCCTGGCCCGGGAAATAGATCTTGTCGACCGCTGAGACCGTTTCGAGATATTCAACGATCTTCATTGCGTTAAGCGAGTGGCGTTCCATCCTCAGATGCAAAGTCTTCAATCCGCGCAGAATCAGCCATGATTCCCACGGATTGAGCATTCCGCCGATCGCATACTGATTGAAACGGATCTGCTCGGCCAAACTCTCATCGCGTACGATAATGGCGCCCGCCACCAAATCGCAATGTCCGCCGAGATACTTGGTCGCTGAGTGCAGCACGATATCGGCGCCAAGATCCAGCGGCTGCTGGATATAGGGAGTGGCGAAGGTATTATCGACACCGACAAGAATGTTTTGTCTTCTTCGCAATCGCCGACAACTTCGGCTATATCGACCAGCTTAAGCAGCGGGTTTGTCGGCGTCTCCACCCAGAAGAGTCTGGTGTTCTCTTTGGCTGCTTTTGCGAAATTCGACGGCTCGGTGCCATCGACATAGGAGAACTCGATCCCGAATTTCTTCATCAGCCGTTCGAACTGCCGATGAGTCCCGCCGTAAAGATCGTCGACCGCTACTACATGATCTCCCGGCTTGAGCAGGTTCATCACCGCGTTAAGGGCGGCAAGTCCGGAAGAAAAAGCGTAAGCATGGGTGCCGTTTTCCAGATCGGCAAGGGCGGTCTCAAGGGCCTGACGGGTCGGGTTTGCCCAGCGGGAATAGACATATCCGTCTTCGTCGCCGGGGAACCGTTCGCGATAGGTGGAACTGGGAAAAATCGGCGTCGTCACCGACCCGGTACCGTCTTCGGGCACCTGACCGGAATGAATCGCCCGCGTTTCGAATTGCTTGTTTTTCATTTTATCATTCATCGCGAACCTTCCTATTCCAAAAATCCTTTTTCCTGCATCCAGTCATCGTTGAACATCTTGCTGATATACTTACCGCCGCCGTCGGGCAGGATCACTACCATGATTTTGTCTTCCGGGAGGGTTTTGGCGTGAATCAGCGCGGCATGAATGGCCGAACCGGAAGATCCGCCGCCGAAAATCCCCTCTTTGCGGGTCAGATCCCGCCCGGCCACGAACGATTCTTTGTCCGTAACCTGATAGATCTTGTCGATCACGCTGAAATCGATCGTCGGACAGAGCATATCCTCGCCGATCCCTTCGACAAAGTAGGTATGCGGCTCGATCAACGTCTTATCTTTATGGTACTGATAGTAAACCGATCCGATCGGATCGGCCGCGACGACTTCGATTTTCGGATTCTTCTCTTTGAGAAATTTGGCCGTCCCCGAAATCGTCCCGCCGGTACCTATTCCTCCGACCAGGACATCGAGCTTGCCGCCGGTCTGTTCCCAGATCTCCGGACCGGTCTGTTCGTAGTGTGATTTGATGTTGTCGAGGTTGAAGTATTGTCCAATGTAATAGGAATCTTTGGTCTCCCGGGCCAGCCGCTTGGCTGTTTCATAATAGCTCTCGGGGGATTCGGCCGGCACGGCCGTCGGGCAGACGTGAACTTCGGCGCCAAATGCCCTGAGGGTATTTACCTTTTCTTCAGACATCTTGTCCGGAATAGTGAGGATCGCCTTGTAACCGAAAGCCGCCGCAAACATTGCCACTGCCGCCCCGGTATTGCCCGAAGTCCCTTCGACAATCGTGCCGCCCGGTTTGAGTTCACCGCGTTTGACTGCCTGGCGGAGCAGGTATACTGCCATCCGATCCTTGACCGAGCCGGTCGGGTTCATGAATTCCGGCTTGACCAGGACGGTTGCTTTGATGCCTCGTTCGGCCGGAAGGCGGCGGAGTCTTACCAGGGGGATATTGCCGATTGCTTCGGTGATGTCGTTGAGATAGAATTGCTTGTTTGAACTCACGGGATCCTCTACAAATTTCGGTTCAGTGCCTGACAATGTAAGTTGAAGGTTGAGCGATGGCAAAAAAAAACCACCTCGTAACAACCGGGTGGACCGAACAACTTGCCTTATGTCGCAGTGCTGTTAAGGCGTAATTCGGCCCTCTTTTCTACAACAACAACAGCAGTTACAGGACGAAAGGTTCATAAGATTTCTATACTTCATGATTGTCTGGTGAATCCTGACTATTTGTATCCAATATAACCATTCTGGCCCGCCTGTCAAGGGATTTTGGGGGGCTAGCGGTGCTAGAGTTCCTGGACATTTTACCGAAGGTAAAGCTGCGAGAATCCTCTTTCCCCCCTCTCCCTCTGGGAGAGGGGATGGGGGTGAGGGTAAAATGGAGGAGCTGTTTGCATTTGACACATGAACCTGTGAAACGTCATATTTTTGGAGGATGGTATTCGCTAACTATTGAAGGGGCATAGCATGATCTTCCGGAAAGAACTTCTCATTGAACTAGTTGTGGCGCTATTGGCCACGATCATACCTGTCTCAATTCAAGGACAAACCACGGCTCTCGGAAAACTTCACCCATTACCGAGTATATCGACGCCGAGAGAAGCATTGAAACGAGCTATACAGGTCACCGGTATTGAAGATTTGAAAACGATATTGGCCTCCGGAGATGATTCCTCCAACGTTGCTCTCATCAAGTACGAAGACTCAACTTTTCCTTGCCTTGCTGGTCAATTGAACGGCCGGTCCTGCTGGCACGTGAAAATCGATAGTTTCTACACAGCAAAAGGAAAGACGGACTTCAAAGGATCAGAGAGTGAGCAGACAAAACATGTTGACATATACCTGGATTCCGCTAGCGGACAATTTATCAAAATGTTAATTACAGCTTACGGCCCGGATTCAACTGGGCTTCCTCCGGAACTGCCCTGGCGAATTTCGACCCGTCAATTGATGCAGTTCGAGCACTACCAGGGATTGGTTGATTACACGGTCCCTACATGTGTCATGGGTATATTGCAGCGACCGATCAGGGGTGCAGCTCGAGCGCACGAGACAATCATATATCTGGTAATGCATTCTCGCCTCGCCTCTCCCGCATCTCAAGCAAGGTGGGTAATCATATTTAGAGGCATAGAGCCACTGCCTGTCATGGGGCCCTATCCAGCTCGCGAGAAAAGGATTCGAATGGGAAGAGTCCGGACTATCTGGGACGTGGTTACAGGAGATCCAGTGTCTCTATTAGAAGAACCTTATTACCCTCCCGATACTTGGGACAAGATACCCTGAAGGTGGGATTACTGCTTTTCTGGCCGTCCGTCCTTAGTATTTGAATCTAAGACGAAATCTCTGAGAGATGGGAAGATCTGACAGTTTGTACGGAAGCGAGCCGGTCCATAAAGAGAATCTCCAAGCTTAAGTGCGCCCACTCTCCACCGATTAATCTTGACAACTTTCGAAACCATTGTAAATTACCTGCGTAATCAATAGTCGAAACTCTCAAGCCCTGGAAGGAGGCGTTACCTGATGACAGTCGCTGTGAACATTGCGGGTGGTGAAGTACGCCTCGGTCGGGCAGTCTCTCCGGCATAGCCAGAAAAGACAGAACGCTCTCGTAAAGAGCATGGCAGCCGGCCTTCCGATGGGGAAGGCTTTTTTTGTGTACGCCGGATCTGGCGTCCTTCGCACCCCTTGACAAATTCCCAATACAATTCGATAAATTAAACTGCCGCTCTTTACGGTTCGCTCCGTCCGCAGACGACCGTTACGGAACGGCGCATATAGGCAAGATTTCTATCATGCATTTAGATACAATCGGCTGGCATCCGTTTTTCGAAGCTCAGTTCAATGAGCTGAACACTGCCCATCTCCACCCCGCACGGGTGGTGGAGGAACATCGCGAACGATATGTCGTCTGGTCCGAACAGGGAGAACTCACCGCCCAGGTGTCGGGAAAACTCCGACATGCCGCCGTCTGGCGAAGTGATTTCCCGGCCGTCGGCGACTGGGTTGCAATCGAACCGGCCGACAGCGAACTGGCTATCATCCAGGCTGTCCTGCCCCGACGTGCTGCCTTCATCCGAAAGGAGATCTCCGCGAACCAGAAGGCGGACAACCAGGTGCTGGCGGCGAATATCGACACCGTCTTTCTCGTGAGCGGGCTCGATCGGGATTTCAATGTCCGACGAATCGAGCGCTATCTGACGATCGCCTGGGACAGCGGCGTCGCGCCGGTCATCATTCTCAACAAGGCGGATCTGTGCGACCGCCTCGAAGAGTGTATCGCCGAGACCGAAGCGGTGGCGATCGGCGTCCCTATCCACACCATGAGTGCACTTGAAGATCACGGCTCCGACGGTGTCCTGTCTTATCTCGTCCCCGGCAAGACAGTCGCCTTCCTCGGATCATCCGGGGTGGGGAAATCAACCATCATCAACCGGCTGCTTGGCGAAGAACGTCAGCAGACGGGCGAGATCAGTCAGGCGGTCAACAAAGGCCGGCACACGACCACTTCACGCGAATTGATTCTGCATCCGAACGGATCGATTCTTATCGACACGCCGGGGATGCGTCAGCTTGGCATGTTCTCCGATGACTCCGGCTTGAGCAAAACGTTCGATGATCTGGAGTCGATCGCGGCAAGCTGCCGGTTCACAGATTGCACGCACAACGATGAACCGGGATGCGCCGTACGGGCAGCAATTGAAGCCGGCGAGCTGGATCCGAAACGGCTCGAGAATTATCGACGGCTCCAGCGGGAGATCGCCTTCCAGTCCCGGCGCAACGATAAGGCAGCGCAGAACAAGGCGAGCCGTGAGTGGGCCCGCAAGATCCGAATGCATAATCAGGCGTTAAAGGAACTCCGCAAGCGCGGCCTGCGATAGGAACGAGGCCTTCGACGTAGGGCACGATCCGTCTTCGGGCGTGCCCATGTCCTCAGAAGGCGTCAAACGTGTAGGCGTGGTAGGTTGACACCCTCTTGGGTGCCAACATTTGCGCATCGTTTGTTTCCTGTATGTCGACACCCGGGAGGGTATCGACCTACTAGCAAAGATGGCGGGTCCGAAGACGGCTCCACCCTACAAAGAAACCCGTCCTTTGTAGCCCACGTCAGGGAGGCCGAGCGAGAGCCGGTCGACCGCCACGTGGGAAAACGTTCGGCGGTAGTCGAACGAAAAGGAACCCCAACTGTCGACAACTAAGATGGTATCGACCTACCCGTCACCAATGACCGTGCTGTCAGGAATCCCTTCCTGACAGCACACCATAATCGCATTTTCTGCATTTGTGATTGTCGAATTCGCCGTGTTCGCGTAGATTGAAATAAATCGACTAAATCAGTCCTTGTAGACAATATCACATTAGCAAAGGAGCGAAGCATGAACGGCATTTGTCATGTCGAGATCCCGTGCAGCAGTACGGAGAAGGCGAAGAAATTCTACAACGGCGTATTCGGCTGGGAGATGAACGATTACCCCGGAATGGAAGGCTACACCCTGTTCAAACCGCAGAGCGGCCCGGGTGGCGGATTCAGCACGCAGATGAAGGTCGCGCAGGGGGGAATTTTGTTTCACATCGAGGTTGAAGATATTGACGGAATGCTCAAGAAGATTGAATCAGCCGGCGGTAAGACGGCCAGAGGGAAGACGTTGATCACGCCGGAGATTGGCTATTTTGCGATCTTCAACGACCCCGACGGCAACCAGGTCGGGCTGTTCGCGCAGAAGTAGGTCGGCGGTTCCCGCTTCCTAATTGTAGGGAAGCATCCGTCTTCGGGGCTGCCCTTGTCCGCAGAGTGATTTGACAGACTAAGTAGGTCGACACCCCTGAGGTTTTGACGTTCAACGCGCAGCTCTTCTCTGCCTTCCCCGCGAACGCGGGGATCCAGGATCCTCAAGATGGACCCCGACTGTTCCCTTTTGGCTTCTATTTCTTACAAATTAATTTATTTAATATGTCGCCGGGGAGGCACGCCGCTGTTGCGGGGGGCACCGCTGTGCTTCGCACACCCGGACCCGGAAGATCTCTTGATTAACACAAGAGTACGTCAAAACCCTTGCGGTTTTGGCATTTTCACTTTGCACGAGCCGATTGACAATAGATGTCGGGTTTCTTCTTCGGACACTCAAGCGTCCTCATCCGTAACACCGACCGACCTCCTGTAAGACCCCGCTTCAGCGGTGAGATTAGCACGGCCGGCTCGAAGACGAGGCGTCCCTACCCAAGATGTGATTCCGGGAATATTACTTCACCAGCCGTTCGGCCAGAAGATGCAAGAAGAGACCGACATCGGTGACCAGACCGATCGTCTGAAGCGAGCCGCGATCCTTGAGCTTGGTCACGACTGCCGGATTGATATCAACGCACACCGTAAGCACCCGCGCCGGAATCATGTTGCCGACGGCGATCGAGTGAAGCATCGAAGACAGCATCAGCACGATATCCGCACCTTTGAGAATCCGGAAATGCTCGTCCTGAGCTTCGTTCATGTCGGTCATCGTGTCAGGCAGCGGACCGTCATCGCGCAACGACCCGGCCAGACAAAACGGGATCCCTGCCTTCACCGCAGAATACATGACCCCGCCTTTGAGCATCCCTTCGTTGACCAGATTGGCCACCGATCCCGCCCGACGGACTTCGTTGATCGCCCGGAGATGGTTCCGGTGCCCCATCTCGACCGGCCGCCCGGTGTTAAGATCTATCCCGAGCGAAGTGTCGAAGAGGTTCGACTCTATATCGTGCACCGCCAGCGCATTGCCTGCAAGCAGGGCGTGCACGAATCCATGGTCGATCAGTCGTGCCAGTTCCACTCCGCCGCCGGTGTGCACAACAACCGGGCCGGCGACTGCCACGACTCTTTTGTCTTTCTCTTTGAGGTGCTCTGCGACGCGATCGACGAACAAGCGAACCTTCCGCTCGGTAGAGACATCCCCCGACATAAACGAAAAGTCGGCCCGATCGCGTTCGACATATTCCGGCTGGACCTTGACCCCCTGAATGCCGAGAACCACCCGGTCTCCCTTTTTCACATCGCGGAACTTCTTGACCTTCGCCCCGCTGCCATCGACCACGATCACTCCGTCCATCCGGAGATTCTCCACCTTCTGCCAATCGCCGTTGACTCGTACGAGCGTCTCATGGTTGGTGGTGCTGTAGAAGTCGGGCGGGACAACACCATCGGCCGGAGCCTCCCCGAACGTCACTTGTTCGTCCCGGTCGATCTGACAGCCAAGGGTCGAGAGTTTGAGGAGAATCGTGTTCATGGCCGACGGATCGGCCGCTCTGATTTTCAGTTTGGCGCGGGAGAACTCGTCATTGTTCCGCCCGATCTGGAAATCGAGGATTTCAAACGACCCGCCATCGGCAATCACCGTGTCGAAAATCTGGCGCATCAGGCCGGAGTCGATCAGGTGACCTTCGGTAGAGATGATCTTTTCCAGTTCGTCCATGATTCCTTTATCGGATTCGCACCGAAAACCTTGCCCTGTTTGCCGGTCGATTTCCCGGATTGTAAAAAGCACCGGTGCATCGTATAATGAAATATATGATAGATTACGGTAAGGTCGAGACAGAAAAAGCAATACTTGTAGGACTGGCCCGGGACTCCCGGCAGCGCAAATCGATCACCGATTCGCTGGAGGAATTGGCCCGCCTGACTTATTCAGCCGGGGCGAAAGTTATGGGGCAGCGAATTCAGACCCGACCCAAACCTGATCCGGCTTTCTATATCGGCAAAGGGCTGGTCCAGGAACTTAAAGAACTCCTGATTTCAAGCGGCGCGAACAGTGTCATTTTCGATGACACCCTCAGCCCGGCCCAGCAGCGAAATCTCGAAGAGGAACTCGAAGCCAAAGTCATCGATCGGCCGATTCTCATCCTGGACATTTTTGCCACCCGGGCCCGGACCGCCACCGCCCGTCTTCAGGTTGAACTCGCTCAGCTTGAATACACCCTCCCGAGACTTACCGGAGCCTGGATACACTTTTCCCGGCAATACGGCGGGATCGGCGCAAAGGGGCCGGGGGAGACGCAGCTTGAAATCGACCGCCGCCAGGTCCGTACCAAAATTGCCACCTTAAAGGAGCGGCTTAAGCGCCTGGACCGCCAGCGTACTACCCAGCGGAAGCGTAGGCAGGATCTCTTTAATGTCGCCCTGGTGGGGTATACGAACGCCGGGAAATCAACCCTATTCAATCTGCTGACCAAGTCAAACGTCCGTACCGAAGATATGCTTTTCACCACCCTTGACTCGACTACTCGAATGATGTCGACCGGCTATCCCTGTACGGTCATCTTTTCCGACACGGTCGGCTTCATCAAGAAGCTCCCGCACCAGCTGGTCGAATCCTTCAAATCGACGCTCGAGGAAGTCAGTCTGGCGGACCTTCTCATGTTAGTGGTCGATTGTTCTGAGGAAGGGTATGCTGAACGAATTGCCCATACCCGGGAAGTCCTCACCGAAATCGGCGCCGAAGACATCCCTTACTTGTTGATTTATAACAAGATAGATCTTGTCGCAGACTTCCAGCCGATCCCCGATATCGGCCATCCGTTCTTTTGCGATTTCAGCATCGAAAAAGACCGGTATCGCCGCTCTTCAGGCCGAAGTAATCGCGGCATCTTCAGGCATGTGGCGTCAAAAATCAAAAATCTGACTAATCTTGCCAACTGTATTGCCGATAACAAAATAGAGGTAATATATGGCAAAATCTATTCTCATCGTCGACGACAATCCAAATATGTCATCTCTATTATCTGAGATGCTCGAAGTATTCGACTATGAATCGGTTCGAGCGGATGACGGCAGCGATGCCCTCAACAAGCTCGAGGCGGGTGAATTCTCCATGGTTATCACCGACATGCGCATGCCCAACATGAGCGGACTCGAATTGCTCGAGAAGGTGAAGGAGAAATATCCCAAGCTGCCGGTCGTGCTGATCTCCGGATACTCGGTGGATAACGCCGGCACGAACGACAGCAGCGTCAAGCCGGACGGATTTCTGGCGAAACCGTTCATGATGTCGGACATTGAGCAGTTGTTGAATTCACTGCTCTGAGGCGCACCTGTCGCTTCCGTTTTGTACAAAATTGCTTTATCTTCCCGTTGAACGGATCACCCCGAACAACGGGATTTTATTTGCGCCACATTTTCAAAATTTCACAGTTATTTTCGCAGCTCGATGGTCGCGCTCTTGACGAGCTCGAAACCACGGCTTCCGTAAAAAACGCTGCCAAAGGGGAGTTGCTTTTCTATGAAGGCGATCCGGCAAATTCGTTCTTCGTAGTCGGCCACGGCAAAGTTAAAGTATTCAAACTCTCCCCCGAAGGAAAAGAACAGATCCTGCTCATCGCCGGGCCGGGGGATTCGTTTGCCGAAGCGGCTATGTTCACCGGCGGCAAATTTCCGGCCTCCGCCCAGGTTCTCGAAGATGCCGAGCTGGTGGTGATCAACCGTGATCGGTTCATCGCCGTGGTTGAGCGCAATCCCGAACTTGCCCTCAACCTGATCGCCGAATTCTCCATCTTGCTGCACAAGTTGGCCCGTCTCGTTGGGGAGCTGTCGCTTACCGATGTCACCACACGGCTTGCCTGCTATCTGCTTGATCGGATCGATGAAAAGGGGGGATCGGGAAGTCCCGTTATTCTCACGCTCTCGGACAAAAAAACGGTCCTCGCTTCCCTGCTTGGGACAATCCCCGAGACTCTTTCCAGGTCGTTCCAGAAACTTTCGCGCGACGGAATTATCAGTGTCGAGGGGGCCCGGATAGAAATACTTGATCTCGAACGCCTACGCGAAACCTCCGGAGTGCTTTAGGCGTGGCAATGACGGGGCGCGAACATGTTCAGTCGATAAGCGTATCATAAGCATGATCCATAGAATCGTTCTCACCGGAGCACCCGGTTCAGGCAAGACCGAATTTCTTGAGTCCCTGAAGGCTGATCCCGGATTCAAAGATTTTACTTTCCTGGACGAACTCGCCCGACAACTGCTTGAAGAAAACCCGGACTACCGGAATCTCTGGTCCGAGTTTCATCGGGAGATTTATCGAAGGCAGGTTGCGAGAGAAGACGCGCTTGCGGGGAAGAACTTCGTGACTGACCGGGGCACGGTCGATGCTTTCGCCTTTCATCCTGAGACATTGAAGGATGTCGGGACCACTCTTGAACGCGAGTATGAACGCTACACCGCCATCTATCAGCTACAGAGTTCGGCAGCCCTGGGAGAAGAGCACTATCTCCGGGATGCGATTCGAAATGAGAGCCTCTCCGACGCAATGGTTATCGAAAAGGCGCTTAAGGGAGCCTGGGGAAATCACCCGGGCTATTGCTTCATTCCGGCCGAAACGAATGTGGAGGTAAAATATCAGAATTTGCTCAAGCGGCTGACGGATAAACTGATGGTTAATAAATAATTGACAATCATTCCCCGTTTGCGTCTCTTTATGAAAAATCTACACATGAAATATACGGGAAGGTACTCATGAAGAAATTTGTCGGGTTCGTTATAGCGCTCCTGTTCGGGGCGGCTGTAGCATCTGCGGCCGATTCGAATTTCATGAAAGAATTCAAATCAAATTACAACATTGTCGATGCCGATCTCCTGAGCAGCGCCAATCTCCAGACCGAGGTGAAGGACTTTGTCTACAAGAAAGACGTTGCCACGTTCACCTTCAAAGACGGTATGATCTATCTGCTTCGCCCGATCCTCGGCCGACCTACAACGGCCGTATTCATAGGACATGGTCATGCCGACATCAGGATCCCTTCGCACACCGAGCAGATGTCTCTGCTCAGCATCGTGGGTGATACCACGATAAACGAAGATTTCGAGATTTGCTTCATACGCATGGCGGACAACTTTGATACCAAACTGCAGGCCGCGTTTCCGACCGAGAGCACTCAGCTCAAATGGAAGAACTTCACCATGGTGAAGCAGGAACATTCGGAAGAGTATTTCAAACCGGTCGTGGAGCATGAATACGACAACTACTTTGAGCTGCTCCGTTCCTTGTACGAGCGGGCCGATGACGGCTACTTCTGGGCGCACTTCAACCGGGCGGTCTTTGCCTATGATCCGAATCAGCCGGAGGAGGTGAGTATCAACTATGAATTCCAGGAAGGAGAATTCGTTCCTACTCTGGCGGCAAGATTTGAGAAGATGTCCGATAATATGACGGAAGACACCCTCATGTCGCACATCAGTTATCCGACCACGGCGGTTGAGAAGCACGGGGATATCGTGACAGGAGGACTCGACGGTACCCATATCGACGACGCCCAGTCTGAGATAGAGCTGGTCGTAAATCGGGACAGCCTCAGATTTCTCTCCACCTTCCTGCACTTCAATCTGAAAATTGACTCGATATACTATAAGGGTAAACCGGTTGACTATTATCGCCGTAAAGATTTCAGATTCATCGGGATCATTCTTCCGGAATACCGCCACAGAGGGGATACCGTTGATCTGACCTTCTGGTACGATGGCTACAATTTCAATTCGTTCATGCCGTATGTCGAGGATCCGGCGGCGTGCCAGCAAACATTCTCATTCGCCGTTCCCAAGGGATTCAACTACATCATGCCCGGCATGGGGGCAGTACAGCCTGCCGACGGCGGCAAGGTGAAGTTTGACGTTACCCCGGACGCTCCCTACGACAAGTTCTATTTCCAGGGGTATGCCACCGGTTACGATACTACTTCGATAGTCTCCGATATCGGAATGAGTCTCAATTTTGTCCGCTCCCGCCATCTTGACAAAAAGATGGCGTGCTTCGTTCCCGACGACATGTATCAAAACGATGCCCTGGGATCATTTAATTTCCTGGCCAGTCATTTCGGCGGCCCGGTCGGGACTTTCGGGATAAACATATTCGGCGAAGGTAGTTTTTCAATGCCGGGACTCGTGGAACTCCCGCAGATTCTTTGCTATAACGAAGGGACCTTGAGCGGTCTGGGCGGCTTTTCTCCGTTTGCCGGATTCGCCATGGCCCACCAATGGTTCGGATCGCGGCTTCGCCCCATGTCCTATCGAGACAACTGGCTGAAAGATGCGGTCGATGCTTACCTGTCGCTGATGTTCGTGCAAAGCTCCGTTAGCGGCGACGTCTACTACTCGAACCTGGTGGTACGCAGAGACTCCCTTCGCACCCTTACCGATGTCAACCGTGACCGCCCATTATCGGTGAGCGAACGGAGTATGGAGAACATTCAGGGACCGAAAGGAGTCTGGTTGTTCCACATGCTCCGATATCTCATGTTCGATCTGGATACGCACGATGACAGCAAGTTCACCAAGTTCATCTTCGAGCTGGCAATGACCTGTAACGCAAAGACCTATTCCGATGCCGATGTGATCCGGATCGCGGAGAAGCATTACGGTCAGCCCCTCGGCTGGTTCTTCAAAGAATGGCTGTACGACTACGGTTATCCGACCTTCAATGTCGATTACAGTATCTCGCAGCAAGGTACGGAGTACTATATCGATGCCTCGGTGAATACAACCGGTGTCAGACCGTATTTCCACATGCCGGTTATCCTGCGGGTCGCCCTGCAAGATGGCAGCTCCAAGTTTATGCGTCAGGACATTCCCGCCGGAGCTTCGACTTTCCGTCTGGGACCATTCTCGAACAAACCGAATGAACTGGTATTCAACGAGCTGTACTCGGTGCTGTCGAGAGACAACGTCAATAAAAAATAGTCTCACGCTCTGAATTCAAAGATCTCCCTCAATCCGGCCCCTGATTGCGGGAGATTTTCTTTTGCAGCTCTCAACCGCCAGAATTATACTGAGATATGTTGCGTCCCGAAGAACAACCGGTCAAACATGTTCATCCGAACGATCTTCCCGATGATCTCTGGGACCTTATTGTGGTCGGCGCCGGACCTTCCGGGTCTGTCTGCGCAAATGGAGTGGCCAGGGCCGGATTCAAAGTGCTGTTGATTGATAAGGAGTCGTTCCCGCGTGACAAGGCGTGCGGTGATCTGCTGATTGCCGACAGCTTTGCATCGCTCCGTAGAATGGATCTGTTCGAGGCTGTGCGGGCAGAGGCTCACGTCGTCCCCATCACCCGGGTGTACAGCCCTTCGCAGATTAGTTTCGACATCCCGGGGGAATATCTCGGTATCAAGCGACGGGTTCTCGATGCCTTGCTCGTCCGCAGAGCGATCGAGGCTGGCGCAGTTTCGGTCCACGCTAATGTCATGGGCGTTACTCCCGATGGGGATTCACGCGTCGCTGTCGAGATCGCCGGATCGCCTCATCCGTTGCGGGGACGAATCGTTGCCCTGGCCACCGGAAGTGTCAATGATCTTGCTCAGAAAGCAGGTATCGCCGAGGACGCCAAGCCGAGTGCGGTGGCCGTCAGAACGTATGTCGAATCGGACTCCGGCGATAATGTGATCATCCTGGCTTATGATCGTGAAATGCTTCCTGGCTATGGCTGGATCATTCCGGTGGGAGACAGGACCTACAATGTCGGTTGTGGCGTAACCTATGCCAGGACCGAAAATGGTCATCACCATCTCAAACGCCAGCTCGATCGGTTTCTGAGCAGTTTCCCGCCGGCTGTCGAACTCATGCGCACCGGAAAGCAGGTCGCCCATTTGACCGGAGCTTCGCTTCGATGCGCCCTGAGCGGGGTGCGGTCATTCCGCCGCGGCCGAATCATCGGCATAGGAGAAACAGTCGGCACCACCTATCCTTTCTCAGGAGAAGGGATTGGCAAAGCAATGGAAACATCGGAGTTTGCCATTAAAGCAATAACGGAAGCCTTGCGAACCGATTCCCATACGCCGCTGGCCGGATATGAAGATGATGTGCTCAGAATGCTTGCCCCGCGCTATGACGGTTACCTCATGGCGGAAAAATGGCTTTGCTATCCCTGGCTGAATGATTTTGTCGCCCGACGAGTCTCCCGGAGTCGATATTTGCAACATACGGTACAGGAGTTCATGGCCGAAGTCGGTGATCCGAGAAAGATCTATTCGCTTTCCAGCATTCTGCTTTCGTACTTTGGGTGACCGTTCACCCGGCAACCGCTCACCCGGTCGCGGGTACAAAAGGAAATGCCATGACTGCGGCAAAACATTACAGGTGACAATGTCCCGCTTGATACATAAATTTCCCTGTTTGGACCACCTATACTTCAGGAAAAGAGTTCGCTATGAATGTTGAAAAGATGCAGGCATATCTGAATGAGCACGAGATCGATGGCTGGTTGCTGGCTGATTTTCATGGCCGCAACAATATCGCAGTGGAGCTGCTTCGTCTCGAAGGAATCGTAACCCGCCGATCGTTCTACTTCATCCCCGCCCAGGGGGAACCGATCGGGATCGTCCACGCAATCGAAAAAGCGAAATTCCAGAACCTTCCGGGGAAACTGATTACCTATTCAAGTTACAAACTGCTCGAAAGCGAACTCGAAAAAGCGCTGGCCGGGGCCCGAAGAATCGCGATGGAGTATTCCCCCAAGGGACGGCTTCCGTATATCGGTCTGGTCGATGCCGGAACGATCGAACTGGTCCGTGGTTTTGGCAAAGAGATCGTTACCTCGGCCGACCTGGTCGCCAATTTCCAGGCAAGATTGACGGCGGAGCAGATGGCGACTCATCGCATTGCCGCCAACAACGTTATTGAAATCAAAGACAAGGCGATGGATTTCATTCGCAGGTCGCTCCGCGAAGGAAAGCGGATCACCGAGTACGATGTCGCCCAGTATATTCTTGAGCAATTCGCTGAGTACGACATGGAAACAGATGCTTCGCCGATCTGCGGGGTCGACGGCAACGCCGGAAATCCACACTACGAGCCGACCCGAGAGAACTCCGCTGAAATCAAGGCTGGTGATCTGATCCTCATCGATCTCTGGGCCAAGATGAAACACCGCGATGGTGTCTTTGGAGACATCACCTGGATGTGCTTTGCCGGCCCCAAAGAAGAAATCCCCGACAAATACCGGGACCTGTTCGCGATTATCGTGAAAGCACGCGATGAAGCGGTGAGATTCGTGCAGGCCCATATTGACAGCCAACCGGTTTTCGGAAGCCAGGTCGACGATGTCTGCCGCAAAGTAATTGCCGACTCCGGATTCGGCGAAAATTTCACCCATCGGACCGGTCACTCGATTACCAGTCTCACCCACGGTACCGGACCGAATATCGACAATCTTGAAACCGAAGATCGCAGAAAACTCCAGCGCGGCCATCTCTTCTCGATCGAGCCGGGCATTTATATGCACGACTGCGGCTTCCGCACCGAAGTAAATGTCCTGATCGACCACAATGGCGCCGAAGTCACGACGCTTCCTTTACAGACCGAGATCGTTCCGCTGTTTGAATAATGTTCATCACGCCCGACATGATCGAGAGGCTGAAGTCCGAGTATGGTGCGCCGGAGTACGCCGATTTTCATATACCGGTGTCGCTTAAGGAACTTGATTTCATCCGCAGCACCCAGAAAGAGGGACGTCGTCACGATGTCACCCTTTATATCGTGAAAGACAAGAAGATCATCGTGACGGCCAAGCACTTCTACCCACCCGGGATGTTCCGGGCCCCTTCCGGAGGGGTCAAAAAAGGGGAAGAGATTGTCGATGGGGCAAAACGGGAAGCTCTGGAAGAAACCGGCTGCGAGATCGACCTGGTCAGGTTTCTGCTCGTCACGAATGTCCTGTTCGAACATGAAGAAGACCCGCCGGACGAACTGCTCTGGCATTCCTACGTCTTTCAGGCCCGTTATCTGTCTGGAGACTTCAATTTTACCGATACGCATGAAATCCGCGAAGTCCGATTGGCCGGCTTGGAAGAGTTTCCCGGTTTTGCTAAAATCATGCGCGACATGAATATCGGTGGTCTTCGCTACCGCGCCGCCCTGCACGAACGAATCGCCCCGCTGCTAAGAATCTGATAATCGATTCATCGGTATATTTTCCATTGACAGTTACCGATATTTGGCTATATTGCCAAATAAGCAAAGAGGATTAGTATGTCGTATCTAGAACAGAAAGCTGCCTACGAAACCCGAGCCCGGGTAATCAAAGCAATGGCCCATCCCGCCCGGCTGTTCGTAGTCGAAGAACTGGCGAGACGTGAGCGATGCGTCTGCGAACTGACCGACTTGATCGGCTCGGATATCTCCACCGTGTCCAAACACCTCTCGGTCCTTCGCAACGCCGGGATTGTCGACAGCCGCAAGGAAGGGACTCAGATCATTTACAATCTGAAAATGCCCTGTGTGCTCGGGTTTTTCAACTGCGTCGAATCGGTCATCCGGCAGTCGGCCCGCGAACAGTTGACGCTGATCAAAGTTAACGGCGTTCCGGAAAAGCTATGAACTGGAAGAAAGAATGGCTGCCGCTGACGGCGATGGTGGCTGTCTTTATCGGATTCTACTTCATCCCGTTCGACTCCCTGCGAGTCGCCAATCCGATCAAAGAAGGGCTGTTGTTAACCCAGTGGTATGCCCGTGAACATGTTCTGCTCTGCCTGGTCCCGGCCTTCTTCATCGCCGGAGCGATCTCGGTGTTCGTCAGCCAGGGATCGGTGATGAGATATCTCGGGCCGGGGGCGAACCGCTTTCTTGCTTACGGCGTCGCTTCGATCTCAGGAAGTATCCTTGCGGTCTGCTCCTGCACGGTGCTTCCCCTATTCGCCGGAATTTACGGCATGGGTGCGGGGCTCGGACCCGCCTCGGCATTCTTGTACTCCGGACCGGCGATCAATGTCCTCGCAATCATCCTCACCGCCCGGGTGCTCGGACCGGATATTGGTATAGCCCGCGCGGTCGGCGCAGTTGTCTTTGCAGTTATCATCGGAATCGCCATGCATCTGCTGTTTCTCCGAAGCGAAAAACGAAAAGCCGCCGCCATGGTTGTCCCCGAATCTTCCCCTTCACGCCCACTCTGGAAAACAGTAATCTTCTTCGCACTCATGATTGGGATTCTTGTCTTTGCCACCTGGGGAAAATCTGAACAAGATACAGATCTGTGGAACGCAGTTTACTCGGCAAAATGGCTCATAACAGGCGGCTTGGGCGTTTTGTTTGCGATTGTGCTGGTGCGATGGTTCTCTCTGCCGGTCGTCCCAATCGTCATCGCGTCATCCCTCTCGGCCGTACTCGGGCTCGCTCTGCCGCAGCACCCGGTGATCTCCTTCTCCGCAGCAGCAGTAGGACTCTCTTACATTATGTCGCGATCAAAGGGTGAAGCGGCTGAATGGTTCACTCAGACATGGGGATTCGCCAAACAAATTCTCCCTTTGTTGCTGATCGGAGTGCTCGTCGCCGGTCTGCTGCTCGGCCGGCCGGGGCACGAGGGGTTGATCCCCTCAGGCTGGGTCGGTGCCGCTGTAGGCGGGAATTCCCTCGGTGCGAATCTGTTCGCATCGGTGGCCGGAGCCTTCATGTATTTCGCCACTCTCACTGAAATTCCGATTCTCCAGGGACTCCTCGGCGGCGGCATGGGGAACGGCCCCGCGCTGGCCCTGCTTCTGGCCGGTCCCGCGCTCTCGCTTCCAAGTATGCTTGTGATCCGAAGCGTGATCGGGACGAAGAAGACGCTGGTCTATGTGTCGCTGGTGATTGCGATGTCGGCTGTCACCGGGATCATGTTTGGATTAATCGAAATGTAAAGGATAGGAATATGAAAAAGATTCAGATCTTAGGCACCGGTTGCCCCAAGTGCAACAAGCTGACGGAAGAAACAGAAACGGCGGCAAAGTCGTTAGGCATCGAGTATCAACTCGAGAAAATCACTGAAATCACGAAGATCATGTCGTACGGCGTGATGTTCACCCCGGCGCTCGTGGTCGACGGTAAGGTCAGAGCCTCCGGGAAGGTGCCGTCGCAGGATGAGTTGAAACAACTGCTGAGCGAGTAATAATAACCAGACTGCACATTATCAGGAGAGGTAATATGACTGGAAAGAAGATCGTAACGTTTGTTCTGCTGCTCTTTGTCGTAGCAAGCGCCGCATATCTGATGATTCAGGAAAATTCAAAGAAGGGTGATCTGGCAAATACTCCACTCCAGATTCCTCCGACAGTACCGGCCCAGCGGGTCGTCGCATACTATTTCCACGGCAACGCCCGCTGCCAGACCTGTCTGAAACTCGAGTCGTACGCTCAGGAAGCGATTGCGGCCGGATTTCAGGGAAAACTCGACTCCGGACTAATCGAATGGCGCGTTATAAATACCGACCTCAATGAGAATGAGCATTTCATTCAGGACTACGGCCTGACCCTTCAGACGGTGGTGCTCTCGAAAGAAGTGAACGGAGTGCAAACCGAGTGGAAGAGTCTCGACAAAATCTGGGATCTGGTTGGGGATAAGCCGGCTTACACTCAGTACATCCAGACTGAGCTTCGGGATTATCTCAACAACATCTGATGGAAACATTCTGGTTCGCATCGCTGAGCGCCGTCTGGCTCGGCATTCTCACTTCGGTAAGTCCCTGCCCCCTGGCGACGAATGTGGCGGCGATATCCTATGTCGGCCGTCGGGTCGGAAACTCCGGGAAAGTCATGCTGGCCGGCCTGCTTTACACTTTGGGGCGAAGTCTCACCTATCTCATTCTCGGAATAATTTTGGTCAACAGCCTGCTGGCGGCACCCTCGGTTTCTCATTTTCTCCAGGCCTACATGAACAAACTGCTCGGGCCGATTCTTATTCTGGTCGGCATGTTTCTGCTCGAGCTGCTTACGTTTTCGACTAAAGGCTCGATCGCCGGAGAACGCGTCCAGCAAAGAGTTGCCGGGAGCGGAGTATGGGGAGCGGCGCTGCTTGGATTTCTCTTCGCCCTCTCCTTCTGTCCGGTCTCAGCCGCCCTGTTTTTTGGAAGCCTGCTTCCGCTGGCAATCAAGCATGAGTCGGCAGTAATTTTGCCCGTTCTCTACGGCTTCGGCACCGCCTTACCGGTCTCTATTTTCGCCGTCCTCCTCGCGGTGGGGGCAGAGTCGGTCGGCCGTGCTTTCAATATCGTCACCAAACTGGAATTCTGGGGAAGAAGGGTCACCGGCATCATCTTCATTCTCGTAGGCATCTATTACTGTCTGACCTACATTTTTGTGGTGCACCTCTTCTAGATTCAATCTCTCCCCCGTTGTTATCTTGACAGTTTAGTACCGGGGGAGTCTATATTTCCTCATGCCATCAGAGACATCGCGCCGCGGAAAGGTAGCCGGGTTTCTCGGGTTGAAGCGGGATTATGTCCTGCTGCTCGGTATGGTCGTGCTGGTTGGAATGGGGGAAAGGCTCGGCTCAAGGTTTGTCCCGAAATATATCGAGGTCCTCGGTGCAGGTGCCTTGCTCATCGGGTTGTACGGCGCGATGGAAAACCTGCTCGGCGCTCTCTGGTCCCTCCCGGGTGGCATCATCAGTGATCGAATAGGCACCAAACGGGCACTGGCCGTTTTCAATATCATTTCCATGGTCGGCTATGCCATCGTCGTGCTGATCCCAAACTGGGCAGCCGTACTGGTTGCCGCCATCTTCTTCATGGCCTGGTCATCTCTATCGCTGCCTACCACCATGAGTCTGATCGCCGATATTCTCCCAAAATCAAAGCGGGCTATGGGGGTGTCGATGCACTCGATCATTCGGCGTATCCCCATGGGTGGCGGACCGGTGATCGGCGGATTGTTGATCGCGAAATATGGTTTGGTGACTGGCGTTCGCATCTCTTTTGCCATCGCATTCCTGCTCGCTATCGTCTCACTTGCTTTGCAGCACCGTATGGTTCCGAACGAACGCAAACCTTACGAACCGCTCCATTTGCTCGAACTCTTCCGCCGCTTCAATCCCGGAATCAAGCGTCTGCTCATCTCCGATATCCTGATCCGATTCTGCGAGCAGATTCCGTATGCTTTCGTCGTGCTCTGGGTGATGGACATTGTGTCGAAAGGGGCGTTTGAATTCGGCTGGCTGACCGCGATTGAGATGGGAACGGCGATGCTTCTGTATATCCCGGTCGCGCACTTCTCCGACCGAACGGAGAGAAAGCCCTGGGTTCTGATCACATTCGGATTCTTCACGCTTTTTCCGGCGGTGCTTTACTTCAGTCACTCAACCGAAATGCTCGCCATCGCCTTCTTTATCCGGGGACTGAAAGAGTTCGGGGAGCCTACCCGCAAAGCGCTTATTGTCGATCTGGCCGTGCCGGATGCGAAAGCCCGAACGGTGGGGACCTACTACTTCATTCGAGACACAATCGTCGCTTGCGCCGCTTTTCTTGGAGGAGTACTCTGGAAATTCAGTCCTTCGCTGAATCTCTGGGTGGCGTTCGGGTTTGGTTTGCTGGGAACGATCTATTTCGGTCTTTTCGGTCGTAGTTCCGACACTACCACCGCCTGACATATCACATTCAGCTTGCGCATCACCGCTCGCGCTCACTACTTTTCCTGTATGAGTGAAATCAAGGCGCTCCCGAAAAAAGATATCGGGCGGTATGTCGATATCCTTGCCGAAGCTTATCCTGGGATGAATATCGTCACCGACGATGACAAAAAGAACGCGTTTGAGCGGCATCTTCAGCAGGCGCGCGATCCGCGCATCACTACGTTCGGATACTATCGCGATGGTGATCTGCTCGGCGGTATCAAGCTGTACGATTACACCATGAACCTCTTTGGCATCAAGTTGCCCGCTATCGGCGGTGGCGCCCTGGCAGTCGATCTGATGCACAAGAAAGAACATGTCGCACGAGATCTGATGACGCATTTTATCGGCTACGCTCTCAAGAAAAATGCTCCGCTGGCCATCCTCTGGCCGTTCCGGCCCGATTTCTACAAATCGATGGGCTGGGGGATAGGCTCCAAAATGCACGTCTATCGGATCAAACCGAACAGTTTCCCCAACGGAGAGTCGAAAGAGCATGTCCGTATGCTGACCCGCGATGACATCCCGATGCTCACCGAGTTTTACAACCGCGTCGGCGCCAAAACAAACGGAATGATCGATGAATCTGAGTTTGGCTGGGAGTTGATATTCGACAGATTCAAGGCGTTCCGGTTTGTCGGGTACGAAAACGACGGCGAACTTCACGGCTACTTCATCTATTCCTTCCTCCGAAAGGAGATGGTGCACTTTCTGGACAACAAAATGCGCATTATCGAAATGGTCTATGACTCGCCGAAGGTGTTGAGTGAGTTCTGTACTTTCCTGCATACCCAGAATGACCAGATCGACATTATCGAGCTGCAGACACACGATGACAGCTTCCATCATTTGCTGAAAGATCCGCGCAATGATGCCAATGTCGTCTTTCCCTCCGTCCATCACCAGAGCAATACTTCGGGAGTCGGAATCATGTACCGGGTCGTGAACGTCCGCCGGCTATTTGAGTTGCTCGCCGATCACAATTTCGGGAAACAGACGTGCAAGCTGAAGCTCACGATCGCCGACAATTTCGTGGAGTCCAATGACGGGAGCCTGGTCGTTCATTTCTCACGTGGACTTGCGCAGGTGAAAGAGGATCATAGTTCGTACGATGTCGAGCTTCGGCTCGATATCGCCGACTTTTCATCGCTCATCATGGGTGCGGTCGACCTGAACTCACTGTACACTTACAGTCTGGCCAATCTTACCGATCCGGAGTATCTCGAGACCCTCAACAAATTGTTTGTCACCGACCACAAGCCGGTTACTTTCATCGCGTTCTAAATGAACCGGCTCGACTTTTCACTGGTATTTGGTCGAGCAAGACGATATATATCGGCTGACCGTAACCCACCGGTCCAGCTCTTATGAACAAGTACGGTAAAATAGCTTTAGTCTTCCTTCAGTCGGCGATAGTAGCGGTTGTCATTGCCTACCTTTTCAACCTGATGGGGAATCTGCTCGTCCGCCATACGTGGATGCCGCTCGGGGAAACGATTCAGCTCATTCCCGATTCGACTCAGACATTCGCAGTCAAAACCGAGTTCAAGGCCGACTATCATATTCGCATCCGCCCCTGGGATACGTCAACTTTCACGCCGACCCCCGTTCACTGGCAGGTGATGCTCAAGGATGACACGATTGGAACTGGGACCTGGAACGGCACCGGTGTGCCGTCAGCCGGCGACGATACCTGCCTTGAGGTAGGGAAGTTCAAATCCTGGGCGAACGATGACTACACCCTCTCTATCCGGCCTGACCCCGGAACTTCGAGCGCCAAACCTGCGACTGTCGATCTTCGCGTTTCAGTCGCGCCGCAATTTCAGCAGAACTACGAACTTCGTGCCGGCCTCAGCCGTACCCTTTCAAAGATGGTGATTTGGCTGGCGTCGGTTCTCGGGCTCGGCGCCCTGATCCTCTTCGGCGTGGCGATAGTAAAGCGATAACCCTGCCAGAGGCCCTTTACCCCGGATCAACAGTCTTGCCAAGGCTGCCCGATTTGCGTTTATTCCGTCAGTGAAAACAATTTCGACCTATCGAAAGGGACAAGATGAGTACATCGACCGACCGAGCGTCCGCCGCCATCCCCACCCGGGCCGACATCGACGATAATCATAAATGGAATCTCGCTGACCTCTATGCATCGGATGATGCCTGGGAAGCTGATTTCCGAAAAGTGCAGGAGCTGGTTTCCAAGGCGCCTTCGTATGTCGGCAAGCTGGCCGAGTCTCCTGCACTCCTGTTCGACTGTCTTGAGATTAAAATCGAAGTGAGCCGCGTCGCCTCGCGTTTATTTCAATTCGCAGCCCTCAACCGCGATCTGGACAGCCGCGTTTCCAAATTTCAGGCGATGGTGACTCGCGCCCAGATGCTCTCGGCCCAGGCCGGGGCGGCATTCTCGTTCGTTGAGCCGGAACTCCTGTCATTGGAAGATGAAGCTCTGCTGAAACTGAGTTATCAGTTTCCAAAGACCGATCTGTATGACTTCTACATCAGAGAGCTGATCCGCTCCCGGCAGCATATTCGATCCGAAGAAGTAGAAGAGCTGCTTTCGCTGACCCAGGTCATGGCCAAAGGTCCGGATACGATCTTTTCGATGCTGGATGACGCCGATCTGACCTATCCGGTGGTCACCGATGAAAAGGGGAATGAAATCAAACTCACCAAGCAGCGGTTCGCCAAACTGCTGGAGTCTTCCGATGCCCGCGTCCGCCGCGATACGAACAATGCTTTCTATTCTGTCTACAAGGATCATTTGAATACTATCGGCGCCACCCTGGCGACCGAAGTTAACAAGAACGTGTTTTACACCAAAGCGCGCAAATACGAGAGCTGTCTCCACCGGGCGCTTGACGGTGACAATATTCCGGTCTCGGTCTATCACTCGCTGATCAAAGCGACGGAAGCCAATCTTGCCGGGATGCACAAATGGACCTCGGTACGGAAGCGTTTGCTCAAGCTCGATGAAATCGCACCGTACGATATGCTCTGTCCGCTCTTTCCCGATGTTGACTATGAAGTCCCGTACAATCAGGCAGTAACCGAAGTAATTGAAGCGGTCAAGCCGCTGGGCGAGAAGTATCATCGGGATATCCAGATGGCGTTTGGCTCGCGCTGGGTCGATGTATTTGAGACGGCCGGCAAAACCGGCGGCGCCTATAGCTGGGGATCTTTCGGTGTGCATCCGTTCGTGCTGATGAACTATAACGACACCGTCGACAACATGTTCACCCTTGCGCACGAACTGGGACACGCCCTGCACAGCCACCTTTCCAACAACACCCAGCCGTTCCAGAAAGCGCAGTACTCGACATTTGTCGCTGAAGTAGCCTCGACTTTGAACGAAGCGCTCATGGTGCAGCATCTGTTGAAGAAGGCAAGCACAAAGCAGGAAAAGCTGTATCTGTTGAATCGCCAGATCGACAACACCTTCGGTACATTTTTCCACCAGGTGATGTACGCTCATTTTGAACTGGAGATCCATCAGCGCGTGGAGAAGGGGGATGCCCTCTCGCCTGATCTGTTGAACGAGATCTGGGGCGACTTGACGAAGAAATATTACGGACCTGATTTGATGCTCGACGATTACTCACCGCTCAAATGGAGCCGCATCCCGCATTTCTATATGACGTTTTATGTCTATCAATACGCGACTTCGTATGCCGCCTCACAGGCGCTCATGAAGAAGATTCTCGATGGCGAGCCGGGGATTATAGATCGGTATTTGGAGTTGTTGAAATCGGGTGGGAAAGATTATCCGATCAACCTGCTCAAAGAGTGCGGCATCGACATGACCACTTCGGCCCCGGTCGAAGCAACGATCAAACTCTTCGCCGACCAAGTTGACGAGGTGGATCGGCTTACGCGATAATTTCGTCGGCGGGTGTCGACTCTTTTGTAGGGCAGGATTCATCTTCGAGCCTGCCCTTGTCCGCAATCCGTTTCGCCTTTAATGATGTAGGGACGACTCGCATCGAGCCGGCCGTACCGAATTCACCGCGCAAGCGGTAGGATACTCGAGCCACAATTTTTCCCTGTTGCCAAATTTCCGTTTCCACAATATCATTTGAGTACGACAGGACAGGACGCGAGTCCGGCATCCTGACGGGGAGTAAACGTGGAAAATAACCAGACTTTCAATGAAATTGCCAAGATCCTCGAGCCCTGGACAATCCAGGGTGTCTTCCGCCAACACAAAATTCAGCTGACAAGAAAGACTCGAATAGAGAGAGATTTGCGATGCATGGGTGACGATGCCTACGAGCTTCTCGAAGAAATCTTCACGCGATTTCCGATTGATATGACGGGTTTTGACGGTAGTAAGTACACGAGACCTGAGGGCAACCCTTTACTAACTAATCTTTGGCGGTGCATTTCAGGTAAGGAGCTGGTAAGGCACACGCCAACCTATGATCTCAGGATCAGAGATATTGAGCGAGTAGTGATCGACGGCAAGTGGACCGATCCGCTAAACTGCCCCCCTCCACCCGTACCAAAGAAGTGCGACAGAAACAGGATGTTGTTCGCGCTACTGACCGGCTTCGCATCATATGCTTCTTATTTTCTCACGGCCGCTGGTTCGTTCAGCATCCACCTTCCGAGCCATACCATGGTTGGACCGATGATCTTAGGGATTGTGCTTGGCACTCTGTTTTTTGGCTTTCTCAGTCGACTGGCAATACGGCCGTCGCCGTCGCTCAAGACATTGATCTGGCTGGTCCCGCTTGGCCTGACGATCCCGGCTGTAATCAATTTGCAGGCTATTCGCTATCCGTTTTTTATGATCGTGTATGTCTGGATAGCGATAATTTCGCTTCTTAAGTTCTTGGAACTCCGATCCCGATTAAGAACTCTCGGCAGGCAATCTCACGAGCTCAGAGCTCCACAACTGCGGTAGAGGGTGTGCGTTATGGCGGACAAAGAGCTGAAACAGCGATACCGTAAATTATTCGAACAAACTCGGGAGATCATAAACCGATACCTGGGCCTTGTGGAAGACGGTGCGCCGATTGACGAGTGGGATGATGAAACGGCGAGGATTCTCGCGCTGCTCGTTAAGGATATCTCAGTAGACGAGTTGGCGGAGGGTATTGGGCTCGTCTTGGAGCAGAGCCTGGGCGAATCATCCAGGCGGTCTTCGGAATCACTCAAACGACTGGCTACTGAGCTCATCAAAATGAGGAATGAGCTCCGGTGGGAACGCAAGTGAGCTCGGATCTTCAAAACGGAAACCGCATGGATCTGCTCTTCTGATCTCTGGTCCTGAATCTATTCTTCTATTCCTCCCCTCGCCCTCTGGGAGAGGGGTCGGGGGTGAGGGTAGACAAAGCCGAGATTGCCACGTCGCTGCGCCCTCGCTGTCGCTCGGGCTATCGCTTCTCGCAATGACCTGGCCTCGGCCTTATTGATAGCTTCGCATCCCCACCCCCTGACAAAAACCTTTACATTCTTAGCCCAATCTCCTACATTATTGGGCTATTTAAGGATTGCGACCATGAAGTTTAACCCGCTTAAAGATAATTTCAGTATCCCCAAAGCAGAGGAAGAAGTCCTCGCCTTCTGGGATACCTATGAGGTCTTCCACAAGGCGACCGAAGCCGCAAAAGACCGGCCCCATTTTGTCTTCTACGAGGGCCCGCCGACAGCCAATGGAAGACCGGGGATTCACCATGTTATCTCCCGTACAGTCAAAGACTTAGTCTGCCGGTACAAAGCCATGCAGGGATTCCGGGTCGACCGCAAGGGGGGCTGGGATACCCACGGTCTGCCGGTTGAAATCGAAGTCGAAAAACAGCTTAAACTGACCAGCAAACAGCAGGTGGTCGAGTACGGCATCAGGGAATTCAACCAGAAATGCCGCGAGTCGGTCTTCAAATATCTGGACGAGTGGAATCAGATCACGCGAAGGATCGGCTATTGGATTGATTTGCACAATGCCTATGTCACCCTGACGAACGAATATATCGAGTCGGTTTGGTGGATCCTCAAGAACTTCTATGACCGCGGCCTGATCTTCCGCGACTACAAAACAGTCCCCTACTGCCCTCGATGCGGCACCGGTCTGTCCAGCCACGAAGTGGCCCAGGGATACGACGTCGTCCGGGACCCTTCGGTATTCGTAAAAATGAAAGCGGCCGATGACGACTTTTCCTATCTCGTCTGGACCACGACTCCCTGGACGCTGCCATCGAACGCCGCGCTGTGTATGCGCGCCGATGCCGACTATGTTCTGGTCGAGCACGAGGGAGAAAAACTGGTTCTGGCCGAGGCCCTGGTACCGAAGGTATTCGGAACGGAGCTGCCATCGCTGAAGAAATTCAAGGGATCCGATTTCGTTAATCGCAAATACATCCCGCTGTTCGATACTTTCAAAGACGAATCCGACAAAGCATTCTTCGTCATCAACGGCGAGTTTGTCACCCTCGAAGACGGTACCGGGATCGTGCACATCGCTCCCGGCTACGGCGCCGATGACTACGAAGTCGGCAAGCTGTACAATCTGCCGGTCTTTCAGGCGGTCGGACCGAACGGCTATTTCAAGGAATTCGCCGGACCGTATACCGGCATGTTCATCAAGGACGCCGATCCGATCATCATCAAAGATCTCAAAATCGCCGGTAAGCTGTTCAAGAAAGAGCTGTACGAACACAACTACCCCTTCTGCTGGCGGTGCGATTCGCCACTGATATACATAGCCCGGCGGTCCTGGTATATCCGGACAACCCAGTTCAAACAGCAGTTGATCGACAATAACAACTCGATCCACTGGCACCCGGACGAGATCCGCACCGGGCGGATGCTCAACTGGCTGGAGAACAATGTTGACTGGTCCCTCTCGCGTGAGCGATTCTGGGGAACGCCGCTGCCGATATGGATCTGCGATGACCCCAAGTGCGGCAAACAGCGGGCGGTCGGATCTATCGAGCAACTCCGCAAAGAGGCCCAGCATCTGACCGACCCGATCGACCTTCATAAGCCGATGATGGACGAGGTCAAGCTGAAATGCGAATGCGGCAAGGCAATGACTCGGGTACCGGAAGTGATCGACGTCTGGTTCGATTCCGGTGCGATGCCGTATGCCCAGTGGCACTATCCGTTCGAGAATAAAGAAGAATTCGAGATAAAATATCCGGCTGATTTCATCAGCGAGGCGGTCGATCAGACCCGCGGCTGGTTCTATTCGCTGCTGGCGATTTCAACATTGCTTTTCGACAAGGCTCCCTTCAAAAATGTCGTGGTGTTGGAGTTCATACTCGACAAAGAAGGGAAGAAAATGTCCAAGCACAAAGGGAACGTGGTCGACCCGTTCGCGACCGTCGATAAATACGGCGCCGACCCGGTCCGGTGGTATCTTGTATCGACATCGAATCCCTGGCTTCCGACCCGGTTTGACGAAGACGGTCTGGGGGAAGTGGTACGGAAGTATTTCGATACCCTTCGCAATACTTATTCGTTCTTCGCCATATATGCGAATATTGACCGGATAGTCGAGCGGGCGCACGAAGCTAACCTGACGATCGACCAATTTCTCGAGAGTAAGGCGGGCGAGCCGGAGCAGTTCGACCGGTGGATCGTCTCGAAATACAACAGCCTGGTCAAAGAAGCGGCGAGCAATTTCGATAATTACGAGATCACCCGTCCGGTGCGCGCGATACAGTATTTCGTTATCGAAGAACTCTCCAACTGGTACGTCCGCAATAACCGTCGTCGATTCTGGGCGGAAGCGGACGATCCCTCGAAAATGCGCGCCTATCTGACCCTCTATCGGGTGCTTGCCGGCGTCTGTCAACTCAGCGCCCCGGTCAGCCCGTTCATATCGGAACTGATCTGGAAAGACCTGATGGGTGAACACCGCGATGAATCACGGCCTGCCACTTTCGGTGCACATGTGCGAATTCCCGAAATCGGACGAGAGCCTGATCGATGCCGGTCTCGAAGAGAAGATGGGGCTGACCGAGCGGATCGTCTCCCTCGGCCGGGCCGCCCGGGCGCGGGTAAATCTGAAGGTGCGTCAGCCGCTGTCGCAGCTACTCGTCGGTCTGCCCAAGGGGTTCACGATCGAACAACTTGACAGCTTCGCGGGTATCATACGGGATGAACTGAATGTGAAAGAAGTCCGGCCGGCAGAGAATCTGGCCCAGCTGGTGACGCTTTCGGCGAAACTTAATTTCAAAGTTGCCGGGCCGAAGCTTGGTGGTGACGTTAAGGATGCGGCCGCGAGACTCACGGCTCTGGATCCCGAGACGCTTCGTAAATTTGCCCTGAGCGGCAAGCTCAGCCTTGACCTGGGATCACGGAAAGTGGAATTGGGCGAAGAAGACGTTCAGATCATCCGGAATGAGAACGAAGGTTTTGCGGTCGAAAGCGAGAACCAATTGACCGTTGCGCTCGTAACTAAATTGACCGATGACCTCATCGACGAGGGATTCGCACGCGAGGTGGTCAACAAGGTCCAGAACATGCGCAAGTCTTCGGGATTCGACGTGACCGACCATATCATGGTCAGCCTCAGCGCGACTGACCGCTTGGTGAAAGCGGCGAAACGGTTCGACGATTTCATCCGCAAGGAGACCCTGGCCGAACGGATCGATGTTGTGCTGAAAGAGTCACTGACAAATGGCACCGAATGGAATATAAACGGAGAACCGGCCGCGATCGCGGTCACGAGAGTAAAACCCTGAATAGGGGGATATTTTGAAGAAGACCGACTTAGAGAAATTCAAGAAATTGCTGCTGGAGAAGCGTGAGGCTATTATCCAGGAGATCTCCGAAATGAACCCGCAGCTCGGAACTACCATCCGCGAGTCGACCGGCGATATCTCCTCGTACTCCTACCACATGGCTGACCAGGGGACCGACGCCATGAACCGGGAGATCGCCTTCATGCTCACTTCGAAATCCGGCCGCTTGCTGTATCATATCGATGAAGCGTTGCGGCGGATCGAGAAGGGGGAGTACGGCAAATGCTTCAGCTGCGGCAAGCAAATCGGCATCGCACGCCTCGAAGCTGTTCCGCACGCAAGATTCTGTATCGAGTGCAAATCGGCCGAAGAAGAAAAGAAAGCCGGCAAGCGGTAGCCCGTTGAAGAAAATCGTCTGGCCTATCGTTATCATCGCCGCAGTAGCCGTCGTCGATCAGGTGACCAAGCTGCTCGCGCTGCATCATCTGCAAAATCACCAGTCGGTCGAAGTGCTGGGGACTTTCTTCATGCTCACCCTGGTGCATGATCAGGGGGGAGCGCTCGGCACCAATTTCGGCCCCTCCACGTACTACCTGATCGCTTCGATCTTCATCCTGCTCTTCGTTCTCTACTATATCTATATTAATCGCTTTCGGACAATAATTGCCTACCCTTTGTCTTTCATCGCCGGCGGAGCGGTTGGCAATATTATCGACCGTCTTTTTCACGGAAGTGTCGTGGATTTTCTCGATTTCGATTTCTTCAACATCAATCTCTTCGGCTATCAACTCGACCGCTGGTGGACGTTCAATATCGCCGACTCGGCGATTAGCTGTTCTCTGGTGTTTCTGTTTATCGTCATAGTTTTCATCAGGCCCGACAAGCGTGAAGAAATTTCTGCTCAATTGCCTGAGTATCACTCTTCGGAAAAGACAGATCCATCCTGACTTAGCAGCTAAATGCATCACATTCCATTTTCACTCGTTCATCGCACTTGATTCTCCTAACGGATCCCTAATGAAGTCGGATGAGCTGTCGCTATCTAACTGTTTGCGTGGAGGCACGTTTATGCGATGCGTATTTTTATTTCAGAGCACAGTTGTCGTGGGCGTGTCCGAGGCGTTCGTAGAGTCGTCGCTCTAATGCGCTATCGAGCAAGCGCTTCAGGATTATGCAAAATAAATAGCCGGTGCGCCCTTGACGCACCCTGTCCCCTCCTGTATTAATTAGCATGAAAAGCAACCGATCCGCAAATGTGAACAAGCTGTGGACAATCGACAAGCAGGGTGCTAAACCTCGTTGCGATTCTTAGCTTTACGAAGAGCAGCGTAATCAACATATGTTGATAAGTCTGTGTATAAGTTGATGATTATTTGTGGATAGTTGCTGTAAATGCTTTGGAGTGAACACCGAATTGGAAACCTTTAACAGATCAGAAATTCGTGGGGGAGTTTCAGTCTTGGAAGAAAGAGTAACCAACAGCAGCCAGTGGAGTGATTGTCTCAACTACCTCTCGCGCAGGGTCAAAGAGCAGTCATTTAAGACCTGGCTTCGTCCCACTATTGGCGAACCGGGAGCCAACGGTGATTTCAGAGTTGCGGTACCCAATCAGTTCGTGGCCGATTGGATCCGCAACCATTATCAGGATATGATCGAGGAAGCGCTCAAGGAAGTGAGCGGCAAAGCGTATCAGGTAAATTACATTATCAATCTGACGCAGCAGGAAAAAGAACAAACCACGCTGGACCTCTACCAGGAACCAACTGCTGCCACTACGGTACTTCAGCCGGATTTCCACGTCGCACCCGCCAATCACGATCACAATCTCAACAACAAGTACAACTTCGAATCTCTCGTGGTGGGCGATTTCAACCAGTTCGCCTGCGCTGCGGCGGTCGCCGTCTCGGAAGCTCCCGGGATGACGAAGTACAATCCGCTGTATATTTACGGCGGTACCGGACTGGGGAAGACTCATATCGTCCAGGCAATCGGACATCGCATTCTGGAGATCTTCCCGCAAAAAACGGGTGATGTACGCCACCTCGGAGAAATTCACTTCCGACTTCATCGCTTCGATCTCCAACAGCTCGATCGCGAATTTCACCCGGGTGTATCGCGATGTCGATGTGCTGATTATCGATGATATCCAGTTTTTCACCGGGAAAGAATCGACCCAGGAGCAGTTCTTTCACACCTTCAACACCCTCTATCATCTCGGCAAACAGATCGTGCTGAGCTCGGACCGATCGCCTAAAGAGATCAAAGGACTTGAGGAACGTTTGCTCTCTCGCTTCTCGTGGGGATTGGTTACCGATCTTCAGGCCCCCGATCTTGAGAATCGCACCGCTATTCTGTACAAGAAACTCGAATCGGAAGGAATGAGCCTGCCCGACAATGTCGTCCGTTATATCGCCGACAAGGTCTCTACCAACGTCCGTGAGCTCGAAGGAGCGTTGATCCGGCTTCTGGCCTATTCCTCGCTCAAGAACGAGCCGGTTGATCTCGAACTGGCTGCAAAAGTGCTTTCCGATACTTTCTCTTCGCGCAAGAAAGAAGTCACTATCGATGCGATTCAGAAGAAAACCTCAGAGTATTTCGATGTTGATTCGAAGATGATGAAGGCCAAGAAGAAAACATCGACCATCGCCCTGGCCCGCCAGGTTGCCATGTATCTTTGCCGGTCGCTGACAGAGAATTCACTCAAGACAATAGGTGAGGCTTTCGGTGGCCGGGATCATTCAACTGTTATCCATGCGTGTGATCTCATTTCGAAAAAGATGTCGACTGATTCCTCGCTCCGAGAGAAAATCGACAAGATTTCGGCGGCATTACTTTACTGACAAGTAGTGAGGATAGATAGTGGATAAGTGTGAGCCGAACAGCGACAGAATTATGAGTTGTGGATATCCAGCCGGGGATGTTGATAGTTGTTGTATTGTTTAGGTTTAGGTGTGAAAAATATTGTTGCTATTAAACTATTGGCGTACTTAAATTAAAGGCTGAAATAAGTAAGGAAATACTGGGTTATACACATTCCCACAGGAACTACTACTACTTCTCTTTTTAGATATTGAAAGAAAGAGAATAAGAGTTGTGTGTGGATATACCCGACTCGGGAGAAAAAATACATGAAGTTTAGTTTACCGAAATCAAGACTGAGCGCCTGTCTGCAGAATGTTCTCCAGGTGGTGCCGGCGAAGTCGACATTGCCTATCCTGACCAATGTGTTGATCGAAGCACTGGAAGGGAAGATCAAGATTTCTGCTACCGACCTGGATATATCCATAACGGCTTCTGTCGAATGCAATATCAGCAAGAAGGGATCGGCGTCGCTTCCGGCAAGAATACTGTTCGATATCATCAAGGAACTTCCAGAATCGGAGATCAGTTTCGAAGCCACCACGCAGCGGGTGGAAATCAAGATTCCAAACGGTTCTTACAAGATTGCTTCGATTGCAGCCGATGAATTCCCGAAACTTCCAGCTGTAAACACGAAGAAAGAAATCAAGATCAGCGGCAGTGATCTGGTGAAGATGATTCGGAAAACTACGTTTGCCTGCTCCGATGATGAAACCCGCCCGGCACTTAATGGCGTCCTCTGGCAGACCAAGGGAGAGAAGATGCAGATGGTGGCCACCGATGGTCATCGCCTGGCCAAGATGGCGGTGGGAAATAGCTCTCTGAAGGGGTTGTACGACGATGTCATCGTACCTCCGAAGGTGCTGAACCTGATCCCGAAATTCATCACCGATGATACCCAGGAGATGGGTGTTATTTTTGGAGATACTAATATCATCTTCAATCTCGGTGACACTATTCTCACTTCGCGCTTGATTGAAGGTCCCTATCCGAATTTCGAGCAGGTCCTCCCGAGCAGTAACGACAAGAAATTGGTTGTCTCCAAAGATGATCTGGCCCGGGCGGTGAAGCGCGTATCTATTCTCTCCAATCAACTCACCCACCAGGTGAAATTCGCCCTCAGTGGTGGTACACTGACCCTTTCAACGACCAATGCTGATGTCGGCGGCGAAGGGAAGGAATCGCTCGAGTGCGACTACAAAGGGGACACAATCGAACTCGGGTACAACGCGACCTACATAAATGATATCCTGAATAAGATCGACAGTGAGGAAGTAGTCTTTGAGCTGTCCACTTCGGTCTCTGCCGGTATTGTTTACAGTCCGGAGATCCCGAAGGAAGATTTCCTCTGCTTGGTGATGCCACTCAGGCTGGCTGATTGAAACGACGGATATATGGAATTGAATGTGGCAGATGAATGGTTCGTCTGCCATTTTTTTTCATAATCGATGTTTATTCATTCACTGCATATTACCAATTTCCGCAACTTCACGGAACTTCAGGCGGAGTTCTCCGAAGGAGTGAATATCTTCTACGGGAGTAACGGTTCAGGGAAAACCAATCTACTTGAAGCTATTTTTGTGCTTTGCCTCGGTCGGTCACACCGCTCGGCAGTGGAAGCTGTACTGGTAAACAACCAGTCTGACTACTATCGGATCGCGGGGAAAGTGGAACTCACCGACAAGCAAATCGAGCTCGCTGTCGCCTATCAGAAAAATGGACGAAAGAAGGCTACTCTCGATGAGGTCCCGATACGACTGAGTGAGCTGTATGACATGTTCTGTGTGGTGGCTGCCGGTCCTGAGGACAGCGAAATTATTTCCGGGGCACCGGCCGCCCGCCGCCTGTTTATCGATCTTTATCTTTCCCAGTACTCGCACCGGTATATCGACCTGCTCACTGATTACCAGCGCTCGCTGGCCCAAAAGAACGCGGCGTTGAAGCGAGAGATGGATCCTTCGCCATTCAACGCCTTGCTTATTGAGAACGGCAGCCGAATCATCCGGCAACGTTACGAGTTTCTCTCCGCGGTAGAACGGGAAGCCAGGATCTATCACGAACGGATCTCCGGAGGGAGCAGCCTCTCACTGGAATACAAGACGAGCGGGGAACCGGCCGATGGCGACTTCTCGCCGGAGAAGATTGCGGAGCACCTCGGCGCCGCGCTGGCGAGGCATGCTGAACGCGAACGGGTACTCAAGAGTTCACTGGTTGGACCCCACCGGGATGACATCTATTTCCAGATTGATGGACTGCCGGCGAGAACGCACGGTTCGCAGGGAGAATGGCGCACCGCCGCCCTGTCGCTCAAATTAGCCGTATATCATTTGCTCAAAGAGAAAAGGGAGATCAAACCGGTATTGTTACTCGACGAGATATTTGCCGAGCTGGACCCGGATCGCGCGAAAGGGCTGATCGAGGCTTTTGCTGATTTCCACCAGCTCTTTCTCACCACGGCTCTTGAACCGCCGGACTTTCTGAGAAACAATAGCCGCGCCTTTCGAATCGGTAACGGCGAGGTCATAACAAGGGACTGATCGGATGACAGGACTCAGACTGGAAAACGTCACTAAGTCTTTCGGGACGAACAAGGTTCTGGACGATGTCTCACTTTCGCTGGAATCAGGCGAGTTGCTCGTCCTGCTCGGACCTTCGGGCTGCGGCAAGTCAACACTTCTTCGTCTTATCGCCGGGCTCGAAGCGCTCGATTCAGGTAAAATCTACATCAATGACCAAAGAGTCGATGAATTATCCCCCAAGGAGCGTCAGGTTGCTATGGTCTTTCAGAACTATTCGCTCTATCCACATATGACGGTAGAAAAGAACCTTGCCTTTCCGCTCAAGATCTCTCGTCTGCCACGTCAGGAAATCTCGGCGAAAGTGCAGGAAGTAGCTGCGATGCTGGATCTTACTGACAAGCTTCAGCAGCGTCCGGCGCAATTATCCGGAGGACAGCGACAGCGGGTTGCTCTTGGCCGGGCAGTCATCCGCAAACCGTCGCTCTTCCTTTTGGACGAGCCGCTATCAAATCTCGATGCCGACCTTCGCGTGAGAATGCGAACGGAAATAGTCCGTATTCAGCAAGAGTTGGCCGTCACAACCGTTCACGTCACACACGATCAGGCCGAGGCGCTCACTATGGCCGACCGAATCGCCTTGCTGAATAAGGGAAGAGTGGAGCAAACGGGCACCCCTGAGGAGCTTTACACTCAGCCTGGATCAACCTTCGTGGCCCAGTTCATTGGTCAGCCACGCATGAATCTCATACCGGCTTCGTTCAAGAACGGGCAGATTACTCCGTTCGGTCTATCTGAAATTCCGGACAGAGCGAAGGCGTCCGGAGAATTCCTGATCGGGATCAGGCCGGAAGTAATCACGATTGGTCCGGGTGGGGAGTATAGTGGCAAAGTTGTTTATACAGAATACCTTGGGGATCATTACATGGTAAAGATCGAGTGTGCCGGTGCGGTCATTACCGCAACTCGCGACGGCGGAACATACGGTGTCGGCGATCCTGTGTCATTCTCATTTCCTACATCATCGGTGTACTTTTTTGACCGTGTGACCGGTCATCGCATCGACCACTGAACTCCTTCAGGGGGCCGTGGAAACCAAGGTCTCTATTAAAGATTAAGGTCCGCTGAGGAGGATTAATCTCTTGACATATGTTGACTTCGTGGGTATTTTATCATTGACGCAAACTAATTACGAACCTTCAGATTCAACATCGACAATACCGGGATGGTTCGTTTGTTCTTATCCGTGGGTTATATGATACAGCTCAATAGCGATACGCAAATCTTAGAAATACACCCTACAACCTTTTTATTGATAGGAGGACGGCCTATGGGTTATCCACGCCAGCCGCATCCGATGCCAATGGGAAATCCCGCGGCTGGTTTTGAAGTAGAGTAACTAACCAAATCGAACGAGCGAGGAAAGCGTATGTTTAAATGTAGAAAGAGTATTTTTCTCTTAGCCTTCCTTTTCGTCGTCCTCTCCGTCACCGCAATGGCGCTCAACGGCAATACTGATCGTGACGCACTAAAGATGGCGGTAGAGTCTTCCCGGCCGACATTCCATAATGTCGCAACCGCCCAGACTCAACAGGATCCACAGGTTCAGGCTAAACTTGACGAACAGGCCAAATATCAGGCCGCGCAGGCCCAGGAGCAAGCTGCTCCGACTCAGAAGCAGTCAGAGCCGGTTCGTCACAGTCTCAAACCCCAAATGACTAAATCGCAGGAAAAGGCCGGCCATCCGGCTTTGAGCCTCACCAGCCATGGGAAGATCGTACGGGACGCCCGCACGGTTCTTCTTTCCGAAGATTTTGAAGGAACCGAATTCCCGCCGGCTGGATGGGACACTGTCAATACTGATCCGGGCTGGGGCTGGTTCCTCGGAACCGCTGCGGCCGGTGGCACCCAATGCGCCCTGTGCACCTGGGATCAGGGACACACCCCCCCGCTTCAGCAGAACGAATGGCTGATCACTCCTTCCCTCGATGTTTCCACTGCTTCGGCCGCCGATCTGAAGGTCGAGTTCTGGATGCTGAAGGGGTATGATTTTCCGCACGACTTCAAGATGTATGTCTCCACCGACGACGGTGCGACCTTTACCGAAGTCTGGGATTCGTATAGCGTTCCGTATCCTGATTTCGAATGGTACGCGGTATCCGTTCCGATCGGCAGCTACGCCGGCGGTCCGAATATCAAGATTGCCTTCCAGTACTACGGTCTGGATGCTGACCTGTTCGGTCTCGATGACATCTCCGTTAACGACGATATCTTTGTCGAGCCGACCGGCCGCTGCTGTTCCGGTGACGTGAATTCGCCGACGTGCGAAGACGGCGTGACCGAAGCATACTGTACCGGCATTGGCGGAAACTGGGCTAACGGCCTGAATTGTACCGACAATCCTTGCCCGATTCCCGGCACCAATGACGACTGTTCCAATGCCATACCGGTTTCCGGTCCGTACCCGGTCCAGGTCGACGGTACCACTGTTGGCGCCACGGTCGATTGCCCGGCCGATCCGGATATCGGCGACTGGGATGCCGTCTGGTATTCCTTCGAGCTGCCGTATGCTTCCAACAACGTCTCTGTCGACTTCTGCGGAACTCTGACCTCTCCGCCGTCGATCGGCGCCACGTTGTTCACCGCTTGCGGTTGCGATGCGGCCAACAGAATATATTATGATGACGGTTACTACTATGACTGCGGCGACGGCGTCGACGTTCCTCACATTGAGTGGAAGAACGTTCCCGGCCCGGGCGTAGTCTATTATGCTGTCTGGACTGGCGGCGCTGCCAAGGCCCGCAGCCAGCAGGATTTCGTGTTTACGGTTGACGTTGCGGAGCCTCCGCCGGCGCCGGAAAACGACGATTGCTCCAATGCTACCGCGATCGGTGATGTCACTGATCTGGCGTTCTCGACTGCCACGGCTACTCCGGACAACACCGGATACACCACTGGCCCGAACATCTGGTACTGCTACACCGCTTCTTGCGATGGCAAGGCCACGGTCAGTCTCTGCGGATCTTCGTACGATACGAAGCTGGCCGCTTATGACGGCTGTTCCTGCACGCTTGGTGCGGCGATCGCCTCCAATGACGACTTCACCGGTTGCAGCCCGTCGTCCCAGATCAGCTTCAATTGCGTGAAAGACAACACCTATCTCATCGAGGTTGGTGGTTATTCCGCTTACGCCGGCGACGGCATCCTGAATGTCTCTTGCGCAGAGACCGGACCGAGCAATCCAGGCGACAACTGCTCCGATCCTCTCAAGATCGACATTCCGACCCTTCCGTATACCGATCTCAATCAGTATACCTGCGGTCGTGGCGATGACTACAACAACACCTGCATGGGATACTATGACGGTGGCGAAGACATCGTTTACGAAGTTACCGTGAGTTCAGCGGTCGACGTCGACATTACGCTGGATCCGAAGGGTACCACATATACCGGTATCGCTCTGTTTGACGTTTGCCCGTCCGATCCGGCTGCTGCCTGTATCGATCAGAGCACCAATTCCGGTGGCACGGCGCACGGCATGACCTGCGTCCATCTCGATCCGGGTACGTACTATCTCATGATCGACACCTGGCCGTCACCGGATTGTATTCCTGATTTCGATCTGACAATAAGCGCGGCGACCGGTTGTCAGGCCCCCGAGAATGATGATTGTGCTAACGCTACCGAAATCGGCGACGTGACCGATCTGGCCTTCTCGACCGACAATGCTACGTTCGACGGTCCTGGCGGCTGCCAGACGGCTCCGAACGTCTGGTACGTTTACACGGCCAGCTGCACCGGCGATGCTACGGTTAGTCTCTGTGGTTCTTCCTACGACACAAAGATGGCCGTATATGACGGTGCTGGTTGCGATTCGCCGGTGATCGGCTGCAACGACGACGCTTGCAGTGTCCAGTCCGAGCTGACCTTCCCGTGTGTTGAAGGCAACTCCTACCTTATCGAAGTTGGTGGGTACTCGACCAATACCGGCGCCGGTGTGTTGACCACGTCGTGCGCGCTGCCTTGCGTGGTTGAGTGTCCTCCGGATGCCGTCCCCGAAGGCGAAGCTTGCGGCGATGACATCAACGGCGGCTGCAACAGCGATCCCGCTGCTCTCACCCCGGTTAACTGCGGCGAAACCGTTTGCGGTAACCTCTGGGCTGACGGTGGCACTCGCGACACCGACTGGTATGAACTGGTTGTCTCGGATTACACCCAGATTACCATTACCGTAGTCGGCGAGCTTCCGCTCGTAGCCGGATTCCTCGAGAGTTCAGATCCCGGCAACATCACTTGCGATAACGCCACCGGTTATATTTCACCGTACCTGGCGGTCGATAAGTGTGATACTGCGGTTGTGACTCTTCAGGCCGTCCCGGGTACCTGGTGGATCTTCGTCGGTCCGCAGGATTTCGAAGGTTATCCTTGCGCTACTGGCCCGTATGACTATTCGATGAAAATCGATTGTCAGACAATCGATCCGTTCCCGTGCTCTGCCTCCGGTGGTTGCGATGAATACATCAGCGAAGTCGCGGTTGCGAATATCGACAACTCGTCCGACTGCTCCGGCTACGCCGATTACCACACCACTCAGGTAGCCAATATGGATATCGGTACCGGCTATCCGATTACTGTTTCCAACGGTAACGGGTACTCATCCGACATCTGCGGCGTCTGGGTCGATTGGAACCACAACCTCAGCTTCGATGATCCGGGTGAAATGGTAACGCTCGATGTGGCTACCGGTGTCGGTCCGTATTCCGGAACGATCACTCCGCCTGCCGACGCGCTGCCCGGACCTACTTACATGAGAGTCCGCATCAACTACTCTTCGACCGGCGTTATTCCGTCTTGCGGCGTCACTACCTACGGTGAAGTCGAAGACTACGGTGTAAACGTCACGGCCCCGATTGAGTACGTGATGCAGCCCGATACACTCCATGTGTTCTTCAAGTTCGGTATTAACCCGACCATTTGTAACATGTACATGAGCGATGCGATGCTGCCCGGAGGTACTTCGGTCGGTGATCTCGAAAACGTCGCCATGAGCATTTCCGGATGCCCTGTTTCTCTTGGAACCACCGACATCATTACCGGCGGCTATGCCGGCATGACCGGTGACATCCTGCACATTCCGTTCGATGGCGGCAACTTCGTGAGCTGTCAGGAAACGGCCCAGGGCGGCCTGATTTGGGATAACGTCGATTCCTTCTTCGATATCACGTACGATATCGGCGGAACTCCCGGCCAGGTCTCCGGCGATGTGGTCATCAGAGGACATATCTCCGGTGACGTGAACCTCGATGAGAAGGTCGATGTCTCTGACCTTATCTACATCGTCGACTTCATGTTTGCCGACGGTGCTGCTCCTCAGGTGATGCAGACTGCCGACGTCAACGCCTCTGGCGGTGCGCCGGATATCGGTGACCTTGTCGCCATGGTTGAATACATGTTCAGCACTGGTGTCAATCTGACACATCCGTAATCGGCAATATCCGATTAGAATAGAAAAACCCACCCAGCTCAGGCTGGGTGGGTTTTCTTTAGCCGGACTTTCCGAAATCGCAGCTACTTCCGCTGACATTTGGGACAGAAGTGGGCCGATCGCGCCCCGATCTTTCTCCTCACGATTTTAGAGCCGCAGTTCGGACAGGGGGATCCTTCCTGTGCATACACGTTGAGATATGTCTGAAATTCCCCCGGCTCACCGTTTACTCCGGCGTAGCTGTCAACCGAGGTTCCCATCTTTTCAATGGCGAATCGCAGGAGTCGCTGGATATGACGGTGCAGCTCGCGGAGTTTGACCGTGGAGATTTTCGTGGTCAGGCGTGTCGGACGTATCCGGGAAGCGAATAACGATTCATCGGCATAGATATTTCCGATCCCGGCGATGAAAGTCTGATCCAGCAGAGCCGCTTTGATCATGCGGGGGCGCCTGTGGCACATCTCGACGAATTCATCGACCGTCAGTTCCAGCGGCTCCGGTCCCAGCTCTTTTAACCCAGGCTGAAGCCAAAGCTCCTGGTTCGAATAGAGACGAAGTCTCCCGAATCTCCGGTAGTCGTTGAATCGCATTTCCAGGGGTGCCTGACTCTTCTTCAGGCCGGAGAACATGAAAACTACCAGATCGTGCTTGTCTCGAGGCGCCGGCTTCTCAATATACCGGAATTGACCGGTCATCTTCAGATGAACCCAAAGTGTGATATCGCCCGATAGGGAGATAAGAATATTCTTTCCCCGCCGGTCGACAGAGAGCACAGTCTCGCCAATAAGCGCGTTCGCGAAAGACAGCCGCTTCAAAGATCGGCCGAGGACTATCGAGCTTCTGGGAGCGTTGATTTCTACCGAGGAAAAGGTGCGGCCGACGATCAGCCCGCGGAGTCCACGTACCACCGTCTCGACTTCAGGAAGTTCCGGCATTGTGGCCTCACTTGCCGTTCAGGACCGACTTGAGGTGCACCCCGGTGTGCGACTGTTTTACACCTGCCACGTCTTCGGGCGTGCCGACTGCGATGATCATGCCGCCATCGTCCCCTCCTTCGGGGCCGATATCGATCACCCAATCGGCAGTCTTAATGACATCCAGATTGTGTTCGATCACTAAGACGGTGTTTCCGCGATCGACCAATTCGTTCAGCACCGCCAGGAGCAGGCGGATGTCCTCGAAGTGAAGTCCGGTGGTCGGCTCGTCGAGAATATAAAGCGTCTTGCCGGTTGCTACTTTTGACAGTTCGGTCGCCAGCTTGATTCTTTGCGCCTCGCCTCCCGAGAGTGTGGTGGCCTGCTGACCGAGTTTGATATAGCCGAGGCCCACGTTCTGAAGCGTAAGCAGCTTGCTTTTGATTCGGGGGATGTTTTCGAAGAAGTACATTGCTTCCTCAACCGTCATACTGAGCACATCCGCGATACTTTTCCCTTTGAAGGTAACCTCGAGTGTCTCCCGGTTGTACCTTTTTCCTTTGCAGACTTCGCACGGGACATAGACATCGGGAAGAAAATGCATCTCGATCTTAATAATCCCGTCTCCTTCGCATGCCTCGCACCGTCCCCCTTTGACATTGAAAGAGAACCGCCCCGGCATATATCCGCGTGCTTTCGCCTCAGGCAAAGAGGAGAAAAGGTCTCGGATGTGAGTGAACACCCCGGTGTACGTGGCCGGGTTTGACCTGGGCGTACGTCCGATCGGCGACTGATCGATATCGATCACCTTGTCGATATGTTCGACCCCTTTGATTTCCTTATGCTCAAGAGGCAGGGTGCGGCTGTTGTAGAAGTGGCGCGCAAGCTGGCGGTAGAGGGTCTCGTTTATCAGCGTGGATTTGCCCGAACCAGAGACTCCGGTCACGACTACGAAGCATCCGAGGGGAATATCGACGTCGACCTTCTTCAAATTGTTTCCGGCGGCACCCAGTACTTTGATGTACTTGCCATTCGGCGAGCGACGTTCCGTGGGGGTTTCGATCCGTTTCGCATTGCTGAGATATTGCCCGGTGATCGATTTCTTGTTAGCGATGATGTCCTTCGGTTCACCGATTGCGACAATCTCGCCGCCGTGCACCCCGGCGCCGGGGCCAAGATCGACCACGAAATCCGCTTCTTCGATCGTCTCCCGATCGTGCTCCACCACCAAGACAGTATTACCGATGTCCCGCAGCTCACAGAGTGTGTTGAGCAGCCTGCGATTGTCGCGCTGGTGCAGTCCGATCGAGGGTTCGTCGAGAATGTACAGCACCCCGACCAGGCGCGACCCGATCTGAGTGGCCAAACGGATTCGTTGAGCTTCACCGCCGGAGAGCGTCGAAGCCGCCCGGCCAAGCGTCAGGTAGTCGAGCCCGACATCACAGAGGAATCTCAGACGCTCTTTTACTTCCTTGAGGATCTGCTTCGCGATTGCCTGCTGGCGTTTATTCAGGGTAATCTTGTCAAAGAACTCCAGCGACCGCTTGATCGACATATTGACGATCGAGTCGATCGTCTCGCGATCTATGATCACCGCGAGCGCTTCGGGGCGGAGTCGGCTCCCCTTACAGCTCGGGCAGTCGGTCACCGACATGTAGTTTTCTATCCACTGACGGACTCCGCTCGATTCCGTCTGCTTGTACCGACGCTCCAGATGCGGAATGACCCCTTCGAACTTCGACTGATAAACTCCCGCCCCGCGACCTTTCCCCGAAGTGTGTTCGAACTCGAATTCAATCTCCTGTTTTCCGGAGCCATAGAGGATCACCTGCTGGATATCTTTCGAGAGTTTCTCGAATGGGACCGAGAACTTGAAGCCGTAATGTTTGGCCACCCCCTTGAGCATGTAGCGGTACCAGTTGGACATATCCGCTCCGCCCCACGGCCGGATGGCACCGTCGTTAACTGACAGCGAGGTATCCGGAATGACCAGCTTCGGATCGATTTCCATCTTCTGCCCGAGACCATCGCAAATTTGACAGGCACCGAACGGGGAGTTGAACGAAAACATCCTCGGGGTCAGCTCATCGTAACTGATATTGCAGTTGAGGCATGCAAACTGTTCCGAGAAGAGCAGGTCGTTGTTCTTGATATTTACCAGCACTGTTCCGTTGGATATCTTGAGGGCCGTTTCGACCGAATCAGCCAGCCTCCGCTTGGAGGATGACTTCACCACCAAACGATCCACCACCGCTTCGATGGTATGTTTCTTCTTCTTATCGAGCGAGATCTCGCTGTCAGACTCGATAACTTCGCCATTCACCCGGAGCCGGACGAATCCTTCCTTTCGGGCTTCGTCGATGACGTCTTTGTGTTCCCCTTTTTTCCCTCTGACCAGAGGAGCCAGGACCATCAGGCGACTGCCCTCCTCGAATCCAAGTACCGAATCGACAATCTGCTCGACCGTCTGCTGGGTGATCGGCTGTCCGCACTTAACACAGTGGGGGACGCCGACACGGGCAAAGAGAAGGCGAAGGTAATCGTAGATCTCCGTCACTGTCCCGACCGTTGAGCGGGGATTTTTGGCCGTCCCTTTCTGTTCGATTGAAATAGCAGGGGAGAGCCCCTCGATAAAATCAACATCGGGCTTCTCCATCAGGCCGAGAAACTGCCTTGCATAGGCCGACAGCGACTCAACATACCGCCGCTGGCCCTCGGCATAGATCGTGTCGAACGCCAGCGAGCTTTTCCCCGATCCGCTCAATCCGGTGATTACGGTAAGGGTATTGCGGGGGATCTTGACATCGATATTCTTGAGATTATGCTCCCTGGCTCCCTTGACCCAGAGAAACTCTTTTGCATCTTTGTATTTATCACCATTGTTTGCCATAATTGCTCCGAAATAGTCGAATCACGTAATATACACAATTCCTCCCTGTGAAACACGCGGAAAACGGTGATCGCGGTATCACATTTCCCGAACAACAATCCCGGCAGTACAAAGATCCGAAAAGGATAAATGTGGGTGAATCTTCTTGACATAGTCGCGGCTGACGGTATTTTTGCACTATGTCTCACGACGTCCATCAGAAATTCTTCGATGATCTCGCCGCCGAATGGGATCTCATGTTCACCAGCGAGGATATGGAGCGCCTCTCCAATATCGTTGAGAAACTTAAGGTTAACGTCGGCATGGATATTCTGGACCTCGGTTGTGGCACCGGGATATTGTTCGATATGCTGCGACGGCTGGTCGGGGAAAAAGGCTCGGTGACCGGAGTCGATTTCTCCTATGAAATGGCTCAAAAGGCGCACCGGAATTTCCCCTTCGCGAATGTGAATGTGGTCGATGCCGATGCTTCGGCACTCCCGTTTTCCGATTCCAGTTTCGATATGGCGGTGGCCTTTTCCGCTTTTCCGCATTTCACGGACCAGCAACGGGCGATCGATGAAACCCACCGGGTACTCAAACCGGGCGCCATGTTCTACATCATTCATCTGATTTCTTCGAAAGAGCTGGCCGACATTCACCAGGGGATTGGTGGAGTCGTTGAGCATGATGTTCTGCCACCCGAGAAATCGCTTCGCAAGATGCTGAATAACAGCAAATTCGAAGATGTCAGGGTGCAGGATCATACCGGTTTGTATGTCGCTATGGCTTCTAATGTGAAGTGACTTTTTCAACTGTGCCAACTCCCCTGCAAGTCCGAGCTCGATTCATCGCCCATGTAGCCCTGTACCTTGCTCTCGCGATTCTTTTGCCGATTGGCTTTCACGCTTTTGGAATCGCCGGACGCATGTTTCTTCCGATGCATTTGCCCGTTCTGCTCGCTGGATTCCTGGTCGGCCCAGCCGCCGGGGTGGTCGTGGGAATTTTGGCCCCGGGGCTCTCCTTCCTGTTGACCGGCATGCCTCCTACGTACGCCGTTCCTCTCATGTCGCTGGAGCTGCCGCTGTATGGTCTGATCGCCGGAATTTGCTATGTCAGACTTAGACTCAACATCTATATCTCCTTGATCCTGGCAATGATAGCAGGGAGAATCATGTTTGGTTTGGGATTGTTTGTCCTTGGGCTCTTCATGAAACTCCCGTATTCGGCAGCCACGTTCTTTTCCACCGGCGGAGCGATTGTCACCGGCCTACCTGGGATCGCCCTGCAAGTTGTATTGATCCCTCTGATTGTAGCTGGAATTCGAAGAGCCAGATGAGCTTACCCTCCCGTTTGCCCCTTAGACACCTCTTTTGCTTTTCGTAACCAAAAATATTCAAGACAATTTTTCATTTTTTTCCCGCCCTCGAACTGTAATTCGTTTATTTGCATTTGTTATCGAATTATGTGTCAATAAGATAGATAGTATGTACTAATCAGGAGGCAGAGAAGAATCACAGTGGAAATAATCCACAATAGCCAAGTTGCACTGACAGAAATTGACAGGGGTGATGCCTATATAGATAGAGAAGCTTCTTTCGGGGGAGACGGATTAGTGGTGTTTATGGGGCCGTTTGCTGTCATGTTGGAGCAGGCTTTGGCGACCGGGATTAGGGGTCGTCTTTAAGAAAGCTTGCTCCAACTGACGCATTACTCCCCCCGGAAGCTTTAAATCCACCTGAAGCTCCAATCAATTCAGACCGATTATCCAATTGCTGTGAGATGACAGATATGTATTAGCCCGATTGGCGTTTCTCTTTTACGACTGTCACTTCCCCTCCCGATACCGAAACCTGCTGGTTGTCCACATCGACAATGAGTGCACCGCTCTTATCAATATCTACGGCTATCCCGGCGATCGTCTGCCGTCCGATATTGAGCTGAACGACCGTCCCGATCAGTGAAGAGTACCTTCTTATCCGTTTGAGTGACCCGGCCAGTTGATCCTTGCGGTACCGTTCGTACTCTTTCTCAAGGGAGATGAGAAAAGCCTGAAGAAGCTGAATACGGTCAACCCGTCGCTTGTTGACCCTTCGGATGGAAGTTGCGGTAGAGCGAAGCTCCTCGGGAAATTCTTCGGCCTTCATGTTGACATTAATGCCGACACCGATAATCACGAAGTTGATCTTGTTCTTTTCGGCGTACAGCTCGGTCAGAATGCCGGCCGTCTTTCGATCTCCCACCAGGATATCATTCGGCCATTTGATTCGGACTTCTCCAGCGCAGATGGAATGGATGGCATCGCGTAAGGCGAGAGCTGTCATCACCGACATCCCCGGCGCCATCTCCGGCTTGAACGGCGGACGAAGGATGATTGAGACATAGATACCGGACTTCGCCGGTGAATACCACTTCCTCCCGAGCCTTCCGCGCCCCACCGTCTGTTGTTCCGAAGTTATAATTGTTCCTTCCGGCTCCCCCTGCTCGGCCAGCTGGGCGGCGATATCATTGGTCGATCTTACGCTCTGGAAGGCGTAGATCTTCCGACCGATCAGTTTGGTCTTGAGATTATAGCCGATCTCGGTAGCGATCATGCTGTCCGGCGGGGCTACGAAAATGATTTCACCTTTGCGTCGCTTCTTGATCCGATACCCCCAGGAACGAATCATCTTCACCGCTTCCGATACTTCGGCTTCGGAGATCTTGAGACTTCTGGCGAGAGTGGCGATCGGGACTTCTTTATTTTGTTTTTTGCGAATGCTGAGAAGAATTTTCTCGGCAAGATTTTCGATTTCGGAAAGCTTCATACTCTTTATTCAACCGCCCGCATCGAGAAGTCCGAAGATACTGCCGAGTGGGTAAGAGCGCCGATTGAGATGAAGTCTACTCCGGTTGCGGCGATCGCGGCGACCGTTTCGAGACTGACATTCCCCGACGCTTCCAGCTCGATGCTCGGGTTCAACTGCCTGGCCACGGAAACAAGGTGCGACAATTGTTCGAGAGATTGATTATCGAGAAGAATCCGATTCACGCTCGCGTCGATAGCCTCGCGGAGCTGGGCTTCGGTTGAGACCTCGACTTCGATCAGGATGTCGTCAGCTTTGGTATCGAACTGCAGGCGGAACTCCGGGGTGTCGAGGAATTCGCGGGTGCGCCTGACCGCATCGGAAATCGAACCGGCCGACGCAATATGATTGTCTTTGATAAGAACCATGTCGTACAGACCGAATCGGTGATTGCATCCGCCACCGTCGACTACCGCCGCCTTCTCGAGCATACGCAGACCCGGGGCGGTCTTTCGCGTATCGAGAATACGGCAGCCTGTTCCTTTGATGCGTTCGACAAATTTGCCCGTCAGGGTCGCGATACCGCTCAAATGCCCCAGGAAATTCAGCGCCGTTCGCTCGGAAGTCAACAGGGTCTGATTGAACCCTTCGATTTCGAATATCACATCCCCTTTGACGAATGGCTCGGAATCGCTCTTCAGCGGTCGAACCACATTGGCCGAGTCGACAATATCGAATGCCAGCAAAGCCGGTTTGACGCCGGAGAGAATCCCTTCCGATTTGGCGACAATTTTCGCCTTCATCGGATTCGGTTCAAGACAGGCAAGGGAGGTAAGATCTCCCTTGTTGACATCTTCCTTGAGGGCCGTTTCGACAATCCTGCGCAGACATTCGTACTGAGACTGTTCCATCGAATTGATTCTTCCGGTTGGACAATTGAATCTCCCCAAGTATATTGCTTCCATGACAAAGGCGAAACGAAAAAATGACACAGTCGTGTTGCTCGGTTATGGCTCGCAGGGGAGAGCTATCGCCCTCAATCTTCGTGACTCCGGCTATCGGGTGATACTCGGACTGAAAGGTAAGTCGAAATCGCGGGCGAAGGCCCGCAAGGATAGGTTCAGGGAGATCGGCACGGTGTCTGAAGTGGTCGGAATGAGTTCGACCGTGATTGTGGCCCTCCCCGACCATCTCCACGGGCGGATATTCAAAAAAGAGATTGCCGGCAGGCTGAAGTCCGGAAGTACGCTGGTATTTCTTCACGGTTTCTCCGTGCACTTCGGATTTGTCGAGCCGCCGCAGAAATGTGACGTGATCCTGCTCGCCCCTCATGCTCCCGGCGTGGCCCTGCGTGAAAAGTACCTGGGAAAACGAGATCTCTCGGCTTTCTACGCCATACATCAGAACTATTCAGGGAAGGGGAGCAAGACAGCGTTTGCCATAGCCAAAGCCCTCGGTTTTGCCCGCAAACGCCTGGTCAAAACAACCTTCCACGACGAAGCTATCGGCGATCTGTTCGGCGAGCAGGCGGTTCTCTGCGGAGGAATGGCGGAGCTGATAACGGCCGGCTTCGACACCTTGGTGGCCAACGGACTTCCGACCGAGAACGCATATCTTGAAGTCGCCTATCAACTCGATCTCATAATCGACCTGATCCGCAAGTATGGGATTAAGGGAATGTACGAACGGATTTCGGTGGCCGCGCGCTTTGGTTCCCTCCTGAACGGTCCCAGGATCGTAGATAAGTCGACCCGAGTACGGATGAACCAGCTGTTCAAGGAGATCGAGTCCGGATCATTCCCGAAAAAGCTCAACCGGCTGTCCGATGCCGACGTTCGCCGTCTCTCCGAATTCATCAAAACGCGCACCCGCCCGTCGTTCGAAAAGGCTGCTAAAAAGTACTCACGTTAATTTTAATCCGTCGACACCTTTCAGGCTAACGTTTCCATGACACGTGCATGACGGACACGCCTCCTTTTTTTTGATTATGACAGATACATGACACTGGCGGCCCATTTTATCTTTTTTTGCCTCCCGTAACAACATGGAGAAACTATGACAAGGACTGTTACGGGTCTATTCCTGCTCATTCTTATCATCCTGGGGGGCCAAGCTTCCGGCGCCGAACTGACCGGAAGAGTGCTCGATTCCGAAACGAACAATCCGATCGACAACGCCAACGTCCGAATCATAGAAAACGGCAAAATCACCCAAACGAATAAGCAGGGGATATACAGTTTCTCCGGAATCCCTGAAGGGAAGTATCATCTGGTCATCTCTCATGTGTCTTACGACACGAGCGACACGATGGCGGTATCGCTGGCAGGGACACAGACCGAGGACTTTGAACTTCGCCCTACCCCCTGGGTACTCAACGATGTCGTAGTAACCGGGACTCGTTCCCCGCATTTATTGAAAGACGTTCCTGTCGAGACGGAAGTGGTCAGCGAGCGGGATTTCAAGCGGACGGGAGCGACTACGGTCGACGAGGCCCTGTCGTCTTCAATCGGTATCAACATAAACCAGGACCTCTCCGGTCAGGGTGCAACCATTCGGGGGATCGACAACGATCGGGTATTAGTGCTGGTTGACGGTGAGCGGGCGGTGGGCCGCGTGCGCGGTTCGATCGACCTGAGCCAGTACTCGCTCGAAAACGTCAAGAAGATCGAGATCGTCAAAGGGACCGGTTCGACTTTGTACGGTTCCGATGCCATGGGCGGCGTGATCAACATTATCACCAAACGCCCGCAGATGAACACCAGGAAGGGTACGCTTTACTTCGACTACGGCAGCCATACCAGTGCGAATCCATCGCTCGACCTTGATTATGGCGGTCGCCGCACCGGTATGACTTTCGGCGGAAAGTACTTCTCGACTCAAGGGTTCGACCTGAACAAAACGACTCCGGCGACCAATGGCGAAGAGCGAATTCGACGGATCAATCTCTCCGACAAGGTTACGCATCTGCTCTCCGACAAATGGACTCTCTCCGGCTCCGGCAGGTACATGTACGAAAACAAGAAGTGGATTGAATCGGAGATCGTGGCAAAAAATGTCAACGAGGACACGACCTACACGTACGATGATGACGAAGTGAACAAGCATTACGAAGGCTCGACCAGCCTCGAGTACATGTCGGGGGACAAGTACTCCATGAAGCTTCGCCTTTTCGGAACCTACTACGACCACGATTGGAATAAGTACGCCCAGTCATACTGGGTGGATACATCCAAAACGGAAGAGTCGTTCTTCGAAGCTTCGTATACCTCGAACTATGTCATCGGGCATCATCATGTCGCCACCTACGGTCTTGACTACAACTATCAGGATCTGACTTCAAGCGATCTTGTCGATCAGGCGCAGGCGGACAAATCGCTCGCCAGCTATCTCCAGTATGAATACTCGCCTATGAATGCCTGGAATTTTGTAAGCGGCGTCCGGTACGAGCATCACAGTTCGTTCGGCAGCCACATAAATCCCTCACTCAATGTCATGTTCCAGCCGAGTGAGGGCCTCAAGTTTCGGGGATTTATCGGACGCGGCTTCCGGGCTCCTTCGGTGAAAGAGCAGTACTATATTTTCGATCACACGGCCGCCGGCTATATCGTCTACGGCGGGTCGGCCATTCAATACTCGCCGTATGATCTGAGCGGCTTGAATTTCTCCAGGTTGAAACAGGAGACCTCGCTGAACACGTCCGTGTCGGCCGAGTTTTCTTACGGTTCGATCGGCATGCACCGCATCACCTTCTTCTACAATAGACTGCACAATCTCATTGATTTCACTCTGGTCGGCTTCCCCGATCCTTACTGGCGCGGGGTCTATGTCTATCAGAATGTCGAGAATGCCGTCACCAAAGGAATCGAATGGGAGTCGCGCGTTCGTCTGAGTAGCGCTCTGGATTTCTCGCTCTCTTACGATTATCTCTACACGCGCAATCTGGAGAGCCATCAAAAGCTTCTGAACAACCCTGATCACACCGTCAAGTGTTATCTGACCGGCATGATCAACAAATGGAATGCCGGAGCAACTCTGTGGGGCTATTATCAGTCGACCAAGCTCTGGGTTCCGATTACCAATACCGGAGGGAACGAGGGTGCCCCGGACGAAGCGCCATCGCGCACCGAACTCAATATTAATTTCTTCAAACGATTTCGGAGCGGATTCGAGGCCTCGCTTCGATTCCAGAATGTGCTGAACACTACGAATGTAACATACGGATACTGGCCGGGATTTGAGGTCTTTGCGGGACTCAAATATGATTTCGGCCTGAGCCATTGAAGGAGAATCAGATGAAGTTTGTACTCGTTATTATTGCCCTGACTCTGTTCGCGCTGGGTATGGTCGGCTGCGGCAGCAGCAGCAATCCGGTGAATTCCGGCGGCGGCACACATCAAAACACCGCCACCTCGAGTTGGGATTCGACCGGGGGATACTGGGTGTCGACTATCAACGCTTCGGATTATAACAATTTTGCCTACTTCTCGTTTGGTCAGAATGACACGGTCTCAACAGGGACGCCGAAACCGACTGCCGATGCCTGGGATATTGGATTCAAGCGGGAAGTGATCAAGCTCAATGGCGGATCTTCGACCGTGAATAGTGGCGATGTAGAAGGTGCCGACCTCGGCGCCGTCGATTTCGCCTCGGTGACCCTCAGCGACACGCTCGGGGCGAACTGGACTTCGGACTTCATCGACTATTTCATCAGCAACTGGTATACGTACAACATGACCAGTCACACGATAGACATAAGTCGATATGTCTATTCCATGAAAGATGCTTCGGGTGAACACTACGTCAAATTCCAGATCGATTCCCTGGTCGGCGCCGCAATGCCGCCCGATATGGGAACAGTTTATCTCACATACTACTACCAGGATACTGCCGGATCGCTGAACCTTCCTGGGCCGGTCTTACACGCTCAGGTTATCGCCGGGACCGGAACCGGATACTTTGATTTCTCGACCGGAACGCAGGTGAATCCGTCAGTCCCGAAAAGTTCGCTGGACTGGGATCTTGGTTTCAGCAACTATAATGTGATGCAGAACAGCGGTCCTAACGGTTCAGGCGGATGTGAAGCATTTGAAGCCTATACCGAACTTTCCGATCCAAGAGATATAAACGGCTTCACCGCACAGCCGCCGGGAGCGCCGATGTTTCCGGACATTCCGGGTTCAGCGCTTACCGACTGGTACAACTACAACAGCACGACGCATCAGTTGACTTCGAAAGCCCACGTTTATCTGGTTCGCACGGGTGGGCTTGTCTATAAACTGCGAATCGACAGCTATTATGCGAATATCGGCGGTGTTCCGACTAGTGGACACTATACCTTTTCCTGGCTGAAGCTGTAACTCTGCCCTGATCAAAGAGTTTGATAAACCCCTGACCTGTGCGCCAGGGGTTTTTGATTTCCGGGGGCAGCATTGTATTCCACAATAAATGTTGACGCTTCTATATATGTAGCATAGATTTGAAACGCATATGAAATCAGCTTTCAAGAGAATATTCGTGCTCCTCCTGCTGCTCGCTTTTGCGGCGGCAGCCTACTTTCTGTACGATCGCTTTCATGTGAAAGGATTTGTCGAGAAAGCAGCCGAGATCACTCACCTGGAGGATCGACGGGAGGGAGACGCGCGGCTTCAGGAATACCTGAAGGATATTGACCCAAAGGTTCGGGCGCGCGCGGCATTGGCGATCGGACGAATCGGTACTCCCGGTGCGGGCAAAATCCTGTATGACATGGTGAACTCGGAAGATCTCGATGTCGCGGCGGCGGCCGTCACCGGGTTGGGTCTGACCGGCGAGAGAGAATATGCGCGGATGTTGCTCGATGATGCCTACGATTACCCGGCCCGAATCGGCGCACTGGCCGTCCAGACATCCGGCTGGCTGATGGACAGCAGTATGACCGACGTGATCGGCCAATTGACCGGCTACCTGACTCATCCGTCTCCCGAAGTTCGTGAGGCGGCCTGTTATGCTCTGGCAAGGGCCCGGGCGAAAGACCGCGGTCCGGAGTTGATGGATTTTCTCACGAATGAGAAGGATGAAGATGTCCGTCAGGCCGCTCTTTACGCACTCTCCCGGCTTGGCGTGAAGGAAGCCACCGACTTCTACGCCGACAATCTTGCTGACAGCGATCCATGGATACGCTCCCTGGCGGTGCACGGACTTGGACTTTCGGATGGACGTGAATCGATTCGGTATCTTACTATCGCGCTGAATGATAACAACAAAGAACTGGTAGCCCAGGCGATTCGGGAACTGGCTCGCAAGTCGGATGTGGATGCGCGAAGCAAGCTGGTTAAGAAACTCGACAACGAAGATGACGAACTGCTCCGGATGGATCTTCTCGAGGCGCTCACTCAACAAAAGAATTCGGATGCCGTTCCGACAGCTATGGATCTGCTGCACGACAATCCATCGGATAACATTACCTGCAGTGTCGTCAAGTATCTCGCCACCGTACAGGGCGACCGGGCGATCACGCTGATCGACTCACTCGCACTTCTTCCGAGTCCGCAGATCAAAGCTGCCTGTGCCGAGGCCTATGGAATTGTCGGAAATACGACGGTGACGTCTCGGCTGGGTGTGTTGCTCAATGATCACGATCCTTCGGTAAGGGCCTCTGCGTTCGATGCCCTGACCACTCTCGATACCGCCAACATGCAGTTCTATATCGACAAGGCGCTTGCCGACAGCAGCTTTGTGCTCCAGTCGCTCGCCATTGACAAAATCAGTTCCGGCAAAATTGAATCCTGCCTGCCCAGACTGAACGATATAATGGCAGCCGGAGAGAAGACCGACGTGAACGTCCGCCGCTCACTGGTCGAAGCCTCGGCACCGTTCATCCAGGCCAACAAGGACGATACGGCCGCACGCGAGCTACTGATCAAAGGGATTCTTGATCCTGCCTATGTTGTCCGGTTGCGAGCCGCCGATGAGTACAAAGAGCTTCTCGGAGAAAATCGTTATAAGCAGGTTCCTCCGGCCGAAACGAGAATCAGTGTTTCCACGATTGAGAAGGGAATCACGGAATACAAGACCAACCCCCACGCGCTGGTCTCGACCAACAAAGGGGATATCGAAATGGAGTTGTATTTCGATACTGCTCCGCTGACCGTTCTCAATTTTGTTCATCTGGCCACTGAAGGATTCTACAAAGGACTGATATTCCATCGCGTTGTCTCCAATTTTGTTGTCCAGGGAGGCGATCCGCTCGGCACTGGCTGGGGCGGCCCCGGATATTTTATCCGGGATGAATACTCGAACCTTCCGTACGACCGAGGCTCAGTGGGTATCGCCACCTCGGGCAAAGACACCGGTGGATCCCAGTTCTTCATCACCCTCTCACCCCAGCCGCATCTGGACGGTCGCTATACGCTGTTCGGGCAGGTGCTTTCCGGCATGGAAGTAGCGGAGAATATCGTGCCCGGCGACACGATCCGCGATGTTATCATCAAATAGAACAGAAGGAAAAGTCGATATAATGAAGAAAGTGTGCCTGGTTGTCACTTTCATTCTGCTCAGCGGTATCGCTCGATATGCCGTCTGTGCCCAGAACGAACAGGGGATTGATCCGGAAGCGCTGATCGATCGCATCCTGTCGGTGGACCGGAAGCAGAGATCGGAAGTGCACGATGTCACGTTTGACGCCGAGTATGTCGAAGGGGATCGAAACGACAACGGCGACCTGAAAGAGAAGGTCCGGTTTCTCAAGAAGATATTCGTCAAATACGAAGACGACACGGCCCTGTTCAAAGAGAAGTATCTGACCTATTACAAGAACGGTGAGATCCAGAGCGAAGACAACCTGGAGAGAGAAGCCCGCAGCCGGACGGAAAAACGGATAAGCCGCAAGGCCAAGGATATCTCGTATGACATGCTGAAGCCGTTCTATCCGGACGAACGGCAACATTACACGATCACTTACAAAGGTGTATCCGATCAGCAGTACGAAGGCTACACCTGCTACCAATTTCGGGTGGAAGCGAAAGAAGAAGACGAGCAGTATGTCAACGGTGACTACTATATTGACGCCGAGTCATTCCACCTGGTGGAGGTCGATTTCTCACCGGCCAAACTTGTCCGGAAAGCGATGTTCAAGATGAATGAACTGAGGATGACGATATTGTACGGTCCGACCGACGATGGCTACTGGTTTCCGCGCGAGTTCGATATCGAGCTGTCGGCGAAGGCGATGTTTCTGGTCGGTATCTCGGTGTCCGGGACGGAATACTATCGGAATCCGGTCGTGAACAGCGGACTTTCCGACGATTTGTTCAAGGAGAATGCCGATGACTAATTTACGTGAGAAAGTGGTGAAGGTTCAGATCCCGGAAGGGTGCAATCTTATCTTCGGTCAGTCACATTTTATCAAGACGGTGGAGGATCTGTACGAAGCGCTGATCAGTTCATCGACATCGCTCAAGTTCGGCATAGCGTTCTGCGAAGCCTCACAGAAGAGGTTGATCCGCCACGACGGGAATGACAGGAAGATGGAAGAACTGGCATCGCAGGCGGCTTTCGATGTTGCCTGTGGGCATACGTTCTTCATCTTCATGAAAGACGGCTTCCCGATCAACGTCCTCGACCGCGTGAAACGGGTCGACGAAGTCTGCCAGATCTTTTGTTCGACAGCCAATCCGCTCGAGGTGGTCGTGGCAGAAACAGACCTTGGCCGCGGCGTGATGGGAGTGATCGACGGTGAAACCCCACTTGGGATTGAGACGGCCGACGACCGAAAAGAGCGACAGGATTTTCTTCGCAAAATAGGCTATAAGCGCTGACATCACCGTTTCTTTGAAATTCTCATGTTACCCTTGCATCTCAGGTTGCCCTAACATGCTTATGTTCTCGATTGACAAGAAACGATTGCTTGAGCATTTCCGGAAAGATCCGGTGATGTTCGCATATCATATCGGTGATCTGGACGATTTCTACTTTGGACACTGCCAGTGGGCGGTCGATTACGAAGAACGGGCGCACATAATCGAAGCTGTGCTGATATATTCCGGCGGACCGATTCCGACCGTTCTCGCGCTCGGACTTTCCGATCGGTTTTCGCCGCTGCTCGATACTCTGCTCGATCTGCTTCCACCGAGGTTTCTCTGTCATTTTAAGTCGGAATCCCGCCCCGTATTCAGCAAACGGTACCGCGAGACCAGGCTCGGGACGATGTATCGCATGAAGCTCGGCACCTTCAATCCTCAGCCGGATGATAAGAATATCCGCCGCTTGAAACCGTCGGATGAACGACGGATTCGCCAATTCTATCATCGTGCCTATCCGGACTGCTATTTTACCCCGCGCATGCTGGAGACCGGGAAGTACTTTGGGTACGAAGAAGACGGACGCCTGCTCGCCGTGGCGGGGATTCATGTTAATTCCGAGGAACACAAAATGGCGGTGCTGGGAAGTATTGCGACCGATCCGGATGCGCGCGGCCGAGGACTGTGTACCAGGGCGACATCGAAACTAATCGTAGATCTGGATCCGACCGAGAAAACAATCTGTCTGAATGTCAGTACTCATAATGAACCGGCCGTCAAATGCTACGAGCGACTGGGTTTCGAGCGGGTGTACGAATTCGAAGAAGCGCTTTTCGAAATGGGCTGAGCCGAGGTGCCTTGAGGGGAATCAGGAGAGTTTTTTGGCCCGATAGTCTTCGATCGCGGCGCGAATAGCATCGGGGGCGAGATTCGAGCAGGCCATCTTTTCGGGAGGCAAGCCGTTCAACGCTTCGGCAACTTCTTCACGCGTGAGTTTTGCCGCCTCCTCAAGCGTCTTGCCTTCGACCATTTCCGAAGCGATCGAGCTGGTCGCGATAGCGGCGGCGCACCCGAACGTCTTGTATTTGACTTCGGCAAGCTTGCCGTCGACTACCCGGATATAGACCTTCATGACATCGCCGCAATTCGGATTCCCCATACTCCCGACACCATCGGCATCCGGAATTTCACCCGTATTGCGGGGATTCTTGAAATGATCGAGTACCGTTTCGTTGTACATACGTGCAAGGTAACAAAAAAGGAAAAGCCCGCAACGGGAATTTATCCCTAACGGGCCTTGCCTTCTTTTGAGAAAAGGGACTGTGTTACTTGATCTTTGCCGCCGGAAGGACCTGACCTGCCTGGTAGAGCGTCAGGCCGGTAACTTTTCCGGTAGAATCTCGCTCGAACTTGATCTGGGCATCGACCACCTTCAGGAAGAATTCGTTTTCGGAGCTGGGGTAAATCTCGTTTATCCCCTGATTGGTCGCCTGCGCGAAAATCTGATCCCCCTGGCGGGTTATCGTCAGGATGAATCCGGGCATCAACTGATAGTCGCCGACATAGTCATCGTAAATCTTCGGATCGATCTTCGCCACCGTTCTCTGGGCGAGGATACTGTCGGCAACCGGACCGGTCACCAGTTGAGCGGTGTCATCGACCCCACCCTGATGGATGATATGCGCGTAGACTTTTCCGCTGTCATCCCTAAGGAAAGTAAGCGTGGTCGAGTTGTCCTTCTCCAGGTAGAATTTGTCTTTGGCCTCCGGTTCGAGCGGCAATTGCTGACCACCGGTTCGTTGCGAATAGAGCTTCGCCGCACTGACCGTCATAACCCGGTACACATCCGGCTCCACTTGATAGACGCCGACATACTGCTGAAGTATGCGGGGATCTATCGCGATCGGCTGCTTCACCACCGGGACATCATACGGCTGTCCGAACACGATTGCCGCCAGCTCCTGCGAGATCATCTCGACTGGCGACGACAGATTGTTGCTGAGGACGATAATGCAGAGGGAGTCATCGATAAACCGACAGATCGCGCTGTGGAAGCCATCGATTGCGCCGTTATGCCAGATCCGTCGATGTCCGAATATCGTATCGTTCACGAAAGCGTAGCCGTAGTTATCCCGATATGGCGTGAACATCTCTTCGCGCGATTTCTTTGACAGCAGCTTGTTGGTGTACAGCGCCTGATCCCAAATGGAGAGGTCACCGACATCGGAATAGAGAGCGCCGGCAGAAAAAGGGAAGCTCATTTCGACACGATCGGCGTTCACGAGTTTATCGCTGTCATCCTGAAAATACCCTTCAGCCCGTCCCGGAAGAATTGCCCGGTTATCGGTATAGCCTGAGTGGGTCATCTTGAGTGGTCCGAAGATATGATTATTCAGATAATCGGCGTACTTCTCCCCCGACAGCTTTTCTATTATCGCGCCAAGGATGACATAGTTGGAGTTGCTGTAACTGAATCGGGCCCCCGGCTCGAACTGGAGAGGGAGGCTCGAGAACGATGCTATCAGCGAATCGACCGTGATCGGGACGAATTTGCGCCTGTCCAGATCAGGCATATCGGTGTAGTTGGGAATTCCCGAGGTATGGGTGAGAAGATTCTTGATCGTTATCTTATCGCCGTTTTCCTTGGGGTAGTCAGGCAGGATTTTCGTGAGTGTGTCGGTTACCTTGAGCTTTCCGGCTTCCACCAGTTGCATGATACAGGTAGCCGTGAACTGTTTGGTTACTGATCCGATGAGGAATTCCGTTTGATCGGTATTCGGGGCGTTCAGTTCTATATTGGCCATGCCATAACCGGCGCTCAGGATAGGCACGCCTTTCTTAGCGACCAACACTGCTCCCTGGAATTTCTGAACATCGTGCGAGGCTTTCAGGAACTCATCGAGCTTATCGTGCAGGTCGGGTGTGGCCGCCGACACCAGGCTGGCTGATACGAGAACCAGGACGACAATTCCGATGACGAATCGGCAGGTCCTTCTTCCGATAGTTCGCACATTCACCTCCTGTCGAAATATATTTCGTTACAGACTACGTACACTATTGGACTGCCAGGCGGGCGAAATTGTTTCAAGGGAAGGTCCCTACATCCTCTCCACACAGCCGGCGATCAGGTCACGCAGTTTCGGCTCAGTCCGCGAAGCGGTCCCGATCACATCGTCCAAAGAGCAAGGGTGCATATTGTCAGCCAGACCCATATCAGTAATAATTGAAAAAGCAAGGATCTTGCTGTGCTGGTGATGCGCCGCGAGGACCTCGGGCACAGTCGACATCCCGACCGCATCCGCCCCGAACCCGCGAAACATCCGATACTCCGCCGCTGTCTCAAGGCAAGGTCCGGTCAGGCCGACATAGACACCTTCCTGCAGACGGATCTTCTGTTCCAAGGCGACCTGTTTGGCCAGGTCGATATATTTGCGATTGTACACTTCGTACATATCCGGGAATCGATCTCCCCACTTGTCGTCGTTCGGACCGATCAGCGGATTGCCGGGGAAGAAGTTGATATGGTCTTTGATGAGCATGATGTCGCCGGGGCGGAAATTCGGGTTCATGCCGCCGGCGGCGTTCGAGACGATCAGGGTTTCCATGCCGAGCGCCTTCATGACCCGGACCGGGAACGCGATCTGCTGAAAGGTGTACCCTTCGTAGAAGTGGAACCGCCCCTGCATGCAGATGACTTTTTTCCCTTTGAGATTGCCGAACAGCAGTCTGCCGGCGTGCGATTCGACCGTGGAAACGGGGAAATGCGGAATCTTGTCATAGCCGACCGTATCAACCATCTCGATACCATCGACCAGCGATCCCAGGCCGGTCCCGAGGATGATGCCGATCTTCGGTTCGAAACTTACTTGCTTCTTGATGAAGGCTACCGCTTCGTCCAGCATCTTATGAAATTCCGCCACCGTCTGCATACTAGATCTCCTGTCAGTTGTTAGCGATTCGATATTCCCTCGTGGAATATAGCAATGTGATTCGGGTTGTCAGTAAAAAGCTGCGGACGGGGAGGATTGTCAAGAACAGTGTGCAAATAAGAAGACCGGCCGAGATGGGACTAAGGGGCCGGTCTTCATAACATGAGGTGGGAAATTTGTCAGCTCTTTTCCGCCTTGGTCATCTCTTCTTCGAATTTGGCCACGACGCTGTCGAGCTCTTTGGCGATATCGATACCGTTTTCCTGAGTCTCCCCCTGTTTCGGCTTTTCGGAGACTATCGGGGTATCGATGTCGATATCGTTATGTTCGGTCGGGGTATCCTGAGAATCCGGAGAGACGTGGACCCGGCCGGTATCGATTTCTTCATCGGTCTCGGCGGGGCTGTCCATGTGGGGGGTGACGAACCCGTTCGGGATATCCTCGGCCCGGGCGGTCGTTTCGTGGAATTCTCCGGAGTGCGGAGCGGACTTCTCCTTGTGAGGCATCTCGACTTTCCCCTGGGCCTTGGTCTTGTAATTCGCCAATGCGGCGGCAAGTTCAGGGTCGATCGGTTTGGATGTATCCGCCGCCGGTGCAGCTTCGTCACTATCGGTCGGAGCCGTGATAATATCGCCGGCCGCATTTGCATCTTCGGTACGGATAGGCTGATGCTGCGGTTTGGAAGCGATCGTCTCCATATCACCGCGGGTGACTTCTTCGGTCTCCGTCACCTCGATCCGGTCGCCATTGGCATGGGCCGCCGGTTTCGGTTTCGGGGGGGTATAGACATTCTTCCGCTCAAGCTTCGGCCGAGACTCTTCATGACCGCTGATATCTTTCTTGATATCCGGGATCGAGGATTCATCGAGCATCTGCATGTGCGAGTTGATGAGGTTGCGAAGATTCGAGAAGTATGATTTCTTGGTCGCTTCCAGCTCAACCAGACGGGCGCGAAGTTCTTCGAGCTTTTTCTCATGATTGCCGAGCAGTTTTTCGGACTCAGCTTTCGCTTTGCTCAGAATCTGTTCCGCGTCTTTCTTGGCGGCAGCGATCGTGGAATCGGCGTTGCGCCGAGCGTCGATGGCGGCGTTCTTGATGCTATCTTCGAACTGTCTCAGACCGGAGAGCTGTGCCTTCAGCGAGTCATTGTCCATAGACAGTTTCAGATTGTCCTGCTTGACTTTCTCCAATGCCTCGGCAATCCGATCGAGGAAGCTGTCGACTTCCTCCTTATCGTATCCGCGCATCTGATTCGAAAATTCATAATTGCGGATATCGTTCGGTGACAGGTCCATAGCGTACTCACCTATCTTAAGGTTATTTGTTTTCGCTTTTGGCAGAAGCCGTCCCCGGCGAAGCTGTTCGAAAAACGAGCAGTTTCATTCAGAGACACCTTACTTTTATTATCGTACTTTGACGGGAAAAATTAAGCGGGACAATCAGTTTTTCGGGCAGGGAACGGAGGAAAGGCGGCCCGAAGGCAATCTATTGGGAAAAAACGGCTTTTCTCAGTACTCTCGCGGGCCGAACAAGGCCGAGCCGACCCGAATCATCGTCGAGCCCTCGGCAATCGCCCAGGCGAAATCATCGGTCATCCCCATCGACAGGGTGTCGAACTGGTCGCCGACAAAGCTCTCCCCCTTCTCGAACAGCGTCCGGCACTGCGCGAACGCTTCCCGGACTTTGTCTTCGTCGCTTACATTCGGGCCGACCGTCATGAGGCCGGTCAGGTTGATACTCGGGAAATCGTTCACCCGTTTGATCAGATCAAGACAGTCGACGGGAGAGACGCCGTATTTCTGGTCTTCCCCGGAGCAGTTCACCTCGACCAGGCACTCAATCATTCGCCCCAGTTCTCCGGCCCGCCGGTCGATCTCTTCGGCCAGTTTCAACGAGTCAACCGACTGGATTACATCGAATAACTCAATCGCCCGCTTGACTTTGTTGGTCTGCAAATGGCCGATCAGGTGAAACCGGGCGATTCGTCCAATCTCAAGTATCTTGGACTCCGCTTCCTGGACCCGGCTCTCGCCAATATTATGATATCCGGCCGCTACAGCCGTGCGGATGGTGCCGGCAGCATGTGTCTTGGTGACCGCTACGACAGTGATGTCGTCGGCATCACGATCGTAGAGTTCGCATGCCTCGAGGATTTGCCCGCGGAGTTCTATTGAATTTTTTGAAAATGAGTCTTTCACAGCTCTTCTCGAATAAACCAATTTTGGGGCAAAAGGCGCAAGGGAAAAGTTAAAACGCTCTCCCGCCGTGAGACGTAACCCTCGCTATCATCGCCACTAAGACCCAGATTCGGGCGATAGGTGCTTGACAAACTTTGTGAAATCCGTAACTTTATCGACAGACAAGAAGAGTGAACTTATCTGTTTAAGGAAAATTGTCTATGTCACCTGTCCACCCCGATACCCTGTCAGCCCTGACCGCCGGTATCCAGTCCGAAGTGGCCAGTTATGTTTTCTACCGGGAGGCTTCAACGAAGTCGCAGGCCCGGGAATACAAAGATGTCCTGGAGAAACTGGCCCTCGAAGAAAAAGATCATTTCCATATTCTGGAACGGCAATTCGACTCCCTCGTAAGAAGCGAGAAATGGATCAGCACCGCCGACATCCTCAAGCAGAAAGGGCTGCCGGAGATCACCGAGGAAATGAGCGAGCAGCACCGCGAGCTGATCGATGAAGTCACCGAGGCGTCATCGATGAAGGCGATCCTGGATATCGCCTTTCGTCTCGAAGAAGAAGCGCATGAACTGTTCGAGTCAGCCAAAGGGAAAGTGAACACTCCGGAAGGGAAAAGAATGTTCGAACAGCTTTCCAAATTCGAACAGGGTCACATGCGAATTATCGATGATATGCGAAAGAAGTACATGTAGAATTCGGAATCATGCGCAGGTTCGAAAGCCCGGTCCCCGGGCTTTCTTTTTGCCCGGTTCAGAGGAAGATACGCGGGTATAATAGGTCTGAAGATGCGCGGCGAAGAATCTTTTTGTTGGAACTGCGCCATCACTCCATTAGAGTACAGCCATGTCTGAGAAGAGAAAACTAAGCTGGATAGAACTGTCGCGTTCGGCCCTTGCAGGAAATATCACCTCTCTGGCCAATCTTGCTCCCGGTAAGATCCTTGCGATCTCGGTAAAGGGAAATGCTTACGGGCATGGGCTCAAAGAAATCGTGAGCATGGTGTCCAACAACGAAGCTGTCGGCTATCTGACGGTGCACTCGATCGAGGAAGGGGTGCAGTGTCGTGAAGCCGGCTGGAAAAAAAATATCCTTGTTGTCGGTCCGATCCTTCTCGAAGATGCCGAGGGAGTATTTGAATATGATCTCGAACCAGCCGTCTTCAACAAGGAATTTCTCCGAACGATCGGTGAGTTCGGCGATAAACATAAGCGCAGCGTGAAGACGCATCTGAAGCTCGAGACGGGGACCAATCGTCAGGGGCTGACCGAAGAAGAGCTGCCGGCTATCGCCGAAATTTATCGCCAGTACGATTCCCTTCAGAAACCGTACGGAGCCTACACGCACTTTGCCAACATCGAAGATACCACCAGTCATGAATACGCGGAGCACCAACTCAAGTTGTTCAAACAGCTGGTGAAGACGCTGGAGACATTTCGGATCAAGCCGACCATCCGCCATACCGCCTCCTCGGCGGCAACAATCCTGTTCAAGAAAACGCATTTTGAGATGGTCCGGCCAGGGATATCGGTCTACGGCCACTGGCCATCGAAAGAAACCTATGTCTCCTACCGGCTCCGCGGCGGCGAAAACAGCATTTTTACGCCGGTCCTCAGCTGGAAAGCCCGAATCACCCAGTTGAAATCGTTACCCCCCGACGCCTTCATCGGGTATGGCTGCACCTACCGCACTACTTCAGCCACTCGGCTCGGTATCCTTCCGATAGGGTACTATGATGGGTACGCCCGGGCTTTATCCAACCAGGCCTACGTCCTGGTGCACGGGAAGCGGGCTCCGATCCGTGGCCGTATCTGTATGGATATCAGCATGATAGATGTAACTGATATCCGACAGGTGGAACTGGAAGACGAGGCTGTCTTGATCGGGCAGAGCCACAGTGAGGCGATCACCGCCGAACAACTTGCCGGCTGGGCTAACAGTATCAATTACGAGGTACTGGCCAGACTTTCCAGCCTTTTGCCCCGCCAAATCGTTGCCTGACACTTGGTGACGGAGTATTCCGCTCCCCATTGCCCTGTAATCCGCCATATAACAAATTGCAGTGTAACGAGATACAATCAAGGGGAAACTACCCGCAGGGAGATTTTTCTTGACAGAATTGTGACTAAAAGATATAATTTCTTGTGAAGCATTTCACATGTTCGAATTGACTGCCGATAATCAGGCAAAGGAGTTTACGTAACAGTGCCTTTAAGCAGTAGTATAACCAAACGTATCTCAGAGTCGACCATCCACCGGTTGTCAATGTACTTCCGTACTTTGTCGCTGCTTGAAAAGGAAAACTACGAGACCGTATCTTCGAAAGAGCTGGCGAAACGGGAAAAACTGACACCTGCCCAGGTGAGAAAGGATCTGTCTTTCTTCGGTTCTTTCGGCACCAGGGGCCTTGGGTACAATGTCGCCGAACTCAAACAGAAGATCGCCGACATCCTCGGAATCAATCGGGAATGGAAGGTGGCGCTCATAGGAGTGGGAAATATCGGGTCGGCCCTTGTCAGTTACAAGGAGTTTACCCGCCAGGGCTTCAGCATTATTAAGATCTTCGATAACGATCAGCGGAAGATCGGGTCGAATCACAAGGGAATCACAGTTTCGGATATCGCGAATCTTGAGAGCGAGATAAGCGAATCGAACATCGAGATCGTGATTCTGGCAGTGCCGGCCACCGTGGCGCAGTACATAGTGGATGATGTCTGCCGCGCCGGTGTAAAGGCGATTCTGAATTTTGCTCCAATCAATTTGCGGGTACCCCCGAATGTGTATCTCCGCAACGAGAACATGTCGATGGAGCTTGAGTATCTTTCTTTTGCGATGATGAACAATCACACGCCAAAGAAGACTAAGTAGCAGAATTATTCTTTCAATTCACGGAAGAGTTGGAACTTACCCTTCTTTTAAGCGTCTTCGTGAATTCACTTAGACGATGAACGGTTCGCCGGCGGGCGGGCCGTTTTTTGCTGTCAGTTCACTCACTCTTTAGCTGACGAATCAAACCGGGACTTTCGGTAACCGTATATAGTGTCAGACCCTACCAAACCCAAAAGTAAGGAAAGCCTGCTTATGCTGCTCAAAAACCAAAAGCGAATAGAAAGTCTGGACAAGAAAATCAGAAAGCTGAACCAGCAACTGGCCGATCTCAGGAAGGCGTCGGCGGGGCAGGAAATCGCTGACTATGCTTTCGCCGTAAGCGGCGGGAAGAAAGTAAAACTCTCCCGGTTATTCGGGAAGAAAGAATATCTCGTATTAGTCCACAATATGGGGAAGAGCTGCCCTTACTGCACCATGTGGGCCGACAACTATAACGGGATTTTCACTCATATCGAGAAGAAGGCCGGATTTGCGGTGGTCAGCCCGGACGACCCAGCGACTCAGCAGAAAGTCCGCAAACAGCGCGGGTGGAAATTCAAAATGTATTCCGCCAGGGGAACGACCTTCAATCATGATATTGGGTACGAAGGCGAAAACGGCCGACCCTGGCCAGGTGTCTCTACTTTCCGAAAAACCAGGTCCGGCAAGATCGAGCTCGTTTCCCAGGCCGATTTCGGTCCTGGGGACAACTTTTGTTCGGTTTTTCACTTCTACGATCTTCTTCCGGTCGAATTCGAGATGTGACCTGTTTTTTTGTCGCCTATGAGCCTGATTGACTTGAATTCGGGAAAGGCTTAATATGGCGGCTGTATAACCGATAAGGAGTTGTATGCGTCGATCAGTAATAACCGCCTGCTTCATACTAGCTGTCTTTTCTTCCTCAGCCTTTGCTCAGGACTCTGTCTCCTTTTATGTGACCAAAGGGGGAAAGGCGATGATTCACAATGATTACGCTGCGGCGAAAGAAGCATTCCTGGCGGCGCTTCGACTGGACCAGAACAATTTCATTTCAATCAAGAATCTCGGCGTGGTTTTTTCCGCGCTCGGCGACCAGCAACAGGCGAAAGCCTATTTCGAAAGAGCTTACAAACTTAACAATGCTGATCCTCAGATCTGCAACAATCTGGCGGTGATGGCCAGCAACGCAGGCAACTCCGCCGATGCCATCAAATATTACGAACAGTCATTGAAGCTTGATACCGGCAATGTCCTGTATATGACGAACCTCGGTCAGGAGTATGCGAAGGTGGGAAGAGTAAGCCAGGCGATCGAACTGCTCGACCGGGCAGTTACGAGAGATCCGAAAGAATATCACCGTGGTATACAGCCTCGGTAACGCCTATGCCGCGGCCCAGAATTACGATAGCTCCCTTTATTATTTCCGGCGATGCGAAAAGCTCGGGTTGAAAACGGACGATCTTTACTACCGTATGGGAACGGTACAACGCAATCTGGGTGATGTCGATAGTGCGGTCGTGACCTTCAACAAGGCGCTCCAGGTCAATCCGAAACATAAGGAATGTGCGCAGTTGCTCGGGATGATCTATCTTCGCCAGAAGAATTATCCTGATGCGATCGATCGATTCCAACAAGCGCTCAGAGCTGACAGTACGTTCTATCCGGCGATGGTGTCGTTGGGAGTTGCGTACAGCCTGGGCGGAAAGATCCCTCAAAGCGACAGCACGCTTCATCAGTTATTCGATATCGATTCGACGCTTGGATTCAGAATGCTGAATATATTGAAAGAAGAGTACAGCAAGAAACCTTCGGATTCCGCTTCCCACTAAAAGAATCCCCACCGCTTTACGCAGCAGATATAATCCCGGTATTCAACAGGATAATTCCGCACGAGCATCTGCTCTTCCTTTTTTGCCCGGATGTGCCAGAGAGGAAAGCTAATCAACAGCGGATACAGAATCAAGGGCCAGTATACCAGTGTCAGACCGATACTCAGTTCGGCCAGGATGTTGCCAACATAGATCGGATGGCGGAAAAACTGGTATGGTCCCGAGGTGATAAGCCTGTGATCCTGCCTGATGACCACTTCCTTCTCGAACGATTCCCTCAATTCCCGTACCGCGCGAAAGCGAATGATGTTAGCCGCTATAAAATACAGCAGGCCGGCAGCTGAGACGAGCAGGGGTCCGGGGCTGGACAGGTTCCGAATCAGCTCGGTATCCGGAAGGAAGGGAAGAGGATTGACATCAAGCATGACCAGCACGGCGAGTAACGTGTGAATCAGCATGGCGACATGCGGGAGATGCTGAAAGAGTCCTTTCGGATGGTCCATGATCCCGGCTCCGGATCTCCTGTACCATCTGGCAAAGAGGGGTGCGAGCCTGATCAAGAAATAGATACTAATGGCAACTAAGGCCAGTTTCGACCAGAGGATGTTCATCTTCGGATGGTACTAGTGTCCGCGGCTGCTTTCGGTTTGACGCTTGTGACATATCATGTGACCGGGCGAGAAAAAATAGGCCTGTCTACACCATCTTCGGTAACCGGCTGCCGCCGAATTTTGTTCCGCAAAACTCCAGCCGCTCGAACAATTCGGTCCGGGAGGTTCGCCGACGGATTGCGCTGCGGTGCAACATCAGGGGAACGGTTCTTGTTAAAGAATATGATACTCGAAGATGCTAGAATCGAGGTGTACTATGAAAGCAGCAAAGAAGAGTTGGATGCGCCTCCCCCGGCTGGCTGTAAGTCTGGTGGCGCTCACAGCGGCTGTCTTTCTTTTCTCGGGGTGCAGCGGGTTCGTCAATGAGGCACAGATAGACTCCGGCGCCGAAATCAGCAGTGGCGATGTCAACTATCTGTCCGGTTACGGCGATTGGATCTCCGTCCAGCCTTACGGTCAGGTTTGGCAACCGTGGGTTGCCATCGGCTGGTCCCCGTTCCATTACGGTCACTGGGCCTGGTCGGATCCGGATTGGGCGTGGGTATCCTATGAGCCGTACGGTTGGCTGGTTTACCATTATGGCGAATGGGGCTATCAAACGGGAATCGGATGGTTCTGGGTTCCTGGTGACACCTGGTCGCCGGCTCGCGTGCAGTGGGACACCTGGGGCGACTACTGCGGTTGGGCTCCGATACCCCCTGACGGGCTTGCCTGGTCAGATCCATGGGGCGACCATGACTTCCGTGCCTGGACCGTGGTCAGACTCCGGGATTTCGATCGGGAGAACGTCGGCCGATACCGGGTTGGTCATATCGGGCGCGCTCCGGACTTCGTGTCGTCACATCGATACGACCACCAGCCGGAATTCGGCGTGGTCCGAAAGATCGGTAAGCATCCGGTCGCGATCGTGAACAACGAAACAAAACCGGTACATATGGGACAGCACGAATACAGGCGGATGAATCTGCACGCCGACCAACAGAAGATAGTGGTGAATCACGAGAGAATGGTGAGGAAGAAAGTGCTCGTCTCGAGTGACCGGTATCACCGAAGAGTAAGCAACGAACGAGCACAACAGGCGCAAAGAACTTCGCGTGGACACGAATCTCAGCAGCATGCTTCCCGTCCGGAACCGCACAATTCCGGCGGCGGTCATCATCGACGGTGATTGATTGCCCGTGTTACCGAAGCACCAGCGGAGAGGGTGGCGAGAGTCACCCTCTCTTTATAATTGGCATTCGGTTTCCCTGTGAGGCTAGGCTGGCTTGCGCGCATGCAGTCGTATCGAGGCTATCTGTGAAGCATTGGCTTCCAACATCTCGTCCGTAACGGCTGATCCGCACCCACACCCACATGAATCGCCCGCAAGCGCCTTTATTGAATCAGGACCATAGGTGAATCTATCTACAACTTTCACATCTTCAAAACCGGTTGCACGAACGATTCGGATATATTCTTCTTCGTCGATCGCTCCCGCTATACATCCTACCCACGACAGCATGTCGTTACGAATCTCTTCGGATAGATCGTGCGCAACGATATCGGAAACAAGAATCCGACCGCCCGGCTTGAGCACGCGAAACGCCTCCGCAAAGACCCGCTCCTTCTCGGGAGAGAGGTTGATCACGCAGTTGGACATGATCCAGTCTACTTCTTCATTCGCAACCGGCATCTGTTCCATTTGTCCCTGACGGACCTCGGCGTTGAACACACCGGCTTTCCGGAGATTGCGACGGCACTCCTCGATCATTTCAGGTGTCATATCCAACCCGATCACTTTGCCCGTCGGTCCCACTCGCTTCGACGCGAGAATCAAATCCAGGCCGGCGCCGGATCCCAGGTCGAGCACGGTCTCGCCCGGTTTCAATTCCATGAACGCGATCGGGTTTCCGCAGCCAAACGAAGTTACCTCACCGGACAGCCCGGACAGCTGAGACTGATCATAGCCGGCTGTTTTCAAGGCCTCAATGTTCATGCCGGTAAGACCGCCGACGCAACAGCCGGTTGATTTGGTTATCGCCTCACCGTATTGCTTGCGGACTGCTTCCCGAATTTCGTCGCTGGACCTATCTTTTGACATGGATAACCTCTTATCTCTGGTGAGTAGTTATATATTCATCACCCCAGTAGAACGTGAAAAGTTGCGGAACGCAAATAAATTTCTTCTATTGAAGCAGGTCCGGGTCGATCCGTCTCCGCCGGTTCATGACGAAGTATCGTAAGAATAACGCAAACTTTGACTTTTACCGTCGGCACGGCTCGAACAAATAGTTGTTCTGGATGCAAAGAAAGGTAGGTATATGCCGGAATTCCGTCAAAATCAGGCGTCCAAGGAGTGGGTTATCCTGGCTCCCGGACGAGGCGGGCGACCGTCGGATTTCAAAGAGAATAGACCGAAACCGGATGGCATGCCGGAGTACAAATCAGACTGCCCATTCTGCAAGGGAAACGATCATCAAATTGTCACCCCGGTCCTCGCCTATCCTTCGGACAGCGACTGGCAAGTTCGAGTGGTTCCGAACAAATTTGCCGCCCTTGATTCCAACACCGACTCCAATCGAACCCATGTCGGCGGCTTCCTCAAGGCGAACGGGTTCGGTATCGCCGAAGTAGTTATCGAACACCCGCTTCATAACAGGACGATCGGAACGATGACCGTGCCGGAAGTGGTCCGCGTGCTCCGCGCCTACCGTGAACGCCAAATCGCCATCAGCCGGAATGACAAGATCAATCTCGTCATGATCTTTCGCAACCATGGCAAACGGGCCGGAACTTCACTTGAGCATCCGCACTCACAGATTATCGCAACCCCCATTGTCCCCCCTCATATTAGGTATCCGATCGATCAGGCGGTGCTGCATTATGACAAGTACGGCACCTGCGTCTTTTGTGACATGCTGGCGGAAGAATTGAAGCAGGGATCTCGGATCATTATGCAGACTGATCATTTCGTCGCCTTCTGTCCATTTGCGGCCAGATCACCGTTCGAGACGCGGATCTATCCGAAAAGGCATATGGCCAGTTATGTGTCGATCACCGATGAAGAAATTGAAGATCTCGCAAGAGTCCTTCGCACCGTTATGGGAAAGCTTTATCACGGCCTACATAACCCGGATTACAATTACATAATCAGATCTTCGCCAATCGGCGATGAGGACACCCGGTACCTGCACTGGTATTTCATCATCATTCCGAAAGTGACCATTTCGGCCGGATTCGAAATCGGTTCCGGGATATTTATCAATGTGACGCCCCCGGAGGAGTCGGCTGAGTATCTGAGACAGGTGAAGGATCAGGACGCACCCTGGTGATTCCTGGCCAGTAGCTACACGAGAGGTATGATCAGGGATTGGCCTGGTACCAGGCAACCGTCTGGCCGATTGCTTCGGACAGAGGAGTGGCGGCGAGACCGAAGGTCGAGGTGAAATTGCTGCTGTCGACAACGAATGGTCTGGACCGCTGATAATCGGTCTCGCGCAATTCCCGTATCAGGGGGCTGAAAGTGGACATCAATCGGTAAAGCCAGCGCGGGACGACCCGGACTTTCGGTCGTTTCCCGGCGGCATCGAACACCCCATCCACGAAATTGAAAGTAGTGATCGCGCGATCGTTCGGAACATGCCAGACATGCCCGAGCGCTTCCTCCCGTTCTCCGAGTATAACCAGAGCTTTCGCAAAGTCGGTAATGAACGTGTACGAGTGGGGGGTATCGGGATCGCCCAGCAAACTGACCGTTTTACCTCTGACCGCCCGACCGAACACCTGCTCTCCCATGAGGGACATATAGATTCCCGGTCCGAAGAAATCCGATGCCCGTCCGATTGTTGCTTTCACTTTCCCTGTTTTGTGGGCTTCCATCAATGTGAAGGCGGCTTTCGAGCGGATGCGTCCCTTCGGGCCGGTGGCGTTGTTGGGGAGGTTCTCCGTGATGGGACCATCGACCTCGCCGTACATATACAAATTATCACCGTAGACAATCTTTCCACCCGTTTCGGCAACAGCTTCGATAATCGTTTCCATTAAAGGCATAATGAGGGTTCCCCACGCGCTGTACGGAGGGGAAGCGCAGTGATAGATAACCGAGGCATTCGCGCAGGCTCTGACGGCCGCCGCTTTATCAGTCAGATTGGCCGAAAGGAACTCTACGCCGTTGGGTAGGGCAGATCTTTTCGATCTGCTTACAGCCCGAACAGTCCTGCCGCCTGCAATCAGTTGTTCTATCACCGCCCGACCAAGCTGACCGGTTCCCAGGACGACATGGATCTTTTGATTATCGGACAAAGCGAATTCCTTTCGTTAGGGGCCAGCTTCCTACTTTGGGTCGATTGGCAAACTCAACTGTAGGGCATGTCCTTCTTAGAACATGCCATCTGCCATCAATAGTAGGTGGCAGGAAAGACAAACTCGACACAAAATCGTGCGAGCAATAACCTCTTCGACAATCCCAATGCAGAGCCTGGTAATATACTACGAGTACACAACTCAGATTTCAAGCAGGAATCGCGTGTGATGAATTGCGACTCAGGCTGGATCAGGCGCCGTACCGACTCGTTTCTTACGAATCAACTCATCGACACTCCATTTGCCGCCGCCGAAGGCCGCGATGAAAAGGAATATGAAACAAAAGAGGACGGCCGGTTCGCCGTGATTGATAATCGGCCAGACCCCTTGCGGGAAATGGAATTGCCAGTAGGCCACGGCCATTTCACCACAAAGAATGAAAGCGACCGTCCGGGTAAACAGGCCGAACAGGATCGCGATCCCGCCGAAAAACTCAAGCACCCCGGCGATCCCTACCTGAGTGAATAGGGGAGCAGTCGCGCCCGGCTCACCGCCCGGCATGCCACCAAACCAGCCGAGGAATTTCATACTCCCGTGCTGGAAAAACAGCAGCCCCACTACTACTCGAAGCATGAAGAAAGTTACTTCAACCAGACTATCCCGGGTCATTGCCTACCTCCTGTTGTGATTTCCTGTGTGTTGTAAGACTATACGAAGTGACTGGTTTTTTTATAGTCACTCTTTGCCTTGCAGTTCTCGTCAAGAATAAGCGGCACCCATTTTCCCCTTGCCTTTCCGATCCTATCGTCCGTAATTACTTCCAGAAACATATAGTTCCGTTGGGGGTGGCGTAATAACGACCGCCTGAGATCATACCCCCTCGACCTGATCCGGATAATACCGGCGTAGGGAAACGGAGATGTCAACCGCATCCCCTGAGCCAGTGTCTGGCCGACCTATCGATTCAGGACGGAATCTTGCTTAACTCTCAACCGTTCTAAGCGAGGTTACTGTCATGACGCACAACTTCTCACAATCAAGCCGATTGCTTGATTCCACACTCGTCCGAACTTTGCGGGCGATCCTCATCTTTCAACTTTTCGTAAGTCTGCTGCTGACCCGGCCTGCAAGTGCCGCCGCCTCTGCCACCGGCAAAGTGGCCGATCAACAAGGTGACCCGATTGTCGGAGCTTCGGTTGTCGCCAATGTCTCCGGTGTCGGTACGATCACCGATCAAAACGGTTCCTACTCGTTGAGTCTGCCCGAAGGTGTCACGCGGCTGACTTTTTCGTCGGTCGGCTATCTGTCGCAGCAGTTCGACCTGACCGATCTACCACCGGTCGTCGTGCTCCAACCGCGCTACTATCACGGTCAGGATATTCTCGTGCGGGCCGATCGAGCTGAAGAGGGAATCACACCTATCGCATTCAGCAATTTCTCCCAGAAAGATATCAAGCGAGATTACACCGTCGAAGAATTTCCGCTGCTGCTGAATTCGACCGTTGGTCTGTACTCATATTCCGACGGCGGAGCTTCGCTCGGATACAGCTACATGTCAATCCGCGGGTTCGATGATAAGCGGATCGTCACTTATATTAATGGTGTCCCCCTGAACGACCCGGAAGACCAGGCGACATATTTTGTCGATCTGCCGGATTTTGCCGCAAATGTCTCAGATATTCAGATCCAGCGCGGAGTGGGCAACTCATTGTATGGCGATGCCTCTTTCGGCGGGACAGTCAATATCGTCACCAGCGCGCTGAGCAACGAACGGAAGGCGTCGATCGTCGCTGGCTACGGTGACTACACCTACGACGGTAACAGTATCAGCGATATCTACAAGCAGTCGGTCGAGTATTCATCCGGGCTGATCGATGGTACCTGGCAGTTCGGCGGTCGATTCTCCAAACAAAGGACCGGCGGATTCCGACATGATAGCTGGTACGATGGCTGGTCGTACTATTTCTCGCTGGCCCGCCTCGATCCGCGCATGACGACCGAACTGTATGTCTACGGCGGTCCGATGCGGATGCATCTGGCATATTATGGCTCTCCGCGCGATGAACTGGCGAAGGATTACCTATACAATCCGCTTACCTATTCGAATGAAACCGACAATTTTAATCAACCACACTACCAGCTTCAGAATACCTACCGCTTGAACGATCGCATGACGCTCTATAACACCCTGTATCATATTCACGGCGACGGTTACTACGAGCAGCTCAAGGAAGGCAGTGCGTTGTCGGACTACGGTATCGATACCAACTTTGTCGATATCAACCCGGCGACCTCGATGCCGTACGATTCGGGCAATGTCGTCCGGCAGCAGTGGGTGAACAAGAATCAGACCGGCTGGAATTCGCGTCTTGACATGCTCTGGAGCCGGGGGAAGCATTCGATCGGTGGATCGTTCTACTATTTCGACTCCGATCACTGGGGACAGGTGGTCTATGCCGAGCATGTGAGCGGATCGCTCGATCCACGCCATCGCTATTATCAATACAACGGCAAGAAGTATGTCGGCTCCGTCTATGGTCAGGAGTATTACAAGTTTAATGATAAACTGAGCACACAGGTGACGGCGCAGTTACGGTATCTGAAGTATGATTTCAACCAGCAGCGGATGCTTCCTTTCCCCGGATATCAGTACAGTGTCGACTGGGCGTTCTTCTCACCGAGAATCGGATTCAACTATGCCTATGACGACGCCCTCAACTTCTATACCAACTTCTCAGTCGCCTCGCGCACCCCGAGCGATGCGGCCATCTACGATGCCGGTGATCCAAGCGTGGTTCCTTCGCTGACCATCCTCGATTCGACGACAGTAAACGGCGTGACTACTTACAAGTTTGGAGACCCAACCGCCAAATCGGAGCGGGTGTATGACTTCGAGCTGGGGAGCAATTACCGCCCTGGAAGATACTCACTCGGCGTCAATCTTTACTGGATGGAGTTCAAGAATGAGATTCTTCCCTACGGCGGAATCAACCCGAACACAGGGATCGCGATCACGATCAATGCGAATCGCTCGGTGCACGCCGGAGTTGAGCTGAACGGAGCCTACCAACTCAATCCTCGTCTTGCTTTGAGCAGCAATTTCGCTTACAGCTACAATCGGGTGCGGGATTTTGTGACCGATGTCGACGGCTACACCGTGAACTACAAAGACAAGACGATCCCATTCTTCCCCGATTATCTCGGCAACCTTCTCATCGACTACAATAACAATAGAGTACGCCTGACTTATCGCCTGCGATACGCGGGCAAGCAGTATGCCGAGTTGTGGAATGTGAAGAGTCTGAAGGTGGATCCTTATACGGTCTCAGCGATTTCAGCATCATACACGTTCGGCAACCTGCTTGGAGCAGGAAATCTTGTGTTTGAAGGTAAGATCGACAATCTGCTGGACAAGAAATTCGAGACGTCGGGATATGGTGGCGACTATGCGTACGACGACAACGGCTCGGTCGTTGTCGATGGCTGGGCGGAGTACTATATTGCGGCCACCCGATCGTTTTACGGACAACTGAAGCTGGAGCTGTTCTAAACTGAATGCACTGGATTGACTACAGTCTGGTAATTGTCTATTTGGTCGTCCTGCTTGTTCTGGGACTGATCAAGAGTTCGCGAAAAGACGAATCGGCGGCTGAGTTGATTCTCGGCGGCCGCCTGCTCACGATGCCCGGATTTGTAGCCTCGCTTGTGTCAACCTGGTACGGCGGCATTCTCGGTGTTGGTGAGTATAGTTATCGATTCGGTCTGTCCAACTGGCTTGTTTTCGGGCTGCCATACTATCTGGCAGCTTTTCTTTTTGCGCTCTATCTGGCAAAAAAAGCGCGCGAGTCGCAGCTCATGACTATTCCGGATCAGCTCGCCAAGGCCTACGGCAACAAGACCGCTCTCGCCGGATCGGTCATTATCTATTTCATGACCGTCCCGGCCGCCTACATCCTCGGGATCGGCACACTCGCCCAGTATCTCTTCGGTTGGCAGTTCTGGCAGGGGATTCTGGCCGGCACACTCTTTTCAGTCGTATACGTCTACACCGGTGGATTCAAGTCGGTCGTGCGGACCGATCTCTTCCAGTTCGTGCTGATGTTTCTCGGGTTTGCCGTCCTGCTCATTCTGCTCGTATCGGAAATATGGCGGAATTTCGTATCTGATTGACCATGTTCCGTCCGATCTGTTCACCTGGAACGGCGGGAATTCGAAATGGTACATCATCTCCTGGTATTTCATCGCCCTGGCCACATTGATCGAGCCGGCCTTTTACCAGCGATGTTATGCCGCGAAAGATATCAAAGTGGCCCGGAACGGAATCTTCATCTCGATAGCATTCTGGGCTCTCTTTGATTTCATGACCACTTTCTGCGGCCTGTACGCCCGAGCGATCCTTCCCGATCTTGCCAACCCGGTCGGCTCATATCCTGCCCTCGCTATGAAAGTGCTGCCGACCGGCCTGCTCGGACTGTTCGCCCTGGCCCTCCTGGCCACCGTCATGTCTACAATCGACTCGTATGCCTTTATCGCTGCTTCCACCTTCAGCCGGGATATCGTCATGCGGCTGTATCCCATTCCCGAGGAGAAAGTCACGCGGTATACCCGGATCGGTCTGGTCGTCACGACGGCGGTGGCCGTTCTGCTGGTCCTGAAATTCCGCTCGATCGTCCAGATCTGGTACCTGTTCGGGACGATCGGTACTCCGGCTCTGCTCGTGCCGGTATTTTTCTCGTTCGTGGGAAAACGCCGACTTCCATCGTCGATAGCCCTGGCGACGATTGTCAGCAGCGGCGGTATAGCGCTGCTCTGGTATCTGAGCAAGCACCTGACCGTCGATGGGGGTTACTGGCTCGGTATTCAGCCGATCTTCCCCGGGCTGGTCCTCTCGCTGGTATTTTACTTCGCCTTCTCGCGTCGAGAGCGGCCCGCGCAGTCGACCGATACGGCCGCCTGATTCAATGGTAACGATACCCTGATTTCCCGCCTGAAAGCTGGAACCAAAATGATTCCAGAAATGTATTGACACATAGATTTTGAGCGTTTAAGATTACGAGCGCTTGACCGATAATCGTGGAACGTAAACGTAAGACATCCAAAAGCGCCGAAGGGCGTGACACTAATAAAGGGAGTATGGCACCGATGTATTGTGCGCAATGCAACGAGAAGATTGAAAGCGACCCTGTGATCCAGGGGGAAGAGTATTACTGCTCGCTTGAGTGTGCCAACCTCGCCGCCGGCTACAATGAGGCGGAAGAGGAAGGATATTTCGAAGAGAATGACATGTCGGAGGATCTGTTCGGCGAATACGAAGAATAGCCTGACTCCAGGCACTCCCAGCTATAGCTTACTCAGTCTCGTGTGATATTCAGAATCTCGTACTTGAGCAGACCTGCCGGTACCCTTATCTCCACTACCTCTCCGATTCCCTTACCCAGCAATCCAGCACCGATCGGCGACTTCACGGAAATGACATCGTTGTCGACATCCACTTCGTCGGGCGGCGCGATCGTATATAGGATTTCTTCGCCGTTGCGATGGTCTTTCACCAGGACTTTGGCAAATAGGTAGACCTTATCGCTCGGAATCTGATCGGCATCGACTATCTGAACCCGGGAGAGCTTGTCCTGAAGCTGGACGATTTTGTTCTCGATGTGTTTTTGGGCTTCTTTGGCGGCGTGGTATTCAGCGTTTTCGGACAGGTCACCCAGTTCACGGGCGCGCTTGATTTCGCTGACGATTTTCGGCCGTTCTTCGAATTTGAGCCGTTTAAGCTCGGCCTCCAGTTTCTGAAGGCCTTCTTTGGATACATACAGCGGTTCACTCATAATCAGGGAGTAGTATAACCCAGTTTTGCGTTTTTGTCAAACCGGCCTCTGACAGCGAGGGCACGACAGTCTGTAACCGCAAGCAGGCGATTGACGTTCCCGGCGTGCAGGGCTGCCTCAGTCCCGGAATTAATGTCTTGACGAGTCACATTAATCGGTTATATTGCTTCGCTTAAACTAAGGGTTTACCGACTATGAAAAGACCGTTTCAACCGTCGAACGAAAAGATGCTTAACGACCACGGCTTCCGTGCCCGGATGGCTACCAAGGGTGGTCGTAAGGTGCTGGCCCGCCGTCGCGCCAAAGGCAGAAAAAGACTGACCGTCAAAGTTGCCCGTAAGAAATAGACTCCCCCGATCATTGAGCCTGAAAAGCGCCCGAGAAATCGGTGAACTGCTGGACTCCGGCAACCGTATATCAGGGGAGTTGATGACCGTTGTCTGGGATAAAGGTGAGCAGTTCAAGTTCGGTGTGCTGGTATCACGCCGATACGGCACAGCATCACAAAGAAACCGGATGAAGCGGCTGATCCGCGAAGCTGTACGGCTGAACCGGATGGAATTACCGACCGGAGTAAGGATCGCTGTTCTGCCCAGAAAGAAGAAGAGCGAGCCTGAATTTAAGAATATAGATGCTGAAATCCGTGGAATATTCGACCGCATCCGTCCCACGACATAACCTGTCGCACTATCTCGCCTATCCGCTCATAATTGTTATCTATTTGTATCGCTATACGTTATCGCCGATAATCGGCAATCAGTGTCGGTTCGATCCGACCTGCTCTCATTATGCCGAGGATGCCCTCAAGAAATACGGCGCCTTCCGGGGGAGCCTCATGGCGGTCAAACGGATTTTGAAATGCCACCCCTGGCACGAAGGCGGCTATGACCCGGTCGAATAATTCGGCGCCGGTACAGTAATAAGACTATTGGACAAACTACAGGGAAGTTGATTTGGATAAGAAAACTATAATACCCGTCGCTCTTCTCGCTCTTCTGCTCATCTTCTATTTCCCCATCATGGAATTTTTCGGCCTGTACAAGCCGAATCCGACTAAGCCGGCTGGCAAGGGAGATATCGCTCTTGACTCCCTTGGCCGGGAAACTCAGCGGGCCTCGGTAGACACATTCAAAGTTGCGGACACGAGCAATTCCCCAGCGGCTGAGGCGCAAGAAACACCCCGGCCGGAAAGTCTGCAGACTTCCGGAGCGATGACCTATGATACGGTGGTCGTCAATACCAAGCAGTATTCGGTTGTTTTGACGTCGTTCGGCGGTGGGCCGGTCTCACTCCAGCTCAGAAATTACTTCTATCGTGATGGCGGAGAAATCCAGATGCTTCCCGCGGCCGAGTCGGCCACCCCCGAAGCTTCGTTTGCCGGCGGGTCGTTCTCGGCAAGCCGGGTCAATTATCAGTGCAGCCTTCAACCGGGGAAGTACGATGCTACCCGGGATACGCTGGACCTGTCTTATACGTATGTTTCCAAAGATGGCGGCCAGATCATCAAGCATTATCGGTTCTATCCGAATCGCTACAACTATGATTTCGTACTCGAAGTGAAGGACCGGGAGAAGCTCGGCTTCGAACGCCAGTATGACCTTATGTGGAACACTCCACTCGGGGTCACCGAACCGCAGCCGGAGACCGACTACCAGGCGATGGAAGCAGTGGCAATGCAGGCAGGGAGCCGCGAAACACTGAATGATTTCAAGGACAACAAACTCAGCCAGGTTCTCTCCGGGAACAGCTCGTGGGCGGGGGTACGCTCGAAATATTTCGCAGCGGTGATCATTCCGCGTAATCGCGAGGCTGACGCCGTTATCGCGCGCGGCAGTAAAGACAAGATCACCGTCGACGATAAATCGATCGAACAGAAACTGATCACGGCCGGTGTCGAGATGCCCTTCGCCGTGGTGAATCAGTTCGCCGACACCTTCAGTGTCTTTGTCGGTCCGCTCGACTACAATCTGATGACCAGCTACCATATCGGCCTCCAGGATATTCTCGGGATCGGCACCACACCGTTTGTCGGCTGGATCCTCAAACCGTTCGCCATCGGCATCATGTGGCTGCTTCCGCGTATGTACCAGGTCATTCCGAATTACGGCCTGGTGATTATCATCTTCGCGCTTCTCATAAAGATCATCACGATGCCGCTCTCGATGAAGTCGTTCAGGTCGATGAATGCGATGAAGGAACTTCAGCCGAAAATCGAAGAGCTGAAGAAGAAACATAAGAACAATCCGCAGGCGATGAACCAGGAGATGATGCGTCTGTACAAAACGCACGGGGTGAATCCGATATCGGGCTGTCTCCCGATGCTTCCTCAGATGCCTTTGTTCTTCGCCCTCTTCTCCGTCTTCCGTTCGACTATTCTACTCAGGAATGCTAATTTCGTCTGGTTCATCACCGATCTCTCGCGCGGGGCGACCAGCCTAACGGATCCCTATATGATTCTTGTCGTCATCATGATTATCGGTCAGTTCCTTTCGCAAAAGCTGACGATGGCGTCGACCCAACAGAACAAGATGATGGGATATATTATGCCGCTCTTTATGGGCTTTCTCTTCCGCAGTTTTTCAGCCGGACTCGTTCTGTACTGGACCTGCTTCGCCTTCTTCTCGCTCCTCGATTATGTTGCGTTCAAGCGCAAAGCGATCAAGAATCCTGAAGTGAAGACTGCATAGTGGAGTGCACTCTCACGATGACCGTGAAAAAAAAAAGAATGCAACCGGTAGAAAATACTGATACCATCGTCGCCGTGATCACGCCCCCCGGCGAAGGAGGGATCGCGGCGCTCCGGATCGCCGGTCCCCGCAGCCGCAAAATCCTGACCGATCACTTCCGCCCGAAATTCCAGGACCACGTCGACTTCCAACCGTTTCACATGCACTATGGATTGTTCGTGGACAGAAATGGCGAAGTTGTCGACGAAGTGATGGCCGTGTACATGCCGGAGAACCAATCTTACACCGGCAGGGAGCAGGCGGAAATATACTGCCACGGCGGCCGCCAGGTCGTCCGAAGAATTCAGGAAATTATCGTAGCAGATTCAGCTCGCATTGCCGAGCCGGGAGAATTCACCAAGCTGGCTTTTCTGGCCGGGCGGATCGATCTGACCCGAGCGGAAGCGGTGGCGGAGATCATCGCCGCCAACACTGAGAGTTCCTATTCAACTGCCCGCAACCACCTGCTCGGTGCCTATCATTCGCATGTTAAGAATATGCGGGATAATATGATAGATCTAATTGCCGAAGTCGAAGCTTCGATTGATTATCCCGAAGAAGAGCTTGATCCAGCTGATAAGGGTAAGTTGGTAAATAAGATAACAATAGTTGCCGACGAAGTTAAGAGCCTGGCCGACAGTTACCGTAGCGGCCGGATTATCAACGAAGGATTTCGGATTGTCATCAGTGGTCGTCCCAACGCCGGCAAGTCCTCCCTCTTCAATTTGCTTTTGAGACAGGAACGAGCCCTGGTGACTCCGACGGCCGGGACCACCCGCGACTATCTGTCGGAATGGATCGATCTCGAAGGATTCAAAGTCAATCTGGTCGATACGGCAGGCTTGCGGCAGACATCGGGACGAATCGAAAAAGAAGGTCAGAAATCAGCCCGGAAGATCATGGAGGGGGCTGATTTTATCGTCTGGATGGTTGATCTCACCCGGAAGAACTGGGATAAGGAGCTTGCGATTGATATCGGAGACCTGAAGGATAACCATATCATATTGCTAGGCAACAAATTAGATTGTCTAAAGAAGTCGGCCGCGAGGAACTTTCCTGAGGGGTATGATGTTGTAACGATCTCCTGCAAGACGGGAGTCGGAATAGATGAACTGAAGGCTCGCCTCGCGCACTATATTAATGTGGGGATGCCTGACCTTACTTCGGGGATCATCGTCACCTCGGCCCGGCATCACCAGAAGCTGACCGAGTCCCTCAAGCACCTTCGATCGGCCCGTAAGAAAATCGACCAGGGAGAAACTCCCGAGCTGACCGCTTTTGATTTGAGGCAGGCGGTAGGTTGTATTGATGAAATCACCGGTAAAGTCTACAATGAAGATATTCTCGGTAGGATATTCTCAAAGTTCTGCATCGGAAAGTGAGCCGGCCGAGGTTCCACGTGAAACATCGCGTCCTCCCCTAACTAACTTATCCAAGATTCCTCTCCAAATCGTATAATTGCTGTTGAGTTGTCGGTCGGAATGGGCTAGATTGCCATTTCGTGACCCGTGAAATCATGAGAAAAAGACTTACTGCTATAAATGACATACGATTATGATGTAATAGTGATCGGCGGCGGACATGCCGGAGTCGAGGCTGCTCTGGCGGTCGCTCGGATGGGCAAGACGGCCGCGATTGTCACCATGGATGCCCGGAAGCTGGCCCTGATGTCGTGCAATCCGGCGATAGGCGGGATCGGGAAATCTCATTTGGTGAAAGAAATCGATGCTCTTGGCGGACTGATGGCCGAGGCGATCGATGCTACCGGGATCCAGTTCCGCCGGCTCAACCTTTCCCGCGGTCCGGCTGTCTGGTCGACCCGGGCCCAGGCCGACCGAATCAAATACAATGAATATGTCGTCGCGGCGGTCGAAGCGAATCCCAGGGTTGATGTCATCCAGGGGTTGGCCGGGCAGATTCTGGTCGCAGACGGAAAAACCGCCGGAGTAAGACTAGAGACAGGTGAGCCGATCTCGTCCCGGACAGTGGTGATCGCAACTGGAACATTTCTTGGCGGTCTCATTCATATCGGGGAAAAGAAGATTAAAGCTGGTCGGATTGGTGAGAATGCTGCCTACAAACTGTCCGACTCCTTCCGGGAGCTTGGGTTTGAACTCGGCCGGCTCAAGACCGGGACGCCGCCGCGGCTGAACGGCGATACAGTTGATTGGTCAAAGTGCGAAATTCAGCCTGGCGAAGATCCGATCCCTTTCTTTTCCAACCGAAGCAACCGGGCTCCATTCGAACAGATCCCCTGCCACCTGACCTATACGACCGACCGGACCAAAGAAATCATATCAGCCAATTTCCTCCGATCGCCTATCTTCTCAGGACAGATCGACTCCAAAGGACCCAGGTACTGTCCGTCGATAGAGGATAAATTCTATCGGTTTGCTGACAAGGAGCGCCATCAACTCTTTCTTGAGCCGGAGGGGAACGGGACCAACGAGATATACCCTAACGGCTTTTCTACTTCGCTTCCGGAAGAGATTCAGTATCAGGCGATTAGAACTGTTACCGGACTTGAGAATGTAGAGCTGGTCCGCCCCGGCTATGCAGTCGAATACGATTATTGCCCCTCTTATCAGATCAAGCAGTCACTGGAGACCCGGCGGCTCCCTGGACTTTTTCTGGCTGGCCAGATCAATGGAACCTCGGGGTATGAGGAAGCAGCTGGCCAGGGGCTGATGGCCGGTATCAACGCCGTCCTCTCGATTGAAAACGAACCGGCCTTTGTGCTCGATCGATCGGAGGCGTATATCGGGGTGATGATCGATGATCTGACCACCCGCTCGACCACTGAACCATATCGATTGTTCACTTCCCGCGCCGAATATCGCCTGGCCCTCCGCGAAGACAATGCCCGCGACCGGCTCCATGAATATGCCCGAAAGTACAATCTCATTACATCTGACGAGTTTGATTCATTTGCTCGCCTCCGCGAAGACACGGAAAAGGAAATCTCGCTACTTCGCCGCAAGCGGGTTCCGATCGATCAGCTTGGTAAGCTTGGTGAACGATTCCTTAAGCGGGACAAAGTCAGCCTTGAGGAACTGCTCAAGCAGCCGGGAATCACTATTAATGAAGTAATTCCGATTCTGGCCCGATTTGACGGCGAATTTTCATCCAATCCGGAGATTCTGGAGCGGGCGGCTATTCATATTCGCTATCATGGCTATATTGCCAAGCAGCAGCGGGAGATTGATAAGTTCAAGCGGATGGAAAAAGAACGAATCCCGGAGAAGTTTGATTTCAATGAGATCAAAGGACTTAAGACTGAAGCTCGGGAAAAGTTCTCGCGCTATCGCCCCGATTCACTCGGCCAGGCTGGCCGACTCGAAGGGGTCACTCCGGGAGATGTGGCTGTCCTCTCCGTCTACCTTAAGCGATTCAAGGCTATCTCCCAATGATCCCCTCATCTGAGATAATTCACATCGAGAGTACTTCTATTCTCAAGCGTTATGACCCGACCGATCGGCTTCGGTCCTATTTCACGCTGCTAATGGAAGAAAACAGCCGGGTCAACCTGGTTTCACGTGAAACATCGGACGACGATCTCCGACGGCTCGCGGCCGAATCGCTGCTTCCTTTTGATGTTTTCGATCCGGTTCGGGTCGATCGATACCTTGATATCGGTTCCGGTGGCGGATTCCCCGCATTTCCCATCCTGCTTTGCCGGAATATCGCTCAATCTGTCCTGGTCGAACGGACAATCAAGAAAGCTGCCGCCCTGGAAAGAATCGTTACATCGCTTAACGAGCAATCAGAGCTAGCCGTCAGGATTGTGAATAAGTCGTTCGAAGAGTGGAAATCTTCGGGCAAGTTCGATCTTATTACTCTCCGCCTGGTCCGCCTCGTTCCACTGCTGCTGAAGAAGATCCTTCCGCTGCTCAATCCGGGCGGATGTTTCATCTATTACGCGGCCCCGGAGAAGCTATCGGTACCGGCTGGATACGATGTGAGGACCGTCCGGTATTCGTCCGATCAGTCCGATGTAATAAAATCAGTTACGTTGATAAGAAAAAAGCAGAATGGGGCGTAAGTTTTTTAGTTGATTCGTATTTTAACGCAGTTTACTCTCTTTTGGGATAGCGTGATATGCGAAACAAGGAGTGTCAGTTGAGTAAAGTAATCGCCATCACCAATCAAAAAGGTGGTGTGGGAAAAACAACGACGGCTATCAATCTCAGCTCCTGCCTGGCCGCCGCCGAGCGGAAGACCTGTCTGATCGATATGGATCCGCAGGCCAATTCGACCAGCGGGCTAGGGCTGGAAAAGAATAAAATAGAATCATCGGTCTATGATGTCCTTCTAGGCGCGCGGCCGATCCGCGAAGTGATCCGGGCCACCGACCTGCAGTATCTCACCATCGTACCGTCATCGATCTCCCTGGTCGGCGCCGAAGTCGAACTGGTGAGCATGATCGCGCGTGAGACGAGGCTGAAGAGTGCACTCTCCGAGATCAGGGACGAATACGAGTATATCATCATCGACTGTCCCCCCTCGCTCGGCCTGCTGACGATTAATTCTCTGACGGCGGCCGACTCGATTATCGTACCGATTCAATGCGAGTACTATGCCCTCGAAGGGCTCGGCCAGTTGATGAATACGGTAAAGCTGGTGCAGGATAATCTCAATCCGACCCTGCAGATCGAAGGGGTGTTGTTGACGATGTTCGACGGGCGCTTGAATCTTTCGCGCCAGGTGTCGGACGAGGTGCGGAAGCACTTCAGCAACAAAGTGTACGACACGGTGATCTCGCGCAATGTCCGACTCTCCGAGGCGCCGTCGTTCGGCAAACCGATCATCCTCTACGATATTCTCTCGACCGGAGCGGAAAATTATATGTCACTTACCAAAGAGGTGTTGTCACAATGAGCAAGCTTGTGTTAGGAAAAGGACTCGGGGCCCTGATCCCCGCCGACGATACACAGACGACCGAGACGCGCAAACTGAAAACGGTGTCGCTCGATCGGATTGCGCCGAATCCGATGCAGCCGCGCCGCGAGTTCGATCAGGAGAGCCTGATGCAGTTGGCGCAGTCATTCAAAGAGAACGGTATCATGCAGCCGATGCTGGTACGGCAAAACGGATCGGGCTTCACGATCATTGCCGGCGAAAGACGCTATCGCGCCGCCCGGCTGGCCGGGATGACCGAGGTTCCGGTGATACAGATGGATGACATCACCGATACGCAGATGCTCGAAATGGCCCTGGTGGAAAATCTGCAACGCGAAAATCTCAATCCGATGGAGACGGCCGAAGGGTATCGACGGTTGATCGAAGAATGCGGGCTCACTCAGGCCCAGCTCGGCGATCGGATCGGCAAGAGCCGCTCCGCCGTCACCAATATGCTTCGCTTGAACTCACTCCCTGAATCGATCAAGACAATGATCCGTCACGGGAAACTGACCGAAGGTCATGCGCGGGCGGTCCTCGCGCTCGACAACGAAGTCGATATGGTGAAGCTGGCCGAGCAGATCGTGAATGATTCGATGTCGGTGCGCGAAGTGGAGCAGGTGACCAGCCGCACGAAGAAGCGCCGGCTGATTCCCAAGAAGAAGATCCCTGCTCTGACCGAGATCGAGAATTACCTGAAACGTCTGCTGGGTACCTCGGTGAAAATTAATCCGGGACTCAAGCAGGGACGAATCGAAATCGAATACTATGGAGACGATGACCTCGAGCGTTTGCTTGAGCTGTTCAAGAAGATCGAAAGTTAGACATGGCTGCGTCCAAATATGTTACGGTGATGCTGATTCCCGATGGGGCGGAGAGCAGGCGAGGATTTCGGATAAAGCAGTGGCTGCTCAAGCTGATTGTCGGCGGTGTAGCATTCGTGCTGATCGGAATTATCGTTTTCTTCGCGTTCTATGGAAAAATCCTCACTCGGGCCGCGACCGCCGACAAACTGGCCCGGGAAAATGAGCGGTTGCTGCGCTATCAGTACAAAGTGCAGCTACTCGAGGATAATCTGGTGAAAGCCCGCGAGATCGTGACTCGATTGACTCAGATCGCCGGAATAAATATCGATTTCCCGGAAATCCCGGATGATTCGACGATTTTCGCATCGGTCGAGCAAAAAGATGGGGCCACGGTCGATCGACCGCTCGCTGACAACTTATCTTTACCCTCCGGAATGCCGATACAAGGATTCATAACCCAGGACTTTGACACGGCCAATGACAATCACTATCATCCTGGGATAGACATCGCCTGTGCGATCGGCACACCGGTCCTCGCGACCGCATCGGGCACGGTCGAATATGCCGACTACGATTCCACGTACGGATACATGGTCGTGCTGAGGCACAACGACAGCGTACAGACGGTGTATGGACATAACGAGCAATTGCTCGTGAAACCCGGGCAGAAGGTGTTAGCGGGAAGCCGGATTGCGCTGAGCGGCAATACCGGAATCTCCACCGCTCCTCACCTGCACTACGAGATCAGGATAAACGATGAACCTATAGATCCATTGGAAAATCCTTATGATAAAAAAAACCAACAATAACGAAGTGGATGGTTTGATGAACACAATTATTGGCAAAGACACCGTAATCACCGGGACTCTGGACATCAAGGGAGCATTGAGAGTTGACGGCACAGTGAAGGGAAAGATTCTCTGTTCGGACTGTGTCACGGTCGGCGCCACTGGGTTGGTTGAGGCCGAGATCGAGGCTGACTCCGCGATTATCGCCGGAAAAATGGTCGGCAATGTCGTGACGACCGAAAAAATCGAACTTCAGACCAAGTGTGAAATGGAAGGGGATTTGAGAACCAAATCTCTGGTGATCGAGCAGGGAGCAATCTTCTGCGGTGCCTGCAATATGAAAGACACCAAGCCGAATCTCGGATTCCTGGCTCCGGATAGACCTCAGGAAAAGGTCAAGGCCAAGGAAGAAGAATTCGCTTCCGATCAGAAGAAGAAGTTCTGATTGTTGATAAACGGCCGGTTTTGTGGACAACTGGCGCAAATTGTGGATAACTGATTATGTCATTGATATTCAATGACATAATCAGTCAGTATCATGGACCGAAACATTCGTTTATCCACAGACAGTCTCCAGATTAACCTTATGTTTTTTTTCGATTTAGAATTGATAAGTTAAGTAAAGTGTGATATGAGCCGGTTAACGTCTTTCCCTCTGGAAAGTTGATTCCCCCTCCCTGCCACGAAATACTTTGACATTCCCAGCACCGAAAGCAATCTTGAACGGCGATACTTGTATAAGGGATATTACGCCTGAAAACTGAGCCGCATACTACGAATGGAGGAGTCGATGTCTGCAAAAGAGGTCCCCTCGGATCTGACTGCCGTTGAAAATCTCAATTCCGCATACGAGCGAATCAAAAGGGAAATCGGCAAAGTTATCATAGGCCAGGACAAAGTGATCGAGCAGTTGCTCATATCGCTTTTGTCTTCGGGTCATTGTCTGCTGGTCGGTGTCCCGGGACTTGCCAAGACGCTGCTTATTTCAACTCTGGCCCGGGTCCTGAATCTCGAATTCAATCGCATTCAGTTCACTCCGGACCTGATGCCTTCGGATATTACCGGTACTGAAATAATCGATGATGATCGGGTAAGCGGCAAGCGGCAGTTCCGATTCGTCAAGGGCCCCGTTTTTGCGAACATCATTCTCGCGGACGAAATCAACCGCACCCCTCCGAAAACGCAGGCCGCGCTTCTTCAGGCAATGCAGGAGCACGAAGTGACTGCGGCCGGCGAGACTTACAAGCTCGATGAACCGTTCTTCGTTCTGGCGACTCAGAACCCGATTGAACAGGAAGGCACTTATCCCCTTCCCGAGGCCCAGCTTGACCGATTCATGTTCAACGTCTTTGTCGACTATCCGTCGTCGGCCGAAGAACAGTCAATCGTCAAATCAACGACGGCCGTACTTAGTTACGAATTGGATCGCATCCTGTCGCCGCAGGATATTGTCGGGTTTCAGCAGCTGGTACGAAGAGTGCCGGTGTCGGATCATTTGATCGAGTACGCCGTCTCGCTGGTTCGCGCCACCCGGCCGAATGAGCCGACCGCCCCTGAGTTCGTAAAGAACTGGGTAAACTGGGGGGCCGGACCGCGTGCCTCGCAGTACCTCATCCTGGCGGCCAAGACCAAAGCGATTCTCGAAGGTCGGCCAACGCCCGGTCCGGAAGATGTGCGGTTCGCCGCCTACCCGGTCCTTCGGCACCGTATCGTGACATCGTTCAATGCGGAAGCTGACGGCGTCGACTCCATGGAGATTATCAAACGGCTTCTCGATTCGATCAAGGAAAAGGCCTGAGAACGCCGGGCACAGGGTGTGAGCGCTTCACTATTTCAGGTGTAATCTATGTTTAACTATCGCCTGTCCAACCTTCCCGGTTACGGCAAGCTTTTCGTCGCATTATTCACTGCACTGATGCTCTGCGTCACCCTCTGGGCGGCGCTGATTTATTATGTCGATGAAGGAGTTGTAGATAAGAATCATCTCCCGGCATATCTCACGCAGGATGCCTCGGGTCTCCCTGACTCCGGCAGCTTATCACAGGATAACGACGATGCTTCGGACTCTGAAGCGGTGTTGGCTCCAATCTGGGATACGACGATCAAAGGTGAGGAAGTCAATCTCGACACCGCTTCGGCTGAGGAAAGCGCCCAGGTGAAAAAAGCGATCGGCGAGCAGCGGGCGGGAGATGAGACGATCGACATGAGCGGTTACGATGGCGACACCGACACCAGTGACGACAACTCTGACCAGCTTACCCGCCTGAGGAAGAATGTCGGCCTTGCCCATACCCATATCAACGGGCAGACTCTTTTGTTCTTTGCGCTCGGTGCGATCTTTCTTTTTTCCTCGGCACCGGATCGGACGAAGAAATATGTCTACTGGATCTTTGGTATCGCGGTACTCTGTCACAATATCGGTCTGACCGGGCGAGGGTTCTATTCAGTCTTCGATGATCTCCTGGCGGTGAGCGGCGTCGCGATACTTGTGGTCATCATTTATATGGCATTTCTGATCTTTATCGATCTGGCCAAACCGGCGGGTGCGACCACCGAAGCCGGAAACTCAAAGGAAAATAAGTAGCGATTTATGCCGTCGAAAATTGGAATAGTCATCCACGGTGGAGCCGGTACCATTCTCAGAAATATGATGACTCCTGAGATGGAGCAGGAGTATCGGACTGCGCTGACAGAATCGATCGAGGCAGGTTATGCTGTTCTCGCCAGGAATGGCACTGGTCTCGATGCCGTTCAGGCAGCGATTAATGTGATGGAAGACTGCCCGCTGTTCAACGCCGGCAAAGGTGCTGTCTTTACGCACGAAGGGACCAACGAACAGGATGCCTCAATTATGGATGGACGCACTATGAACTCCGGCGCGGTGGCTGGAATACGACACATAGCTCGCCCGATTGATCTGGCCCGGTTGGTGATGGACAAATCCGAGCATGTGCTTTTGGCCTGCGATGGAGCCGAGGCGTTCGCGAAAGAACAAGGGATGCCCCTCGTCGATGACAAGTATTTCTATACCGACCAGCGCTGGCGGCAACTTCAGAACGCCCTCCGGCGCGAGCAAGCCTCCCAGAAGACTCACACCCAACTCGATCATACACCTGACGAGAAACACGGCACAGTCGGTGCAGTAGCTGTTGACCGCGAAGGTAATCTCGCCGCCGCGACATCGTCAGGCGGCATGACCAACAAGCGATACACCAGACTTGGGGATTCGCCCATAATTGGCGCTGGTACTTACGCGAACAATGCCACCTGTGCCGTCTCCTGTACCGGCCACGGGGAATTCTTCATCACCACCTGCGCAGCCTTTCATGTGCATGCGCTCATGGAATACAAAGGAATGTCATTGACCGAGGCTGCCGATGCTGTCATACATGACAAGTTGACTAAACTGGGTGGCACCGGCGGTTTGATCGCGATTGATCGGAACGGCAATTTTGCCCTGCCGTTCAACACCGAAGGGATGTACCGCGGGTATAAGATCGAAAACGACGAAGTGAATGTGGCAATTTTCAAAGAATAGAATATGAGTAGTGGATGGCTGACGATTACAGAAAATACCTCGATCCGGAAATAGTCTCCCGCCTCAAAGGAATGGAGATGCGAGCCCGCATGGTGGTGGAAGGGTTCATAGCCGGACTCCACAAATCTCCCTATCACGGCTTCTCGGTCGAATTCGCCGAACACCGTCAATATATGCCGGGTGACAGCATCCGCGATATTGATTGGAAAGTGTACGGCAAGTCGGATCGCTTCTATATCAAGCAGTACGAAGAAGAAACCAACCTCAAAGGGTATTTGCTGCTCGATTGCTCAGCATCGATGGCTTACCGCTCCGAGGATCGGATCAGCAAACTGGATTATGCCGGGATGCTCTGCGGCGCTCTGTCGTATATGATGCTTCGTCAGCGGGATGCAGTCGGATTGGTGACGTTCGATCAGAAGATTCGCCGATATATACCGCCGCGCTCGAAGTCCGGCCATCTGCATGTCATACTTAATGAAATTGCCCGCCAGACACCTTCGGAGACGACCGATGTATCCGTGACATTACATGAAATGGCCGATCGGATCAAGCGCCGGGGGTTGGTGATTGTGCTATCGGATCTTCTGGACGAAGCTGACAAGATTGTATCCGGGCTGAAGCATTTCCGCTATAACAACCACGAAGTGATCGTATTTCATATCCTTGATCCGCGCGAACGGGATTTCGCCTTCCCGCGCGAAGCAGTTTTCAAAGACATGGAGACAGGCGAAGAGCTGACCACCCTTCCGTATCAGATCAAGAAGGACTTCGCCGCGCACGTCAAGGCATTCGCCGAAGAGATCTCACTGGCCTGCCGACAAAGCAATATCGACTATTTCCCGATCGACACCGCCATGCCTTTCGACAAGGCACTTTACGCTTTTCTGTCCAAACGCGAACGGCTCTATTAAGAGAAATTTTGATCTGGTAGAGGCGGTTTCTAAGAAGGAACAGCCCTACCCCGAACGGTCAACGGACATAATAAGTGCGGCGAGCCACTATTTCAGCAGGACCGCTCTGGTGGTGCGGGTTTGTCCATCGAAAATAGCGCGAATGAAGTAGACCCCGGAGCCAAAGCCGCCGGCGTCCCACCGCAAAGTCCTGATTCCTGCTCGCTGCGATGACTCCTGCGACGTGTAGACCGTCTGCCCAAGTACATTGAGAACTTCCACAGAGAGATGACCGCTCTTGGGAACCGTGATCGGAATCGTCACCACCGCATTAAACGGATTCGGATAAGCGTTGCCGAGGCGAAATTCCAACGGGAGATTCTCAGGGATATCTTCAACATCAGTAACCTGATCGATTCGGTACCAGGTAATCAGCCGACCTTGAATGCTAACCAGATAATCGTCCGAAGACTCATACCCATGGCTCCACATAATTGTGTCAGCGGCCGGCAATACACCGATTGACTGAATGTCGCCCGCCATCGGCTGAATCTGGTAGACTGAATTAGCATCGAGAGCAAACAGGCTCCCGCCAAACGAGTCGAGGTATTTCGGACAAGCCAGACCATCCATTTCAGAAAGTGACCGCGGGGAATCCGGAGCACCGTCGGATCCGATCGGATAAAGCTCGTATCGATGCGCTGTCGAGTCAAAGGACGACTCACCGTCCTGCTCACAGAGATAACCTGCGGTGTACTCGACTAGCAATTCGCCGGCGGTTGGATTGCCGGGATCAAAATTTCCAAAGTCCAGGGAGCGATAGGAACAAATCAACTCCGTTGTCGCTCCGGAACATGGCGCCAACGGATCTTCGCGGAGAGCAGCGACCACCCGGCCGGAGTCGTTGCAGATCTCAACTCGGGCGAAGAGCTTGCTCGCATAAGTCTGAGCCGATGGATTCTTGGAGACGGACGCTTCGTAGCGGGTCAACGCGGCATATTTCGCGCTATCGGGCGTCATGAACTCTATTCGATCACAGGCAAAGCCATTTTCTGATGTATCCGTCTCATCCGGAAAAGAGTGATAGGTAACGTTTGCCCCATTGCTGTTCAGCCGCCAGGAGTCGAGCATCTGATAGATGCGGTAGCTGCTATAGCCGACTCTCAGTTCGTTGTAGCCGTCCGAGTCGTAGTCGTCGGCTGCCAACTCAATGATGTTGACCGGGGAGAGCAAATGCTCCGAACCGGTTCGCTGAATTGTGTAGAAGCAGGAATCATGCTGAATGAAGCCGCTTGCGCCGTCGAAAAGATCAACACGACAGACGGTATCGGGTGGCATGAACGCATAATCAAAGTACTGTCCAATTACCAGGTCCGGGATGCTGTCGCGATTGACATCGGCAATCAGGAATTCAGCATCGAGAACGTCAGACATCAGATCAAAGGAGAACAGAGCCGATCCATCCGAGGACGATCGCGCCGCTACTCTCCGAAAATCGCATGCGATAAGATCATTGATACCGTCGCCATCGAGATCGGCAACTGCTGCCTGATAAATTCTTCCGGTAAGTTCAGGGATTGTCTCGGTACGTTCAGGTGTGAGCCCCAGTGACCCCCAACTGCTGCCGGACATCAAACCCCAAACCGCCAGCGTTAGTGTAAGGCGGTAGCCCTTCATGTTTCGTGTTCCTCCCGTTAAAAGAGACAGAAATATACACGATCCGCCGGGAGAGTCAACAGGATCCTGATAATGCAGCACCGACCAATGAATCATCATTGGTCGGTTATTTAGTTTTGCAGGAATAAGTTGTGATTCGCTAATAATGCAAAGGTGCTTAGGCCTTTAATCTGAATAACTTCCACAACGAAAAAAAATTAGTCTCGTCACACGGGAAACTCTGCGCAGTTCACATTCAGATATCACTTGCCGATGAACTCGATCACTTTGCCGGTATACTCGTCGATCGCATGCATTTCGGTCGAAGACGGGATCAGCCTGGCCCTGAAATTATCCTCGAACACTTTCATCTTGAGACCGGCCAGACGTTCCGCGACCAGTTTGGCTCCCTCGCCTCCCCAGCCGTAAGATCCGAATACCGCCGCTTTCTTGCCGATTGAATATACGGTGGAAAACAAGTTGACCAGATCCCAGACCGGCTTGACCGCATCACCATTGAAGGTGGGGGTCCCGATCAGGACAGCTTTGCTCGATTCGATCTGCACGCGGAATTGTTCTTCGTTGAAAGCCGATACATCGATCGTCTGGGATTCAAAGCCGGCCGCCTCGAGATCCGACTTCACCGATTCCGCCATCAACTTCGTGTTGCCGTAATTTGAGGCATAGAAAACGGTTACCAGCTCTCTTCCTTCGCTTTTGTCGGCCGCCCAGGTTTTGTAGAGGTCAATATAACTGCGGGGATCTTTTTTGAAGATCGGCCCGTGCGATGGTGCGATCATTTTGATATCCAACTCATCGAGTTTGACCAGATTCCGCCGCATATACCCGGTAAAGGGCCGCATGATGGAGTCGAAGTAGTACTTGAATTCAAAATCAAGCACGGTCTGATCAGTCTCATCGGCGTAGAGCGCGTCGGTGCACAGATGCGCTGCGAAACCATCGTTGGAGAACAGGATATTGTCCTCCTGCAGGAACTCCATCATCGTATCCGGCCAGTGCATGTACGGCATTCCCTTGAAGAGAAAGGTCTTTCCACCCAGTTCAAGGGTTTGATTGTCCTTGAGACCGGTGATATCACTCTCACGGTTGATAATATTGGTCAGAAACGGGATGGCCGGGCCGGAGCAGTAAAGCTTGATGTTCGGATTTCTGTCCAGTAATGCCGGAATCGAGCCGCTGTGATCCGGTTCGTTGTGGTTGACTATAAGATAATCGATTTTGTCCATCGGACAGACTTCGGCGATATTGGCGAGCCACTCGTCGGTAAACCCCTCTTTGACACCATCTACCAGGGCGATTTTATCACTTCCCCGTACGATATACGAATTGTAGGTAGTGCCGTGGTCAATCGGCATGATGATGTCGAATACGGCAAGCCCCGGATCTTTAACGCCGATCGAGAAGACATTATCGGCAATTGGTATCGCGCTCATGTATCTAAACTCCTTGGTTTTGTCAGGCCTCAATATACACAAATCGTTCTCCGACACAACGGAGCCCGCCATCAATAACAGAATCAGCGGCAAAAAGATCGTCTTTTTCCCGAAGAATATTCGGCTTTGATCGGGTAATTCTTCGTCGGGACGCAACTGCTTGGAAGCGGCCACGACGTATGCTTTGAAGCACCCATCCCCATATCAACCGGAGTATTCTGCGAACCGGTTCATCACCGAAAGCTGATGGTGACCTGAGGCCGTTAGATATTTCTCGTCCGGAGGAATTTTCCTGGAAGTGGCAAACGGAGGCTAAATCCCGCTGGTGATGAACTCGACAATGCGCTGATTGAGTTGATCACGGGCGGTCGGCTGAGTATCGATAGAGAGTTTGTCGGCAGGCGATACGGACTTTAATTTCTCAATGGCCGGTGCGGAGATCCGGGGAGCAGGGACGATAAGGAGTGTTCGGCAGACGACCGGCTTGATTTTATCTACTGTTCTCTGCTGCGCGGCATAGCTGGATCGAATGTTGTACCACCAGAAGATCATTGTTCGATAGAACGGAAACCAGTGGGTACCGGTCCGTTCGCGCGTCTGGTCCAGAAGATATTTGGTTGTCATGTACGGATTCACCGCTACTACGTCATCGATCCGCTTTTCTTCCTGCTGTGCCAGCAGACCGGCATCGGCTCCCACCTTGAAACCGACCACGGTTAGCGGATGCTTAACTTCGCCACGGATCTCAAGATAGGCGATGACCGCCTGGAGGTCGTTGGACTCGTACAGCCCTTCGCCATGGTACTTGCCAGTCGACGATCCGCTTGCTCGCTGGTCGTAGGCGGCAACAATGTAACCTGAGTCATGTAACTCGGTAACGAGAGCTACCAGCGAATCTTTTGTCTTGTTCTCCGGAGGAAGCAGGACGACCGTTCCCTTGATCTGCTCTGTGCTGTCGCTGTGGCAGGGAATGTAGACTCCGGCGATCGTTGTTAGGCCATCGGCGTCGACCCGGAAAGTATCGGCCGGCAGTCCGGCATTGATGAACAGAGTATCACTATTGATCGCAAGGGAATCGGGATTGTAAGAATCGAGGTTTTCCCTTCCCATAAGAGTCTTGACGCGATTGAGCGGGTAGATAACGTAAACAATGAACAGGAGCACAAAAAGGACTATAACGACAATAGTCTTAATAGCTTCTCTCGTCTGTCGCGACAGCCTGGGCATCCAAATTTCCCGAACTTGTATTGTGGATACACATGATAGCGATCCGGAATTGATTGTCAAATTAAAAAACCGAGCTCCGGGCGAGCAGGAATTCCCTCGTCTGGACACCTCCCCCGGTACGATCAGGAATCTCTTACTGACATGTTGAATGTGTCGTCTGGCAAGGATACCCTTCGGCAAGCATTGACCTTCACATTCTGCGCAACCGCCGCCGGTCGGGAAGCCTGCCCTCCTGGCATTCCGAGATGAATTGCGGTGCGCAACTGTCCAGAAAGCCCGATTTCCGAGGAATCGGCCGGCGCTGGACCGCTCCGACGCCGCCCGTTGACGGTATTATTTTGTCCTGTGCAATTTTCGCACATTTCAATGCACTACCATTCCCGAGTGTTGCCGGGGAAAGGCTGAATTGTGTAGTGATATGCATATAAGCTATGCATGGGGAGGTTTCTTCGTCTCTTTCCTGTATGGCTTCATAATTGGATTCCCTCCGGATTATGCCGATCAATCGGTTACAGCGGGCGAGGTTGACGGAACTGTCGACGATGACCGGTCGGGCCTGACCGCTGGGCACGTTGCTTGCAGGAGGAGGGTCGGGAAACAGGTGATGTTTCGAACAAGTGAGCTTGATAGTACAGGCTCGTGTGCGAAGCGATCTCATTCAACACCAAACGTGGAGGAATGACATCCTCGCCGACGGGAGTCCGCGAATTTACTGCCTTTTTTCTATTGACAATCGGACCCTTTGGCCATATATTTTGCTCGGATGATAGGTTCACTACCCAGAAAGTTTAACAACACCGGTCCTGAAAAGACCGCCTCTTTCCGAGCAACTCTGTCTTTGTAAATACTTCTTTCTTAAGACCGCTGTGGGGGCGGCTTAAGATTTACAAGCAGGTACACAGTTGGTACAACAGCTAATAAGCTAAAAATCTAAAATCTTCATCGTTACGTGTCTTGCATAGATGTTGTCTATGCTCAGGAGTATGTTATAGAGGCCTGGCTAAGGGATTGATATTGAACACTTCTCGGATTCTTCAGGAGGAGAACATGACTTTCTGCCGTACGTCCCTTAAATCCGTTACTCTCGGTATTGTTGTCGCGCTGATCGCGCTTGTGTCGTTCTCAGCGCCGGCCAGGGCGGCCATTCCGAACATTCTCATAAAAGTCTCCGATACGACTTCTCAGCCGGGCGTTCAGGGTACTGAGGTCGCCATCTATCTGGACAATCTGGTCGACACCGTCGCGGGATTCAATATCTACCTGCAGCTTGACAATCCCGATCTCATCACGCTCGACACCCTGCTTGACACGGTCGGCACAATGTGCGGCGGATGGGATATCGTGCGCGCGACTTCGCTGTCCGGTCAAAACAATGATTTGAATATTGTCGGTCTTGCCGATTATCCAGGCGGGGTGACGAAACCGGGAATCGCACCGCAACAGGGCGGGCTGCTCCTCAAATTCCGGGCCAACGTGAACAATATCCCCGACACCCTTACCGATCGTACCGTCCATATCCTCATTCAGACCGATTTTAAGGACCATTTTGGTCTATCTCGCCCCGATGGGACCTCCATCCCCTGGGTTTACGAGAGTCGTCCCGATACCAACTGCTACCTGTGCGAAGGCTGGCTTGGCGATGTGTGTGTCAACTGGGTGCAAGTGACCTTTGGTCCCTGCGATTCCACCAGCATCGATACGGTGCAGGTGGCCGTGCTGGATACCGCGCATGTGAAGATTTACAACGGGTCGCTCACCGTGCTCACGCCTCCCTCATACACCTGCGGTAATGCCGACGGTAGTTCGGATCAGGTGGTGGATATCAGCGATTTGATCTACCTCGTTGAATATATGTTCAGCGGCGGGCCTGTTCCCGATCCGGTGGAAACCGGCGATGTGAATTGCGACGCTGTGGTGGATATCAGCGATGTGATAGCGATGGTTGACTTTCAGTTCGCAGGCGGAGCCCCCATCTGTCCGAACAACTGTCAGCCATGATATTGTGGCGATTAACGCACATTTTACACGTCGAACATACTGCGCGAACTGAAAATTGAGAGAATAAATAATAGACTTAAGAAGTGTCGCCTGTAAGCGACAAAACCTGTTAACGACAAACAAGTGGAAAGGAGGACGTTTAAAAGAAGGGTGAATAACGCGCGCTCAAATGAACGGACTGTTAACTCGCTCTTGACCTGGTCGTTCGAGATTTTCCCGCGGCTTGTTGGCTCTCGCCTGAGGATGAATCACCACGACAATGAGGGGGAAAAGAGACACGAGTTAGCCGTCAAACATCTATCAATTATGGTAACGAAGTAATTAGGAGATGAAAATGAAACGTATTTCATTTTTCCTGGTACTGGCATCTTTAGTCGTTTCATTTGGGCTTGCCAATGCCGTGAGCATCTCGGTCGACAACGTAACGAGCACTTACGGGACCCCCGATTCAATTATCGCTGGGGCTCCGGTCGTGTTTACGCTGCGTTACACTAACGATCGGCCGTACAATATCGGCGGTGTCGACAACGGCTACAAGGTCTACACGATGGGTGGTGGTACTTTCACGATTCCCGTGCTTGATACCCTCCCCTATCCGGGTTCGGACGGTGGCGGCTGGACAACTGCCGCTCACTTCGCTCTCATCGTAGGCTTCTATCATGGCTACGGAGCCAATGATGGCGCCGGTGCAGACTCGGTCGGCTTCGGCGGTGCGAAGAGCACCGGCGTCGGCCTCCCGATTGGTTTCGACTACCCGTCGATCACAATCTCTACCGGTGGCGTCGCCGATGGCGAGACGCTCTGTCTTGACTCCGCCTGGTGCCCGCCGACCCATGCTTGGGTCTGGGCTCCGGGAAGTGGTAACCCGAGTGAAAAGCCGGAATGGGGCGGACCGTTCTGCTACCCGGCTGGTGTTCCTCCGTGTCAACCCCCGGTCATCGACAACGCTCCGACTTCCCTCACCGGAAGCCACTGCTCGGTGATGACCTTTGATTTCGACGCTCATGAAGTAACGCCGCAGACTCCTCCGAACCCGATCACGGGTTGGACCGCGAGCATCGGTACCATCACTTCAGCTGGTGTCTGGTCCTATTCGCCGACTCTTGCTGACGTTGGTGCTTCTGTGAGCGTTACGGTTGTCGCTACCGGCGCGGGCTGCAATTCCGCTCCGAAGACAGTCAACCTGAACTTCACCAACGAAGCTCCGGTTGCTCATTGTCCGGGTAATGTCAGCATGTCCAGCGGCACGTCGACGACCGTCAACGCTACTGCTACCGACGACTGCGATCCGGTTACCTTCTCGCTGGTTTCCAGCGGGCTCCCGGGTGACGCATCAGTCACGGTCGACGCAAATGGTGCGATTCATATCACTGCCGGCAGCACTGGTATAACAGATGCTCCGGTTGTCATTGAGGCTTCTGACGGCAATCTGAGTTCTACTTGCACGTTCACTGTGTCCATCATCATAGGCTCGCTGTACCAGGTCGACATTCCTTGCGTTGGCGACCAGTCCGGCAACTTTGTATTCCAGGGTCAGCACGTAGTCGTGCCGGTCAATCTGGAAGCCCAGGGTGGCCCGATCGGTGGTTACGACATGTTGATCGGCTATGACAACTCAGCTCTGTCCTTCCAGTCCGCCACTATTGGCGACGATTGGGGACCGGCCGGTTGCGGATGGGAATATTTCACCTATCGTTACGGCGCCGATGGTAACTGCTCGAATGCTTGCCCGAGCGGCCTGCTGAGAGTCGTTGCCGTTGCCGAGACGAACAATGGTCCGAACCATCCGTCCTGCTTCGCAGCGCCCACTCCGTCGACCCTGTTCAACCTCGACTTCCTGGTCACCAACGACCGGACGTTCGAATGTCAGGTAATTCCGATTCGGTTCTTCTGGCTGGATTGCGGCGACAACGCCCTGTCAACCAGATCCGGTGACAGCCTCCTCATCGCTGACGCAGTTTACGATGGCGATGTCACGCTGAACCCGCCGAACGGTATAAACATCCTCGACGGTACTGTCGGTTATCCGACCTATCAGGGCCCGCAGGATGGTACTTGCGGTTCCGGTTCGAAGACTGCATATCCTGCGGTCAGCTTCAGCAACGGTTGCGTTGACATCGCTTGCGCCGACTCTATCGACGCTCGTGGTGACCTCAACCTCAACAACGTGAAGTATGAAATCGCTGACGCGGTTCTGTACTCCAACTACTTTGTCTATGGTATTGGTGTGTTCCACATCAATCTCCAGGGACAGATTGCTGCCTCCGACGTCAACGCTGATGGTCTTTCCCTGTCGGTTGCCGACCTGGTTTACCTGATCCGTGTCGTCCAGGGCGATGCGCTTCCGTATGCGAAGCTCGCTCCGGCGGAACTCACCTACACTGCTGACAATGGCAATGTCGTTGTCAATGGTACGGTTGGTGCCGCTGCCGTTACCTACCAGGGTAATGTTACCCCGGTGCTCCATGCTGATAACATGGAACTGAAGTATGCGTTTGATGCCGAAGCCAACGTGACTCGCGCTCTGGTCTTCAGCATGGAAGGCAATGTCTTCAACGGTAACGTCCTCAGCGCTAATGGCAATGTCATCAGTGCCGAGTTCGCGACTATCGACGGTGCGACGGTTTCTGCGAAACTGCTCCCGGCTAACTTCAGCCTGGGTCAGAACTACCCGAACCCGTTCAACCCGACGACGACCATTGGCTTCAGCCTGCCGGTTAAGTCCGATGTCAGCCTGTCCATCTACAACATCACTGGTCAGCTGGTTAAGGAATTCAACGGCTCGTTCGAAGCTGGTGAGCACACCATTACATGGGATGCTTCCGCTCAGGCCTCCGGCGTCTACTTCTATAAGTTGACTGCCAACAACTTCAGCGAAACCAAGAAAATGGTCCTCCTGAAGTAACCTGATCGGTTTACTTTTACCCCGGAAAGGGTTAACTCCCTTTCCGGGGATTATTACCTCCGCTCAGTGCGGAGAATTGATTGTTAAGAAATTGGTAAATAAGTAGTTAACATGCCGAACCCCGGACACACCGAATGCCCCACAAAAAACTGTCAGTAAAATGGAAATTACTGCGTCGGGCGACCAGCGGAATACTCACGAAGAGATTCCCACAAATTTTGACCGTTATGCACTGTGTTGCGGGATTGCATAATTCGACTTCGATGTTTTCAACATACTATATCTCTCTCTTCTCACTTCGCGTTCCAATCAACGGGGGGAATGTCATAGCCTGATTGGTATCGACTTCGTTGTGGACGTGTAAGTCACTATTGTACAGACCATTAAACGGATTTAACGGTTACAGGAAGGGTATGTTTCGGCAGGGATGACCGCCCGCGCGGTCGGCCGGAGTATGCTCCAAGAAAGTTGGCTATTGGTCTGAGAATTGCACGAGAAGAGTTTGCCATGGTATACTTACGTGAACTTAAGAACTTAACATTAAAGTACTTTCCAGTACTCTGCGCTATAGTCCTGATCCTGAGCCTGCCCCGGCCGGCTTCAAGTCAGTCTGATCCGTTCGGTCAGCTCGACCGGCTGTATATCGACTCGACCGCTGGCGCTCCCGGGCAGGATGTGGCCGTCAAAATTTACATGGAGAACGACGAACCGGTGAGTTCGCTTTCGATACCGATCATCTACGACCCCACTGTCCTTAAGCTGAAATCTGTCAGCTTCAGTCAGTCCCGGGCTTCGTACATCTCCAACAAACTGGTCAATCCGGCCAATCCGTCGACTGCCACCGGGAAATTCCTGGTCACCGTATTTACCATTCTGGAGGAGCCGATTCCCCCGGGCAACGGCCAGATCTGCACCGCGGTTTTCGAGATCGCCAAGACGGCCGCTATCGGAACAGTCAGCAAGATCGACAGTGCCTTCTATCCTCCGGGTGGAGAACTGCTGTTTGTGGAGAACTCAACCGCCCGGGCCATCAAACCGGCTTTCGTTCCCGGAGGCGTTACCGTCGCCGCGGCAAATCAGGCGCCGGTAATCGCCCCGATCGCCAATCAGCAGTTGTTCGAAGGGGATAGTCTGATCATGAATTTCCGGGCCACCGATCTTGACGGCGATAACCTCACGATCAGCTGCTCCAATGCTCCGAGCGGCGTCTCATTCAAAGATAATCACGACGGCACTGCCGTTCTTCGGTGGAAGCCTGATTTCGTGGGACCGTATTCTTCCGATGGTTCCCCCTTCAACTTCACGATTCTTGCGAACGACGGTCACGCTCAGGCGAAGGCTCCGGTCTCGGTCACCGTGATAAACCGTAACCGTCGGCCGGTCATCGTTGTCGCCGACTCCGTCACAGCCGAATCGGGCGATATGGTCGATCTTTCGGTAACCGCTCAGGATCCTGATTTCGAACCGATCCACTGGGATGTGGAAAATCTCCCGGCCGGCGCCAGTTTCGATATGTCCAATCCGGGGCGCCTCAGCTGGCATACGTCGCTCGCCGATACCGGGTCCTATCACGTTACCTTTGTGGCCAGCGATCCTCAGGGGTACGCCGACACGAGTGACTCCAGGATTTATCTCAACCCGACTTCAGTCTATTCCCTGAGCCTCGATACGGTCTCCGCTTATCCCGGTGACAAGATCAAATATCATCTGTATCTCGACAATAAGGTGCCGGTGCATTCGTTCAACCTCCTGTTTAACTACGACAAGTCGGCCCTTCGGCTCACCAGCATCACGAACGATGAAACGCGCAGTGCCGGATTCGAATATTTCACGACTTCCCTGGACGACAACGGTATTCCGGGCAATGTTCGGATACAGGGAGTCGAGAACCTGAGCGGATCTCCGGCCTCGCTGACGATCGGTGATGGGGCGATCGCTATAGTGAGCTATACGATATCCTCCGATCTGGGATTGAGCGGCATGTATGCGCCGGTGAATTTCAAATTCCTCGATCCCCTTACACTGAACGACAATACCCTGACCGATTCGACCGGTACCAAAATTCCGCAGTCATCGATTACCTACAACGAAGGATGGGTGAGTATTCTCTCGCTCGGGCAGATCAGTATCGGAGATATCAACCTGAACGGAGTCAGGTACGAGATCAGCGATGTCATTTACTTCAGCAACTTCTTCATGAATCCGATCAAATATCCGCTTAATCCGCTGCAGTACGCCAACTCGGATATCAATCATGACAATGTTGGCGGGACGATCGGAGATCTGGTCTCCCTCATTAATATATTGATTTCAGGTTCGACTCCAGCGGCCAAGCCTCTGGCTAACGAAGATTTAACCGCGTCAATTAGCACGGAAACTCATGGGAATGGGATGGAAGTCATGATCAGGTCCGGCTGCTCAGTTGGCGCGGTTTTATTGAACTTTGAGACCTCCGGTGATTTCGGAGCGGATAATATACAGAACTCGTCGAACGGTATGACGGTCGATTACGACCGCGACGGAAATCAGGTGAGGATGCTTGTGTACAGTCTCGCGGGACAAACTCTCTCGGCCGGGACCAACAACCTGATCGATATAGTCGGCGTGCCGGATATGAAGCTCTCATCGGTGAGCATGGCGAGCGCCGATGGCCAGGACATGAGTGTAGAGTTAGCCAGAGAGGCAACGCTGCCGTCCAGCTTCATTCTGCACCAGAACTATCCGAATCCGTTTAATCCCGACACGCATATCGATTTCGATCTGCCTGCGAACAGTCGGGTGACCCTTACGATTTACAATGTACTCGGGAAACAAGTTTCAATATTGATAAATGATATCCTGCCGGCAGGCGTTCACTCGGTTGTGTGGGACGGTAAGGACGATCGCGGGAGCACCGTTGCTTCGGGCGTCTATTTGTACCGTATCGAAACCGAGTTCGGACAGGCGACCAGGAAGATGATGCTCCTGAAGTAGCCGGCGGAAGCGTGTGAAGGAATAATATATGCGTGATGTACGGAGGTATAGATGAGACTCTTGAAAACAGCGTTGCTGGGTCTCGCAATAACGATGATATTCTATGCGGTATCGTTCGGCCAGTGCGGACCGGCACCGTCACCCAGCGATACGTCTCGAATAACCGCTGCGGCGGGGCGTCCCGGCGATTCTATAAATGTGCCCATCTATTTCAAGAACACCAAGGACATTTCGGCATTCGCGGTCTATATCGATTTTGACAGCACCATGCTGAATTTGACGAACCCGACTGTCGATACCACTATCGACACGACTTATTACATTGGAAATGTCGACTCGACCGTTACGCCCTGGGATACTACGTATGCCCCGAATGTGGACACCAACTTCAATACCTTCTACAATTACGATCCAAGCGGAGGCCGATTGAAACCGCTGGATCCGTTTGCTCAAAAGTACGTATTGATCGCGGCCGACAACGTCGACGCGGTAGCGCAAACGGCGAACCACAAGCGGATTGTACTCCTGCTGTACCCGATCGAACTTGGCTATGTGGCGATCGACTCGGGTAGTGGAACGGCCTTTTCATTGCCATTCCGATTGTCTTCTAATGTGACCAGTGCCACGACGACAACCATGAGTTTCTATACCCAGACATTGTACGACGCCTCGACTTTCCCGCCTACGGAGATCGGATGTCAGTATTCCCGATATAGCGATCCGACCGGCGATGTGGGGTCGGACATTCGATTTACCGTACGATCCGGCATCATAACGATAGATCCGAACCTTTCGCCGGGGCCGCAGATATCGAGCTTCACGACGAATCCGACTAGCCTCCCGGCAGGCGGAGGTCAATCGACCTTGTCGTGGACGGTTTCGAATGCCACCCAGATAACCATAACGAATGTCAATACTAACGCTCAGGTGTACTCGTCGACCCTTCTGTCCGGGAGTACCACCGTTTCGCTTACCTCCACGACAACATACCGGTTGACCGCGTCCAATGGGACCACCCAGGCAACGGCTGATCGGACTATTTCCGTAGGCTCCACCCCCGGCAATAACAATCCGGTGGTGCAGCCGGTGACGGGCAACCCGTTTACGATAAGTCAGGGGGAGACGGTCAGTTTCCAGGTCACCGCGACCGATCAGGACGCTGGCGACATTATTACGCTGAGGGCCATGTCGCTTCCGCCCAACGCCACTTTCAATCAGGTGACCGGGACAAGCTCGGTGACCGGATCATTTACCTTCACTCCTGACTTCACGCAGGTCGGGACGGTGGCGGCGACTTTTCAAGCGACCGACGACAAGAACGGGACATCGAATATGCTGACCGTTCTAATCACAGTGAAAGCGATCGAGTATGACCGACTCTTCTCAACTTCGGCGGTCGGTCAGAGACCGGTCGGCGGTTTGCCGGGCAAACAGTCGATCTACTTCCCGATCAACCTGGTCACGTCAAAGACGGTATATGGCGTCCAGTTCGACATGACCTACAACTTCCTGTTCTTCACCGTCGATTCATTTGTTGTGACAGGTAGAATTCCCGATTATGTCGTCTACGACGACATCGGACAGACGCCGGGAGAAATTCGTGTGGTGGCCTTCGGTCTCGACAACGAGCCGGTAGTCAATATTCAGGATACGACGGCTATTATGTACGCCGTGATGTCGATAGATTCTGCGGCTTCGCCCGGTTGGTACGGCGTTGGGATCGGCAATGGATGGGAGTCCACTAACCCGGATCCCAACTTCCCCGGTCTTGCCCTGGTCACCGATTCAGGTATCGTCCAGGTTGACCGCCTCGGCGATGTGAACGCCGATACTCTGGTGAACGTCGCCGACCTCGTGAACATCGTTGCCTACATCATTAACAACTTCACGCTCAACGAGCGGCAGTTCGAGGCGGCCGATGTCGTCGTCAACGACACCGTCAACGTCTTCGACCTGGTCGGAGTCGTGAACATGATATACGGTATCCCGGTCAACCCGGCGCCGTCCATGTACAATCCGTCCGAATTCGCAAGTGTCTCGCTCAATTATAATGATCTGGAAGCGGGCGGTAATGAGATGATGGTGGTGAAATCGGAGCTGCCGACCGATATCGCTGCGGTGGAAATGGAGATCCAGTACGATCCGACCGCCGTGATACTCGGGAAGCCGACAGCGACGGCGGATGCCTCGCATCTCACCTTCCGATACAATGACAAAACTCCCGGACGTCTCAAAGTACTGATGCACTTCGAGAATCCGGTGAATTCGAGTGCCCTCATTCAGAAGGGTGCGGCTGACCTGGTAAATATCCCGATAATAGCCAGAAGCAATGTGGTTGCGGGGGATAAGAACCAGCTCAAGATCACTCAGGCGCTGCTGTCAACCCCCGAAGCGGCCAGAGTCGCCGTGGAGGGAGTCGACAATCCGAATCCGATCATCCCGGGCAGCTTCACCCTGAGCCAGAACTATCCGAATCCTTTCAATCCGACTACTACGATAGATTTCTCGATACAGGCTCCGCAGCATGTCAATCTGACGATTTATAATATCATCGGGCAGCATGTGAAAACGCTGGTCGATGGTTACATGACGGCCGGCGCCCACACGATTGAGTGGGATGCCACCGATGACGGGGGACAGGGTGTCGCGACCGGCATTTACCTGTACCGGCTGCAGATTGACAAAAAATCACAAGCGAAGAAAATGCTCTTCTTGAAGTAGAGATCAAGGAGGATAAGGATATATGATACTAAAAAAGATATTACCCGCTCTAGCGCTTCTGCTGATACTTGCCGCTGCGGCCGGCGCCCAGACTGCCGCTCCGGTTCTAACACCTATCGGGGCGCAGACGGTCGATGAAGGCACACCGCTTTCACTTCATATAACGGCTACCGATGCTGATGCGACCATTCCGGTACTCAGCACGAGCACCACGCAACCCGGCATGGTGTTTGTCGACAGCCTGAACGGTGCCGGTTCACTGGTTTGGACGCCTGACTTCACCCAGTCCGGTGTGTACCAGTTGACGTTCTACGCGGCCGATGCAGTGACTCCGGATATCGATTCCGAAGTTGTTACCATAACGGTCAATAATGTAAACCAACCACCGGTACTGGCCGCTATAGGCCCACAGACTGTCGATGAGAACACACTATTGACTGTCTCTGTGTCGGCGACTGATGCTGACGGGACCACTCCGACATTGACAACGTCGACTCCCACCGACCGGCGCAGCTTTCACCGACAATGGTAACGGCACCGGTTCATTTACCTGGACGCCGACATTCGCGCAGTCCGGTGTCTATTCAGTGACGTTCTATGCCTCGGATGGCGTAGCTACTGATAGTGAGGTCGTATCGATAACGGTTAATAACGTCAACCAGGCCCCAGTGCTTGCCGCTATTGGCGCGCAGACAGTTGATGAAAATACACTCCTCACAGTTGCAGTTTCAGCGACCGATGCTGATGGGACAACTCCGACATTAACAACTTCAACCCCGCCCACCGGCGCAGCTTTCACCGACAACGGTAACGGCACCGGTTCATTCACCTGGACGCCGACCTTCGCGCAGTCCGGTGTGTATTCAGTGACGTTCTATGCCTCGGACGGCGTAGCTACTGATAGTGAGGTCGTATCGATAACGGTCAATAATGTAAATCAGCCTCCGGTTCTGGCTGCCATTGGCGCTCAGACAGTTGATGAAAATACCCTGCTAACTGTTGCTGTCTCGGCTTCCGACGCCGACGGCACTACGCCGACATTAACCACTTCAACCCCGCCCACTGGTGCAGCTTTCACCGACAATGGTAACGGCACCGGCTCATTCACCTGGACGCCGACGTTTGCCCAGTCTGGCGTGTATTCAGTGACGTTCTATGCCTCGGATGGCGTAGCTACTGATAGTGAAATTGTTTCAATTACGGTCAATAACGTCAATCAGGCCCCAGTGCTTGCCGCTATTGGCGCGCAGTCCACGCCCGAGGGCGTTTTGCTTTCGTTCGGCGTGTCTGCAAGTGACGCCGACGGTACCACACCGACTCTCACGACATCAACGCTGCCTACGGGCTCGGGATTCACAGATAACGGCAATGGAACCGGCAGTTTCTCATGGATACCGACTCTTTCCCAGTCGGGAATTTACCCGGTAACATTCTATGCCTCAGACGGAGCGGCCACTGACAGTGAAGTGGTTACGATTACCGTGACGAATTCAAATCAGCCTCCCGTACTGGCTGCTATCGGCGCGCAGACAGTTGATGAAAATACCCTGCTTACTGTTGCTGTCTCGGCTTCCGATGCCGACGGAACTACGCCGACATTGACCACATCGACTCCTCCGACCGGTGCCGCATTCACCGATAATGGCAATGGTACCGGTTCATTTACATGGACTCCGACTTTTGCCCAGTCCGGCGTGTACTCTGTAACCTTCTACGCCTCAGATGGTCTTGCAACTGACAGTGAGGTTGTCTCGATCACAGTGAATAACGTCAATCAGCCTCCAGTTCTGGCGGCTATAGGGGCTCAGAGTACAACCGAGAATGTTCCGCTTTCTTTCGGAGTATCAGGCAGTGATGCTGACGGCACGACGCCGACTCTGACGACCTCGACCCTGCCGACCGGCGCCGCTTTTGCCGACAATGGTGACGGGACAGGGACCTTTAACTGGACCCCGACTTTTACCCAATCCGGTGTTTATCCAGTGACGTTCTATGTTTCTGACGGAGTAGCAGTCGACAGTGAAGTCGTCTCGATCACGGTGATTGATGCCGGCAACCAACCCCCGGTTCTGGCCGCCATTGGCGCGCAGTCCACGTCCGAAGGGGTGTTGCTTGCATTTGGAGTGACCGCTAGCGATGCGGATGGGACGACACCGACGCTGACAACCTCTACCCTTCCTACCGGCGCCGGCTTCACCGATAACGGCAACGGAACCGGAAGCTTTACCTGGACCCCGACTCTTTCGCAAGCTGGTACGTATCCGGTCACTTTCTATGCATCTGACGGTGTCGCGATTGACAGTGAAGTGGTTACCATCACGGTCACGAATACAAATCAGCCTCCCGTCCTGGCCGCTATCGGCGCACAGACAGTTGATGAAAATTCACTGCTTACGGTTGCAGTGTCAGCAACCGATGCCGATGGAACAACTCCGACATTAACGACTTCGACCCCGCCGACCGGCGCGACGTTCACAGACAATGGTAACGGCACCGGGACGTTTAACTGGACCCCGACGTTTGCTCAGTCTGGTATATACTCAGTGACGTTCTATGCTTCGGACGGCGTAGCTACCGATAGTGAGGTCGTCTCGATTACGGTTAATAACGTCAATCAGGCGCCGATCCTGGCCGCCATTGGCGCTCAGTCCGGCAGCGAGAACACCCTGCTGACATTTGGGGTCACGGCCAGCGATGCCGATGGCACCACGCCTGCGCTGACCACTTCGACCCTGCCAACCGGCGCCGGATTTACCGACAATGGGAATGGAACCGCAACGTTCAGCTGGACACCCACTTTCGCTCAGTCCGGCGTTTATTCGGTGACATTCTATGCTTCGGATGGCGTCGCGACCGACAGTGAAGTGGTTTCAATCACGATCAACAATGTCAATCAGGCTCCGATCCTTGCCGCGATCGGTGCCCAGACCGTTAATGAAAATACATTGCTGACCGTTCCGGTCTCCGCGACCGATCCGGATGGCACTACGCCCGCTCTGACTACTTCGACCCTTCCGACCGGAGCCGGCTTTACCGACAACGGCAACGGAACCGGATCGTTGAGCTGGACACCCACCTTCGCGCAGTCTGGTGTGTACTCAGTGACCTTCTACGCATCGGATGGCTCAGCCACCGATAGCGAAGTAGTCTCTATCACCGTCAATAACGTCAACCAGGCGCCGATTCTCGCTGCGATCGGTCCGCGGAGTACTACAGAAAACATCGCGTTGAATTTCGCCGTGACCGCTTCCGATGCTGACGGCACCACCCCGACGCTCACGTCATCGACACTGCCCGCCGGTGCGAGCTATACCGACAATGGTAACGGTACGGCGTCCTTCGCCTGGACCCCGACTTTCCTGCAATCCGGCGTGTACAGCGTGACATTCTATGCCAGCGATGGTGTCGCAACTGACAGCGAAATTGTCGCTATCACGGTAATTGACGCCGGCAACCAGCTCCCCGTTCTCGCCAGTATCGGCACAAAGACACTGACTGAAGGTGTCAACCTGAACTTCGCGGTTTCCGCTACTGATGCCGAGAGCACACCGACCTTCACGACTTCGGCGCTCCCTTCCGGCGCGACCTTTATTGACAATGGTAACGGTACCGGAACGTTTGACTGGACGCCGAATTTCTCCCAGGCTGGCGGATACACTGTCACCTTCCGCGCGATTGATGACTCCCTGGCGGTTGATTCCGAAGTTGTCATCATCAACGTTCTTGAGTCCGGCAACCAGCGCCCGGTGATCGCGGCGATCTCGAATCAGACGACGACCGAAGGTGTCGATATGAACTTTGCCATAACCGCTACCGATCCGGACGGCACCACTCCGGTAGTTACTTCTTCGGCCCTGCCGAGCGGCGCCACTTTCACTCCTAACGGAGGCGGTACTGCCACATTCGATTGGACACCAAGTTTCGTACAGGCAGGAATCTATCCGATGTCGTTCTATGCGACAGACGGTGTCCTCACTGATACGGTAACGATTACTATTACTGTCAACGAAGCCGGGAACCAGGCTCCGATTCTGGCCGCCATTGGCGCGCAGTCGACGACAGAAAATGTCGCGCTGGCCTTCGGCGTGTCGGCCACCGACCCGGATGGCACTACGCCCACCTTCAGCACCTCGACCCTGCCGACCGGCGCTCTGTTTACCGACAACGGTAACGGGACCGGATCGTTCAGCTGGACGCCTACTTTCACGCAGGCCGGTACCTATAACGTCACCTTCAGAGCGACCGATGGTACCGCAACTGACAGTGAAGTGGTGACGATAACGGTTCTTGACGCCGGCAATCAGCCGCCGATTCTTGCGGCGATCGGTCCGCAAGGAGTTACCGAAAATGTTCTGCTTACGTTCGGTGTTTCCGCTACTGATGCTGACGGCACCATTCCAACATTCAGCACTTCGACCCTTCCAACCGGTGCCTTATTCACCGATAACGGTAACGGGACCGGGTCCTTCAATTGGACTCCCGACTTCGCTCAGGCGGGTGTTTACAACATAACGTTCCGCGCTACTGATGGTATTGCTACCGATAGTGAGGTGGTGACGGTGACAGTCGCCGACGCCGGCAATCAGGCCCCTGTGCTTGCTTCGATCGGCCCGCGTTCGGTAACCGAGAGCCTCCTGCTGACGTTCGGTGTTTCGGCCACTGATGCCGACGGAACCACTCCAAGTTTGACTACCTCAACCCTGCCTGCCGGGGCTGTCTTTACCGACAACGGTAATGGCACCGGTACCTTCTCCTGGACGCCCGGTTTCTCGCAAGCAGGTTTGTACAATATAACTTTCAGAGCGTCGGACGGCGTCGCTGTCGACAGCGAAATAGTTCCGATCACCGTGCTCGATGCCGGTAACCAGCCGCCGGTGCTGGCCGCGATTGGCCCCCAGTCGACGACCGAAAATCTCTTGCTGACATTCGGTGTTTCGGCGACTGACCCGGACGGAACCACCCCGACCCTCTCAACGTCGACTCTCCCGAGCGGAGCTGTCTTTACGAACAATGGCAACGGAACCGGCACCTTCAACTGGACGCCTGATTTCACTCAGGCTGGATCCTACGACGTGACCTTCCGTGCTTCCGACGGTGTAGCCACTGACAGCGAGGTTGTGACGATCACGGTGCTCGACGCCGGTAACCAGGCTCCCGTACTTGCTGCTATCGGTTCGCAAGCCACCACGGAAAACGTCTTGCTCTCGTTCGGCGTGTCGGCCACTGATCCAGATGGCACAATACCGACCCTTACGACTTCAACCCTGCCGACCGGTGCAGGCTTCACCGACAACGGCAATGGAAGCGGCACATTCAACTGGACTCCGGATTTCCTCCAGGCAGGATCGTACAGTGTGACCTTTTATGCTTCTGATGGTGTTGCCATCGACAGCGAAGTAGTAGCGATCACAGTACTCGATGCCGGAAACCAACCGCCAGTCCTCGCCGCCATAGGCGCTCGCTCGACTACCGAGCAGGTCCTCCTGACCTTTGGCGTGTCAGCTACCGATCCTGACGGCACGACTCCGACCCTGTCAACTTCGACCCTCCCGACCGGCGCTGCCTTTACTGACAACGGTAACGGTACCGGAACTTTTGACTGGACACCTGATTTCGCCCAGGCCGGATCTTACAGTGTCACTTTTTACGCTTCCGACGGTGTGGCGGTCGACAGCGAAGTAGTTCCGATAACGGTAGCCGATGCCGGCAACCAGGCTCCTATCCTGGCAGCGATCGGCGCGCAGTCCACGACTGAAAACGTTTTGCTCTCATTCGGTGTGTCGGCGACTGATCCCGACAGTACCATACCGTCGTTCACAACTTCGGCACTGCCGACCGGAGCTTCATTTATAGACAACGGAAATGGAACCGGCACCTTCAACTGGACTCCGGGCTTTACGCAGGCTGGGTCCTACAATGTGACCTTCCGTGCTACCGATGGCGTAGCGGTCGATAGCGAAGTGGTGACAATTACCGTGCTCGACGCCGGAAACCAGTCACCGGTTCTTGCCGCGATTGGTGCGCAGGCGACTACTGAAAACGTGCTGCTCACGGTAGCTGTTTCTGCTACCGATCCTGACGGAACGATCCCGGCTCTGACTACTTCGACATTGCCGACCGGTGCGACTTTTGTCGACAACACCAACGGTACCGGTAGCTTCAACTGGACGCCTGACTTCACGCAAGCCGGATCGTACAGCGTTACGTTCTATGCTTCCGATGGTGTTGCCATTGACAGTGAGATCGTTGCGATCACAGTTGCCGATGCCGGTAACCAGGCCCCTGTGCTGGCCACGATCGGCTCTCAGGCAACCACAGAAGAAGTGCTCCTTGCATTCGGGGTTACAGCTACTGACGCCGATGGTACCATTCCAGCCCTGACCACGTCGACCTTGCCGTCCGGCGCGGCCTTCACCGACAACGGTGACGGGTCCGGATCATTCAACTGGACTCCGGATTTCACACAGGCTGGTGCGTACAGTGTCACCTTCTATGCTTCCGATGGTGTGGCGATAGACAGCGAAGTGGTGCCAATCACGGTTGCTGATGCCGGTAACCAGGCACCGGTTCTCGCGACCATCGGGGCGCAGGCTACCACTGAAAATATCGCACTCGCGATAGCCGTCTCGGCTACCGATGCCGATGGCACCATACCTGCGTTGACGACTTCAACGCTTCCTACCGGCGCTACATTCATCGACCACAACGATGGAACCGGAAGCTTCGACTGGACACCGGACTTCGCTCAGGCCGGGTCATACAGCGTTACCTTCTACGCTTCTGACGGCGTGGCCGTTGACAGCGAAGTGGTACCGATAACTGTTGCCGACGCCGGCAACCAGGCTCCCGTGCTCGCGGCGATTGGCGCTCAGTCAACGACCGAAAACGTACCGCTGACCTTTGGCGCAACCGCCACCGATGCCGACGGTACGATTCCCACGCTTTCCACCTCGACCCTCCCGACCGGAGCTATGTTCGTTGACAATGGCAACGGTACCGGGACGTTCGACTGGACTCCGACCTTCGTTCAGTCCGGCAACTATCCGGTGACCTTCTATGCTTCCGACGGCGTTGCTTTGGATAGCGAAATCGTAACGATCACGGTCATTGATGCCGGCAACCAGCTTCCTGTACTTGCCGCTATTGGCGCCCAGGCGGTGCTCGAAGGGGTCAACCTGAATTTCGCCACCAGTGCCACCGATGCGGAAAGCATCCCGGTTTTGACAACTACCACTCTTCCGACCGGAGCTACGTTCGTTGACAACGGCGACGGTACCGGAACATTCGACTGGACTCCCGACTTCCTGCAAGCCGGTTCCTACAGCGTGACTTTCTACGCCACCGATGACTCGCTTGCGGTGGACAGCGAAGTTGTGGCGATTACCGTCGGGGATGCCGGTAATCAGCCGCCCGTCCTAGCGGCGATCGGCGCTCAGTCGACAACTGAAAATATCCCGCTGACCTTCGGCGTCACAGCCACCGATCCGGACGGCAATCCGATCACCCTTACAACGTCTGTCCTTCCTACCGGCGCGACTTTTGTAGACAATACCAATGGTACCGGAACGTTCGACTGGACTCCCGATTACACCCAGTCCGGATCTTACGATGTCACCTTCTATGCTTCTGATGGTTTCTCCCTGGACAGCGAAATAGTGACGGTGACGGTAATCGATGCCGGTAATCAGCCGCCGGTCCTGACTCCGATTGGAGCTCAGACGACGTCCGAAGGAGTGCAGTTGCTCTTCCCGGTCACGGCGACCGATCTGGACAACGTCCCCACCCTCTCGACCTCGACTCTCCCTCTCGGTGCTGTTTTCACCGACAGCGGAAATGGATTGGGAGCGTTTGATTGGACGCCTGACTTCCAGCAGGCCGGTTCCTATGACATCACCTTCTATGCCTCCGATGGGGTCGATACGGACAGCGAACTGGTAACCATAACCGTAACCGAGTCAGGCAATCAACCGCCGGTAATAGACTCCATTCCGGCCCAGACAGTACAGGAGGGGACGCTGCTCACATTCCCGATCGTGAGCACCGATCCTGACGGCACTACGCCGACCCTCACGTCATCGTCTGTACCTGCCGGCGCTACCTTTACTCCGGCCGGCGATGGTACCGGGACGTTTACCTGGACGCCGTCCTATGCTCAGGCAGGCGTCTATACTGTGAGATTCTTCGCGTCCGATGGTGTGGACACAGACACCGCCGTGGTAACGATCACCGTGGTCAACACCAACAGACCTCCGATCCTTGCGGCTATAGGTCCAAAGACGGCGGAGGAAAACAAGACGCTGCTCTTCAATACTTCCGCATCAGACTCGGATGGTACCGTGCCGGTAATGACGGCGACCGATCTGCCGACTGGAGCGACCTACGTCGACCACAACAACGGAACCGGGACTTTCACCTGGCGCCCGAATTTCGGACAGAGTGGTGTCTACACCGTGACTTTTGCGGCCAGCGATGGAACTGCGGCGGACAGCGAAGTTGTGACAATCACAGTTGTCACTGCCAATCAGCCGCCGGTTCTCAACCCGATCGGTCCGCAGACGGTCGTCGAAGGGGGTACGCTGACAGTTAATATCTCCGCCAGCGACCCGGATGGTCCTCCGCCGGCGATTCTCGTCCTCCACCTGCCGGACAATTCGAACTTTACGGACAACGGTGACGGCACTGCGGTGTTCGTCTTCAATCCGAGCTATGTACAGTCCGGCCTTGTGTATGTGACCTTTGAAGCATACGACGGCCTGGCCATCGACAAGGAAGTGGTCCTCATACAAGTATATGAGGCCGGTAACCAGGCTCCGCAGCTTGATTCGATCCCATCTCCTTCAGTCACTGAAGGACAGAGTCTGACCGGCGCCATTACAGCGACCGACCCCGAAGGCTCACCCGTGACCTTCTCGCTGGTCGATTCGACGGTGCCGGCTAACTTCACTTTCGTCGACAGTGGCAACGGCGTTGCCTCGTACACGTTTAATCCCGGATTCTCCCAATCCGGAACGTACAATGTCGAAGTGATCGTGAGTGACGGTTCCGACTCGACGACGACAACGATCACGTTTACCGTTATCGAGGCCGGCAACCAGCCGCCGGTGTTGAACCCAATAGCCGATCAGACAATCGGTGAACTGCATACCCTTGCGTTCGATGTCTCGGCGACCGATCCGGATGCTCAGGCTCCTCACCTGACTGCCGCACCGCTGCCGGGTACGGCGACCTTCACCGATCACAACAACGGTACCGCTACCTTCAACTGGGCGGTCGGTGCGTTCGATTCCGGCAATTACGATGTTTGGTTCTACGCTATCGACTCGATCGATGCCGGTCTGATCGATTCCCAGATAGTCCATATCACCGTAGTCGATACCAACCGTACGCCGAACTACTTTGTCGACTTCAACGGTGCCACTATCAACGAAGGAGACTCGCTGAGCTTCCTCGTGTACGGTACTGATCCGGACTCGACTATCCCGCTGCTCTCGGCTTATCTCGACGGCACCGATACGCTGGCGACCAATATGACCTTCCACGACTCCCTCAACGGAGTCGGATTGTTCATTTTCAAGCCCAGCTACACCCAGGGCGGTGCGCCGACCCCGACTTTCTACAATGTTCGCTTCCGGGTGACCGACGCTGTCGATCCCTCTCTCTTCAGGGTATCGAACAACCGTACGATTCAGGTCGTGAATGTGAATGCCCCGCCCACGATTTCCTTCCTGTCCGGCAACGGACCGTTCACTATCGTGGAGGGAACCAATCTGGCATTCGATGCGACGGCAGTCGACATCGATGGCACTGTAGCGAGCTTCAACGTCGTCAATTTGCCGCTTAATGCGACATTCGACGGTCTGGTAAACTACAAGACGTTCTCGTTCTCGCCTGATTTCACGCAGGCCGGCGTATATAACCTGATGTTCGTGGCCGTTGACAATCTTGGCAAAGCCGATACTTCAATCGTCAATGTGACCGTGACTGACGCTGGTAACCAGCCCCCGGCGTATACTACGCCGCTGAGCGACACTACCGACATTTTCCTCAGTGTGGGAGCCGACATTCTCATCCACGCGGTTGATCCGGAAGGTCAGGGAGTGACGATCACGGCCACTTCGCCGCTTCCGGCCAACGCCAGTTTCTTCGATTCAGGCAATGGCTCGGCGGTCTTCTCGTTCTACCCCGACGCATCGCAGGACAGCTCGGTCACGCAGATGGTGTTCATCGCAACTGATCCGGTCGGTTCGGCAGATACGATGACGACGGAAATACGTGTTCTCGCCTTCAAACGGGGGGATATCGATTCCGATACGCGTTTCACCATGAACGATATAGTGTTTATTATCAACTACTTATATCGCGATGGCCCGGCCCCGACACCGATGGAAGCGGCCGATGTAGATATGAGCGGGTCTGTCAATGTGGCGGATATCGCCTACCTGGTCAATTACATGTATAAGTCGGGTCCACGACCGCCGCAATAATCGCGCCCGATCCACCTGGTGAACAGGGCCCTGACAATTTCACTGAAAAAGGCTGCTCGCAATGCGAGCAGCCTTTTTCTATGCGATTAGAGCGTCTGTCTCCGGGCGCCAGCCGAGCAAAAAGCTTGACAAGTGGGCTAATAAAACTTATCTTTTTTATGCTCTTGTGTGGGAACGTCAAGAGCGCACCAAGTACTTACAAGCTAAGAGCTTCCTTCAGGAATGCCAGGTGAAGCAACCCGAATTCGAAGCTGTGTACTTTTTTGAATGCGGAGAACTTTCAACTTATTACTTTATTGAATCCTTGCTTCTACGATCTTCACGATCGTAAACAACCCTTTAACGTGAACACAACTAATTCGAGTGATCGTAACCTTGTGTTGTGATGAAGGGAGGTGGATCCATAGCAAAGAGTAACCGAACGTGCTGTCGGCGATACTGTGATCCAACGATGTCGACCGACAACTAACGCTTTCCTGATCACGTGCCTTCTGGCACACAAACTTATTTCTGGTGACGTGAAATAAGTTGGGAACTGTATTAACTCTCGAAAGGAGCATTGAATGTTAAGGAGATCGTTATTCATCATTGGTCTCTCCTTACTGGTGATTGTTGGCATGACGATGTCGGCATTCGCCGCCAAATCTCCGGTCACTGAGAAACGCGTCATCGATCCGAAGATAGATCGGTCGGTGATGTATTCATTCCCCGATGAACACGACTTTCACTTCGGGTCAGCCCCGAAAGTGCCGCTTGGCGGTTCTCCGTTTGATTACGTGAAGGACCCTGGCCACCCGTCTCCGGGTGTAAAAGTCGGTGACACGTGGTATGATTATCAGCACAACGGCCGCATGCCGCGGATGATTGGCTGGGGACCTCATAGTGGCAGACTGCCCACTGGTCAAGCATACGTGCACTTTGGGTGGATGGGTCTGCCGGGACCGGCCCTGGTATCACGTAAATACTATTACAACTACTACGATGCTTCAGCCGGCGCGTTCAGCACGGCCCTCGGCATTCAGCCGGACGATCAGTATGCCGGCTATGTAGTCATGGATGTGACCGAAAACAACCGCGCCATGGTTGGTGGTCACAACAATGATGGATCAGGCTATGCTTCCCAGCCGTACTGGGATTTCAGCCCTGGTCTTGGCTTCTTCAATTCGACCTCGCGGGCTCCGAACCCGGCGGTTACCGGAGCAGCTTCTCCGGAATGGATCTGGCCCGATATCAAGTATCAGGAAGGTCCTGACACCGTAACCCACTGCTTCTCGCAGTATTCAGCTCCGGGAGCGGGTGACCCGTCCGGTATCTGCTACTCCCGCAAAGTGGGTCTTGATGGTGCCGGCACGTGGACGAACATTCGTATTGTCGATACCGTATTTGACATTTCACAATCGATCGCGTGTGACCCGAACGGCACGAAGGTGGCCCTGGTTTGGCTCGCCAACCTGCCGAACACGGGTGGCTGCGATACCTGCTCGGGTGAATCAACGATTCAGCCGCAGTGGGATAACGACGTTTACTATCAGATTTCCGATGACCAGGGTGTGACCTGGCATCCTCGCGTAAACCTGACTCAGAATCACCTCGGTGAAGCAGGTTTCCGTCCGTACGATGATTTGTCCTGTCTGCTCGACAGCGACAACAATCTGCACATCGTCTGGGCTTCCACCATTTGGCCGGCCGATCCGGCTGCCGATAGCTGGAGCGCTTGGGCGGCTCGTTTGTTCCACTGGTCGGAAGACAATCCGTACATCCGTACGGTGGCGAATGCCGACTACACTCAGACTACATGCGGTCCGAGCGTGTGGAGCTTGAACATCGCCAAGATGTCCGTCTCCCAGTGCGACGGTAAGATTTATGTCCTCTGGGTCCAGTTTAACGACCCGAAGGTTATCATGGACGACTGTGCGGCTCGCGCCGCCGGTGGTACCGGTGACACTCAGGGTTCGGCCAACGGCGATCTGTGGATTTCGATTTCCTCAGACGGCGGTCTGACCTGGGATGCCGCTCGTAACATCACTCACTCCTTCTCTCCGGGTTGCGACCCGGCCAACGGCGGATCCCCGTGCTATTCTGATATGTGGCCGTCAATGGCCCAGTATGGCCGTCAGGATCAGGCCGGTGAAGACTGGAGTGGCGCGCAAGTCGTTGACCCGAGCGGTTCGTACGCCGGGGACAAGTATCTCGACGTCCAGTATATCGATGACAAAGACGCCGGCGGTATTGTTCAGGACGAAGGTTCCTGGCAGTTGGCCGACGTTCGCTGGTTCCGCCTCGCTTGCGTGGACCCGATTCCGAACCCGCTGCCTTCGTTCTCCTATTCCAAAATAGGGGATCCGGCGTGGACGAAGCCGGGTGTGGAACTGGATAGCCCGCTTGTTGTCGAAAACATCGGTAACGTTACCCTGAACTATACTCTGAGCAAAGTTGAAGACAATGGTCCGAGCGGCTGGTTGGCCTGGACCGGCGCCTCCGGTACCATTCCGTCCGGTCTGAACAACACTCAGACAATCGGCCTGCGGCTGAACGCGGGTGGTATCTATACCGCACCGGTGCCGTTCATCCTCAAGGGTCGTCTGATCTTCACGAGTAATGCTCCGTCAAGCCCTGATACCCTGCCGATCAGCCTGATTGTGGCTGATACCCTGATCAAGCCGGTGTGGGATACCATCTATGCCGGTTGCGTATCGTTGACCGTTGCCAACAATGGTAACTTCGGTAACCAGGGCAAGGGCAAGGTCAATATGGACTTTGTCAGAGACGGCGGCGACTGCGATACGACCGCTACCATATACCTGTACGATGGATCACCGTTGCTCGGTTGGATCTCCGGATCCGACACCGTGTTCAACTGGTCGATCTTCGGCAAAGGGTATCTCGATTCCACCGGTTTCCGTCCGCTGGGCGGCCAGCAGTCGACTCAGCTCTGCTCCGGTGTGAACATTTACCAGAGCGGTATCTTCGTGACCCACGACTCCTCGATCGCGCTGCGCAAGATCTGGGTGGCTCCGAGCAACGAGCCGTCCAACTGCGACTTCATTATCGAGAAGCTGGAAGTTTGGTCGAACGACGGTGCGGCTCATAACGGTCTGACGATCGGTGAAGCGGCGGACTTTGATATTCCGTCCGACACCGCGTCGTACAACACCGGTGGCTTCGATTTCGCGAAGAACCTGATTTACCAGCGTGGTCTGGAACAGAACAAGCCGTCCGAGGACTCGGTGGAATGCCAGAACAACGATACCCGTTTCGGCGGTATGGCGTTCATCAAGTCGTATGTGAACGGTGTGCAGCACCAGACGGTGCCGTACAGCGCCTATGTGGCCGAGAACGATTCGTTCGTGTACCCGGCCGGCGGCTTTGTTGCCGGTCAGTTGTGGAACAACATGCACCAGTCCGGATTCTCGGTTGTTGACTCGACCGAAGATCTGCACTCGGTGATGTGCTTCGAGCCGAGCTTCAACCTCGGTGCGACCGACCACTATGTTGCGTACATAGTCCTCGCCTCGGTGCAGAACGGAACGGCGGCTGATCTGTCCAGCGCCGTGACCAGAGCGAACAACTTCTTCACCGCACACAACCTTCCGACTCTGTTGGTTGACGCCGACATGAACGGTCTGGTCGATGCGTGTGAAGGGACCTCTTGCTGTATCGGTCAGCGGGGCGATGTCAACGGCGACGGTGGCACCGACCTCTCCGACCTGATCTTCATGGTCGACTATTCGTTCGGCGGCGGTCCGGCCCCGGATTGCAGTGACGAAGCCGATGTCAACGGCGACGGCGGCGTTGACCTCTCCGACCTCATTTATCTGGTTGACTACTCGTTCGGTGGCGGTCCGGCTCCGATAGCCTGCCCGTAATCGTAGACGATAAGCGCTGAGAATCCGAATCCGGATTCCGGCCTCAATACCAGCAGCCGCTTCCCGTTAGCTCGGGGAGCGGCTGTTTTTTTGCTTGTAAGACACAGTTTTTCTGTTATATTAAATTCGGCCTGTAACCACCGCCGAATGTACAGGATTACACGTCTATCAAACCTCACAACTTTACAAATGAAGTTATACCGAGTTTGCGGAAATTTGCACAGTTTGTACCGACCTGCCCCTTTGATACGTCGATTTTAGCTTCTGCCAACAGGTTAGAGATAACCACCGGCGGGCACGATATTTGTAGATAGTAGCTTAATATAAACCGGCTCTTGAATTGCGCCATGAGATAGGGAGTAAGCGTATGACCAAGTGGATAAAGCAGCTCTTTGCCCCGGCAACTTCGCTGCTACTTTTACTAGCGCTCGGAACTAACGGACTTGCCGTTACATATCCGGGCATCGATAAAAAGCCACAACCTTTTATAATTAAAGGCTCCATAGTTGTCCAGTTTGAGGACAACGTTTCCGTTCAGAATCTGAAGTCATCTTTCGGCAAAGTAAGCGTTGCTATTCCGAGCCTGGATGCTGTATTTGATCGGATTCATGCCGAATCGGCCCGGAAGATCTTCCCCTGGAGGAATCAGAAGCCGGCTACGAATTCCGGTTTGGTCGACCTTACCCGATACTATGAACTCAGGATTCCGGACACGGTTGACGTGTTGTCGTCCATACAGGAACTCCTCCAGAATCCGCATATCCGAAGCGCCGAACCCAACTGGGCTATGCCGCTTGAATCAACTCCCAACGATCCTGATTTCGGCAACCAGTGGAATTTGAGCCCGCCCGGTCCGGATCCGCATTTTTCCTCGGCGTGGGACTACGAAAGAGGTTCCGATTCTATAAAATTAGCCATGATTGACTCCGGTGTAAACTACGACCATCCCGATCTGAACGCGAACATCTGGGTGAATCCGGGTGAAGACATTGATCATGACGGGGTTGTTTTTGACACCGATGACCTCGACGGTATCGATAATGACGGCAATGGAATTATAGACGATCTTATCGGCTATGACTTCTTCACCGGTTTTGGTGGTGGAACCACCCCGGCGCCGGGTGAAGACGGAGGAACGACCGATCCTGATCCTCACGATTACAACGGTCATGGCACGAACTGCGCGGGTATCGCGGCCGAAGTGACCAACAATGGTATCGGCGGAGCCGGTGCCGCGGGCGGATGGGCAGGCACGGGCCGCTGGGCCGGAGGCTGTCGCATCATGTGTCTGCGTGTCGGCGCAACTGCTACCGATAACCTCGGCTACGTAAACAGTGCAAACTGCGCTACGGCGATTGACTACGCCGCGATGATGGGCGCCAATGTGATCTCCTGTAGCTGGGGTTCTTCGTCAGTTCAGCTTTCGGCCGTTAACAACGCCATTGCTGCCGGAGTGACCATCTGTCACGCCGCGGGCAACGACAACGATAATAACCCGGGCTTTATGGATGCTCTCGTGGGCAATCCGATCCTCTCCGTGGCGGCCGTGGGACCATTCTCCGATAACCGGGCAAGTTTCTCGAACTACGGCGACTGGGTTGATGTCGCTGCTCCCGGCGTCTCTATCTATTCGACCTACTCCAACGACGGCGCAAACACGTATGCTTATCTTTCCGGCACCTCCCAGGCCACTCCCGGTGTTGCCGGACTTGCCCTGCTGATCAGATCGGCTATGCCGTCGCTGACCAAAGCTCAGGTCGACTCGATAATCGTCTACTCATCCGACTCGGCATCTCTGTACAATGCCAATCCGACCTGGGTCGGACTGCTCGGCCACGGCCGTATCGACGCACTGGCCGCGCTGTCATCGCTCCCAGATGCCAAATTCACTTCGGATGTGACTCAGGGACAGGCCCCGCTCACGGTCAACTTCACTGATCAGTCCCCGAACTCCCCCACCGCGTGGGATTGGGACTTTGGCGATGGCGGATCTTCGACCAATCAAAACCCATCTCATCTGTTCTCGACACCGGGTGTGTACACGGTATCGCTCAAAGAGGATGAAGGAAATCCTCTGGGCTGGGGCGAGGAACATCTCAAGAACTATGTGTGGGTGACGGCTGATACAATTGCCGCTGATTCGATTAGCGTCTCCAAGGGAAGCAGCTTTTATGTTCCGGTCCGGATTCATAATACCGCCCTGGTGGAGCAGATTCAGTTCGTATTCACTTACAATAATTTCCTCGGTGTGACTTATGATTCAGTTTCCGCCGCCGGTACTCGCGCCGGGTATTTTGAGTCGGTCTCAATCAATGCCGCGGATCCGTTTAACAAGAAGTTCTCGGTATTGCTGAAGACTAACACGAGCGGTGGCTCGACTTACATGACCGCTGATACGGGCGTTTTTCTGAAGCTTTATTTCACCGCCCCCGGTTCAGCCGTGGATGGTGTCTTCTCCATAGATACCGCGACCGCATCCGGCAAGTCCACGAATGTCACAACTATCTGGGGAGACTTCACTCCGCAGTTTGAAGCAGGAAAAGTGGTCGTGGCAGGCTGTGCTCACGGCGATGCTAACTGCGACGAGATGATCGACGTGTCCGACCTGATTTACCTGGTTGACTATAGCTTCTCGAGCGGGCCGGCCCCCGACCCGAACGGAGGCGATGTGAACGGCGATGGCACGATTGATATCGCTGACGTGATATATCTGGTGGAATATTCATTCAACGGAGGACCGCCTCCGCCGTCCAAATAACGGAGATATGGGCCGAAAGAAGTGTGGCACAGCGCACAACTCGCTGTGCCGCAGTATGCTAAAAATTAGTTAGTGAAGGTAATTTTTATTGACCGGCATTTTTCCAGCCTGTATCTTGGGAAAACTACGCCAAAAAGTCTGAGAACAAAACGACAGCTTATACCGGTTATATATATAAGATTCGGAGGTGAAAGAAAGAGACCAATTGTTAAAGATTCTTCTGCTCTGTTTTTTGTCAAGCAAAGTTAATGTTCTAATTTTCGCATGGAGGCCTTGCCTAAAATGAAAGCTAAGTTTTTAATTCTCTTGCTGCCGCTCATGATGTTCGCGTCCAGTGCAGTGTTCTCGCAGGGGATTGTCCTGGATCACGTGGACGGTCTGTACAACAGCAGCACGGACACTATCCTGGTGGGTCAGGAAGTGACGTTCTGGATTCGGATAATCGGCGGCGACACTACTTATCATGGCATTACCAACGCCTTCCGGATCTACTCGCCGGATGGAGCAACCTGGAATGCGACCGTAGCCGACACTCTGCCTCTGAACTGGAATCAGTGGTTCGGACTGATCTTCTCTATTAACAGATTCAGCTTCGACGGAGCCGGGGAGGACACAGTAGGTTTTGGCGGTTCATACAATCCCTTGAACAGTACGGGACTTCCGGCACATTTCGATTCCGTCACCTATAAGATTACCATTGGTCCGATTGATTCTCAATACACGGGCAAGACGATCGTGCTTGATTCAAGTTTCTACCGGCCGATCGGTCGCTGGAAATGGGCGGGTCCCGATGCCTTCCCGACCTGGGGTGGCCCCTACACGTTCACGATTTTCGACCCGAGTGTGCTCGATGTGAACGTTATCCCCGGTTCTGGTCTGCCGACCAAGTTCGCGTTGAATCAGAACTATCCGAACCCGTTCAACCCGACGACTGAGATCAAATTCGATCTGCCAAAACGTTCTAAGGTCAATATCTCGATCTACAACGTTCTCGGTCAAAAGGTGAAGACGCTGCTCGATGACGAGAAAGCTGCCGGTTCGTATATGGCCGATTGGGATGGTACATCGGACGGCGGGAACTCCGTTTCCTCGGGAGTTTATTTCTACCGGATGCAGGCTGGAAACTTCCAGGAAACCAAGAAGATGATGCTGTTGAAGTAACCTGATTCAATAATTGACACCAGCCACAAGTATTGTTGAAACCTCCGCTACCGCGGAGGTTTCTTTTTGCAGATCTTCCTCGTGCAGCCTCTGCTGTTCATGTGTCTGAGGTAGGTAATCACATTATATCTGTCTGACAGACGGTCCCCTTGTCGAGATCGATGACGTACTCTGACGTATTTTATTGTCAATCAACAACCTCCGAAAATCGGCCAAACTGCAAAACGTGCTTTGTATCGTGTTGTGATACAACGTGTTATATCTTTATTATTGACTTTGGGCGGCGGATTGGTTATGATAGAGGTTCGAACCAGCTCGAAATTAGTATCTAAATTATTGATAGATAAGGCGTTATGTTAGGGATAATCGGTAACAAATTCTCTATCGGCAAGGAGACTTACCAACCTTTCGCCGCTGAACTCCACTACTTCCGTATCGAGAAAAAATATTGGTCAATCTGTTTTGAACGCATCAAGCGAGCTGGTTTCCGGATCATCTCCACAGCCGTGCCCTGGAATATTCACCAGGACGAGCAGAAGTTCTTCGATTTTGGCGGATTCAACGATCCTAAAAAGGATCTTATTGTATTTCTCGAACTGGCTCGTGAGTTTGGATTCAAAGTCATTCTGAGGCCGGGCCCGTTGGTCGGCGGTCAGCTCAAATACGGCGGCCTCCCCAAACACATTTTCAATGACATCAAAGTGTTCGCGCGCGATGCCATGGGCCAGGAGAAGAAGCTTCCCGACGATTACGGTGTCGATGCCGGCTATTTGCCGAGCTACCTCCACTCGAACTACCAGTACCATCTGCGCAACTATTTCAAGAATTTCATCGAGACGACCAAGAACTACGTTCATCCGCGCGGGCCGATTTTCATGGTCGAGCTGGACTATGAAACCTCGTACGGACGGCTGCTTGAGCCGGGAAGCGCCGATTACAACCCGGACGTGCTCGCGAAGTATTACCCGACATTTCTCACTTCGCGCTACGAGGATATCAAAAAGCTCAACGCGCTCTACAAAGAGAAGAACGAGAGCTTTGAGACGGTAGAGGCGCCGAGGAAGTTCGACGGGTTGGAGCAGAAAGACTATCCGAAAGTTCTCGACTGGTTCCGGTTCCGCGAGTATATGCTGCGCCTGTATCTGGAGCAGCTTGAAGATATCTTCAAGTCGTACACGGTTGAGCCGCTGATTTTCCGCTCTCTGTATTTCCGCAAAGGAGACCTGCTCCCTGCGTACAATTTGGTTCCAGAGGATCGCGCGCCGTTCCTTGGGAGCAATGTATTTCCCGAAGGGAATTACTTTGACCTGACGGTCAAGGCAAGATTCCTCAGCGCCGAATACGGCTTCGCTTACGCATCGTCATTTGTCTCCGGAGCTGCGGCCAAGGAGCCGGAGCGCGAAGAGCAAGTGGCGCCGACGACGAATAATGTCCGCCGTTTCTACTATGCAGCCGGGATCGCTGCCGGATTCAAAGGGCTCAATCATTACATGTTCGTCGACCGGGATCACTGGTATGGCGCTCCGTTGCATAACGATGGCACGATTTCCGAAGGGTATAAAATCGCCAGGCGGTTCAATACGGCGTTGACGACGGTTGGGATCGAAGACATGAATTCTGCTCCGAAAATCGCGGTCGTGGGCAATCGGCTCTATTCCTGGCTGGCCCAGACTACCAGCGAGAAGGAATTTACTTATGTCAAGAAAGTGCACAATGACTCCACTACCGGATTCTGCCGCGATCTGACCCGTCTGAAGCTCGAGTACGGCATTCGCGAGAATCGGGATTTCGAATCGCTGAAGCAGTATAAGCTGGTGTTTATTCCCTCGACCGAGATGATGTCCGAAAAGGATCAGGAAGGGATTGTCGAGTTGGTCAAGGCCGGTGTGACCGTCATCATGTGCGGACTGATGCCGAAGTGTGACGAGAATTTCAAGGATTGCCAGGTGCTGGCGAACCATTTCAGGATTAAGACGACAGCTGATTACCATATAGGTACGATCTCGCACAAGAGCGGCTCGTTTCCGAGCTATCTGTACGCGGCAATTCGCACCACCGATGACTCCAAGGTGCGCAAGATTACCAAGACCGATGCTAAAATCACTGGCGTTTGTTCATCCCGCTTCAAAGGGAATTTTTATCTCTTCACATTCGACATCGCTTCAGGTGGAAATCACCAAAAACTGGCCTTCATCGAGTCGATCCTGGCCGAAGAGCACTTCAGCTCGAATCTGTACTGCAGCGATCCTTCGGTAGACATAGCCCTCCAGCTCTCCGACAAAAAGGGGCTGCTGACCGTCGTTGCTCCCCCTCCGGGTGAGCTGTCCGATGGTTTCGAATCGCCGAAGAAAGAAATTATCGTCAAGGTTGACCTGAAGGCGGCTGGCTTTAAGTCGCCGACCGTCAAACTGACGAATATCTTCGATAGCGAAGAAGATCCGCCGCTCAAACTGAAAGTGAAAGACCTGCAAGACGGCATCCCGCTGAGCATTCAGTACCCGGATGGGTTGGTCTTCCTCATCGAAAAGAAGTGATCGTGACACACGGTCCCACGCTGAGATTTCGAATGTTTCGTCGCTGGTTGCTAACGGGCGTGGCGGCGATGCTTCTGTTTATATCAATCTGGCTTATCGCCTGCTCGGGCCTTAGCGTTACCACCTATTACAGCCAGGGAGCGCTCGCTACTGCCGCTCCGATAGCAACGAATATCGGCACGAAGGTATTTTCCGAAGGGGGGAATGCGTTCGATGTTGCCGTAGCCGTGGGATTCGCGCTCGCGGTAGTGCATCCGGAAGCGGGCAATATCGGAGGCGGAGGTTTCGCTACGATTCGTGACGGCAAGACCGGCGCTGTGAAAGTGCTGGATTTTCGTGAAACTGCCCCTATGGCCGCTACGACAAACATGTTCCTCGGACCGGACAGTGCCGTAATCCCGGATCTATCGACCGTCGGTGCGAAGGCATCCGGGGTTCCCGGAACAATAGCCGGTCTGCACGAGCTCTGGGAAAAGTACGGATCGCTCCCCTGGGAGAATCTCGTTGGGATCGCCGCCGCCCTTGCCGATACCGGGTTTGTGGTCGATTCCGCTCTGGCCGTCTCATTTGCCGAGAACAAGACATCACTCGGCATGTTTCGGTCAACGGCAGAGATCTTCGTACCATCGGGCGAGACACCGAGTGCCGGTCAAAAATTCGTGCAACAGGATCTCGCTCGCACCCTCTATCTGATAGCGGCCGGCGGGACCGATGGATTCTACAACGGGCCGATCGCCGACAGCATTGTCAGCACCATGTCGGAGCAAGGCGGGCTGATAACGAAGGAAGACCTGGCCGCTTACAGTCCGGTCTGGCGAGAACCTATCCATTTCGTCTTCGACAGCCTCGATATTTATGCCCCGCCCCCTCCAAGTTCCGGTGGCATCGCGATCGCCCAAATTTTGAAAATTCTGGAGCCGTATGACTTCTCCGGCTATTCCGCCTCAGCGCCGGAATACATTCATCTCTTCAGTGAGGCATCGCGGTTCGCATTTGCTGACCGATCTGAATATCTCGGCGATCCTGCCTTTTATCAGGTACCGGTGGAGTCATTGCTTGATTCTTCGTATCTGGCCCATCGACGGGATATGATCGATTTACACCATGCCTTGCCTGCGGATCAGATCCGTCCCGGAGTAATTGCCGGAACGGAATCAGATGAAACCACCCATTTTTCAGTCTGTGACAGCGCCGGCAACATGGTGTCGATGACCTACACGTTGAACACTTCGTTCGGAAGTAAGTTGGTCGTCTCCGGTTGCGGGTTCTTGCTCAACAATGAGATGGACGACTTTTCGGTCAAGCCGGGTGTCCCCAATACTTACGGTCTGATTGGTGGCGATGCAAACAAAGTCGAGGCGGGGAAGCGGATGCTCTCTTCGATGTCTCCGACGATAGTGCTCAAGAAGGGGAGACCATTCATGGTGCTCGGGTCACCCGGGGGGTCGAAAATCATCACCACGGTCGCCGAAGCGATCATTGACTATACCCGTTTTCACATGAGCCCGGAAGCTACCGTGGCACAGCCGAGATTCCACGACCAGTGGCTCCCCGATATTCTTTATCTGGAAAGCGGTGGTTTCGACCTCAACACGAGACAGGCTCTGATCAGATATGGCTATACCGTTGAAGACCGGGATCCTTACTCGGATCTTCAGATAGTTGTTATCGGCGGTGATGGGTTGATGGCAGGTGCGTCAGATCCGCGCGGACGGGGAAGCGCCGGCGGTCTTTAGTTCGTTGCGGGGGCCTGCTGCGGAGGCGCAGGCGGTGGGGGTACGTCACTGTCGCTCGTCTGCGACAATTGAATCCGGCAATGCCTGATCCCGAGAATTATCCCTCCAGCTCCAATCAAACTTATCACGACATAGAGAAGTATTCCGACGTAGGGGAGCCAGAAGGCCAGCGTGAGAATAATCAGCCCGAGCAGCAACTGCCACCGGGTCACGAACTGTGCGTTCCTGTTCATCATGCGGGCTACGAAGTAACCGGTGAGTATCGCGAAAACAATCTTTCCGGTATAGAATATCACCGCCCCACACACCGTCACCACGCTCGTGATCGGCACCATGACGATTGAAATCGCGACCGCCAGGGCCCCCAGCAGCATCAGATGGCCGGACAAGAGTGCAATCCCTACAAGAATCAGAATCACGGCGATGACGAGGACTACGATACAGAGGATAAAGACTACGACGGAAAGCAGTCCGGTGGCGGCCGCTACCGAGAACCGGTTCTTTATTTGACTGGTGGCCTCGACCACATAGGGTCGGGAGAAGGCCATCAGGATGATACCGAACAGGAACGCTGCGAGCAGCTTGGATAGCCTGAGGGTTATCGAGGTGTACGTACTGCGCGAAGTTTCCTCCGGCTTGCTCTCTTTCGGCAACTCCCAGCTCGTTTTTCCCACGATCGTCACGCCTGAATCCAGTCCGATGCTTGCCTCGTTCTTGGAGACGTAGGTCAGATTGCCCTTGATCGTGGCCGGAGCGATGATATGAATCTCCTCTCCCTCGAGATGAACATCACCGGTGATCGTTCCTGACACAGAAATAGTGCGGGCCCTTATCCAGAGATTGTCCTTCGTGGTGCCATCGAAAATAACATTGTTCCCCTGGATGCGAACATCATTTTCAATGATCGCTTTATCTCCGACATGGATCTGATTTCCGAACATCAGGACGGATCTTCCGATATATCCGTCAATCGTGGCGCTATTGACAAAGCAACGCAAGGATCCGTCGATCTTTCCGGTGTGCCTGAATTCGTTGGCGAACACATTTGCCGAGGCCTTCACCTGGCCGTTGGTGTTCACTTCGTACGCGCCCACGACCAGATCCCCTTCGACAATCCCATCCATGGTAACCGCCGACCCCCAGATATACAGATCATCCGGAATGCGGTGTAGATTGGTAATGTGAATCTGATCTCCCTCCTCGAAATCCATCGAGCGCACGCCCGCAGCAGTGTACAGCAGGCTCAACAACAAACAGGAAGTAAAGATCAGCGGAGCCTTTAGTCTCGGCATTGACTCAGTCCTCTATGATTCACACCTTATGGTACGGCCTGACGGCCGAACTGTTACCGTCATATATAGACAAATCAGAGACTCGACGCAAATGAAACAATTCGACCGCGCCGGCAATTTCCCTGTTATGTAACTAACAGGCAATGGGTTAACGCGGGCTCCCGCAGTCCCGACCTGACGTCGTACACCCGCCGGTAGGGCAAGTTTCGACCGGAGCCACGTATGCGTCGATACCAATCGTACTATCTTGTAGAAGCGTCCGGCCGATCATCGCAGCCGGTACGTCGATTCCGAAAAGTTCTTGTATAAACCGGCAATCTCGTGTTTCTTAGAAAACAGAGACCGGCTGCCTGTCACTTGCTGTGAGGGTGCGACATGAACGTCCTTGTATATTTCTTATTAGCCATAATTCTCTTTGCTCTTGCTTATCGATTTTACGCCCGGTATGTGGCGCATGAAATAGGTGAAAGCAAAGATCATCCGACTCCCGCTGAGGAATACAACGATGGCAAGGACTATGTCCCCACGCGCCCCTCAGTGCTTTTCGCTCACCACTACGCAACTATCGCCGGAGCAGGACCGATCGTTGGTCCGACCCTCGGCATTCTCTATGGTGTGGGGCCGGCCTGGCTCTGGATCGTAATCGGTGCGATATTCTTCGGGGCAGTTCATGACTTCACGGCGCTGTTTGCCTCGATCCGTGAAAAGGGAAACTCGATGGCTGAGATCGCCCGGAAATCACTCGGAAGATCCGGCTTTATCATGTTCATCATGTTTACGATCGTGCTGATAGTGCTGGTCACCTCGGCGTTTCTCTCTTTCACTGCCGTGTCCCTGACCTCGCTCTATCCGCTCGACAAGCTCGGGCTCGAATCGGGACAGTCACTGCTTCGTACCACGACAGTCGATGGACAGATGATGGGTATTGTCGGGGGGATCGCTTCGACTTCGGTAATCGTCATAACCCTGCTTGCGCCTCTGCTCGGGTTTCTTGTCACGAAAAAGCAGATCAAAACATGGCTTGCCTTTACGCTTGCGTTTATCATCTGCATGTTCTCGATATTCATCGGATTCAACTACCCGCTCACGCTCGCTCCTTCGATGTGGATGCTGGTGATAGCCGTCTACACTTTCTTCGCCTGCGAGGCTCCCGTCTGGCTGATCCTTCAGCCCCGCGATTTCGTTAACGTGCAGATTCTTTATCTCGGTATGGTGGCGATGACGGTTGCGGTGGTTATTGCCGGATTCCACGGTGTGACCGTTTCCGCTCCCGTTAGCAATGTTGCAGTAGGTACGGCCAAGATGGGGCCGGTCTGGCCATTTTTGCTCATCACGATTTCCTGCGGCGCCATTTCCGGCTTCCATGCCCTGGTCGCCGGCGGAACTTCGTCGAAACAACTGGCCAAAGAAACTCAGGCGAAAGCGATTGGATTCGGCGGAATGCTGCTCGAAGGAGTCCTGGCTGTGCTGGTGTTGATTGCTATCGGTTCGTCGTTGACCTTCAAAGAATACATGACAATTACCTGGCCGGACATTGGTGCGGGAAATCCGATACTGGCCTTTGCGCTTTCGATGGGCCATTTGTTGAATCGGTCAATCGGTATATCGATGGCGTTCGGAACGGTTATTGGGATTCTCATTGTTGAAGGTTTCATCATTACCACGCTTGATTCCGCAGTGCGGCTCAATCGGTATCTGTTCGAAGAACTGTGGAAGACGCTTTTCGTCAACACCCCGGCCTATATGAAAAAATTCTGGTTCAATTCCGGGTTAGCGGTCGTTCTCATGCTGGTGATCGCATGGACCAACAGCTACAAGCATATCTGGCCGCTGTTCGGGTCAACAAATCAGCTTCTGGCCGCGCTGACGTTGATAGCTGTAACTGTATGGCTCCATTCGCGAAAGCGGTCCTCCTGGTTTACGATCATTCCGGCCGTTGTAATGATCGTAACGACAATAGCTGCATTGAGTTACAAGCTGTTCACTGATTATATCCCGAATCACAATCTGCTCCTTGCCGGTATTGACATTCTTCTGTTGGTTCTGTCAGTTGGCGTGATCAGGCTGTCGATCAAGAAACTGGTGCAGCCGCAATCCCGTCCGAGCGAGTCAATACCTGCCTAAATTCTTTTCTTCCAATAAATAAACCAACATATCCGCCGATATACTGGCTATACATTGCGACGCCGGTATTATGAAATTATTTCTGGACAGACATAAAACTCTTCTGCCCCGACTGGATGTAATATATCTGCTTACCAGGTTCATGACGCTTTGCAGCATCATCTGGTACGTCTATTTCAGGGAAGGGGCGGGCGAAGATGCCTTGCTGCTGAATGTTGCGGTAGGCACCTACGCTATACATCTTCTTCTCTTCCTCATTGCGGTCCGAGGGAAGTTCGATATCAAGCTGGCCTATCTGTCGGCGATTATCTACGATGTCCTGCTGGTTCCCCTGCTCGTGCTGCTTACCGGCGGGGCCAATTCAGCTTTCTATCCGCTCTTCTTTATCACCGTTTCAGTGGCTACTTACGTGCTAACATTCTGGTTCTCATTGAGCGCATGTATCCTGGTAACCATTGGCTATCTTTTCACCGCTTTCTCGGGGTTCAATTTCGACAGTCTGTTCGGTGTAGCGCTCCACAGCGGATTCATCTGGATATTCTATCTGGCGATACTCTACGCATCGGATTACATGCGGCGGTCTGAGGGGAGATTGCTCAAGCTGTTCAACACGCTTAATATGCGGACGGCCGAACTCGAGAAATCGCAGGCGCATCTTGAGATGATTTATGAAAACACGAGGATACTTGCCTCGATACTCGAGACCGATGGAGTCGTGAAGGAGGTCATGCGCATTCTCGGCACGCTGCTCCAGTACCGTTCCTACGCCCTGATCGCGATCGACCGCGGAGGGCATCCGTTCTACCGCGCCCGCTGTGAGAACGGTCAGACCACTCTCCATCCGAAGGCAATCGATCAGTCGAAATTCGAGTTGATCGATAGAATCGTCAAAGCCGGGGAATCGATCATCGTTCGCGATATGACGACGCGCGACGATTATCTTCCTTTGAGCGAACTGTCCCGCTCGGCCATCCTGGTGCCTACGGTCGCACACGGCAACGTGAACGGGTTGCTGCTCGCCGAATCGAACGAGCCTGACTTCTTCAGAGAAAAGGATCAGCAGATGCTCTCGCTCGTGGCCCGGTCGGCCTCACTGGCGCTGGAGAATGCCGAACTGCATAAGCGAACCGAAGAACTGACGATCATCGACGAATTGACAGAGACGTACAATTACCGGTATTTTGTCCGCAAATTACAGGAAGAAAAACGCCGGGCCAGCCGCTACGATCTGCCCCTTTCGCTCATCATGGTCGATATCGACTGGTTCAAGAAACTGAATGACTCATACGGACATGAAGCGGGTAATGTCATTCTAAAACGGTTGTCGGCCATCATAAAACAGTGTATAAGAGACGTTGATATATTTGCCCGATACGGTGGCGAAGAATTCGCCATTATTTTGCCTCAGACTCCTCAACGTGAAGCACGCATCATCGGCGAACGTATAAGGGAACAGGTTGAAAAAGAAATTTTCGACACCCACTCGCTCGGTAAGGTAAAGATAACGGTGTCGGTCGGAGTCAGCTCCTATCCGGAGAACGGACGTTCCCAGGAGGAGTTGGTCTCGATTACCGACCAGGCGCTTTACCGGGCGAAGGGAGAGGGGAGGAACTTGGTTTGCGTTATTTGACGATGAACTTTACATGCCGATGCGCGGGGAGGCGATCATGCCGGATCTAGCCAAAAGACTCGGGCAGTTGTTTATTGTCGGTTTCCCTGGTGCCGAACCGTCCACGACATTTCTGAACTTCATCAGCGAGGAGAATATCGGCGGGGTGATCTTGTTTCGGGATAATTGCCCCACCCATGAAGTCACCAGACATAATATTGAGCAGATTCGAAACAGTGTGCGGGGGAAATCCCCTTTCATCGCGGTCGATCAGGAAGGCGGGAGAGTCTGCCGCATTCTGGGAGCGCCGGCGGAGTTCCACGCGGCCTCGGAGTATGCGCACGATCTGGGAATAGAACGATTCCGCGAGGATTACTCCCGATCGGCTGTCTTTATGGAGTCACTCGGCGTCAACCTCAACCTGGCACCGGTGTGCGATCTGTTCCTGAATCCCGAAAACAGCTGTCTTGCGGGAAGATGTTTCGGCGATGTCCCGGAGGACGTGGCCGAGTTCGTGCGGGTGTCGGTGGAAGTTTCTCGACGGTCCGGATTGCTTTCCTGTTTGAAGCATTTCCCCGGACTGGGTGACACCTCGACAGATCCGCACAAGAAGACAGCGGAAGCCGAATACGATCGGTTGATCTGGGAACAGCGCGAGCGCATTCCGTTTGCCGCGGGTGTCGAAGCCGGTGCCGATCTGATTATGACGACGCACCTGTCGCTGCCGAAGATCGATGATGTAATCGCGACCGGTTCGTCAAAGATCGTGACCTCGATGATCCGCAACGCGCTTGAATTCGACGGATCGGTGATCACCGACGATTTGCTCATGGGGGGAGCCGAACTGCTGGGAGATCTCGGCGAACGCGCAATCGCCGCCTTCAAGGCCGGTCACGATCTGCTTCTGTTCGGACAGGATCTTCAGAGAACGATGGAGGCGTACGATTCATTTCGTGATGCTTATTCGCGCGGGGAAATCGAGCGCGATCAGATCAGCGCGTCGCTGCTTCGCATTGCCGGTCTCAAGTTCAAGCTTGGCAAGTCGGTGCTGCTATGATAGAATGACATCATGTCGCTAAACAGGGTATTACAGAAACGAACTCTTATCGTGATAGGACTGAATTCCGGAACCTCGGCCGACGGCATCGATCTGGCGGCCGTTAAATTCATTCGCAAAGGTGACCGATGCACCAGCCGGTTTCTCGAAGGGCGGCACAAGGGGTATCCGGCCGCGCTTCGCAATGAGATCCATCGCATGATGCACACTTCCGAAACGCGTGTCGATGAGCTGATGTATCTTGACACCATCATCGGGAAACTGTTCGGCCGGGAAGCGGGCAGGTTCAGCGAGAACCTGGCATCAAGAGGCATGCATGCCGATTTGATCGCTTCGCACGGGCAGACGGTTCGACATCTCCCGACAATGGCAAACTACCTCGGACAACGGGTGCGCGGAACCCTTCAACTGGGATCCCCTGAATTTATCGCTACGCTCACCGGATGTCCGGTGGTGAGCGATTTCCGGCAGGCTGATATTGCGGTGGGAAACGAAGGTGCTCCGATCACGTCGGAGGCTGTTGGTTTTCTCTTCGGTGTTAAGAACGAGTCGCGACTGATTGTCAATATTGGTGGGATTTCAAACTACTTTTACCTGCCACGCCCGGGCGCCGGAGGAAAAATGAAAGCTGCGGACTGCGGCCCCGGAAACAGCCTCTCCGATCTTCTCGCATTGAGACTATTCGATGAGAAATTCGATCGAAACGGACGTCACGCCGCCCGCGGCGCCGTATCACAGCGGTTGTTGAGCTTGCTCTTCTCCGACCCCTTTTATAGGGGAAAAGCCAGGTCCACCGGCAAAGAAGCATTCGGTGAGTCAATGGTGACACGGATGCTGTCATTCGGCAAGAAATTCTCCCTTGGGAGCGAAGACCTGCTTGCCACCGCGATGGAATTGACCGCTCGGTCAATCGCACAGAAGATTGCGCCAGTCGTGACAGGTGACTCCAGTCTGAAAAAAATATATTTGACCGGCGGCGGGAGAAATAACATCTTCCTCGTGAAGAGACTGCAGAATTGCCTGCCCGAAGTACACGTCTGCCGGATCGATGATCTGGGTATTTCCGGCGATTATGTCGAAGCTGCCTCCTATGCCGTACTCGGTGAGGCATGCCTTCGCGGTGAATCGATGAGCCGCACTGCCGACGGCGCAACGAAGCCGATCCTTGGGCGGATCACGCAGCCACCGACGGTGAAAAAGAACAAGAGGACAGGGAAGTCAGCTTGAAGAAGATTATTCGATATAGCGCGAGGATTGGCACCGGCCTCTGTCTCATGATTCTGGTCTGGAGCTGCGCGACCGTGCCGGCACTCAGGGAAGAGAAAGTGGCTTCGGTCATTCGCATCCCATTCGTGCGCGTGCTCCTTGAGGATAATGCCGATCATGTCACAGCGAGTGCCGATGATTCCTATGCGATCGAATGCCTCTCCGGAGGGAAACAGTCGGTCTACTATTCCTCCCAGCAAGTGACGGTCCGTCGCGATCAAGGCGGGCTTACCGCCCTGAATAACCGAGGGGGCGTGATACAGGCAAATCTCGACGAAGTGAACATAATCCCACGGGGAAACAATAATCGTGTCCGGCTCGACAACAAGCGCTATCGCGGCATCCTGAAAATTCTGCCCAACGGCGGCAATGTCGAACTCATCAATATCGTCTATATGGAAGACTATCTCCGCGGCGTAGTTCCTCCCGAGATCGGCAAACGGGCGGAAGACGAAATCGAGGCGGTCAAAGCGCAGGCGGTGGCCGCACGTACTTATGCTATGGCGCACCTGAAGCAATATGGAAATCAGCCGTACGATATGAAATCCAGCATTGTCGATCAGGTATACGAGGGGGCGTCGGTCGAAGAAAAGCTGGTCGACAAAGCAATCGACGAGACGGCGGGCTGGGTGATTATGTACAACGACAATTTCGTCAACGCCTACTATCATTCCACCTGCGGCGGGATGACCGACGATATCAACGCCATCTGGGACAGAAAGGAAGTTCCCTATCTGAAGGCAGTGTCCGATGGCGATGCCTGTTCCTGGTCCAAATACTATCGCTGGAAGGAATACTTCACCGAAGCACAACTTCGCGGACGAATCGAGCAGTTTCTCGCCAGCGACCGGGGACGGGATTTGCGGATCGGCAAGATTCGCGATGTCTCGATTCATGACCGTACCCCCGGCGGAAGGGTAGTGACACTGGCGGTCAAGACCGATGACGATGTCTATGAGTTTCATCGGGACCGGATTCGCTGGGTGGTCGGCAGAACTTCAAACCCCGACCTGATTCTTCCTTCGGATCGGTTCGATGTCAAAGTCGATCGCGACGGGGCAGGATTTGTTACTTCGGTTACTTTCGACGGCTCCGGATATGGACATGGAGTCGGGATGTGCCAGTGCGGTGCGATCGGATTGTCCCGCAAGGGTTGGACGTATGATAAAATTCTGACGCACTATTACACTGGCGTAGAGCTCAAAAAACTCTATGATTAGGTGATGGTGAGACGATTTTCGTTAATTATTCTGGTGCTGCTTTTGTCGGCAGGAGTTTCGGCGTTCTCAGCCGACTACTCATATTCGCTCGGCGGAACGGTTGGCCTCTCAACCCTGACGGGAGGAGACTCCGCTAAATATACTCTTCAGAAGACGTTCGGCGGCAGTTTCGGATATCGTCTGAGCGAGCGATGGACGCTCGATCTGAGCGCATCGATCTTCCGCAACTACAACGACCCGGGTGCCTCCTCAAGTTTTCAGCTCGGCGCCGACAAGAACGCCGCCACCCGCCGATGGAAGGCCACGCGGCTGGGACTCAGATTCGATCGTCTGCTGCTTCATCCGGACTATCGGGTGAACCTGCTCTTTGGTATCGGGGGCGGCCTGATGCTCTGGAGCATCGTCGATCCTACCGCCGACACCACCGTGAACGTCCTGGGGCCCCACGACGAGACTGTTGATTACTCCGCGTCGGAGATCTTTGTCGGAGCACGGGCCGGTGTGAACGTAATGCTGGCGCCAAAGTGGGCTCTGCAATTTGCGGTACAGGCCGATTACCTGACTAACTGGGGAGCTGATTTCGCTTCCGACGTCAAATCCTCGCGCAACCGCTGGCAAGTGGGACCATCGGTCAGCCTGTCATTCCTGTTTGGAGGAAAAACACACGAAGAAGGCTGGCGCTCCACCACGAACTGGAGCTCACCGACGGTCACCGGCCGAGAACCGGTAAAAACTGACATTATCGATTCCGACGGTGACGGCGTTCCCGACGATCAGGATAAATGTCCCGAAACCCCACCCGGAATGGCAGTTGACAAGACCGGCTGCTCGGTTGATTCGGACGGCGACGGTGTGAACGATGCTTTCGACGATTGCCCGGGGACCGATCGACGCGCGGTCGGGCATGTTGATATTCACGGCTGTCCGGTCGATTCGGATTTCGACGGTGTCCCGGACTATCTGGACGCCTGTCCGAACAATCAGCAGGGGGCCCGGGTCGACAGCACCGGTTGCCCGATTGACTCGGACAAAGATGGCGTTCCCGACGGACTCGACGACTGTCCCAACACGCTCTTCGGCGTGCCGGTGGACAAGTACGGTTGTATCGATCTTTCGATGTTCGCGACCCCGATGGTGCTGAATATCGATTACGCTCCCGGATCATTTGAGATAGATCCACGCAACCGCGAGCGACTGAAGGATCTTGCGCGAGTGTTGAACGTCGTCCCGGAAATAAAGCTTGAAATCAACGGATATTCGGACAATATTGGGACCGATGCGGCTAACCAGGCGCTTTCCGAGAAGCGAGCCCGTCGGGTCCACGACTATCTCGTGGCGCTTGGAATTGCCGATGACCGGATAAAGGTGTTTGGACGGGGGGAAACCAACTTCGTGGCATCCAACGACACGGCGGAAGGAAGGGCCAAAAACCGGAGAATTGAAATAGTATTTTATCGATAAGCAAACTCCCATTCTTACGAATTTCAGACTATGGACAACCCTCATCCTCTCGATACCATCCGCGAACGACGCCATCAGCAGTACGCAATGATCATTTTCCTGCCGCAGCCTCTCGATGCGGTCATTGCCCCACTCAGGGAACGATTTGATCCTATCTACAGTCTGGTCTCATCGCATATCACCATCGTCTTCCCGTTCGAGACTCAAATGCGGATCGAAGAGATCGCGGCCGCAGTCAGTGCGGAGACTCAGAAGCAGCCGGCAATCGAGATCGAACTTGACAGTATCGGCGACTTCTATCCCAGATCGCCAATCATCTATTGGAAAATCAAAAAGAACAATGAACTCTGCGAGCTGTACTACCGGCTTTACTCGCAGCTCGGTGTCGCTCTGCCTCACAAGATCTATGAACCGCACGTGACGGTGGCGCGGGAGATCTCCGACCATCGGGTGATGATCGTCAAAGAAAAAATCATCTCGTATCTGCCCAGCGAAAAATTCCAGGCAAGCTCGATCGACCTCGTGACGCCGCTGGTAAACGAGAGATGGGTCTCCGTACGCACGTTCTCGCTTTCCGGCGGGAGCGGTCGCACTTCTGAATCCTGACCCTTCGTCAAAAATATGCAAAAGAAAAAGCGGCTTTCAGGAGCCGCTTTTCTTTTGAATTCTTTACCGGTTGTCTACTTGCCAGCCGCGACCGGGTGAACCATACCCTTCATCTTCTCAAAGTCGAACGGCTTGAAGTTCGGGTTGCCTTCCTTCTTGTGACATCTCATGCACGTCTCAGCCGTCGGCATGACCAGTCCGGCCGCTTCAGCGTCTTTCAAAGCAGCAGCTTTGTCCGCCGTGAATTTGGACTTGCTCATGATCTTGGGCGACTTGTAATCCGAACCCGGGCCGTGGCACGCCTCGCAGGCGACTCCATTGATCGCAGTCCCGTCTTCGAGTTTACCAGTCATGTGACAGACGTTGCACTCCGCCTTGGCCTGTTCTTCCGGTTTCAGAGCATCCCAGGCTTTCGCATGAGGAGTCTGCTCCCAGGCAGTGAACTCGGCCTTGTGGCACATCTTGCATTTTTCCGGACCGACATAATTGTGGGCCGGGGCCTCTTTCTTGCCTTCTTCCTTGGCTGCCTCTTGCGCGGTAACCATAAGTGCGGTAAAGGCAAGTAAGGCTAGAAATAACATTGCTACGAAGGTGAATTTACGCATCGTAATACCTCTCTGATGTTATCCGTTACACCTTATACATTGTAGAAGTAGTCTTGTTTCACGCCTTGTGAAAATAATAACTACTTAGATTGACGTCAAGTCCTATTCCCAAAAAACCGAAAATCCGCCTTGATAAAATACCTGTTGCAGTATATCATAAACTGAATTAGCTTGACCGAAAATTAACGTATGAAAATACTCATCATTACTCAGCATTTCCCTCCAGAGAGGGGGGCGGTGAGGCGGCTATTCGAATTTGCCCGATACTTTGTTCACAACGGTCACAAAGTGACGGTATTAACCGCTATGCCGAACTATCCAGACGGTATTGTCCCGGACAAATATCGCGGTAAGATGTTCTATCACGAGGACATGGACGGCGTCCAGGTCTACCGGAGCTGGGTCCTCCCGGCATCGAACAACCAGCCGAAAAAACGAATGATCGGATTCATTACTTTCCTGGTCACTTCGATCCTCAACTCCTTCCGGCTAAAAGAAGATTTCGACATGGTCGTGGCTTCATCCCCGCCTGTCACTACACCGGTCATCGGTTGGATCCTCAGTAAACTTCGCAAGTGTAAGCTGGTCCTCGAAATACGAGACCTGCAGCCGGAGTCCAGCGAAGATTTCGGCAATCTCAACCGCTCGCTGTTTACCCGGTCGCTGAAGAAAATGATGCATTATCTCTATCGCAAGTCGGATCGAATTGTTTCGGTTACCGACGGTATCACCGACTATCTTGCGGCGATCGGTATCCCGAGAACAAAGATTGCCACCGTTAAATCCGGAGTAAGCCGGGAATTTATCGATGCTCACTCGAACGGGATTCGCAAAAAATTCGGACTCGAAGAGAAGTTCCTGGTACTCTATGCCGGGACGCTCGGATGGGCGCACTCATTGGAGACGGTTATCGAGGCGGCGCGCCAGTTGACCGATCAACCGGAGATCTATTTTGCGTTTATTGGCGATGGTCAGAAGCGCCCGGTGCTCGAAGGGATGGTACGGGATTACGGTTTGAAGAACGTTGGCTTTTTCGGACTTCAGCCGCTCGAGACGATTCCGTATTTCCTGAAAGCCAGCGATGTCCTCGTGGAGAGTCTCAAAGAAGTGCCCGTAACCAAAGGGACCTTCCCTTGCAAGCTGTTCGAGTACATGGCTTCCGGTAAACCGATAATATTTGGATCGGCCGACGGTGAAGCGGTGCGCGAACTTGAGAAGGCTGGGGGAGCGCTCTCCTTTGCGACCGATGATCCGAATCGTCTGAGCGAGCTGATCCTGGATCTTCGCCACGGCCGGATCGACGGTGCCCATCTTGGCCGGCGGTACCACGAACACGCCAGGCAACATCATTGCCGCGAACAATGGGCCGATAAGTATCTGACCTTCCTCGAGAGCATCAACTAACCGATAATCTCTTTCTTTTCGGGCCTTACTTCCCTATATTCAGAGCGTTAAACCAATTCACTCGTTGAGGTTGAAGTATGTCTATGTCTTCCGTAGCTGCACCGGGCAAATCAAAAAAACTGTCTATATCCGATCTACCGGGACTTCTCATCGGCTCCGATACGACCGTCCCTACCCTGCACGGCCCGATGCCCTACATTAATTTCGATAACGCCGCCTCCACTCCCACCTTTGCTCATATCGCATCAGAGGTCACGTCGTTCCTCCGCTGGTATTCCAATGTCCACCGGGGGACCGGGTTCAAATCGCTCCTGTCAAGCTGGGCGTTCGAACAGTCGCGCGATATCGTCGCTGACTTCGTCGGCGCCGATCTGAGCAAACAGGTAGTGATCTTCACGAAGAACTCCACGGAAGCGATCAATAAACTGGCCAATCGATATCCGTTCAGAAAGAACGACGTCATTCTTACGACACTCATGGAGCATCATTCGAACGAACTTCCCTGGCGACGGGTTGGGTTCGTCGAACATATCGGCCTGAACGATGACGGAACTATCTCAAAAGAAGACTTTCAGGCAAAACTGAGGCAGTTCGGACCGAAGGTGAAACTGGTTGCGCTGACGGGGGCGTCGAATGTTACCGGCTATCTGAATGATATCGATTACTTTGCTCGCGAAACCCACAAAGCCGGGGCGAAGATCGTGATCGATGCCGCGCAGCTGGCGCCGCACCGCCCGATCGACATGAAGCCGAACGACCCGGAACACAAGATTGATTTCCTCGTCTTCTCCGCGCACAAAATGTACGCTCCTTTCGGGGTCGGGGTGCTGATCTCAGAACGTCCGATATTCGAGCAGGGAGATCCTGAGACAGTCGGCGGCGGAGTTGTCGATATCGTCACACTCGAAGAAGCGTATTGGACGGAACTTCCGGAAAAAGAAGAAGCCGGAACCCCGGATATCGTCGGCGTGGTCGCACTCGGCAAGGCCATCCAGATGATCAAACAGATCGGCTGGGACGAAATCATCAGACATGAAGCTGAGCTGACGGCGTACGCCATTACTGAATTGAAAAAGATCCCCGGTGTCAAACTGTACGGTGACACCGATCCTTCGAATGCCAGACAGCGGCTCGGAGTGATTTCGCTGAATATCGGCGATGTACCTCACGCCCTGGCCGCGGCGATTCTGAGCTACGAGGGTGCAATCGGAGTTCGCTCCGGCTGTTTCTGCGCGCACACGTATGTGAAGTGCCTGCTGAACGTCTCCTCCGAAGCTTCGAGGACACTCGAGAACCAGATCCTGGCGCGAGATCGTTCAAGTATTCCCGGGACGATCAGAATGTCGTTTGGAATTTACAATACCAAAGACGAGATCGACCGGTTTGTGAGGATGGCCGCAAAAATCGCGGCCGGTAATTTCAGTAAAGACTACATCCTGAATAAAGAAAAAGGGGAGTACACGCTGAAGAATTTCGACATCGATTTCAGCGAATTCTACTCACTCTGATATCTTAAGTGATCTGAATAAATGAAGCGTCGTTCCGTCAGAGACAGAACGACGCTTTGTGTTGATTTCAAATCGGATCAAAGGGAGCTACTGATTCGACTTCATCTCAATCTGGAACTGTTTGGATCCGTCCGGGTTGGTCGTTGTCTGCACCTGGACATCGTCCCATCCCACCGCTTTTAGTCGTCGCAATAATCTCGGCGGTCATTTGGGCGTCGGTCTTGCCGGCCGTGATCGATTTCGATAGTCGTCTGGAACAGATTCTCTGTCGCCTGCGCATAGAGTGTTCCTGAGACTTCCTTGACAATCGGCTTTACTTCCGGCGCGACCCTTTGCCCGCTCAGGAGATTGAACAGGAAGGTAGCATCCTGGATCGCCTGTTTGTTCGGGAGATTGGCAATGGCATAATCCATTCCCGATTCGGTCGTGTTGAAGTTCACCGAGACATCGTTATATCCCAGTTTTTGCAGGGCGTCGATCAACTTTGAGGTCGGGACGTTGGTATTGTTGTCGAGGTTGGAAAAAGTCACGTTATACCCAACCGTTTTGCTGTAACTGAACGGCACGAGCATCACGAACAAAAAAGCGACGACCGCAAGGGAGAATCCGATCGAGGCCTTCGGATGTGACAAGAGGCTGGACTGTATTTTCGACATGAGCGTGTCTTCCTTTCGGAGGGAGCGGTCCGGATATGCTTGCAGTCTGGCTCTGACGGCGGTAAAATCGGAAGCCGGCTCCGGAGTTTCGCGGCACTCGGCGATAGTCTGCGCCAAAAGCCGTTCGGTCCGGGCGAACTCCGCGCAGGCGGTGCATACGGCCAGATGCGCCTGCAGGTCGTCGTCATGATCCGGACGGTCGATCCGGCTCAGTCGGTGTTTCGCTTCACGGCAATGCATATTCGGTCTCCTGTTAGATCTTTAAGTTGCTGCTCGTCGACCGTTCGGCCAAGTCGTTCGAGCATTTTCTTTCTGGCCCGATGGAGCCGCGCTTTGATCGTTCCGTCCGGTTTCTCGAAGAGCCTTGCCAGGTCACTGACCGACCAGCCTTCGAGTTCGTTCAAAACCACCATCGCACGATCTTCCGGTTTCAGGACCGCAAGTGCCAGATTGAGCCGTCTTCGGGCTGAGTAAAGACCGCCAGGGTCATGGCTCGGTCCGGACTCGACCATCTCAGCCGTCAGGGACACCCGCCGCTTCCACCACGAGGTTCGAGCTCGATTCTTATGGCCGTTGACCAGTATTCGGTAGAGCCAGTTTTTGAAGGCTGCGTGGTCTCGAAGGGACTCGAAACTGGTCAGCGCTTTCAGCAGGCCCTCCTGGTAGAGGTCATCGCCATCCTCGCGGTTACCGGCCAGCTTTCGGCAGAATGCTTCGGCTTGCGGGTGAACCGGCTCAAGCAGGCTGTAGAACAGGTTCCTATTCTTCATGCTAACTTAAAGACACAGACAAAGAAGATTTGGTTGCGGGAGAAGTGTAGCTAAGGTCGAATTCTCGATTTCTATGCAATTTCGATCAATTCATCTCACTGATAATCCGTAGCCCCTCCAGCGTGAGGGTCGGTTCGACAAAACCGATATGCCGCGAGTGCTGCTCGATTCCCGCGGCCAGCCCGCCGGTGGCGATCACCCGGCAATCGATAAAGCCGGTCTCTTCGAAAATCTTGTCGATCAGGAAATCTACCTGCCCGACCGTGCCATAGAAGAATCCTGATTTGAGGGCCTCCGAGGTCGAGCGGCCAACCACGTTCTTAGGAGGCTCGATTTTCACTTCGAACAGTCGCGCAGCCCGTTTCGCCAGCTCCGACATCGAGGTTTCCGGGCCGGGAAGCAGCACCCCGCCGATATATACACCCTTTTCATTCACGATATCGAAATTGGTGGCCGTGCCGAAATCGACAACAATCACCGGTCCGCCGAATTTCGTGAATCCGCCGACCGCATTGGCGATTCGATCGGCCCCGACCTGTTCCGGCTGATCGATATCGATCGTGATCGGGAGCCGGGTTAGATGCGATACAAGTACGGGCATGCAGCCTAAATATCTCTTTGATGTCGTCTCGAATTTGTGCGTGAGCGGTGGGACGACAGAACTGATGATTACCGAGTCGACCGATTCGTTTTGAATGTCCATCCGCTGGAGCCACGATGTAACAAACAGTCCGGCTTCATCGCTGGTCATGTCTCTGCGCGAAGAGATCTTGACATGATCTTTAAGAGTCGCCCCTTTGAAGAGGCCGACATCAATGGTAGTATTTCCGATATCTATGGCTATAAGCATAAGGGGAATATAGGCTTTTCAGTCCCCTTCGGTCAAGGACACAGTTGTGAGGATTACTCTCTTACCGGAACGAGCAGAAGGGGGATACGGCAGCGTTTGAAGACTTTCGGGGTAATGCTGCCCGACCAGAAGGCGTCCATGCCGACTTTGCCATGGGTGCCGAGAATGATAATGCTGGCTCCGGCCGCCCGGGCAGCTTCGGTGATATTGGTGGCCGGGTCACCCCGGAAAATCTCCGCCGATACTTCAATCCCCTTCGCTTTCAATTCAGCCTTCTGTCCCTCGAGGTAATCAGCCGCTTCGACCACTGCCAATTCAAGCATTCGGGAAGTCGAGCCGGGAGTCAACCGACTGGTAGCCGTCCAGGAACCGGAGATCGTGCCGAGGGTCGGGATTACCATGACGAGGTGAATCGGGATGCCGCATTTCTGAGCCAGTCCTACCGCTACCTTCAGTCCTTCCTCGTGCCCTTGATCGCCATCCAGGGCCACCAGAACTTTGCCGCAGCTGAACTCATCCATCATGCCGTCTTCGACCGTACGGAAGATCAGCGCCGGCGTGGAGCCGATCGAAATTACCTGCTGGGCGATAGCCCCGAACAGCATATCGTGCAATCCGGTCTTGCCGTGTGCGCACAGAATGGTCAAATCGGATGCGAATTCTTCAACGTGCTGTGCGATGCTCCTGGCCACGTCCTTGACTTGGCTTGTGTGGACATGTCTTTCTACCCGGACATTGGCCGGAAACGCTTCTTTGGCGATTCTCAACAAATATTGCTCTGCTTCTTCGGCGTTGGTGAGATGTTTCTCGCCGTGAACCTCGCTCGGAGCGTTTTGCTCGATGACGTGCACCAGGGTTACCCAGGCGCCGAATTTTTCAGCCAGATATCCGGCCGCCGGAAGGACCGATTCGGCCAGCGAAGAACCATCGAGAGGAACTAACAAATGCTTGAACATAGCTTATCCACCAAAGAAAGTCTGATACAGTAAATACAGATTCAGAAGAATTATCAGCACTGCTATAATCGCCGCAACAACCGAAGTGACGCGATGGTTCACCAGCACGCCCATGATTTCCTTCTTGCGGGTGAATATAATCAGTGGAACGACCGCGAACGGGAGTCCGAAACTGAGAATCACCTGGCTGATAACCAATGTACGGGTCGGATCGAGCCCGATTCCAATTACGACCAGCGACGGAATGATAGTGACGGCACGTCGCACCCAGACCGGAATATGGCGTTTGATGAACCCCTGCATGATAACCTGGCCGGCGCTGGTGCCGACGGTCGACGAGGACAGCCCGGCGGCGAGCAGGGAAATGGCAAACACCCAGCTTGCAGCTTTGCCAAGAAGCGGGGCCAGGGTCCGATGGGCTTCTTCGATGCTGGCGATATTGGTCAGGCCCGCCTCGTGAAAAGTAGAGGCCGACATGATCAACATCGCCATATTCACGAAACTTGCAATTCCCATCGCGACAACTACATCGACTATCTGAAATCGGAACAGCTTACGCATCTGGGTCGGCTCGTGCACCCGGATTCTTCCCTGGGTGAGAGCGGAGTGCAGGAAGATGGCGTGCGGCATGATGGTCGCGCCCACGATACCGGTGGCCAGAAGGATACTTTCTGTGCCGGAGAACTTCGGCACCACCGAGTGGTAGGCGACTTGCGCCCAGGCGACATTTCCGAGGAAGATCTCAAGGACATAACAGACTGCAATCATGCTGACCATTGCGGTGATTACTGCCTCCAGAGGCCGGAAGCCGTATCGCTCAAGACTGAGAATGAGGAATGTGGCGATTGCCGTAAGAATACCACCTACAATTAAAGGCACTCCCAGCAAGAGATTGAATCCGAGGGCGGCGCCGAGGAATTCGGCCAGGTCGGTGGCCATCGCCACCAACTCCATCAGCACCCACATCGTGAAGACAACCCACCTGGGGAATCTCAGGCGGCATTGCTCGGCCAGATTAAGGCCGGTGGCGATGCCAAGCTTGGCCGAGAGCGTCTGGATAAGCATCGCCATGAGATTACTGGCGACAATGACCCAAAGGAGGGTATAGCCGAACTTGGCCCCTCCTTCGATGTTGGTCGCGAAATTCCCCGGATCAACGTAAGCGACCGCCGCAATAAACGCCGGGCCCATGAACGGGAGGGCTCGCTTGAGCGGTCCTTTCTTATTATCGCCGGAAAGGACGTCTCGGGCAACCGCCAGCGTGGAAGCATCAGCATCTTTCCAGCTGCTTCGTTTTTTCGGTTCGGGCGCACTTTGCTTGTCGGCCATTTTCGTCCTTGAAGGGGTTGGATCGATTCGCCGAATGATATGTGGATATATCCTGATTGTAAACACAAAAGTGTCCTCGAAAACCCTGCAAAACGCAGACCTTTGTTGTCCTTAATTAGCTGATATACTCAACAGAATCGCCGGAGACCTCTACAAAACCGCAGTTGTTTCAAAATGCCTGAGCAGAAGTTGAACGATTGTTCCAAACCGGAACAGGAAAAGCCGGATTTGGAACGATTCTCGCCGATTGGGTAAAGTCCCTAATCAATTGCCGATAAGTAGATTAGAATATCTTCATTGCACCTGGCTCGGCCTTTGCAATTAGGGGGGCAACACAGGATTGGACTGTTTGCTATAGGAGAACACGATGGAAAAGGTAAGGGGTATTGGTACGTTCACGTACAACATCATTCAGTGCACCGTCCTGACAGCCCTTGTGGTGCTGTTGGCAAACCAGGCGGCCCAGGCGAAACTGGAAGCGGCTGTGGCCTCCGCGAACTCTGTGACGTTGCATTGGACAGCTCCGGGCGATGACAACAACGCCGGCACGGCATCTCAGTATGACGTACGGTATTCTACTTCACCTATAACTGACGCTAACTGGACTTCCGCCCTGCAGGCCTCAGGGGAACCGACTCCGCAGGCGGCCGGAACTCCGGAATCGTTCACCGTTACCGGTCTTCTGCCGGCAACAAGCTATTATTTTGCGATCAAAACGGCTGACGAAGTTCCGAACTGGTCGCCGCTCTCTAATGTAGTCATGATCGCCACCGATCAGGAAACCACTGCACCTTCGGCAATCACCAACCTGAGCACGCCGACGGTGACTTCGGCCAGCGTCACCTTGCGATGGACCTGCCCGGGCGACGATGGATCGGTCGGCCAGGCGTCCACCTATGACATCCGTTACGCCACGGTGGCGATCACCGATGCCAACTGGAATAGTGCCTCTCAGGTCGCCAATGAGCCTTCGCCTCTTGCGGCCGGACAGACGCAGTCGTATACGGTGACCGGACTGAATCCGAACACGACGTATTATTTCGCAATGAAGACGGCGGACGAAGTGCCCAACTGGTCGACCTTGTCGAACGTCGTTTCGACTACCACCGGCGCGGAACAGAACCCGCCCGCCACCATCTCTACGCTCAACGCGGTCCTTCCGACTCAGTCGAGCCTCACGCTGGTATGGCTCGCGCCCGGGTGACGACAGCATGAGCGGCACCGCTTCGCAGTATGATATTCGCTATTCGACCAGCAATATCACCATGGCGAACTGGGGTACCGCGACTCAGGTCACCAATGAACCGTCGCCGCACCCGGCCGGAACGCCGGAGAGCTTGACGGTCGCAAACCTGAATCTGAACACGACCTATTACTTTGCGATCCGCACGGCCGACGAAGTTCCGAACTGGTCAGGACTCTCTAATGTTGCCTCGGGTGCTACCACGCCCGATCAGACGGCTCCGGCCGCGATCAACGATCTCCAGGCAGCTTCGGGATCCAGCAACGGCCAGATCAATCTTGGCTGGACATCGCCGGGGGACGATGGGATGTCGGGCAGAGCATCGCTCTACGAGATCCGTTATTCACGCAACGAAATCACCACCGCCAACTGGGCAACGGCATCGGTGATGACCAATCCGCCGCTGCCCCAGAGTGCCGGAACCCATCAGACGGCCATGCTCGCCGGTCTGACCCCGGGAGTAGTGTACTGGGTTGGTATCAAGTCGTACGATGAAGCGGCGAATCCTTCGCCGATGTCCAACTGCGATACCGCTATCGCGAAACTGGATATTATCGCCGGCACCGATGACGACAACGGCGACGGTCTGCCGACAACCTATCAGCTTTCGCAGAACTATCCGAACCCGTTCAACCCGACGACCCTGATCGATTTCAGCGTGCCGCGAAGCTCGCGGGTGCAGATCGAAGTATTCAACATCAAGGGAGAACGGGTCGCCACGCTGGCGGATCGGGAATATGCCGCCGGGACGTATACGATCGCATGGGACGGCAACAGCGACGGCGGAAGCTCGGTCTCGACCGGTGTGTATTTCTATCGCCTGTTAAGTGACAATTATTCGGACACCCGTAAGATGGTGTATCTCAAATAATCCCTGCTTGAGTGACTTGCGCATCGCCTGCTCTTGTCTTCCCAGCAGCCTTGCGATGCCACGAACTGAACAGACGGGCCGCCCGGCGGTCCGTCTGTACCATATCGCCGTTGAGCGGCGAAACTTGCAGGCAAGGGCGCGTTTGAGGAGGAACGACGCACCTTTCGCACAAATTCTTTCAGCCCTTTCATTACCACAGCACTGTGACTCCATAAGCGGCGCGAGACCCTCTCGCGCCGCTGTTTTATTCGAGTGTACAAAGTGAATTTCCGCTCGGGCGCTCGACAGCTCTTCCTTGGCCTCGTCGCTGTTTGAAGGTCCGACCATTCTTATGGCCGGACGCAGGAGGCATGGCAGAGGTTATGCGTGGATGGCCGCCTCTAAGAGGAATGAGTTTCTACAACGAGCCTGTCCAACAATCATGTGCAACGTTTTCAGCAGCATAAACCAACCGTAAGCGACAGGTCCGCGTAGGGCATCATCCGTCTTCGGGGATGCCCAAGTACGCAGAATGTCGCAATGGACACGAAAGAAGTATGCCCCGGGCGTACGGTGCCTCGTGGGTTCGAAGACGAGGCCCCCCTACCGAAGGATGACACATACGGCGGATTTGAAGACGGCAAAGGTCTACGGGCCAGGTCACTCAAATCAACGGTTGCGAAGGGGTCGCAATTTCGACTGGACAAACAGGAGAAAATTGACTATATTTGTCGTACAATTGCAACGGCAATACTAATACCAATACATAAAGAGATTAGATGATGCAACGTAAGTGGGTCGCGATTGCTCTGGCTATTTTGCTAGTCTCCATCTGGTCAGTCTTCTTGTCCTGTTCTAAAAAACAATCCGGTCCGACAGGTTCGGACTCGACTCCGGTTCTTCTTCAGGTCAGTCCTGCCCACGGCGCTCCCGGGGCGCCGCTGGAGATCACCGGCTATACAATCAACCCCACGGACACCGGCCTCATGATGTTCATAGGGGGCTACCCAGCCCCATTCCTGGCGGACAGCAATTCAATTAACGCCCTGGTTCCGTTGTTCATGGACTCCGGGGCCATCTGGCCGGCGGTACCGGCGGGTAAGCAGGATGTGTTCATCATCAAGGGGAACGATACGGTGGCCCAGGCGCTGGGCGCGTTGATGATCGATTCACTTCCTAACGCTGACGGCGCCACACAGGCCATCGTAGGCGATATGCAGATCATCAGTCAGTCGCTGACCACTATTTACAATGCCCTGCCGCAGCTTCCCGGGGAGGATGAACGCCTGGGAGGGTATCGCCTGGCCTTCGCGTTCATGCTTGACTCGCTGATAGCAGGAACGGACAGCTCGTTGCAATCGATCCTGTCCGGGACCTCCTCGTGGACGACTCAGGATACAGCCGGCCTTGGCCTTCAGGACGCGATCATGGCGTCTTCCGGAGCATTAACTTACTATAACGACTTCGCCGGTTCGGTAGGGCAGTTTTCACGGAAAGCCGTCGCATCGGCGAACAGTATTTTCTGCCGGGGAGGCGGACCCGATATGGATCTGGCCTGCGAGATGCAGATCTTTGTTCTTCTGGATGACTATAAGAACTATGTAGTCGAACCGACCGCACAAACTTACAACCAATCGGTAAAGCTTGGTGCCGACCTTATCGCTCTCACCGGTCTGGCGGCGAGGCAAATCGAAGTCATCAACGCCCTGATGCAGGTGTGGGAGTTCGTCTATGGCACGCTGGCCCCCAGTCTGTTCCCCGCCGAAGTCACCGCCTTTACGCTCACCCTAGATTCAGACACTATTGGCGTCAATGAACCAACATACAGCACGATCACCGTCTCGGCAAGGAACCATCCCGCCACTATCAAGGCGACCGATGTGCTTGACGCTCTTATCCAAGCGTTGGGCCTGTCAAAGGCACCGCCAGAAATCGCTGCCGAATTTCGCGAGATTCTTAAGGAAACCATCAAATTCGCGATCGGCCTGTATCGCGAGTGCCTGGTGGCATATAATGATGCCCATGGAGGCAGCGTCTTCATCGATCCCGAGGCGGACCTGCCATCGCTGACCTGGGGGCCGATTGATATTAACCATTCTGATTTGATGGAGATGTTCAGTTCGGAGCCTGATATTCTGGCAAGCGACACGACGATTCTTGAATGGATCGGTAAAAAGAAAGGTGAGGGAAATATCTGGGCCCAAGCACGGGGTGCCGGTGAGCAATCGAAAGTACTCATTGACTATCGGCTTTGCGCTATTTGTGTCTATTCGGGAGGAGCATTCGGCAATGATCTTCCCTCCACTGAACACGAGACGGTGACTGTCGGAAGAGCTGCTTCCCTCAATGTAATTGTTTCAGGTCTCCCTGATAATACCAACGGCAGCGTCTATGTAGACGGTCCGAATGGATATTCATCCGGAGAAATCTACGATGATACCACATTATCAAAATTAGAACCCGGCAGTTACCACATCTACGCGTTCTCGGTTGGAGATATTCTCAATCATGAATATCAGCCTTTGCCGGTTGATACAACTGTAGATCTGGCCGAAGATGATTCTCTCTCCGTGGAAATTCACTACGAGACCGAAGGAAGTCTGTTGGTCACTGTTAGCGGACTTCCCGAAGGTGTAGAAGCTGATATCGATGTAAACGGTCCCGATGGATATTCCGCCCATCTTGTTGCAGATTCACTTCTTGATTCTTTAAAAACAGGGTCGTATACAGTAGTGGCGCATAACGTTGTCGATACCAGTTCTCAGGAAACCCTAAGTGCCGACCCATCCAGTCAACAGATAGATGTTATCGGTGCACAAACAGCCACTGCAGACGTTGTTTATTCCGGTGGAGTTAGCCTTGATTTCACGGTTGGTAATCTTAACGATGGAGTACAGACAGTAGAAGGTTCGTCAATGGCCGTATTTACTCAATATCCACCTGCCGTTGATGATACTTTAAGAGATACGGCCTACGCAACACATCCGCTCATTGAATGTTCAGGGAGTGACTTAGCAGGCGGTGATACTGAATATTCTATTTCCACCAATTCTTCAATTTGGGGTTCAAACGCCACTGGCACAATGATAGGGTCTGGAGGAAACAACTCTGCAAGCATAAACATCCACATCAACTCCACGAGCAGTGTCGGATCTATTGATACAACTACGCAACGAATGGGTAGTCTGGCATCTACAACTGTCGGCACTTCATACATCTATATATCCGTAAAGAATTTGAGTTCGGATACAAGATATTTCCAGGCACATATGGATGTGTCCGGCCAGGCTATAACAGATCCTCCAGGCGGTCATAGTGGCGGAGTAGGAGTAACAATTTGTGGGATGAGCTGGGTAAAATATTCTGACCATTGCCCTACAGTTGATGATCCAGCCTTTTTTGTAAATGTATTTAATGCATCTTTCAATCCATATGATACTCTACAGGGTCATTATGATTCTTATCCGCAACCCATACCCGCTGGCACGACTGTCTATTTCAGGATCCGACCCTATGCCTCAGGAAGCTCTGCCTGTACATACTCAAATTCACAATACCCTTATCCGGATGTAATTACTTCGGGATCGATCGATGTGGATGTGAATTACACTTTTGAGATACTTCCCCTTCAATAGTTGCCTTATGGTCAACCGCCCAGCACTGAGAGGCTGGGTGGCCCATTCGCTTGGAGCCCGTTGACAAACCCGGCGTTTTGAAGGGGTAATGGTCATTGCTCGACGAAACCGGCAATGACGTCACGACCGCCCACCGAGACCTTTTTCGACAGGCCCAAGCGGTGTGGTACCCGAGCAGGGACGAATGAGTCGTTGCAGCCCCACAGCTTCGCTTATAGTCATCAACGAGCGGGATCCCGTAATCCCTCCACTTCCATCACATTCCCCCTCTCCCGCGGGCCCATCGCCAAAACCGGCTCCCGAAGCCGGAAATAGTGCAATTAATCCATTGACAGTTTGAATTGTTGATAGCTAATTTCATATAATGATTGTCCGGATTGGGACCGGGCGGTCAGGTGACTCCGGTATGGGAGCCGGAGTTGTGAGAGGTAAATGTTTCGAAATGGGAATGGGAATAGGTACCTGTCTGGAGTGAGGGATTTCTCTCTTCGGGTCCCCGCCAGGATCTAAATTACTTCACTAAACTTTTCAGCTACACCTTTTCCTGCACGCGTAAACTGACATCACAGAGGAAAAGCACACTGTGAAGATGCATCTCATTGTCTGTCTGGCTGCGCTATGCTCAGTCGCGGCCTTTGATGGGGCTCGTGCAGATTCGTATACACTAACATGGACGGCACCGGGTGACGACGGTTTCACCGGGACAGCGGCAGCGTATGATTTGCGCTACTCGCGCACGCCGATCACCACGGTAACATGGAATTCCGCGACGCGAGTGACCGGCATGCCGTCGCCGCATACGGCGGGAACGAGAGAGGCCTACACCGTTAATGGGCTGCTTTCGAACACGACATACTATTTCGCCATTCGCACGGTCGATCGTGCCGGCAATTGGTCGGCAATTTCGAATGTGGCGTCGAATGCCACCTGTCCGAACGGGTGCATTGCATTTCGGGGGAATGTCGACGGCGATCCCTTCGATATTTGCGATATCTCCGACTTGCTCTATCTCGTTAATTTTATGATGGGGAACCCGCGCGGACCAGCGCCGCCATGTCGCGATGAAGCAGATATTGACGGCAACGGGTCGATTGATATCGGCGATCTGCTCTACCTGGCGGAGTTCATGTACGATCCGAACGGGCAGATGCCCGCGCCATGTGCTCGGTAGTTCAGTCCGGTTTGAATTGACCGTTCGCTCGAAGGCCTAGTTTACGGCTGGGCCGTTCTGCATCGGGGCGCGGGAAGCTATGTCACGGTTGATCTTCTCAGCCGACTTGTATGCATCCCATATCCCGTAGATGAACAGGATCGGGGTGGTGATGATGCCGAGAACGATCATCATCAGCAGGATCGAGATCGAGTATATGACGATAAACGCGATCCCTTTGGAAATCTGACCGTTGTAGATCTGCCCCAGTCCCATGTAGAAAATCGACAGGACGGCAGCCAGACCGGGGTTCTTGTAGAAGACGGGGGGCGGTCCTTGTTGGTAACTCATAATATCGACTTCTCCTCTCTGCGTTTCAGCCGGTGACATACAGTATACTACGATTTCGGCCGGCAATTCAATCGCTTTTTCTGGCCCAAAACTGCTTATCCGCCCGGCATAGCGGAAAATGGCAGTTTCTAAGAAGGATCTGCCTTACAGAGTCTTAGGCTACGTGCCGATACCGGGACGACCGGTCGGCAAAAATTTCCATCTGTACTGGTGTGATCTTCAATCCGATATACGGTATATGCCCGGTATTGGATGTAAGAAATATATCAGCATGGGCTGTATCCTTGCTGTCATGGCTCTCGCAAGTTGCGGCAGCAACACGCAGACTGTCCGAGTCGAGCCGGAATCACAGGCCCGGTCGGCGACCGAAATGCAAGGGATGTCGCCTGAGGCGTTGACCGTTGATCGGCTCGTGGAACAGAGCTTACGTGCAATTGACTCAGCCGATTTTACGACGGCCGACGCTGATCTTCGGCAAGCGTTCAAGATTGACAGCGCCGATTGGCGGCCTGCTTACCTGCTGGGGAAAATCGCCGCTATCGACAAGGAATCTGACCGGGCCGATCACTGGTTCGCCTACAGTCTTTCAGTAGCCCCGAACGAACCTGAAATCCGCGCTTTGATATACGAAGCTATGGGGTTTAATTGCGAACAGCAGGGGGAGTACGGTAAAGCCAAACTGCATTATACGACCGCGCTTCAGCTCAACCCCGAATCAGGCAACGCCATTGCCGCCTTGAAACGTCTCGAAGTCGTTTCCAATATCACCCACTGATTCTTTTTCTGTATTACCTGACATCGTCGCCTCTTATATTCACGGTATGGCACCGCGCATTCCTACATACCATCTCGGCCCGGACTTTCGCCGGAAGCTCGATCAGTTCATGTCGGATTTCAAAGCGCAGGGATTCGAGCAGTTCAAAGAAGAATTCGCCGCGATTGAGGGGTTTGTCGAGAAAGTGAGATGTGAGGATCCGGACCGCGATGCTCACGATCTCAGGATGACATCCAAACTCGAGTACCTTCTTGAGCTGGTCTCATTCAAGATATATGACGAGTTGAACCGGGAAGCTTTCAATCGCGCGCAAGGAACGCTGATAATCATGCCCGATTGCCTGTCGATCCACGACACTCCCTGTCAGAAGGTCGAAAAGTGGTACGGCTCGATCTGTAAGCAGTGCCTTGTCGGGTGTCAGTCAGCACAAATCGTCAATCTGGCGGCGTCATATCGGGCGAAGGCGGTGTTTTCCAAACGAAAACTGGAGCGCCAGCTCAAATACTATCGCAAGAAAATGGGAGGGGATATCGGCGTGGTCGGGATAGCCTGTGTCCTGATGCTGGCTAACGGGATGCGCACGGCCGCCGAGCTTGACATTCCCGCCCGCGGAGTGCTGCTGAATTTCAGCGGATGCGATCACTGGAACGACCAGCCGAACGCATCCGAAGTCACTCTGTCGTCGTTAGCGGATATTCTGGAGGAAAAGTATGGAAAGAGACATTCGACGTCTCACGATCGATGACTACGATGAAGTTGTCCGGATCTGGCTGGTTGCAGGTCTTCCCTTTCGACCGAAAGGACGGGATGGCCGCGAGATGCTGGCTGTCGAAATTGGCCGTCCGGACTGTGGCATGTTCGGATTGTACCAGGATGACATCCTGGTCGGGGTGGCGCTGGCGGGCTATGACGGCCGCCGCGGCTGGATTAACCGGCTGGCCGTCGATCCGGACTATCGCGGACAGGGACTGGCCGGTGACCTGATCGACGTATGTGAGAAATTCCTCAAGGAACAGGGAGCCGTGGTTATCTCGGCGCTTATCGAAGAGATCAACTATCCATCAATCTCCACATTCCAGAAGGCCGGCTACCATTGCCATCACGAACTGAAGTATTTCGCGAAGCGGGAGAGCAAGGACGCATAGACCAATCGAGTCAGTATTCCCACCAATTTTTTCATAAACTGTAGTTGATTGCCGATTTTGATTTCTCTACTATCAGGCTAGCAGACCTGAAACTTTGCTTAGTGGAGATTTAGTATGAACTATCCATTCTGGGACACCGGTATCGGCTACGGTGTGCTGATGGCGACGATTGCGGTGGTGCACGTGTTCGTCTCGCATTTCGCCATCGGCGGCGGCCTCTACCTGGTTGTGGTCGAGAAGAAGGCACGAAAGGCCGGCGATGGTTTCCTGCTCGGGTTCGTGAGGAAACTGAGCAAGTTCTTCGTCCTGTACACGGTCGTATTCGGCGCCCTGACCGGAGTAGGTATCTGGTTTATCATCGGACTGCTCAATCCAGCAGCCACTGAGGTGCTCATTCATAATTTTGTCTGGGGATGGGCAATCGAGTGGACCTTCTTCGTCATTGAAATCACCGCAGCTCTGTTGTATTACTATGGTTGGGACAGGATGTCGGCCAAAGCGCACCTTGCCCTTGGCTGGATCTACTTCGCGGGTGCCTGGCTGTCATTGGTGATCATCAACGGTATTGTCGCATTCATGCTTACTCCCGGCAACTGGCTCAGCACCGGAAATTTCTGGGCAGGATTCTTCAACCCGACTTACTGGCCCTCGCTGGTTTTCCGTACGGGTGTCTGCCTCATGCTGGCCGGGCTGCTTGCTATCATGGTCGCCTCGACCTACAAACCTGACGCCAAAAAAGCAAAACTGATCCGCTACAATGCCGTCTGGGGTCTGCTTGGTCTTATCGTCATGGCCCCTTCGTTCTTCTGGTATTATAAGGCGATTCCCGCTGACATTATTACCACGGCGATTCAACGCATGACCACGCCGATCAACGCTGTCGACTTCTCGTTCTGGGTTGCGGGTGCGGTACTTGCCGCCCTCGTCATATTCGGATTCATCCTGGCGAAGCAGACCAATATCGTGATTGGTGTGATCCTGCTTGTACTCGGACTGGCTTACTTTGGCGGATTCGAATGGACCCGCGAGTCACTTCGCAAACCGTATGTTATCACGAACTACATGTATGCCAACGGCACCGAAGTCGCCAAAGCCAAAGACTACGAGGCCAACGGCTACCTAAGCAATATCGCGTTTCACACCGAGAGCCCGGCGAAAGATCTCTTCGATCGGGTCTGTCGGAGCTGTCACACGATCAACGGGTATCACGCCCTGAAGCCGAAATTCGATGGCACCAACGCCGAGTTCATCGCCGGCACGATTATCGGTCTTTCGGCGATGAAACCGAACATGCCCCCCTTCCAGGGAACGGAACAGGAGGCGAAACTTATCGCCGAGTATATCTATTCGCAGATCGATCACCGTCCGTTCGAGCAGATCTACAATCTGCAGGGGGTCGAGCTGGGGAAGAAGGTGTATGAGATCCGATGCGGCAAATGTCACGAGATGGGCGGATATCAACGACAAAACGGCATCTCTCGCCGGTTTGACCGTCGATGATTACAACAACCTGCTCGATATGGCCAGCGACATGGCGGTCGAGATGCCTCCCTTCACCGGAGACAGCACCGAGCGGCAGGCGCTGATTCAGTACCTGCTGACGCTCAAGGAAGGAGCGGGAAAATGAATTTACCCGGATACAATTTCCTTTCGGCCCCGCTCTGGCTGATCACGACTCTTCATATTGTGACCTTGTCGCTGCATTTCGTGGCGATGAATTTCATGGTAGGCGGGGTGATCATCGTCCTGTTCGGAAAATTCCAGGATCGCTGGAACCACCCGGTGGTGAAGCAGTTCGTTCGGCTCTTCCCGACCGCGATGGCAGCCACCGTCACCCTCGGCGTGGCCCCGCTGCTTTTTGTCCAGTTGGTCTATCACCGACAGATCTATGCCGCCTCGATCGTTTCGGGCTGGTACTGGCTCGGAATAATCGGTGTCGCGATCATCGCCTATTACGCTCTCTATGCCAGTGCGTTTGCTGTCGATAAGTCGGCTGCCTACAAGACGCGCTGGCTGATCCTGGCCCTGATCTGTTTCGGATATATTTCGTTCATTTACAGCTCAGTATTCGCGATGGCGGAGCATCCGAACCTGTACAAAGCGTTGTATGCTTCGAATCAGAGCGGGTTGGTGATCAATCCTGAAGTCGGTTCGTACATATTCCGGTGGCTCCACATGATCGCCGGCGCGGTAACGGTAGGAGGGTTCTTTGTTGGGTTACTCGGAAGCAAAGATGAAACTGCCTTCCGGGTGGGCAAAGGATTCTTCCTGTGGGGAATGGCGATCACGATGGTGTTCGGCCTCGGCTATCTTTTCACGCTGGGTGATGCCATACTCCCGCTGATGAAGAGTGCCGCCATCTGGGTGCTTCTGGTGGCGATTATTCTTTCACTCGGATCGCTGCATTTCTTCTTCAAGAAGAAATTTCTCGCCTCCGGCCTCATGGTGCTGCTGTCGCTGATCGGCATGGTGACAGTCCGCCAGATACTTCGAATAATCAACCTCGAGAGCGCTTTCGAGCCTTCGAGTCTCCCGGTTCAGCCGCAATGGTCCGTCTTCGGCCTCTTCCTGCTCTTCTTTGTGATCATGCTGCTGGTTCTCTGGTATATGCTGAAGCTGTTCTTTGCGAAAAAGAGTCAGACTGCTTAATAACCGGACCCTGCAAACAAGAACGCCGTCAGGATCTTCCCGACGGCGTTTCTTTTGGTCAATATCTTTGGCGGCTAATTGGCCGCGATCTTTTCGAACGCATCTTTGAATGAATCGTAAGTCTGCGCACCGCTCAGACGGGCGACTTCTTTTCCGGACTTATCGTAGAACACCGTCAGCGGCACCGATCCTGTCTGGAACTTACGGGCGATATCCAGCGATCCCATCAACATCACCCAGCTCATGTCATTCGACTGCGCGAACGGCTGAACTTTGTCCGGCGTATCGTTGATCGCGAGTCCGATGATCTCAACACCTTTCGGATGATACTCGGCATAGAGCTTGACGAGGTCCGGGATTTCTTTTCGGCAGGGAGGACACCAGGTGCCCCAGAGGTTTACGACAGTCGGTTGCTTGCCGATCCATTCGCTCGAAGAGTGCACGTCACCCTTCGTATCCGGGGCATCGAAAGAGATATCCGGCTTGACCGGAGAACTGGCCTCAGTCGTCTGGCTCATATCAGTTGACTGAGCCATATCGCCGGTCTGGCCGGCCTGAGATTTGGCTTCATTCTGCTTGCCGGTACATGCTGTTGCCACGCTCACGACCAGTGCCAGGCTGAGTATTTCCAAAAGACGTCTCTTCATCTATCCTCTCTCCTCGAAAATATTGGGTTCGATAAATAATAAACCCTTTTACGCAAGTTTAGTTCACTTCGCAAAAGGGTTTTCAAACCTGATGATCGGCAACGGAGTTTATTTGCTTCCGCCCCGGGCGCTGTCTGTCGGGGCCGGGCTTGTTGTGCGGGTGGTGTCGTATTTGTAATCCTTCACCATCGCAAACTGCTGGAGCATGTAGTCTTTCGGCTTGTAGCCGATGATCGCGCCTACTTTGTTTCCTTCCGGAGTCAGGAACCAGAAAGTAGGATATCCGCGGACACCGAACTCGTATTTGGTCAGGTTCTTCTCGGTGACTTTGTATCCCTTGATCTCGAGTTCTTTCTCGGAATCACCGTCAACCTTCACCGGCACGAAATCTTCGTTAAGTACCTTCTCGACTTGCGGGTCGGAAAAAACGTCCGCTTCCATCTTCCGACACCAGCCGCACCAAGAGGTGCTGAAGTCGATGAAGACATGCTTGTTTCTTTCCTGGGCCAGTTTCAGCCCTTCCTGGAGGTCGTACCAGTGGATCTCTTTGGCCGTGGTGTCGGCCACGCTGTTGCCCTTCGGCTTGGCACCCGGGGTCTGGGCTGAAATAAGTTGAAAGCCCAGAAGGAGCGCAAGCAGGGCGGCCAGGGGTATGATTTTTGTTAGTCTCATAAGCGTTCCTGAAGTTATGTTGTGTAACTCTCTTTTCTGTTAAGTGGTCTCAGATATGCACCGGACTCTCCCAACAGCTCTTTCAGGCTGTTCAGGAGGGTAAAATCGAGATTAACCGTATATTTGTTGGACTTGATGTAAACTTCTGAGCCGTTTTCCCTGGCCGCAAGCAAGACCGGTGCGTTTCCCTTATAATCGTCCAACGACGCTAAAGCCTTGTCTATCAAGGTATCGGAGCAATCCGTCTCAATCTTTATAACCAATTGGCAGTTGAATCGTTCCGTCAGCTTCTCCAGCGGCATAGCCTCGGACACGATGATTTTCGACGCTTTTCCTTCCTGAGTCGAGACCCGTCCGGTAATCAGGACCATCTGTTCCTCTACCATGAAATCCCGGCAGGTTTCGTAGCATGAAGAAAAGATAATCAACTCGACATTGCCGGAGTAATCTTCGACCGTCACAAAGGCCATCATATTGCCTTTCTTGTCCGGCATCTTCTTCACCGAGTTTGACAATCCCGCCGATCGTCACCTCGCGTCCGTCGGCCGCCTGTCCCAGGTTCGCAATTTTATACGTAGTGAAATACTTCAATTCGTCGCGGAATTTATCGAGCGGATGGCCCGAAACATAATACCCCAGCATCGCCTTCTCCTGGGTCAATTTCTCCGAGTTCGACCATTCGGGTATGGCCGGAAGTTCCGGGGCGACTCGCTCGATCGTCCCGCCGGAGTCGGCAAAGAGATCGTGCGTATTCGTCTTGACCGCGACCTTGTGAGCGAACTCAAGCATCGCCTCGACCGAAGCATGTTGCTGGGCGCGGTTTCCTTCGAGCGAATCACAGGCGCCGGCTGAAATGAGGGACTCGAGGGTCCGACGGTTCAGCGATTTAAGCGGCACCCGGCCGACCAGCTCGGCCATCGACACAAACGGACCGTCTTTGGCCCGCTCGGCGACGATCGCCGACGAAGGTCCTTCGCCGACGTTCTTTACCGCCATCAGGCCGAACCGAATCTTTCCCCCCACGACCGAGAAATCAACCTTGGACTCGTTGACATCGGGCGGTTCGACCGTCACACCCATCTTCCGGCACTCTTCGAGCAGTTGATAGATCCGATCGGTATCGTTGATTTCCGAGGACATCAGCGCCGCCATGAATTCCTGCGGGTAGTATCTCTTGAGCCAGGCAGTTTGATAGGCGATGAAAGCGTAACAGGTCGAGTGCGCTTTGTTGAATCCATAGCGGGCGAACGTCTCGATCTGGTTGAATACTTCTTCCGCGATCTTTTCATCGATCTTGTTCTTCAGCGCACCGGCAATGAATTCCTTCTTTTGCGCCGCCATCAACTGGGCATCTTTCTTGCCCATCGCTTTGCGAAGCAGATCCGCTTTACCCATCGAATATCCGGCCAGCGAGTTGGCGAGATGCAGCACCTGTTCCTGGAAGACGATTACGCCGTAGGTATCGCGAAGGATCTCCTCCATCCTCGGGTGCAGGAACTGAGTTTTGCGGGTTCCCTTCTTACATTCGATGTAGATATCGATCATCCCGGAATCGAGCGGACCGGGACGATAGAGTGCGTTCATCACGGTGAGATCGGTAAACACTGTCGGACAGAGTTTGCGGAGGTAGTCCCGCATGCCGGGAGATTCAAACTGGAAGATGCCGACCGTGTCTCCTTTGGCGAAAACCTTGTACACTTCGGGATCATCGAGCGGGATATTGTCCAGATCGACATTGAAGTCGGGATAGTTCTCCCGGATCATCCGCAGGGCGTCATCGATGACCGTCAGGGTGCGAAGTCCCAGGAAGTCCATCTTGAGCAGGCCGATTTCTTCGACCATCTTCATGTCGTACTGAGTCGTTACTTCGTCCTTGCTTCCCTTGAAGAGCGGAACATAGTTCGTCAGCGCCGAAGGCGCGATCACGACGCCGGCGGCATGGGTCGAGCAGTGCCGGGCGAGTCCTTCGAGCGTCAGCGAATAGTTAATCAGTTGTTCCACCCGTACGTCTGTCTCCGCCAGCTTCTTCAGCTCCGGTACTTTTTCCAGAGCAGCGTCGAGTGTCACGCCAGGGCCTTCCGGGACCATCTTGGCGATCTTGTCCACCTCGCCGTACGGCATGCCGAGCACCCGGCCGACATCGCGAATCACCCCTCGCGCCGCCATCGTACCGAACGTGATAATCTGGCAGACATTGTCGGAGCCGTACTTCTCGATGACGTACTGAATGATCTTGTCGCGACCCCGGTCGGCGAAATCGATATCAATATCCGGCATCGACACCCGCTCCGGATTGAGGAACCGCTCGAACAGCAGCTCGAACTTGATCGGATCGATATTGGTGATGCCGAGGGTGTACGACACAAGCGAACCGGCCGCGGAACCACGACCCGGCCCGACGGGAATCTTTTGGGAGCGGGCGTAATCGCAGAAATCTTTCACGATCAGGAAATAGCCGGCGTATCCCATTTTTCGGATGACATCGAGTTCGTACTTGAGACGATCTTCGATAACCTCGTTTGTTTTTCCATAACGTTTCTCGATCCCCTCATCGCACAGGTGGCGAAGATATTTGTCCGGATCGACAAACGGTGTGGGCAGGGGAAAGCGGGGGAGTTTCAGTTTGCCGAGTTCAAGTTCCAAGATGGCAGCTCTCGGCGATATGCATCGATGCTTCCAGCGCTTCTTTGTAGTCGCCGAACACCTGTTCCATCTCCTCGGCCGACTTGAAATAGATCTGGTTGGAATTGTACCGCATCCGATCGGTATCGGAGACCATTTTGCCGGTCTGGATGCACAACAGTGCGTCGTGCGCATCGGCATCCTGCTGGCGGAGGTAATGGCAGTCGTTGGTCACAACCAGCGGAATGCCTGTTTCGCGGGAGATAGCCGTGATCTTCGGAATTAATTGCTGCTCTTTGTCGAGTCCGTGGTTCTGGATTTCGAGATAGAAGTTCCCTTCGCCGAAGATCTCCGCGAGTTCGCGGGCAGTCGCCACCGCTTCTTCGGTCCGTCCGGTCAGCAGGTTCCAGTTTACCTCGCCTTTGAGGCAGGCCGAAGTCGCGATCAGGCCCTCGTGATATTGGCGCAGCAGTTCTTTGTCGATTCTCGGACGATGGTAGAATCCTTCGAGGAATCCGGCGCTGGTCAGTTTCATCAGGTTCTGGTAGCCGGTATCGTTCTTGGCCAGCAGGACCATGTGGAAGCCGCCGTCGGGGTACTTGTTCGACGGTTTCTTATCGTGCCGGCTGCCACCCGCGACATACGCCTCGCAGCCGATAATCGGTTTGATTCCCGCCTTGGTCGCCTTCTTGTAGAACTCGATCGCCCCGAACATGTTGCCGTGATCGGTGATCGCCAGGGCGGGCATTTTGTACTCGCGGGCCAGTTCGATCACATTGTCGAGCCGGCAGGCGCCATCGAGCAGCGAATACTGGCTGTGAGTGTGGAGATGGACGTAATTCGCGTATTTCATGGACTCTATTTAAGCCTATCGTTTTTCAATTTATACATCCGACGCGGGTGGGAGGTTGGAATTTCGGGACAGTTCCGGGTCACTCTGGGTCGGCCTTGCTCTTAGTCTAAATAAGACCAAATTTGCCCGAGGGTCAATGACTTTTTGGTGGGAGGATCTAGACACCCTCCGGGGTGTCGATGGTTTTTTTCCCGTACAACGCTGGACACCCGCTTTCGCAGGTGAGACAGATGGCGATCCGCACCTTTAACGTGCGAGACGTATCCGTGTCGCGCATTCGCTTCAAGAATTCAAAACCGCCCCTGCGAAAGGGGGTTGACCTGCGGATTGCCTTACCCGGTTGGAACGCTGACTTACACGGAGGCGTAAACTCGCAACGGGCTACGGACATGACCCGGCTCGAAGACGAGTCGGGCCTACGAGAATATCAAAAATCTTCCCGTATTCCCCAAAATAGACTGACAGCAGCTGTCAGTCTAATTACCTATTTTGTTTTCAGACGAAATGTGATATATTTCAAAAATAAATTCGGTTAGGTTCCTGTATTATGGCTAAATCAAAGATAGAAATAAAGAAAGGTAAGGCAGATATGGCAACATCCACCGTGCCCGATCGCAAGAAAGCGCTCGATGCCGCCCTGTCGCAGATCGAAAAGTCGTTCGGCAAAGGCTCGATCATGCGGTTGGGCGATGCTCCGGTGCTCGAAGTATCGGTCATTCCGACCGGATCGCTCGGCCTGGATCACGCCCTTGGCGTCGGCGGCATACCGCGGGGCCGGGTGATTGAGATTTTCGGCCCGGAATCATCGGGAAAAACCACCATGGCGCTTCATGTTATCGCTGAGGCGCAGAAACTGGGCGGGGTGGCCGCGTTTATCGATGCTGAGCATGCGCTGGATGCCATCTATGCCCGCCATCTCGGAGTCGACACCGACAATCTGCTTGTTTCACAGCCGGATACGGGAGAACAGGCACTCGAGATCGCCGAAACGCTGGTCCGTTCCAGCGCCGTTGATATCGTGGTGGTCGACTCGGTAGCCGCCCTGACGCCCAAATCAGAAATCGAGGGGGAGATGGGTGACAGCCACATGGGTCTGCAGGCCCGGCTCATGTCGCAGGCGCTTCGCAAACTGACCGCGATTGTCTCCAAATCTCATACTTCACTCGTCTTTATCAACCAGATCCGGATGAAGATCGGGGTGATGTTCGGCAATCCGGAAACGACTACGGGAGGGAATGCACTGAAGTTCTATTCGACGATTCGTCTGGATATTCGGAGGATCGCATCGATTAAAGACGGTCAGGAGATGATCGGATCGCGCACCAGAGTACGGGTGGTGAAGAACAAAGTAGCGCCGCCGTTCCGTGAAACCGAATTCGATATTATCTACGGCAAAGGGATCTCCTTCTCGGGCGAGCTGGTCGATACCGCGGTGAACTATAACATCATCGAGAAATCGGGAGCCTGGTTCAGCTACGGTTCGGACCGTCTCGGCCAGGGACGCGAGAACGCGAAAAAGTTTCTCGAAGACAACGCCGATATCGCGAAAGAAGTCCTTGCGAAAGTGAGAGAGAAGCTCGGAATGTCGCACGATTTCGTCACCGGCGAAACGACTACCGAAGAGGAGCCGTCGCCGGAAGAATAGCATCGGTTTTCGTCACGTTTCGGTTATAGATTCGGTTTTTTTTTCGATTTACGTTTCGGTTAACGTGCCGCCAGGAATCCTTTCCTGGTGGTTTTTTTTGTTGTGCCGGATTCTCTTCCGTAGGGACGCATTCTTCTTAGAGGCGGCCACCATGCGCGCCGTGAGGCGTGCCTCAACTCCGGTACTCCACACTTGGAGATCTGCCGTAGGTCGGTGTTCCGGATGAGAATGCGGCGGCGTTAGAAGGTTGAAACCCGACAACTTTGCAAAAGAAATCCACCCTCACCCTGTATCCCTCTCCCAGAGGGAGAGGGAAAAGAAATAGCCAAAACTCACGTTCACCGGGCTGTTGTAAACAATGTTCCCGGTCTAATCTGTAAACGATGAATCAAATCCGTGCTCTTCCTCCCCTCGCACTTTGGGAGAGGGGCTGGGGGTGAGGGTGGATGCTTCAAGCTACCGGGAAAAGATTCCCAAGAGCACATCAGACATTCGGCCGACGCCGAACATCTTCCCACGCTGCGCCCTATCCGGCTATCGCCTGACCGGGCTGACGTGGGCTACAGAAGGCGCGTGACGAGCTACTTGCATGGGCAGGCTCGAAGATGAATCTTGCCCTTGTATATTGGTATGGTCTTTTGTAGGGAAGATCCGTCTTCGGACCTGCCGTTCATTTCCCACCGCAAGCGGTCGGGTACCGGAGAGGATAAGACGAAGCCGAGATTGCCACGTCGCTGTGCCCTCGCTACCGCTCGGCTTAACGCTTCTCGCAATGACTGACCGCTTCACATTCTGTTTTCTTCCTCCCCCTCGCACTTTGGGAGAGGGGCAGGGGGTGAGGGTGGATGCTTCAAGCGGTTGGGGAAAGGATTCCCAACAGCACATCAGACATTCGGCCGACGCCGAACATCTTCCCGCGCTGCGCCCTACCCGGCTATCGCCTGACCGGGCTGACGTGGGCTAGCGAATATAAGAATGGTCGCCGATTCGCGAAGTGCGTAACATTCTGCGCACCAGGGCATCCCCGAAGACGGATGATGCCCTACTTCGGATTACCTTTCGTGCAACATGAAACACAACCTTCGCATTTCTCGCCCTCGCACGAACCTGTGCGGAAATTCAGCGTATAATCAAAATAATTGGGAGTATAGAAAGCTCACAGCGGCTGTCTGACAGGGATGTCACCGGTTGGGTGAGCTTTTCTTCTGCAGCTTATTCGCGGATGTGATTGATATCTTCTTCTTTGCCGAGCACGACGAGTATATCGGTCGGTTTTACGATGTATTTTGCGCCCGGTACGAGATGGAACGCTCCGGTCTTGGAATCCTTAATAGCAATCACCTGAATATGATAGGCGGAGCGAAGACTCAGTTCCATGAATGTCTTGCCGAAAAACTTTTCCGGCGGTACCAATTCTGCAACATGATAATCCTGTGCGAGCGGCAGGTAATCGATCACATTCGGACGAGCCAGCGAATGCGACAATTTTATTGCCATCTGTTCTTCCGGGATCATCGCTTCGGTCGCCCCGACTTTTAGAAGGATCTTGGCATGATCTTGCGAATTGGCCTTGATTATAATTCTCCTGGCGTTCAGTTCACGAAGATGCAGTGCGATAAGAATAGTAGCATGCGAATCTTTCCCGGTCGAAGCGACAACGGCATCGAATTGTTCCACTCCGAGGTTTTCGAGGAATTTCCGGTCGGTGGCATCGGCGAATATCGCCACCAGGTGCGGATGTTCTTCCAGCGCCTGGACTTTGTCCCGGTCGTTGTCTATCGCGGTCACTTTGCAGTTCTGTGAGGTCAGCTCTTTGACGACCCGTGCGCCGAAATTTCCCAGACCGATAACCGCAAACTGTTTCATAACCTTCTATCCTTCATCCGACCAGGACCTCTTCTTCCCGGTACACGATTTCACCTTTGAGTTTTGGTCTCGCCATGGCAAACGCAAGGGTCAACAGACCAACCCGCCCGGCGAACATGAGCAGTATTATGAGAACTTTCCCGAAGTTATGCAAGCTCGATGTCACTCCCATCGACAGCCCCACCGTGCCGAACGCCGAGAACACTTCGAAAAGGTATTCCACGAACCAGCCGTAACTCACCCGGTTTCCGATCGGCGTTTCTTCGGTATAGAGGAAGATCGCGAAAATGATTACGATTGCAATGATCGCTAACAGCAGGACTGTCAGTGCACGCGAAACTGAGTCCGGGCTTACCGTCCGCTTGAAAATCGAGACATTGCGGCGTCCGCGAAACCGGTCCATCACCAGGTGCATAATTACCGCAACGGTGGTTGTCTTGATTCCACCGCCCGTGGATCCGGGACAGGCCCCGATAAACATCAGGATGATCGTGATCAGGATGCTTGTGTTCGAGAGGCTGGACTGAGCCAGGGCGTCGAAACCGGCGGTGCGGCTGGTCGTCGACTGGAAGAAGGCGTTGACAAGATCGTAGCCGAATCCGGTGTTGCGAAACGAATTGTGATACTCGGCGGCCAAAATAGCGAGCGTGCCGGCCACCAGAAGTATCGCAGTCGTACTCAGGCAGAGCTTGGAGTGCAGTGACAGTCTCGGCTCCTTCTTGACCAGGCGGGCGTACACTTCCCGAATGACCGCAAAACCAAGTCCGCCGCAGATGATCAGGAAAGCAAAAGTCAATAATACCGGGGCATCGCTGCGATACCCCTCGAGACTATTGCTGAACAGCGAGAAACCGGCGTTACAGAAGGCCGAGATGGCGTGAAAAATCGAATAGTAGATAGCGCCTCCGAGCGGCATCTGGGTGCGGAAGCGAAGAAACAGCAGGATCGCTCCGATCGATTCGACCGTCAGCGTCGTTACCACGACTGCTTTGAGCAGGATGTTGACGTGCGTCCGAATACCGGCATCGAGACTCTGTGAAAGTCCGTACCGGCTCTGGAAAGACAGGCGCGAGCCCATCGAGATCAAAATCACGGTTGTGAAGGTCATGATCCCGAGGCCGCCGAGCTGGATCAGGATAAGAATGATGATCTGTCCGAACAGCGAGAAATCCCGGCCGGTATCGACCACGGTGAGGCCGGTCACACAGACGGCCGAGGTCGATGTGAACAGGGCGTTGATAAACGAGACCGGGTGGCCGGTCGCGCTTATCGGGAGGCAGAGAAGAAAGGCGCCGATCACTATTGCCAGCATGAAGTAGACTGCGGCCTGTTGCGCCGGTTTCGCGCCGAGGAGTTCCATAGCGGAGTAAGATAGGGGGGATGGAGGCGACTGCCAAGTTAAAAGCGTATTCTCTCGTATTCTATAAGGCAAACTCCACTAACAGCTTGCCTTCCGACTCTGTGTCTCGTGGCAACGAAATCAGCGAACTCAGCGGCTCTTTCGCCGAGGCGAAAAAGCTTGATTTTTCATCGACAGTCGGTATTTTGCCTGTGCCGGACCTCAACCGATTCCCGCGACATCGCCGGTTCGGCCCCAAAACAGACAATAAACTTTATAGTCAAAGGTGTTTAGATGAAGTTCGAAGACAGTCTCGTAGATAACATTGTTATCATTGAAGTTTCCGGCAAGATCATGGGCGGAGAGGAAACCACCATGTTTCACGGAAAAATTCATGAGTACATCCAGCTCAACAAGAAGAATGTGGTCGTCGACCTCGGCAAAGTCGACTGGATGAACTCGGTCGGTCTCGGTATGCTGATATCCGCGCTAACGACGGTGAAGAATGCCGGCGGAAGGCTTGTACTGGCCAATATCAGCAAGATTGAATCGATCCTTACAATCACCCGGCTGATTTCCGTCTTCGAACACTACGACAGCCGTAAGGATGCGGTCGCGTCATTCAAGTAAGCCGTCTACGCATAGTTTGATATCAAAGCCCCTCGTTTCGAGGGGCTTTTGTTTTGCACCAACAGGAATGATGGCTCGCGATGTCACCGCTGTATTTCTCCAGAATGTCCACCCTCACCCCCGGCCAGCCCAGATGGCGAAGGTCGGAGGAGTCAGTAAGTTGATATCCTTTTGGGTGTCAACACTTGCATCGCCATTGTCCAGCGAATGTCGACACCCGAAAGGGTACCGACCCTCCGCAATCCCGGGCAAATACCATCTGAAACAATTTTCTTCCAAGTCCGTACCCTAAAGGAAATTATGAACATCAAATTCAGGGCACTATGACTTACGACTCGGAGTTTGCAGACTCGCGTCCTTCCTTCCTGTTCGTACCCATCCGTTTGAGCCACCTGAGGAAGATTTCGACCTGTCTGGTTTCTGTGGTTGCGGCACTTGTAGTTATTGCGTCCGCCTCATGGGGACAGGTGGACACCACGTTCAAACCGAACTGGCTGCCGAAACTCGACGTACCGCTGATGCAGGGAAGCATCACAATCGATGGCGATATGCAGGACAGCGGTTGGAAGCGTGCGGCGGTTGCCGACAATTTCGCCGAGAACAGCCCGGGGGATCAAACACGACCACCGGTTCAGACAAAAGTACTCGTGACTTACGATGAGTCCAACCTCTATCTGGCCTTTATCGCCTACGATGATCCCTCGACCGTGCGATATTCCTACCGTGACCGAGATGAGATTTTCCGCGACGACTACATCGGAATCCTGCTCGACACTTATAATGACGCCTCGTGGGGTTACGAGATCTTCGTCAATCCGCTCGGGGTTCAGGGGGACCTTCGGATGCTAAGCAACGGTAATGAAGATGAGTCGTTTGACATGGTGTTCGACTCCCAGGGGAAGGTAACTGACAGTGGATATCAGGTCGAGGTCGCGATTCCGTTCGCATCGCTTCGTTTTCCGGACAAACCGGAACAGGTCTGGCGGGTGAATTTCTGGCGGGATCACCAGCGTGAAATTCGTCGAAAATACAACTGGGCGGCATCGGACCGAAACAATCCCTGCTGGATGTGTCAGTGGGGGTATCTGACCGGGATGAAGAATATTCACGCCGGGAAAGATCTCGAACTGATGCCCACACTGGTCGGGTTCCAATCCGGTGCAGTCAACGACAATCTCAAATTCGACAACGATAATCCCGACATACAAGCGTCCGGGAACGTGCGTTATGGACTCAGCTCCAATTCCTCGATCGAAGCTACGGTCAATCCCGATTTCAGCCAGGTGGAATCGGATGCCGGGCAGGTCGATGTAAACACGACCTTTGGATTGTTTTATTCCGAGACCCGTCCTTTCTTTCAGGAAGGTGGAGAGCTGTTCAATACCTATATCGATGCAGTTTACACCCGGTCTATCAACGATCCGAACGCCGCGGCAAAATTTACCGGACAGTTCGGCCGAACGTCCATCGCTTACCTGGCCGCGCAGGATGCGCATTCCCCGATAATCGTCCCATTGCAGCAACAAAGTATTTTCGGCCAGGCCGAAAAGAGCACCGTGAATATCGTAAGGGTCCGTCAGTCCCTTCTCGAGGATTCGTTCCTTGGATTCCTGATGACCGATCGACGGATTCAGGATGCTCCCGGCGAAGGTATCACCAAGGGAGGGTCGGGGACGGTCATGGGGATCGATGGGCGTTTCAGATTCCTTAAGAACTACAAGATCGCCTTCCAGACCCTTCTGAGTCATAATGAAGAGATTACTGCTCCCGACATGATCGACACTACCGTTGCGGATGGCCGGGCTCAGTCGACGTTCGATTATGGACAGCATACGGTGGCGCTCGACGGCGAAAAGTTCTGGGGAAACGCCGCGGAATGGATTTTCGAACGAGACGCGAATCTGTGGAGTTTCGACGTTGTCTACACTTCGATCAGCCCGGATTTCCGCGCCGACAACGGGTTTGTGGTAAGAAGCGACTATCAGACGATGGAAGTCTCTACGAACCTGAATTTTCGTCCCAACAGGGGATGGCTGATAAGCTGGTCCCCCTCCATTGACGTCGGTCGGAGCTGGGTGCATAACGGAACGATGAACCTGTGGAAGTTTACCGACGCAGCTTACGATGAATGGGTGGTCCCGAACCTGTATTTCAATCTTAAGGGTCAGACCGACCTATCGTTTCAATATGTCGCCAGCCAGGAGCGCTTTTTCGGCAAGCTCTTCCCCGGTATCAGCCGCGGGACGGTCGAGCTTGACAGTCGGTTCAGCGAAGTGCTTAGTGGAGGATTTTCGTACCAGGAGGGCAGAGTCATCTGGCGCGATCGCGTCAATCCGGAGCTCGGCTACGGTCATGATATATACTTCTACGCCAACGTCAAGCCGACCCGACGTCTGTTCATACAACCGAGTGTGACCTATTCGAGGCTGGACTATCGCGATGCGTACCTTCGTGACCACCCCGGGACTTCGAAAAACATATTCAACGGCTACATCCTTCGCACCCGCACGACCTACCAGTTCACGCGCGAATGGTTTCTCAGGCTGGTCGTTCAGTATGATGATTTCGGGAAGCAGGTAGATATCGAGCCGCTGCTGACTTATAAGATCAATCCGTTCACCAAGTTTTACATCGGCATGAACAGCAGCTACCAGAGTTTTTATCGCGACGATTACCCCACTCTCCCCTCCGACTCACAATGGAAGTTGAATTCCCGCCAGTTTTTCGCCAAATTGCAGTACCTGTTCCGCATATAACAGGCTCGGTGAATCAGTAAATTGAGGAGCGACAAATATGGCGCAGAAGATCTATCAAGTCGATGCCTTCACAAGCAAGAAGTTCTCCGGTAATCCGGCCGGCGTCTGTATTCTCAAATCGGCGGCGGATGACGACTGGATGCAAAAGATAGCCGCCGAGATGAATCTTTCCGAGACGGCGTATCTGTTTCCGGAGAAGGACGGCTACAATCTCCGATGGTTCACCCCGGTTGCGGAGGTCGAGCTTTGCGGCCATGCGACCCTTGCGTCGGCGCATACTCTTTGGGAAACAGGTTTGTTAAAACCTTCGGAGGTTGCCAGGTTCTACACGAAGAGCGGTCTTTTGGTTGCGAGCAAAGAAGACGGCCACATCAGGCTTAACTTTCCGGCCCTGTCACCGAAACCGGGAGATCCTCCAGCAGGGCTGGCCGAAGCGCTTGGAGTGGAACCGGTCAATGTCGAGCGGAGCACCTTCGATGTCCTTGCAGAACTGGCAAACGAACGTGAAGTGATCAATGTCGAGCCTGATTTTGGGCTGTTGAAGCGAGTCGATGCCCGTGGCGTTATGGTGACGGCCCGGGCCGAGGGTGGTCGTTACGATTTCGTCTCACGATTCTTTGCTCCGAGGGAAGGAATCAACGAGGACCCGGTGACCGGATCGGCCCACTGTCGGCTCGGACCGTACTGGCAGAAACGCCTCGGCAAGAATGATTTTCAGGCGTTTCAAGCCTCGCGAAGAGGCGGGGTGATGCGGGTAATTGTCGAGAACGATCGCGTGAACCTGATCGGCCAGGCGGTGACCGTTTTCGATATCGAACTTCGGGATTAGGGCTTACCGTCAAATTTCCGAGTGGGGGAGGATGGCTACGCCGACCCCGAGCAAACCGAACGTTTTTCCCTGTGTGACACCAGGCGAATCTCCCTTATCCGCTTCGATACTTACGTATGACTTTCTGACGTTATCGTGTCGGAACACGGAAACAAACAAATTGTATTTTGGTCCGTGAGTATACAGCTATTTCTGCCGATACTGTGCAGACCGAAGGGGAATGAGACTCCCGGCTCCATTTTCGTTTGCGACACTTATGGTTAAGACTGTCGACCGATTAAAGTTGCGTGGCGTCTCAACAATCGATTTATTGAGCCGAAAGGACGGAAAGTGAAAATTTTATGGGAGATTCTAATATGATAAGCAAAATCGAACAACTGCTCGGGGCTGACAAAAGCCTGCTCCAGCATGAATGTAAGACCGTTCCGAAGTCTAAACTTCACCTGCCGGGCCCGAATTTCATCGAACGGGTAGTCACGCAGTCCGATCGCACTCCGGCCGTGATGCGGTCGATGCAGTGGCTGTTCAGCACCGGCCGGCTCGGTAATACCGGTTATGTGTCGATCCTGCCGGTCGATCAGGGAATCGAGCATTCCGGAGGAGCTTCGTTTGCCCCGAATCCGGATTATTTCGACCCGGAGAAGATTGTCGAACTGGCAGTCGAGGGAGGCTGTAACGGCGTGGCCTCGACCTATGGTGTCCTCGGAGCGGTTTGCCGCAAGTATGCTCATCGCATTCCGTTCATTCTCAAGCTTAACCACAATGAATTGCTGACCTATCCGACCAAATACGACCAGATCATGTTCGCATCGGTCAAAGATGCGTTCAACATGGGCGCGGTCGGCGTCGGCGCTACGATCTATTTTGGTTCCGATGGAGCCACACGTCAGATCCAGGAGGTAACCGAGGCGTTTTCTTACGCTCATGAACTCGGCCTGTTCACCGTGCTCTGGTGCTATTTGAGAAACGATGCCTTCAAGACCGACAAGGACTATATGGTCTCGGCCGATCTGACCGGCCAGGCGAATCATATCGGCGTGACGATCGAAGCGGATATTATCAAGCAGAAGCAGCCGGAGAACAACGGCGGCTACAATGCGATCAAGTTCGGCAAGACGAGCAAAAAGGTCTATTCCGATCTGACCACCGATAACCCGATTGACCTGACCCGTTATCAGGTGATCAACTGCTATATGGGACGCCAGGGGCTTATCAACTCCGGCGGTGCCTCAGGCGGCGACAGCGATCTGGCCCAGGCGGTCAAGACTGCGGTCATCAACAAACGGGCCGGCGGCATGGGTCTGATCACCGGACGCAAAGCGTTCCAGCGCCCGATGAAGGACGGGGTGGAGATCCTCCACGCCGTGCAGGATGTCTATCTGTGTAAGGAAGTAACGGTCGCCTAGCCGATTGGCAACATGAATCGATATTCGGCGGGTCCGATTCGGGCCCGCCTTTCTTTTTGCCACAAGATACTCTTCGGGTCGGGCACACACGCCTTCGAGCGGATCTTGTGAGGTAACCGGCAGGAGTGTCTTCGAATGTCCAATCGGAAAATCCGAACTAAATCTGTTCACATTTCGAACAGTCCAGCCTGGATCCGGAGCCGGTGACGTTCTCTTCTAAAGATCAATAGTAAAATGGCCGAACTACTCTTCAATATAGGGGAGACCTGACTAAAAGCCAAAGGGGGGCCGCAGAAGGAGGAGATCGATGAACTGTTGGGAGTTCAAAAAATGCGGGCGAGAAAAGGGCGGGGCTAAAGTACACGAGTTAGGACAATGTCCGGCATATCCAAACAACGGAACGACCTGCGCGAGAGTGGCGGGAACGTTCTGTGGCGGCAAAGTTCAGGGGACATTTGCCAGCAAATTGGCCAACTGCATGCAGTGTGAGTTCTATCGAAGCGAACACTACGATGTCAGGAAAGTGGCGACGGTCAAGTAACCTCCGACTCAGTCAGCCAGCGGGTCGGGTTCTGACGGAGAAAGCCACGGATATCCAGGGCGAATGACGGAAGAACCTGACAATTATATCTCAGACCAAAGAAGATTCCTGCAATAGAGCTGACGTCGGGTTTCTTCCTCGGACGCTGAAGCGTCCTCATCCGGAACCCGACTTACTGAACTACGGTCTTCCGGTGAGAAATCCGCCGAGGAAGAAGCCGAATCCGAGGATCATATCGCAGTGCGGGCAGGAGTACATGATCTCCTTTTTGACTGCGCCTTCCACTTCCTTGTGAACTTCCATCGAATGATCGATTGACTGGCGGTTGGATTCTTCCAGTGTCACCGTCTGCTTGCAGTAGGGGCATTTCGCCATGATTTGATTCCTTATGCTGTAATTTGGTGTTTGTCATTACACGCAGGTGGTTCCATTTAGTTCGCAAAGTCGCGCCGCGTGATATAACCAAAGGCGGCCGGTTGCTTATTGGCTTCCTGCCCGCCTCATCAATATACGATTCATACTTCCGATACCTGAGCTCTATTCACTCCCCTTTTCCCTTCAACTTTTTCGAATTTCAGCGGTCTGATGAGGTAGATGAGGTGTAAACTATGTGCTTGACACACAAAGTCTACTGAACATATTTAAAGGCTGAACGTCTGATTTCTCGAAAAAAGGAAAATCCCGTCTATGTCTACCAAACAGGCTTTCATTCTGGCCGTGCTGGCTCTGATGCTACTGTCAGTAGCAGGGGTGTTCGCCACAGACAAACCAGCCGGTAATACCGGTTCGGCCGGGGTTGCCGCCCAGGTGGCCACCACAGCCGATTCGACCGGGATGGCTGCCCGCATGGAGGGAACGGCCGATTCAACCGGAATGGCCGCCGAAACAGACGAAACGACTGATTCCGCCGAACTGCTGGCGAGTAAAGCGATCATCCGCGATGACAAAGGGGAGGTGATTTACCCGATGTCTCCTGAGCGTCAGGAGAAACAGATCGCCTACTCCCGCTTCAATAACATCTGGCGGTTTATCTCGTTTTTCATCTCGCTGGGAGTTCTCTTGATCTTTCTGTTTACCGGACTGTCGGCAAAACTCCGCGACTGGACTTCGGGGATCAAATCCAAATTCCTCGCGATCTGGGCGTTCATGATCTTGTTCATCATCGTTGACTTCATATTTGAATTTCCGTTTTCCCTCTATCGCGATTTCCTGGTCGAAAAAGAGTTCGGCTTCATGAATCAGACCTTTTGGGGGTGGTTTGGCGATGGGATGAAATCGCTGGCGATCTCCATGGTGCTCGGGATCATTCCGATGTTCTTTTTTTACCGGCTGGTCGAGCGGACGAAAAAGTGGTGGCTCTGGTTCTCGCTCGGGGCCGTGCCGTTCGTGGTCCTGATGATCGTGATTGCGCCGGTGGTAATATCGCCGATGTTCAACAAGTTCGGCCCGATGCAGGACAAGCAGCTTGAGTCGCAGATTCTGGCCGAAGCGCAGAAGGCGGGGATCGAGGGATCCAAGGTGTTCGAGGTCGATGCCTCGAAACAGTCCTCGAAACTCAATGCCTATGTGACCGGGCTGTTCGGCACCAAGCGGATCGTTCTCTACGATACGATGATCAAGGATTTCACCCCGTCGGAGATCAAATTCGTGATGGGGCATGAGATGGGACACTACGTTATGCACCATATCTGGTGGGGGCTGCTTATTACCCTGCTGTTTATCGCTGCCGCCCTCTGGCTGACCAACCTGACGATCCACCGAGTCATCCACCGATATCGGAAGAAATTCAAATTCGACAAGCTCTCGGACCCGGCATCGCTGCCGCTGGTGCTCATCTTCATCATGGTCATATCGTTTGTGTTCGATCCGGTGACGAACGGATACAGCCGGCATATCGAGCACGAGGCAGACATTTACGGTATGAATATCTCCGGAGTATCGGGGAATGTCGCGGCGACGGCGTTTGATAAGCTCGGCGTTTTCAACCTGTCCGACCCTGACCCGCATCCGTTTATCGAATTCTGGTTCTATGACCACCCGGCGCTCAAGAAGCGAATGGATTTCGTCCGCAACTACCATCCGACGCCCAACTAGAACTGCCCGAGGAAATCTTTTGCGGTTTTACCGGTCTGCAATTTTCACGCTCCTACTCGGCGGGTGGATTCTGTCGTTGCAGCCGTCCGCACTGGGAGCGGATTCTCGGCAGCTGCTGGAAGCGCTCGACCAGATCAGCCACCCGAAAGTCGATCCGACTACGACGCTCGATTTGAACGGATATATTCTCCGGCACAAGGATCTGCACATTAGATTCCAGTCAGGTCAAATCGCATTCTTCGCCCCGCTCATACTTGATGGTGATACCCTTGTGTTTGGGGCCTATTTCGAAGGCACCGGGCTTTTCCAGTTCGCCCCCGGTACCACAATAGAACAACAGCAACTCTTCAGATTCTTCCACACCGACTCCCTGAACCGTAGATTCTCTTCTCTGGTGATGTTCTTTGGTTCCGATCTCAGGGACTCAATTGTTGCCGCCGGCAAGCGCTCGGCGAATCCTCTGGGTCCGGAGGCAATCGGGAAAGCAGCCGATGCGGTTGCGAAGATCGGAGCCGATATCGGTGAACGATCTTTTCTTGAAACACTCAGAAATCTCTCAACCCCGATCGGCGGTCCGTTTCTGGTTGTCGATCTGGAGCCGGCGCTTACCGATCGCCTGCGATACGCTTTCGATCCGTACTCGCGCGAGGAAGTTCAGCTTTACAAAGAGGCGCCTTCGGACACCGGCGGCCGAATGCAACTCGTCTCGTCTTATTCACAGTATCTAGACAGCACGTATCGGTCGATCGACGGACTCTCGAAAGAACAGATTGAAGTCACTCACTATGCTATCGATGCTTCGGTCGATCAGAAAGGGATGTTCCGGGGGCGGGCCGATGTCACGTTCAATGTCGCGCGCGGTCCGTTTCAACTGCTGCCGATGACGCTCGGGAGCCGTATGCACTTGGACAGCATCGACAACGAGCGAGGCAATCAGATCCGGTTCCGCCGGACTTCAAGCGAAAGCGCCCGGGAAGATGCGTGCGAGCTGTTTTTTGACTCACCGCTGAAATTCGGCGACACTTTAACTCTCAGTTTCTATTACCACGGCCGGATCACCGACAGCCTTGTTTCCGACTTCTTTGTCAGTGCCCGGACTGACTGGTACCCGAAATACTTCGGTTACCGCCAGCGCGCTTTATTCGATATCACCTTTCACACCCCCTCGCGATACGCTCTGGTTGTTTCGGGGAATCGTATCGATCAATCGTCGGCCGGGGACACCCTCGTGACAACCTGGAAGGTGCTGCCTCCGGTGGAAGATGTATCGTTCAGCATCGGCGACTTCCACACTTTCACCACGGATGCCGAAGGAGCACCGCGCGTAACGCTCTATTTTTCGCAGCGGCTCCATGAAGCGATCGCGACCAGCCTGAAAACAAAACAGCCGATTCCGGACAGCTCCATGCAGCAACAGGCCGGGGCCGATCTGGTAAACTCGATTCGATTGTTCTCGCAATATTTCGGACCTTATCCGTATCCGGGACTGATTGGCGACGAGATCCCGGTCGCTTCCGAGGTTTCTTCGCCGGGACTCACCCACCTCTCCTTCGATACCTGGAAAGATTTTGAAGATTATCCGGAAGGACGATTGGCGCGCTTTGCCCAGGTCGCCAGGCAGTGGTGGGGCGTGGGAGTGGGATACGACACCTATCACGATCAATGGCTGTGCGACGGCCTGACGGCTTACAGTGCCTTGTTGTACCTGCAGGCAGCCGAGGGAAACGATCAGTTCCTGGATCGCCTCAGGGGATACAAAAACGACGTTTTCACGTCGCGAAAATACGTAAGTGGCAGCGGACAGGAATCCGGTCCGATCTCGCTGGGTTTTCGTACTTCGGGCGCCAATACGCCGAACAGCTCTGATCGCCTTGTCTTGGAAAAGGGAGCCCTGGTTCTTCACATGCTCCGGAACCTGCTTATCGATTTCAAGACGATGAAAGAGGACGCGTTCTTCGGCATGGTGAGTGAATTTTACCAGTCGAATCGGGGAAGAAATGTCAGCACGGCCGAATTTCAGCGGTTGACGGAGAAGTATACGGGGATCGGGATGGACTGGTTTTTCCGTCAGTTCGTGTATGGCACCGAGCTGCCAACCTATGATTTTTCATACGATTACGAGCCGGATAGCAGCGGGAGCTTCATCGCTCACGGTCACATCCTGACCCATGGTGTGGGGGCCGGATTCCAGATGTATGTGCCGCTGGAGATTCAGATCGATGACGCCAACCGGGCCTACGTGCGTCTGTTAGTAGACTCCTCCGACTACAGCTTCACCCTGCCGGCGTTACCGAAAGAGCCGAAGAAATTGATACTGAATCCGTTCGAATCGGTGCTGGCGAAAGTGAATCAGGCGCCATAGCAGACTATTCACCTCCATTTTTCCGGCTGAATCGGCTTCAGGAGCCGTAATTTGCTGTATTTGAAGGCTTTTTTGGCTTGACATAGCGGCGTACGAAGTTTACATTTAACTTAAGTCAGTACACGTATCCGAACGATTTCTCACGTTTTTCGCACTTTAGGTAATCCAACAATTTCGTTCTGTGCTGACGGACATATTAGGTGAACAGAGGAGTAGGATGGACGATTGCTCATGTCTTCTGTTGTTTCAATGACATTTCAATAATCCGCGCACCCTGACAAAGGGCATGGTCGCATTCTGTCCAATTCATACCTCGCTGCCGCCTGCGTAGCTCATAAACTCGAAGTCAGAAGAAACATATTCTCGGGGAGAATGTTGTGGGAAAACGGTTACTCCAGACTCTACCAGTCTTGCTGTTGCTGCTCGCGTTGCCATTGGCGGCACAAACCGGAAAAGACGGCGGTTCCGGTGAGGCGACCTTCTACAATCCTTACACGAACAACCCGCCCGGCCCTCCGCCCAATTACAATTTGGTCGATTCAAGCTATTTCCAGGGAGTCCCTGATCTTCCTGAGCCGCTCGAAAACAACGCCGGCGGATACTACATCTTCAATGACACCGCGGCCGGCAAGTGGTATATCACCAATTACCTCTTCACTCGAGGCAGTTCCCTTGATCAGTTCCACGGCTGTATCCTGGTCACACTGGCTCAGGATCCGGCGCCGAACGTCAATGTCTGGTCGCAGGGGTTCGATCTCTCCGCCGATCTGAAGCAAAACGATCGGTGGGGCTGGGTCAAATGGCCGAGTTCTATCGCCCCTAACCTCTACGAGATCTGGTGGGACATCACCCTGGACTATTCCAAGCCGCACGATACCGGTGATTTCCGGGACACGCTCGGTATTTCCGTGGCCGGCTGCGCGATTGATTTCAATATCTGGTCGACCGCTCACGGTCACTCCTTTGGGCCGGACAAGATATTCCTCGGCGACGACATGACGCCGCTGGACGATGTCCCCGGTTTCCATGACACCTACAGCGGCGTTTGGGATCAGTATCAGTGGAATAATCCGGCCACCGATCCCAACACCAGCCGTTTCACGTCGAAAAGTCTCCCCGGAGCTACCTACAACAAAAACGGTTTGATTGAGACCGGTACAACCTACGGTGATCGCTACGCCGGAAGCTGGGCGTACGAAGCCAATGGTGTGCAATTCTCTACCCTCTTCTGTCCGCCCGCTTATCCCCCGAGTTTTATTACGTGCGACGAAGAGGATCAGAGCGATAATTCCGACGATGACAATCAGGTGTGCGATCATAACCATGATGGTCATGACGACGAAGACCAGAGCAACTGCGCCCGCACGTATGTCGTCTGCTCCGGCTCAAGCATCATGGATACGATAACGGCGACCGACCCGAACCCGGGCGATATGCTGGACATGAGCATTCTGTATGGCGCCGGTTCCCTGTCCGCTCCGAACAGTGTCAGCCCGAATGTCGGCATCTACACGCTGACTCCGGACACGACCGGTGAGTATACGGTTGCTTTCCTGGTCGAAGATCCGGCCGGTCTGGCCGATACGATGGAAGTAACTTATACCGTCACGGTGAGCAATCCCCCGACTGTCAACCTCCCCAATGACACGACGATTAATCTTTGCGCTCCCGGTCAGGTATGTCTGCCGCTCGAAGTGCTCGACTCCGAGTGCGATATTACTTCGGTAACCACCAATTTCGGATCTTACACCGGAACCCTTGCGAATTACGATCAAGTTGATCGCATCTACGAACTCGGTGGTACGATCACCCAGGTGGGTGGCGGTCAACCCGGTAAGGTCCTGTTGACGGCCGGTGATTTTGTTCCGCCGGTTAATGCGTTGTCCGGAGTCAATGTAACGCTGCCGAATTTCGCGTTTGCCGATCATGTGATTGACTATGGCTCGTTCCCGAACGGCGCAGAACCGGGGAACTCCGCGAGTTATCTGCTCGGCGGACCGACCGATCTGACGTTCACGACACCCGGCGCGGGTGGTCCCGATGGTGGCGCGGGGGACGGATCGATTGCCTTTACCTATGGCAAGAAATGTACGATCGGATTCCCGCAGGATATTACCACCTGTAACGGCGCGAATGTCGATTTCATCATATTCACGAATACGAATGGTGGAGGGAGCGCCAATATACAGTTCAGGAAAGATGGTACTACCGTGTACTCGATTACCCGAACGATCCCGGGCGGCTCGGCTTCGTCCGGCGTCGGTGGTGTGACGTTTGATCTTCCCGACGGCATCACCTTCAATGAGGTGAAAGTCAAGTGTGAGAGCGGAACGCTTGAGATTGACGCGTTTGCCGCGCGCACCGCTCCGTCGACCAGTCTTTCCGACGTCTGCTTCCCGGCCGATACTTCCGGGATTTACGAAATTATTGCGACAGCTACCGACACCTGTGGCACCGCAGTGTCCGACACGACTTACGTAACGGTGAATCTGAATCGTCCGCCGGTAGCCAATGCCGGTGCCGACTTCAGCAGATATCTCTGTCAGATCTCACCGGTCTGCTTTGGTGTGAGCTTCAGCGATCCGGACAATAACCTTGCCAGCACCCAGTTGATTTCCGGTCCGGGAACGCTCAACAACGGCCAGATCTGCTTCACTCCGTCGATGCCGGGAGCGTATACTTTCGTGATCAAGGCGACCGACTCCTGCGGTCTTACCGACCGTGACACCGTGGTCGTGAATATCGGTCTGAATGCTCCGCCGGTTGCGACCAATCCTTCGCCCATCACTATCGCCCAGTGCACTCCGGCTCAGCTTTGTTACACCTTCACCGCTTCCGACCCGAACGGTGGCTCGCTGACCTGGACGCACATTTACGGCGCCGGTACGATTACGCCGAGCGGCCAGTTCTGCTTTACGCCGACGGCAACCGGAAGTTACAGTGCGGTGGTCGTCGTGTCCGACTCGTGTGGGTCGAAAGATACGACCACGATTACGTACAACGTTACGTTGAATGCGCCTCCGGTGGCGATAGATCCGTCATCTCCAGTGACCCTCTCTCTCTGTTCGAGCCAGCAGGTATGTTATCAGTTCTCTGCCGTCGATGCCGATGGCGGCAGTCCTGTCTGGACCAAAGTAAGCGGGGCCGGAACCGTCAATTCCTCCGGCCTCTGGTGCTTCACGCCGAACGCGACCGGCAGTTACTCGGTGACTGCCAGCGGTCACCGATACGTGCGGCGCCGCGGATACTACGTCCATAACCTACAACGTCACCCTTAATGCTCCTCCGCAGATCGTCTTCGGGGCAGATACTTCAGTGGCGCTGTGCGGTCCGCAGCAGATCTGTCTGCCGTATTCCGTCTCAGATCCGGATGGAATGTCCGGACTTACCGAAGTTATGGTGTCCGGTTACGGATCCGTTGACACGGCAGCCAATGAGGTCTGCTTCACGCCTACCACCGCCGGTTGCTATGACTTTATCGTCAGCGTGATCGACTCCTGCGGATCGGCCGACAGTGACACGATCCGGGCCTGCGTAACCTTCGGCGAAATGGCGAGCATCACCTGTCCTGAGGATACGATCGATGTTTCCCTCTGTTCGGCCGATACGGTTTGCCAGATGCTGAACATTTCCCCGTCCGGTGCGACCGTGACCAGTTCGCTCGGTACGTATGCCGGCGGCAATCTCTGCTTTGTCGCCGACTCGTCGGGTATCTACAACGCGAAAGTGATCGCGTCGACTACCTGTTCATCGGATACCTGCAATATCGTGTTCAAAGTTATGATTTCCGAACCGGCGCAGATTGCCTGTCCGTCGACTCTACAGAGATTCATTTGCGAAGCTGACACCATCTGCGTGCCGGTCAGCGTGAATGGTACCGGAGCGGTCGTTTCGGTGACGCCGATAGGGACGTACGAATCGGGAAGCATCTGTTTCCCGGCCGATACCTCGGGTCATTATGTCCTCAATGTCACAGCTTCGACCGGTTGCGGTAACGCCTCCTGTTCGATCGCCGTTGATGTGATAATAAACGCCACGCCGGTCGCGGTGAACCCGCCGACGCCGATTGACACATTCATCTGTGCGTCCGGCTCAATTTGCTACAATTTCAGCGCCTCGGATGCCAACGCGGGAGCCTTGACCTGGACGAAGCTTTCGGGCGACGGAACAATTTCAGCGGCAGGCCAATGGTGCTTCAACGTCACCTCCAGCGGCACATTCACCGTGACAGCCGCTGTTGCTGACAGTTGTGGGGCGGCTGACACCGTCACCATGACCTACAATGTTACAAAAGATCAGAAACCGAATATCGTGCTCAGTAACGACACTACGATCTTTATCTGCTCAAGTGATCGGGTCTGTGTCCCCTATACCGTATCTGACCCGGACAATAATATCGCGTCGATAGGCCTGCTGACGCCGAATGGTGTAGTTGACACGGCCAATTCGTCGATCTGCTTCATTCCGACAACAGCCGGGACGTATCAGTTCATTGCCCAGGTGACCGATGTGTGCGGCAAGACCGATGTAGACACCGTCAATGTGACGATACACCTCGACAGCCCGCCCGTGGCGAACGCCGGTCCTGATCAGAATATTTTCCAGTGTGCTCCGGCGCAGATTTGCTGGCCGGCCGGCGCAACCGATCCTGACGGCAATCTTACGACGGTCGAGTTGGTCGAAGGACCCGGAACGTTCAACGGCACCGAAATCTGCTTTACGCCGACGCAAAGTTGGTGCTATGAGTTCGTGCTGAAGGCGACCGATGCGTGTGGTCTGACCGATTACGACACGGTCGCCGTGTGCGTGAATCTCAACCAGCCGCCGGTAGCCAATGCCGGTGACGATCAGACGGTTTTCCAGTGTACGCCGACTGAGATTTGTTGGCCGGTGTCGTGCACCGATCCTGACAATAACCTCTCTTCCTGCGCCCTCATTCAGGGGCCGGGAAGCTACGATGGCAGCAATATCTGCTTCACTCCGGGAGCGAGCGGTTCGTACACGTTCGTCCTCGAAGCAACCGATGAATGCGGAATTACCGATGTCGATACTTCGGTTATCAACGTTACCATCAACTCCGCACCGGTTTGCCATACGCCTGCCGATACGGTCATTTTCCAGTGTACTCCGACCCAGGTTTGCCTCCCGGCATACGGACAGGACGCCGACGGTAATCTGAGTTTCTGTAATGTCGATGTCGGTACCCTGAGCGGCGGAAACTGGTGCTATATGCCCGCTGCGAACCAGGTTGTGACCGTGACCATGCATTGCGAAGACGACTGCGGGGCGGTCTGCGAGACCCAGTTCACGGTTGAATTCCAGATCAATCAGGCTCCGCAGATTTCGTTCGGCGCCGATACTTCGCTTGCCCTCTGCGCCAGCGAACAGATCTGCCTGCCTTACTTTATGACCGACCCGAATTCTCCGCGACCGGTAGCAACAACGTTGCTGTCCGGTCCGGGAAGTCTCGATACAGCCAATACAGAAGTCTGCTTCACGCCGACGATCGATGGAGTTTACACCTTCGTTATCCGGGCAGAAGATGAATGCGGGCTCTCTGATCAGGATACTATTAATGTAACGGTAGATATTAACACTCCGCCGGTGGCCAACATCGGCAACGACCAGACGCTCTATCTCTGCGATACTTCGACCGAAATCTGCTGGCCCGCTTCCTGCTCGGATGCCGATGGCAATCTGACCGACTGTATCTTTAACGGTCCGGGCCTTTACGATGGTACCCAGATCTGCTTCACGCCGACGGCATCGGGTGATTACGTCTTCACCCTGCAGGCTATCGATGCTTGTGGCGCTCAGATGACCTCGACCGCAACTGTTCATGTCACGGTCAATTCGGCGCCTTCGATAGCATTTAGCAACGATACGACCGTATCGCTTTGCTCGCCGCAGCAGATCTGCCTGCCCTATACCGTCAACGATCCGAATGGTATGGGTGGGCTGATTGAGTCGATGGTCTCCGGAAGCGGGACTATTGACACGGCTGCCAACCAGATCTGCTTCACGCCGACCACCGCCGGAACGTACACGTTCATCGCGAAGGTGAAGGACTCGTGTCTGGCAAGCGATCGTGACACTGTGGTAGTGACGGTCAATTTCGGAGCTTCAGCTTCGATCGTCAACTGCCCGTCGGGTCCGGTCGAAGTCCCGTTGTGTACTGCGGACGAAGTTTGCTATATGTTGAACGTTCAACCGGTCGGTGCGGCCGTGACAACGTCGTTCGGCACCTATAGCGGAGGAAACCTCTGCTTCCAGGCTGATACATCGGGCGTGTACAACATCCAGGTGATCGCTTCGGCCGCCTGCGGCGCCGACACCTGCAATATGACTTTCAACGTCAATATCGGAACGGTTGCTCACATTACCTGCCCCGATCCGATTCAGACGTTTATCTGCTCACCTCAGGATGTTTGCATCCCGGTGCAGATACAGAAGACCAATCTTCAGGTAACGGTGAGCCCGATCGGAACGTACAGCAACGGTTCGGTTTGCTTCCCGGCTGACACCTCGGGCCATTACGTACTGACTCTGATTGCCACCACCGAGTGTGGATCGGATACCTGTTCGCTTATTGCCGATGTGACGATCGACTCCGCTCCTGTGGCGGTGGATCCGTCGACACCGATCGACACCTTCTTGTGTAGTACCGGTGATATCTGCTACCAGTTCAGCGCGAGCGACCCGAACGGCGGCAGCCTTACCTGGACCAGAGTAAGTGGCGCTGGTTCCGTATCAGCGTCAGGCCAGTGGTGCTTTACCGCCGATGCCAGCGCGGATTACAGCGTTGTGGTTGCCGTCTCAGATTCATGTGGCCTGGCTGACACCACTACCCTTACCTACAAGGTGACGCTCAATACTGCGCCTGTCGTTTCGCTCGGAGTCGATCAGGTCGAAGCGCTCTGTAATGCCGGGCAGCTTTGTTTCCCGTACACGGTGACCGATGGAGATAACAACGTCACCCTCGAGCAGCTGCTGACCTCAGTCGGGACGCTTGATACCGCGGCCAACCAGCTTTGCTTCACCCCCGACACGGCCGGCCTGTATACTTTCATCGTGAGAGCGACCGATGCTTGCGGTCTGAACGACAGTGATACCCTCAAGGTAACGGTCCATCTCAACTCGCCGCCTGTTGTCAATGCCGGAGCGGATCAATCGATGTTCCTCTGCGAATCGTCCCAGGTTTGTTGGGGCGTGAGCTGCACCGATCCGGACAACAATCTGGACAGCTGTTATGTCCTGACACCGGTCGGAACCTACAGCAGCAACCAAATCTGTTTCACCCCGGATACGGCCGGAGTCTATCGATTCATCCTGCGTGCGGTTGATTCGTGCGGCCTGGCCGATCAGGACACCGTTGCGATTACGGTGGCTCTGAATTCGCCGCCGGTCTGTCAATTGCCCGGTGATACCACGATCTTCCAGTGTACGGCATCCCAGATCAGTCTGCCGGTTGGTGCGACCGACCCCGATTCTAATTTCGATCATTGCGAACTGCTGAGTGGACCAGGTTCGATCGTGAACGGACAATGGGTCTACATGCCGACCAACAACCAATCGGTGAACGTCAAGATCATGTGTCTTGACCAATGCGGAGCTTCGTGTATCGACTCGTTCCGCGTTACGATCGCGCTGAACAGCAAGCCGGTGGTCGACCTCGGTCCCGATAAAACCTTCTTCCTCTGCGGCTCGCAGCAAATCTGCTGGCCGATCAGCGTGACCGATGTAAACAACAACCTTGATTCGGTGGTGGTGGTGACCGGGAACGCGACCGTCAACTTGGCCGGCTCCCAGATCTGCTTCACGCCGACGGCCAAGTCCGATATGTACACATTTATCGTCAAGGCGACCGATTCGTGCGGCGCGATGGACGCTGACACGGTGAAAGTGACGGTGCATTACAACAGCCCGCCGGTTCTGACGGTCCCGGCCAGCTTTGTGGCCTATCTTGATGACGCCGGTCAGTTCTGTTTCGATCCGCAAGCTTCGGATCCGGACAATAATCTTACCGGCGTTACAGTGACGCCTCCTGAGGTGTTCAACAGCAGCACCGGTGAGATCTGTTTCGACGCCGACACTACCGGCACTTACTGCATGACCGTGACGGCAACCGACTCGTGCGGTGAGCAGGCGGTCAAGGATGTATGCGTACGGATCGAAATCGACGAGTGCATCCATGTCCAGATCGAGAAGACGCATAACTCGATTCAGGGCCAGATCCAGCCGGTTAATATCTATCTGAACGGTTCCGGACGTAATCTGGGCGGCTATGACCTGCTGCTCGCCTACGACGCGTCGGCCATCAGCGTGGCCAATGTGACGCCGGGATCGCTCTTCCAGGACTGCCAGTGGGAGTACTTCACTTACCGGTGCGGCGCGGAAGGCAACTGCGGCACCGGCTGTCCATCGGGTGTGGTGCGTATTGTCGCCCTGGGGGACATGAACAACGGCGCCTACCATCCGACCTGTTTCTTCAAGAACATGTACGGATCGCTGGCGCAGATATCCTTCATGGTCAGTAACTACCGAGGGCTGGAGTGTCAGTATGTTCCCGTCCGGTTCTTCTGGCTGGATTGCGGTGATAACAGTTTCTCCTCGCAAAGCGGTGACACCCTCTGGATCTCCCGAGACGTGTACGACTTCGAGGGGAACTCGATTGCCGATGGCGGCCAGCTCTTCCCGAGCTATCAGGGCGCGAATAACAATTGCCTGATCGGCGAACCGGGCAAGCCGACCGCGTTACGGTGTGTCGATTTCACCAATGGCGGTATCGATATCGTCTGCGCCGATTCGATCGATGCGCGCGGTGATGTCAACCTCAACCAGATTCCGTATGAAATTGCCGATGCGGTGCTTATGTCGAATTACTTCGTCTACGGCCTGCAGGTGTTCACTATAAATGTCCAGGGACAGATTGCGGCTACCGATGTGAACGGTGATGGACTCACCCTGTCGGTTGCGGATCTCGTCTATTTGATCCGGGTAGTGACGGGGGACGCCCAACGCATTCCAAAACTCAACCCGGATCAACACTACACAGCTGAGCTGCGGGTTTCCGGTGATGTCCTCTCTATCGCCCAATCCGACGCTCGCATTGGAGCTATCAGCTTGACGATCGACGGCGATGCCAGGCCGGAGCTTACCGACAACGCGTCCAATATGGAACTCAGATACAACTTCGATGGCAAAGTCACGAAGGTTCTGGTGTTCGATCTTCAGGGCAAGTCGTATCTGGAGGCCGGGAAGGTACTCAAGCTGAACGGCGCCCGAAAGATCTCGGATATCGCGGTCGGTAGTTTCGACGGCTATGTCGTCTCTGCGAAAGTGAGTGATCTCCCCGATAAGTTCTCACTGTCGCAGAACTATCCGAATCCGTTCAACCCGACAACTACGATCGAGTTTGCCCTGCCAGTAGCGGCTGAATGGAACCTGGTGGTCTACAACATCCTCGGACAGGAAGTTCAGAGTTGGAGTGACAAGAGCGAGCCGGGTTATGTGAAAATCGAGTGGGATGCCCAGAAGTACGCTTCAGGTGTGTATTTCTATCGTCTGAAGGCTGGAGAGTTCAGCAGCACCAAGAAGATGGTATTGCTGAAGTAGAAACTTCAGACTCCCTTAGTAGAAGCCCTCAGCAATGAGGGCTTTGTTTTTGCAGGTGATTTGGTCGATTGCTACGGCTTCAGATCAACCACGGTTGCCCCCCAGCTTCCGCCGCTTCCTTCTTCGTGACGGAAGGACACAACATGCGGATGCCTTTCCAGCAACGCATGCACGATTCTCCGTTTCACGCCGATCCCCTTGCCATGCACTATTCGCAATTGATATATCTTCTTCTCCAGACAGACTGAAATGTACTCAAGCACCGCCTCTTGTGTCTCCGCCGGTGCGAACATGTGAAGATCCAGGGTGCCATCGATCGGATATTCAATCGGGTTGTCGTCTTCTTCGCTTATCATGCAGAGAGTATATGCCGATATTTCCTCCTGAGCAATGACGATATCAGGGAAGTGGAGCTCTGTCGAATGATGTTAAATAATCTCCACTGCACTTCCCTTGTATAAGTAAATTCAGTCTTGCAAAACGATGCGGGCAGTGCGACCATGCCTGTACCCGGAACACGGGCGACAGAATAAGAAGATGAAAATGCGGTACTTTGTAATATTGTCGATTCTGGCATTGGCGGGGGCAGTATTGGCCGCCGATCCGCCGCATCGTACGCTTAATGAAATTGCCGACCTCTTTCGAACCGGCGATACCTCGGTGGTCACCGATGACAGCATCCTGGTAGCCTCGTATCCGTTTCGGTCAGACAGCTTCAATATCCAGGCCATCCTGGTACGCCCGCCTCGGGTGATAAAGGCGCCGGCGATTGTCCTCATTCCCGGTTATGATCTTACTGCGCCTGATTTCGTTTCGAAAGCGGTTCGATTCGCACAGGCCGGATTTGTCTGTCTCACGATCAGCGAGCCGGGTTTTGGTCGTTCCGAAGGAAAGCCGGATTACTGTGGCCCAAACACAATTGCGGCGATCTCGGCAGGCGTCAAGAAGCTCCTGTCGGAATCCTGGATTGACAGCAGCCGTGTCGGCATTATGGGCTATTCGCGGGGAGCCACCACCGCTGCACTTTTGGCGACCCGGACAAAATGGTTTCGGGCGGCTGCCTTTGTCGGTGGTGTTTACGATTTGAAGCAAATGTTCGATACTTGCCCTGTTCCCGATGTGAAGGCGGAGATTGCGGCGGAGACCGATACGATCGCCGATTCCCTGGAGGCCCGTTCTTCAATTCAGGATATGGATAGGCTGGCCTGTCCCGTGCTGATTGTCCACGGCACCAACGATATTAACTCGCCGCCCACCCAGGCCCTGGAGCTTCGTGCCGCACTCGACAAACTCCATAAACCGTATGAATTCCATCTGCTTGGCGTTACGGCCGATCCGGGGACGATTACTTCTCCTTTGGAGCTGGCGGTCACGTTCTTCCAGAAGATACTGATAGCTGTCAACTAGTCGACCAAAGTACCGTTTCATACGCCAGCCGTTGCTTGCCATTCCCTCCCGAAATGCTTATCTTCGGACATTAACAACGAATGCAGAAATTTCAGGAGAGGCCAATGACCGAAACCAGAACTATATCCGCCGCGCCGCGCTGGGATCTCGACTCGATATTCCCCGGTGGCAGCAGCTCGCCCCAATTCAAAGAGCATCGTAAGAAAACCGCCGCCGCTCTCGAGCAGCTTGAGAAGCGGGCGGAGGAGATCCGCAGGCCGGTCTCTGAATCGACAATCGACAAGTGGGTCAGCTTCATTCTGGACCTTCAGTCCCTGGCTGATAATATCGAAGTGGTGATATCGTTCGCCGGTTGCCTGACGGCGCAGAATGTCGAAGACACGCAGGCCGATGCGATTACCGGCGAAGGGACCGAATACACCTCCCGCTGGCAGAAACTCCGCGCCGTCCTCGAAGCGGAAGCGATGCGTCAGACGGACGATCAATGGAAACTTCTGCTCAGCGACAAGCGGCTTGCCGGAATCGAATTTTATCTCAACGAACGCCGGGATTGGGCAAAATCCAAAATGTCGGTCGATATGGAATCGCTGGCACTCGACCTCTCCGTGAACGGTTATCATGCCTGGAATCAGCTCTATGATAAGATGGCGGGGGAGCTCAAGATCGAATTCTCCGACAACGGGAAGTCGGCGATGGTGTCGATGGGTCAGCTGGCGACGAAAATGTCGGACCCGCGAAGAGAGATCCGCCGTAAGGCATTCGAAAAACTGAACGAAAGCTGGCGGACCCGAACCGATCTGGCGGCGATGGCGCTCAATTTTCAGGCCGGCTATCGGCTCACACTCTACCGGAACCGCAAATGGGATTCGCCTCTTTATGAGCCGTTGAAACTGGCCCGGATGCAGGAAGCAACGCTCGATGCGATGTGGAGCGCCGTCCGAAAAGGGACGCCAAAACTCCAGCGGTATGTCGATACGAAGAAAAAGCTGCTCGGGATCGACAAGTTCTCCTGGTACGACCAATTCGCACCGTGCGGGACGGTCGACAAATTGTACAGTTTCGAAGAAGCCGGTGACTTCATCTGCGAAAATATGGCCCGCTTTTCCAAGCATATGGCTGAATTCGCGCGGATGGCCCTGGATAAACGATGGATTGAAGCGGAAGATCGTCCCGGCAAACGGGGCGGCGGTTTCTGCACCGGGCTTGGCCCGTTCAAGCAGTCACGAATCTTCATGACCTACGCCGGTACTTACGAGAACCTGCTCACGCTCGCCCACGAGCTGGGCCATGCCTATCATAGCTGGGTGCTTAATGAAAAGCCGGTCTATGCAACCTGGTATCCGATGAACCTCGCCGAGACCGCATCTACTTTTGCCGAAGCAATCGTTACCGATGCCGCCCTGGAGAACAGCAGCGATCCACAGGAGAAGCTGATGTTGATCGAACAGAAGCTCCAGGGAGCGTATACTATGTTCACGGACATCCAGTCCCGCTTCCTGTTTGACAAGGCGTTTTACGAAAAGCGAAAGAGCGGTATGCTCAATAAAGAAGAGCTGAGCGAGATTATGGTAAACGCTCAGAAAGAAGCGTTCGGTCCGCTCCTGGATCCTTCCGGCTACCACCCGCTCTTCTGGTGCACGAAGCTTCATTTCTTCATTACCGACGCACCGTTCTACAATTTCCCGTATGCGTTCGGATTCCTCTTTTCCGCCGGCGTTTATGCCAGAGCCAAGAAAGAGGGAGCCTCTTTCGCCGACAAATATCGCGCTCTTTTGGCCGACACCGGAAGTATGTCGACCGAAGATGTCGCGAAGAAGCATCTCGGGGTCGATCTGTCCAGAGAGCAGTTCTGGACCGATGCGGTGAACAACGTCCTGGGCGATGTCGATGAATTTGCCCGCCTGGCGGCGAAAGGATAGTCGTCATGCCCCAAGGGGTTGATGGAGTCCCGGAATCCGGACTCTGGAAGGACTATCTCAACAAGACCACGCTCGGGCTTCTCGCTACGGAGCTGCAGGCGGCGCACAAGAAATTCGATCGCGATGGCTTCCTGAAGGCTGTTCTGGCAAACAAGTTCTCGGAGCTTGAGCTTAAGGATCGCATGGCGCGGGTCGCTCAGGTCCTCCGCGATTTTATGCCGGGTGATTACCAAGCCACGACGAAGATCTTCATCAAGGCGGCCCCTCGGCTAAAGACCTTCCTCAATCTCTGCCTCATGTCATATATCGAGCAATTCGGACTGGAGGATTTTGATACTTCGGTCGAAGCGATGGAGGCGCTTACTGAATATAGCAGCGCAGAATTCGCCATCAGACCCTACATGAACCGCTACACGAACGAGATGATCCCGGTGCTACACCACTGGGCCGACAGCTCCAACGAGCACGTGCGCAGGCTGGCCGCAGAGGGCTCACGACCGAGGGGGGTCTGGACAGCACATATAGAAGCGTTCCGCAAAGATCCGTTGCCGGTAGTTGAACTGCTTGAGAAGCTGAAGGCGGATGAGTCACTGTACGTGCGCAAGGCCGTTGCGAACAACCTCAATGACATCTCCAAGGATCATCCCGATGTCGTCATCAAAGTGGCGACCACATGGAAAAAGGGCGGGGACAAACACACCGACTGGATCGTCCGCCATGCCTGCCGGTCGCTGATCAAGCTCGGTGATCCACGCGTCTTTCCTCTGCTCGGCTTCACTGCGTCGCCGAAGATAGAGCTATCCGGCTTCCAGGTGACACCAAAGACTGCAAAGATTGGAGAGGGTATAGCTCTGTCGGGTGAGATCCATTCCAAAGCAAAGACTTCTCAGAAACTCGCTATCGACTACCGCGTGTATTTTTTGACGAAACGAGGCGGGACAACTTCGCGCGTCTTCAAACTCAGTGAGAAAACACTACCGCCGGGAGGAGTCCTCCCGATTCGTACCCGACATGCCTTCAAGAACACCAGCACCCGCACCCATTATGCCGGGAAGCATAAGATCGAGCTGATCGTCAACGGAGAGATCCTGGATTCGCGAGCAATTACTCTACGCTGAAGAGATCTTTTTGTCTGACAAGCAGTTACCGGCCCCCTAATATTCTCAAAGGAACCGGATTTTGTTCCCGATGTTAAACATATACCGAGGTGAGGAAGTATATGGTTCAAAGAGTAACTAAGTCTATATTACTGGGCGGACTGGCGGTCCTGGTCCTGATTGGAATTATCTGGGCCGGCACTCTGGCTGGCGACTCGCCCGATAAGCAAACCGAAGCGATAGGCGACAAAGGAAGGAACGGTAAAATGTCATTTGAAATACAGAAGCCGGATTCAGAATGGAAGAAGGAGCTGACACCGGAGGAATATCGGGTCACCCGCCAGAAGGGGACCGAGCCGGCCTTCACCGGCAAGTACTATGATTTCCACGGCGACGGCATCTTCAGATGCGTCTGTTGCGGCAATCCGTTGTTCGATTCGAAAACCAAGTTCGAGTCCGGTTCCGGCTGGCCGAGCTTCTATCAGCCGATCGCGGACAGCGATATTGTCGAACTGTCGGACAACAGCTGGCTGATGAATCGCACAGAAATCGAATGCTCCAAATGCGGTGCGCATCTTGGCCATGTTTTCGATGACGGTCCCAACCCGACCGGTCTTCGCTACTGCATCAATTCTGCGGCGCTTAAGTTTGTCGAGCGCAAGCCTGCAGACTCCACCGCAAACACAGATAAGTAGGTTGACACCCTCCTGGGTGTCAACGCAGGTGTGTTTTTCAAAATGCCCGGGTACGCCACCGCTCGCGGTGGGAAAGAATCGCCGGCGCATGTAGGGCGGTTCCTTCTTAGAAACCGCCGACCATATGACAAGGAATATTGGAGATGGCATGTTCTAAGAAGGACATGCCCTACAGAAGGTTTCTACAACAGACGGCTTGCATTAGGATATTAACGGCGGATCCGAAGACCGGTCCGCCATATAAACAAATGTCACGATTCCGTGGGAGGAATGATCTCGAACGCCGTCTTGCCGGTCAGGAGCATGAGCCTGACATAGGGGCGACACAGCCCGCACTTTTTCCCGAACGCGACGTGCTCCTGGAGTTCTTCGAGAGAATTAGATCCGGTACGTAAAGCAATCTCGCGCAACTCGCGAAAGGTTCTTTCGAAACAGACACATCGAGTAACCATAGGTTGCTCCGAAGATCAAAGCTCCCGGATCTTCAGCAGTTTGTCCAGAAACTCACTCGCTTCGCGCTTGGAAAGGCCCTTCTCGACCAGTTCTTCGAGGGAGTACTCGCATTCGGCAAGTTTATCCTTGAGGATGCAGAGTTCATTCGCCGAGAAATAAGCGGCATTCACCGAATAATCCATGAACGCTTCATACGCCATCGGACAGACGGTCTTAACCATATCCCCCATAATGATGGCATATTCGCGGATCTCCTGCTGGGCGTGCGGATCCATGCGAAGTCGCAGGAAATGGAACAGATTGTGCAGATCGATTTTCCAGTACCATTCGGTGTAAAGCGACAGAGGGAGGTTGATCCGGGCAAGTTCGCGGGCAAGCCCGGTATCGACAAACTCCATATACCGATCGTAGGCGTTTTTCTGCGATGACTGCAGATAATCGATCAACTTCCGCTTCAGGTCCTCCGGGACTTCTTCATCCGATCGTCCCTGCTTGTTGACGGTAGACTGAAATCGAACATCTTCCGCGTCCGGGAGATAAAACTCCTCCTTCATGACCGAATAACGACCTGAGTATTCGTTGACGTTGGCGGAACGATGACGGATCCATTGGCGGGCGACAAAAATAGGCAGCTTGACATGAAACTTGAATTCGACCATCTCGAACGGGGTGGTATGTTTGTGCCGCATCAGGTACCGGATTAATCCCCGATCCTCCGAGACTTTTTTGGTCCCCTTGCCGTAACTTACCCTCGCCGCCTGCACTATTGACTCATCGGAGCCCATATAATCGATTAATCGGACAAATCCATGGTCCAGGACCTTGAATTCCTTGTCCAGCAGGGCATCCGCTTCGCTGTTTTCCGTGTGTGCCACTTGACTCCTCAATCTTTTCGTGAAGGGTGGGAATATAACAGGATGCCCGGGCGGTGACAAGGATTTACAGATCACAAAAAAAGCCCCGAGATTTCCCGGGGCTTTCCTCCACTGTGGAGCTATTGTAGCAGGATCATTCATGCCAGGGGTTCAGTATTGCCGGTGCCGCCAACGGGTTGTCAAGCAGCGTTGTAGGCAGATCATCGTAGGTAAACAGATTGTCCAGATCGGTAATTGAATCCCAGCTGCTGGCGAGTGTGGCGCCGAGATCGGCGTAGTTCGGGCCGAAAAGCTGATCGTAAATGCAGATGCTGTCATAGTCCGGCGAATCGGCCGGTTTGAACTGACGATACTTCAGCGCAAATTCGGTCGTCTTGTTTCCACCGCCGATAATGCACGCGACCGCGTTGGTGTCGCCAAAGTCGTCCGCGTACCACGACATCCGATAGGTGAAACTCGAATCAGGTGCCGCCTGGAAATCATACACCCAGATCGCTTTCGTCTGATCGCCGTAATCCTTCAGGAACACACCTTTGATATCGACAGCATCGGTGACCAGATTCCGCCGGGCAAAAAAGACGAGCGATTCCTGGGCATCCGGATGTTCCGGGTCATTCGTCTGAGGAGCCTTGAAATAAGTAAGGAAAGTTTCGGTTGTATCGGTGATCTTGAAACCGGCCTGATTTGCCTGTCCTTCGACCTCCTGAAGTTGAAAATTCACTTTGTAGGTCAGATCCACCGACGACATGCCGAGCACCGCCTGGCATTCCGCCGGGATAGTGGTCGGGGCTTCCAGACTGTCGATAGAGGCGACAACATGGATGGTGCCGCCGTCCTCGTTGAAGCTGTAAGTTCCAGCTCCGGAATCCAGTACAAAATTGATGTTTTCGACCAGCATATCGAGGCGATCAATATTGGAATACAGAGACATCGGTTCGTTCTCACCGAACACCTTACCGAGCAACGGATAGTCTCCGTCGGACCAGTCGCTGAAAGCAAGCGCCTGGCTTGCTCCGGAAGGAGCGAAAACCGGCGGGGCGACCGCCCGAACCAGTTCTGAATAGGTCGAAAGGGTGATACCGAGCCCGCCGCTGTGAGCGGGAGCGGTTGCATTGTCATCCCCACAGCCGGCGGTGATGAGAAGCATTAGTACGAACAGAAGCGCGCAAACTCTGGAAGTCGAGGTCATCGAGTCCTCCTTTTTTTGAAAGTAACCTGCGTTGGGCATCATTTCTAAACATGTCGGCCTTTGTCTATTATCCCTTTATCGACTTCGTTCGGAAACCGAAGCGGATCGGTTTTCTGCTCAGATATTGGTCAGGGAAGATTTTTCTGCCGGTCGCATTTTTGGCGAGTTGGATTGATTTTGTCCCCAAATTGATTATCTTGAATATCCTCGAAAGCAAACAGGAAAGTACCCGATAAGGAGGAATCCATGTCTCCACAGGAATCTTACGCCGAACTGACAAGACAGGTCCGCGAGATCGCCCTGCTGTCTTCAGCCGGGTCGATACTCGGATGGGACGAAAGAACTTACATGCCCCGAGGCGGCGCCGGGCTGCGCGCCGATCAAATCTCGCTGCTGAGCGGCATGATCCATGAAAAGTTCACTTCGCCGAAAATCGGCGAGCTGATCGACCAACTCCACGCCTCCGACCTGATGAAAAATCCGGAATCGGTCGAGGCAGTCAACGTCAGAGAACTCAAACATGCCTATGAAAAGCACTCCAAACTCCCCAAGGAACTCGTTGAGGAACTGAGCAAGGTCACCACGCTGGCCCAGGGGGAATGGGTAGTCGCAAGAAGGAAATCGGATTTCAAGCATTTCCTTCCCTGGCTGGAGAAGGTGATCAACCTGACCCGTCGTAAAGCCGAAGCGTATCAGATGCCGGGCGAACCGTACGATGCGCTCCTCGATGATTACGAACCGGGCGCAAAGACCTCCGAAGTCGAAGAGGTCTTTACCAATCTTCGCAGAGAGCTGGTGACGCTTCTGGAGAAGATCACGAATGCTCCGAAGAAGCCGGATGTAAGCATTGTCGAACGGGAATACAATGTCGATCTGCAGCGGGTATTCAGCGAGTCAGTGGCCGCGGCCATGGGATTCGATTTCACCTACGGCCGCCTCGATATCACCACCCATCCGTTCTGTTCCGGGATGGGGCCGGGCGACACCCGGATCACCACCCGGTACAATCCGAAACGGCTGAACGATGCGCTCTTTGGCGTGATGCACGAAGCCGGTCATGGTTTGTACGAGATGGGTCTGGACAAAGAACATCATTTCGGCGAACCGATGGGTGAGTCAGTCTCCCTCGGTATTCACGAATCGCAGTCACGGATGTGGGAAAACCAGGTGGGTCGGTCCAAACCGTTCTGGAAATATTTCTTCCCGCAGGCCCAGCGGATATTCAAGGATTCACTGGCCGGAGTGGGAATCGATGATTTCTATGCCGCTATCAACGATGTCCGGCCGTCGTACATCCGGGTCGAAGCGGACGAAGCTACTTATAATCTCCATATTGCCCTCCGGTTCGAGCTGGAGCGGGCGATCCTCAAGGGGGATCTGAAGCCGGCTGATATTCCGGGCGAGTGGAATAGCCGGTTCAAGAGCTATTTCGGAATCGCGGTGGACAAGGATGCCAACGGCTGCCTGCAGGATGTGCACTGGTCGGGCGGCCTGATCGGCTATTTCCCGACATACACGCTGGGCAATCTCTACTCAGCGCAGTTCTTTGCCCAGGCGAAAAAAGAAATGCCCGACCTCGATCAGCAGTTCGAGCGCGGCGATCTTCTGACCCTGAGGAAATGGCTCAAAGAGAAGATCCATTCGCACGGTCAGCGGTATCGCGCGGGAGACCTGGTGAAGAAAGTCACCGGCAACCCGCTTTCATACAAGCCGCTGATCGAGTATATGAACCGCAAGTACGGCGAGATTTACGGGTTCTGACATTCGTATACATATCTTAAGAAAGGCCGGCCCTGCCCGGCCTTTCTTTGTTGCAGAACCCTTGCCCGTCTATTACGTTATAAGAGATAGTGCTATCGATTATAGAAAGTCCGGGTATGACTGCCAAAGATTACTCAAAGCAAATCGTTCAACTGCTTCGAATGCTCAAAAGGGAGGAAGATGATTTCCTCGCCCGCTCAGAACAGATGAAGCTGGACGACGCCCACCTGTTGCAGGCACACCAGATCACACTTAGCCGAACCGGCCAGATCCAGTCGCACGAGCGGATGCGGCTGGCCCATGAGGCGATGTTCAAAGTTCATCGGAAGATCAAGAACGAGCACGATGAAGCGATTCGTCGGACCGTCGCGGTGCTCAGACAGGTCGAACAAGGCAAGTACTCGCCGGAGGAGTGCGAATTCGTGCTGGACAGGCTGGAACAGCAGCTTCAGACCATCCGCCACGAGCATCAACTGATGGAACGGGAGCGGAAGCAGATTTTACGAGAGCACGAAACCTGGGTTGCGCAGCTCAACCGGGGGATCAATAACTGATCACACCCTGGTAGATCAGGTACGGCAGCAGAACATACAAAATCAGATCGCGAATCAGATAAAACAGAATGAAGGCGGCGATAAATTTCCAGCCGAGCGATCTGACTTCTTTCCAGGATTTAGGAAATTTCCAAAAGCGGGATAAATTGGCGGCCACAGGCTGATCCTCTACAGCTCGGTTATTCATTCTCTATTTCCTTCGTTACAACCGAGCGCGATAGCGGAAAGTTCTCTCCAAATCAAGGGCGGCGGGTCCAGGGCCGATCATTTGCCCTTGCATTCAGACTCTGGTTGTCATACTCTTAAGGCGTTCAGGAACGGGAGTTAAGACGCAGGAGAGAGGTCCCGCATGCGGATAGTTATCGTTGGCGGAGGGGTGGTCGGCTATAGTCTCGCCGAGCAGCTTCTCAAGGATAATCACCAACTTTCACTTGTCGAACTCGATACTACCCTTTGTCACAGTATCGCCGAAAAACTTGATTTGCAGGTGGTCAACGGCTCCGGATCATCCCCCTCGGTTCTCCGCGATGCCGGCATTGTCGGGGCCGACATGGTTCTGGCGGTTACGCCGAACGATGAAGTCAATCTGGTGGTCTGCGCCCTCGCCGCGCAGTACGGGGTCCGGGAACGGATCTGTCGCCTCAGGGGGCCGGAGTTCGTCGAGTCCGGTGATCAGCTCGACCTGAAACAACTCGGTGTGACCTCGGTCATTCGTCCGGAGAAAGTACTCGTCGGGCAGGTCTTGCAGTTCGTGGACACGCCGCATTCTATCGAATCGGCCAATTTCGAAGACGGTCGGATTCTGCTGCGCGGGTATCAAGTGACCGAATCGATGCCACTGGCCAATAAGACTGCCCGTGAAATCCGCGAAAGCATCGCGCCTGATATTGTCCTGTTCGCCGCTATCGTCCGAAAACGCGAAGGGATGATTCCGGATGGCGAGACCACGATTCTTCCGGGGGATATCGTCTATACCCTCTTTCCGCAAGAATCCAGAGAACGTTTTTTGCAGTTGGTCGGCGCCGAGAAGCCGGGAAAGAAAATCATTATCACAGGCGATTCATACGCTACGCTGGAACTTGCCCAGGCGCTTGATCGTGAGGCGAAATACCATGTCACTTTCGCCAACCCGGACGCCGATCATGCCGAGACAGCGGCCGCACTCTGCCCCAATATCGAAGTCCTCCACGGTGACTGCACCGAAGAAGACTTCCTGCGGGAATTGAATGTCGGCAATGCGTCGTTTTTCATCGCCGTCTCGGACAGCGCCGACTATAACATTCTCTCGGCTCTCCTGGCCAAAGCGGAAGGGGCGCAGGAAGTGATCGCAACGACCACTGACATGAGCCACAACCGACTCTACAAATCGATCGGTGTCGACCATGTGATCAATCCGCGCCTGACCACTGCTCGGGAAATCCTCGAAGTCATCTCGCGCGGACATATCGGGGCGGTCGTGCGATTGTCGGATGTTGATATCGAAGCGATCCGGATGGTGGTGCAGATAGACAGCGAAATCGCCGGGATGAAGATCCGTAACATCGCCACCAAAATGAAGCGGGGAACCATAATCGGGGTGATCGTCCGGGACAACAAGATGATCCTGCCGGAGGGAGAGACGGTTCTCGAAGTGAACGACCACGTCATTATTATCACCCATCATAGAAATCTTCCCACCATGTCAAAGCTGTTCAAGCCTCGCGGCTTTTTGAAACGGAGCTGATCCATGCACAAGACGGCGGTGGCCTATGCGGTCGGAAAGATGATGCAGCTGATGGGGCTCTGCCTGATTGTCCCCCTGGTGATCGGTCTGTACGATTTACGTGCGGAACCATTCCTGTCGATGCTGGCTGCTCCCGATGTGATCGGGTTCATCGCCGCCATTGTCATGTCAATAGCGGTCGGTACCTCGCTGGTCAGATACTATCGCAGCGGTAAGGATTTGCAGGGGATCAAGGAAGGGTATGCGATTGTGACTTTCGGATGGCTTACCCTGACGTTCGTCGGGGCTGTACCGATGACGACTTACTTCATCGCCGGCCAGCAGTTCAGCTTTTACCATCTTCTCGGCTCCTTCACTAATGCTTATTTCGAGATCATGTCCGGTTTCACCACGACCGGAGCGACTATATTGACGAATATCGAAGCGGTTCCTCGGTCGCTGCTGTTTCTTCGGGCACTCACCCACTGGCTTGGTGGGATGGGGATTATCACCCTGGCGATCGCGATTTTTCCGGCCATGGGCGTATCGGGCTACCAGATGTTCCGTGGCGAAGTCCCCGGTCCAACCACCGAGCGACTGCAACCGCGTCTCGCCCAGACTGCCTCGGTCCTCTGGGGCGTTTATTTCATCTTCTCCCTGGCTGAGACGATTCTCCTGATGGTAGGCGGAATGAACCTGTTCGACGCCGTCTGTCACACTTTCGCCACCATGGCGACAGGAGGGTTCTCGACCAAAAACGCTTCGATCGCCGCTTTCCATTCTGATTTTATCGAATGGGTGATTGTGGTGTTCATGTATCTGGCCGGAGTCAATTTCATGGTGCATTTCAGGGTGCTTCGCGGCGAACTGAAAAATCCCTTCCGCAACCGTGAATTCGCCTTCTATACCGGCGTGGTGGTTGTGGCAATTCTGATTGTGACAGGTGTACTTTACTTCCGCGGGTTGGAGACAATCGATCGGGCCAGCGAACATTTTCGCGCCCGGGAGATCACCTGGGCGGATTTCGATGAGCACTACTATCACCAGCAGGAACAGGTCAAGGGGCTTTACAAGTGCTTCAAGGCCGCCTCGTTTCAAACTGTCTCAGTCGTTACTACGACCGGATTCGTCACCGCCGATTTCGACGTCTGGCCGGACCTGATACGCTTTCTCCTCGTGCTGCTGATGTTCTTCGGCGGATGCGCCGGTTCGACAGGAGGAGGGGTGAAGATGACCCGGATTGTGATGATCGCCAAAATTGCCGTGAACGAAGTGAGAAAGCTGGCGCAGCCCCGACTCGTTTCACCGGTGCGAGTCGAAGACAAAGCTATTAATGACAAGCTGGTTATCAATGTCGCTTCATTCGCCCTGCTCTATATCGGTCTCTTCATTCTCACCGCCGGGATCATGACCCTGTTCATTCCCGATCTGACCACCGCCGTGACCGCATCGAGCGCTACCATCGGCAATATCGGGCCCGGTCTTGCCGGTGTCGGGGCTGTCGAACATTATGCCTGGATTCCTGTGCCGGGGAAATGGGTGCTGATCCTCTCGATGTTGCTCGGCAGACTCGAGATATTCACCGTGCTTATCGTCCTACGCCCTGCGGTCTGGCGCAAGTAACGTTTCAAAGCGTCCAGAAAAACAAAACTCTTTTGACATGATTGTGTTTAATACGTACGATTGCCGGAAGCACGGTCACTGAATTAAAAAGGTACAATGCGTAGTCATTTCATAGTAGTTTTCGCAATAATCCTCATGTCGTTGTTCGGCGTGTTGCAGGTGTTGTTCTTTCGCCTTTTCAGCCCCCAATGGTGGAAGAGACGCTGGCTCCGACGGTCATCGTGGCTGCTCCCTGCCGTCGGTCTCATCTCCGTATTGGGATGGGGAACGGGGGAATGGTACGCCCTTGACTGGCTGTCTTACCCCGGCGCGCTGCTGACAATCTTCTTCTTTGTACTCGAATTAGCGCTCTTTCTGTCGCTGCCGATATCCGGAATAATTCACTTTACCAATTGGCTTCTGGATAAGCTGGCAGGAAGGAAGCACCGGGTCCGGGGAGCAGAGGTCTCCAGCAAACGGCGAAGTTTTCTTCGAGCTGCGGCCGCTGCCGTTCCGATGGCGGCGCTGGCGGCCGGGGGGAGCGGAGTGGTCGATTCGTTCAGCGAAGTCAAGGTACATCTGCTGCCGATGCACTTCCCGGATCTCCCGCCCGGTCTTGAAGGAATGCGAGTGCTGCACATCTCCGACCTGCACCTTCACCATTACGTCACGCTGAATGATTTGTCGAAACTGGTCGAGAATGCAGCCCCGTTCAAGCCGGATCTCACCCTGGTCATCGGGGATATCTCAGATGATCTCAGTATCCTGCTCGATTCTCTTAAGCTTATCGACCAGCTTCACGCACCGCTCGGCACATTTGCCAGCCTCGGTAATCACGAATACTATCGGGGTATTGCCAGGGTCCGTAAGATTTTCGAGAGTTCCCCGTTCCCCCTCATGGTCGACAAAGGGGTTCACCTTACCCGGGAGGGAAGTTCGTTTTACCTCGCGGCGATCGATGATCCGCGGGTGGTCGGCGGGGTACACGAAGAATTCTTCGTCAGCCGGATCGACAAGGCTCTCGGTGACAAGAACGACGATGACTTCGTGGTGCTGATGAGCCATCGCCCCGACGCCTTTGACCACGCCGCCTCACGTGCGATACCTCTCACGCTCTCGGGTCACACCCACGGCGGACAGCTCGGCATAGGAGGACGATCCGTCTTCGAACCGATCTGGCCGAATCGCTATCTCTGGGGAGAATATCGCAAGGATGACAGCCGTCTGTACACCTCATCGGGTGCAGGACATTGGTTCCCCTTCCGTCTCGGATGTCCGACCGAGGCGCCGGTGATCGAGTTGCATCGGGGCTGATTTTCCCTCGGGAGTAGGTTCCGATGTGTCCCATTTTCAGAGTGAAAAAAAGATCGTCAAACATGCAAATCAGTAAAAATTTTCTTGCTATATTTTTCAACAAAGAAGTATTTTGTCGGCGTACTGAATGAGAATGCAATGCGCTATTTGATAACTGAACTCTTAACCGAACCAACCCTTAATGCTAAGGAGCAACGCAATGGCAGTAGCAAAGAAGAAAACCGCTGCTAAGAAGACGACCAAGAAAGCAACCAAGAAGGTCGCCAAGAAAACCACCAAGAAGGCAGCCCCGAAGAAGAAAGCCGCCAAGAAGCCGATGAAGAAGACCGCGAAGAAGGCGGCCCCGAAGAAGAAAGCTGCGGCGAAGAAGAAACCGGCGAAGAAAGCTGCGAAGAAGACCGCGAAGAAGGCGGCAAAGAAGAAAGCAGCAAAGAAACCGGCAAAAAAAGCAGCGAGTAAACGGAAACCGAATCCGGCGTTTATGCGCCCGATGACGCTCTCCGAGGATCTCGGCGCTATCGTCGGCAGCAAGCCGATGCCGCGGACGGAAGTCACCAAGAAACTGTGGGACTATATCAAAAAGAATAGACTGCAGGATTCCGCCAACCGCCGCATGATCAATGCCGATGACAAGCTGAAGAAAGTCTTCGGTGGCAAGAAGCAGGTTTCGATGTTCGACATGACCAAGCTCGTGTCGAAGCACATGAAATAAGCGAGACCTCAAGCTTAACGAATACCGGGTCGGCGTAAGCCGGCCCGTTTTCGTTGCAGCTAACGGCTCCTTACTTCCAATCCGCAGCGCCTTACGGCACTTCCGCCGTGACAAATGTGCCACTCTGTTATCTCCCTCCAGATTCCTGTGCTCAAGGTGCTCGGAGTTTACCGACTGACGAGCAGTTTGCGTGACCGATTTCGGGTGTTGTCGACCACGGGACAATTCCCTTGAATTGCACCGAAAAGAGTAGTATACTCTCGTTGTGAAATAGTTCACATAATTGCGACAGATGCTGAAAGAGAGGTGCCTTTGTGGCTGTCGTTCGTCCATTTCGGGGGGTGAGACCGAAACCGGATTTCGCTCAGAAAGTCGCTTGTCCCCCTTACGATGTTCTCAGCAGCGATGAAGCCAGGGACCTGGCCAAAAATAACCCGCTTTCCTTTCTCAGGGTGAACAAGTCCGAAGTAGACTTTCCGCCTGAGACTGACATTTACTCCCGCGAAGTGTATGAGAAAGGGAAAGAAAACCTCCAACGGCTGATCGCCGACAAGGTGATGATCCGCGACGAGAGGCCCTGCTTTTATCTCTATCGCCTGACGATGAATGGCAAGGCCCAGACCGGGCTGGTCGCGCTGACTTCGGTCGACGAGTACGACCGGGGAATTATCAAGAAGCACGAACATACCCGCCCGGATAAAGTCAGCGATCGGGCCGATCACATTCAGATTCTCGAGGCCCAGGTTGGACCGGTTTTTTCGATTTTCAAGCACAATGCGGAGCTTACCGGCCTGTTCGCCCGCCTCATTTCGGGCCCCAAAACGCTCGACTTCGTGGCCGACGACGGTATCCGTCACGAACTCTGGGTAATAGCCGATCAGAGCGCCATAGATGCCCTTGTGGCCGCGTTCGGCCGACTTGAGGCGATGTACATTGCCGACGGACATCATCGCTCACAAGCCGCCTCAGAGGTCGCCAGACGGCTTCGTGAAGCCAATCCCAATCACACCGGAAACGAGCACTACAACTTCTTCCTGAATGTGATCTTCCCGGATAACGAAGTATTCATTATGCCGTATAACCGGGTCGTCCGCGACACGAACGGTCATACCCTGAACGAGCTGCTGGAGCAGGCGAAACAGACCTACGATATCGCCTCGCAGGCAGCTCCGGTCGCCCCCCGGCAAAACCACCAGGTCGGGCTTTACGCCAACCGCGGCTGGTATGCGTTGTCGTCAAAAGCGGGGACCTACGATGAATCGCATCCGGCCGAATCGATCGATTCCGCCATCCTCACGAAGAACTTCCTGAGCCCCCTGCTCGGGATTACCAATATCCGGACGGACAAACGTATAGACTTCGTAGGAGGTATCCGGGGCGTCGCCGAGCTGGTCAAGCTCGTGGACAGCAGTAAGTATGAATTAGCCTTTTCCATGTATCCGGTGACGGTCGAACAGCTCATTAAGGTAGCCGATGCCGGAGAAGTCATGCCGCCGAAATCGACCTGGTTCGAGCCGAAACTTCGCGACGGCGTGGTCATAAACCTGTTGAACGAATAAACGAAGAAGGTGAGACGATGCTGATACTCATTTCCGATTCTTTCGATCCTTCGCTCCCCGGAATGCTGGAGAAATACGGTGAAGTAACCCAGGACAAGGGAAGACAGGCCGAGGCGGAGATCATTCTCATTCGAAGCAAGACCAAGTGCACGAAAGAGTACATCGACGCTTCACCCAGATTGAAGTATGTCATTCGCGGTGGCGTAGGGCTGGACAATGTCGATGTCGCGTATGCCCGGACCAAAGGGATCCAGGTACAGAATACCGCCGAGGCCTCGACGATAGCGGTCGCTGAGCTGGCGTTCGCCCTCATGATCGCCATGCCGAACCATATCACCCAGGCGGATGCCTCCATGCGCGAAGGGAAATGGCTGAAGAAAGAACTCGAGCGGACCGAGCTCATGGGAAAGACTCTCGGCATTCTCGGCATGGGAAGAATCGGTACCGCCCTGGCGCTGCGGGCGCGCGCCTTCCGTATGAGAGTCCTGGCCTGGCACCCCGATGTCTACTTCTCCGATTTCGCCGAGATCCGTTCGAGCATGGAAGAAGTGCTGGCCGAATCGGACTTTATCTCGATGCACATGCCGCTGGTCGATTCAACTCGCGGCGTCATCAATAAAGACACCTTGAAATACTGCAAGCGGGGACAGTATATGATCAATACCGGTCGGGGGAAATGCGTAGTCGAGCAGGATATCGTCGATGCCCTCGACTCCGGCCAGCTCGGCGGCTATGCCACGGACGTTTTCTATTCCGATCCGCCCGAGAACACGCCGCTGGTAAACTCTCCGAAAACGATTCTGACTCCGCATGTCGGAGCCTCGTCGAAAGAGAACATGCTTCGGATCGGGCATATTGTCGATCGGTTGATCGACGAGTATGTCGCTCACAAGAAACACGAAGCGGTTCACGCTAAATAAGGAAAACTCACAAGAGGCAAATACCATGTCAAAACGCGTGTTTAATTTCAATCCCGGGCCGGCCTGTCTGCCGCTGGAAGTGCTCAAAAGAGTCCAGGAGGAACTGCTGGATTACAAGAGCACCGGCATGTCGGTCATGGAAATTTCCCACCGCTCCAAAGAATACGATGAAATCAATGATACGGCGATCGCCCTGACCAGGGAGCTGCTCGGTCTCGATGACAGCTATCACGTGCTGTTTCTCGGCGGCGGAGCTTCCACTCAGTTCGCCATGATCCCGATGAACTTCCTCCACTCAGGAAAGACGGCTGCCTATGTCGATACTGGGGCCTGGTCCGCGAAAGCGATCAAGGAAGCCCAGCGGATCGGCACCGTACACGTCGCCGCGTCATCGAAAGAGACCAAGTACGATCATATCCCGGACAAGCTGGACATTCCGAAGGGCGCCGCATATTTGCACGTTACTTCGAACAACACGATCTATGGCACCCAGTACCAAAGTTTTCCGAGTCCGGGCGGTGTACCGTACATCTGCGACATGTCCTCGGATATTCTCTCCCGGCGTCGGGAGTTCAGCGCCTTCGACATGATCTATGCCGGAGCGCAGAAGAATTTGGGACCGGCCGGTGTCACCCTGGTTATCATTAAGCAGGGGCTGCTGGATACCTGTTCGGACAAGATTCCGACGATCTTCAATTACCAGACCCATGCCAAGAAGAAATCACTGTACAACACCCCGCCGGTATTCGCGGTTTATATCTACAAGCTGATTCTGGAATGGATCAAGCTTCGGGGTGGACTGGCCGCGGTCGAGAAAGTCAACATGGCGAAAGAGGAACGAATCTATCAGATGATCGATTTGTATCCGGACTATTATCGCGGTACGGTCAAGCCGAACAGCCGGAGCTGGATGAATCTAACCCTCCGCCTGCCTTCCGAAGATCTCGAACAGAAGTTCGTGCTTGAGGCGAAAGGCGCCGGGATGGTCGGCCTGAAGGGGCACCGCGATGTCGGCGGTATTAGAGTGTCGCTGTACAACGCGGTTCCGCTCGAAGCGGTCGATCGGCTGGTCGAGTTCATGGAGAATTTCAAGAAAGAGAACTAGACTCCTTTCTGCTGAATTAGCGGAGCATTTGAGCCGTGCCGTGAGGTGCGGCTCAAATCGTATCAGGTAAAGTAGATCGGGTTCCACCCCGCAGAATAGTAGGTCGGGTTCCGGAGGAAAACACGTTAGTGCTTGACAGAGAAACCCGACAAATTTTAGGGTCACAAATTCATGGATCGCAAAGAAGCAATTCGCAATTATAAAGAATCCTCCCGGCCGACCGGCGTCTATCGGGTGCAGAACAAACCCGGCAAGAAATCACTCCTGGGAACGAGCCTGAATCTCCCCGGCGTTCTCAATCGTGAACGGTTTCAGCTGGAGCACGGCTCACATCCGGATCATGAGCTGCAGAAAGACTGGAACGACCTCGGGCCGGACGCTTTCGTCTTCGAAATCCTCGATCAGCTGGAACCGGTCAGCGAGTCCGGCCCCGATACCACGGACGATCTTCAAACCCTTCTCAAGATGTGGATCGATAAGTTGGTCGCTTCCGGCGAGCAACTCTACCGCATGACGAATAGCATGTTGAAGAAGTAGTTTTGGATGGATCTGAAACCAAGTCATTGCGAGAAGCGTCAGGCCGAGCGCCGGCGAAGGCATAGCGACGTGGCAATCTCGACTTCATCCGCTCTGGCACCCGACCGCTTGGGGTGAGATGTCAACGGCCAGCCCGAAGACGGCTCGTCCCTGCAAAAAAGTACCCTCTACCATTGCCACAACGAACGCGTCACCTCTTCGGTAGCCTACGTCAGCCCGGTCCGGCGACAGCCGGGCAGGGCGCAGCGTGGGAGAAGTTTTGAAAGCCTGCCTACAGGCATGTCATTCCCTTGTACGAAGGAATCCAGGTTTCTTCCATTCGCGCGGACGAAATTTACCCTCACCCCCGACCCCTCTCCGGGGGTGAGAGTAGATTTGTCTTTCCGGCCTCGAGTCGGCAATCATCCGTCCAATTCCTCTTGCCCCGGAGACCCTCCAACGGGTATCCTGAGAGAACGGATTCATAACCGGTGGAGGTAATCATGAAAACCAAAGAGAACGACTGGTGGACCAGCTTCTTTCCAGCCTTTCGGCCGGTCTTCAAACGGGCGACCCCCAAAATGACCAATGCCGAGGCGCGCTTTATGATCGAAAATCTCAATCTTCGCAAGGGAAGTCGCCTGCTTGATTGCCCCTGCGGAATCGGTCGATTCAGCCTTCTGTTTGCGCGGAAAGGGATTAAAGTCACGGCGGTTGATATCACGCAATCGTACTTGGATGAGTTGCAGAAAAAATCAGATCGGGCGGGACTTCGAATCGACATTCATCGAGCAGATATGCGTCGCATTCACTTCAAGAAAGAGTTCGACGCTGTAGCTAATGTTTGGACCTCGTTTGGATTCTTTGAAAAGGAAGCCGACAACGTACTGGTACTAAAGAAGCTCTTCGACGCCCTGAAACCGGGTGGAAAATGTTATCTGAGTCTGGTAAACCGCGACTGGATCCTCTCACACTATACCAGCACGGACTGGTTCACCTGCGACAGCCTCAAGGTACTGGAGAAGAGATATTTTGACTATGAAACTTCTATCAATCATGGCGTCTGGACGTTTATAGAAAACGGTGTGGAAAAAACGGCCGGGGATGTGATAATCCGTATGTACTCCTGCCACGAGCTTATTGCTATGTTCCGTAAGGTGGGGTTCGAGGACATTGAGGCGTACGGTTCGCTGAAAAAAGATCCGGTCGATCGCAACCGCCAGATGATGTATTTCGTAGCAAAGAAACCAACAAAATAACAAACAGGATGTGATGCGCAGAAAAGAGTACGACAACAAGGACCCGGAAGTCATAAAGCAGCTGCTTGCTTCGTGCAGGTTCGGCCGGGTAGGAATTATCACCCCGGACGGTTATCCGAGAATAGTGCCCGTTAATTATGTCGCAATCGACACCCACATCTTTTTTCACGGAGCGACCGAGGGAGAGAAATACGAAGCTTTCGCCAGAGGGGGCAGGATTTCGTTCGCCGTGGACATCCCCTATGCCACTATCCCCTCATACTGGCTGGAAAAACGAAACGCCTGTCCCGCGACCACTTTGTTTAAGTCGCTGTTCATGCGCGGAGAAGGCCGGATCGTCACCGATTTGGCCGAAAAGGCACGCGTGCTTCAGGCTTTTATGGAGACTCAGCAGCCGGAAGGAGGGCATGCGCCGATCGTTCCCGATGATCCGATATACAAACGCCGACTGCCTAAAGTGTCGGTCTTCGAGATCGTCCCAAAACAGATCGACCTCAAGCTCAAATTCGGTCAGAATCGCACGCCGGAGGTTCGTAAGCACCTGATCAAGATGCTTCGTAAACGAGGCGGCCCGATGGATGCGGAGACGGCCGATGAGATCGAAAAAACACTTGAGTAACATACGGTTACTACCTGCCGGGAAGGGGATGGGGATGGCCGGTTGCGATGCGATCAGCGCCGGGAAAAGTGCTTGTGGCCGGGCACAAAATAGGCTATGTTCGGTTGTCCTACTTGGATCGTTTGCCCTTGACAATGCGAGATAAAATTGGTTTTATAAAAATTTGTGCGGCAAATTTCCAGCGGTTAAGGAGCCCTTTTGCATACTGAAAATAAGACGCAGGTCGACTACCAGGACCTCTTCCAAAAATGTTTTGAATTCACGGATGCCGATGATGTCAAAGCGATGGGCATCTATCCGTATTTTCACCCGATGCAGTCGGCGCCGGGAAACGAAGTTGTGGTCGACGGCAAGCGGTGTATCATGGTCGGCTCCAATAACTACCTCGGATTAGTAGACCATCCCAAAGTCAAAGAAGCGGCCAGCGCAGCAGCGCTCAAGTACGGCTCCGGTTGTACCGGTTCGCGCTTTCTGAACGGCACCCTCGATCTGCATTTGGAACTTGAAGCTCGCCTCGCCAAATTCATGCAAAAAGACGCTGCCCAGGTCTTTTCCACCGGCTTTCAAACCAACCTCGGCACAATCTCTTCGCTGGTAGGCAAGAGCGATGCGATCATTATTGACCGTCAGGTGCACGCCAGTATTGTCGACGGCTGCCGGCTTTCGTTCGGCAAGGTGTACAAATTCGCCCATAACGATATGGAAGATTTCGAACGGGTGATCGCCAACGTGCGAAGCATCAATTCCCGTGGTGGCCTGCTTGTGGTGGTCGACGGTGTCTTTTCGATGGAAGGGGATATTATCAACCTTCCGCGCCTTCTGGAAATCGCCAAAGAATACAGCGCTCGAGTGCTGGTCGACGATGCCCATTCGGTCGGCGTGCTCGGCCCATCCGGCGCCGGTACCGCGGATCATTTCGGCCTGATCGATCAGGTTGATCTCACGATGGGGACCTTCTCCAAATCATTCGCTTCACTTGGCGGATTTGTCGCCGGCGACGCCAAAGTTATCGACTACATCAAGCACAACGCCCGCGCCCTGATTTTCTCGGCCTCGATTCCGCCCTCGAACGCCGCCGCCGTTCTCGCCGCCCTTGATATTGTCGAATCGGAACCGGAACGGCGCGAGAATCTCTGGAAGAATGCCCGGAGAATGAAAAAAGAATTTCAGTCGCTCGGTTTCAATACCGGGCATTCGGAAACCCCGATCGTTCCGATCGTGGTCGGTGAAGATCTCGATGCCTTCGCCTTCTGGAAAGAGCTGTACGATAACGGCGTGTTCACCAACCCGGTAATCTCTCCCGCAGTTCCTCCCGGTCAGGCGATGATCCGGACTTCGTACACCGCCTCGCATACCAGCGACCAGCTTGACCGAGTTGTCGAAGTGATGGCCAAGGTTGGCCGCGCCAAGGGACTGATCTCCTAAAGGACCTATGCCAACTGTCGAAGTTATTGAAGTCGAGAATTCGTCACAGCTTGCCAAATTCATAGACTTTCCCAACCGGCTGTACAAGAGCGATGAGAACTATGTCGCGCCGCTGACGATGGAGCGCAAACAGTTCTTCGATCTCAAAAAGAACCCGTTCTACAAGACCGCCACCGTCAAAATGTTTCTGGCTTTTCGCCAGGATGAGATTGTCGGACGGATCGCGACCTGCATCAACTATGCGCATAACCAGTTTCACGAAGAGCAGGTCGGCTTTTTCGGCTTCTTCGACTCCGAAGATGATTTCGAAGCGGCATCGGTTCTTCTCAAAGTGGCCATGATCACGTTGAAGAAAGCCGGGATGGAGAAAATGCGCGGCCCGATGAACTTCTCGACCAACCATGACTGCGGTTTCCTGGTCGAAGGATTCGACTCACCACCGGTACTCATGATGCCGTACAACCGCCCGTATCAGCCGCAGCTTGCCGAAAAATTCGGGCTCAAGAAAGTAATGGATCTGCTCGCGTACAAGTTAACCGACCAGACGATCCACCCCGAGCGCGTCCAGGCGGTTGTCGAGCGGCTCAGCAAGCGCGCCCGAGTCAACCTTCGCACCCTCAACATGAAAGACTTCGATAACGAAGTCGAGCGGATCAACGAGATCTACAATCAGGCCTGGCAACACAACTGGGGGTTTGTGCCGATGGACCGCGATGAATTCTTCTACATGGCCAAGGACCTCAAGCAGGTTGTTGATCCCGATCTGGTTCTGATTGCCGAATACGACGGCAAACCGGTCGCCTTCAGTCTGGCCTTGCCCAATCTCAATCAGGCGCTGATCCATCTCCACGGCAAACTGCTGCCGTTCGGCTTGCTGAAACTTCTCTGGCATACGAAAATCCGCAACAAGGTCGACAGTGTGCGGATCATCACGCTCGGGATCATCCCGGACTTTCAGAAGAAAGGGATCGATTCGATGTTGTATGCTACGACGTACGCCAAAGGGGTCGCGAAAGGCTACAAGTGGGCGGAGATGTCATGGATTCTGGAAACCAACGACATGATGCGTCGCGGCTGCGAACAGCTCGGCGGCGAAGTCTACAAACGTTACCGGGTGGTCGAGCTCCCGCTCTGATCGGCCCGGCGCAATTATTACCTCTCGCGCTCTTCCCCCCAGCCCGCAATTGACTTCCCCATTTATCAAACGTATACTATTCATATGAAACAATCCAGAATCTCAATTCCGGTCTGGTGTGCGGCCCTGTTGTTCCCCCTGCTCGCGGTGACCGGCTGTGTGTCGCGCTTCCGGCAGGATCTGTATCTGACGGGGGAAGGACCTCAAAAACGGGTGACCGTTGAGGGAACGAAATTCATCGCCGATGCCACCCTGAACAATCCGCTCGACAATATGAAATACCGGGCGGGGAGTCAAAATGTCGGCATTCTCACGATCGCTACCCGGTTCAATAAGTCCGATTCAGTTCAAACGACACCCTGGAATTTCAGTTTCGATGAATCCTGGCGGGCCGATGTTTATCTGCAGCTGCCCAAGCCGCTCAAGGACGGGCAGTACCTGCTGCAGGAGCACAGCTTCGCCGTGCTACTTGAGCAGTACGAGCTGTCGGGGGATGAACGGGTCTTCTATGCGCTGACCGGCCACCTGACGATCGACTCACTGACCTCGCGGGATGCCTACTGTCACATCAACGGTGAGTTTGCCAATGGGAAGAAGGAGCCGATGAATCTCGATGGATCGTTCAAGTTGAAGATCCACGAATAGCTCCTATTATTTCTTTTCCTGGACTTCAAGCTGCTCCAGAAACAGCTTGTAACCGTAATCATCGAACAGACAGAGCTGCACCCGCTCGATCGATTTTGCCCGGGTGGCATACCCCCGGATTGCCGTTATCATTACATACGAACAGGCCTTCATAGGAAACCCACCGACACCGGTACCGAACGCAGGGAATGCAGATCGACTCCAGTTTGAGTGTTTCGGCAATATTAAGACTGCTGATAGTTGCCTGGCGGATATATTTGTCGGTGGTGTGAAGGTCCTGTCCCATCACGGCGGCATGAATGATCACTTTGAACGGCAGCCGTCCGGCCGATGTATACACCGCCTCACCGGGCATTACCGGTCCCTTTTTGACCGCTTCCTGCTCGATGATTTCTCCGCCGGCCGATTTGATTGCCCCCGCCACCCCGGATCCCATCCAGAAATGATTGTTGGCGGCGTTGACGATCGCCTGTGTGTTCGTCCTGGTAATATCCCCTTTGACGATTTCAATCGTGAGTGGCAACCTCCACCTCCTCGGATCTTTTCAGATAACGCTCTTCAAACCTCCCAAAGGCACACGCGATAATCCAGCCAATAAGCAGACCAATGCACGTTCCAACCAGTACGTCGAACGGATAGTGCACGCCGACAAATATCCTGCTGATCGCAATCGTTCCGGCGAACGCATAGAAATACCATCGGTACGGGGCTATCAGACAGGCGAAGAACGCTGCCTGTCCGAGCGAGTTGGCGGCGTGCGACGACGGCATGGAATACCCACCTCCGCAGTCAACGAGCAGGTGTATGTCTGACAGCGTGTGGCACGGGCGCGGCCGGGCGATCCAGTGTTTGAGATAGTGCGAAGAGATCTGATCGGTGAATAACAAGACGATTGCCGAGAAGAGTACCATCCATCGGAGCCGGGCGTTCCCTCTCCACAACAGGAGCAACATCGCTATGCCGTACAGAATTCGAAGCAGCATATCCGAGGTGATGGCCGGCATGATGAGATCGGTCGCCGGATTTGCCATCTTCACGTTGATGAAAAGAAAGATCGCCTTGTCGATATGGCTCAGGGTTTCCAGCATTTCCAGCCTTTACTTATAAGTTGGCGGGTTGCTCTTGAGGAATCTCATCAGTTCGCGGAGATTCGGTATGCCGGTTCGTGCTCCCGGTTTGGTGCACTTAAGCGCCCCGGCGGCTGCACCGAGCCTCATGCATTCGGCAAGGCTCACTCGCTGCAATACGCCGTAGAGATACCCGGTGTGATAACAATCTCCGGCCCCTGTGGTGTCGATGTTTTTCACTTTAAAAGCCGGTTGAAATACATATTTGCCGGTGGATCGGTCCAACCCGGTAGAACCTTTGGTACCCTCTGTTACAACTACCGTTCCGGGGCAGAGAGCTGCCAGCTTTTTGATCGCCGCTTTAACCGATCTGGTTTTGGCAAAAGGGAAGGCAAAGCCATCGGCTACGACCAAATGGTCAACCAACGGGAACACTGACGAAACATCGTTGCGCACCGATCCGATATCGAACGAAACGATCGCGCCTGCCTTCTTCCCCCAGCGCGCCAGCCTCATCGTGGCCGGCATATCACGGCCGTCGAGATGAAGGATCCTCGGAATTGGATATCTCGACGTATCGATATCCGATGGTGTGACGAAAATCTGGCGCGAAAGGACCATCGTCCTGCGCCCGGAGCCATTCTCGATCCATCCGGCCGCCAGGGCCGAAGGCTGTTTCTTTGTAATAATAAATCGGGTGTCGACCTTGTCACGGCGAAGTTCGTCTTTGATTATCGCGCCAAACGGATCATCACCGACTGCGGTGATTAGTGCGGATTTGAAACCGAGCCGGGCCAGTCCGACCGCGACATTTGGGATCGGTCCGCCTCCCTGCATGTGAAATGCGGTGGCGTCGATCTTCAGTCCCGCCTTGGGATAAAACGGTACGGAAAACAAGAGGTCAAACGGGATGATCCCCATCCCGAGGTAATCAATCCTTGCCAGCGATTTCGATTTTTTCAATATTCGCTCTTCCGGATGAAAGTTCCGTTATCGCAGCTTCCAGCATATCGGCGAGACTCCGGCGGATAGTCAGCTGCATCGTCACTCGATCGGAAAACTCCGCACTGTCCTGGATCGCACCGACCTGATGGATACGCTTAATGAGCGGGTCATAGAGCGGGAAATCAATCTCAACTTTGAAGGAATCGGTGAGAAACCGCTCGAGGCTGCCGGATTGCTTCAAGGTGAGCTGGGCGGTCTCGCCGTAAGCCTTCACCAGCCCGCCGGTGCCAAGTTTGGTGCCGCCGAAATATCGGGTGACCACGATCAGGAGGTTGGTCAGCCCGCTTCCGGAAATGACATCGTAAATTGGACGCCCCGCCGTGCCGCCCGGTTCACCGTCATCGGAAAATTTGAACACCGGAGTCTCGTCCGGTAGACCGACATGATACGCATAGCAATTGTGAGTTGCCGCATACTCCTGCTTGCGCACCGCCTCGAGCGAGGCCGCCGCTTCGCTCAGCGCAGAGACCAGGAAGGAGCGTCCGATGAAGCGTGAACCTTTGACCTTGATCTCGTGTGAACTCTCCCGGGCAATCGTGCAGTATCGATCATTCATGAATTCGGTCATACCAGCGAGGCTACGATATCATCGATCTTCTCAAGTCCGACAAACGGTATCGCTCCCCAACCAATCGCCTTATTCAGGCTGGCGGTGTCGGTTAAGGGGCCGTGCCGCGGATCTATCAGAATGAAGGCCAGCTTCCCGATCTGACTGCAACACTTGAGCAGATCGAGGGTGGATTCCGAGGTGTCATAAAATTCAGTTACCACTACCGCCTGAGAGATGGCTGCGATAATTCGATTTGAGGCAATATAGGCGTTCTTTCCGGCAGTCGTTCCCGGAGGATGTTCACTGAGCAGTCCCCCGCGCTTGACGATATCAATAGCCAGTGCGGTGTGATCTTCGGGATCGATAATATCAACTCCGGTGTCGAGCACAGCGAACGAGGCGCCACCGGCGGCATTCGTGCCGAGATGGGCCGAAGCGCTTACGCCTATGGCAATTGAAGAAACCACCTGCACTTTGGCCTCGGCGAATCTCTGGGCCGCCGCTACCGTCAGCTCTATCCCTTTGATGGTAGAGTTCTCCGTCCCGGTCAGGGTCACCCGCTTTTGAGTGTCTTCGGGAAGCCGTCCTCGAAAGTAGATGAGCGAAGGGGGGTCGTTGAGTTCGAACAGTCCCGGGGGGAATCCCGGTTCGAATCGGGAGACCATCGATATGCTCTGATCTTTGAGAGACTGCTCAAACAATTCCGCCTGGTCCATGAAGCTGGCCGCCCGGGCGATCTTGTTCGCAGCGTCGGCAGAGAGCCCCGCAATTGCCATCAACGAGCCCGCATCGACATGAAGAATGCGCTCCAGGCTGCCGTACCTGGTGATGAGCGCTTCCATCAACCGTGGTCGGACCCCGGCGAAGCGGCAAAGCGCGATAGCTTTAGTCAGATCGCTGTATTTAGAGAGTTGTGTCATTTCGTAATTTAATCGGTGAGAATGAATTGTCAACTATGGCACCGGCACGAAACCCATATTCTTGCCGAAAGTGACCAGCAACGCACCTATCACCGCTACCAGGATGCCAATTGCGCGGCTGGTGGTGATCCGCTCCTTCAAGAAGATCGCGGCGAATACGAAGATGAATACATTAGTGGTCTGATTGAGTACCGAAGCGGTCGACACCTGGGTATATTTCATTCCGGCCAGCCACAGCAACATGGCGATATACCCCCCCATAAACGACCCGAAAATGGTAATCGTACGGTTTTGTGCCCCTAAAATTGATTTGATTATCGGCCGGCGTCTGGCATGAAAAACGAGCACCAGGACAAGTACGAGAACTCCGCTGAGCAGGCGCATTTCGGTCACCCAGAGGAGGGGAGATCGGTCAAGCACCGGTTTGACGAGAATCACTCCCACGGCGGTAAGGAAAAGCGATAGTGCACCCAGAAGTACCCCGACCACGAGACCTTTCCGATCAACCGATCCCGGTTCCCTTCGATACGTGGCGATAAACACCGCTGAGAGAATCAATATAGCTCCGACAATCTGAACCAGGCTCAGCGTCTCTCCCAAAAAGAGAAAGGAAAGAACGATGACAAAGGGGCTGTAGAGGCATTCGACTATTGCGGTCAGTCCGGCCCCAATTCGATTCAGGCAGATGAAGAGAAGGGTGTCCGCAACCCCGATTCCCAGACCGCCACTGATGAACAGTATGAGATAGTCTCGGGCGGGAGCCGGTCGAAACAGATCCTCTCCAAACAGGTAGATAGTCGGAATGAACAGCACGACCGCAAGAAAGTCTTTGGAGAGATTCAGCCCGATCGGGTGGACCGTCTCGCCGCTCTTCTTGAACATGATGATAGCCAGCGCCCAGGCAATGGCAGTAACCAGCGAGAGGGTTTCGCCCAGGTAGGGAATGGTGGCGAGCAGCGGCGGATACATCAGTTCACCTTCAACAGCGGGGCCATCGATCTACAAATTGTCCGGTAATCTAGGCGAAACTCAACGGGGGGACAAGGGGAATCAAGTTATTGTGGGCGCATAAAAAGGCAGCCGCGCCGGACCGGCGCGACTGCCTGAGAAAAGAATAGACCGGAAAAGTTGCTTCGGCTACTTAAGTAACAGCATCTTGCGCGAAGCGGTAAACTGTCCGGCATCGAGCCGGTAGAAATACACTCCGCTTGCAACCGCGTTACCGACGGCATCCCTGCCGTCCCAGAGAATCGAACGCACACCAGCCTCCATAGGCTGATCGGCCAGCAGCTTCACCCGCTGACCCATGATGTTGAATATCTCCAGTCGTACCTTCGCCGCCTGGGGCAGGGCGAATCCGATTTCCGTACTCGGGTTGAACGGATTCGGATAGTTCTGGTACAACTCGAATTTCGTCGGCAAGATCGGAGCGTTGGCACTCAAGGTCGGTGTGACCGAGTGGGAGCCATCGGGAGCTATCGTGGCGTCGAGGATCTCATATATTCCGGGCAGCTGGACTATTGTTGTCCGGCCCGGCGGAATCGTGTTCGGACCATCCATATCGAGAATCCCGATATGCAACCCGGCGGTGGTATTGCCGCTGAGCATGTCGACCTGATCCCCCACCAGCTTAACCGGCGTGACATTATCCGCGCCCTTGAGGATAAACTCCACACCCCGGACGGCGATGGGCGAAGACAAGGTGACGATCGTATTGCCTTTTTCGTACGATACACCCACGATCATCCCCTCGTCGGCAGGGGCGCTTCGCTTTCCGATTCCGATACAGCCGCACAGGGGGGCAGGTCCCATCAGGAACTGGTGATCGACGAAATAGACCAGGTCGGAGATGTCCGGTCCGATACAGTCGCCGTTGTTGTCGACCGAGTTGATATTAACCGGTGCAGCAGCACCGTTGAACATGTAGTCGGTCAGGCAAACCAGGTCACTGATATCGATAGCGTTGTCGGCGTTGCAATCCCCCGCTAAGAACGGAGCTACCACGACACTGTCACGCAGGTACGAGAATCCGGGATAGACCGGATGAGCGGTTGTATCCGAGAGGGTCAGTTGACGCGAGACCTGTCCCATCAGGGTAGTATCCCAGCGGATGATCCGATCGTTTTCACAGGACATGTTGGCGGCTGAGAAGTTGATTCGGAACAGTTCGGTCGTTCCTTCAGGGATCCGTTCGCCCAGAGAATTGGCCAGCGCGACAAACAGGAAACCGGAGTCCGGCTTGACCTGAATGAAGGTATAGTCCCAGTCTTCAGTGATCAGCCCGGAGCGATCGATGGTCACATACGAGACTCCCGCCGGAATCGTCAGCGGGATAGTGGCTCCCTTGATCGGTTGCGACAATTTCGCAACTACCGACTGGACACCACCACCCGGTTCCATGGCAAGTGACGGCAGTATAAGTGAGTCGCCCGAACTTGGAGGCGGCGGTTGTTCGGGATAGGCCGGCGCGTTCACGATATCGAAGCAATAAGGACCACCCCAGGCCGGGATAAGTTCCGGCATAGCCGACGCTGACCAGAGCCATTCTCTGCCTGGAGGAAACCAGCAAGAATCGATACAAAGCTGTTTGCCGACCTGTGACTCGTCGATTGGGCCGACGTTGACCCTCAAAGAAACGTCGTCGAAGCCCGAAGGCATTCCCGCGTCTTCGAAGAGGGCTACGAAGCCAAACCCCACCGAATCGTCGTTTACTCCGTCCGGGCTATGACGGTCGACCACGGAGACCAGACTGAACGTGCTACTATTAAGCAGTCCGATGGTGTCCCCGATACTCTGCGTCCAGGTAGCTCCCTGCGGAGAATGGATTCTGATGGCGTTGGTCATCCCAACGATCTGGTAGGGCGAATTGTTGATAACCCGTAGGTCAAAATTCACCGGTACGCCGGTACGAATTCCCATGTACCCTACACCCCCATCGACACGATCGAGCACGATACCCTGGTTAGGGGGAGTCAGAACGGTAAGCTTAACTACAATCGATTTCGGCGAGTTGCTCGCATCGGGCGAACTGACCGTCACGGTGGAGAAGTATGTTCCGGCTGTCGTTGTCGATGCATCGGTCGTGACAAAGATCGAATCCGGAGTCATGCCGGCGGTCTTGTCAAACTGCACCCAGGGATCGCCACCGTCGACCGCGAACGAAAAGAGGCCGCCGTCCGCATCGGTGACGCGGAAATAATCGTAAGTCGGACTTGTTCCTCCCTCGTAACACTGGAACCTAAGGGTGTCCGGGAGCGGTCCCATGACGAAGTTCGAATCCCCGGTGGTGTACGCCGGGGCATCAACCACCGTGAAGCAATACGGCCCCCCCCATTCGGGGTAAATATTACCAAGGCCGCCGGTCCGGGACCACAGCCATCGGCCTGCCGGTGGGAACCAGGTGGAATCAAAGCACACCGTCCGGCCTATCTGACTCTCGTCAATCGGTCCTATTCCCAGTCTGAAAGAGACGTCGTCGAAACCCGGAGCCAGTCCGGGCCCAAGCATGATGGCGGCTCCAAAACCTACCGTGTCCTCGGCAATGCCGTCAACATTACGATAGACGATCTGACACACCAGGTCGAACAGGTCTTTGTTGATGAGTCCGATGGTATCGGCGGTGAGACCGGTCCAGTCGGCTCCGTCCGGAGAATAGAAGCGCCAGCCGTGTTGGACTCCCGTAATCTGATTCGGGCCCTGATGGACAAAGCGCAGATCAAAATTGACCGGCACACCGGCCCTGATCTCATTCGGCCCGACTCCTCCGTCCACCCGGTCGAGAACGATGCCTTCAGCCGGAGGCTGGAGTATTGTCATCACCACTCTTATCGTTTTCGGAGAATTTATCGATCTGTGGCGATGCGACCGTCAGGTCGGCCTGATAAATTCCCGTTGGCAATCCCGTAGGATCGGTGGTTACGAAGATCGAGTCAGGTGTGAACCCACTGGTCTTGCTGGGAAGCAGCCAACCGGTCGAACTGGTTACGGAGAAACCTACTCCCGCACCTGCCGTCTCGGCTACGCGGAAATAGTCATAGGCGGGGACGCTGCCTCCTGAATAGCACTGGAAATAGAGCGAGTCGGGAAGCGGGCTGAAATAGTACAAGTCAGCCGTGTCGGCGACCGTGAAGCAGTACGGTCCGTACCACTCCGGCAAGACATTCGGTACGGAAATGCCTCCCCAAATCCAGTTGTTGATGGGACGGTACCAGGCGGAATCCAGGCAGACCGTCTTCCCCAGATCCTCGTGAGGGATCGGGCCTATGGTTATCTGGAATGGAACTCCGGTATATCCGGGGCGCATTCCGGCACCGGCATCGAAGGTGACCGCTCCGAACCCGATGGTATCGGATCCGGAACCATCATTATTGAATTCGTTGACGTACAGGCCGCCCTGAAACATCTCCGTGGTAAACCCACCTGCATTCACACCATGACTCTCCGTCCAGGTCGCTCCATCGAGTGAGTAAATTCTGAATCCGTTCGACATCACGTGGAACGCATTTGTGGAGGTGTTGGTGTACTGCATATCGAATGTGATGTTCCTGTCCGGGGGTAAAGTGTAAGGGGCATCCTGCCCCTCGATATGGCTGACCGAAATGGAAGTGGCTGACTCCGGCCTATAACCGATGAAATAGCGATAGGGTCCACCCCAGGCGGGATGGTACGAACTGGCGGCGTCAGTTACCCATTTCCAACTGCCGCCATTTTCAAACGTCACGGAGTCAAGGACGATGGACTTCCCTTCGTCCGAGGCGGAAAGCGGGCCGATCGTGATGGTGAAGGGAACTCCGCTGAATCCCGGCTGCATTCCCTGGTGGACTGGCGGCATCACGTACGCCATGAACATCGTCCTTATTGTGTCAACCCCACTGCCATTTCCGGAGGCTACTACCGCCCGCACTATACTCTGATCAAATTCCGGCAAGTGCGTTGTATCAGCCACTGAATGTGTCCACTCAGCACCTTCCGGGGAAGATATCGTGAATGCGTTTGTCAGTCCGTAGATGTTACGTGTTGTGGTGTTGATATAGCGAACATGAAAAGTGATCGGAACACCCGTCGCGAGAATTCCGGGTGACACAAGGCCGTCCACGTGATCGACCATGATCATCCCATCGATGGGATAAGTGCAATCCCCTACGACCGAACAAGGAGGAGGTCCGCCGGCGAACACATACGCCTGCAGGTATACGACATCAGCGATATCTGCACCGGCACAGTAATCCACGTTCGCATCCAGAGGATTTGGCGGCGTCGGCCCGGAATACGCTATATAGTTGATCAGATAAACCATGTCCGAAATATTAACTGCGGCGTCACCGTTCACATCACCGCAAACCAGACTGTTGGCCAGAGGGGCAAAGAGCAGAAGCGCGATTAACAGAAGTGCACACAACAGAATTTTACGCATGGCGGAAACCTCCCAGGACTTAAGAGCTGTGTAACTTAATCTCAGCTATTTATCTGCCAGAGCACAATTTTCAGATGTGATCGAAATCCAGAACAGGAACCTACTGCGTTCACTTTACGATAGCTAAAGTAGCCAATCGTGTCAATAATTTTGTGCAGCTTCAGTTTGGGCGGATAAATTGTTAAGATCGGGGAAAATAGGGGTGGAACTGACCTATCCGGCAACGCAGAGTCAGCTTGTTTTAAGCTTACGGCCGAGGTGCCCTACCCGAGGAGAGGGTCCGAAGACGGACCTGGGCGAGAAAATAGCCCAACTCTGCCGCTTTCCGCAGCGCCTGTCTGGATTCTTCGCCGATCGTCACCAAAGAAAGGTAATAGTACAGCGAGGCTTGCTGCGGATCGTCCTTTATTGCCTGACGAAACAGATCGGCCGAGCGGTAGTTCACCCCCTGAAGCATAGACTCGTACGCCCGGGCCGCCGTCAGAAACGAACCCTTGTGGATCGCGGCGACTATCCGTTTTCCGAACGGCGCTCCGCCCCCTTCATTGAGAAATCCAAAAAGGAATTGAGGATAGTCGACCAGACCGTACCTTGAGTCGCTGAGAAGATCCGTCACATAGCGAACGTACACCGATGGATCTCTGAACACAAGATCACCGTCAAGCGCAGCTTTTACTATCCGGCTGTTGATTGGATCGAATCGGTCGGTGGCCAGCCAGGTGAGCTGATGGCTCATCACCGAGTTGATATCCGAGACATGCACCGCGCCGAGTGAGTGTCCCAGCTCGTGAAGAATCGTCAGTCCGTTGTTGTAGGCGCGCCAGAGATTGTCGTCCGGATCCGGCTGCGGCAATTCGTTCACGACCAGGCGCTTGCGGCCCAGTTCGGCCAGGCCGACCTTGTCGTAACTGTCCCCCAGAAAGAACCGGATGTCATCGTTACGGTCAAAAAGAAAGAGTCGAGTCGTGTCCTGATCCGCTCTGACACTCTGCTTGAGATACCCGTAGGCGCGAGTCAACGTAAAACTGCTGTCTCCCACCACATGCATGGTGACCGTCCTGACAATCTGCAGGCGATAGCCGAATTGTCCCGAAAAGGAGTGCGAAGCTGCCTGAACCATCTTCTCGCTCTCCCGCTGCCAGGAATGGGGATTGGACTTGACGAAGGAGGAATCGACATACAGCACCAGCGGGAGAACCCCGCCGGTATCCACGATTGGTATGGTCGCAAGGGGGGTGTATTCGGACAGCATCTTTCGGATCGCGCGCTGCAGAATGTACTCGCGTGGTTCCGGAGTCACCGCGAGCGCCGAGTCATACTCGTGAGGCTGAGAAGGATCGGAGATATGCAGCCAGTTTGCCCGGGCCGACTCTTTGATTCGATCCCGCCGGAGCAGGTGAAGGCCGGAGTCGCCGTAGCTGTACATACTGTAGGGAAGTTCTATTTCGACAAACCCGTACGCTTTCACGAAGCGCTGCCGGCGGCTTTCGTCCGCCACTATAACCGATCGGTCATTCTCCCGTCCGGTCGGGGCGAGCGCAACAACTCTGGTATAAGAAGAGTCCAGATATTTCCGGGCGTAGGCATCAAGCGGGCTGTCCGAGGTCTTGATGAATATCTGTGATGGGACGCCACAGGCATAAAGGTAATAGTCAATAAAATGCCTGGCGGCCAGGGAGAGACTGAACGATGTCTGCTCGTCATCGCGCGTCGAAGTCACCACCGGGGTATAGCTGATAACGACGGCAACGCGCTGCGGCCGTTCGGCCGGCGGGGCGGTCGAGGCCATGGTGCTAGAAGTCATCAGCAATGCGAGAAAAACGATTACTCGGCGCATGACGTCTCTCTGGGATCATCCATCTTGTATTGCAAATACGAATGTTGTATTATATGTACCTAAAACTTAAAATCAGGTTCGGAAATGAGAAGAATTTTTTATCTGGTCCTGCTCGCGGCTGTGCTCTCCGGCTGCTCCAAAGAGCCCAAAACATTCGATGAATTGCTTAAGGCGGGCGAGCAGTCCTTTATTCAGGGTAAATATCCTCAGGCCAGAACGTATCTGACCAAGGCAGTCGCCATAAAGGCATCGAACCGGGACGCCCTCTACTATCTGGGTATGTCGTACAAAGAGGATTATATGATGGATTCGGCATTGTTCTACCTGAAACGGGCCGACTTGCTCCATCCGAAGGACCGGGAAATCAATCTTGCCATCTACCCGGTGGCCATGCAACTCCAGGATTGGGAGAACACCCTCAAAGCGATCGCCGTGCTGTATTCGACAGGAGATCCGATCGAGCAATACTACGAGCAACTCATTCAACTGAACATCAAGGTCAAGAATCCGGTCGTGGCATACATTTACGCCAAGAAGTACCTGGCACAGGATACTACCGATGTCAACCGGTATCTGGTGTTAGCCCAACTGGCGGCCCAAATCGACTCAACCGATCAGGCGATCGATCTCATGCAGAAATGCATCGATAAATACGGCCGTCACCCTGAGTTCCTGGTCAATAAGGGGATCTACTATGCCGCCAAGAGGGATTACGCCAATTCCGAGAAGCTTCTGAGGGAGGCTCTGGCCAAGGATACTACCGCCAACGTTGTCTCTACTAAGCTCAATCTCGCGAATGTTCTCTCCAAGGAACCAGGTCGCCAGAAAAAGCTGGAGGCTTATCAAATGTACAAAGAGCTGCAGGGGGATAACCTGTCGGCGGCCTTCAAAATCGACTCCACTGTTCAGGCGCTCAAAGAAGAGCTCAAGCTCTGAGATAAATACCCAAATGGCTGCAAAAAAATGGGGCAGGATTATTACTAATCCTGCCCAACGCAGGGCTGTCTCGAGAGAGACAGAGGGGGGTTTGCTGTGGGTTACATATCTTATAACAATCTGCCAGAAATTTGGTTCAATAAATTTTCGAAAAATCTTTCGGTTGCAGACTTCTGCACTCCACTTAAATTCTCCCGGCCCGGGACAAGCCCGAACCGGGAATCTATATAAGAGCAAGGCGCTGTGTTTGGCTTAGTCATTACCCCAACCGTCGTTTGTATCCATATCGTCCGGGGTCTGTCCCCCACTATTGTCAGGGCAGAACAGCTTCCAGTGTCCCTGGAAATACCCTTTCTCTACGTCGGTGCGGAAGGCCGCTCTAAATTTCCCTTTCAATACGCCGATCTCGCTGTTGTTGGCGTCGTAGATATATCCCTTGAACCATCCAGCCGCATGTTTGAAGGCATTTGCGTTGGCATGGAAGTCCGGGCGTTGTCCCCAGGTCCCTTTAATGAATCCCTGGAAAAGACCGTTGTTGTCGATCCATTTTCCCACGAAGGTATTACCGGTGCTATCGCTTGAGTCGTAAGTTCCCTTGAGATAACCGGTTATAATACCGGCGCGAGACATCCACATTCCACGGAAGACCTGTTCACCGCTGTCGTTGGTTCCCCAAAGACCCGTCAGAAAACCATGTGGGCAGGGGATCCGTTCGGTAGCGTAGCTGTTAAAAGCGACAGCATTGGAGTCATCTAAGTATACAATTGTATCCAAAGCGTTCAATTCGTCGAGCGTAAACGTCCGACTGTAAGGTCCGGTCTGGAAAGAGACCTGTACCGGCGGAGGAAGAACGGTGTCGACTACAATTGTCATGACAGTGTCACCGGCGTCGGTCGTGTCGTATGTCACCGTAGTGTCATATTGCGGACGAGCCGGTGGGACTATGATATCCACGCCGATGCCGTCGTTATGTACAGTGGTCTTGGACACCCACTCAATCGACTGACGGTCGGTGCGCGGTTGGATGTAGTCCTGACCTCGCTCGAAACGAATCACCCGCCTCAGCAGTTCGACACCCCGGGTCACGGAGAGCGAGCCGCTCCAGTCGGTTACTGCGGTGACAGTTGAATCATACTCAAGGCGTCCCCAGACAATTCTCAGATGAAAGAATCCGGCGTCGGGATTCGTAATAAGTGAATCAACGGCTGGCGATGCGGCGATCGGATCGGAATAATCCTCTTCGCCCGATGAAGCGGCTGCGAGAGTAGTATCCCCGAAGGCAGGGCTCTCGTTGGTGGCCGTGTAACCACCGAATTGATCTGTAGTCGTACTGCTGCTCGCCACCGGGCTCGAAGAATTATTCGAGCAACCGGAGGCCAGGGCGAGAACCCCCAGAACTATGAATCCAATTACACTTCTCTTCCACATTCTTTGTATCTCCTTTGACACAGTTTGCATATAGCGAACTCGACGTCTCTAATAATCAGAAACAACTTCCGTGCCGTAGATAAGGCGACGTGCCTAACCGTTGAATTCGTAATGCGATAGGAAGTTTAAACAGGTGCTTTCCACAGTCGTTCGGGGCGTACCGGACGGTACACCCGTCAACCGGTGAACTGAGCGGTACAGTTCAGATGCACCGCGGCACATTGAGCAGGTGAGCCGGAGGTGTCAGAGCGCCGAGGATTAGTCCTGATCCTCTTCTTCCATTTGTTCTTTTGCCGAGGTTTTGGGGAGCGGAATACCTGCCGCCTGATAAAATTCGGTCAGCATCTTTTCGCTGTTATCGATCCACTGGAAGAGCGAGTCCTGCTTCGCACCCTCGATAAGCGTACCCCAGTGCATCAGCCGATAATCCCACGGCGGCATGTCGCCTTCCTTGATCTCCCGTTTCATGTGCTCAAGCGAAACGAGAGGAACATGCTCACCCGCGAAGGGAAAGTCGTCGGAAAAATCAAGATGGTGTCGGGCTTCACGGATGTCGCTGTCAATGAGTCCCTTTATCAAGGGAAGGCTGTGGTACCAGGGGAAGTCGGTGAATTTGCTGTGACAGTTAAAACAACTATGCTGGACTATCGGGCGGACCTCCTGATAGTGCTGGTTGATGATAGCAAAAACCGAGTCCTGCATGTGCTGAACCTGATCCGGGGTAAGAGCGCTGCTGTCGGCCTGGGCAAACGAAGATCCGGCGGCAAGAAGTAACAGAAACAGAAGGAAAACAGATCGTAGGGATGTGTAGTTCATATTTCGCTCCGATATTTGAGAGGAGTTACGCTTGTATTCGTGCGATGAATCCGTGAGCGTCGGCCAGTTTCTGTTCCGCTTCATCGCGGGAGCAGCCGAACTTCTGCATGACAATTGCCTTTTTCACCGAACCGCCTGCAGCTTCAAGCAGATGATCCGCCGATTCAATCGACAGCTGAAACAGATCCATCAGTATCTTTCGTGAACGGGCTGAAGTTTCTCCGACCTCGCCTGCAGATCCACCATGAGATTGCCGTACGTCTTACCCAACAGGACCATGGCAGTAGTCGATATCATATTCAAAGTCATTTTCTGGGCAGACCCGGACTTCATTCTGGTCGACCCGGTGATAACTTCCGGTCCGACCTCAAGCGGGATTATAATGTCGAAACGATGTCGTTTATCATCCGGTTCCCGCCATAGATTGCAGATGATGAACACTGTCTTGCACCCAATGGACCGAGCATAGACCAGACCGGCGAGCGTATAGGGAGTTCGCCGTGAGGCGGCCAAACCGATGACCAGATCTTTGCTGTTCAACTGGTGCTTCCTTAGATCTTCGACCGCTTTGTCTTCACGGTCTTCGACTCCTTCACTGGAGAGGACGAGCGTGTCGTATCCGCCGGAGATCACTCCCACAATCTCCTTTGGGTCAGTGCCAAAAGTGGGAGGGCATTCGGCGGCATCGAGTACACCCAGGCGGCCCGATGTTCCGGCGCCGATATAGAACACCCGGCCGCCGGCCCTAAGCGTGCCGGCAAACAGGGTCGCAGTCTCGACAATTTGAGGCAGACATTTCTCCACCACGGCCGGTACCGTCTTGTCTTCAGCGTTGATCAGGGCAGCGATTTCGCCGGCGGACATTTGATCGATCCGGACGCTTCGCGGGTTAACCTGCTCGGTCTGCAAATCACCGAGTTGTTTGATTAATTTACCGTAGTCAGACATACCGACAGAAAAGTAGACTGCGTGATCGGAAGAGGCAAGATAAAAGCTGAATGAGAGAACGATAGGCGAGGAAGATTTACTGAAGCATCACGTGCATCGAATCTTTTTTCGAGACAACAATGGCGCCGAGCCGGCCGCCGAAATCAGTGCGGATGACATTGTCACCGAGTTGCGACGGAAACGGCACCGGAAGCAGCATCGAAGCCAGCGCGCTGTCGGGAGCGCCGGTGTAGCCGTAAACATACAGATAATACCAGCCGGTGTCGGGAGAATTCGGATTGGTGAGCCGGAAAGCATCGGGCGGGACTGTCGCCGTAGTTGTGAGCGAGGTGACATAGATGCTGTATCCCGTCTTCTGATATTCGTTACCACGTTTCACCACGCCGATCGCATATCCCTGAATCCCGGCCGCGCTGGTCCAGTCAAGACGGATCTGGTCCCCCCCGTTGGAGATCCTGGTAGCCGGTATGACGCTGGCTATTGAGAAGGTGTCGGGGACATATATCTTTGTTGTGTCCTGAAAATAGTTGCTGTCGCGGACGATCAGGTCGTACAGATCGGAGGGGATGAGTTCTTTTATGCTGTCCTTGAACGAATAGACGGAATCGATAAGGAATGTCGGTTTGTTGTACGCCAGGGTATCACCATCGAAGCGAATCAGCGCGCTGGTCAAAGTAGTATCCTGCCTGGTCAGGGTGAGCGCAATCCGTGTTGAATCAATCAGCATCGCGTCCAGATTGGCATCTTTGACCAGTACTCCCTGCACCCGATATTTGTCGTTGATGGGCGGATTAATGATATCCGATGATCCGTTGCAGCCGACAAGGACGAGAAGTCCGATCGGAACAATCGCCAATACCAGAAATAGCAGGCATGATTTAACCGTTTTGTTCATACTCATATTTATATCGACACAACCGGCCTCTGGATTTACGACCTATTGTAGAGGGCGGTACTATTAAATATAACAACGGGATACCGTCAAGGTATCCCGTAGAAACACAAAATTCGGCTGCTTTGACCTCAGGAACCGGGCTGTTTCGAGAAAAACAGCTTCCTGAAGATGATTTCGGCCGGGCAGAACCGGGTCAACGAAGATTGAAACAGATTCAGGCCGACAAAAGCGGTGAGCAACAGCCAGTATGGAGATACGAAATAGTACAAAAGCAGCGAGATAATTATAAGGGTTCCGGCCAGCAGCCGAACAGCATTTTCAATCGTCATTTGGATACCTCCAGATACATATAATACCTTCCAACCGTCTAGTAGCCGTAAGTCAGTTTAACGAACAGGTTGTCATTCAGACGGAACTGCCCGAAATCCGTGTTCGGGTGCTTGCCGTCAAAAACATTGCCGCCCACCATGAACGTCAGGTTGTCGGTGTACTTGTATTCGCCGGAGAATCGAAGATACGCATCCTGGTCGCTGGGAGAATAGAAGACGAAACCGGACAGGGTAATCGTCTCCATACTCAGCTGCTTCGTCACTCGGCTGGTCAGCAGGTGCTTGACTTCGTCCCGAACAAATACACCCTGGGGCTGCTGCGCTTTGAATTTGTCGAAGTTGGTCAGGTAGTCTACCTGCCACTGACCGTTGATAGTGAGGTCGGAAGCTACCTGACGTTCGAATCCGAGCATGCCGGTGAGGGATGAATTCGGAACATACGGATTGTCACCGGACTGGTCCTGACGGGAATCGAAATATCCGCCCTCGATCCAGACTATACCGCCCATGGTAGCACCCCTGAGGGAGGTACCGTAGACGTTCAATTTCGGAAAGAACGGACTCATAGTATTCGGGTTGAATCCGGTCGGGTTCTTATAGAATCCCTTATAGAAGTACGCTGAGAAGGAGAACGCACCGAACTGGTGTTGAAACCGTGTTGCGACTTCGGAATTCTCGAATTTCGCCGGTGGAATGGCTGGATCAAAATAGTATTGCGATCCGGTACCGGTTCCGACGATCTCGCCGCTCATCGGATTGTAATAGCTCAATCTCCGTCCGGTCGGCAGCCGGTTGGGCGTAAACCGGGGTGTCCAGACCACCGAGAACGCGCCGAGGGAATTGTAGTATTCGGTCCTGATAGCGTTCTGCGGCGCTTTGAGATACTGATCATCGCGCCCGATAAAGAAGGAACGATAATCCTTGGCGAAGACATCGTTGATGAAGATCAGATCACCTGTTCCCCAGGTAAGGATCTGACGGCCGACTTTGAAATCGAGCTTGCTGCCAAGACGGAACTTGGTGTAGGCTTCACGCAGCTCCCAGTCGTATTGGCCGGTATCCAGAGTGCCGTCGTACAGGAAGTCGAGCCGTCCGAAGAACTCGCTGCGGTCACCATAGTCTTCCATCCGGAGCTGCAGGCGTGTTTCCGACGCCGTTTCTTCGGTCGAGGTCGGATTGTGCTGGTCGATTCTCCCTCCGTACAAGCCCTGCACGAAGCCATCGAACTTCACTTCGGCACGGGAGGGGACTGCTGCCAGAAGCAGCAGTCCGAATACAATAGTTGCTAACTTGTTCATGACGTCACCTCCCGGTGGTTATTGGATGTATTTGCGGGGTGGCGTCTTCAAATAGCGCTCGGAAAAGACATCCGCTTCGATCCCGACATTGTACTTGATGCTGGTGAAATCGACTACGGTGAAGCTCTTCTTCTGGACGTTCTCCATCTTGCGAATCGTTACCGTGGGGATGCCGTCCACTGTCTCGATCTTCTCGGCGGTGAATATCCGTTCAAGCTCACCCTTGGAGTCGTAATACTCCTCTTTCAGGGGGAGGAAGTTGTCCTTATCGATATACGAGACTTTGCGAGCGAATCCCTTGTACGCTTCTTTCGGAACGGACTCGATGACGTAAACCGACTTACCGTTCAGGTCCTGCTCACCTTTGTAGGTGTGATTGTCCTCGGTCCAGCGACGGCCGGAGACGTCCTCGTAGGTGAAGTCGGAGCCGACAAAACTGGAGTTCTTGTCGTCGGCCGAGATCGGCTTGACCAGATCGACCGAAGGGACGTAGAGCCAGCGAAGGTCGTTGCCGTCGGTCATCTTGTGGACCATGAATGTCAGGCGGGAGACATCGGACGGTTTCTTGAAGTATGTATAGTACTCCTGATTGCCGCCGTCGCTCTCGTCGCGGCGAAGCATCGTGAACTCGCGGACCCGATCTTTTCCTTTCTTGTCGGTCAGGGTCATCGTGACTTCGGCGAGGCCGTCATCGCCGGCGTAGTAGTACGCCAGGTGCGATTTCTTCATAATCTCTGTTGCGTCCTGGGCGGAAGCGGTCATCGCGAGGAACACCAGCGCGAGCACCGGCAGCAGAAGGTAGGGGATGAATTTCTTCATGTCTCAGATCCTTTCTTTTCTATTTCAAATATGCTTATTCAGTTTCGACCACGGCGTCGGCAGCGGTATGACCATGCCGTGATTTTTCGACTGCCGGCACCAGTGATTTGTGGAAAACGACCAGAATAGCCGGCAACAGAAGCATCGTCACCAGCCCCGAAACGACCATGATCGCCAGGAAGAACGAACCGACCGTTATGTAGGGGACGAGCGACGAGAACAGCATCGGGATGAAGCCGATCGCGATTACCAGCACGTTCCGGCTGATCGCCCGCCCGGCTCCTTCGAATATCTCGTGGAAGGTGGCATTGAAATCGTTCGTGCGGGCATGGATCATCTTCATCCGTTCGATGAAGTGTATGGCGAAGTCAATGGATAGTCCTAATGTCAGCGATGACAAAACCGCCACCGGCATGTCGTACGGCTTGCCGATGTATCCGATGAAGGCGTAGATCGCCATGATGGTGATAGTCAGCGGGAGCATCGAGATGATTCCCCACCGGATCGACCTGAAGAGGAAGATCATCATGAGGAAGACGACAACATAGGAACTCATCAGCGAGGACCTCATGCCGGTGACCATCTTCTTCTGCCATTCAATATTGATGTAGGGCAGCCCGGCCCAGCGGACCGTTACACCTTCGCGGCGGTTTGTGCGCGGCCATGAATTTGTCTGCCCGGTCGACCACGCTCTGCACTTTCTGGTTGTCACCGGCGCGGAGCTGCACCCAGAGATTGGCCGAGCGGTAGTCGTTGGTCACGAACTTGAACAGATCGTCGGGATCACCGCCGGACATTTCGAACAGGAAGAGCATCTGCGCAACTTCATTCTGATTGTCGGGGATAGACAGCTTTGGCCGAGTCGGCGCCGAACAGCTCGTAACGAACCTTCTTCACGACATCGGTCACGCCGGTCGTTGCGCCGACATATCGGATCCTTGACCAGTTCCTGCTGCATCGACTGGATATAATTGAGTACGGCCGGATTCTTCATAGCGTCGTCTTCGTCCGAGCTGAAGACAAGATAATTCATGTAGGTGCCGGCCAGATGCTGGTTCATGGCGATATCGGCCTGTCGAATCGGGTGCGACATCTTGAACCACTTGACCGGGTTGTCGTTGACCTGAATCAGGCTGAGTCCGACCGCCGCCACCGTCACGATCACCGCGGAAACCCCGATTATCCCTTTGGCATGCTTGCGGGAGAAGTTGCGGAAACCGTGCATGATCTTGGACAGGACGCCATGCTCGTCATCCGATTTACCGAAATTTTGGAGCGTCTTGGTCGAAATCAGCATGGCCATCGCCGGATTTATCGTCAGCGAAAGGAACCAGGCTACCACGATGCCGAAGGCCACGAATATACCGAACACCCGCACCGGCGGAATCGGCGTGAGGGCGAGCGAGAGGAATCCGGCCACGGTCGTGAGCGACGTGAACAGCATCGGCACGAACAGCTCGTTGATCGAATGTCGGATGGTGGCATCTTTATGTTTGTATTTCTTGTAATGATCGTGGAACTCGGAAATGATATGAATGGAGTTCAGTACTGAGATTGGTATCAGGAAAATGGGAATCATCGAGGACATAATGTGGACGGTGTTCCCGGTCAGGATCAGCAGACCCATCGACCAGATTGTCGACATCATCGCCACCACCATCGGCGCGAAAATGATCTTCACCTGCTTGAAGAACATGAGCATCAGCAGGAAGATGATAATCAGGGCGGCCGGGGCGGAATACGCCATCTGGATGAACATCTCAGCGCCGAATGAGTCTTCGGCCAGCGGCAGACCGGCTACATAATAAGTGGCGCTGCCGCCGAGGCTGTCGGTGATGTTGTGGATCTGCTGCGAGATACTGTGGGCCATGTCCTTGGATTCGATCGGGATAAACAGCGCCACCGCCTGACCGTCGTCCGAGGCCAGTTTGCCGCGAAGGACCGGGTTGTTCTTGATCCGCGAGAGAATATACTGCGCCTGATCATCGGTCTGGATCTCGCCTCCCATAAGCGGCTCTATAATGAGCGATCCACCGGGGCCCTGCTTGATGTCATCGACAGTCGACGGGGCCATCATGTCATCGACAATGACGCCGTCGATCTTTTCGATCTCCGCGGTGATGCGATAGATCCGATTGAGTTCATCGGCGGTGAAGGCGGTCGGTTCCTGCACGACGCCGACCGCTATAAAATCGTGCAGGTTAAAATCTTCCTTGGTCATCTGGTGAAACAAACGGGTTGGTTCGTTTGCTTCGAGCATATTCTGGGGATCGGTATCGATCTTCATCTTGGGGAATTGGGCCGCGAAAAACGCGGTGATGAGGACAGCGAGAGCGATAACCAACCAGGGATGTTTAATCGAAAATTCCGTAATCTGTTTCTTCATGCGGGAGCCCTTTGTTTACGTTTTATTGCTTTCTCTGCCTTTTAGATAGGCTGGGGCGCATAATGATTCAAGAAAATCTCCGGGGTCTCTTAAGAGCAAAAGAGACAGACGGATAGAGACTTGGTTGGGCGTCGTTCCAGGGAGGAGGAATCGGTAGATACTGACGAACAAATGGAGACAATAGCGGTCGGAACAGGAGGATACGGGCAGGCTAGGCCTTGCCGAATTTCTTCTCCCAGCGGGCTTTCAACAGCCCGTTCAGCCGGGATTCCAGAACTTCGGGAAGTTTCTCTTCCTTCCCTTCGCGGCAGAGCGTGACCGTCTGCTTGAGCGAATCAACCATTATACGGCAATTGTTGCATTCACCGATATGCTTCTCAATTTCGGCGCAGACCGATGGATCGAGATCACCGTCCAGATAGTCGTTCAGCTCTTTAATATAGTCGAGGCATTTTCTTCCCATAGCGATCCTCGAAAACTTTTGATAGCTCGTCACGGATTGCGAGTTTTGCCCGGAGGACTCGTGATTTTGTCGACGCGACTGACTCATTTATTATACCTGCAATTTCCTTAATGGAGAGATCCTCAAAATAACGCAATAGAAACGCTTCCTTGTATTTGAACGGAAGTTGACTGATGACCCGATCGATCAGATCGCGAAGTTCCTGATCTTCCAGCTCGGCGTGAGGATCCTTCCAGTCGAACAACCCGTGCTCGTGGGTATGGTGGATCTCCTCGGCGGATCGGGTCGGCAGATATTCCTCGATCGGCTTCAGGTCGGTCGATTTCTGCCTCGCCAGATGCGCCCGAGCTTCATTCAACCCGATAGAATACAGCCAGGTACTGAAGGCGGATTCTTCGCGAAATTTGTCTATATTGTCGATGGCCTTCAGGAAACTGTCCTGGACGATATCCTCCGCGTCTTGCGGATTACCGGTCATTTTCAATGCCAAGGCGTACAGGCGGCCTTTGTTGGCGTTGACCAACTCAGTAAACGCTTCAAAGTCACCGGCTTTCGCTCTGGCTACCAGTTCTCGTTCGTTCATTTGATGTCAATATATACAGAAACGATTCAAAAAAAAGGGATATGTCGACGGAATTCTCACGCTGCTGCTCTTGACGCGGGATCGGCAAGAGCAGCTTCTCAATTTCGTGTTGCGTTTTTCGAAAAAATAACTAAGTTGTCTCCGACGCAGATTAACGATTCACGGCAGGTGCCGTACAGTGTCTGAAAAGTTCAGGCGTTCGGATCAGCGAGCACATGATCTATCTACAGTAGCGCCTGATTAACCCCGTACCGTTCCCCTCCCCCGGTGCGGGGCTTTTTATTGCATGCCGTCGTTCAGAGAGCCCAAAATGGATTGTAGGAACCTATTTAGGAGACGGGTGTTAAATTAGCACAAGCTAAGACAAGTGGCGCCCGGATCAGCGAGCACATGATCTACATCAGCGGCGCCATTTCGCCCCCTAATCCGTCCCCTCCCCCGGTTAGGGGGCCTTTTGTTGCCGGTCAGAAAAATGCGCCGTTCGGGGCGGCTCAGAATTCGTTTAATCTTGAGATTTGGGGAACCGAAACCGTCGGCTCGATGTTTCTTCATTACAAAGCGTCCAGTCAAGCGAGCACATAGGATGACATCTGCGATTTGAGTTGATTTACATCAGAGACGTTATATAAACCCTGTGCCGACCCCTCCCCCGGTGCAGGGTTTTTTTTATCTTATTTTCTTTGTCATTTTTCCGGTTTTAACGTATCATTAAGCGGCTAGACTGATCTGTATGACAAAAGGGATGGTTGGCGAAAAAAATCGTCCCTCGTACAATAGAACAAATTAAGACGTGCAGGCCCTCGGGCTTCGCACGCTCTTGGAGCCCCCGTACTGATCCCCTCCCCCGGTGCGGGGCTCTCTTTTTTTGTGACTCAAATGTAGACAGATGCAATAGATCATTCGCCGCTTCGATTCACCGAGCGGCGAGGACCACACATAATGCTGACCATATTGAGGGCCTAAGATCAGAATTTCGCCCAGCCGGGCACTCGCGGAAAGGGGAGAACGTCGCGGATATTGGTCATCCCGGTGATATACATGACCGCCCGTTCGAACCCCAGTCCGAATCCGGCGTGCGGCACCGTGCCGTAACGGCGTATATCCAGATACCAGAAGTAATTATCGAGGTTGGCGATCCCTTTTTGCTTCATCCGATCGACCAGGACATCGTACCGTTCCTCACGCTGCGACCCACCGATAATCTCACCCACCCGAGGAACCAGCACGTCCATCGCCCGGACCGTCTTGCCATCTTCGTTCAGCCGCATGTAGAACGACTTGATCTCTTCCGGATAGTCATAGACGATAACAGGTTTCTTGAACGCCTTTTCGGTCAGGTACCGTTCGTGCTCGGACTGCATGTCCAGCCCCCACTTGACCGGGAACTCGAATTTCTCGCCGGATTTCTCGAGAATCTTGATTGCCTCGGTATACGGGAGCCGCTCGAATTTGGACTGAACTACTCCTTCGAGTGTAGCGCGGACCGTCTTGTCGACCCATTGCGCGAAGAAATTCATGTCATCGCCGCACTCTTCGAGCGCGAACGTGAACAGATATTTCAGGAAATCTTCGGCCAGATCCATGTTGTCTTCGAGTTCCGCCCAGGCCATCTCCGGCTCGATCATCCAGAATTCCGAAGCATGGCGGCTGGTGTTGGAATTCTCGGCGCGGAAGGTCGGCCCGAACGTGTAGATATCCCCGAGCGCCATCGCCATCAACTCCCCTTCGAGCTGCCCCGATACCGTCAGGTACGCTTCGGCATCGAAGAAGTCCGATCCCCAGTCGATCTTCCCTTCCTTTTTCGGGACGTTGGCAAAGTCGAATGTGGAAACCCGGAAGAGATCGCCGGCCCCCTCGCAGTCGGAGGTGGAGATGATCGGCGTATGAATATAAAAGAATCCGCGTTCCTGGTAATACTTGTGAATAGCAAACGACAAGCGTGAACGCATCCGGTTGACCGCGCCGAAGGTGTTGGTGCGGGGTCGAAGATGGGCAATCTCGCGAAGGAATTCGTAGCTATGCCTTTTTTTCTGCAGTGGATAGCTGGCGTCGGCTTCGCCGATCAGATCGATCGACTCGGCGGTCAGTTCGTACTTCTGTCCTTTCCCCTGCGAGGCTACCAGGCGGCCTTTGATTCGAACCGAAGCTCCGGTGAGGATCTTGTCAAGCACCGGGAAATTCGATGGGGAGGTGAAGACTGCCTGGAGATTGGCCATACAGGAACCATCGTTGACCTCGACAAAGGCGACTTCCTTGCTCGAACGGATCGTCCTCACAAAACCGAGAACGGTAATCTCCGTATCGACCGGGACTTTATCGGCGATAAGTATCTGGGCAATTCGGGTCCTGATTTTGTAATCCATATATCTCTCCGGGGAAGGTCTCTTCAATATCTCAAAAGTTTCCCAAATAAAACGAATGAGCGCATGTTGCGCAAGAGATTAAGCCGGGCACAAAAATGTGGAGACATTTGGGGCCGGCCTGAAACATTCCCGGGGGTGCTGAGTATAACTAATAGAATTTGGAGCGACAAGCTCCCAAATAAGCGTTCCCAACCTATCATTAAGACCTCCGGTCTCGAGAGTTACCGGAGGTTTTTCTTTGCAGTCATTCTATGATCGATTGTCAAATGAAGAACCCGGCGTTTCGTAGCCCACGTCAGGGAGAGCAGCGGCAGCTGCTGGAGCGCCACGTGGGGAACCGTTGGGCGAGGGCCGGGTGGGCTAGCGGAGACGGAATGTATTCCGGATTAGTATGAAGGAGAACTCTTCCACAATGTCTCCAATCTCATAACCGCAACGGTCATCAACCGCTCCGGAATAAGGAGACATCAAGAATTCAGGATTGAATTCGGAGAATAATCATGACATACTTGAGCAGCTCAAGTCAAAGGAGACGACTGTGAAGAGCAATAGCACGAAACCAGGAATAGAAATTATGGTCCCGGGCCGCCCCGGCACGCTCATCATCAAGCACGCCGTATTCGATTTCAACGGGACACTGGCCCGCGATGGCAAGCTGCTGCGGGGAGTAGAAACGAGAATTCGGAGACTGGCAAAGCTCGTAGACGTATATGTCTTGACCGCCGATACCTTCGGATCGGTCCGCAGGACGATGAAAGGCCTGCCGGTGAACGTGACAATCGTGAAGAACGGTTCGGACAAACTTCGATTCGTGCGATCGCTCGGGGCCGTATCAGTCGCGGCGGTCGGCAACGGAGTGAACGATATCCCGATGATCAAGGCGGCAGGACTTGGTATCGCGGTAATTGGCGATGAGGGCGCGTCCGGGAAGCTGGTCACGGTGAGCGATGTCGTTGTGGTGGACATAGCCGCGGCGTTTGATTTGTTGCTCAAACCGAAACGGCTTGTAGCGACCTTGCGCAAATGAAGGCGGTCGTCGGGAAAGGATTCCCAACGACACAAGAGGAAGAAGAATCTTACATTCGGTAGCCGACGTCAGGGAGAGCAGCGGCAGCAGCTCGAGCGCCACGTGGGGGATCGATTGACGCCCCAACATTTTGTTGACACCCACCTGGCATACGGTCCGCGCAACGCGGACCTCATTTTGGTGGGCTACCGAAGAGGGAGTTGAATTGTGTGAGTACCCTGGAACGGAAGTCGGGTTTCTTCTTCGGATGCCGGATTGTTCTTATCCGGAACACCGGCCTACTCCTGCGAAAGAATGAATGCACTCGATCGAAATGACAATCATCTTCATCGCCACGGTATTTGGTCTGTTTGCGGCGATGATGGCGTACCTGATCTCCTACGAAGAATACTCCCATCATTTTGTGGACAAACGGAGGGGCCGTCACATGGCGTACGAATCGGCCGTGTTTGCCTTTGCAGTTTTCTTTGGAATTGGTCTGATTCTGGCTTTTCTGCTACCCCGCCTGCTCTGAGAGCCTTTCGACCTGCAAAAAAAAGTGAGGGTGGATGGGATCGAACCATCGACACCCTGCTTAAAAGGCAGGTGCTCTACCACTGAGCTACACCCCCATAAACACTCCGAAGAGGCTTATGTGCTGGCTAAAATAGTACCAAACCAGTGAATGTCAAACGATTTTTCCTGAGCGAAGTTCCGCGGAGCGCCGACTGCAAGCCTGATTTCAACCATTTCGCCTTCCCGACTGAGCGAACATGACGCGGGTGAAATTTTGACATTAGGGTGACACTCATAGAGTTGAGCGGGATATTTTGTCTGGATTATTAGAATCAAGGATGGAGGCCCATGTTTCTTTCCGATGTTACTCAGGCAAGTCGCTATTTGCCGATTCTCAGCACAATCATTTCCGCATTCTTCGCAACCATCATTCTGTCCCGCTATAAGAGCAAACCGCAGGCTACCTATCTGCTCTGGTGGGGGATAGGAGTGGCGGTGTATGGTGCAGGAACTCTGGTCGAAGCTTACACCACGCTCTTCGGGTGGCACGTCATCGTCTTCAAAGCCTGGTACATTTCGGGGGCGTTGTTGGGCGGCGCTCCGTTGGCCCTGGGTTCGGTCTACCTGCTGATGGGGAAGAAATTCAGTCGAGTCTCAGCGATTCTTCTGGTGCTGACCGTCTCGATTACCTCGGTTTTTGTCATTCTTTCTCCCATTAAGTACGATCTGGTGAATCCGGCTATTCTCAATGCGGATGTGCTCGGCTGGCAGTCGATTCGGCTGGTCTCGCCGTTCATTAACAGCCTCGCCGGAATCTTCCTGATAGGCGGAGCGCTGTACTCGGCGGCCAAATATCGCTCACGCCCGGAGATGCGGAACCGATATATCGGCAACATCTATATTGCAATCGGTGCTTTGCTTCCCGGCATCGGCGGATCATTCAGCCGGTTCGGTCATACCGAGGTGCTTTATATTGGTGAGTTCATCGGCATCATCCTGATCTGGTACGGCTATCGATACTGCCAGCGGCCGATCGTTCAGGTCGCTCCTGAGTTGGCCGTGAATCCGTCGCTTAATAGAAATTGAACTGAAGAAATGACAATTCGGTGACATTTTTCACCACCAAAATAGTATCCTGGCTCAGTTGTAGATTCATGATATAGAGTTTTACGCATACCTCTCTCTGCAGTAATGCAAATAAAGAAGGCGCCTTTCACGCGGCGCCTTTTTTATTGGTCCAATTTTGAACGGGAGTATTTACATGGCCTTGAGGTAGGTGATCTCGAAGATCACATCGGCATTCTTGGGAATACCGGGAGGAGGAGTCGCACCCCAGGCAAGATTGGTTGGCACATAAAGGTACCGGGTGCCACCCTCTTTCATTCCAAGCATCCCTTCGTTCCATCCCTTGATTAAGCCCGGGCTGCCGACATCGAACGTAAGCGGCTGGCCGGAATCCTTGGAACTCTGGATCTTCTGTCCCTTTTCACCTTTGGCATCGGCTAGCCAGACGGTATAGTCGCACTGGACTTTCATTCCGTTGGCCGCTTCTTTGCCCGTTCCGACAACGAGGTCGGCATATCGCAGGCCCGATTCCGTGGTCGTCATCTTGGGCATAGCCGGTTTCTCTTTCGCTGTGCTGTCAGCTTTCGCTTCCACTTTTTCCATTTTCGCCTTGGCGCTGTTTACAGCCGGCTTTTCCACTTTCTTGGCATCCTCACTGAACGCCAGACCCGCCACCAGGACCAACAGGCAGCTCACAAGCAGGGCGGTTCTTTTCATCAGGCTTTACTCCTTACGTTTCATGAAGGTAACATGATTGTTTCTTGTCTTTTCGCTCCGGTCGACACAAGACAGATACCCACCTTCAAGTCATCTGCGATAAATCGCAAATAACTCTGCGCCTTCTCCGGCAAATCTTCGAACCTGGTGATCCCGGTCGTGTCGGTATGCCAGCCGGGTACTGTCTTGTACACCGGTTGTACACGACTCAACTCCGAGAGATCCAGCGGGACTTCGGTCAATTTCTTGCCGTTCAACTCGTAGGCTACGGCTACTTTCAGCTCAGAAACATTGTCGAGGACATCGAGTTTGGTAATAGCGATATCGTCGACACCGTTGATCCGGGTGGCATGACGAAGGGCAACCAGATCGAGCCATCCACAGCGACGCGGACGTCCGGTCGTGGCGCCGTACTCGTCCCCTTCGCGGCGAAGCAGCTCGCCGGTCTCATCGACCAGCTCAGTCGGGAACGGTCCGGCTCCGACACGGGTCGAATATGCCTTGACCACGCCGACGACAGAGTCGATCATCTTCGGTCCGATACCGAGTCCGGTCAGGGCTCCGCCGGTAGTGGTATTCGATGAGGTCGCGAACGGATAGGTGCCAAGATCGACATCGAGCATACTCCCCTGCGCACCTTCGAACAGCATCACCTTACCCTGCTGGTGCGCTTCGTACAAATACCTCGATATGTCGATAACCAGCGGCTCGAAGAGCGGTTTCAGCTCGAGCAGTTCGTTGTAAGTTCGTTCCAGATCGGTCCGTTCATCGGAAGACCCGGTGAAGTATTTCGCTTTGATGGTCGGCTGGAATTCAAGTAGCTTTTTGAGTCGTTTCGGGTTGAGTAGGTCGACCACCCGAATCCCCTGGCGTGCCACTTTGTCCATGTAAGCCGGCCCGATTCCGCGTTTGGTGGTGCCGATACTCTCCGTGCCGCGCTGTTTTTCCTCTACGGCGTCGATCAGCTTATGATACGGCAGCACGAGATTGGCGGCGGGGGAGATGAACAGCCGCCCGGTATAATCGATCCCTTCCTGTTTGAGCAGCTCCAATTCTTCGCGAAATGCAAACGGATCGAGCACAACCCCGTTGCCGATCACGCAGGTCTTGTCCGGATGAATTATGCCCGAAGGTATGAGATGAAGGACATACTTTTTGTCATCGACACAGATAGTGTGTCCGGCGTTAGCGCCTCCCTGGAAGCGGGCGATAATGTCAACGTCTGTCGCCAGCAGATCGACGATCTTCCCTTTTCCTTCATCCCCCCACTGGCAGCCGATTACGATTCGATTCTTACGCATGTTCTATTTATGAATCTAAAGGTTAACTTTCCGTTGTGAGACGAGATCCAGCACGGCGCCCAGGACCTCCTTCTTGCCGATCCCGCTGACAGTCGAGAACGGTATTCCTGTCAGTCCGAAGTCGGTTCCCAATTTCTTTACGGAGCGATTGAGTTTGTCGCGGGTCAGTTTGTCGGCCTTGGTCAGGACGGGGAGGCAGGGGAGGCCCCGCTCGGTCATCCACGCGATCAGGTCGGCATCCTCAGGAGTAACTTCGCGCCGGCAGTCGATCAGCAGAACCAGTCCGGCCAGGCTCGGGCTTTTGTCGAGATAGGTCGCGATCATTTTCCCCCAGCTTTCTCGTTCGGTTTTGGAGACACGGGCATAGCCGTAGCCGGGCAGATCGACGAAATAGAACTCATCGTTTATCAGAAACATATTTATCGAACGGGTCTTTCCGGGGGTTCCGGATACTTTTGCCAGTTTCCTTTGACCGGTGATCTTATTCAACAGGGAAGACTTCCCCACGTTTGAGCGTCCCGCGAAAGCGATCTGCGGTTTCCGATCTTTGGGCAGCTGGTCATACCTATAGAACGAGCCTACGAACTGACAGGCGAACGATTTCAAGCTCTGGTACCAATCTTACTGTTTTTCCGATTACCGTGCATTGTGGCCGTATTCGGCCGAGTAAGGAGCGCCGCTGTGACGGGTGTTTCGCGCTTTATCGAACGGCGATTCCGCCATCGCCAGCATCAGTACATCCTTTGCGCGTCGGGCGAAATGTATCTTCAATCCGTCGAGCAGCTCTTTTTGAAGTTCATCGATGTCTTTTCGATTTTTCTCCGGGACAATAATCTCCGTAATGCCGAGTCTTTTTGCCGCCAGCAGCTTCTCGTTGAGTCCGCCTACCGGGAGAACATCGCCGATCAGGGTGATTTCCCCGGTCATGGCCACGTCGGTCCGAACCGGAATGCCGGTCAACGACGAAAGCAGCGCTGTTAGAAGAGTGACGCCGGCTGAAGGTCCGTCCTTTGGTACCGCACCTTCGGGAATGTGAATGTGCAGCTCGAGGTTTTCGAAGAAATTCTCATCGAGGCCGAACAGCGCCGCATTCTTTCTGATATAGGATAAAGCCGCGGTCGCCGACTCACGCATAACATCGCCGAGCGAACCGGTCATAGTCAGTTTGGCTTTTCCCTTCATCGTGGCCACCTCGACCGGCAGCACTTCTCCGCCCATTTCCGTCCAGGCGAGGCCGAGGGCGTATCCGACGGTCGGTGTCGTCTTGATATCGGTATAGCTGTATTTCGGGGCACCCAGAAGTTTCATCACTTTCGCTCGAGTGACGGTAAGTTTGGTGACCCGCTTGCCGGACGCCAGATCGACTGCCAATTTCCTGAGCACCGCTGACATTTGGCGTTCAAGTTCCCGCACTCCGGCTTCGCGCGTATATCTGCGAATCACTTCCAGAAGGGCCTCTTCCCTGAAGTCGATGATGACCTTCTTCAGTCCGAGTTCACCGGTCAGCTTGGGAAGAAGGAAGTCCTTCGCTATCGCCAGTTTTTCAAAATCTAAATAGCCAGGAAGTCGGATAATCTCCATGCGGTCGCGAAGCGCCGGTGGGATGGTGGCCATCGTATTGGCCGTAGTTATGAAGAGGGTCTCGGAAAGGTCGTACTCCACCTCGAGATAATTGTCCGTAAAGGTATTGTTCTGTTCCGGATCGAGCACCTCAAGCAGGGCCGATGCCGGATCACCGCGAAAATCTTTGCCGATCTTATCGACTTCATCGAGCAGGAAGACCGGATTGGACGACCCCGCCTTTTTCATCGACTGAATGACCCGCCCCGGCATCGCACCGATATAGGTGCGGCGATGTCCCCGGACCTCGGCTTCATCGTGCACTCCGCCGAGCGAGACGCGTACGAACCTGCGGCTCATGGCACGGGCAATCGACCGGCCGATCGACGTCTTACCGACCCCGGGGGGGCCGACCAGGCAAAGAATCGGTCCCTTGACCTTTCCGGCCAGACGAATCACCGCCAGATGTTCCAGGATTCGCGATTTTGCTTTTTCAAGTCCGTAATGATCACCGTCGAGAATCGCCTTCACTTTCTTGAAGTTCGATTCCTCTTTGGTCGGACGGTTCCACGGTATTCCGAGCAGCCATTCCAGATAGGATCTCACCACGCCGGATTCGGCCGAGTACGGATGCATCTTCGAAAGCTTCTTGATCTCTTCTTCCGCCTTCGCCTTGACGGCGGTCGGATAATCGTAACTTTCCAATTTGGCGTAGAGATCGTCGACTTCGGCCGAGGGTTCGTCGAACTGTCCGAGTTCGTCCTTGATCGCTTTGAGCTGTTGCTGGAGATAGAACTCGCGTTGACTTTTCGACATCGATTCCCGTACGGTCACATCGATCTTCTGTTCGATCTTGAGAATCTCGTTTTCCTCTTTGAGGATCTCGGAGAGAACCATCAGTTGATCAGTGATATCGGTAGCTTCGAGCACCCGCTGTTTGGTTTCGATCTTATGCAGGATATGTGCGGCGATCGTGTCCGCCTTCTGACGGTATCCCTTAATCGATGCCAGCGATACGACAACTTCGTCCGGAACGCGACGATTCAATTTGACGTAGTCGGTAAACTGATCCATAACCGACCGGGTCAAGGCCTCGAGTTCGCGGTCGGAGGTGTCTTCTTCCGGCGAGTCGATCTGACAGGTGGCAAGAAAATAGCCGCCCGTTTTGGACATGGACTTGACTCTCGCGCGGATGAGTCCTTCGACCAGTACTTTGAACGTCCCGTTCGGCATTTTCATTACCTGAAGGACGCGGGCAACCACGCCCACTTCGTACAGGTCTTCCGGGTCCGGTTTATCGACACTTGCTTCCCGCTGTGCGACCAGCAGAATCTGTTTGTCCTTAGTCATCGCCTCCTGCAGAGCGCTGATCGTGAAATTCCGGCCGATCAGCAGGGGATAAATCATGTGTGGGAAGACGACTACATCCCGAAGCGGGATAACCGGCAGTCGGGAACGTATGGAAATTATTTCCGAATTATGATCTATTTTCATGATACTACTTTCGTTTCCTGAATTGAGTTAACAACAACACAACCACGTAACATACCCAATTCTTTGTAACAGGTAAACAGCTTTTTTAGCTCCCGGAGTGGGAGAAAGAGTTGTAACCGAAGTAATCGCAGATATTTAGTAGTAGGAAGTGACTACGAACCAGAGGATTATGAGGAGGCCGGCGAGCACAGAGAGCAGAAAGTACTGTCGGGGAGAAGCATCGCGCCTGGTACGAATAGTCGGAACGACCGGCTGACGGCCGAATTCATGCATTTCTTCGAGGGTCACACGAAGCTCGACAGCGTTCGAGAACCGGTCCTCGGGGATTTGGCCAGGAGTTTCTCGATTGTCAGCACCCAATCACCGGACAGGTCCATGAACGAGTCGCATGGCGGATTCTCGTTCAGAATCTGGTCGATTAGCGTCTTCCGATCGTTTCCGCTGAAAACTGCGCGATTGTAACCCAATTCGTAGAGCACTGCTCCGAGCTGATAGAGGTCAGTTCTCACGCCAATCTCGCCATGAAGAATCTGATCGGGAGCAAGATAGCGGATCGACGGTTCCGATTCCGAACCTGATAACAGCTCGGATTTCGTGTGCCTGGCCCCGAGGCCGGCATCGACCAACCGTATTTTCCCCGAGGTCGTGATGAAAATGTTCGATGGTTTGATATTCCCGTGAACTATTCCGGCCGAGTGGCATCGACTCAAGACCCGAGGTGACCGCCAGCGCGACATCGTGAAGCGAAGGATGGATCGACCGGTGCTCCATCAGCACTCTCTCCAGAGAAACGCCGTCGATGAGTTCTTCGACGATGCCTAATTTGCCATCAGTCTCGATCCATTCGATAGACGCGTCCGATCGAAGGATGCGAGAGGTTCTTCAGAATCTCTCGATAGGCCGGGTCAGCGATCAACTCCAGAGATCGGGGGGTTCGATGAAGCATCTTGATCGCGACCGGCTTTCCGGTCGAATTGTCGATTGCTCGATAGACCTTCTCCCGACGGGCCTTCGCCAATTACTGACTCAAGACGGTACTGATTAAGCTGTTGAGGGTCCATACAACGTAATAACGGTATTTCGTCGCCAAATCATTAACAGCCCGGCAATTCAGTTCATCTTGGGTGACAAAAAGAAAACGACCGTCTGACGCGGGATCAAACGGTCGTCGAATTGATAATTGTTAAGATATTATCCCATAAATGGATAACGGTAGTCTTTCGGCGGAACGAAGTTCTCTTTGACCGAGCGTGGCGAGACCCAGCGGATCATGTTCTGGATGCCGCCGGCCTTGTCATTGGTTCCCGAAGCTCTGCCGCCGCCGAACGGCTGCTGTCCGACTACCGCACCGGTCGGCTTGTCGTTGATATAGAAGTTGCCGGCAGCGTGGCGAAGGGTGCGCTCGGCCAGCTCAATCGCCTTGCGATCGGTGCCGAAAACCGCCCCGGTCAAGGCATACGGCGAAGTTGAGTCGACCAGATGCAGCGCCTTGGCAAATTCGTTGTCTTCGTAGACGTAGATCGTCATGACCGGGCCGAAGATCTCTTCTTCGAGCAGTTTGAAATGCGGGTTGGTGGTGACAACGACTGTCGGCTTGATATAATAGCCGTTCGATTTGTCGTATTTGCCGCCGGCGAGAATCTCGGCATCGTTCGCTTTCTTCGCGAAATCGATATAGGCGGTGATGGAATCGAACGCGCTCTCATCGATTACCGCGTTCACGAAATTCGTGAACTGCTCCGGATCGCCCATCTTCAGCTCCTTCACCTGGGCGACCAGTTTGTCTTTGATCTTTGCCCAGATACTGGCTGGAATGTAGCAGCGTGAAGCCGCGGAGCACTTCTGACCCTGGTACTCGAACGCACCGCGCACTATTGCGGTGGTCAACGCTTCCGGATCGGCCGAGGTGTGCGCGATGATGAAATCCTTGCCGCCGGTTTCGCCGACGATGCGCGGATAAGCGCTATAATTGGCGATATTCTCGCCGACCGTCCTCCACATATTCTGGAAGACGGCGGTGGATCCGGTGAAGTGTATGCCGGCGAGGTTCCGGTTGCGGAGCACCGCGTCGCCGATATCGGCGCCCGGGCGAAGAACAGATTGATCACGCCGGCGGGAAGTCCGGCTTCGCGAAGTATCTTCATGAAGAAGTGCGAAGTATAGGCCGCGGTCGACGCCGGTTTCCAGACGACCACGTTGCCGGCCATGGCCGGGGCGGTCGGCAGGTTGCCGTTGATCGAGACAAAATTGAACGGCGTGACGGCAAAAACGAAGCCTTCGAGCGGCCGGTGATCCATCCGATTCCAGATGAGCGGGGCCACTCCCGGCTGGATGTCGTAGATCGACTGGAGGTAATAGGCGTTGAATCGGAAGAAGTCGGCCAATTCGCAGACGGCGTCGATCTCAGCCTGATAGATATTCTTGGAATGCGCCAGCATGGTGGCGGCATTCATGATGTGGCGATACGGGCCGGTGAGCAGATCGGCCGCTTTCAGGAAAATGGCGGCGCGGTGTTCCCACGGAACATGCTCCCAGGTCTTCTGAGCCTCGAGCGCCGATTCGACCGCCTTCTTCACATCGGATGGTCCACCCTGGTAGTAGTAGCCGAGATTCAGTTTGTGGTCATGCGGCGCCGAGATCGGAATCTTCTTGTCGCTCTTAACATCTTGTCCATCAATCACTAATGGAATTTCTACGGGATTGGCCTTAAGCTCTTTCAAGGCTTTGTCGAGAGCGGCCCGTTCCGGTGAACCAGGAGCATAATTCAGAACCGGCTCATTTTTTGGTGTAGGAACACGGAAATTGCCCATATCTAAACCTCCAAACGAACGCTCGGGCGTTCGGCATATTTGTTTCAGTTTTCCCGGTCTTTCGGCCGGATAGGCATAATAACCAGAACGCTTCAAGCGGGCAAGCTATTGGTGGAAGATTTCACTCGGCTGTGAATTGGAGACATTCTGAATGTCTGATCCGGCCAGCTGAGCACTTTCGAAGAAAATCTCATTGATTGGACGTTCCAAATTCGCCATTTTTGGAAGAGAGCGATAACAATATCGGAGGAAAAAGTGAAACTCGATCGTGCCTTAAATGCCACCCTTCTGTTGGCGATCCTATTGGCGTGGACGCCGCTGTTTGCCCAGGAGTCAGCTCCTGACCTAAGCGATCCATTCATCTGGCTTGAAGACGCCCACAGTCCCAAAGCACTGGAATGGGTCAAAGCTCAGGATGACTCCACTATGGCAGTGTTTGGAAAAGATCCTAATTTCGAGAAATTCCGTCAAATCTCGCTGGAGATTCTCAACTCCAAAGATCGGATTCCTTATGGTTCCTACGATGGGAAATATGTTTACAATTTCTGGAAGGACCAAGCCCACCGCAAAGGAATTGTCCGACGTGCCACTATCGATGAGTACGTCAAGCCGGAGCCGAAATGGGAAACGGTCCTTGACATCGATTCGTTGAGTGCCCGGGAGGGGAAAGACTATGTATATGAAGGATCCGTTATGCTGCCGCCGGATATGAATCGCGGCATGGTCGGGTTATCCATCGGGGGAACCGATGCCGCCATATATCGAGAATTTGACTATACGACAAAATCGTTTGTGAAGGACGGATTTGTAGTTCCCGATGCGAAAAGCAATGTCGACTGGTACGATGCCAACACCCTTATCGTAGGCACCGATTTCGGTCCCGGATCGATGACCACTTCCGGTTATCCCCGGATTGCGAAGCTGTGGAAACGCGGGACGCCTCTGTCGGACGCCACGACGATATTGGAGGGGGACAGCACCGATGTCAGTGTCTCGGCATATATGTCATCCCGGCCCGAAGGAGACTTGTTCTTTATCAGACGGGGGACCAGTTTCTGGGAGGCAACCCAGTGGTTGGTTCACGACGATGGTACCCGGGTTGAATTGCCGTTTCCGAAGGACTCGTACGGCATCCCCTTCAAAGGGCGAATTCTGGTCAAGCTCAATTCGGATTGGCTTGGAATTCCGGAAGGCTCGCTGGTTGCCTTGAAGATCTCGGATCTGCAGGCTCCTGACCTTGAAGCAAAAGTGGAAACCATACTGACGCCTGACAACAAGAGCACGATCGAAGGGGTCGATGCCACCGCAGACTATATCATCGCGAGCCTGCTGGACAACGTTCGCGGCAAGCTTCTCTATTTCACACTCGACAGCACCGGTGGGCATGATGTCTGGACTCAGGGGGAAGTCGCTGCCCCGGATATGGGAACGATCTCAATTTCTTCGTCCTCCAGTTTCAATAACATCCTCATGTTCGATTACGAAGATTTCTTAACGCCGAGTAAACTGTATCTGTGCAGTGATCCCAAGTCGAGTCCGGAAGAAATAAAGTCTTTACCGATGGCATTCGATACTACCGGCCTTCAAGCGCAGCAGTTTTTCGCCACCAGCACCGACGGAACGGCGGTACCGTATTTCATCATTGGCCGCAAGGATATGAAACTCGATGGATCCAATCCGACACTGCTGTATGGGTACGGCGGATTTCGATCTTCGGAAACACCGTTCTATTCCAAGACAGTCGGCAAGATCTGGTTGTCGAATGGCGGTGTCTATGTCCTTGCCAATATTCGGGGTGGCGGGGAATTCGGCCCGCGGTGGCATAAGGCAGGAATCCTGGAGAAAAGGCAGCAGGTGTTCGACGATTTTATATCGGTAGGCGAGGATCTGATCAAGCGAAAGATCACGTCATCGGCGCATCTCGGTATCGAGGGCGGCAGCAACGGTGGTTTGTTGGTCGGAGCGGTCTTTGTCGAGCGCCCCGATCTATGCAAAGCGGTAGTCTGCCAGGTGCCGCTGCTGGATATGATTCGATACACGAAGATCGGCGCCGGTGCTTCGTGGATCGGCGAATACGGCGATCCGGAGAAGCCGGATCAACGGGCTTATATCGAGAAGTATTCACCTTATCAGAATGTGAAGAGCGGAGTGGCATATCCTGAGGTGCTGTTTGAGACATCGACCACTGATGATCGAGTAAGTCCGGCTCATGCGCGAAAAATGGCCGCTAAGATGGAAGCTATGGGCGACCAGGTCTATTTCTACGAAGAGACCACTGGTGGTCACGCCGCGGCGGCGGACAACACCCAGACAGCCCATCGGTATGCGCTCGAATATACGTATTTGTGGAAAATGCTGAAATGATGTCCCCGGTGGGGTGAATCAGCATTCACCGCTCTCACTGAGGAGCCATCTGAATTAAGGGCCAGGCGAGAGGCATGGTGGTCTCATGGTTCTCGCCTTTTAGTCGTGGCAATACATTGTTATGTAATGACTTAGACATTCGCGTTTTTTGTGTGTGCTCTTTGTTTTTGTTGTACTGAAGGTGGCATAGGCATCACATATGTAAAGTATATGTAAATTTTATGGTTTGACTTTCTATATTTGGTTATATATACATTATGTAAAGTAAATGTTAAGGCTTTACAAATGCTCCAGATCAAGACCAAAGAATTAACTGCTCAAATGGAACAGTTTACCCTGGAAAAGCCGGACGTGATTGGTTCAATCGAGAAGGTCTTAGCGAAGGTACCCCATATGAGCAGCTTGTTTCAATACGTCGAGAAGGCAACCAGTGATGAATACCTGTACTGGGATAAGCTGAAGTACAAACCACGACCGAAGGGTGTAAGTGCCGAAGAGTTTTGGGCGCTGATAAAGCTCCTTCGCCAGAATTCGCTCAACCGTGCAAAGAGCGTGGTTCGAGACGAGCAGGGAAGAGAATTTTCCTGGCAGCCGCTTCCGGGGCAGGACTACCTCCTGCACCTTATTGATTTAGATCTGGGTGGCGCACTGATGGCCGATATCATCGAAAGTGAGGCGGCCCGTCAGCGCTTTATCACCCGGGGTATCATTGAAGAAGCCATAGCCTCATCGCAACTCGAGGGAGCGAATACCACCCGACGTGTAGCCAAACGGATGTTACTGGAAAAGCGAGCACCAGCGAATAAATCTGAACGGATGATCTTAAATAACTACCGAGCAATGTTGGTGGTGGAGAACGAGCTAAGGCAACGTCCGCTCTCTGAACAAGTACTCAAAGACTTGCATGTGACTTTGACCGAGGACACAATTCCGGGCGACATGATCGGACGATTCCGGACTGACAAGGACGAGATCGTGGTGTGCGATGCGGCAAATAATGTAATCTACCATGTGCCACCGAGCGAAAAGTTCATCAAAAAGGAGATAAAGAGATTCGTTCAATACGCAAACGATTCATCAGAGGAGCATAAGTTCGTTCATCCGGTAATCAAGGCTATCATCCTGCCACTTTTGGATAGGCTATTTGCACCCGTTTGCTGATGGCAACGGGAGGATGGCAAGAACTCTCTTTTACTGGTACTTGTTGAATCACGGCTACTGGGCATTCTCATATCTTCCGGTTTCCCGGGTTATAAAGGCATCTCCCGCGCAGTACCGAGATGCCTACGTGTATTCTGAACAGGATGACAACGACCTGACGTATTTCATTGACTATAATCTCAGAAAGATAAAGCAGGCAAAACGCAATTTCGAAGAGTATGTCAAGAGAAAGGAGATTGAGAATCGCAGAATGGCCGAAAAGGCCCGCGCCCAATACAATCTCAATGATAGGCAGATTCAGTTGTTGAGGTATTTCCACAAGAACAGCGGCGCCACTACCTCCATCAAGACCTACTCTCAGATTCATGGGATTTCGCGGGTGACCTCCAGAAAAGACCTGGAGCAACTTGAACAGCTGGGGTTGCTCACTTCTTCAAAAATCGGGCGCGATCGCCCTTTTTCGGGGACCGGTTCAATTCTCGAAATGTTCTGAGTTCGTCAAATTACTGAATCATCCGGTTGAATGAGGAAGCCGGCGTCAAGTACATCGTTCCCAAAGGGTGCCGAAGCTGCTGAGACGGAGGCTCCGTTGCCGGAGTTGGCTTGGTTCCTTGTGAGTCTCAATTAGGGCGGTTGTCAGAGCCGCCTTTACAGCGACCTCTAAGTGGAGTCAGTAAGTCAAAAGCGACCCCAACGGGAGTCGAACCCGTGTTACCGCCGTGAAAGGGCGGTGTCCTAGGCCACTAGACGATAGGGTCGGTAGTCTGATCGGGCTACAGTATACGCGATTTCCAACCCCTGTCAAGAACATTTGTTCCCCCGGAAATATCCCGGTGACGTCCCCCTGAGTGGCCCCGCCGATAGCATAACGACCGAAAATTCTGGGCGCAAAGGTGAAAATCCTGCCCGGGAGATGGCTTATCCGACCGGCGCAATGAATGCGAATTGATGCCGTGCGATGTCTTCCGAACGACTTCTGACGGTGCGATCACTTGTCGACCATGAAGGCCGGACGGTCCGGATGAGAACATCGGCGGTCGGAAATCGCTTGCTGGAAGCGGGAAAACGGCGCGTGATCTGCGCCCCGACCGGCCGGAATGTGATAATGCTTGTATCATTTCATCGCAATCTGCATATTCAATTAACCGGAATCTCACATACTACCCCTGTTTTTTTCTGCCCTCCTTCGCGTGTGATCGCTAATCAGGACGAGGTAATCTTCCGAAAGAGTAATAGTACTACGCAGCATGGAGAATGATGCCCTGTCTGCAAGTAACGGGTTAATCCGCCCGCTCAAGTACTTACTCGTCAATCGGTAATTGGGTTTTTTTTGTTGACAATGTTTTCGTAAAAAGGCCACTTTCTAACAAATAGGTAACCTTGTGAAGGGTTTAACATTCATAAGTTTAAGGAGGTTTTATTGAGGTTTGGATAACGCATCTCTTCTATCAGCCTCGCCAACAAATTTCTAACAGTCAGGCTAAAATATAAGGAGTAATTGTAGCATGAAGCTGAAACTGTTACTTATCCCTGGTATCCTGCTTCTGTTTCTCACGGGGACAGTTTTTGGTGCCGTTACCGGTAAGATTACCGGTACCATCACCGATGCTGCCAACGGACAGCCCCTGGTGGGCGTCACGATCGCAGTGCAGGGTACGAACTGGGGAGCGGTCACCGATCCGGACGGTCGGTATTCAATTATTAACGTTCCCGTCGGCACGTACACAATCGTGTTATCAGCCGTCGGCTACGCTAAACTGGAAATCTCGAATGTCGAGGTCCACGCCGACCTGGCCACCTACGAAAGTCACACGATGACTTCGCAGGTCCAGGAGCTCGGGACCACGATCAAAGTGGTTTCCGAGACCCCCCTGGTGATCAAAGACAAGACTACCTCGGTCAACATCGTCGGCAAGCAGGAGCTTCAGGCGTTGCCGACCCGTGGCTTCGCCCAGGTAGTTGGCATCCAGAACTCGGTCGTTCGGATGAACTCAAACGTCTCCACCCGTCAGCGCGGATTCCGTGAATCGCTGGCCAACGGCCCGGAAATCAACCTCCGCGGCGGCCGGCCTTCGGAAGTCGCCTACTATGTCGACGGCTTCTCACAGCAGGACCCGCTGACCGGTATTTCCACTGCAAATATCAGTAACAACGCGATTCAGGAAGTTTCGGTAACTTCCGGTGCGTTTTCGGCTGAGTACGGCCATGTCGCCTCGGGTATCGTCAATGTGACGACCAACTCAGGGACCGACCAGTACCATGCCGAAGCTGAAGCGGTTACGGATAATTTCGCCAGTGGCAGCAAAAACACATTCGATCAGAACTATTATTCCGGCGATGTCGGCGGTCCGATCCCCGGCCTCAATAAGGGATATTTCTTCTTCTCCGGTGAACGTCGCTATCTCGGCGACCGCTCACCGTCGTCAAAGAGCGAGGAAGTGTTGAAGGAATATGGATTGTCAGGCAACAGCCTGCCGAACAACGCGCTCAGCGGTTGGTCATATCAGGGCAAGCTGGACTACAATCTTACCCCCAATGTGAAGCTTACGGTGAATGGCAACGGTTCGGTGGATGACTGGCAGGAGTTCAGAGAGTCTTATTTCAACCCCCAGTATTCGACTGAAATCGCCCACACCCCGAGATATATCGACAAGAATCTCGGATTGAATGCGAAGATCACGCATACCTTGAACAGCAAGATGTTCTACAACTTGAGCGGTTCGTATTTCGTGACCGAGCGTTTCCGTGGTGACGGCGTTTTGATGAAGGACCTGGCTGCCTACGAGCGCCCTCTGGCCAATCCGGAATACGACTTCTACAATCTGTTCCGTCAGGGTAGAAACGTATATGCCAGCGATTTCAATCCGCTGATCGATCCGGGCTCGCCTGAGGATACTTTCGTCACGTTTTATGATTCGTACTATCCCGGTTACCTCAAGCGTAAATCGGCGTATATCGGACTTAAGGGTGACTTCAACGAGCAAGTAAACGCCAGTAATACTCTGAAGTTGGGATTCGACTTCCAGCGGCACACCCTGAGGTATTTTGAGAACCTCAACGCGACCCAGGGATTTGCTCCGGAGCGAGTTAACCGTTACGGCTATGACTCCCTGGGCAACGAGTCGGACAACGAAGGTTACAAGAACAGCACGAAACACCCGATCAACCTCGGCCTCTATGCTCAGGACCGGTTCGATTGGCGTGGCCTGATTCTGAATGCTGGTCTGAGATTTGACTATTTCGACTACAAGGCCCTGGTACTCAAAGATTCGCTTCATCCGTTTGGAACAACGGGCGACGGTACCGTGGACCTTGTCGACCTGAAAGACAGTAAGAAGTTCACGAGAGTATCGCCGCGTATCGGTATTTCTTTCCCGGTCAGTGAGATCACCCAGATGCACATCAACTACGGAAAGTTCTACCAGCGCCCCGATCTTGATCGTCTGTACACCGGCTACGATTTCCTCGAGGCTCGGGTGACGGCGGGATCTTTTTATCCGTTCCCGAGTCCGAATCTTCAGCCTGAGAAGATCACGCAGTACGAGTTCGGCGTGACCCACCAGCTTGGTGAGAACACCGCGTTCGATATCGTTGCGTATTATAAAGATGTCGAAGATCTGACTCAGATTATTCATATCAACAATGTCGTTCCAAAGGCGTATGACGTCTTTGGCAATTCGGACTACGGCACGATCAAGGGTTTCGATTTCAGCCTGACCGTCCGCCGTACCCGCAACATTGCGATCAATCTGAAGTATTCGCTGAGCTATGCCGACGGTACCGGTTCGTATGCCCAGTCGCAATACAACATTGCCTGGAAGAATTCCCAGGGAACGCCGAAGATGACAGCGCCGCTCGATTACGATCAGCGGCACAGCATCATCGGTATCTTCGACTATCGGACCGGCAAGGGCCAGGGGCCCGTTATCGGCGATATGCACCCGCTGGAAAATTTCGGACTTAGTGTTGTGACACAGTTGGCCAGCGGCACGCCGTATACGCCGATGCAAATCTATGACGGCGTCAGCCCTAATGCCTCGGTTAGCCAGATCCCCAGGGGCTCTATCAACTCGGCCAATATGCCCTGGACTTCCTCGGTCGACATGAAGATTGAGAAGACGTTTAAAGTCGGCAATTACAACATTGTCCCCTACTTCTGGATCAGGAACCTGCTCGACACGAAAAATGTCTCAGCGGTTTATGAAGGAACCGGTAAAGCGTATACTTCCGGTTATCTCGACACTCCCGAAGGTCAGGTTCGTGCGAGCGATCCCGCGATCGATCCAACGACCGGCAACACTCGCGGGTATGAGTTTGAGCATCGCTATGAGCTGGGACAGAACAATCCGCTCAACTACTCGAATCCGCGGATGATCCTATTCGGCGTAAGGGCGTCGTTCTAAAACATGAGGAAGGAAACAATGAAAATAAAACTGTTGAGTTGTTTGCTGCTGTGCCTGGTGGTGCTTGCACTTCCGCTGTCGGCGGCGCCGCCGAAGGGAGTAACCGGCGCTCACCAAGCACTGCAGATCGATAATACGCAGATAATCAGCGTCAACCGAATCATGATGTTCGTAACGAATCATGGTAACTTCGGACGCGATCTGTCAGGCATATTCGGTTACGATTACGGAACATGGTTCCCGTTCAGCGATACGGTTTCCATACGTTCGAACGACAAGGATGCTGCTCTGCACACCCCGCTGTATGCTGCTGGTTTGTGGGTTGGCGCGGTCGATTCGGCAACCGGGGAGACCCGCATTTGTATCGCTGAGTACAGTGACGAATGGGTGCCGGGACCGATGACTCCCGAAGGAGGAGCCGAGCCCGACCAGCCGGAATACAAGGTGTACAAGCTGTACGCTGACAGCCTGGCCGGCAACACCAATGAAGATTACCGGAACTGGCCGGTCGACCAGGGCGCGCCCGTTCAGCATGATTCATTGGGTAATGTCGTTCTCGATGGCGAAGGGTACCCGGTGCCGGATATGTTCGGCGACCAGATGCTCTGGTCGGTCTTCAATGATGCCGACACCGCCGCTCATAATCACCCGTCGGGAAGCACCCTCCCCCTGGGTCTTGAAGTCAGGCATTCGACTTTCGCGTTCGACCGCGAAGGCTCTTTGGGAAATATCGTTGTGTTGAGATATCGCATCTATAATAGAGGCGCTAATACGCTTACCAACACGTACTTCTCGATCTGGTCTGATCCGGATCTGGGAGGTAACACCGACGACCTGGTTGGGTGCGACACGACCCTCGGTATTGGGTACATTTATAACTCCAACAACAGCGACCAGTACTACGGGGCGACCCCTCCCTGTCTGGCCTTTGACTTCTTCCAGGGCCCGCTGGTTGAGACCGGTAATATGGCCGACACCGGCCGCATGTGGGGCCAGGTGTATCCCGGCTATACCAACACGAACATGACTTCGTTTAACAAGTACATCAATGGTACCGACCCCGACAACTTCGGAGAGACCTACAATTACATGCGTGGTCTCAATCGGGACGGCACGCCGTACGTGTACAACGGCGATACCCTGCTGTTCCAGGTGAGCGGCGATCCAGTTGCCGGAAACGGCGATCTTGATATCGCTCCGGCCGACCGCCGTATGATGCAAAGCACCGGACCGATTACGTTCCGTCCCGGTGACTCGCTGGAAATCCTGGCCGCTCTGGTTATCGGTCAGGGCAGCGACCGGCTCAGTTCGATCACGACCATGAAGGATCTGGATGCGTTCGCACAGAGACTTTATGAGAACGGATTCAACCCGCCGAAACCGCCGGCCAAACCGATCGTGAAGATCGGTCGCGGACCAAAAGAAGTTATCCTGACCTGGAACGATACTTCCGAAGTCGATCCGGGCGCATTCCCGTTCGAAGGGTATTCTGTCTGGCAGGGCACGTCCTCTTCCGGTCCCTGGACACTGATGAAGACCTTCGACGTCATTAATGCCAACGGCGATGCCCTCATCGACAGTCTGCCGCTTTCCGGCACGAGTCTCATCCTGCCGGTGGTGAAGAGAATTCTCTCCAACAACGGCATACAGTATAGCTATTCCATTACCAAGAATGCCATTACCGGTCAGGATATTTTCGCAGATCAGACCTACTATTTCAGAGTAACGGCATTTTCGTTCGCCTATGTCGACAGCACGGGAGCAACCGTACCGAACGGCGACCGGTTCCTCGAGAGCCAGACCCCGGTTACAGTCGTCCCTCAGGCCCCGCTGGCGGGTGTACACCCACAGTTAGCGGCGCATGACACGGTCAGCGTGACGCATGTCGGTCCGTCCGACGGTGCCGTCTACCCGATCGTGCTCGATCCGGTGAATCTGACCGGAGACACCTATCAGGTGACATTTGTAGAGGATCCGTCCCTCGGCGTAGTCTGGAATCTGATGAATCTCACTACCGGTGATACCCTCCTGATGAATCAGGAGAATCAAAGTGGTGATGACAGCTACGCGGTATTCGACGGCATGCTCATTAAGGTGATAGGTCCGCCGCTCGCCGGTAAGGCCTACACGTACACAGCTGCAGATCCGCCGAATATTTCGGCCGTGGTGCAGGCGGCGGATCCTGCCTATACAGGCAATAACCGGTGGTTCTCCGGGGATCCGGCGAATGGCGGTGAACTGCTGTTTGGTGCTGTCTTTATGGAGCCGAACTTCTGGGGAGAGACATCGGTCGGTGTTGGCCAAACACCGCCGGTGGAGATTCGCTGGAGACCCATGGAATCGTACACTGATCTCAATGGCAACGGTTCGTACGACATCGGCGAGCCCTATGTCGTCGATGATACCTCGCAGACCCAGGGATGCTTCATGTATACCGGGTTCGATTCTACGACATACGAAGGGTTCTTCTCAGTCCCATTCACGGCCTGGGATGTCACCGATCCGGAAAATCCGCGTCAGGTGAACGTGGTGATGCGCGATCGTGACGGCAATGATCAATGGGATCTGAATAATCAGGCCGATCCGGCCGATCCGCTGCTGCCGAACGACGGTGACCAGCGGTATAATTACACCTGGATTACGACGAGTGATTACGATGCGTCCGGCACCTATTATGGTGACGGAACGGGTGGAGCGATCAATTTCTGGGGCTACGACGATGGTAACGGCATTTGGGACGCAGCTTGGATGCTCTGGCTGTATCCGCGCAGTGGACGCGCGCCGTTGGCGGAAGAGTGTGCCCTTGGCTTGATACCGCCGAATTTGAATCTCGCGGCCGATACCTTCACCTTCGTCGCACCGAAACCGACGATGACCCACACCCAGAAGGATCTGGATGCAATCATGGCGGTACCGAATCCGTTCTATTTGAACGGTCCATACGATCCGTCGCAGGGAAGCTATGTCCTCAAGTGGACCAACTTGCCTGAGAAGTGTACGATCACCGTCTATAACCTTGCTGGTGAACTTATCAGGACGGTTCGCAAGGACGATGCTTCGACGAACATTGCGTCCTGGGATCTGTTAACGGAACGCGGCTTACCGGTCGCTTCGGGGATTTATATCTACGTTGTGGATGCTCCGGGGTATGGCCAGAAGATTGGCAAGATGGCAGTCTTCGTACAAT